>CAVSWF010000012.1:0-619286 GCA_963731645.1 uncultured Thermoleophilaceae bacterium | reverse complement strand
AGACGGCCGCCGTGATGAAGAAAACCAGCGCGAAGGTGCCGATGAACTCCCCGATGTAGGCGGAGGGGCCGCGGTCGACGGGGGCGCAGTCCTCTGTGTGCGTTCATGGGCGGGCAGTCTACGAGCGGCGGCGGTCGGTTGGGGCGCCGGGGGCGGCATCATCCGCTCATGGTCCGCCCCCTCGTCTGCGCGCTGGCGCTCGCTCTCACGCTCGGCGCCTGCGGCGAGAAGGACGAAAGCGGCGCCGGCGCGCTGCGTTCGGTGTCCCTCGCGCTCGACTTCCAGCCGAACGCCGTCCACGCGGGAATCTTCACCGCGCGTGACGAGGGCCTGGCGGAGCGGCACGGCCTGGATCTGCGTGTGCGGACCCCGGCCAGCTCCACCGACTCGCTCAAGCTCCTGGCCGCCGGCCGTGCCGACCTGGCGGTGGTGGACATCCACGACCTCGGGCTTGCTCGCGAACGCGGTGCCGACGTGGTCGGGGTCGGCGCGATCGTGCAGCGCCCACTGGCCGCGGTGATCGCCGCGCCGGGCGTGAAGCGGCCCCGCGACCTCGAGGGACGGCGGGTCGGCGTGACCGGCCTGCCCTCCGACGACGCCGTGCTGACGGCCGTGGTGAGAGCCGACGGCGGCGACCCCGCGCGCCGTGCGGCGTACGACGATCGGGTTCGCGGCGGTGCCCAGCCTGGTGGCCGGCCGGGTGGACGCGGTGGTCACGTTCTGGAACGCCGAGGGGGTTGCACTTCGCCGTCGCGGCGTGCGGACCCGGGAGTTCCGCGTGGCGGACGACTCGGCGCGCCGCGCTACCCGGAGCTGGTTCTGGCGACCACGTCGGGAGACGCTCCGCGACGACACCGAGCTGGTCGACGACACCGTGGCGGCCATCAGGGACGGGACCCGCGAGGCCCTGTCCGACCTCCCCGCGGCGGCGGAGCGGGTGGCGGCGGCGTCGGGAGCGACGCCCCGCTGGTCCGTGCCCAGGTCGAGGCGGTGGCGCCCGCGCTGGAGCCGCCCCTGACGCTCGATCGCACCGCCCTGGAGCGCTGGGCGCGCTTCGACGCCCGGTTCGGGATCCTCGAGCGCCCGGCCCGCGTCGAAGAGGCGTTCCCGCGCTAGGTCACTAACGGCGCCTGCGCGCTCCCAGCCGGCGCGTCTCCGCGCACACCCGGTAGCGCTTCGAGAAACGACGAGGCGGCCGTCGCGAAGCCTCACCCCCACCCTCACGCGGTGCACGTGGCTCCGGGCCCGGTGGCGGTCGCGGAAGACCCGGCTCGAGCGGAGCGACGGCGATCGCGAAGCACGCGGCGGGCGACGCGGAACGTGGCCCGCCTCCCCAGCCGGCGGTCGCGTCCCACGACCGTGACGCGGACACCCGAGCGAGCGCACCGCCGGGGGCGCACGCGCTTGCGCCGCGGGTGGGTGCGACCGGCGCGGTAGCGCAGCTTGAGCGCCAGCCGCGCCCTGCGGCGGCCCGCCGCGCTCGTGCCGGGCTGCGGGACCTCCGTGAACTCGTCGTTGGGCCCCGAGCGCGCCAGCGCTCCGGGGGCGCCGAGGTTGAAGGCCTGGCCCGCGGGCCCGTTCGCCGCGCGGATCGTGACGCGCCGGACGCTGTTGGGCACGTTGATCTCCTTCGTGAACGTCGAGAAGCCCGGCGCGGGCGCGCCCAGGTTCAGGGTTCTCGCCGTTCATGTCCGCGACGTAGCGGTTGGCCGTGCCGCAGAAGACGTCGTCGCCCGGCGAGCGGAAGCGCAGACGGAACGTGTTGCCCCGAATCCGGGGAAGTGAGAGGCGGTCGGGTGTGGCGGGGGCCGTGCCGTCGCGGTCGTAGTTGCCCGACCCCTGGGGATCGTGGCGGAAGGACGGCCACTCGCCCTGGCAGGCCGGCGCTTCGGGAGCGCTCCACTCGAACAGGAAGCCCTCTCGGGTGATGCCGGCCACGCGCCCGTCGTCGCTCAGCGCGGCGGGAGCGAAGAGCCAGCCGCCGGTGATCTTCGGGAAGCCCGGAGCGTCGCGGCCGGTCACGCCGTCGTAGGCATGAAGCAGGCCGAGCCCGGTGCCCGCCAGCACCTGGTGGCTCGCGCCGGGCCGGACGCGCGCGACCGTGGAGCTCGACAGGAACTGGTAGTCGTCGGTGATCACCGGGTACGGGCCGATCTTCGCCCCGGTGGCCGCGCTGTACGCCCCGATGCGGTGGCTGTAGGGGAAGTTCTGGCCCACCAGGAGGAGGTTGGCGGCCTGACCGAGGTCGATCTGGTATTTCACGAGATCGGGCCCGCCGACCCCGTCGAGGTCACCCACGGACGCGGATTCGAAGAGGTTGAGCGCGCCCTGGTTGGCGCCACCGACGTTCTGCTGGATCTCGCGCGTGAGGTTGCCGTCCTTGTCGTACAGGGCGAGAGGACCGCTCGTGACCGAGATCGCCACCTGCTGCTGTCCCCCGACGTTCACGAGCGCCGCGTCGTGGCCGGGCCCGATCAGCGGCAGGATCTCCTGGATGATCCCGCCCGGCTTGACGGGCCAGCCGGGGAAGATCGCGTCGCCGTCGCTCGCATCCGTCTGGGAGGCGGTGCCGGTGGATCGCACGGCGTACACGCGCGCCGTGGTGCCGGCGGCGCTCAGGGCAGCGCCGAAGCTCACGTCGCCCCCCTCTCCTCCGCCTCCGCCGTAGACCTCGTTGCTGGCCACCACCACGTCGTCGCGCCCGTCGCCGTCCAGATCGCCGATCGCCGGGTTGTTGATCGACTCGGCGGTGACCTGCTCCTCGGGCGCCACCGCGGGATCGATCAGCCGGACCGGGAAGCCCGGCACCGGAGAGCCGTCGGGCCGGTAGGCCCGGAGCCGTCCGTCGAGGCCCGGCGCGACGATGTCCAGCGGCCGGTTCGGGCCCTCGAGGCGGCCCACGGCGGGGGTGGCGAGGAAGCCGCACTTCGGGTGCCTGCGCTCCTTCTCCTGCTCGGACAGCGCGCAGTTGGCGCGGCCAGGGTCGGGCCGGACCGGCCAGCCGGGCAGCGGCCTGCCGGCGAAGTCCCAGACGTAGATCCGCTCGCCGGCGGCCGTGATGACCTCGGGCCGCCCGTCGCCGGTGAGATCGGCGATCGTGGGCCCGCGCGGGGGCTCGAGGGGCGGTGAGAGCCGCCTGAGCGCGGGGGATCCGAGATGCCGCGTCGCGGAGAACTGCGTCTGGGTGCTGACGGGCCAGCCGGGAAGCTCCGAGCCGTCGCGACGGTAGGCGTGCACCAGGCCGTCCTCGGTCGGCAGCACGAGCTCCTGGATGTTGTCGCCGTTGAGGTCGGCGTAGCGCAGGGGTGCCTCGCCGCCGGTGCCCAGGCGCTTGGGGAAGCCGGGGCGCAGCGAGGGGTCGTCGAGCGCGGTGAGCACCTTGCGGTCCACCCCCGGCAGGACCGTGCCGTCAGGGGAAGTCACCGTCAGGCGGACGCGTGAACTGGCCCTCGAAGGGATCGGTGGCGGATGGGTCGAGCGTCGGCCCGGCGGGGTCGTCGCGATCGGGGCGCGTGGCACGAGAGGCGAGCGCGGCGCGCACCTGGTCCAGCGGCACCGTGCCGAAGTTCGTGACCGGCGGCCCACTCGAGCTGCCGCTGCGCACCTCGCTCCATTGGGTCGGGGCCAGGCCCACCCCGTACTCCAGCTTCCAGTTGAAGGCGCCCCCGCCGATCGAGTCCCGCGCGTCGGCACGGCCGGTGATCGTGGCCGTTGCGCCGGTCACGGGCGCATACCAGTCGGGTGACTCGATCGCCGCCTCGGGCGGGATCTTCCCCTGCGCGGCCCGGCGGACCGCCTCGCCGATGTTCGCCCGCCCGTAGCCGAAGTGGGTGTCGAAGCCCTTCTGTGCGGGATCGGGGTTGCCCGTGCCGACGGTGTCGCCGGGCAGGATGTCCTCCGCCGTCTGCTCGAGCAGGATGCGCAGCTCGTCCGCGCTCAGGTTGATCCCCTTCTCGCGCGCCGCGGAGATCACGAGCGCGGCGGCGCCGCCCGCCTTGCCGGTGTTTGTCGAGCCGGTGGGCCCGTGCATGGAGATCGAGGACTTGCCGCCGAACTGGGTCGTGTTCGCCCCGCGGAAGTAGGTCTTGACCGGGACGCTGGTGCCGATGCCGGGAACGTTCTTCAGCAACTCGATCAGGGCCTTGCGAATGCCGGGATCGTTCTCGTTGGAGGGGAGCTCCATCCCGAGACCCTCCGCGTCGGCCGAGACGCCCTCGATCAACATCGTGTGGTCGTAGGCCGCCGGGTAGTTGTGGTTGCCCGTGTTCAGGTCATCGCCCGAGTAGATCTGCGAGACCCCGTGCTCGTAGGCGTACTGCGAGGCGTTTTCGGCAAACGCGGAGTGGTAGAGACCGCCGTCGGCGCCGACGATCACCTCGATCCCGTTGTCGGTGGCGTAGGTCACGGCCATGAAGAAGTTGTTCTGGTCGGCGACGAAGGTGTCCCAGACCCGCATGGGCATGTACTGGCACTTGGGGCACACGCCGATCGACCCCGCGCCGTCGTTGCCCTTCTCCACAGCCTCCGAGGCGCGGCCCGAGCCGTGGTTCTTGGCTGCGAAGTAGCTCGAGGTGTCCTGGGGGTCGTTGTCGTCGTCGAAGAAGTCCCAGCCGGCGATGTCGTCGACGTAGCCGTTGGCGTCGGCATCGGTGTTGTCCGAGAACGCCCTGATCAGGTCCTGGCCGGTGGGCGCGGCCTTGCCGACGCGGGGGTCGTCCTTGTAGTCGTCCACGTCGAGGACGCCGTTGGCGTTCACGTCGTAGACCGTCCCGCCGGCGGGTGGCGGCAGCTCGGCGCGGTTGAGGGTCACGCGGTCGCGAAGGCCGGCGTTGTCCCAGTTGATCCCCGTGTCGAGCACGGCCACCCCGACGCTGGGGTCGCCGCGAGTGATCTTCCAGGCGCCCGCGGCGTTGAAGCCCGACACCATGCCCTTGCCCACGTTGGGTCCCGTCGGATCGGTGTAGCGGGCCGAGGTCCGGGTGCGCTCGGAGGCGAATCCGAACAGGTCGAAGCGCTCCTCGAAGATGTTCGTCTGGGTCTGCTCCGGGGGCTCGGCGGAGTCGTAGTCGGGGTCGTCCGGGGTGTCGCTGCGCTGGTTGTTGTCGTAGGGGACGCCGGGCAGCGTGTCGAGCTGCTGACCCGGGTCCGCGGGAGCCGGATCGTCGAACCCGGCGGCGAGCGCGGCGGCGGGCGCGGCGGCGAGTCCCGCGAGCGCGCAGGCCAGCAACGGTACGAGCAGCTCTCCCCGCCATCCGCGGCTAGCTTGCCACAACCGCCACAAATGCGCGCGGGTGTGCGTCAGCCCTTGGGCAGCAGGCCCTCGACCAGCGCGGCCGTCTCACGCGCCATGCGCGAGCGCGGCACCACGCGGCTGATGCCGGCGTCCTCGGCCCGCTTGCGGGTCTCCTGGTCCACGTGCGAGTAGTAGCCGAGCGTCGGAACCGCGTCCAGCTCGCCCTGCTCGCGCATCGACCGCACGAGCGCGGGGCCGTCGATGTCCTCGGCCGTGAGGTCCACGATCAGCAGATCGTGGAAGGACGCGGCCGGGCGCACCGCCTGCTCGGTGTCGAAGCGGTTGACCTTGTGCCCCGCGACCGCGAGGGCGCCCTCGACCTTCGACCCGAAGAGCAGGTCGGGGCTGAGGAGGGCGATTCGGGCCATGTCCCCCTATTGGGAGCGGCGGCGGGCGAACTCCTGGCGCACCGACTCCGGCCTGCCCCACATCTCCCGCACCTCCACGCGTCCCGAGCGGGCCTCGCGCACCGCCAGCTCCCCGTGGATGTGCTGCTCGTCGAGCAGCCCGAGCGTGCCCCGCACGGTCTGGGCCGCCGCGGCGTGGCCGAACTGGTTGGCCACCCGCAGACGCCAGTGCCAGTCGTGCTTCGAGTAGGGCATCGCGTTGATCTGGGTGAGAAGCGTCGCCGTCTCGATGTAGCGCTCCTCGTCGAGGATCCGCAGGTCCAGCTCGAGCTGGGTCCAGTCGGGGGGCAGCGCGTCGACGAAGCGCTGGAAGTCCTCGGCGAGCGGCACGCTGGAAAATCTACCCGGCGCGGTCGGCCTGCACGCGCATCATCCGCACCAGCGCGCCGCCGAGAGCGTGGTCGCCGGACGCGAAGCGCACGGTGAGCGGCCCCTCGAAGGGCTGGCGCTCGAGCACCTCGAAGCGGTCGCCGGGCGCGATCCCGCGCGCCGAGAGGTAGCGCAGCATCTCGGGCTCGGAGTCCGACACCCGGGCGAAGACCCCGCGCTCGCCCGGCTCGAGCTCGGCCAGCGGGCGCGAGCCCCCCTCCTCGATCTCGCCCGACGCCGTGGGGATCGGGTCGCCGTGGGGGTCGTGGGTGGGATGGCCGAGCTTGTCGGCGATCAGCTCCGACAGCTCGGGCGAGATCGCGTGCTCGAGCTTCTCGGCCTCCTCGTGCACTCGATCCCAGGGCATGTCGAGCGCCTCGGCCAGGTACAGCTCGAGCAGCCGGTGGTGGCGGATGACC
Source organism: uncultured Thermoleophilaceae bacterium (assembly GCA_963731645.1). Classification (GTDB taxonomy): domain Bacteria; phylum Actinomycetota; class Thermoleophilia; order Solirubrobacterales; family Thermoleophilaceae; genus JAAYBF01. Next base: position 612,798 of record CAVSWF010000012.1, on the reverse strand, counting down.
TCCAGCGCCACGCGCTCGCCGGCCGCCGTCAACTCGACCCCGTGGTAGGGCTCGCGGCGTGCGAGGCCCATCGACTCCAGGCGCTTGACCATGGCCGAGGCCGAGGCCGCGGACACGCCGAGGCGGTCGGCCAGCGCCGACGTGGACACGGCCTCCTCCGAGCGCCTGCCGAGCGAGTAGATCGCCTTGGCGTAGTCCTGGACCGCGTCCGAGACCGCGCCGGGGGTGTCGGAGACCGTGGCCATCAGACCGACACCAGGAGGCCGGTCGCGTACATGAGCACCACCCCGGTCACGATGCCGCCCACGGCGAGGGGGTGGAGCAGCCTGCCCGCGCTGTCGCGCACGCTCGGCGCGATCTGCACGATCACCTGGACGATGGCGCCGGCGCCCAGGCCGAACATGAACGCCGCGAGGCTCGGGTTGAAGGCCGAGGCGCCCAGCCAGGCGCCGAGCACGGCCGGCAGGCCCGCGAGCAGCCCGAGGCCGGCCAGGCGGCGAAGGCGCCGCCCCCGCTCCCCGGTGTCGCCCGCCACGGGCGCGACGATCGCCAGGCCCTCGGTCGTGTTGTGCAGCGCGAAGCCCACGATCAGCGTGGCGCCGAGCGCCAGCGAGCCGATCGCGTACGCGGACCCGATCGCCAGGCCCTCGCCCAGGTTGTGCAGCCCAATGCCCAGCGCCACGAGGAAGGCCAGACGCCACGGGCCGGCCCCATCCTCGGCCTCGCGCTGCTTTCGCCGCCGCAGCATCGCGTCGACGCCCACCAGCGCGAGATAGGAGAGGGCGGCGCCGACGAAGACCAGGCCGGCTCCGCCGAAGGCCTGCGAGCCCTGAGCCGGCGAACTCCTGGCCCTCGAGCAGGGCGTCCAGGCCGAGGAAGCCCAGCAGGCCGATCGTGAACGCCATCAGGAACTGCACCATGCGTTTGTCCACCGAGCGCAGCCAGGGCAGCCACAGCATGCCGATGGCCACGGGGATCACCCCGACGTAGAGGCCGATGAGGGCGAGGAGCCCGAAGAAGCCGACGTCGGTGTCCGGCGTCTCCGCGGCGACCTCGATCGGCGCGGCCACGGTCCCCCCGGTCGCGGTCACGAGCGACACCTCGTAGGCCTCGCCCTCGATCCACGGGTAGTCGATGGTCACCGTGCTGGCGCCCAGGCGCCCGATGTCCTCGTTGGTCTGGGTGAAGGCGGCGAAGCCGTCGTTCACGATCGCCTGGCGGATCCCCACGGCGTCGGGCCCGTCGTTGCGGACGGTCAGCTCGATCTGACCCGGCCGCAGCTCGGTCTTCTCCACCGCCAGGTCCTCCACGGGCACCCCGTTGCGCTCGAGCCCCGGCGCGTCGAGCCCCACGAAGAGCGCGATGGCCACCCCGAGCACGAGCAAGGGGCACCAGCCCGGCGAGCCAGGCGGGAGCGCGCGTGCGCGGGCGGCGCGGGGCGGCGACCTGGCCCATCAGTCCGTCACCTCGAAGAAGCCCATCCAGCCGAGCTCGGCGAACTCGCTCACGTGCGCGTGGAACATGTACTTGCCGGTGAAGGGGAACTTCATCTCGACGATCCCGCGCTGGCCCTGGGCCTGGGTGATCGTGTCGGTGAACTCGGAGGGCTCGAGCCGGGTGCCCGTCGGGTAGTAGTCGAAGAAGTTGGCGTGGATGTGGAACGAGTTCAGGAGGTCGAACTCGAGGATGTTCACCACGTAGATGCGCACGAGCTGGTCGCGCTTGACGCGAATCGGCTTCTCGTCGTACGCGAAGGCCACGGTGTTGACGGCGTAGACCTCGTTGGCGCGGTCGAAGTTGGTGTCGAAGCCGTTCATGACCATCACCAGCTCGTCGGCCTCGGCGCGACCGTCCTTCGGGTCGATGATGAACGCGCCGTAGAGCCCCTTGGCGATGTGGTCGGCCAGCGGGGTCGAGTGGCAGTGGTAGAGGTGCAGGCCGAAGGGAAAGGCGTCGAACTCGTACGTGAAGGAGCCACCGGGCGCGATGTTGCCCGGACCCACGCCGGGGACGCCGTCGTGCCGGGCGGTGTGGATTCCGTGGAAGTGGATCGTGTGGGGGTGGTTCGACGCGTTCACGAAGCTCACCCGGACCCGCTCGCCCTCGGTGGCGCGCAGGGTGGGGCCGGGCACCCTGCCGTTGTAGGTCCAGGCGGCGAACTTCACACCCGGAGCCACCTCGATCTCCTTGTCCTCGGCCACGATCTCGAACGTGCGCACGGTGCGCCCGCCCTCGCGGGTGACCTTGCCCCGATCGAAGTCACGGAGGATCTCCGTGGGGTCGAACCCGTTGACGGCCGGGTCCACCCGCCCGACGGTGCCCCTGTGCCCCGATCCCGTGTGCGCCGCCTTCGAGCTCCCGGGCTGCTCGCCGCCGTGGCCCGTGTGCTCATCCTGTGCGCGGGCGAGCTGGTCGTGGAGGACCTGGTGAGGGACGACCTCGTGCAGGATCGGCAGCGCCGCCGTGGCGCCGGCGGCTCCTCCGAGGAGCTTGCGCCGCGAGATCTTCTTGCTGCCCAACTTCATCCTGCAGGCAGGCTAACACAGAAGTTAGACGGGACTAAACGTGTCTTCCCGTTGAGAAACCTGCGGGCGTCGCCGACGATCGCGTCGCGCTGAGGTTCGGGCGGTCCGGGCCCTCTCCGTGCAACGCCAGGTGTTCGAGCAGAAGGCGGTGTCCCTCGGCCTTCTCTGGCGCTCCGGGCTGTCGGATAGCTGCTCGACCGCCTGCTCCATCTCGCGTATGAGGGCGCGAATCTCCGTTCACTCGGTTGTGGGGGGCCATGCATGTTGAAACGCCTGCCGTGCAATAGGTTCGCTACTAGCAAGCCCACCCTCGTCGGCGGGATACTCGGGAGCGATGTCGCAGGAGAACGTCGAGACTCTGCGCGCGGTCTACGCCGGTTATGAGCGAGGGGACTTCACGGCTAGCCTGCCGCTGCTCGACGAGGACATCACGCTCGCCATCGACTCCGGTATCCCCGACGGCGGCGAGTACGAGGGGATGGAGGGCGTGCGGGACTACATGTCGCGCTTCCTCGATCCCTGGGAGTCGCTCACCATCGCCGCGGAGTCCTTCAGGGAGATCGGGGACACGGTGCTGGTCGCGGTCCACCAGGCCGGCATCGGGCGGGGTAGCGGTGTCCCCGTCGAGCATCCGGTACTTCCAGCTGTGGACCTTCAGCGGCGGCAGGGTCGTCCGGCTCGACGTGATCATGAGCGAAGCGACGGCCCTCGAGGCCGCGGGGCTGTCGGAGTAGGCGAGGCCGGCGGTGTCGAGCGATCCGATCGTGCGCCAGCGGCTCCGAGTGAACGAGCGGTCGAGCGCGTACGCTCGATCAGCGGCTCTCTGTGCGCTTTCCTCAAGCGGCCTCGGCGTTCCTTCGCCTGATCCACCGGCTGCCGCCCCGTTCGCGTCTTCGCCAGGCGGTGCTGCTGCGCGGCGTCCGGCTCACGGCCGAGGCCTACAACCGCATGGATCTGGACGCCGTGGTCATCGCGTTCCATCCGGAGCTCGAGTACCTCCCGGCTGATGAGGTGGTCGACCTGGGTCTGAGCGATCGGTGTTACCACGGGCATTCGGGCTACCGCACGTACGTCTCGGCCACGAACGAGGTCTGGGGCACCGACACCCGCTTCGAGCCGACGGAGCTCATCGACCTGGGGGACCGGCTCGTGGTGCTCGCACAGGCGCCGATGCGCGCACAGGCCAGCGGCGTCCCACTCACGCTCGAGTTCGCGTACGTCATGACCGTCAAGGACGGCCTGGCGATCCGCCAGCAGGAGTTCCACAGCCACACCGGGCCCTCGAGGCCGTGGGCCTGCGGTCGTAGCCGCCGCTAGAAGAGCCGTTGTCGTTCGCCGAGACCGACGGCACGACCTGGAGCACGTCCCAGTGCTCGACGATCTCCGTCGTCGTCGAACCGGAAGATGTCGATCCCGGCGTAGCTCTCGTCGCCGGGCCACTCCTGGCGGCAGTGCAGGACCACGTACTCCCCTCGGCGATCGCGCGCTTGAACTCGACGCGCTTGCCGGGGAACTCGGCGGCCATCCGCTCGAAGTACTCGACGAACGCCTCCTTGCCGTCCGCGACCTCCGGGTTGTGCTGGATGTACTCCGCTCCGACGTAGCGCTCGACCGCTTCCCGCGGCCTGTTCTCGTTGAACATCAGGTCGTAGAAGGCCATCGCGGACCGCTTCTGAGCCTGGGCGTCGAGGACATCCAAGGCGAAGCTACCAACGCCTTCGAGGGCTAGCCTGGGCATCGTGATGGCTGCGTGGGCCTTGGCGGGATTCGGGTCTACCTGGCCACGGCCTTCGGGCTGAGGACCCTGATCCAGCTCCGCCGCACCGGGTCGACCGGCTTCAAGGGCCTCGGCGGGAGCCGGCTCGGCCGAGTGGCTGGCCGGGGTTCTGTTCGCCGCCGCGCTCGTCGGGCTTCGCCGCCCCGGTGCTCGACGCCGCCGGGGTGATCTCCCCGCCTGCCTCCATCGACGGTCCCGGCGCCCACGCCGCCGGCTTCGTGCTCTTCGCGGCGGGCCTCACGATCACCCTGGTGGCCCAGCTGGCGATGGGTGACTCGTGGCGGATCGGCGTCGACCCCGGCGAGCGCACCGCGCTGGTCACCTCCGGCCCGTTCGCCCTCGTTCGCAATCCGATCTTCGCCGGCATGCTGCCGGCCTCGCTCGGTCTCGCGCTGCTCGTGCCCAACGCCGTGGCGATGGTGGCGTTCGCCGCCCTGGTGGTTGCGCTGGAGCTGCAGACACGAGTGGTCGAGGAGCCGTATCTGCTGCGCGTGCACGGCAGCGCCTACGCGCACTACGCGGCCCGGGTGGGGCGCTTCCTGCCCGGCGTGGGACGCCTGAGCGACGCGCGACCGTGAACGCCCGGCGCCACGACCACGAGGGCCACACCCACGGGGTGGGCGAGGACACCCGCGCCGGGTGGCTCGTGCTCGCCCTCGCGATCAACCTCGGCGTTCATGGTCGTGGAGGTGGTGGTCGGGCTCCTCGCCGACTCGCTCGCGCTGCTGTCGGACGCCGCCCACATGCTCACCGACGTGGCCGCCATCGGGCTCGCGCTCATCGCGGTTCGCCTCGCGCGGCGCCCGGCCTCGGGCCCCTTCACGTTCGGCCTGCAAGCGCTCGCGAGATCCTCAGCGCCCAGGTCAACGGCGCCGCGCTGCTGCGTGCTCGCCGGGCTTCGTGGCCTACGCGGCGATCGGCCGGCTGGTCGATCCCGTCGAGGTGGACGCCCCCTTCGTGATCGCCGTGGGCCTGGCCGGCGCCGCCGCCAACGGCGGCGCGGCGTGGGCGCTCGCGCGTGCCAACCGCCGCGAGCCTCAACGTGGAGGGCGCCTACCTGCACAACCTGACCGACCTCTTCTCCTCCCTGGCCGCCGCGGCGGCCGGCGTCGCCATCGTCGTGACCGGCTTCGACCGCGCCGACTCGATCGCGGCGCTGCTCGTGGCCGCGCTCATGGTGCGCGGAGGGGTGGGCCTGCTCATCGACTCCGGGCGGGTGCTGCTCGAGGCCACGCCGCGGGGGATGGACGCCGACGAGATCGGCCGCGCCATGGCGACCCACGAAGGCGTCGTGGAGGTGCACGACCTGCACGTCTGGGAGGTCACCTCGGGGTTCCCCGCCCTCTCCGCGCACGTGCTGGTGGAGGCCGGCGACGACTGCCACAACCGGCGCCGCGAGGTGCAGGCGATGCTCGGCGAGCGCTTCGGCATCAGCCACACCACGCTCCAGGTCGACCACGAGGCCCGCAAGGGGCTCGTGACGCTCGAGATGCCGGGAGACGGCCCCTCCTAGAATCGGCAGGGGTGATCGCCACCGACGCATACGAGCTGCTGCAAGCACGACGCCGGCGTGGTCGAGCGCGCCGGACGCAGCGTGATCGAGCTCGAGGGCGGCGAGGCCGCCGAGTTCCTCCAGGGCCAGGTGACCAACGACGTGGAGGCGCTCGAGCCCGGGCAGGGCTGCTACGCGGCGCTGCTCGACCACAAGGGCAAGCTGCGCACCGACATGCGCGTGCTGCGCCTGGCCGCCGACCGGCTGCTGGTGGACGCCGAGTCGATCGCCCGCCGCGTGCTCGTCCACAACTTCGAGACCTACAGCCTCGGGCGCGACGTGCGCACGCGCGACCTGACCGACTCCCGCGCGGTCTTCTCGCTGATCGGGCCCGGCTCGCGCGCGCGCGCTGGACCCGGCGCCGCCCGAGCGCGAGCACGCCTTCGTCGAGGACGAGCGCGGCGCCTCGTACGTGACCACCGACCTCGGCGTGGACGTGATCGTGCCGGCCGACGAGACCGGCGACGTCCGTGGCCTCGCCGAGCGCGTGGACGAGGACGTGGCGGAGTGCCTGCGCATCGAGTCGGGCCGGCCGCGGCTCGGGCTCGACATGGACGCGCAGCACGATCCCCCAGGAGGCCGGGCTCAACGAGCGCGCGGTCAGCTTCACCAAGGGCTGCTACGTGGGCCAGGAGACCGTCGCCCGCCTGCTACTACCGCGGCAAGCCGAACCGCCACCTGCGCGGGCTGCGCCTGGCCGCGCCGGCCGCGCACGGCGACGCCATCCTGCCTCGGCGAGAAGGAGGTCGGCACGGTCGGCTCGGCGTGCGTCTCCCCCAGCTTCGGGCCCGATCGCGCTCGCGCTGGTGCGCCGCGAGGCGGCGCCGGGCGACGAGGTGGCGGTCGAGGGCGCGCTCGGCCACGATCGTCGAGCTGCCGTTCACCAACCCCTGACGCTCGTGCGAGACTGGCCCCGGGGAGCCCTTGGGTGCGTGCGCTCAGGACATTCGACGCTGGCCTGCGCCATGCTGGCGCTGCCCGCCGCTGCCGGCGCCGCCGAGCCGGTGTCGGTGGACTCGGGCCCGCTGGAGGCCCGCGTCACGCGCCGAGCCCTTCGCGCTCGAGTTCGACGACCGGGCCGACGGCGACGTCGCTGCGCACGATCTCGGGCGTCCCGCGGCCCGACGACCGCAACGCCCGCTACGGGCCGCTCGGCTACTCGATCGACCTGCGCGTGCCCGTGGTCAACAACGCCTACTTCGGCTACGACGATGGCCGCCGAGGGCCAGACCGTCTGGTTCCACGCCACCCGGCTGACGGCTCGCGCGCAGCGCCGGGCGGCGCGCTCGGTGCTCGACGTGGCCACCGAACGACCCGCTCGGCCACCGGCTCGAGGTGACCGCTGCGCCGCGTCGCGCGAACGGCGCGATCACCGCTGACGTCGCGGATCGCGCCCGGCTCGGGGCCGCTCGCCGACCGGGCCTCGGTCTCCGGCGCCGTCGTTCGCGGCCGCGCGCCGGCGAGCGCTACCTGGGCTTCGGCTCGCGCTCCAACGCGGTCGACCAGACCGGCAACCGCGTGTTCTCCTGGGCCGAGGAGGGGCCGTTCTCGTCGGGCGACGGCGAGGACGTCGCTGCGCCCGCTCCTGCCCGGACTTCACCTTCCCCACCGGACCCACCACCACGAACTTCCCGATCCCCTGGCTCGTCTCCACCCGCGGCCTCGGGCTTCCTGATCGACCAGACCGAGCGCTCGCACCTTCGACCTGCTCAACGAGCGCGGCGACGCCTGGCAGGCCCAGGCCGAGGCGCCGCGGTTCGCGCTTCACCGTCTTCGCCGGCCCGCGGCCCGCCGACGTGGTGCGCCGCTACTCCGACTACGCCGGCCGCCAGCCCGTCGCCGCGCGCGTGGTTCTTCGGGCCGTGGGTGCAGTTCAAGGACCCGTGGCCCGAGCGCTTCCGCGACGCTCGACGTGCCGACGACGGTGGCTCAGACCTACACCCACTACCTGCCCTGCGGCGAGCACCGCGGCAACGCGGCGCGCGAGCGGCGCGACGACCGAGCGCCACCACGGCCTCGGCTACAAGATCACCACCTACTTCAACCCGCACGTCTGCACAGACCTACCAGCCGGTCTACGACGAGGCGGCCGCGCGCAGGGGCTGCTTCGTGAAGAACCCGCCAGGGCCAGCCCTACCTGCTCACCAACCCGTTCACCGCGCGACCAGATCGTCTCGGAGATCGACTTCACCCACCCCGGCGGGCGCGACTCTCTTCGGCCGGCTGCTCGACGACGCGATCGCCGACGGCTACGACGGCTGGATGGAGGACTTCGGCGAGTACACGCCCACCGACTCCGTCTTCCACGACGGCAAGCGCGGCCTCGAGATGCACAACCGCTACCCGGTCGATCTACCACGGCGCCTCGACCGCGCACACGGCCGGCGCGGGGCGGCGACTTCGCCGTCTTCGTCCGCTCCGGCTACCACGGCGTGCAGCCCCACGCGCGCGTGGTCTGGGGCGGCGACCCCACCGAGGACTGGAGCTGCGCGGACGGCCTCTGCGCGGCGCTGCACCAGGCGCTGAACACCGGCCTGTCGGGCGTCGCCTACCAGGGCTCGGACATCGGCGGCTTCCACTCGCATCGCCAACGCGCGCACGGGCGACGAGCTGAACATCCGCTGGCTCCAGCTCGGCGCGGTGAGCGGCGATCATGCGCACGCAGGCGAACGGCTACAGCCTCCGCGACGACCGCGCGCGACCGCTCGCAGGTCTGGAGCCCGGACGTGCTCGCCGATCTGGCGCCGCTACGCGAAGCTGCGCACCCAGCTCTACCCCTACATCGCGGCGGCGTCGCGCACCTACCAGCGCACCGGGCTGCCGATCGTGCGCCACCTCGCCCTCGCCTACCCCGGCGACCCGCGGGCGGCGCGCAGCCCAGCGCGAGTTCATGTTCGGCCCCGACCTGCTGGCCGCGCCGGTGGTCGAGCCCGGTGCGCGCACGCGCTCGCTCTACCTGCCGCGCGGGCGCTGGATCGACCTGTGGCGCTCGCGCCGCCTACGACGAGCGCGATGGGCGGCCTGCGGCTCGACCGGCGCCGCGTCGCTCGGCGGGCGGGCGCGAGCGTGAGCGCTGCCCGCGCCGCTCGACGAGCTGCCGCTGCTCGTGCGCGCCGGCGCGCTGCTCGCGCTGCTGCCGCCGGACACCGACACCCTGGCCGACGAGGGCACGGCGAAGGGCCTGGTGCACCTGCGCGAGCGCCGCTACCGCCTGCACGTGCTCGCCTTCCCGCGCGGGCGCTCGCGCGCCGACCTCGGCACCGGCGTGCGGGCGCTCTCGGTGGAGCGGCGCGGGCGGTGGTCGCTGCGCCTGCGCGCGACGCGCAACGGCGCCACGCGTTCCGCCTCCAGGCGTCGATGGCCACCCTGCGGCGCCCGTTCCGCCCGTGCCGCGTGACGCCTGCGCGGCCGCCGCCTGCACGCGGCGGCTGTGGAGCTACGACCGCCGCGACGCGGGTGCTGCGGCGCTCTTCAGGGTGCGGCGCGGCACGCTGGTCGTCGCGCCGCTGCGCCGCGGGGCGCCGTCAGGCGCGCCGTTAGGCATCGCGTCCGCGCTGATCCACCGCCGCCGACGACCCGCCGGGCCGCCTCGCCGAGGACAGCCCGCTGCTCGGCGGGCCGCTCACCAGCGGCGCCGGCGCGGAGAGCCCGCGCTGCGCCCGCGGCGCGGACGTACGACCCGCGCGGCGACGAGCTCGAGCTGCCCGCGCGCCCGGCCGCCGCGCCCGCGCAGGCGCCCGACCCGCGCGAGCTGCGCGAGCTGATCCCGGCGCGCGAGCCCGGCCGCGACCTCGACGACTGGGGCCGCTCGCAGCGCATCTTCGACCTGGTCGCAGCCGCTGCTCGACTTCTACTACCGCTACTGGTTCCGGGTGGAGGCCGAGGGCGTCGAGAACGTGCCGGCCGAGGGCGGCGCGCTGCTCGTGTCCAACCACTCCGGCGCGCTGCCGCCCGACGCGCCGATGATCATGCAGGCGATCCGCCACGAGCACCCGGCGCCGCGCCCGCTCTACATGCTCGCCGAGCACTGGTTCAAGGGCTACCCGGGCGTCGGCCTGCTCACCAACAAGATCGGCGTGGTGCCCGCCCACCCGGCCAACGCGCAGCGCCTGCTCGCGCGACGAGCAGCGCCTGGCGCTCGTGTTCCCCGAGGGCCAGAAGGGCAGCGCGCAAGCTCTACTGGCAGCGCTACAAGCTGCGCCGCTTCGGCCGCGGCGGCTTCGTGCGCACCGCGATGCGCGCCGGTGTGCCGATCGTGCCCGATCGCCGTGGTGGGCGCCGAGGACGCGATGCCGATCTTCGCCCACGTCCCGTTCATGCAGCGGCTGACCGGGCTCATCTACTTCCCGGTGAACCACGCCTTCCCGCACTTCGGGCTCGCCGCGGCGCTGATGTACCTGCCCGCGAAGTTCAAGATCCGCTTCCTCGAGCCGATCGACCTGTCGCACCTACGGGCCCGAGGACGCGGAGGATCTGGCCCTCGTCCAGTCGATCGCCGAGGACGTCCGCGCGCCGCATCCAGGACGGAGCTCGACTCGCTCGTCGCTTCGCGTACGTCCGTCTGGTTCGGTTAGGGTGTCGCGCCGAGGGATGAGGGCGCTCAGGAAGACGCGCAGCTGCACGCTCGGCATTGCTTCTACTGGGAGCGGCTGCTGCCATCGCGGGTTGCGGCGAGGACGACTTCGAGAACGAGCCGCGGCCCGCCGTCGTCGATCGAGCCTGACCGGCGTGATCCAGGACAGGGGCGTCACGGTCTCGCCCGACAAGCGAGGCGCGGGCCCGTTCGTGATCACGATCTCCAACCAGACCGACGAGGCCCACACGGTCACGCTCGAGGGCGACGACGGTCGAGGAGACGGTCGGCCCGATCCAGCCGCAGGACACCGCCACGATCCAGAAGACGCTCGACGCCGGGCACCTACGAGGTGCGCGCGGGATCGCCGAGGGCCGCCGCCGAAGCAGATCCCGCCGGCCGAGCTCACGATCGGCGAGCCGCGCAAGTCCTCGAACGACCAGCTGCTGCTGCCCTAGCCGCTGCGGCCGCTAGCGGGGAAGCTCGCCGCGGGGCTTCTTCCTGCCGGCGCCCGACTGCCCGACGGAGCTCGGCCGCCGGCGATGAGGACCGGCGCGCGCAGCGGGATGCGCGATCAGCACGCCGAGGAAGTCGAGCTCGAAGACGTCGCCCGTGCCCAGGGCGCTCACGATCATGCCCGAGATCACCGCTCCGAGCACGCCGAGCAGCAGGGTCAGGGGCAGGCCGATGTGCTGGCGGCCCGGGCAGCACGAGGCGCGCGAGCACGCCGACGACGAGGCCCGATGATGATGAGACCGATTAGTTGCATGCCCGCGCCCTACCCCGGGCTAAGGGATGCTCAAGCGGAGGCTCAGATGCGGTCGCTGTCGTCGATCGTCGGCGCGCGCCGCGCTCCGCGTCCGCGACCACCAGCGAGTCGATCTGCTCCAGGTGGCCGCGCACGCGCGCGGCGATCGACTCGACCATGGAGTACGCGCTGTCGATGTTCGTCTTCGCGCTCGTGAGCTGGCTCTTGACCTTGCGCACCTCGGCCATCTCCGCCAGCGCGCGATCCACCTGCTGGCGCACGGCCTCGGAGTCGACCTCGCCGTCGCCGGCCCTCGCCATGAGCACGCGGGCGCGGGCCAGCCGGTAGCCGACCTCGAGCGCGAGGGTCGTGCCCTCCTCGGGGTCGTAGGTGACGATCAGGCTGTCGCCGCCCCACTCGCGCAGGGGGTGCATCTTGGCCGGGACCTCGTCGTCGCCGGGCACCACCAGCACGGCGTAGTCGGCGTCGCGCTGCTCCAGCGCCCGCCCGAGCTCCTCCCGGGCCTTGGGCGCCGACAGCCTGCGGTCCTTGGCCTCGAAGACGATCCGCCCGCGCACGGGGCCCGAGGCGGCGTCGATCGAGACCACCACGTCACCCGTCTTGCCCGAGGCCCCCGTGAGGTCGCCGACCGCGTCGCAGCAGTCGCCCTGCCCGGCGGCGATCGCGTCGACGGCCTCCACCACCCGCTCCTCGTAGGTGCGCCCCTTCGCGGTGCCGCGCTCGCGCTCCGACTCGACCTGCTCCAGCTTGTCCTTCTCGTCGCGCAGGCCCTGGATCTGCTTCTCGAGCTCCGACATCTGGGCGAGCAGCGCGCGCTGGGTCTGGTGCTGGCGCTCGTCGGCCGCGCTTGATCAGGTCCATCGTGCCGGACTTGAAGTCGGCCAGCGGGTTCTTGTCACCCGCCGAGGAGAACTGGCGCAGCAGGTCCTCGCGGGAGCGCTGCATGGCCTCCCCGACGATCTCGCGCACGCGGTTCTGGACCGCCTTCGAGCTGCCGTCCGAGAACAGCTCCTCGAGCGACTTCGCGAGGTGGCCGCTCTCGGGGTCGAACACCTCGTCGACCTTCTTCCCGAGCTGCTCGGCGACCTCTCGCGCGTTGTCGCCGAACTCGCGCTCGACCTCCTTCGAGACCTTCTCGAACTCGGTCCTCACGAACTCGGCGTTGGCGCCCGTCTGCTCGCGGTCGAGCACGCGCGCGCCGATCTCGATCGCGTCGGTGACCACGGCCGCGCCGTCGCCCCCGGCCTCCTCGCGCTCACGGACGAGACGGGCGGCCGTCTCGTCGGCGACGACGAGGCCGTCGACGAGCAGGCGATCGCCCTGAACGGCGACGTGGGACTGCCTGAGCTGGTGTGGCGGCTTCCATGGTGGTCTGAGTCGCACGCTACGCCCGGGTCCTGACGGAACGGGCGAGATCAGCCGAGCGGGGCCAGCCAGCTCGCCGGAAGTGCCGGCGGGAAGTAGCCCGGCGTACTCGGGCACGAGACGGCGGGCGTGCTCGGCGGCGGGGCGGCCCTCGATGGCCGGGCCAGGTCGTCGAAGTTCAGCAGCAGCCTGCACGCTGGTCGCGATCTGGAAGTCGGCGGCGTTGGGCGCCTCGCCGCCGATCACGCCGTCGGCCAGCAGCGCGTCCACGTGGTCGAGCATCCCGGGAAGCGCGGCGATGTCCTTGCGCGCCGCGTCGTCGGACGCCTGGTTGACGCGGGCGCCGATCGCCAGGATCGGGCCGCGCGGTCTTGGCGACCACGTTGGGGGGCACGCCCAGGAGCGGCCGCTCGATGAACGACGCCATGCCCGAGCGGTCGCGGGACAGCAACGCGTACGAGAGCCGGCGCGGGCACGGGCTGGAGCACCTCGTCGCCCCAGCGCTCGGCCTCCTCCACGGCGGCCCGGGCCTCGGGGTCGGCGGGAAACAGCGGCGGGTCGGGTTGCACCTCGTCGAGCGCCCGGGCCAGCTCGCCGCGTGGTCTGCACCTTGCGCTCGCCGAGCTTCACGGCCGGCACGGTGGGACCGGGGAAGCCGAGCGCGCGCAGGTAGGGGCGGCAGAGCATCGTGGGCAGCTCGACCAGGTCGTAGGAGATGCCCTTGTGCTCGAGCATCAGGCGGCCCGTGCGCACGGGGTGGGAACCCGGGATCCCGTAGACCTTGGCGTGCACCGCCGGGATCCTAGCCCGGGCCGTGCGGGCTTGTATACTTGCGTGCGTGCAAGCAATAGATGCGCCATCGCAAGCATCCCTCGACGAGGTGGCAGTGCCCCTCGCCGGGCTGATGCGCTACCTCGTGACCGAGACGAGCCCCGACTTCTTCAAGGAGGTCGAGCGCCTCGATCTCTCGTTCACCCAGGTCAAGGCCCTCAACCTCCTGAGCGACCGGGACCCCGTCTCGGTGAAGGCGCTCAGCGACTCCATCGGCCTCTCGCTGCCCGGCGTCAGCCGCGCCGTGGAGGGGCTGGTCAAGCGCGCGCCTGGTCAAGCGCGCCGAGGATCCCGACGACCGGCGTGCCCGGCGCCTGACGCTCACCGCCAAGGGGCGACGGACCATGGAGGGGCTGATGGAGCTGCGGCTCGCGGGCGTGCGCGAGTTCGTGGCCGGTCTCGACCCGGCGCAGCGCGAGGCGCTCAACCTGGCCCTTCGATCGATCGGGGAACGGCCGTGACCGAACGCATCCGCCTCACCGAGGACAACCGGCGCTGGTGGACGCTCGCCGCCATGTGCTTCGCCCTGTTCATGGTCATGCTCGACAACACGGTCGTCAACGTGGCCCTGCCCTCGATCCAGGACGACCTCGGCGCCTCGCTCTCGGGCCTCGAGTGGACCGTGAACGCCTACACGCTCGCCTTCGCGGTGCTGCTCGTCACCGGTGGGCGCCTGGGCGACATCTTCGGCCGCCGGCGCGTGTTCCTGTGCGGGGTGGTGGTGTTCGCGCTGTCGAGCGCGGCGATCGGCCTGGCGCCCTCCCAGGGATGGCTCGTGGTCGGGCGCGCCGTGCAGGGCCTCGGCGCCGCGTTCATGATGCCCGGCACCCTCTCGATCATCTCCAACGCCTTCCCGCCCGAGGAGCGCGGCAAGGCGATCGGCACGTGGGCCGGGGTGTCCGCGGTGGCCCTCGCCATCGGCCCGGTGGTCGGCGGGGCGCTGGCCGAGCACGTGTCCTGGCGGGCGATCTTCTTCCTGAACCTCCCGGTGGCCGTCGGCGCGATCGTCGTCACGCTCTTCGCCGCCCGCGAGTCGAGGGACGAGACCGTCGCGCGCACCGTCGACTGGCTCGGGATCGCCACCCTCACGACGGGGCTCACCGCGCTGGTGCTGGCGCTGGTCGAGGGCAACGCCTGGGGCTGGGGATCGCCGGAGATCGTGGCGCTGCTCGCCACCGCGGCCTTCGGCCTGACCGCCTTCGCGATCGCCGAGTTCCGCGTGAAGGCGCCGATGGTGCAGTTCTCGTTCTTTCGCTCCCGCACGTTCCTGGGCGCATCGATCGTCGCGTTCATCGTGACCTTCGCGATGCTGGCCACCTTCTTCTTCACCGCGCTCTACATGCAGAACTTCCTCGGCTACAGCCCGCTCGAGGCCGGCATCCGCTTCCTCCCCGCGACCGCCGTGATCATCGTGGTCGCCCCGATCGCGGGGCGGCTGGCCGACCGGGTCGGCTCGGGCGTGCTGATGACCGGCGGGCTGCTGGCCGTGGCCACGTCGCTGTACATCCAGACCCACATCTCGGTCGACGAGCGGGTACGAGATCCTGCTCCCGGCGTTCACGCATCATGGGGCTGGGCATGGGCTTCGTGATGGCGCCGATGTCCACCGCCGCGATGAACGCGGTGAGCCCCGAGAAGGCCGGCGGCGGCGTCGGGCATCCTCACGATGAGCCGCATGGTCGGCGGCACGTTCGGCGTCGCCGCGTTCGGCGCCCTGTTCCAGCACCTCAGCTCGGATCGCCTGGCCAGCTCCCTCGCCGGCACGGGCGTCACCGCCGAGCAGCGCCAGCGCTTCGTGGACGAGCTCGGGTCGGGCTCCGCCACCCACAGCGTCAGCGGTCTCGACCCCGCCGGAGCGGAGCGCGTCGCCCACGCCGCCAAGGAGGCCTTCATCCACGCCCTGTCGAGCGGCATGTGGCTGGCCACCGGCGTGGCCCTGATCGGCGCGCTGGTCGCCGCCGTCCTCATCCGCGACCGGGCCGAGGTGGGTCGCCGCGCGACCGGCGAACCGAGCCGGCGCGGGCGCCGAGGCGCGTGGGGACCTAGGGCCTAGCCCTCGCCGCACGCTCCCCGCGCTGAGCGCGGAGACGACGCACAGCACCACCACCAGCAGCAGCGCGGCGCGCAGCCCCGCCGCCTCCGACAGCGCGCCGATCGCCGCGGCCCGGCCATCAGGCCCGCGTAGCCGACGCCCGTGACCGCCGCGATCGCGGGCGCCTCCGCGGCCCGCTCACCCGCGCCGCGGCCGCCACGATGCAGGGGGAAGGTGGCCGCCAGGCCCACCCCCATCAGCGCGAAGCCCACCAGGCTCGGCACGGTGCTCGGCGGTGGCCAGGGCCAGCCCCATGCCCGCGGCCGCCAGGGTGCTGCCGCCCCTCACCAGCGCGACATCGCCCACGGCCTCCGCCACCCGGTCGCCGCCCAGGCGCCCAAGCGCCATGAGCAGCGCGAAGACGGTGAGGCCCGTGGCGGCCAGCGGCCTCGCCCGCCCCCGCCTCGTCGGTGAGGTAGATCGCGCTCCAGTCGGTCACCGAGCCCTCGGCCAGCAGCACGCAGAAGGCCGCCACGCCGAGCGCGGCCAGCGCGCCCGAGGGCCGCGCGAACGCGGGCCCGCGGCGCTCATCCACCGGTCGTCCGCGGACAGACGCCGGGCCAGCGGCGAGCGGTGGCCAGCCGACCACACCCGCCACGATCGCGAGGTGCGGCTCGGGCTCGAGCGACGGCCGCGGCGGCCAGCGCTCCGCCCCCGGCGCCCGTCATCACCCCGAAGGAGAAGGCGGCGTGCATCGAGCTGAGCACGCGGCTGCCGAGCCGCGCTCCACCGCGACCCCATCACGTTCATCGGCCACGTCGAGCACGCCGTTGGCGAAGCCCACGGCGAACAGCACCAGCGGCGAGCACCTCGACCGATCGGCGCGAGCGCGGCCAGCGGGAGCCCGACCGCGTAGGACCGAGCACCCCGGCCAGCGCGGGGACGCGGACGCCGGCGCGCGCGATCAGCGCGCCCGCCAGCGGCTGGCGCCAGCACGAGCCCGGCGGTGGCGCAGAACAGCGCGAGCCCGAGCTGGCCGTCGCTCGCCCCGAGGTCGGACTTCACCGCCGGGAGCCGGGCGAAGAACGAGCTGAAGATCACCCCGTTGAGGAAGAAGAGCGTCGTGACCGCTGCCCGCTCTCGCCGCATCCCTCAGCATGTACCACTCGGGTAACCTCCCGCTCCCTTTTCCGGACCGCGGAGGACCGATCCACACATGGCCGTAGACGTGACGCAAGGTGACCGAGGTCGACGTCGAGCCCGGCACGCTGCCGGAGACGATGGCCGCCTGGGTCATCCGCGAGGAGCGCGAGGGCGAGCCCGCGCGACGCCTTCCAGCTCGAGGAGATCGAGGTGCCCGAGCCCGGCGCCTTCGAGGTGATCGTGCGCGTGATGGCCGCCGGCGTGAACTACAACAACGTCTGGGCGGCGCTCGGCCAGCCCGTCGGCGTGTGGCGCTACGGCGACCACCCGGAGTACGGCCACCACATCGGCGGCTCGGACGCCTCGGGCGTCGTCTGGAAGGTCGGCGAGGGCGTCACGCGCTGGAAGCCCGGCGACGAGGTCGTGATCCACTGCAACATGGCCTCCTACGAGGACCCCGAGGTCCACGGCCTCGACCCGATGGCCGCGCCCAGCCAGATGATCTGGGGCTACGAGACCACCTGGGGCTCGTTCGCCCAGTTCACCAAGGTCCAGGCCCAGCAGCTGCTGCCGAAGCCCAAGAACCTCACCTGGGAGGAGGCCGCCTCCTACGGCCTCGTCTACTTCACCGCCTACCGGATGCTGATCGACCAGTGCAACCTCCAGGCCGGGCAACAAGGTGCTGATCTGGGGCGCGCGCCGGGCGGCCTCGGCGTGTTCGCCGTGCAGCTGTGCGCGATGACCGGCGCCGAGTGCGTGGGCGTCGTCTCGAGCAAGGAGAAGGGCGAGCTGGTGGAGCAGCTCGGCGCCACCGGCTACATCGACCGCAACGAGTTCAAGGGCATGATGCGCAAGGGCGGCGAGACCCCCGACGAGGAGAAGGAGCGCTTCAAGGAGTCGCGGCGCTTCGGCAAGGCCGTCAAGGAGATCCTCGGCGACTCGCCCGACATCGTGTTCGAGCACGTCGGGCCAGGCCACCTTCCCCACCTCGGTGTTCGTGGTCAAGCCGTTCGGCAAGGTCGTGATCTGCGCCGGCACCACCGGCTTCAACCTCGACTTCGACGTGCGCTACCTGTGGATGCGCCAGAAGCAGATCATCGGCTCGCACTTCGCCAACGCCTACGAGTGCATGAAGGCCAACGAGCTGATCGAGCAGGGCAAGATCCGCCCCGTGCTGTGGCGCACGATGGGCTTCGACGGCGTGGCCGAGGCCCACCAGCTCATGCGCGACAACAAGCACCTCGGCAAGATCGCGATCCTCGTCGGGCGCCGAGAAGGAGGGCCTGGGCAAGACCGAGGACGGGCCCGGGCGCCATCAACGCCGAGGTCGGCGCGTGAGCCCTGGCGGCGGAGCGGCGACGGGATCGCCGTGCTGGTCCAGTGGGTGGCCAACCCCTTCCGCGGCGACAAGTTCGAGGCGGCCTGGCTGCCGGTCGCCGAGGCGGCGCTCGACTACGGCGCCACCGGCTGGGCCTTCTTCCGCGCGCACGAGGGCTGCTCGACTTCATCGCAGTTCGCCTTCTTCGAGACCAAGCTCGACTGGGAGCGCTACTGGTACTCCGAGGAGATCTCCGAGGCGCGCGCCGAGGCGTCCGGGCTCTACCAGGTGCCCCTGCTGCCGGCGACGTACGCGCATCGCCGGCATGGGCTCGCTGGCGCCCGCGCAGGCCGGCGCCGAGTAGCCGAGCTGCGCCCGATCGACCGCGACGCGAGGCCGACCCTCGCCGCTAGTCTCGGGCCGCGGGATGGGTTCGGCGATTCGATGGGCGCGGCTGCTGGCCGTGCCGCTGGTGGCAGGCGCGGCGCTGGCCGGCGCGCCGTCCGCGTCGGCCGACCTGAACAGCCTGCTCTCGGCGCCTGCCCGGCCAAGGACGCGCTAGGACGGCGAGACCGTCAACGACACGTCCTGCCCTACACGTTCTGCGACGACGGCGTGCCCGGCGCCGCCGGCGGCGCCACGCCAACGCTGGCCGCCGACGAGCGCGGTCGAGGTGCCGAGCGCCTACACGGGATCCGCGGGCTGCCCGGCCACCGACGCGCGGCGTCGCGGTGCCCGGCGAGAACCCGGTCGACGACAGTCGCGCTCGACGTGGACGTCTCGCTGCCCGACCCGGCGCACGTTCCCGCCGCCGGCGACCGAGTACCCGCTCGTGGTGATGATGCACGGCTGCTGCTCGGGCAGCAAGACGAGCTGGGAGGGACGCACGCATCGACCCCGGCGGCGCCGAGAACTGGCACTACAACAACGCCTGGTTCGCCTCCCGCGGCTACGTGGTCGCTCAACTACACCGCGCGCGGCTTCGTCGAACGGCGAGCAACCAGGGCTCGACCGGCGAGACCCAGCTCGACTCGGACCGCTACGAGATCAACGACTACCAGCACCTGGCCGGGCCAGCTCGCCGACCCGGGCGACCTCGATCCCGGCGCGCCGGCGACCGGACGGTCGACCCCGAGCGGATCGTGCCCACCGGCGGCTCCTACGGCGGCGGCTTCACCTGGCTGGCGCTGACCGACCCGACCTGGAAGAGCCCCGGCGGCGACGCACATGAAGGTGGTCGCGGCGGCCACCAAGTACGGCTGGACCAACCTCGTCGAGTCGCTGGTGCCGCGCGGCGACGACCTGCGCGACGCGCTGCCCGAGACCGACCCGGCGAAGGTCAAGGCTCGCTGCAGACCCTGTCGGCTTCCCCAAGCGCACGATCAACGCCGCGCTCTACGCCTCGGGCAAGACCGGCGTGCCGCCCGGGCAGCGCCGCACACCACCTTCGCCGCCGAGATCGACGAGGCCCAGGCTTGCCTCGACGCTCCGCCGACCCCTTCGAGCCCAACCCGCCTGCTGCGCGACCACGCTCGCGACCACGCTGCCGCGCTTCATCGACGAGCGCTCGGCGTACTTCCAGAACGAGCTTCTTCGACGGGCCTCGCCGCCGGCAGCTCGATCGACCCGGTGCCGGTGTTCAGCGCGGGCACGTTCACCGACAAGCTGTTCCCGGCGCGCCGAGCACCGGCGCATGGTCGAGCGGCTCAAGGCCACGGTCCCCGGCTACCCGGTGCAGGAGTACTACGGCGACTACAACCACTTCGTCCAGAACAAGCGCAAGGAGTGGGCCGACCTCTGCGGCGCCGACCGCCACGTGTGCCGCTACGAGGACTACCCGGGCGGGGACCTGAACGCCGATCCGCCGAGCCGCGCGCCGCGAGCACGGCGTCACCACGCGCCTGAACCGCTTCATCGACCACTACGCCAAGCCGCCGGCCAACCCGGTCGCAGCCCGCGCCGGCCTTCGACGTGACCGGCTCGCTGCAGGTGTGCCCGCAGAACGCCGGCGTCCTCGGCCTCCCGCCCGACGAGCCCGGGCCGCGCTTCACGGCCGCCGAGCTTCGCCGCGCTCGCGCCGAACCGGCTCACCGTGAGCGCGCACCGGCGCCCAGGCCACCACCAACCTCGCGCCGGGCGCCAACCCGCACGCCAAGAACGCCGACCCGGTGGCCAACTCGGCCGACCAACGGCGGCCGCTGCCCGGTCGAGAGCGCCCCCGGCGGCGCTGGCCTCGGCCGGGCCGGGCGTGGCCACCTACGACTCCGAGGCGCTCACCGCGCGACTTCACGATGCTCGGCAGACCCGCGTGGTCGTCTCGCACACGGGCACCGGGCTCCGGCCTCCAGCTCAACGCCCGCCTGTACGACCTGCCACCCCGACGGCACGCAGGTGATGGTCGACCGCGGGCGTCAAGCGCCTCACGCAGCGCGAACGGCCCACCACTGATCGACCTGCACGGCGCGGGCTGGCGCTTCGCCAGGGGCCACCGGCTGCGCATCGAGCTCGCCCAGGACGACGAGCCCTACGTCAAGGCCTCGGTGCTGCCCAGCTCGCTGGTGCTCCGGGCGTCGCGCTGACCGTGCCCATCCGCGAGGCCTCGGCGCAGATCGGCGGGGTCGTGCCGCCGGGGACACCCCGCCCCGCATCGACGTCCGCTCGCCGCGTCTCGCCAGCGACACGAGCCGCAACCGGCGCTTCGCCATCACGATCCGCACGCGGCCGGGCACCGCGCGCGCCAGCATCGCCGACTACCGGCTGCAGATCCGCGACGCCGCCGGCGGCGCGGCGGTCGCCTCGCGCCGGGTGCGCGCCGCGCAGTCGCGGCCCACGTGTTCCGGTTCAGCGGCCGGCCGGGCCGCACGTACGTGATCCGCGCCCGCGCGATCGACAAGTCCGGCCGCACGGGACCTGGTCGACGTGACGCGCACGATCGTGCCCTTCGACGACTCCCGGCAGGCCACCCGCGGCCTGCGCTACCCGAGGGCGCTTCACGCGCCCGCGCGTCGGGGCGCCTACGGCGCGCGGCTGACCGCTCGACGCGCCGCGGCGCGCAGATCGGCTTCCGGTTCCGCGGCGACCGCCTGTTCGTCGTCGGACGGGCGAGCCGGCGCGGCGGCAAGGCGCTCGTGCTCGTCAACCGCCGGCGCCGCGTGATCAGCTTCTACAGCCGCCGCACCCGCAACCGCAGGGTGGTCGCCATGTTCCGCGCCAAGCGCCGGGGCGTCAACTCCGCGCGGATCGTGACGCTGGGCCGAAAGGGCTCGCGCCGCGGCGGCACCCGGGTCGAGATCGACGCGCTCGGGTGCGCCCCGCTGACGTGAGCGGCCGCCGCATCGCACGTCCTCGCCGTCGCCGCCGCTGCGGTCGCGGCGCCGGTGGCGCTCGCCGCCTTCGCCGACGAGGAGCCGGGCAACTTCGCCAAGACCAACGAGCGCTACCGCCCTGACCAGCACGCCCGAGTTCCAGACGCTGCTGCGCGAGAAGAGGCTGCGAGTCCGACCGGCGAGGAGGTCGCGATCGCCACGGGCGACCCCGAGCGCCAGCCCGCAGCAACCTCTGCGTCCAGCACATCGACGGCTGCGCCGGCGACGTGCGCTTCTACGACTGGGACGAAGCAGGCCGGGCAACATCCGCCGCGCCGGTGCTGTGGACCGCCCGCATCGGGCGCCACGATCTCCGGCCACGTGTGGGAGGTCGCGGGCGGCCCGGCCCGCAAGCCCGGCGTGGTGATCACCAACGGCTCCGTGCAGGCGCCCGAGCAGCTCTACTGGGCCCAGGCCGCCGTGCTCGCCGAGGCCGGCTACGTGGTGCTCACCTGGGACCCCCAGACCCAGGGCCGCTCCGACGGCCCGGGCGGCCCCGCACCGAGAACGAGAACGCCAGCCCCAGACCGTCCGAGGCGTTCACCGAGGGCACCGTGGACGCGCTCGACTTCTTCGTGTCCACCCCGCGGCCGGCCTTCCGGCCGCGCAACAGCCGCACGATGCCCGCCGTCAACCACTCCGCCAAGCAGAACCGGCGCGTGGCCGAGGGCAAGAACGCCGCCTTCAACCCGCTCCACGCCACGGCTCGACCCGAAGCAGATCGGCATCGCGGGCAACTCGCTCGGGGCGTTCGCGGTCTCGAAGGTCGGCGTCCGAGGACACCCGCGTGGACGCCGTGGTGGCCTGGGACCAGCTGCGGTCACCGCGCGCACCGGCACCGGCGGGCACGGGCGCGCCGCTCACGCCGCGGGTGCCCGGCCTCGGCATGTCGGGCGACTACGGGATCGGGTCGCCCAACGGCGCCGCCGGGGTGACCCCGAGCCGCGCGACTCGCGCCCCGGACCCGCAGGGCGCCAACGGCGCCGTCGCGGGCCTTCAGCAAGGCGCGGCGTCCCCACGATGCAGGTCAACACGCGGGCCGGCACCCACTTCGAGTCGGCCGTGATCCCCAACGCCGGGCTTCCCCGCCACGCTGCGCGGGATCGACCAGTACGCCTGGTACACGCTCGCCTGGTTCGACCGCTACGTGAAGGGCGACGCCGAGCGCCGACCGCCGGCTGCTCACCGACCGCTGGCAGAGGGACGCCGCTCGACGCGAAGGTCGACCCCGCGGGCGAGGGCAACCTCTTCTCGGCCAACCTGCGCTCGCGCATCGACATCGTGACGCCGATGGACGGCGCAGGTGCTGTGCGAGGACCTGCGCACGGGCTGCGGGATCCTGGTGCGACGACCGCGCCGGCCCGTTCTCGGCGCGCGGACTTCGGCTTCGGGCGCCAGACGCTCGCGCCCGGTGCGCCCGCGCCTCGCTGCGCCTCGGCGGTCAGGGCGCCGCGGCGGCTCGACCTCTCGCGCTCGAAGCGCCGGCTGCCGCGTGCGTCTGCGGCTGAAGCCAGCGCAGCCGGGTGGGCGTGTACGTGAGACGCGCCGCGCGCGCGGTGTCCGCGGAGTGCGGCGCAGGCGGACGCTCGCCCGGGCGGGTCGCAGCGGGTGGTCGTGCGCCTGCGGCGCAGGGCACGCGCCGGGCCGCTACCGGGTCCGGGTCGGGGTGCGCTGCACGCAGCGGGCTGCCAGCGCGAGGCGCTGCGCCTGCGCGTCGTGCGCTGAGACGGCGAGGCCGCTAGCCCTGCTCGAGCGGAGCCATGGTCAGGCCGGCGTCGCGCAACTGCTCCCAGTAGAGCTCGGCCGGCTCCTTGGGGCCCGACCACACGATCGGCCTGGCCCGCGTTGTGGATCTGGTCGGCGATCGCGTAGCCCTGGTCGAGCGAGCACCCCGGGACCACCCGGGCCAGGGCGGCGGCCACGCCGTCGAAGGTGTTGTGGTTGTCGTTGAGCACGATCACGCGCCAGTGGCCGCCGAGGCCGCTGCCCGGGCCCGCCGGTGCGGGGCGCTCGACGGTGGTCGGCGCTCACGCGGCCACCGCCTCTCGCTTCTCCCAGTAGCGCCGCAGGCCCAGCCCGAGCTGGTCGGGCGGCGCGGCCTGCACGCAGGCGTCGGCCGGCGCCGCGTCGAGCGCCGCGCGGGTCCTCGCCTCCGTCCAGGCCGCGAACTCCTCCGCGGTCGCGCTCCCGGGCGCGCGCCGCCTCCTCGCGCAGCGCCTCGCGCACCCTCGCCAGCTGGTCCCACGCGTCGTCGTAGCGTGCCGAAGTGGGTCAGGCAGAGAGCGTCGGCGCCCCATTCCTCGATCGTGTCCACGGAGTCGAGCCAGGCCTCCACGTCGATGTCGGGCGGCGGCGTGGGCGCGACCGTGTACGGACCGAGCCGGGCAGCCGCACCCCGGCCATGTCGCCCACGAAGGCGTCGCCGGTCTCCTCGTGCAGGAAGCACACGTGGTGCGAGGCGTGGCCCGGCGTGTAGGCCACCCGCATCCCCTCCACCGTCTCCCCTCCGCCGAGCGTCTGGATCCGCTCCTGCCGGCACCGGCGCGACCTCGCCCCACAGGCGCTCCATGTCGTCGCCGTACAGGCGCGCGGCGCTCTTGAGGAGCTTCGTGGGGTCGGCCAGGTGGGGCGCGCCGCTCTCGTGCACGTAGACGGTGAGCTGGGGGTAGCGCCGGCACAGCGCGCCGGCGGCGCCCGCGTGGTCGAGGTGGATGTGGGTGAGCAGCAGGGCGCGCGGCTCGTCCGCCAGGCCGTCGAGGAGGGTCTCGAGACAGGACTCGGGCCCCGGGTCCACCACCAGGCCGTCCACCTCGTAGGCGCAGATCACGTGCTCGCGCCCGAGGTGTTTCACGTCGATTTGCGCGGCTCATGACGCGCGTGAACATACAATCCCGTCTGTGGACGAGACCAAACCTCACCGTCTCCCCGAGCGCGACAGGCCGTGGGTCATGCGCACCTACGCCGGCCACTCGACGGCGAAGGAGTCCAACGCGCTCTACCGCTCGAATCTGGCCAAGGGCCAGACCGGTCTCTCGGTCGCCTTCGACCTGCCCACCCAGACCGGCTACGACCCCGACCACGAGCTGGCGCGGGGCGAGGTGGGCAAGGTCGGCGTCTCCATCGCGCACAAGGGCGACATGCATTCGCTCCTCGACGGCATCCCCCTCGACGCGATGAACACGTCGATGACCATCAACGCCACCGCGGCGTGGCTGCTGGCCCTCTACATGACGGTGGCCGAGGAGAACGGCGTGGCCCGCGACGCCCTCCAGGGCACCACCCAGAACGACATCATCAAGGAGTTCCTCTCGCGCGGCACCTACGCGTTCCCGCCGGAGCCGTCGATGCGGCTGATCGCGGACACCATCGCCTTCACGGTCGACGAGGTGCCCAAGTGGAACCCGATCAACATCTGCTCCTACCACCTGCAGGAGGCCGGGGCCACGCCCGGCGCAGGAGATCGCCTACGCGCTGTCGACCGCGATCGCCGTGCTCGACGGCGGTCCGCGCGCGGGTGTCCGAGGAGATCTTCCCGCGGGTGTTCGGGCGCATCTCCTACTTCGTGAACGCCGGCATCCGCTTCGTGGAGGAGCACGCCAAGCTGCGGGCGATGGGCCGGCTCTGGGAGGAGCTCGGGCGCGAGCGCTACGGCGTGGAGGACCCGAAGTACCTGCGCCTGCGCTACGGCGTGCAGGTCAACTCGCTCGGCCTGACCGAGTCCCAGCCGGAGAACAACATCATCCGGATCGTGCTCGAGGCGCTCGCCGTGACCGATCGGTCGCGACGCGCGCGCCCGCGCCCTCCAGCTGCCCGCGTGGAACGAGGCGCTCGGCCTGCCGCGGCCGTGGGACCAGCAGTGGTCGCTGCGCATCCAGCAGATCCTCGCCCTCGAGACCGACCTCCTCGAGTACCCCGACCTGTTCGAGGGCTCGGTGGTGATGGACGGGCTCGTCGCCGAGCTCGTGGAGGCCGCGCGAGCCGAGATGGCCGTGGTGGCCGAGCACGGCGGTGCCGTCGCGGCGGTGCCCTACATGAAGACCGCAGCTCGTGGAGTCTCACCGCGCGCGGGTCGGGCGGATCGAGCGCGGCGAGCAGAAGGTGGTGGGCCAGAACGTGTTCACCGAGTCGTCGGCCGTCGCCGCTGCAGGAGGGCGAGGACGGCGGGATCCTCACGGTGGACCCGGCGGTGGAGGCGCGGCAGATCGACGGCTGTTGCTTCGTGGCGCTCCGCTCGGGACGCCTCGGCGGTCTCGGCCGCTCTGGACTGCGCTGCGGTCGGCCGTGGCTGACCCCAGCGTGAACGTGATGCCGGCCACTCTGCAGGCGGCTAAGGCGGGGGTCACCACCGGTGAGTGGTCTACCGCGTTGCGCGATGTGTTCGGTGAGTATCGCGGGCCTACGGGGGTTGGCGATGCGGCGGCGGCTCCGGCCGATGAGGCTCTCGACGAGCTTCGGGACCGTGTCGAGCGGGTGTCCGAGGCGCTCGGGCGCCGGATCAAGATCCTGGTGGGCAAGCCGGGGCTCGACGGCCACTCCAACGGGGCCGAGCAGATCGCCGTGCGGGCGCGTGACGCCGGGATGGACGTGGTCTACGAGGGCATCCGCCTCACGCCGGCCCGCATCGCGGCCACCGCGGTGCAGGAGGGCGTGCACGTGGTGGGCCTCTCGATCCTCTCGGGCTCCCACGCGCAGCTGATCCCCGCGGTGCTGGAGGAGCTGCGCGCGGCCGGCGCCGGCGAGATCCCCGTGGTGGTGGGCGGCATCATCCCGCCGAACGACGAGCGCGCGCTGCTGGCCGCCGGCGTCGCCCGGGTCTACACGCCCGAAGGACTTCGAGGTGTCGAAGATCATGGGCGACATCGTGGACCTGGTGGCCGACCGTCACGAGGCCGGCGCCGCTTTCGTCACAGACGTAACCCTGCTGTCACACGCGGCGGCGGCATGCTGCGGCCCATGGAGGGGGTCCGCGACGAAACGTCGCATCATAGCGGACGCATCTGCACGGACCCCCCGCGAACGCGCGATCGCTCGACTTGCCGGGCGCCAGCACGCGCGTGGTCTCGGTCGAGCCAGCTGCGAGCGCTCGGGCTCACGCGCGAGCGCGGTGCGCGACCGGGTGCGACGCGGACGCCTGCGTCGCCTCCACCGGGGCGTCTACGCGGTCGGCCCGGCGCGCTCGCGCCACGTGGGCGCTGGATGGCCGCGGTGCTGGCCTACGGTCACGGCGCGGCGCTCTCGCACCGCTCGGCGGCCGCGCTCTGGGGCCTGCGAGCCGACCACCGCGACCGCGATCGACATCTCCCTGCCAGCGCCATCCGGGCGCTCCCGGCCCGGGATCGACGTCCACAGGAGCGCCACCCTGCGGCCCGAGGACATCACCGCGCACGACGGCATCCCCTGCACCACGGTCGGCCCGCACCCTCCTCGACCTCGCCGACGTGCTCAACCAGCGCGAGCTCGAGCGCGCGGTCGACCAGGCCGAGGTGCTGCGGCTCTTCGACCTCACCGCGGTCGAGCACGTGCTCGACCGCGCCAACGGGCGCCGCGGCGCCGCCAAGCTGCGCCGCGCGCTCGAGGCCGCACGGGACCCCGCCCTCACCGAGAGCGAGCTCGAGGAGGCGTTCCTCGCGCTCTGCCGGGCGCACGCCATCCCGCGCCCGGAGGTCGGCGTCTGGCTCGCCGTCGGCGGCGGGCACGTCAAGGCCGACTTCCTGTGGCGAGCCGAGCGCCTCGTGGTCGAGACCGACGGCTACCGCTACCACGCCGGCCGCCGCGCCTTCGAGCGCGACCATCGCCGCGACAACGTCCTCCAGCTCGCCGACTGGAAGGTCCGGCGCTTCACGTGGCGCCAGGTGACCGGCGACGCCGACCTCGTGGCGGCGACCGTGAGAGCCGCCCTCGCCGAGTAGTTTCCGGCCGATGGCAAGCGACGCGCAAGACCTCGGCCGGCGCCTGCGCGAGCGCGACCTCACCGCGGCGCCCGCCGCTCTCAACCTGATCGAGGACCGCTCGCCGGAGGCGCGCGACGCCACCCGGGAGCTGCTGGCCGAGGTCTCCCCGCAGCGCTCGGAGGCCGAGGCCCCGGCCCACCTCATCGGGGTCACCGGTCCGCCCGGGAGCCGGCAAGTCCTCCCTGCTCAGGTGCCCTCGTGAGCCACTGGCGCGACGAACGAACGAACGGTCGCCGTGCTCGCCGTGGACCCATCGTCGAAGCGCTCCGGCGGCTCCCTGCTGGGCGACCGCGCGCGCATCGACCACGACCCGAAGGACCCCGGCGTGCTCATCCGCTCGACCGCGGCCGGCGGCCGGATGGGCGGCCTGGCCGCGCCCACGCGCGAGGCCGCCCACGCGCTGGCCGCCGCCTACGACCTGGTGGTGATCGAGACGGTCGGCGTCGGGCAGTCGGAGACCGACGTCGAGGAGGTCTGCGACGTCGTCGCGGTCATCGTGCAGCCCGGCTCGGGCGACACGCTCCAGTTCCTCAAGGCCGGGATCATGGAGGTGCCCGACGTGCTGGTGGTCACGAAGTCCGACCTGGGCGAGGTCGCCGACCGCGCGCGACGCGACCTGGCCGGGGCGCTGGCCTCGCTCGGCTCGCAGGGAGTCCCCGTGGTGGCGGTCTCCTCGCTGCCCCCGCCCACCGGCATCGAGGACCTGGCCGGCGCCCTCGACGCCCGGCTCGAGCACGTGGACCCGGCCGTCCGGCGCCCCCGCTCGCGCCGGGCGATGGCCCTCGGCGAGCTCGTGGCCGAGCACGGCGAGACGGCCCTGCGCGCCCTGGGAGGACGCCGCGCCGCCGAGCGCCTGCTCGCGGAGGAGGACCCGGCGACCGACGTCCACACGCTGGTCGAGCGCCTGCGCGCCCGCGCCGGCGGCCCGGGCGCATGAGCTTCCTGGCACAGGTCGCGCTGCTGGCCGTGGTGATGGCGGCGGTCACCGCGATCTCGCTGGCGGCCGGCGCGGCCAACCTCGGCACGGCCCTCGGCATCGGTCAGATCGCGTTCGCGATCGTGCTCGTGGCGCTCCTGCTCAGGCGCTGAGCCTGGTCTCGGCCGCCCGCAGCTCGGCGGGGGTGTTCACGCTGCGCGCCACCTCGCCGGGGACCGGGACGAGAACGGGATCGAGGGCCTCGACCATCGGCGGTCAGCCGCGCGTCGGGGGCGGCCCCGCGGAGCATCGGAAGCGCCGCCGGGCGGTAGAGGCCGAGCAGCGGCTCCACACGACCCCCGGCAAAGCGCCACCGCGGCGACGGGATCGCCGTCACCTTCCCCCTCGGTGATCAACGCCTGAAGCACCGCAACCGTGACGAAGGGCATGTCCGCGCCGCACGACCACCACCGGCGCCCCCGCCCGCTCCAGAGCGTGCACGAGCCCTACGAGCGGGTGACGGGGCTCATCGGGCTCATCCCACCGCTCCACCCCCGCGGGCAGCGGCGGCAGCCTCGTGCCGCGCCTTGCCCACCACCGCCACCGGCGAGCAGATCCGCGAGAGCGCCGCGAGCGGCCAGGCGATCAGCGGCCGGCCGCCCAGCTCCACGCCGGGCTTCGACGGCCCGCCCATCCGGCGCCCGAGCCCCCGGCGAGCACCACCCCGGCGGCCACCGCTCAGCCGCCGAGCGCGGCGATGAGGTAGCGGCCGTCCTCGCGGACGAGCTCGATCGTCTCGTCCACCGGCGCCTGGCCGTCGGCCTGGGTGCGCACGCGCGCGGTGGCCCCGTCGGACTCGATCCGGATGTTGAGGATCCGGATGCTGGCCCCGCGACACGTCGTCGGCGGTCACCTTCATGAACTTCGCGCAGGCCTTTCCGCCGGCGCGCTCGCGGGTGTCGCTGGCGAACAGCTCGCACACCGCGGCGAAGTCCCGCGAGGCCACGCCGCGCTCCAGCCGCGCTATCACCTGCGGCCACCTCCTTGGGGGCGCCCTGCACGGGGCGGGGATCGGTGTCCTCGCCGCCGGTCGAGCATCCGCCGAGGAACGCGACCACGAGCACCCCGAGCAACCTCGCCTTCACTCCTGCGAGAATAGGCCCTATGGAGGGCTCCGCCGCCGACTCGGTCGGTACGCAGATCCAGCTGGCTTCGCTGCTACCGCTGCTGGTCGCAGAGCCTCGAGGTGCAGCTGCACTACGAGGGGATCCTCAAGGTCGATCCCGAGACCGGCGAGGCGGTCGAGCCCGTGGAGGAGGTCCAGGAGGCCGTCGTGCAGTGCCTCGAGTGCATGCACGACCAGCCCCACCTCTAGCCTCGCCTTCTACGAGGAGGACGGCCGCCGGGTGAGCCGGATCGAGGCGGTCGACGACCGCTGGGAGCGGATGGTCACCGGCACCCCCTGGGTCGCCTCCTGCACCGTGACGCGTGGACGGCGACCAGGTGGAGTCCTGCTCGGGGCCCGAGGCCGCCGACTCGCTCGCCTTCGCCGCCTTCGGAGATCACGGCACGCGCGAGTTCTTCACCCACGTGCGCTTCCACAAGCACGAGGGCGAGGACGGCCCGATCGTGATCCACATGCTGGTCGAGCTCTACGCCCGCTCCGCCGAGGAGGCCACCGAGGTGCTCCAGCGGCGCGGCGCGCGGCTCGCTGACGATCACCTCGCTCGCCGAGGAGTCGCGGCCGCCGGCCTCCAGCAGCGACGGCGCGCACTGAGCCGCTTCCTACACTCCGCCCCATGGTCGAGGGCCGTCCTGCGCTTCGTCGCCTCGGTTCTGATCGTGAGCGGGGTGCTGATGATCGGCGACGCCGGGGCCACGCTCCTGTGGCAGGAGCCGGTCAGCTACCTGCTCGCCGAGCGTCAGCAGGGCCAGCTCGAGGACGCGCTCGCCAACCCCGAGCAGCGCAAGCGGGTGATCGCGCGCAAGCCGCTGCCCGGCGACTCGATCGGCAAGATCAGCCTTCCCACGCTCGACCGCTCGTTCTACATCGTCGAGGGCACCGAGCTCGGCGACCTGCGCAAGGGGCCCGGCCACTACGCCGACACGCCCCTGCCGGGCGACCGCGGCACGGTGGCCGATCGCGGGTCACCGCACCACCTACGGGGCGCCGTTTCGCAACGATCGACGACCTCGATCCGCGGCGACCCGATCCGGATCGACATGCCCTACGGGCGCTTCACCTACCGCGTGGAGAAGACCAGCATCGTGGAGCCCACCGACCTGTCGGTGAAGAAGACGGTCGGCTACGACCGGCTGGTGCTGACCGCCTGCCACCCGCTCTACAGCGCCGCTCAGCGGATCGTCGTCTTCGCCCGGCTCGAGTCGCGAGGCGGCCGCTCGACGGTCAGGTGATGCGGGCGTGCGGGGGCCGGTGCCCCGGCGCCGTCGACGAGGAGTCGTCGCGTGACTCGAGGAAGAGGATGAGGCCGACCACCAGCGCCAGCGAGATGGCGACGACGGCAACCCAGTAGAGAACCTTCCCGACCATGGCTTCCACCACGACCCTAGCGCCGCGCCGCGCGCGCCTGGACGGGGCCCGCCGCCTGCTGCAGACCAACCCCGGCCTCCCCCCGGCGCTCCTGGCCACGGTGATCTTCGTGGCGCTCGCGGGGTCCGAGGCCGGCTTCTACCCGATCGGCTCTCAGCAGCACCCCGGCCTCGGGTGGTACCCGGCCGCGTCTGCTGCTCGTGGCCCTGCTCGGCGCCGCGGTGATCGCGGTGCGTCCCCGCGGCGGTGCCCCGCGGCACGGTGGTGGCGCTGGCCCTCCTGGGCGGCTACACCGTCTGGAGCTTCCTCTCGATCACCTGGGCCGAGGCAGCAGGGGGTGGCCTGGGACGGAGCCAACCGCACGGCCATCTACCTCGTGGTGCTTCGCGCTCTTCGCCCTCTGGCCCACGACCCGCGACGGCGCCACGATCCTGGTGGGCGCGCTCGGCCTCGGGCTCGCCGGCCTCGGGCTGGTCGAGCTGCTGAAGGCCAACGCCGCCGCCGTGACCCACCGACTACTTCGTCGGACGCCCGCTTCGCCGAGCCGGCCGGGCTACATCAACGCCAACGTCGGCGCTGTGGACGATCGGGCTGTTCGCCTGCCTCTACCTGGCCACGCGCCCGGCAGGTGAACCCCGTGCTGCAGGGGCCTGGCCTGGGCGGCGCCGGCCTGCTCAGCTGCCTCGGCCCTGCTGGGCCAGAGCCGCGGCTGGGTGCTTCGCGGTCCCGATCGCGGCGCTGCTCTTCGTGGCCTTCATGCCCGCGCCGGGCACGCGCGCTGGCCGCTCGTGGCGGTGGTCGTGGGCGCGACTCTCGTCGTGAAGGGACCGCTCCTCGCCGTGCACGACGACTTCCGGCCCGGGGCCTTCGACGGGCTGCTGGCCGACGCCACCCGGGACATCCTGCTGGTGGCCGCGGTGCTCTCGTTCGTGGGCGGACTGGCGGCGCGTGGCGGACCGCCAGGTGTCGCTCTCCGAGGCCCGCTCGCGCGTCGTGAACCGCGCCGCCGCGATCGGGCTCGCGGCCGTGATCGCCCTGGGCGTGGCGACCGTCCTGGTCGTGGCCGACGACCCGCTGGGCAGCGTCTCGGACTCCTGGAGCACCTTCAAGAAGGGCGGCGAGGCGACGCTGCGCGGGGGACTCGCGCTTCACGCTCGGTGGGCACCAACCGCTACGACTTCTGGAGCGTGGCCTGGGACCGCTTCCGCGACCGGCCGCTGGTCGGGCATCGGGAGCGAGAACTTCCAGCAGGACTACCTGGCGCAGCGGCAACAGCGGCGAGCAGCCGCGCTACCCGCACTCGCTCGTGCTCGGGGTCCTCTCCCAGACCGGGCTCGTCGGGGCGCTCCTGCTCGGCCGGGGCGCTCCTGGCGGCCGCCGTGGCCGCGGCGCGGCGGTGGCGGGAAGCCGACCCCGGGACCGCGGCGGTGGCCGGAGCGGCCGGCACGATCTTCGCCTACTGGCTCGTGCACGCCTCGGTGGACTGGTTCTGGGAGTTCCCCGGCCTGACCGCCCCGGCCTTCGCGATGCTCGGCCTGGCCTGCGCGGTGGGGCTCCGAAGGCCCTTCGACGGGTGGCCGAAGTTCCGGGGACGGCCCGTGCCGGCCCTGCTGCCCACGGTGGCGTCCGCCGCGGCTGCGACCATCCTCGCGGTGAGCTACGTCCTCCCTTGGATATCCGAGCGCGAAATCGAGAAGGCGGCCACCCAGTGGCCCGCGCTCGCCCGCGACCGCGTTCGATCGCCTGGACCGCGCCGCGGCCCTGAATCCGCTGGCGCCGAAGCCCCATCTCGTAGCCGCCGCGATCGCCGTCCAGGTGGAGGATCAGGACCGGGCCGTGCGCGAGCTGCGCGAGGTGCTCGACCTCGAGCCGCGAACGCCCTTCGCGCTGGCCGAGATGGCCGCTCTGGCCTCGGAAAGAGGTCAAAACGGCGCTGCCGAGCGTTTGCTGGAACGCGCCAACGGGTATGCGCCGAATGACAAAGTCGTTAAGGGCGCTCTCGAGCAGCTACGCTCAGGCGGTTCAATCGACGTCCGAGACCTGAACGCCAGCTACTTGAAGATCGCTCGTAGTCGTGTCGGAAGGGAATGATCCGACGTGGCGGCTGTGGCGAGATCGAGACAACCGTGCTAAGAAGAGGAAGCTGCAGTGCTTTCGCTGGAAGCGACGGCACTGATCCAGGGACGGAACCAGCCGCGACACACAAGGGGTGTACATGAAGACCAAGACCATGATGGCCGTAATGGCCGCTCTACTGCTGACGCTGGCGCTGGCTTCGGCCGCCTTCGCTCAGTCGAGCCAGGACGGATACATTCAGGAGGGACCGTCGGTCGTCGATCAGACGAGCGGCAACGGTGACAACCCTCCGGGCGAACGCCGCCCAACAACGACAACGCCAGCGGAGGCGAGCTGCCCTTCACGGGACTCGACCTCGGCCTCGTTGCCGTAGCCGGCGCGTCGCTCATGTTGCTCGGGGTCGGCATGCGCCGTCTCACCCGGGCGCCTGACTCCGCCTAGCCCTCCAGAGCCACACCCGCCGCCGGCCGACGAGAGCCGCCCTCCTGGGCGCTCGTCGGCCGGCGTGCGGCTTTTCAGAAGCCCGCGCACGCAGCCGATGGGTCTGCGAGAGTGGTAACGATGGAGACACTCGCGCGCGACTCTCGTCCGCTCGTGGGCGCGGGCGAGCACGAGCCCGACGGCCCCCGGCGCCGGCCGCCGCGGGTACCCGGGTACGCCTGGCCCGTCTCCTCCTGCAGGGACGCGGGTGGACCGCGACCCGGCTCGTCTTCGATGCCGTCCTGCTCCTCCTCGCGGTGGGCGCGGCGGGCCTTGGCGCCCCCGCCGCGCGAGATCGGGTCCGACGGCGAGGCGCTCGTGTGGTTCTTCCCCCCGCTCGTGCTCGCCGTCTTCGCCGCCCGCCGGATGTACAGCGGCGAGCTCCAGGTGCGGGCCGTGGAGGGCCTCGGCACCGTCGTCGCCGCCACCTCGCTGGTGGCCGCGACCCTGATCGCGGTCGCCGCCTTCACCACGCCGGACGCCGACCCCGCCCAGCTCATCGCCCGCGCCTGGCTCTTCGCCACCCTCTACCTGGCGGGCGGGCGGCTGCTGCTGGCCTGGGGCCAGCGCCGCGCCCGGATCAGCGCGCTCATCGGCAAGCCGACGCTCATGATCGGCGCCGGGCGCATCGGCGCGCAGGTGGAGAAGCGCCTGCGCGAGCAGCCCGAGCTGGGCCTGCGGCCGCTCGGCTACCTCGACTCCGACCCCCCGCCCGCCGAGATGGTGCCCGAGCGCCGAGCCCCGGTCCTCGGCGATCCCGCCGACCTGGGCCGGATCGCGGACGAGACCGGCGCCCGCCACGTGGTGCTCGGCTTCACCTCGGGTCCCGACAGCCTGCTGATGCCGCTGGTGCGCGAATGCGAGACGCGCGGCCTCGAGGTGTCGCTCGTGCCCCGCCTGTTCGAGAGCGTGAACGTGCGGATCGAGCTCGAGCACGTCGGGGGGCTGCCCCTCTTCGGCCTCCACGCGGTCGACCCCAAGGGCTGGCAGTTCGCCGTCAAGCACGCCCTCGACCGGGTCGCCGCCGGCTTCG
The DNA here is from genome assembly GCA_963731645.1 of uncultured Thermoleophilaceae bacterium. Taxonomy (GTDB): domain Bacteria; phylum Actinomycetota; class Thermoleophilia; order Solirubrobacterales; family Thermoleophilaceae; genus JAAYBF01. Next base: position 578,541 of record CAVSWF010000012.1, on the reverse strand, counting down.
CGCCTGCTGCTCCTCTCGCCGCTCCTGCTCGCGGTGGCGATCGCCGTCAAGCTCTCCTCGCCCGGGCCGGTCTTCTTCCGCCAGCGCCGCATCGGGCGCGACGGGCGCGACTTCTCGATGCTCAAGTTCCGCTCCATGCGCCCGGAGGCCCCGATCCCGCCCGATGGGGACCGCTCGGGGCCCGGGGATCTCGCCCTTGCCGGCGCGGACACGGCTCCCGGCGGCGTCGAGGGCGCCGACCGGCGCACCCGGGTCGGAGCGTTCATCCGCTCGACGTCGATCGACGAGCTGCCCCAGCTGCTGAACGTCCTCGCCGGCCAGATGAGCCTCGTCGGGCCGCGCCCCGAGCGGCCCGAGTTCGTCGAGCTCTTCGGCCAGAGCGTGCACCGCTACGACGACCGCCACCGGGTGCGGTCCGGGATCACCGGCTGGGCCCAGGTCAACGGCCTGCGGGGCAAGACCTCGCTGTCGGACCGGATCGAGTGGGACAACTACTACATCGAGAACTGGTCGCTGTCGCTGGATCTCAGGATCCTGCTGATGACGCTCGCCGCAGTTCTGAAGCGCGTGGAATAGCCCGCCGGCGTTCTCGCCGACCGACTGTGTACTATGCGCGCCATCAATGCCGAACTTCCGTGAGAGCGGAAGACGGGGGAACCACTCAGCAGGGGCAAATCACCGGTCCCGTCAGGGAATCGGTGGCGCGCAGGCTTCTTCAGCGCGAGCCCGTCAGCTAACTCCGTAGGCCGACGAAGGAGACTGAATGAGGTATCGAGCTACGCTCGCGATGGTGCTTGCCGTGTCCGTACTCGCCCCGGCAGGCAGCGCCTCGGCTGGGAACCGGCACAGGCTTCAGGCGGTCGCCCAGGAGCGGATCAACGCCATGCGGGCCAACAACGGCGTCCACAAGCTCCGGAGGTCGCGGGAGCCTGTCGAGGTCGGCGTCCAGGTACGCCCGCTACATGCTCCACAGCGGCTACTTCGGCCATCGCTCGACGATCCGGGCGTCCGGCCGGTACCGCTCGCTGGGCGAGGTCATCCTCAAGCATCCCGGGCGCCACGGCCGCCCCCGCGTCGCCGTGAGCCACTGGGCCCACTCCTCGGCCCACCGCTACATCCTGCTGAGCTCGCGCTACCGCCAGGTCGGCGTCGGCAAGGCCTCCGGGTGGTTCCGGGGCCGCAGGGTCACGATCTGGGTGGCGCACGTAGGACGACGCTGACCCGGCGCGCCGCCCGGCGGCGCCCCCGCTGGGAGACGGCCACGAGGCGCACCCCCACCCGCAGGCGCCCCGTCCGGCGAGCGTAGGCGCGCCACCCGCGCGGGAGGCGCACGGACACCCGCCCGCGACCGTCCCTCAGGACGGCGGGGCGTGATCGCGGGCGACGAACCGGGCCGCCGGCCGTTCAGCCGGACGATGCGGGCCCGCACGCGACACGCCCGCGAGCAGCGCACGCCGATCTGCACGCCGTGCCTCACGGCGCGGCGCAGCCGCCGCGTGCGGGCGCGAACGGCCACCTCGAGGGGCCGGCCGGGGCCGGGTCACCGCCCGGCGCGCCGGCCGGGCCCCCGCGCAGCGCCGCCACCAGCGCCGCGTAGGCGGGCTTGGCGGAGAGGTCCCCGCGCAGCAGGCCGAAGTTGCCCTCGCGCGCCGATCGGTCAGATCCGTTGTCGCGCAGCTGGTACTGGGTCGCTCCCAGCACGTAGTCCCAGCCGTCGATGACCGGCCAGACGTCCCGCGTGTAGGCCGCCTGGGTCGCCTCGCTCACGCAGCGGTCCTCGAGATCGGTGCAGCTCGTCCACCCGAACTCCGACAGCCAGAGCGGCTTGGGGTCTCCATGCGCGACCATCGTCTCGCGCACCCACGGCACCCCGGAGGCGAAGGACCACACCCGCGCGTTCCCGCTCGCGGTCTGCCGAGGGGTGGCGATCGCCGCTGTAGGGGTGGATCGAGAGCGCATCGAAGTAGCCGGCGATCCCGTTGTCGTAGAGCTCGTCCACGAACTCGGCGTCGGAGCCCGCCAGCGCGCCCGCCAGCACGGTCAGATTCGGACGCGCCGCCTTGATCGCGGGGTACGCCGCCTTCACCAGCCGGGTGTAGGCGCCGGCCTGGTCGTCGCTGACCAGGTAGTGGTGGTTCGGCTCGTTCCAGATCTCGAGGGCGGCCATGCGCGAGCCCCACCGCGACGCGACCCAGCCGGCGGCGCGCGCGTACTCGCGGGCGTCGGAGGGCGGGTACCGCGTGACGCCGCGGCTCCACCACTCCCCCTCGCAGTCCCGCTTCACGTCGGCGGGCGCGGACGAGGCCCAGCACGGGCTGGCCCACAGGTTCGGCGCCACCCGCAGCCCGCGCCGGGCGGCACCCTCGAAGAGAGCGTCGGCGCGGGCCACGTACCAGGACGAGTAGCGATCGGCGGAGTCCTCCTGGAGGCTCGACCAGCTCAGGTTGACCCTGACCACGTTGGCCCCCGCCCGCCGGGCGAGGTCGAGCTGACGGTCGAGGTCGGCCTGCGGCTCGTTGGCCCAGAACGGGCTGACCTGTACGCCGCGCCACTCGGCGGCGCCCGCCGGGGCCGGGGCGAGGGCCGCCCACGCGCCGGTCGCGGCGACGATGATCCAGAGCAGGCGGGAGCGCACGGAGGCCACCCAGCACCATCGACGCCGCGGCTACCCCGGCCCTCGCCTCCCCCGGGCGCCTGGACGGATGTACGGGTCTCAGCGAACGCTGAAGCGTGCCGTCGCCGAGCCCCGGCGGCCGGCCGGATCCCTGGCGCTGACCGTGAACACGTACGAGCCGGCCCGCAGCCCCTGGCCGGCGGGCAGCCGGAGCCTCCAGGCGCCGGGGTCGCGGAGCCCGAACGACCTCCCGGCACCGCAGGAGGAGCTGAGGAAGCGGGCGCCGTCGAAGCTCGTGCACGTCCCGCCCGGCGCGCGGCGCTCCAGCGAGAGCCGCAGGCGCCCGGCGTAGCCGCGGGCCCGGCCGGCGAGGGTCCTCGCGCCGCGCCTGAGCAGGGCCCCGCCGGGCACGTCGATCGCCACCCGCGGCCGGAGAGCCTGGCAGCCGATCCTCCCCGAGTCGCGGGTGGCGCCCGCCAGCGTCATGTAGCGGTAGCCGAGCGCCGAGCGCTCGAGGTCCAGGCGCAGGGCCCCGAGGTCCGAGTCGTTGAACGCGGCCAGGCGCGAATCGTCGCCGTTCACGTCGTAGAGGGGCGTCTTGCCCCCGGCTCCGGCCACGAACTGCGTGATCCCCCGGACGCGGCGGAAGCGCTGGTAGTTGTGGTCGTGGCCGTTGAGCACGACGGTCGCCCGGCCGGCCAGCGCCTCCCAGAGAGGCTCGACGTCCTCGGCGTCGCTGTGGTGGCCCGCGCTGTAGCGGGGGCTGTGCCAGAAGGCGATCGTGCACGTGCCGGCGTAGCGCGCCAGGTCCCGTCGCAGCCACGCGACCTGCGGCGACGACGGCCCCGTGTCCTCCTCGGCTGTTGAGGCTCACCACGTGCCAGCCGCCGAGGTCGAAGGAGTAGTAGTGGGAGCCGCCCGGCCCCCGGGCACGGCGCCCCCAGTAGCGGTCATAGCCCTCGGCGCGGTTGTCCCACTCGTGGTTGCCCGGCGTCGGCCGGGTGATCGCCTTGAAGCGCCCCCACCCCGGGTGGTAGTTGTCGCGGAACTCCGCGGCGGTGCCCCTCTCGTACACGTCGCCCAGGAAGAGGAGCCGGTCGATGCCCCAGGAGGCGACCCGCCCGGCGAGCCTGTCGTCACCGCTCGTGGAGGTGCCGCCGTCGCCCACGGCCCAGACGCGGGTTGCCCCCCGGGCCCCCGGGACCACGGCCAGCGCGGCCACGAGGGCCGCCGCCAGCACGGCGGCGAGCAGCCCCGCGCGCTGCGCGGCATGTCGTAGGTTTCCGCGATGGCGACGCACGACCGCGCAGTGTGGCAACCCAGGTGACCGGGGAGCGCAGCTGCGCCCTCTCCTGGTGACGCTGAGCGGCCTGGACGGCGCGGGAAAGACCACCGCCGCCGAGGACCTGCGGGCGCGGCTGGAGGCCCGCGGCCGGCCCGCCGAGGTGGCGTGGGCGCGCCTGGGAGCCGAACGGGAGGTGCTCGACTCCATCGCGCTGCCGGTGAAGCGCGTGGTTCGCCGCCGGGGCACCGTGTCCGACCCCGAGGCCGTCGGGCCCCTCGCCACCGGAAAGGTGCGCGATCCGCGCGAGAGCAGCGGACGGCGCCCGGCGGTCTCGTGGGTCTGGATCGCGATCGTGGCCCTGGCCAACGCCCGGTCCTACCGGCGCGCCGCGGCCGAGCGCCGCCGCCGCGGGGTCACCCTGGTGTGCGACCGCTGGGCCACCGACGCCCTCGTGGACCTCGAGCTGCGCTACGGCCGGCACCGCCTGGCCCGGGCGATCCTGCGACGGCTCCCGCCCCGGCCGGACCTCCAGGTGCTGCTGGAGCTCGACGCCGCGACCGCCGCCGCACGCAAGCCCGGCGACCAGGCCGAGCGGGTGCTCCGTGAGGCGGAGGGCCTCTACGAGACGGAGGCCGCCGCCGCGGGCGCCCACCGGATCGACGCCCGCCTGGCCCCGGAGGCGATCGCGAGCGCGCTCCTCGACCTGGTCGAGGCCGTCGAACGGGCTGAGGCCTGACCGTCCTGGAGCGCTGCGAGGCTGCCGAACATGCTCCAGGGCCGGCTCGTCGAGGAAACCGCCGACCTGGACCCCTACCTGGAGGCCTGGGACGCCCTGGCGGTCGCGGCGGGGCGCCCCTACTGCGCCCCGGGCTGGATGCTGGCCTGGTGGCGCGCGGCGGCTCCGGCCGGCGCCCGGCTGCGCGTGGCCGTCGCGGTGGACGAGGCCGGCGAGCTGATCGGGGTCGCGCCGTTCTGGGGCGAGCGGCGCATGGGGGTCGAGTGGCTGCGCCTGCTGGCGGCGCCGGTGTCGCAGCCCACGTCGCCCCTGGCGCAGGCCGGTCGCGAACGCGAATGCGCGAGCGCGCTGGCGGGAGCGCTGGCCGGGGCGGCCCCGGCCCCCGGGGTGCTCGGCTTCGACGGGGTGCCCGCCGGCTGCCCGTGGCCGCGGCTGCTGGCCGACGGGTGGCCCGGCGGCGGCTCGGCGCGACTGCACACCGACCAGTCCCTCACGGCGCCCACGGTCTCGCTCGGGCTCGGCGACCTGGACGAGTGGCTCGCCGGGAAGAGCTCGAACTTCCGCAGCCAGGTACGGCGGATGCGCCGCAAGCTCGAGGGGCGGGGCGCGGCCTTTCAGCGGATCGGGCCCGACGGCGACGTGGACGCGGCGCTGCGAGAGCTGGCGCGCCTGCATCACTCCCGGTGGGACGCCCGCGGGGGCTCGGCGGCCCTGGACGAGCAGGTGGAGCGGATGCTGACGCTGGCGGCGGCCGAGCTTGCCCCATCCGGGCGCCTGTGGATCAGCGCGATCGTGGCCGAGGGACGGACGGTCAGCGCCCACCTGATCGTGACCGCCGGTGACGAGATGGCCTACTGGCTCGGCGGCCACGACGATGCCTGGGCGGCCCAGAAGCCCGGCCTGCAGGCGCTGGTGGCCGCCGTGGGCGACGGCCTGGAGGGCGGCGCCCGGCGGCTGGACCTCGGGCCGGGCGCGCAGGACTACAAGCTCCGCCTGGCCGACGGCGCCCAGACGCTCGAGTTCCTCACCCTCCTGCCGCCGGGGCCGGGACGGCTGCGCAACCGCACCGCCCTGGCGGTGCACGAGGCGAGGCGTGAGCTGGCTCAGCGGCTCACCGAGGAGCAGCGCGCACGGCTGCGGGGCATCCTGCGCCGGGGGCCCCGCCAGGGGCCGGCCTCCTAGGCCGGACGGCGCCCGACCCGAAGCCGGCTCAAACCCGCGCGGGGTGCGTAGGCCACCGTGTCGAGCACGTCCAGGGCGAGGCCGTGCCGGCGCTCGACGCGGGCGCGGCGCAGATCGGTCGGAAGCCGCTGGAAGCCCACGCCCGGGCGCGCCATCACCGGCTCGGCCGGGGCCCGCCCCTGGGCCAGCTCCGCCCAGATGACGGGAAGGTTCGCCCCGGCGGCGATCGCGAGCTCGATGCTCCCGTAGAAGCGGCCGTTGAGGTCGATCAGGTGGGGCTCGCCCCCGGGCGGGCGCAGGAACTGGAGGTTGGCCAGGCCGAACCACCCCAGGTCGGCGAGGAGGGCGAGCACGCGGTCGGCCAGCTCGGTGTCGAGGGGCACGGTCTCGGCCCGCGCGCTCGTGCGCCGCAGGGACGGGCGCAGCGTGCGCTGCTGGGACCAGGCCACCGCCCCGCCCCCGGCGTCGATCACGGTGCTGAGCGCCATCAGCTCGCCCTCGATCGGCTGCTGGAGGACCGCCTCGCCCCCCGCCGCGGCCATCTCCGCCACCCGCTCGGATACCTCGGCGCGGTCGGCGGGAAAGCTCACCAGCAGGTGCCGCACCCCCGCACCCGTGCCGGGAGTCCAGTGCAGCCGCGACTTGACCACCACCGGGAGGTCGGTCTCGGCCACGGCGGCCTCCGTGGCGGGGACCGTGCGCGGGCGCGGCGATCCCCACCCGCTCCGCGGCGCGGGTGCAGCTCCAGCTTGTCCACCGAGCGCAGCACGGCCTCGTGCGGCGCGTACGGGACGACGCAGGGCAGCCGGTCGCGGATCGCCGAGAGCGCGAGCATCTCGATGTCGTCGGCGCCGAAGGCCACCTGATAGCCGCCCTCGGCGAGCGCGCGCTCGACGGCCTCGGCGAACGCCTCCTCCCCGTGCTCGGGCGCGGGCACCCGGTGCCGGCCGACGACCGAGCGCGAGCGCCCGGCGCGGCCGTCGACGTCGCTGCCGAGGCCCACGTGCCAGCCCGCGCGGCCGAACGCCCTCACCACCGGCAGGACGTACGGGGTGCGCCCGTCGTCCACGATCAGGACGCGCCCCGAGCCTCCGCCCCGCCGGGACCTCATGAGAGGCGCCGCCACGTCTCCCACGCGATCTCGGCGCAGATCTCCTCCCGCGGCCGGGTCCCGTCGATGCGGATCACGCCGAGCGTGTCCAGCTCGGCCTCGTAGAGGGGCTGGCGGGCTGCCAGGCGCTCGACCGTGAACTGCTCGGGCTTGCGCCGGTAGGCCACCTCGCCGGGAACGTCGAGCCAGAAGCCGACCAGCGCCGGCGGGGCGATGCGCCGCACCAGCCAGGTGGCGAAGCCCACCCCCTGGCGGTGCCCGTAGATCTGGCGCAGCTGTACGGCCGAGTCGAGCACGTAGCGGTCGCGCACCACCACCCGGCCCTGGCGCAGGTGGGGGCGCAGCGTGCGGCGCAGGCCCCACGCGTGGATGCCCGCCACGACTGCGGCCCAGGCCTGGTTGAGCAGCGGGAAGCGGGCCCGCAGCGCCCGCGCCGCCGCCTCGTCGGGCGCGCGCGGAGGGCGGGTGGACGGGTCGTCCTCCGGCACCGCGGGCACGCGACCGCGGAGGGCGACGACGGCGCCCAGGGCCAGCTTCACCGGCCGGGCGACCACCCGCAGGCCGTAGTCGTAGGTGATGCGGCTCCACTCGATCGCCGCGTCGTGGCCGAGCTCTCCCAGCGTCGCCGCGAGCGCCTCGGCCTGGGTGCTCTTGCCGGCGCCGTCGAGGCCGGAGATCGCGACGATCACTCCGTGCGGGGGGCGGGAGCGCAGGACCGAGCGCAGCGCCCCGGCCGCCGCCCGCGCGGGGCCGTGGCCGCGAGCCCGCAGCGTCTCCCGGCGAACCGCCCAGCGCACCCCCAGCGGCGGGGAGTGCCCGTCTCGTAGGCGTCGCGCAGCGCGGACAGGGACCTCCGGGCACCCCAGACGCCGGCGCGCGCGCTGGGCGTCGGACCATGCCGAGGGCCGCGCGGCCAGCGCCGCGGCGATGCGCGCCCGGTGGCGGGGCGAGATTGCGCGTGCGCGCCCGCCCAGGCGCCGCGCCAGCACGATCAGGTCGTCGGGCGGGGCGAGCCGCGCGAGGTGGCGGCGCCCCTCCAGGGGCAGAGCGTCGGCGAACAGCCGCTCGATCTCCGAGCCCGGGAGCCGCCAGCTCGAGGCCGGAGCGATCTCCACCGCCCCCACTCCGCAGTCGCTGAAGCGCACCCACTCCCCGTCCTTGGAGCGAAAGCCCGCGTCGGCGAGCGCGGCGGCGAGCGGCGCGACGTCCTCGTCGCGCACGATCAGGTCGAGGTCGCGACCGTCGGGCGGGAGGCTCCCGAACACGATGGCCCGGCGCCCGAGGACGCCGTCGACGAGGTCTGCCTCTCTCGCGTTCGCCATCCGGACCGCTATCGACCCCTAGACCGCGACCCTTGACGGCAGCCGCTGGCGCAGGAGCCCGAGGAGGAAGCGCAGGTCGACCGGGCTCACGACGCGCTCCACGGCCACGAACGCGACGGTGTAGACCACCACCCCGATCGGCAGCGCGGGCAGCAGGTCCTCGCGCAGCGGCCACATCGCCGCCGCCATCGCCCCGCCCGCGATCAGTGGCCCCGCGAGCGTCGTGAGCAGCGCGCGGGCGACCCACCGACCCGACCGCGAGCGTGAGCGTTGCCGCCAGCGAGCAGGAGCTGGGTGCCCAGCATCGCCAGCGCGGCCCCCGTCGCCTCGAGCGGCGGGATGAGCGCGAGGTTGAGCACCACGTTGAGCGCGAGCGCGGCGCCGAACCACGGCACCAGGCGGGCGGGCGTGCCCCGGGAGACCACCAGCGAGCCGGTGATGCGGACCACGCCGAGCACGACGACCACGGCGGCCAGCACCCGCAGGGCGTCGGCGCCGGCCTCGAACTCGCCGCCGAAGAAGGCCCTGAGCACCGGCTCCGCGAGCACCGCGAGCACGACCCCGCAGGGCGTCAGCAGCGCCAGGGTGGCCTTGATCGCCCGCTCGAAGACCGGCCGTATCGGGCGGGTCGCTGTTCTCGTCCAGGTAGGTGAACATCGCCGCGAACGCACCCGCGAGCGCGCTCGAGACGAACAGGGTCGCCTCCAGCAGCCGGTAGGCCGCCCCGTAGAGGCCCACGACCGCCTTCGTGGCCAGGGCGGAGAGCATGAACGGTGTCGGCGCGGGCGATCCCGACCGCGAACAGGTCCTGGGTGGCGAACGCGAGGCTGTTGCGGCGAAGCTCGCGCCGGTCGGACGTTGACCAGGTGCACGCCGGGCCAGCGGATTCGCGTGGCCAGCAGCCACAGCGCGACGCGCGAGCCTGGCCGCCGCGCTCAGCGCGTAGGTGATCGTCACCGCGACCACCCCGAACCCCGCCAGGAGCACGCCCACCCCGAGCGCGGCGCCCAGCAGCCGCTGGGTGAGCAGCGTGCCGGCCACGAGGCCTCCCCGCTCGAACGCGTTGAACACCGAGGAGAGGCTGTAGGCGAGCGACTCCATCAGCAGCGCGCCGGTGAGCACGAAGATCGCCGTGCGCGTGGTCGCGTCGTCGACGGTGAGCAGCGCCAGCAGCCAGGAGACGGCGACCACGGGGACCGCGCGCGCGAGCTTGAGCGCGATCACGTTGGCGAAGAGCGCTCTCGAGCGAGCGCTCGTCGGCGGCGATCCGGCGCAGCAGGTAGCGGTCGAAGCCCATCTCGATCGGCGTGATCGAGAGCTCGCACCAGGCGAGCGCGAGGACGAAGACGCCGAGCCCGCTGGCGCCGACCTCCCGGGCGAGCACCGCGATGAGCGCCAGCGAGGCGACCTTGCCCACCAGCTCCGCCGCCGCCCGGACGGCGGTGTTGCCCGCCGCCCGCGCGGCCGCGCGGCCGGCCGGGCCGTGGTCCGGCGGCGGCTCGGTCACCCGTTCGAGGCTACCGGCGCGACCGGTCGAGTCAGGAGCGGTCCTCGCACACGATCTCCAGCATCCGCGCGGCGGTCCACGGGGTGGTCGGGAACATGTCCGGCTCCTGCAGCCGCTCGATCAGCCTGTGGCCGAAGAACGCGACCTCGAGCGCGTCGAGCTGACCCTCACCGGCGCCCGCGGCCCTCGCCGCCTCGCGTCCCGCGGCGCCGGCCGCCCGCCAGTAGCGCGACTCCCCCCAGACGCCGCGAAAGGCGTCCACCACGCGCTCCTGGGACCAGCCCGAGGCCGCGACGCCGCGCTCGAGGTAGGCGAGCGCCGCGTTCCAGACGTCGAACCCGGGCGCGGCGTGGCTCCACGCGTCCTCCCAGTCGACCACCCCGGCCAGCCTCCCGTCGCTGCCGTAGAGGCAGTTCTGGGGCGAGGTGTCGCCGTGGCGCAGCACGCGAGACGCTCGAAGCCGTCCAGAGCGCGCCACGCCTGCTCCAGGCGCTCGCCGGGCCCGGGCGCTCAGCGAGCCGTGCTCGAGCGCGAGCCCCAGCGGCAGGTCGAGCTCCTCCGGTCGTCCCGGCTTGGCGGTCCGGGCGGCGAGCGCGCGTGAAGGCCTCCGCGAGCCGGCTGAGCGCGGGCGGCCACTCGAACTCGGCGGCGCGGCCGGGGTGCAGCGGCGGCGCGATGAGGGGAACGCCGTCGAGCGCCTCCTGGACCTGGCTGTCCCCGACCGACCCGAGGTAGCGGGGCGCGATCCCCACGCCCTCGGCCTCGCGCAGGGCGGCGACCTCGTTGAGCAGGGAGGTCTCCCCGGCCCGGGGCACCTTGAGGACCGCGAGCGGGGTGGCCGATCCGGCGAAGGCGAAGATCGTGCGGGCGGCCGAGCGCTCCAGCGCGAGCAGCGAGACCTCCCCGCGGAGCTCGCGGGCGGCCGTCCCCGGCGTGGTCCAGCGACGGCCAGCCGGCGACCAGCGCCGTGCGCAGGTCGTCCAGGCCCGGCGTCCGGGCGGCGCGGCAGCGCGCGGATGAGCCGGGCCGTGAGGCCCGTCGGGCGGGCGCCGCCGGGCGAGGATCTCCACCAGCGCGCCTGGCCCCCCGCGCCGGGGACGGCTGGCGCAGGCCCTCCACCACCAGGCGCACGTAGAAGCGCGCGGGAGCCGGGGAGGCCACGTCGATCGCCGCGCGCCACGGATAGGGCACACGCACATAGCGCCGCGGAGGGCATCGGCTTTAGAGGTCTCGCACGCCCCGACGATACAGACGCGATGGGCGCGTACACCCTCCCCGTCGACCGACCTGAGCGAGCGCGATCTCGAAGCCTGGCGAGCGCTGGCCGGGCGCGCCGCCGAGCCCAATCCGTTCTTCGAGCCGTCGTTCGTGCTGCCGGCCGCCCGCCACCTGCGAGCGGGGGGTCTGTCGCTCCTCGTGGTGGCGGACGGCGACCGGTGGACGCGCCTGCCTTCCCGTGGTGTCGCGGTCGCACTGGCACCGGTTCCCCGCGCGCTGGCTCACCACGTGGCGCCATCCCTACTGCTACCTCGGCACCCCGCTGGTGGACCGCGACCGCTGCGACGCGCGCGGTCGCGGAGCTGGTCGACGGCGCTCCACGAGAGCGCGCGGGCGGCGCCTGGTCGCCCTCGAGCTGCTGCCGCTCCGACGGCCCGGTCGGCCGGGCTCTCGAGCCGACGCTTGGCCGAGCGGCCGCAACCGCAGCTCGTCCTTCGAGTCCTTCGAGCGGGCCGCTCTCTACCGGCGGCCCGAGCCGACCTACCTGGACTCCACGCTGCGCCCGTCGCGGCGCAAGGAGCTGCGCCGGCTCCGGCGCCGCCTCGGGGAGGCAGCTCGAGGGGGAGCGTCGAGGTGCGTGACATGGCGCGGGAGCCGAGGGGCACGATGACTTCCTGCGGCTGGAGGCGTCGGGATGGAAGGGCCGCGAGGCGACCGCGCTCGCGTCGAACGCGGCGCACGCCGCCTTCTTCCGGGAGATCTGCGAGTCGTGGGGCGAGGACGGACGGGTCCAGCTGCTGGCCCTGGGGACGACCGAGCGGCCGGTCGCGATGCAGTGCAACATCGTGGCCGACGACGCGCTGTTCTGCTTCAAGGTGGCCTACGACGACGGGCTCGCGCGGTTCTCCCCGGGCGTGCAGCTCGAGGTCGACGCGGTGAGCGCGTTCCACGAGCGGGCCGGCGTCGCCGTGATGGACTCCTGCGCCGAGCCCGACAACGCACTCGTCAACCGCCTATGGCCCGACCGCCGGCCCCTGGTCACGTTCGTGGTGCCCGGACGAGGCGCGGGCTCCAGGCTGCTGCTCGCCTCCCTGAGGCACGCCGTCGGGCTGCGCCGGCGCCTTCACCGCGGGGCCTGAGGGCGCGCTCCGCAGCCGAGAGGCCTGCCGGCCGGCCCACCCCGCGGCCGCCCGCGCGCCGAGCAGCACGCCCGGGCGCGGGTCGTCGCGCGACCACATCGCCCCGGTGCGCGGCGCCGGAGCCCGGCGCGCGATCAGCCGGGGACGTCCGTGCAGCGCCGCCATCAGCTCGGCCTCGAGCCAGCGATAGGTGACGCCGACGCGGTATGGCCCGGGAGTCGCGACCGGCCCGCCGGTGACCACCGCATGCCACACGGCCGGCAGGTTCACACCCGCCGCCAGCGCCAGCGCGAGGGAGCCGTAGAACCGCGGGTTCACGTCGATGAGCTCCGGGCCGGTGGGCGTGTCGATGAACTGCACCTGCGCGAGTCCCCAGTAGCCCGCCTCGGCGAGCATGCCGGCCACCCGCGCCGCGAGCACCTCGTCGGGGGCGACGCTGACCGCCACGCTGCTCGGCCCGGCGTCGGACGGCCAGGTGCGCCGGGTCTCCTGCTGGAACCGCGCCGCGATGCGACCGTCGCGGTCCACGACCACCGACAGCGCCGCGAGCGGCCCGGCGCTCTTGCGGTCCACCACCACTCGCTCCTGGGGCGGAAGCGCCTTCATGAGCTCCCTGAGCCCGGCGGCGTCCTCGATCACGTAGGCCCGGGAGAGGGCCGTGCCCTTGTGCAGCGCCTTGACCACGTACGGAGCGCCCGCGCCCGACGTCCACAGCCTCGGCCGGCGCCTCGGTGAGGCGTGCGGGCGTGGCGAGGCCGGCGCCCGCGGCCAGATCGGGCAGGAGGCGCTTGTCGCGGACGGTTCGCAGCGCCGAGGGTGCTCGGGTAGGGAATCGCCACCTCGGGCGGCAGCTGCTCGCGGGCGTCCAGCAGAGCGTCGATGGACTCCTCCTGAGCCGGGTAGACCACGAGCGGCCCGTGGCGGCGGCCGACGGCGGCCACCGCCTCGGTGAAGGCGTCCGGATCCTTCAGCGACGTCCGCGCCCACCGCGCGCTCCGAGACGTGGCGGGACCACAGCCCGGGAGCCAGGCGATCCGGCCCCAGCGCGGCGAGCCTCAGGCCGGCCCGGCCGAGCCCGCGCAGGCCCCACACGGCGCTGCGCTCGTGCGCGTCGGTGACGAGGGCGTCGACGGACATCAGGCGCCGGCGAGCAGCTCTAGGGTGCGCGCCGCGGTGCGGGCGCTGGTCGGCCAGGCCTCGGGACGCTCGAGTCGATGTCCCAGACGTACCCCGCAGAACACGAGTTGAAGCGCCTCGACCTCGCTTCTCGGGCACACCCGCCGCGGCGGCGGTGGCCACGATCGCGCCGCGGGCCTCCCGGAAGTACGGCGACCGCTCCCAGGCGGCGGCGAAGGCGCCGACCACCTCCTCCTGGCTCCAGCGGACCAGGCCCAGGCTGTGCTCCAGGTAGGAGAGGGCCGCGATCCAGAGGTCCAGTCCGGGCAGCCCCGCCGAGAGGGCCGTCTCCCAGTCCACGAGGCCGCTCAGGGCACCGTCCGCGTAGAGGCAGTTCTGGGGGGAGGGATCGCGATGGGTGAGCACCGAGCGCTCGAGGCGGCGCACGTCGCGCGCCGCGGCCGCGAGCAGGTCGCGCGCGGGCTTTCGCAGCGGGGCGTCCGCCAGGGCTCGTTCGACCGGCGCCGACCACTCCTCCGCGCCGCGCGGCTTGGCAGTGGCCTCGGCCAGGCGTGCCAGGCCGCGGCCGAGGTCGGCCAGCTCCGCGCGGCCAGCTCAGGGTCCCGGCCCGGTCCGCCGTCAGGGGCTCGACCTCGAGCGGGCGGCCCGGGAGCACCTCCTGCGCCTCGGCGGCGCCCACGCGACCGAGATGTCGCGGAGCGATCGCCGCAGGATCCGCCTCGAGCAGCGATGCGACCTCGATCTGCGGCGCGGGTGTCGCCGGGCGGCGCCGACTTCAGCACCATCAGCGGCGCGCGGCGAGGCGCCGAACAGGAAGATCGTGCGCGCCGACCTGCGCTCCAGCGCGAGCGCGCTGAGCGGCGGCGCAGACGCAGGGAGGCCCCGCGACCGCCGCGGCCAGCGTCGGCCCATCGGTCGGCCACCTCGCGCCAGGAGCGCGTCGAGCTCGCGGATCGCTCCGGCGCGGAGCCAGCGCGCAGCGCCCGGGCCAGCGCCTCCTCGGGGACGCCTCGCCGGCCGGCGAGTGCCGCGACGCGCCCGAAGCGGCGGGTGGCGGGCAGCCCGTAGCGCAGCGCCTGCCCGATCAGCGAGGTGTAGAAGCGCGCGGGATGAGGCGAGTCCAGCCCCACCAGCGCGCGCCAGGGATAGCGAACCTGGAGATAGCGGCCCGGCTGCCGCCCGAGCGACAGCCGTCGCCCACGGGCGAGCGATGGACCGGTACCGTCTACGGCGAAGCGAGCGCAGAAGTCCGCGAAGCGCGACGACCTCCTCGGGATGCACCTCGTGGGGCGCCGGCGGGTGGATCTGCAGGTCGACCCGGGCCCCGGCCGCCCCCAGGATGGCGGCGGTCCGCTCGACGCGCTCGATCGGCACCCAGTCGTCCTGCTCGCGTCCCGGTGAGGAGCACCGGCAGTCCCTCGAGCGCGCCCGCGGCGGGCTCGTGTCGAGCTCCTCGTCGCTCGCGCCCATCAGCCCGCCGCAGAAGGCCACGAACGCGGCGAGCGAGCGGGGCCGCCGCGCCAGCGCCTCGCACGCCAGCACGCTCCCTGCGAGAACCCGCCGAACACGAGGCGCTCGGGTCCGACGCCCTCGGCGGCGAGTCGGTCGAGCGTCTCGTGAACCTGCTCGATGGCGCGCGAGAGGCCCGGCTCGTTGGTCGCCACTCGGGTCCATGAAGCGTCCCGGGTACCAGCTGCGATCCGGCGCCGCGGGCGCCACGCAGACCACACCGGGCAGATCGATCTCGTGCGCCAGCGCTCGCATCGAGCCGGCGCTGTACCAGCGCCCGTGCAGGAGGACGAGCACCTGCTCGGCCCGAGCGGTCTCGTCGTTCACCGGGAACCCGCGCCCCGACCCTTCGTCGCAGCGCCGAGACCAGGTCCGAGACGATGGTCAGCCCGGGCCGGGGGTCGCGGATCGAGACCAGCGCGTGCACCGTCCGGCGGTGCGGGAGGAGATCCCGCGCGGCTCCGAGCCGGCCCCGGCGAAGCTCGGCGAGGATCGCCCGCGGATCGCCCTTCTCCTCCCGGAAGCGCACTCCGGCGCGGTAGCCGCCGTCCTCGAACGGCAGACCGAGCAGAAGCGAGGTCCAGATGGCCGGGAGGTTGAGCCCGGCGGCGACGGCGAGGGTCAGCGAGACGTAGAAGCGCGGGTTGAGATCGATCACGTAGTTACGTCCGTCGCGTTCGATCAGCTGCAGGTTGAACACTCCGCTCCAGCCGAGCTCCTTCATGAAGGCGGCGACCGCCTGCTCGCGCTCGGCGACCATGGGAATCGTCTCGGCATAGACCGCCTGCCCGCAGCGATCCGGCCAGACCCGGTGGACGACATGCTGATTCGCGCCGTAGAGCCGGCCCTCGAACGCCACCCCGTTCACGCTGATGAGGCGGCCCTCGATGTACGGCTGAACCAGCCCGACCTCGTCGGGCAGGACCCGCAGGGCGCGCTCGAGCTCGGCGGGGGACTCCACGCGCCTGGCCTCGAAGCGCTGCAGCCCCGCCTCCGTCAGGAGCTCCGAGCGAAGCGGCTTGACCACCGCCGGGAACGACAACTCGTCCGCCGGCCGCCGCGTCGCCGGCGGTGACCACGCGGGTGAGGGGCATGTCGAGGCCCGCGCGCAGCGAGAGCAACCCGAGCGCGATCTTGTCCGTGGCACGCCGCAGGGCGGTCTCCGGCGGGGTGCCGACCGCCACCCCGGCAGGGAATCGGCTCCTCGCTCCTCGCCAGCGCGAGAAGCGCGGCCTCGGTTCCGGGCAGCACCGCTGCCGCGCCCAATCGCCGCGCCGCGTCGACGAGCGCACGCGACGAACTCGTCGGGCGCGGTCCTCGCGTCGGGCACGTCCACGCAGTCCGGCCGCCGCCCGGGAGCGCGCCCCCAGCGAGGTCGGGCGACGGTACCGCCGCCCAGGCCTCGAATCCCGCCTGGTCGAGAGCGCGGAGCGCAGCCAGGCCGGCCGGATACTCGCTCCCCGTGAGCAGCACTCTGGGCATCTCGCGCATTCGTTGGCGCGATCCTCCCATCGCCGCTACCTTAGCCCCGTGTTCGCACGGACGCGACTCGCAACGATCTGGCTCGCAGTCGGCCTCGTCTTCTCTCTGGCCCCTTCGGCCGGGGCGACGACGCTGCCGGCCGGCTTCAGCGAGGTCGACATGAGCAGCGGGTCCCTCAACGCGCCGAC
Organism: uncultured Thermoleophilaceae bacterium; assembly: GCA_963731645.1. Lineage (GTDB taxonomy): Bacteria > Actinomycetota > Thermoleophilia > Solirubrobacterales > Thermoleophilaceae > JAAYBF01. The sequence goes on along the minus strand of CAVSWF010000012.1, from coordinate 562,111 downwards.
GGCGGTGGCCTTCGCGCCCGACGGTCGCAAGTTCGTGACCGAGAAGAGCGGCCGGGTGAGGGTGATCGCGGCCAACGGCGCCGTGGTCTCCACCCCGCTGCTCGACATCCGCGCGAAGGTCAACAGCTACAGCGACCGCGGCATGCTCGGCATCGCGACCGACAAGGACTTCGCCACCAACGGCTACCTGTACCTGCTCTACGTCTACGAGCTGAACCCGATGGTCCAGGACACCGACGCGCCGATGGTCTCGCGCCTGACCCGGGTCACCGTCAAGGCCGACAACACGCTCGAGAACCCCGTCGAACCCCGAGACCACCATCCTCGGCAAGGACGTGAGCGGGCCCTGCCCGACGCCCGACAACCTGCGCGACTGCATCCCCGCGGACTACAAGTGGCACACGATCGGCACCGTGCGCTCGGACCCCGTCGACGGCACGCTGTGGCTCGGCAACGGGGACACGCACCCCTACAGCGTGAACTCCACCTCCTACCGCCCCCTCGACGAGGCGTCCTTCGCGGGCAAGATCATGCACATCGACCGTCAGGGCCGCGGCCTGGCCGGGCATCCGTTCTGCCCGGCGGACGCCAACCTCGACCACGTGTGCACGAAGATCTACGCCAAGGGCTTCCGCAACCCGTTCCGCTTCACCCTGCGACCCGGCAAGGGCCCCGTGGTCGGCGACGTCGGAGAGGGGTCGAGGAGGAGCTCGACCTCGTCCAGCCGGGCAAGAGCTACGGCTGGCCGTGCTACGAGGGGAGCCAGCGCACCGCCCTCTACAAGACCCAGTCCCGCTGCCTCGAGGAGTACGCCAAGGAGGGCACGGCGAGCGCCCAGACCCCGCCCAACTGGAGCTACGCCCACGGCGGCGGCGCGTCGATCACCGGTGGCGTCGTCTACAACGGCACGCGCTACCCCGCCGACTACCGCGGCGACATCTTCGTCGGCGACTACGTGCAGGGATGGGTCAAGCGCCTCGACGTGGACTCGAGCGACCGCGTCACCGCCGTGCACGACTTCGCCACCGACTGGCCGACCGGGGTCGACATCCAGGCCAACCCCGGCAACGGCGACATCGCCTACGTGGACCTCGGCTTCGGCGCGCCAGCCGGCGGGGATCAGGCGATTCAACTTCACGGGCTCCACCAACGCCCCGCCGACCGCGAGAGCGGCCGCGACCCCCTCCTCGGGCGCCCCGCCGCTGGCCGTGGCCTTCTCGAGCGCGGGGTCGAGCGACCCCGACGGCGACCCCCTCACCTACCTGTGGCAGTTCGGCGACGGCACGCCCTCCTCGACCTCGCCCAACCCCTCGCACACCTACACGTCCGGCGGCACCTACACCGCCGCGCTCACGGTCTTCGACGGCAGGGGCAACTCGGACTCCGAGACGGTGACCGTGACGGTCGGCAACTCCGCGCCCACCGGCTCCATCACGGCCCCGGCGCCGAGCCTCCAGTACCGCAACGGCGTGGCGGTGGCGCTGCGCGGCACGGCCACCGACCGCGAGGACGGCACGCTGCCCGAGTCCGCCTACGCGTGGAAGGTGCTGCTGCACCACGGCAGCCACATCCACGAGCTCGCCGAGGCCGACCGGCTCGCAGGCCAGCTTCACGCCCGTCGTGGACCACGACGCGGACTCCTACTACGAGATCCGGCTCACGGTGACCGACTCCGGCGGCCTCAAGCACACCTCGTCGGTCGACATCCGGCCCGAGACCAGCAACTTCACCCTGGCCAGCTCCCCCGCGGGCGCGCCGCTCGACTACATCGGCGCCCAGTCGGGCGCGGCACCGTTCACCCGTGAGGCCGCGGTGGGCTACCGCACCACCGTCGCGGCCGCGGAGAGCTTCGTGCGCGACGGGGTGACCTACCGGTTCGCGAGCTGGTCGGACGGCGGCGCCCGTCAGCACGAGGTCACGATCCCGGTGGCCGACACCACGCTCACCGCCAACTACACCGCCGCGGGCACCGGCGGAACCGTGAACACGGTCGCCTTCACCCCCGAGGCCGACACCTGGGTCGACTCGTCAGCCAGCCCACGGTGAGCTTCGGCACGTCCTCCCAGATGCGCGTGGACACGAGCCCCCAGAGCCAGGCCTTCCTGCGCTTCAAGGTCGCGGGCTTGGCCGGGCGCCCGGTGCGCCGCGTGCGGCTGCGCCTGTTCCAGCGCGACGCCTCGAACGTGGGCGGGCGCGTGTTCAAGATGACCTCCAACTCCTGGACCGAGTCGGCCACCTGGAACACCCGGCCGGCGATCGACGGCGCCCAGCTCGCGGCCTTCGGGGCGGTGCAGGCCGGGAGCTACTACGAGGTGGACCTGGGTCCGGGCGCGGTCTCCGGCGACGGCACGGTGTCGTTCGGCATGGACTCGACGAGCGGCGACGGCAGCGTCTGGGGCACGCGCAGCTACACCTCTCCGCCGCAGCTGCTCGTGGACGTCGAGACGCCCGCCGGCACGGTGATCGACGGCCTGAGCGAGGTGGCCGGGTCCTCGATCGCCTCGACCAACCCCACCTACTACGCCGGCAACCGGCGCCTGGCGGTGACCGCCGCGGGCCGCCTCCTGACCGTGCACGGACGCAGCGGGCAGGGCGTGCAGCTGGCCTGGCGCGATCCCGCCGGGGGCTGGCAGCGCCAGACCACGGGCGCCCGCACCGACGGCCTCCTGCTGTCGGGCACCGGCACCGGCGACTGGCCCGCCTCGATCGCCGTGGCGCGCGACGCCGCCGGGCAGGAGCACGCCTGGGTGGTGTGGGCCGGCCCGAACGCCGACTCGCGCCGGAGCCTGCAGATGGTCCGCCTGAGCGACCTGGACGCGGCGGGCGGCCCCACCGTGGGCGCCACCCAGACGATCGAGGCGCCGGCGCTGGGCGCCTACAAGCCGGACATCGCCTTCGAGCGCGCGCCCGACGGCAGCTCGCGCGGCGTCCTGGTCTGGTCGCGCCAGACCGGCACGCACCATCTTCGAGATCGTGACCGGCTGGTTCACCGACCTCAGCTCGCCGACCCCGGCGGTCACCGACCGCACGGTGATCCACTCGCAGCAACAGCTCCGCCCGCCACGGAGCGCTCGTGCCCGGCACCGGCCGCACCCGCGTCGTGGCCCGCTCCTCCTCGGCGTTCAGGGTCTACTCCCACCCGGCCACCGCCCCGCTCGCGAGCTGGACCGCGAGCGCGACCGGCGCAGCGCTGGGCTCGTCCTCCACGCCCGCGGGCGTTGAGCTCGCCACGGGCGATCTCCTGGCCGTGGGCGAGGGCACGACCACCGGCGACGGTGCTGGTCCAGCGCTTCGCGCGCCGACGGCACGGTGCGCCCGGTCGAGCTGAGCCTGACCGGGTACCGCTACCCGACCATCACCACCGACGGCACCGACGCCTGGATCGTGATGGTGCGCAGCTCGGACGGCGTGGTCGTCTCGCGCCAGTTCACCCCCGGCACGGGCTGGACCGGCGCCGACCGCGTCGAGATCCAGGGCGCCGGCGGGCGGTCACGCCTGGCCGAACGCCGCGCGGGTGGTCGACGGCCGCCTGCGGTTCGTCGTCAAGGGCGCCAGCTCGGTGCTCGCCTATCAGCGCCTGAAGTAGAAAGGGAAGGATCCCGTGAACGTTGGCCCCGTGCTTGCACGGAAGAGATTGGCATCGGTCTGGCTCGCGGGGGGAGTTGCTCTCGCTCTCGCGGCTCCCGCGAGCGCGAGCACGACCGCTCGCCTTCACTCCGGAGGCCGACACCTGGGTCGACGCGAGCCAGCCCGCCGTGAGCTTCGGCGCCTCGTCCCAGATGCGCGTGGACGCGAACCCGCAGAGCCGGGCCTTCGTCCGCTTCCGGATCGCCGGGCTGGCGGGCCGGTCCGTGCGACGCGTGCGGCTGCGCCTGTTCCAGCGCGACAGCTCGAACCTGGGTGGGCGCGTGTTCAGGATGACCTCGAACTCGTGGACCGAGTCGGCCACCTGGAACAACCGGCCTGCCATCGACGGCGCCCAGCTCGCCGCCTTCGGGTCGGTGAGCGCCGGCCAGCTACTACGAGGTCGACCTGGGTGCGGCGGCGGTCTCCGGCGACGGCGCCGTCTCCCTGGGCATGGACTCGCACCAGCGGTGACGCGCAGCGCCTGGGGCACGCGTACCGACAGCTCTCCCCCGCAGCTTCTGGTCGACGTGGACACCCCCGCCCCGCTGCTCGACGGGCTCAGCGAGGTGGCCGACCAGTTCACGGGATCGAGCAGCCCGACGTACTACGCGGGCAACCGGCGGCTGGCCACCACCGGCGCCGGTCGCCTGCTGGTCGTCCACGGCCGCCACCTGCAGGGCGTACAGCTCGCCTGGCGCGACCCCAGCGGGCTCTGGCGGCGCCAGACCACCGGCGCGCGGACCGACGGCCTCCTGCTCTCGGGCACCGGCACCGGCGACTGGCCCGCCTCGATCGCCGTCGCTCGTGACGCCACCGGCCAGGAGCACGCCTGGGTCGTCTGGGCCGGGCCCGGCGCCTGGGCGCGCCGTAGCCTCCAGATGGCCCGGCTGAGCAACCTGGACGCCCCGGGCGGACCCACCGTCGGTCCCACCCAGACCGATCGACGCTCCGGAGCTGGGCGCCTACAAGCCCGACATCGCCTTCGAGCGCGCGCCCGACGGAACCTCACGCGGCGTCCTCGTGTGGTCGCGCCAGACCGGCGCCAGCGCCTACGAGATCGTGACCGGCTGGTTCACCGACCTGAGCTCGCCGACCCCGGCGGTGACCGACCGCGCTGTGGTCCACTCGAGCAACAGCTCCGCCCGCCACGGAGCGCTCGTGCCCGGCTGCGGCCGCACGCGCGTCGTGGCCCGCTCCTCCTCGTCATTCCGGGTCTACTCCCACCCGGCCACCGCGCCGCTCGCCTCCTGGACCGCGAGCGCGCTCGGAGCGGACCTGGGCTGCGTCCTCCACACCCACGGGCGTGGAACTGGCCACCGGCGACCTGCTGGCGGTGGGCGTGGCCCCCCACCAGCGGCGACGTCCTCGTCCAGCGCTTCGCGCGCCGACGGAACGGTCCAGCCCTCCGAGCTCACGCTGACGGGGTACCGCGACCCCACGATCACCGGCGACGGCACCGGCGCCTGGCTCGTGATGGTGCGCACCGCGGACGACGCCGTGGTGTCGCGCCAGTTCGCGCCGGGAGCGGGCTGGAGCACGGTCGACCGCGATCGAGGTCCCGGGCGCGGGCGGCGGCCACGCCTGGCCCAACGCGGCGCGGGTGGTGGACACCCGCCTGCGATTCGTCGTGGAGGGCACGAGCTCGGGCACCAGCAGCTCGGTGCTCGCCTATCAGCGCCTGAAGTAGCGGACTGCCACCATCCGGCGGATGCCCGCCGTCCGATCGTCGCTGGTGGCCCCCCTGCGCGCCCTGGGCCGGCGCCGGTCGGCGATCCTCGCCTACCACGGCGTCGCGGCCTCCGAGGCGGCCTACGACCCGCACAACCTGAGCGTGACGCCGGCCGTCTTTCGCTCGCACGTCGAGATGCTGCTCGAGGCGGGCTTCGAGCTGACCACGGTGGCCGATCTCGCCGGACGGGCCGACGGCGGGGAGCCGCCGCCGGGCCTCGCCGCGCTCTCCTTCGACGACGGCATGGAGAACAACCACTCGGTCCTGCTGCCGATCCTGCGCGAGTACGGGATCCCGGCCACCGTGTACGTGACCACCGGGATCATCGGCGAGCCCAACCCGTGGCTCGAGCCCGGAGTCGGGCGCGCGGATGATGACCGAGGACGAGCTGCGCGAGCTCTCGAGCGCCGGCGTCGAGCTGGGCGCGCACACGGTGACCCATCCCGACCTGTCGCTCATGGACCGTGACGGCTGCCTGCGCGAGATGGTCGACAGCCGGACCGCCATCGAGGAGCTCACCGGCGGGCCCGTGCTCACGTTCGCCTACCCGTTCTGCCGCTACGGACAGGCCGCCGTGTCCGCCGCGCGGGACGCCGGCTTCGTGGCCGCGGTCACCTGCGAGGGCCGCGGCGGCTGGAGCCGCTACGAGATGAAGCGCGCCATGCTCACCGGCAAGGACGGCCTGCCGAGCTTCCTGCTCAAGCTCGGCGACGCCTACCAGCCGCTCTTCGACAGCGCGCCGGGACGAGCCCTGCGCGCCTCCACCCGGAGGGTGCGGGCCGGCGCACGGGCGTCGCGCCCGCGATGACCGAGCCCGAGAGCGCCGGCTGCTACCGCACCGCGGCGCCCCGCGCGCGGGGGCGGTCTGAGTCCCTCGGGGCCTTCGGGGAGTCCGACGACTGCGGCAGGGGCCCGTAGTAGTCGTAGGTGCTCGACGAGGCGCTGCGGTCGCGGTTGATGACGATGCCCAGCAGCGGAGCCTTCGTGGCGGTCGAGCTGCTGGAGCGCCCGGCGGACGGAGTGCTCGGTCGAGCTCAGCAGGTCGACGACCAGGATCACGCCGTCGACGCGGTCGGCGATGATCGAGGCGTCGGCGCCGGCGCTGAGCGGCGGGCAGTCGAAGATCACGAGGTCCGCGCGATCGTGGAGCACGTCCACCGAGGTGCGGGCGCGGCGCGCCTCGAGCAGCGCCGAGGGGCTCGGGGGCAGGGGCCCGGAGGGAAGGATGCTCCATCCCGGGCCGGCCGGTCGGGTGGATCGCCTGCTCGATGGTGGCGGTCTCGACCAGGTAGTTGGTGAAGCCCGGGCGCAGCGGCTCGTGCGTGTCGGGCATCAGCTCGGTCTGCAGCGCGGGGCGGCGCAGATCGGCCTCGACGACGAGCACCGAGGAGCCCACCTCCGCGGTGGTGAGCGCGAGGTTGGCCGTGGTGGTGGTCTTGCCCTCGCCCTCGCGCGCGCTGGTGATCGCGATCGTGCGCAACGGCCCGCCCACGCTGGCGAACTGGAGGTTGGTGCGCAGGATCCGGTGGGCCTCCCGGAAGGCCGTGCTCGACCGGTCGGAGCGGCCCCGCCGCGGGATCCGCGCGAGCATCGGGACGTCGAAGTGGGCCTCGACGTCCTCCGGGGTGCGCAGCCGCCGGTCGAGCCGCTCGCGCAGGAAGGCGAGCACGAGCCCGAGCCCCAGGCCGAGGATGGCGGCGACCACGACGTAGAGCTTGGGCTTGGGCCGGGAGGGCGAGCCCGAGACCGGCGCGGAGTCGGCCAGCGTGATCGTGGCCTGCGTGGTGCTCGCCGAGGTTGTCCTTGGCGTAGTCGATGAACAGCGTCGCGTAGGTGTCGGCGATCTGCTTCGCCCGCTCGCCGGTCTTGGCCTCGGCGTTGATCTTCAGGAGCTGGGTCTCCGGAACCGCCTCGAAGCTCGTGGCGTCCTCGACCTCGTTCTTCCCGGTCTTGAGCCTCGAGGCCACCTCGCTCGCGATGTTCGGGCTCTCGATCACGTCCACGTAGGAGCGGGCGATCGCCTGGCTGGCCTGGACGGTGTCGAAGCTCTGGTTGTCCGAGCGCAGGGCCACGAGCAGGGTGCTGCTGGTGGAGTAGACCTTGTCCACCATCTGCGAGGCGATGGCCGCGGTGATGACCGAGACTGCGAACACGGCGACGATCAGCCACTTGCGACGGCTGATGATGGTGAGCGGTGTGGCCCCAGCCCTCACGCCGGGATCGTAGCTGGCCGTGGCGGACGGACACCGGGCCGGGCATTAGGATCGAGCCCCCGCCTTGGTCGATCTGCACTCCCACATCCTCCCGGGGCTCGACGACGGCGCCGGCGACCTCGAGGCGAGCCTGGCCATCGCGCGGGCCGCGGTGGAGGACGGCACGACCACCATCGTCGCCACGCCGCACGTGAGCCTCGACTACGACACGCGCCCGGCGGCGATCCTGGAGGGCGTCGGGTCGCTGCGGTCGGTCCTCGAAGCCGAGGGGATCGCCCTGCGGCTGGTGGCGGGGGCCGAGGTCTCCGTGCCGCCGGCTCTCGGAGCTCGACGACAACACCCTGCGCGTGCTCTCGATCGGGACCGGCCCCTACCTCCTGGTCGAGAGCCCCTACTCCGACGCCCCCTTCCTCGAGGACTCGCTCTTCGGGCTCCAGACGCGGGGCTTTCGCACCCTCCTCGCCCATCCCGAGCGCTGCCCGCTCTTCCAGCGCGACCGCGGACGGCTCGCCCGCCTCGTCGACCAGGGCGTGCTCTGCTCGGTCACGGCGGGCTCGATCACGGGTCGCTTCGGGCGCCGGGTGCGTGGCTTCAGCCACGACCTGCTGCGGGCGCAGCTCGTGCACGACATCTCCTCGGACGTGCACGACACCGACCGCCGTCCCCCCGGGATACGCGCCGCCGCCCGGGATCTCCGCTCGGCGCTCCCCGAGCTCGCCGGCCAGGTCGAGTGGCTCACGAGGGACGTGCCGCAGGCCATCGTGGACGGTGGCCCGCTGCCGCGCCGGCCGGCGGCCGAGGGCGTGCGGACGCGGTCGTGGCGACCCTGGCGCACGTAGCGGCGCCCGTCCGCGCCGACCTGGGCAGCGGCTAGATTGCCCTCCGGTATGAGCCCGACCACGCTTCGCCGGCTCGAGCCCGTTCTGCCGATGCTGGCCGCGGGGCTGCTCGGCCTCCTGGTCGTCCAGGTCGCCTACCGCACCGACCCGCTCGTGCCGGTGGTGCTGGCCGGCGCGGCCGCGCTGCTCGTGCTGAGCGTCGTGAAGCCGGTGCTGACCCTGTACGCGGCGGTGGCCCTGGCGCCGCTCGAGCTGCTCTCGTTCCAGTACGGCGGGGCCGGCATCTCGCCGTCGGAGGGGATGCTCGCCGCCAGCGGGCTCGGTTGGGCGGTCTCGCGGATCGTCCGGGGCGAGCTGCCGGTCGTGTCCTCCCCGCTCGGCTGGCCGCTCGGGCTCCTCGTGGCCGCGCTCGTCCCGGGCATCGCCATAGTGGACGCGCCCTTCTCGGTGATCAAGGTCCTCGTGCTGTGGACCGCCTTCTTCTTCGTCTACCAGATGATCGTGCTCGAGGGCACGCGCGAGACCGTGCGCGACCTCCTGTTCGTGCTGGCCCTCTCCGCCGCCGTGGTGGGCATGATCGCGGTGGTGGCCTCCGGCGGCAGCGCGCCCGACCTCCAGGGCGCCGGCGACACCGCCACCGGCCGGGCCCAGGGCTCCTTCGGGCACCCCAACACCCTCGCCACGTTCGAGGCGCTGGCCATGCCCGGCGCGCTCGCCCTCGGCCTGGCGGGCGCGGCGATCCTGCGCCCGTTCGCGCTCGTCTCGTTCGGCGATGATCTTCGCCGGGCTCGCGCTCTCGCTGTCGCGCGGCGGGCTGCTGGCGGTGGCCGGCGCGCTGGTCGTGATGCTCGTGTGGACGCCGTTTCGCCGTACCGTGCTGGTCGCGGGGGCGATCGTCGCGGTGCTCGCCGTCAGCGGGGCCAACCCTCTCGGGGACACCCAGCAGACCCAGGTGCTGAGCCAGCGGCTCGCGTCGATCGAGTACTCGGCCGAGGGCGTCGACCCCCGCTTCCGTGTGTGGGCGGGCACGCCGCAGATCATCGCCGACCACCCGGTGATCGGGGTCGGCGTGAACGCCTTCCCGGAGGTGGCGCAACCGCTACGGGCTCCTGCTCGGCAACGGCACCTACGAGCACGCCCACAACATCGCCCTGACCATCGCGGCGGAGCTGGGGCTGATCGGCCTCGGCGCGCTCGCATGGCTGGTCGTCGCGCTCGTGCGGCTGCTGCTCCGCGGCTATCAGCGCGACCCGGAGGACCGCGGGCTGCTGCTCGCGGTGGCGGCCGCCTTCCTGGCGCTCGCGCTCCAGGGCCTGGTGGACTACACCCTGCGCTCGGCGATCATCGTCGGGGTGGTCTTCGCGCTCTGCGGCTGCGCCGTGGTGCTCTCCCGCGAGGACGAGCCGGACGCGCTCAGTCGAGCTTGACCGACCTCCAGCGCGCGCCGCTGCGCACGAAGAGCCTGTCCGTGGCCGTGTCGAAGTAGGCCATCCCGTCCACCGGATCCTCCCGCGGCGGGGAGAGCGGGAGCGTGAGCATGCCCGCGGGGATGTCGACGATGGTCGGGCGCCGGTTGTTCTGAGCGCCCACGTGAAAGCTGCTCGTCACGCCCTGCGCCTGGCCGCCGAGCCATTGGAACTCATCGGTGTCCTCGTACCAGACGCCGTAGGCCGGGCCCGCGAGCCCGCCCCCCTCGTCGTCGGCGGTGCCGGTGGTGACCAGGCAGTTGGCGAGCTTCACCCGGTCGCCCGCGACCTTGACGCCCGCGTGGGCGTCGAGCGGCGCCTCGCCGTCCCCCGTGCCGTCGCGGTTGAAGATGCAGCCGGTGAAGTAGAGGTTGCCCGGGCTGCCCGCGGGCGACGACGCCGAGATCTCGACCCCGCTGCCGGTGTTCGCGTCGGTGTAGCAGTTGGCGAAGGACAGGAAGCGGGCGTTCTCGATCCTGACGCCCGGCGCCTCCGGGTTCGACGGCGCGCCGGGGCGAGCCGAACCGGTTGCCCGCGCGCTCGAAGCGGCAGTTCACGAACTCGATCGCGGCCGACTGGCGCGGGGCCGCCGAAGTAGAGGTTGCCGGCGCGGTTGAAGTAGACGAAGCAGTTCGCGACGTGGCAGTCGTTCCAGCGGTTGCCCTCGGCCGCGTAGATGCCCCACCCGGTGTTCGAGTGGATGTGGCACCCGAGCAGGCTGAACACGTGCACCCGTCCCGCGATTCCGTGCTCGAAGCCGGCGATCGTCACGTTCTCGAGCGTCCACCCCTGCTCTCCCACGACCTCGTCCAGGTTCGGCATGCGGATGCCGGCGGGCGCCTTCGCGCCGTCGCCGACGAGCGCGAGGTTGCGGATGGTGACTCCGCGCACCGAGCCGCCCGGTGCGATCAGCCCCTCGCCGCGAGAACGACCCCGTGGCGCGGACCTTGCAGGCCGACGCCGGATCGGCGACCGGGTGGTAGCGCGGCGAGTGGCAGCCGAAGATCAGCGTCTGGCTCCCCGGGGCCAGCGGGGCCGAAACCGGGTAGTCGCCCGGCGGGAAGAAGACGGCGCCGCCGCCGGCCGGGACGGCGTCGAGCGCGGCCTGGATGGCGCGGGTGTCGTCGCCGGAGCCGTCGCCCGCCGCGCCGTGATCCCTCACGTTCTCGGCCGTGATCGCCACCGGGGCGGCCACCGGGTCCGAATCCGAGTCCCGGGTCAGCGCCACCCCCGCGCCGCCCGCCGCCAGCAGTCCCGCGCCCTTCAGCACAGTCCGCCGGTCGAGGGTCATCAGGCGACCTTAGTGCCAGCCGTCTCGCGGTACAGGCGCTTCATCGCGGCCACCGTGCCCTCGAGGCGGTGGCGCTCGCGCACGCGCTGCAGCGCGCACGCCGCGCTGCCGCGCGCGCTCGCTCGGCGTCCTCCATCAGCTCGGCGATCGCCTCGGCGAGCGCGTCGCGGTCGCCCTCGGCCACCAGCCGGCCGCAGTCGCCGAGCACCTCGGGTATCCCGCCCGCCGCGTAGGCCACGACCGGGGTCTCGACGGCCATCGCCTCGAGCAGCGCGAAGGGGCAGGCCTCCTTGCCGGCGCCGCGCTCGTCGGGCACGCTCGGCAGCACGCATCAGATCGGCCCCGCTCATGACCCGCAGCGGGTCGTCGCGGTGGCCGGCGAAGTGCACGGCGCCGCCGAGGCCGAGCTCGCTCACCCGCCGCCGGACCGCCGCCGCGTACTCCGGCTGGTTGGGATCGTCGTCGCCGAGCAGCAGGAAGCGGGCGTCCGGGCGGCGCTCCAGCACCCGCGGCGCCGCCTCCACCAGCTCGGCCTGGCCCTTGGCGGGGTGCAGCCGGCCCACGAGCAGCGCCACCGGCGCGGGCCCCGGCCCCGTCGAGCTCCTCCACCACTCGCCGCCCCTCGTCGCGCTCGCGCTCGTACGGCGGGATGCCGTTGGGCACCACGGTCACGCGCTCGCCCAGCCGCGGCCCGAACGGTGTGGGTGATGGCGCCGCTCACGGCCACCACCCGCCGGCTGCGCCAGCGCCACCAGCCGCGCCGAGCGGCCCGTCCCACGAGAAGTCGTGCTTGAGCCACAGCACGGGGATCCCGGTGCCCGGCGTCGCGAGCCCCGCGGCCAGCGCCGCCTTGACCCCGTTGGCGTGCACCACGTCGGGGGCCTGGCGGCGCAGCGCGCGCCGCAGCCGCGGAGCGCCGCAGCGCGATGCCCGGCCCGGGCCGGACGTCTGCACCACCTCGACGGAGTGCCCGAGCGAGCGCAGGCGCTCCACGAACGGTCCGTCCTGGAGGCAGATCACACCGGCCACCCACTCGGGCTCGAGGCTCCCCAGCAGCAGCTCGAGGTAGCGCTCGGAGCCCCCGCCCAGCGCGTGCGAGGAGACGAACGAGACGCGGACGGGCTCTAGGCGGCGGGTCCGCCACGCCTCCACCGATCCCGTCGAGCAGCCCGCGCACCCCCGCCCACTCGCGGTTGAGCGCCCGGTGCGCCACGAGCACGAGCACCAGCCCGGCGAACTGCGCGCGCGCCAGCGGGGTGGCGGCGAAGTTCTTGCGGAACAGGTAGGCGCGGTTGACCACCACGTCGCGGTTGAAGCCGCGCACCGCGGAGGACTTCATGCCGGTGTTCTTGTGGTGCACCACGGCGTCGGGCAGGTAGCGCACCCGCCCGGTCCGCGAGAGCCGGTAGGAGAAGTCCTCGTCCTCGGCCAGCGCGTAGCCGGTGAGCCGCTCGTCGAAGCGCAGGCGCGCGGCCGGCTCGCGGCGCACGCTCATGAGGCACCCCTGCATGAACTCCACGTCGCGCTCGGTGTCGGTGTCCTGCAGCCGGCGCGGGTACCCGAACCGGGTCATCGTGCCCTCCTCGCCCCCGAACAGCAGCCGCCGCGCCGTCGAGCGCTTGTTGCCGACGCGCCGGGGCGCCGCCTCGACCACCTTCCCGGTGGCGCCCACCACCGACGTCGTCGCGGTAGGCGCGGTCGAGCACGGCGAACAGCGCGGGCTCCACCTCCACGTCGTCGTCGAGGAACACCACCACGTCGCCCGAGGCGTGCTCGACGCCCGCGGTTGCGCTGGAGGGTCAGCCCGGCGCGCGAGTGCAACGTAGCGCGGGGCCGCCTGCCGTCCGCGGTCGACGGCCTCCGCCGAGCGGCCCTCGTCGCCGTCGACCACGATCACCTCGTGCGGCGCCGGATCGGCCGCGGAGAGGCTCGTCGAGCGTCGCGCGCAGATCGTCCGGCCTGCCCTTGGTGGCGATCACGACCGAGAAGCGCAGGGCCGTCACCTCGTCCGCCTCCATCAGCTCCTCGTAGAGCGCGGCCACCGCGTCGATCATCGGGTCCACGCCGGTAGCGGCGCTCGTAGTCCGCGCGGCCGCGCTCGCCCATCGTCGCGCGCAGGCTCGCGTCGCCGAGCAGCTCCTCCAGGGCGGCCGCGAACGCCTCGGTGTCGCCCGGCGCCACCAGGCGCCCGGAGACCCCGTCGCTCACCGCCTCGCCGACCCCGCCGACGTCCGTGGCCACCACGGGGAGCCCGCAGGACATCGCCTCGAGCACGGACAGCGGGAACGCCTCCCACGCCGAGGAGAGCGCGAACACGTCGAGCGCCGCCAGGTAGCGTCCGACTCCGCCGCGGAACTCGAACCAGCGCACACGGTCCGCTGCCCCCAGGCGATCGATCTCGCGCCTCACGTCCTCGGCCAGCTCGCCGTTGCCGACGATCGCCACCCGTCCCACCGACGGACGGGAGCGACGCCGCGGCGCGCACGAACAGGAGCGGGTCCTTCTGGGGGCGCAGGACGCTCACGAGACCCGCCAGGGGCAGCCCGCCGGCGAACTCCACCAGCTCCGGCGCGGGCGGCTCCGGACCGGCGGGCTCGACCCCGTTGAGGATCACGCGCGTGCGGCGCCCCGCCCCCACCAGCTCCTTCTCGGCCAGGCGCCGCTCCCAGTCGCAGACCGCGACGATCGCCCCGGTGCGCGGCACGAGCGCCTGCTCGACCGCCCGGTAGGCCAGCCGCCGGGCCGCGCTGAAGCCCGCCGCGAAGGCGAAGCAGTGCGGCGTGTAGACGATGCCGCCGGCTCTGGGGCAGGGCGACGCGCGCCAGAGCCCCGGCCTTGGAGCTGTGGGCGTGCACGATCCGGCGCCCGCCCCGCGCGTCGATCGCCCGCAGCCGCCGGGCCGCCCCGAGATCCCCCACGCCCGGCTCCCGGGCGAAGTCCAGCTCGCGCACGGCCACCCCCGCCGACGGCGAGCGGCTCGGCGATCGTGCTGCCCGGCGAGACGGCCGCCTCCACCGCCCAGCCGCGCTCCACGAGGCCGCGTGAGAGGCGCAGAGCGTGGTCGGCCACCCCGCCGTCCTGCGGCTGGAGCACCTGCAGTACGGAGCGCTCTGACACGCGGCGACTATAGGCGCCCGCTCCCCGGGCCCGATCGCGCCGCGGCCCTAGGACAAACGTCCAGCGCCTTCCCATAACGGTGGTGACCCTGGCCGCCGGGGCCGAGAGATAACCCATAGCCGGGGCACGACGCCCAGCTTCGCAGCCGGAACGGATTCCTCTGATGACCCTCCTTCACCACCTCAGCGGTGTGCGCCGCCAACTCGTCTTTCTGGTCACGGCGGCCTGCCTGCTCGGCTCCCTCGCCGGGCCCGCCGCCGCTCCGGCCTCGGCCCGCCAGACGGCGGCCGTGCAGGCCCATCTGCTCTGGAGCAACTACGACGCCGCCGACCGCGAGCGCATGCTCGACCGCGCCAAGCAGGCCGGGGTCGGCATGGTCCGGGTCGACCTGGGCTGGGCCAGCCTCGAGCAGGACGGCGACGGCCGCTGGAACGCCTGGTACCTCAAGAAGATCGACCACGTGGTCGCCGAGGCCGAGGAGCGCGACATCAAGGTGCTGTTCACCTTCTGGGAGACGCCGTGCTGGGCCTCCGCCGCCCCGGCCAGGCTCAAGCAGGGCTGCGAGGGCACCTGGTGGGACCGCGGCGTGCAGCGCTACCCCCCGACCGACGCCGCCGAGTACGGCGAGGCGCTGGCCTTCGTGGTGCGCCGCTACGGCGACCGGGTCGCCGCCTGGGAGCTGTGGAACGAGCCCAACCACCCCTACTACTTCCTGGCCGAGAACAAGGTCGGCGAGCTACGCCAAGCTGGTCAAGGCCGCCTACCCGCAGGCCAAGTCGGCCGACCCCGATTCGACCATCATCGCCGGCTCGCTCGCCGACTCCGACTTCGAGTTCACCGAGGCCCTCCTCGACCGCGGCGTCGAGGGCAACTTCGACGCCTGGTCGGTGCACCCCTACAGCGAGGACCGCTCGCCGCTGCACCCGGGGGTCCCCGGCTGGATGAAGCTGAGCTTCGCCCGCGGCGTTCCCGAGGTGCGCAAGACCCTCGTTCGCCACGGGGAGAAGAAGCCGATCTGGCTCACGGAGTTCGGCTGGAGCACCTGCTCGGTGCGAAACACCAGGGAGGCGTGGGCCAACTGCGTCGACCCCTCCACCCAGGCCACCTACCTCCAGCAGGCCTTCAGGCAGATGCAGTCCTGGAGCTACGTGCCCGTGGGCGTGACCTTCAACCTCGAGGACACGAGCGACGACCGCGGCGACCGGGTCGACAACTACGGCCTCCTGCGCACCGACGGCTCGCCCAAGCCCGCGTTCGCCGCGCTCCGCCGCGCGGCCGACGCGCTCGAGAAGCCGCCCAGGGCCGTCCCGGCCAAGGAGCGCCTGACGCTGCGCTTCCGCCGCGCGGCGGGCCGCGCCTGGGTCGCGGGCCGGCTCCCGGGCGGGAAGAAGGTGCGCGTGAAGGTGCACCGCTTCACCCGCGGCGGCCGCCGCGCCGTCTACGACCGCACGATCCGCGTGCGTCCCGACGGCCGCTTCCGCCGCGGCATCCGCCTGGCCGCACGGGCCCGCGGGAGGTGGGTGGCCGTGGCCAAGGTACGTCGCCGGCCCCGCCTGGCCGCCAGCGCCGTTCTGCGCTGAGGCGAAGCGCTAGCCCGGCGTCTTGCGGGGAACGAGCACCGTGCGCTTGAACTCCGCGACCAGGGTGCCGTCCTGCTTGAAGACCCGGGTGTGCACCCGCACGACGCCGCGGTCGGTCTTGCTCTGAGAGGCCTTGACCTCGAGCACCTCGCTCTCGCAGAACAGGGTGTCGCCGTGGAACACCGGCGCCGGGTGCTTGAGGTCCTCGGTCGCCAGGTTGGCGATCGCCTTGCCGGAGACGTCGCCCACGCTCATCCCCAGGGCGAGCGAGTAGACGAGCGGACCGACCACCACGTTGCGCCCCTGCTGCGACTGGCCCGCGTAGACGTCGTTGATGTGCAGCGGGTGGTGGTTCATGGTGATCAGGCAGAAGAGGTGGTCGTCGGCCTCGGTCACCGTCTTGGCGGGCCAGTGCTTGTAGACGGCGCCCTCCTCGAACTCCTCGAGGTAGCGGCCGTAGGCGCGCGCGCCGGAGGCCTCGCGCGAGGCCTGGTCCGTTTCGAGTGCGTGCTCGGTCATCGGCGCGGCATCTTAGTCATCGGAGTCCGCCGGCCCTCGACCGATGGTCCAGTGAGGGGGCCGAGGGCGGCCCTGGCCGGCCGGGACGGTCGACAGAAGTCCAATGGCCGCCTCCCTCCTGCGCCCGCTGCGCCTCCTCGTCTCGGTGGCGGCTCTCGCGTGCGCGCTGGGCGCGTTCGCGCCCGCCCCGGCGTCGGCCGCCCAGACCGCGGGCGTGCAGGCCCACCTGCTGTGGAGCCGCTACGACGCCGCCGACCGCGAGCGCATGCTCGACCGCGCCAAGGAGGCCGGAGCGGGCATCGTCCGGGTGGACCTCGGCTGGGCCAGCATGGAGCTGGACGGCAAGGGCGACTACAACAGCTGGTACCTCGGCAAGGTCGACCACGTGGTGGCCGAGGCCGAGGAGCGCGGGATCAAGGTCCTGTTCACCTTCTGGGAGACCCCGTGCTGGGCCTCCTCGGCCCCCGAGAGCCTCAAGCAGGGGTGCGAGGGCCAGTGGTGGGATCGCGGCGTGCAGCGCTATCCCCCGAACGACGCCGCCGACTTCGCCGACGCGCTCGCCTTCATGGTGCGCCGCTACGGCGACCGGGTGGCCGCGTGGGAGCTGTGGAACGAGCCCAACCACACCGAGTACCTCAGGGGCGCCGACCCGGTCGGTGAGTACGCCAAGATGGTGAGGGCCGCCTATCCCGCCGCCAAGGCGGCCGATCCGCGCGTGCCGGTGATCGCCGGCTCCCTCGCCGACTCCGACTTCGAGTTCACGCAGGCGCTGCTCGACCGGGGCGTGGGCGGCCACTTCGACGCCTGGTCGGTGCACCCCTACAGCGAGGACCGCTCCCCGCTTCACCCCGGGATCCCGGGCTGGACCAAGAAGAGCTTCGCCGCCGGGGTGCCGGCCGTGCGCGACACCCTGCTCCGCGCCGGCGAGGACAAGCCCATCTGGCTCACCGAGTTCGGCTGGAGCACGTGCGACGTCCGCGGTGGCCGCGCCTACGAGAACTGCGTCGACGCGAGCACCCAGGCCTCGTGGCTGCGAGCAGGCCTTCGAGCACATGCGCAACTGGAGCTACGTGCCGGTGGGGATCACCTTCAACCTCGAGGACACCAGCGGCGACACCGGCGATCGCGTCGACAACTACGGGCTGCCTGCGGGTCGACGGCGCCGCCAAGCCCGCGTTCACCGCCTTCCGCTCGGCCGCCGAGGGGCTCGCGGCCGGCGCGCCGCCGCCGCCGCCCGCGACCTCGCCCGGCGACTCCGGGAATCCCGGGGGCCCGGATCGGCCCCGCGGGCTCGCCCGCGCCCGGCGGCTCCCCCGCGCCGCCTCGGGGGGCTCCCGCGCCGCGCCGCGCCGGCCCCCGGCGCGTGACCCTCAGGGTCTTCCGCCAGCGGCGGGGCGCGCGCATCGAGGGTCACCTGCCGGTGGGCCGCACCCTGCGCGTCCGGGCCTATCGCTGGAAGCCCCGCGAGCGCCGCTTCTCACGCAACACCTCCTATCGCGCCCTGATCACCGTTCGTCCCGGAGGCGCCTTCCGGTACCGGCTCGTGAGCCCCGCCCTGGCGCGCGGGCGGTGGCTGATCGTGGTCAAGGGCCGCCGGGTGCCCCTCCTGCAGGCCAGCGCGGTGCTCGGACGGCGAGCCGCCTGAGCCGCGTGCGGTTCCCGGCGCGATCGGTCGCGTACACCGCCAGGCGGTAGCGCGCCCGCCGCGCCGCGGGCACGGGCAGGCGAAGGCGGGTCCATCCGGCGGCGGCGTCGCGCCTGAGCGGCCGCCCGGCGGCCACCCAGCGCAGGCAGGCAGTCCTGCATCCGCGCGCGCCGGACGCTGCGCTCCAGGCGCAGGCGCACCACGGCGGGCTCGGACGAACGGAAGGCCACCACGGCCGTCCGGCGTCGCGGGCCGAGCCTCGCGGACAGCGAGCCGAGGACCGGCGGCGTTGCGTCCAGCGGCGCGGGCGCCGGCGTGGGCGCGGCGAGCGGTGCGCCGCTGGGCGCTGGCCGGCTCGGCGCGGGCGGCTCGGGGCGGGCGGCGGAGGCGCGGGCGGCTCGGCCAGCACGTCGCGGAACGCCCAGTAGGCCGGCTTGGGCGTGAAGTCGCGGTGCACCAGGCCCATCTGGGTCTCCCGGTCGGTCGGGTTCGTGCCCTTGTTGCGCAGGTTGTAGACGCTCACCGACTCCACGAAGTCCCAGCGGTCGCGCGCGATACGCAGCGCGTCGGCCACGTAGCGCGCCTGCGACGTCCTCGGTGATGCACCACGGGTTGGAGCCGGGCGCGCAGCTGGAGAAGCCCAGCTCGGTGAACCACATCCGCTTGGCGGCGTCGCCGTGGGCCACCATGATCTCGCGGATCCACGGGACCCCGAGGAGGTAGGAGTACTTGCGCCCGGCCGACGGCTCGGAGCTGTCGTAGGGGTCGCGCCCCTGGTTGAACGGGCGCAGGGACAGTCCGTCGAAGTAGGGCGCCGGCGCCCTCGTCGTAGAGCGCCTCGAGGAAGGGGCCGTCGGACATGACCATGGCCGGGCCGAGCACGGGGAGGTCGGGCCGGACCTGCTTCACCCGCGGTGTAGGCGGCCTTCAGGACCCGCGCGTAGTCGCCGGCCGGGTCGGTCGAGGTGAAGAACTGGCGCAGGTTGGGCTCGTTCCAGATCTCGATCGCGGCCATGTCGTCGCCCCAGCGCTCGGCGGCCCAGGCCGCGGCGTCGGCCAGATCGGCGGGATCGGACGGCGGGTACTTGTCCACCCCGCGGTCCCACCAGGCCCCCGCGCAGCCCTGCTTGACGTCCTCGGGCGCGGACGAGGCCCAGCACGGCGTGGTCCAGAAGGTCACGATCGGCCTTCAGGCCGCGGGCCCGCGCGTGGGCGAAGAAGAGGTCGGCCTTCTCCACGTACCAGTCGGGCCGCATGCCCTTGCCCTCCTGCTCGAGCGTCGACCAGCCGAGGTCGATGCGGACGGTGTTGGCGCCGGCCTCGGCCAGGAGGTCGAGCTCGCGGTCGAAGTCGTCGACGCTGGAGGTCGTCCACAGCGGGTGGGTGGCCGCCCCGCGCAGCGGCGGCGTGCTCGCGGCGGCGGGTACCGCCGACCGCCAGGCACGCGAGAGCGACGAGGCTGCAGAGGAGCGGTCGAGCCACGGAGGGCCAGGGTAGCCGCCGGTCTGGCGGCGTCCGCCGACCGCTAGATTCCCCCGCCGTGCGCAACCCCCGCGACTTCATGAAGCCCCTGGCCATCGGCGCTCCGGAGCCCGTCCGCGACGTGCCCCTGACCCCCTCGCGGATGATCCACTTCTTCGATCCCTCGAACGAGAAGATCGTCGGCAAGCTGCCGGATCTGGCCACGAAGGCCGACGTGCTGCTCGGCAACCTCGAGGACGCGATCGCCGTGGAGAACAAGGAGGCGGCGCGCGAGGGCCTCGTGAAGGTCGGCAAGGAGATGGACCTCGGCGACGCCGCGCTGTGGACACGCGTCAACGACCTCGCCAGCCCGTGGGTGCTCGACGACCTGACCACCCTGGTCACCGAGATCGGCGACAAGCTCGAGGTGGTCATGGTGCCCGAAGGTCGAGGGCGCCTGGGACATCCACTACGTGGATCGCCTCCTCGCCCAGCTCGAGGCCCGGGCGGGGCTCGAGCGGCCCATCCTCGTGCACGCGATCCTCGAGACCGCGCTCGGTGTCGCCAACCTCGAGGAGATCGCCGCGGCGTCCCCGCGGATGCAGGGCATGAGCTTCGGCCCGGCCGACCTGGCGGCGTCACGGCGGATGAAGACCACCCGCGTGGGCGGCGGACACCCCGGCTACCTGGTGATCTCCGACCCCGATCCCGACGACCCGGAGGCGGCGCGGCCCACCGCCCAGCAGGACCTCTGGCACTACTCGATCGGCCGCATGGTCGACGCCTGCGCCGCCACCGGCGCCCTGCCCTACTACGGCCCCTTCGGCGACATCAAGGACCTCAAGGGCTGCGAGGCGCAGTTTCGCGCCGCCTTCCTCATGGGCTGCGTCGGCGCGTGGTCGCTGCACCCCGCGCAGATCGACGTGGCCAAGAAGGTCTTCTCGCCCGGATCCGGACGAGGTGAAGTTCGCCAGGAAGGTGATCGAGGCGATCCCCGACGGCCGCGGCGTCCACATGATCGACGGCAAGATGCAGGACGACGCCACCTGGAAGCAGTGCAAGGTGATGGTCGACCTGGCCGAGCGCCTGGCCGAGAAGGACCCCGAGCTGGCCGAGGCCTACGGCCTGCAGGGCGCCTGATGCGCTTCTTCGAATACGAAGCCCGCCGGATCGTCGAGGACGCCGGCATTCCGGTCACCAAGTACGGGTTCACCCGCAGCGCCGAGGAGGCCGGGCGGATCGCCGAGGAGATCGGCGGGCCGACCGTGATCAAGTCCCAGGTGCTGACCGGCGGGCGCATGAAGGCGGGGGGCGTCAAGTTCGCCGACTCGCAGGAGGAGGCGGCGGCCCACGCCGCGGACATCCTCCAGCTCGAGATCAACGGGCACCAGCCCCGGGGAGTGCTGGTCGACCCCCGCGCCCAGGTCAAGCAGGAGTACTACATGAGCGTGGTCTGGGACGGCACCGTCAAGCGCCCCATGATGCTCTTCTCCGACATGGGCGGGATCGACATCGAGGAGGTGGCCGAGACCCATCCCGACCACGTCGGGCGCGGGCACTTCTCGAACCTCCTCCCCCTCTCGGACTTCCAGGCCAAGCAGGTGATCGCGGCCACCGGCGTGACCGGCTCGGCGCTGAACAAGCTCACCCCCATCCTCACCAAGCTCGCCCGGCTGTTCTCCGAGCGCGACATGACGCTCGCGGAGATCAACCCGCTCGCCCAGCTCGAGGACGGCTCCTTCGTGGCGCTCGACGCCCACATGGAGATGGAGGACGAGGGCCGGCCGCGCCAGAAGGCGCTCCTGGAGGAGCTCGAGATCGCCGAGGACGACCTGCGCGAGGGCTACGAGCCGTCGCCGTTCGAGGCTGCCGTGAAGGCCATCGACTCGGCCGACCACCGCGGCGTGATCCAGGGCAAGGACACCGGCTTCGAGGGCGACCTCGGCCTGGTGATCGGGGCGGGCGGCGGCTCGCTGACCCTCACCGACGCCGTGCGCTCCCAGGGCGGGCACCCGGCCAACTACTCGGAGATCGGCGGCAACCCCTCGGTGGCGAAGGCCTGCGGCCTGGCCAAGCAGGTGCTCCAGAAGGACGGTGTGGAGAAGATCGCGGTGATGATGTCGATCGTCTCCAACACCCGGGTGGACATCGTGGCCCGCGGCGTGATCAAGGCCTGCCTCGAGCTGGACAAGGACCCCGGCGAGACCATCGCCATCTTCCGCATCCCCGGTGCGTGGGAGGAGGAGGGCTTCAAGATCCTCGACAAGTACGGCATCGAGTACTGCGACCGAAGCGTCTCCATGCACGAGGCGGCGCGCCGTGCCGTGGCGAAGATCCAGGGAGAGGCGGCGGCCGCCTGATGCATCCTCATCCACGAGGACACGACCTTCATCGTGCAGGGCATCACCGGCCGCGAGGCCGTGAACCTCACGCGCGAGTGCCTGGACTACGGCTCGAAGATCGTCGGAGGCGTGACGCCCGGCCGCAAGGGCCGCGAGGTGCACGGCGTGCCCGTGTTCGACACCGTCGCAGCAGGTGGTCGAGCACAACGGCGGCCGCGTGCCCGACGGCTCGGTGGTCACCGTCCCGCCCGGATTCACCAAGGACGCCGTCTTCGAGGCGATCGAGGCCGGGGTCAAGCTGATCGTGATCGTCACCGAGCGGATCCCGCGCCGCGACGTCGCGCAGATGGTCGAGCTGGCCGCCCTGCGCGGCGCGCGCATCATCGGCCCGAACTGCCTCGGGCTGGTGGTGCCGGGCGTGGCCAAGATGGGCGGCATCGGCGGCCCCGCGCGCAACACCGAGCAGGCCTATCAGCCGGGCTCGATCGGCGTGATGTCGCGCTCGGGCGGCATGACCACCGAGATCTCCTCCACCCTCACCGCCGCCGGCCTCGGGGTCTCCACGGCCATCTCGATCGGGGGCGACGCCATCATCGGCTCCGCCTACGCCGAGCTGATGCCGCTCTTCGAGGCCGACGAGCAGACGGAGGCGATCGTGATCTACACCGAGCCGGGCGGGCGCATGGAGGCCCAGCTGGCCGACTGGCGCGCCGAGAACGAATCGCGCCTGCCGATCGTGGCCTTCATGGCGGGACGGTTCATGGACGACGAGGCCATGAAGGGCATGTCCTTCGGGCACGCGGGCACGATCGTGGAGGGCAAGGAGGACACGGCGACCGAGAAGATCGCCCGCCTCGAGGAGGCGGGCATCCCCGTGGTCGAGCGGATCGACGAGATCCCCGACGCCGTCAAGGCCAAGCTGCGGGGCGCCGGCCTGATGTCCGGCATCTTCATCGACGTGGAGCTGTCCGACGAGGTCCGCGGGGACGCCGGCGCTGGCGCAGAAGCTCGAGGAGGTCTGCCCCGTGGACATCTTCGCCCAGGCCGACGGCCGCACCGAGGTGGTCGAGCGAAACCTCGACGAGTGCATCCTCTGCGAGATGTGCGTGAAGGCCGCGCCCCCCGGCGGGGTGCGCGTCGTGAAGCTCTACGACGGCGGCGCGGCGCTCGAGCGCTAGGCGCGGCGAAGGAGCTTGCGCCAGAAGGGCGTCTCGGCGGCGCGCAGGGCGATCTCGAGCTCCTGGATGTCGCCCCACATCCGCTGGTTCTCCAGCCTCTGCTCCCTGCCGGCGCGCTTCTCCTCCGAGAGCTGGGCCTCGAGCTCGCGCACGCTGGCCAGGACGGCCTGACCGGTCGAGCGCTCCCTCGCGAGGCGCTGCTCGAGCTCGAGCACGGTGACCAGCATGGCCTTGCCGGCGCTGCGCTCGGTCTCGAGATCGGATCTCAGCCGCCCGAGCTCACCGGGCTCGGTGTCCCCGCGGTGGATCCCGTCGGAGTCGATGAAGGAAAGGGCGGCGAGGTCGAGGGTCTCGCCGTGGCTCACGGGGTCGACGGACATGCGATGACCATCGGCCGGAAGTCGCACATCCTTTAGCCCTGCGGCCTACGAGCGCGTGCGCGCGAGCTGGCGGCTCAGCACGTTGCCCAGCAGCTTGACCACCGCGGTGTCGCCGGTGACCTTCGCGTTGCCGCGCTCATAGGCGCGCGCCCAGTCCTTCAGCGTGCCCTCCTCGGCGAGGGTGTTGAAGGCCGGGCGGGCCACGGTCACGTCGAGGCGGGCGTCGCCGGCCGGGTCGCGGCTCACCTTCGGACCGGGGAGCTCGACCCGCCAGATCGGCGCGTCGCTGCCCCGGGCCTGAAGCTGCAGGCGGATCACCAGCTTGAGCTGCGCGAGGGCGGGCACCTCCGCCGACAGACGCTCGACCGCCGTGGCGATCAGGGCTTTGGTATCGGCGGCGGACACGGGGCCTACCCTAACGCCGTGCGCGTTCGCCGCGCCCCGCTCGGGGCGATCCTGCTCTTTCACAGCGTGGCCGTGCGGGAGCGCGACGCGTGGGGGCTGACCGTCTCGCCTCAGGCGCTCGAGTCACAGCTCGCTTCCCTCGCCCGCCAGTTTCAGATCGTCAGCCTCGACGAGCTCATCGCCGGGGAGCGGCCGCGGCGCCGTTGCGCTCACCTTCGACGACGGCTACGCGAACAACCTCACGGCAGCCCTCCCCCTGCTCGAGCGCCATGCGGCGCCGGCGACGGTGTTCGTGACCACGGGATACCTCGGGCGCCAGGGTCCCTTCTGGTGGGACGAGCTGGACGATCTGCTCGCCGGCGCCGGGGAGCGTCCGGAGCAGCTCGAGGTCTCGCTCGACGGCAAGCTGCTCACGCTGGAGACCACGACCGTCGACCAGCGCCGCCGGGCCGTCGCCGACGAGCTCGAGCCCGCACTGCGCCGTTCGCCGCTCGAGGAGATCGACCGTGTCCTCGAGGACATCCGCGCGTGGGCCGGCCGCGCGTCGGAAGCCGACGAGCTGGGTCGCTGCCTCACCCCGGACGAACTGGCGCGCCTGGCCTCCAGCGAGCTGATCGAGATCGGCGCCCACGGACGCTCGCACTCGAGCCTGCCCACCATGGCCCCGGAAGCGCAGCGTGACGAGATCGAGGGCCCCCGCGATGTCCTGGCGGAGGTCACCGGGACGCCCCCACGTGGGTTCGCCTATCCGTTCGGCGACCACCGGCGGGGCACTCGCCGGCTCCTGAGGGAGGCGGGCTATCGAGCACGGGCTGGCCATCGCCGGCCGCGGGCCGGTGCGCCGCGGCGGCGACCCGCTGCGCCTGCCGCGCGTCGGCGCCCTCGAGGAGGACGGAGCCGCCCTCGTGAGGCGGCTCGCCCAGATGCTCTAGATCTTGTGGCGCTGCAGGAGCTTCTTGCCGATCACCATGCGCTGGATCTCGGATGTGCCCTCGCCGATCAGCAGCAGCGGCGCGTCGCGGTAGAGACGCTCGATCTCGTACTCCTTCGAGTAGCCGTAGCCACCGTGGATGCGGAACGACTCCTCCACGCAGAAGCGCCCGGCCTCGGAGGCGAACAGCTTGGCCATGCCGGCCTCGAGGTCGGAGCGCTCGCCGGCGTCCTTCAGGCGAGCCGCCCGTAGCGTCATCAGGCGGGCGGCCTCGACCTGGGTGGCCATGTCGGCGAGCTTGAACTGGATCGCCTGGTGCTGGGCGATCGGCTTGCCGAAGGTCTTGCGCTCCTGCGAGTAGCGCAGGGCCAGCTCGAGCGCGCGCTGGGCGATGCCCGACGCCGCGGGCGGCCACGTTCACGCGGCCGACCTCGAGCGCGTCCATCATCTGCGGGAAGCCCTTGTTGAGGCCCGCTCGTCCTCGCCGCCGAGGATGTTGTCGGCCGGACAGCGGTAGCCGTCGAAGACCAGCTCGGTGGACTCCACGCCCTTGTAGCCCATCTTCTTGAGCTGCGGCGGCACGTTGAAGCCCGGCGTAGTCGCCCGTGTTCTCGCTGACCCCGGGCTCCTTCTCGGCGATGAAGCAGGTCATCCCCTTGTGGCGCGGCTCGGCGTCGGGGTCGGTCTTCACCAGCACGAAGACGATGGCCGACATCAGGCCGTTGGTCACCCACATCTTCTGGCCGTTGATCTCGTAGTCGCCGTCGTCGGTCTTCTTCGCGGCGGTCTTGATGGCCTGGACGTCGGAGCCCAGCTCGGGCTCGGAGAGCGAGAAGGCGGCGCGGATCTCGCCGGTGGCCATCCGCGGCAGGTACTTCTGCTTCTGCTCCTCGGAGCCGAACTTCATCAGCAGGTACGAGCCGATGAAGTGGGTGTTCACGATGCCCGAGATCGAGATCCAGCCCCGCGAGAGCTCCTCGACGATCATCGAGTAGGTGGTGAGGTCGAGCCCCATGCCGCCGTACTCCTCGGGGATCGTCACGCCGAAGAGCCCGAGCTCCTTCATCTGCTCGACGATGGGCTCCGGGAACTCGTCCTCGTGGTCGAAGTGCTCGGCGTTCGGGAGGATCTGCTCGTCCGCGAACTGGCGCACCATGTCGGTGATCGCCTTCTGCTCGTCGGTCTTGTCGACGTGGGGGCTGGCGGCTACGGCCATGGGTTCGGCGCTCCAGGTTCGGTTGGCTCAGGAGCGACAGCGGAGGATACCCGGGCGGCTGCACCGCGCCGGCTGCGAGCGCTAGTAGCCGGCGGGATGGCGCGCGGTGAAGCCGCCCGGCGAGCGGTTGTACTTGCGCCAGCGCGGCCCGCTGCCGCCGCGGCGGTCCTCGGCCGACATGCGGTCGCCGCCGCTCGTGTCGAGGCGCAGCCCGGCGATCACCACGTAGGCGTGGCCGGGGTTGGTGTAGACGGTGATCCAGCGGCCCTTGCCGCGGTCGCCCCAGCGCATGAAGCTGCCGGAGTCGAGCGGGCTCTTGAGGAAGCGCCCGCCGCAGAGCGCGTGGCTCACGGTGCCGGAGCAGTCGTAGCCGCGGTCGAGGGAGCTCGAGAGGGCGTTGCCGCGGTAGAGCTTGTGTCCGCCGCCGTAGACGTAGGGCTTGGTGATGATCCGGTTGGCCGCGGCGATCGCGTTCTTCACGCGGGCCGGGGCGTCCGTCGGCGGAATCGCGACGCCGTCCACGATCTTGGCGCGCTTGGCGGGCGGGGGCGGAGGCACGTAGGTGGCGCCGCCGCCCGAGCGGAGGCGTCTCGGCCATGGAGCCCGCGGGCGCCGCCAGAAGAAGTGCCGTGCACACAAGCACGGCACGCAGGAAATGTCGTTTCGAGGCGTTGCATCTCTTTCGAACGCCTACGGGGTTAGCTGACGGGCTCGCGCTGAAAGAGCTTGCGCGCCTCTCGATGAGAGGTTTGCCCCAGTGGCCTAAGCCACCTTTGGTTCCCCCGTTCCGCAGCCAGTACGGATTCGGCGTGGCGGGCAAGCTAGCACATTCTCGCAAGAATTCGCCCAGTGAATTTCTCCCGCGACGTCGTCGACGCCGCCGATCCCGCCCGAATCGCGCTCGTAGCGCTGTCTCGGGAGGGTGCGCGAACCGAGCTCACGTTCGGCGAGATCTCCCACCGCACGGCCCGTCTGGCGGGCACTCTGGTGCGCGAGGGGGTGCGCCCGGGGGACGTGGTCATGACGGTGGTGGGCAGCCGTCCCGAGTGGGTGCTGGCCATGCTCGCCTGCTTTCGCATCGGCGCGGTGGCCCTCCCCTGCACGGAGCAGCTGCGGGCCGGCGACCTGCGCTCCCGGATGGACGTGATGGAGCCCGCCCTGGTGCTGGCGGACGAGCGAAACGCGGACACGGTCCGCGCCTCGGGGTTCGCCGGGCCCCTGCTCGATGGTGCCCGACGAGCGCCTGTTCGCCGGGGAGGCGGCGCCCGCCGCCGAACTTCGCCCCGACGACCCCGCCCTGGTCGTGTTCACCTCCGGCACGTCGGGCGCCGCCAAGGCGATCCGCCACGGCCAGCGCTACCTCGGCGGCCAGGCGGTGCAGGCCGAGCACTGGCTCGGCGCCCGGGAGGGCGACCTGGTGTGGTGCACCGCGGCCAGCGGCTGGTCGAAGTCGGCGCGCAACGTGTTCATCGCCCCGTGGCTGAGGGGGGCCGGCGCCCTGCTCCAGGACGCGCGTTTCGACGCCGACGAGCGGTTGGAGGTGATCGAGCGCGAGCGGGTGACCGTGCTCTGCATGGCCCCCACGGAGTACCGCGCGATCGCCAAGAGGTCCGCTCTGCGGCCGCTCGCCGGCGCTGCGCCACGCGGTCGCCGCCGGCGAGCCGCTCGGCCCGGAGCAGGTCGAGGCGTGGCGGGACGGCGCCGGCGTGGCCGTGCACGACGGCTACGGGCAGACCGAGACCGGAGCGCTCACCGGCATGCCGCTCGGCCGGCCGGTGCGCCCGGGGTCGATGGGGCGCGCGCTGCCGGGCTTCCGGCTCTGGATCGAGGAGGGCGAGCTGTGCGTGGACCCGGCCACGGTCCCGACCTTCTTCCTCGACGGCCCCCCGGGCACCTGGCGCACCGGCGATCGCGCGCGCGAGGACGAGGACGGCTACCTGTGGTTCGAGGGGCGCACCGACGACGTGATCATCTCCTCCGGGTATCGCATCGGCCCCTTCGAGGTGGAGTCGGCGCTCGCCTCCCACGAGGCGGTGGCGGAGGTGGCCGCGGTGGCGGCGCCGGACTCCGAGCGCGGCCAGGTGGTGCGGGCCGTGGTGGTGCTGCGCCCCGGCCACGAGCCCAGCGACGCCCTCGCGCGCGACCTCCAGGCCCACGCAAAGGAGCGCACAGCCCCCTACAAGTACCCGCGCATCGTGGACTTCGCCGCCGACCTGCCCAAGACCGAGAGCGGGAAGATCCGCCGATCGACGCTGCGCGAGTAGTGTTTTTGCGCCAAGTTTCCAGGTAAGGCCAGACTTTCGTCCAACCCATCGGTCTAAGCGTCGTGTGCTGCTCCACAGAATCGATAGGAGACTCGCGATGAGAAGCCTTGCCCTAGCCCTCTTCATATGCCTGATGCTCGCCGTCCCGGCGCTGGCCCAGGGTCCGTCCCAGGACGGCTACACCCCCGAGGGACCCCAGGCGATCGAGCAGACGGGCGGCGGCGGCAACGATCCGCGCCAGGCGCAGGAGTCGCAGGCCGACTCGGGCAGCCTTCCCTTCACGGGCATGGACCTGCTGCTCGTGGGCGCGCTCGGCGCGGGCCTGCTCGGCGTGGGCGCCGGCATGAGGCGGCTGACCCGCCCCGCCGACCCAGCGTCCTCCTGACGCAATAGCTGCGAGTGACAAGAGTCGCGGGTGGCGGCCGACCAGGACCCCTGCCACACTTCTGGAGTGAGCGTGAGAACCCTGACAGACGACCGCTTGGTCAGCCTGGCGGCGGCGGGAAACGCGCCCGCGTTCGAGGACATCTACGCGCGCTACTACCAGGACGTATACCGCTACGCGCTTTCCATCCTCCGCGATCCCCAGGACGCGCAGGATGTCCTCCAGGGAACCATGGAGCGGGCCCTGCGCTCGATCGGCAGCCAGCGCGTGGAGGGTGGCCTGAGGGCCTGGCTGTTCCGGATCGCCCACAACGAGTCGATGGACCTGATCCGCCGGCGCCCGACGGCACCCCCGCCGGAGTCGCCGCTCCTGGCGCCCGACGCCGCCTCGGACGCGGGCGAGCGCGAGCGCATGCGCCAGCTGCTGGCGGATCTCGGCACGCTGCCGGAGCGCCAGCGGTCGGCGCTGGTGCTGCGCGAGCTCTCGGGCCTGGACTCCGAGGAGATCGGAACGGCGCTGTCGATCTCCCCCTCGGCGGCCAAGCAGAGCGTCTACGAAGCGCGCGTCGCGCTCACGGCGCTGGCGGACGGCCGTGACATGAGCTGCGAGCGCGTCCAGAAGCGGATCTCGGCGGGCGACGGGCGACGCCTGCGCGGTCGCCGCCTGCGCGCGCACATCCGCGACTGCGTGGTCTGCCAGGCCTTCACGGCGGGCATCGAGGTCCGCACCGCGGACCTCCCGGGCATCTTCCCCCCCATCGCCGCGATCGCAGCGGCCAAGACCTTCGGCGCGATCACCGCGGGGCGCCTCGGCGGCCGGCGGGGGATCCTCGGCCGGCGCCGGCGCCGGCGCCGGCGGCCGGGCCGGTCGCGCCTCGCGCCCGCGGCCACCGCGCCGCCACGGTCTCGATCGGCGCCGTCACGCTTCTGGCCCTGGCGGGAGCGCTCGGCGCCTCGCGGGTCGACGATCCGGGCGCCACAAAGGCCGTGGCGGCCGAGGAGCCCGCCGCGCCCGCAGCCCCAGCCCGCGGCCAAGCCCAAGCCCAAGCCCGCCGCCGACAGACCCGACCCGCCCCCGCGCGCGAGCAACAGCGTTGCCGCCCCGTCCACCGCAGACCGGCTACAGCCAGCTCGAGCCGAGCGTCACCGCGCTCCTGGCGCCCGACGTCTCGGACGCCGGAACCGGGTCGGGCGACGGTGGAGACGGGGCGGGCTCATCCGACGCCGCGGGTGGCGACGGCCTGGCCTTCACGGGGCTCGACGTGCTGCTGCTGCTGGCGACCGGCCTGGGTCTTCTCGGGCTCGGCCTCGTGACGCGCCGCGCCGTCGGCCGTCCCCTCCCCTAGGGGCGACGGCGCGATGGCCAACCGCCTCGCGCGCGAGACCTCTCCGTACCTCCTCCAGCACCAGCACAACCCCGTCGACTGGTTCCCCTGGGGCGACGAGGCGCTGGCGGAGGCGGCCCGGCGTGACGTTCCGATCCTTCTCTCGATCGGCTACTCGGCGTGCCACTGGTGTCACGTGATGGAGCACGAGTCCTTCGAGGACGAGGCGGTGGCCGCCTACATGAACGAGCACTTCGTGTGCATCAAGCTCGACCGCGAGGAGCGGCCCGACCTCGACGCGATCTACATGGAGGCGGTGCAGGCGATGACCGGCCGCGGCGGGTGGCCGCTCAACGCCTTCCTCACGCCGGAGCAGGCCCCCTTCTACGCCGGCACCTACTTCCCGCCCGAGGAGCGCCACGGCATGCCGAGCTGGAGGGCCGTGCTCGAGGCGGTGGCCGAGGCGTGGCGGACCCGCTCGGGCGAGATCCGGGAGTCGGGCGCGCGGATCGGCGAGCGCCTGCGCGGCGGCGCCGGCCTCGAGCCCGCCGAGGGGCCACTCGAGCCCGGCGCGCTCGACGAGGCGATGGCCGGCCTGCGCGACGCCTACGACCCGCGCCACGGCGGCTTCGGGGGAGCCCCGAAGTTCCCCTCGCCCTCCACCATCGAGCTTCTGCTGCGCAGGGGCGAGACCGAGATGAGCGCGCACACGCTGCGGGCGATGGCGGCCGGGGGGATGTACGACATGGTGGGCGGGGGCTTCTCGCGCTACTCGGTCGACGAGCGCTGGCTCGTGCCGCACTTCGAGAAGATGCTCTACGACAACGCGCTGCTCGCCCGCGCCTACCTGCACGGCTGGCAGGTCACGGGCGAGCCCCTGTTCCGCCGGGTCTGCGAGGAGACGCTCGACTGGGCGCTGCGGGAGATGCGCGCGCCCGAGGGCGGCTTCTACGCGGCCCTCGACGCCGACTCGGAGGGCGAGGAGGGCCGCTTCTACCTCTGGACGCCCGAGCAGCTGCGCGAGGTGCTCGGCGACGAGGACGCCGAGGTCGCGGCCGCGTTCTACGGCGTCAGGCCGGGCGGCAACTTCGAGGGGCGCACGATCCTGACCCGGGGCGAGCACGAGCCCCCCGGCCTCGAGGACATCCGCCGCAGGCTCTACGCCGCGCGGGCGAAGCGCGTCTGGCCCGGTCTCGACGACAAGCGCCTGACCTCCTGGAACGCGCTGGCGATCGCCGCCCTGGCCGACGCGGGCGCGGTGCTGGGGCGCGACGACTTCGTGGCCGCCGCCCGGGACTGCGCGGAGTTCGTGCTGCGGGACCTGAGGAGTGCGGAGGGACGCCTGCTGCGGACCTACAAGGACGGGGAGGCCAAGCTGAACGCCTACCTGGAGGACCACGCCTTCCTCCTCGAGGCCCTGCTGACGCTCTACGAGGCGACCTTCGAGGACCGCTGGTTCACCGAGGCCCGCGCCCTGGCCGACGCGCTGATCGAGCGCTTCGCCGACGAGGAGCGCGGCGGGTTCTTCGAGACGTCGTCCGACCACGAGCGGCTGGTGGCTCGGCGCAAGGACCTCGAGGACCACCCCATCCCCTCGGGCAACGCCGCCGCGGCCCTGGGGCTGCTGCGCCTGGCGGCGCTGACCGGCGAGCACGAATACGAGGCCCGGGCCGTGGGCGTCCTGCGCCTGCTGGCGCCCCTCGCCGTCCGCCACCCGCACGCCTTCTCGCACCTTCTGCAGGCGCTCGACTTCCACCTGGGCCCCGTCCGCGAGGTCGCCCTGGCGGGCGAGGACACGGCGGCGCTCGAGGCGGTGGTGCGAGGCGCCCTGCGCCCCCATCTCGTGCTCGCGGGGGGCGCGCCCGGCGCGGTCCCGCTGCTCGAGGGCCGGGCGCCGGTCGGCGGGCGGGCGGCCGCCTACGTGTGCGAGGGCTTCGCCTGCCGGGCGCCGGTCACCGAGCCCGCCGAGCTGGAGGCGCTGCTCTCCTGACCTCGCTGGTGCTCGCACTGGCGTTCCTGGCGCCCGCCCAGGATCACGGCGCGCTCGCCGCGGCGGACGGCCGGTTCGCCCTGCGGGCCGCGCGGCAGATCACCCGCCTGGGCCCGCGCCCGGCGGCCGGAGCGCGCGAGCGCCGCGCCCACCGGATCGCGCTGGCGGCCTTCGGCGCGGCGGGCCTGAGGACCGAGGTGCAGCGCTTCCGCGTGCCGGGAAAGGGCGGGTCGCGCAACGCGATCGGCGTGCTCGACCGGCCCGGACGCTGCCTGCGGATCGTGATGGCGCACGCCGACACCACTCCGGCCGGACCGGGCGCCAACGACAACGCCTCCGGCGTCGGGGCGCTGATGGCGATCGCGCGGCGCCTGCGGACCACACGCGCGACCTGCGACGTGTGGCTCGTGGCCACGGGAGCCGAGGAGCGGGTGTTCACGGGCTCGCCCGATCACCTCGGCGCGCTCGCCCTGTCGCGGCGCGTGCGAAACCGGGGCCTGCGACCGCGCCTGCGCTGGGCGCTGTCGCTCGACGAGGTGGGACGCGGTGCGGACTTCTGGCTGCGCTCGCCGGCACGGGCGCCGCGCCCGCGGGTCGAGCGCCCGATCATCCGCGCGGCGCGGGCGACGGGAGCGACCGTGCGGTGGGTGCGCGACTCGGGCACGGGCAACTCCGACCACCGCGAGTTCGAGCTGCTGGGGCTTCCCGCGGCGAAGCTCGGGGTCGGCGCGGCGGGCGAGCCCTGCCGGCACATGGCGTGCGACCGCGCGGGCAGGCTCGACCGGCGCGCGCTCGCGCGGGCGGTGGGCATCGTCGAGCGGGCGCTGCGGGCGCGGTGAGGTGCGCTAGCGGAGCAGCCGCCAGACGTCAGGCCCGCGCCGGCTCGGGCTCGGCCGGGCCACCGCCCGCCGGCCCTCCGGGGGGCGCGTCCTTGCGAGACAGCGCCGACGGCCACCAGAAGGTTCTCCCGAGGGAGAGCGCCGAGGGCCGGGACCAGCACGCTGCGCACCAGGAAGGTGTCGAGCAGCACGCCGAAGGCCACCACGAAGCCGATCTCGGTGAGGAACACCAGCGGCAGCGCGGCGAGCACCAGGAACGTGCCCGCGAGCACGATGCCGGCGCTGGTGATCACTCCCCCCGTCACGGCCAGCGCGCGCAGCATCCCCTTCTCCGGCCCGAACTTGATGGTCTCCTCCCGCGCGCGGCTCACGAGGAAGATGTTGTAGTCCACCCCCAGGGCCACCAGGAACACGAACGCGAACAGCGGCAGCGACGGATCGGAGCCGGGGAAGTCGAAGACCAGGTCGAAGACGACGTAGCCGACGCCCGAGGGCGGCGAGGAAGCTGATGATCACGGTCCCGATCAGCACCGCCGCCGCGACGACCGAGCGCAGCAGCACGATCAGGATGATCATCACCACCACGAGCACGATCGGGGGAATCAGGAGGGAGTCGTCGCGCCGCGGCCTCGCGGACGTCGAACTCCACGGCGCTCGCGCCGCCGACCAGCGTGCCCGGCGCCGCCCCCGTCGCCGCATCGCGGATCGGCTCGATCAGGTCGAACGCCTCGGTCGAGTAGGGCTGGGGCTCGAGCGTGGCCTGCACCAGCACGCCGCGGTCCCCGGTGGCCACGGGCGGGCTCACCGACTCCACGCCGTCCACGCCCTCGACCGCGCTCGTGACCGCGGCCACCTCGCCGGACGATGGGACGATGATGTCGGCCGGCGCGCTCGCGCCCGCCGGGAAGGCCTGGCTGAGGATCTCCTGGCCCTCCACCGACTCCACCTCGGTCCGGTAGCTGTCGTTGGTGGTGAGGTTGGTCGAGAAGTAGCCGAGTCCCGCGCAGAGCAACAGCAGCACCACGAGCGACCCGACCGCGACCCGGCCCGGGGCGACGGCGACCCGGGTCCCCACCCGGGCCCAGAAGCCGTGGGTGGCGTCGGCGCGGTGCTCATGACGGAAGCGGCGAAGCTCGTAGGGGGTGAAGACCGCGCGGTCCAGCGGACCGACGATGAGCGAGGGGATCCTCTTCCCGCTGACCGCCCGCAGCAGCCAGTTCAGGATCACCAGGGGCAGGGTCACGAACACGATCAGCCCAGCCGGGATCACCCGCAGCAGGGCCGTCCCCTTCCCGCCCTCGACGATGGCGGCGCGCGAGCCCGAGGCCGCCTCATCCGCGGGAGCTGTGGCCGCGGTGTGGGGCACGAAGGGCCAGAACGCCCGCCGTCCGAAGACCATCGAGCAGGGCGGGCAGCAGCGTGAGCATCGACAGCGCGGCGCAGGCCACGCCGATCGCGGCGATCGGCCCGAGGCCCGACGTGCCGTTGACCTTGGCGATCGTGAGGCAGAGCAGCGCGGCGATCACCGTCGCGGCCGAGGCGAACACCGCCGGCCCGGCCGACTTCATCGCCGTGGCCATCGCCACGTGGCGATCCTCGGTCTCGTGCAGCTCCTCGCGGTAGCGCGACACGATCAGCAGGGCGTAGTCGGTGCCCGCCCCCAGCACGAGCACGGACATGATCGAGCTGCTCTGGCCGTTGATCGTGACCCCGAGCTCCGAGACCCCGTATCCGATGCAGCGCGACAGGATCTCCGCGAAGATCACCGCCATCAGGGGGATGAAGAGGAAGATCGGCGATCGGTAGATCGCGATCAGCAGGAAGATCACGAGGCTCACCGCGGCGAGCAGCAGCGTGCCGTTGATCGACTCGAACACCTCGATGGCATCGGCCGCGTAGCCGGCGCCGCCGGTCACCTTGACCTCGAGCCCACCGCCCGGGTCGGACACGATGTCGCGCCACTCCGAGACCGGATCGAGGATCGAGTCGCCATCGCCGTCGCCCTTGATGTAGGCGGTGACGATCGCGGCCGTGCCGTCCGCCGAGCACACGGGGCCCACGAAGGGCGAGTAGCCCGACGGCTGACCCGGCAGGACGGTGGTGGGCCCACCGCAGCCCTCGGGCAG
This sequence comes from uncultured Thermoleophilaceae bacterium, assembly GCA_963731645.1. GTDB lineage: Bacteria > Actinomycetota > Thermoleophilia > Solirubrobacterales > Thermoleophilaceae > JAAYBF01. The sequence goes on along the minus strand of CAVSWF010000012.1, from coordinate 527,244 downwards.
ACCGGCCTCCCCGCCGCCGGACTGGCGCTCGAGCTGCTCCGGGCTGGCCCCCTCCGGGCCACCGCCCGGGCCCCGGGACGGGAGCCCGCCCTCCTCGCCGCCCGCCGCGGCGGTGGCGCCGTCGGCCACGACGGCCGGGAAGCGCTTCTCGGCCAGCTTGGCCGCGTCGTCGGCGATCCGCGCACGGTCGGCGGCGGTGAGCCCCGACTTGCGGCGGTAGACGATGACCGCGGGCGCCAGCTCGCCGGCCTGCAGCTCCTCGGAGGCCGAGAGCGCCTTGGTCGACTCCGCCTCGCCGGGCAGGTAGGACGTGGACGAGTTGTCCTCGGCATCGCTGAACTTCGTGGGCAGCTGCGCGGGGCCGGCGGCGATGAAGATGACCCCCACCCAGATCGCGAGCACGATCCACTTGGCGCGCGGGCCGGCGAAGGCGGCGAAGACCGACGATCGAGAGGTCATGCGAGTCCTTCCGAGTGTGGTGCGGGCCGTGGCGCATGCTTCCACAAACCGCTCCGCGACCGAACGTGGCGCACCGCCGCTAGGCTGTCCGCGTGCTCGGGAGCGCCCCCCTCCGCCGCCTCGCGACGGCGTGCCTGGCCGCCTGCCTCGCGCTTGGCGTCACCGGCGCCGACGCCCGGCGAATCGGCGGCACCAAGGGCCCCGACCGCCTGACCGGCACGAGCGGCGCGGACACCATTCGCGGCGGCCGCGGCAACGACAGGATCTCGGGACGGCGCGGCGGCGATCGCCTCCTCGGTCAGGCGGGCAACGACGTCGTGCGCGGAGACTCCGGCGCCGACCGGCTGAACGGCGGTGGCGGGCGCGACCGCCTCAAGGGCGGGCCGGGAGCGGATCGCATCGCCGGGTCGAAGGGCATCGACCGGCTGCGCGGGAACGCCGGCAACGACCGCCTGGCGGGCGGAGCGGGCAGGGACCGCCTGAACTCCGACGCCGGCGACGACCTCCTCGACGGCGGCGCCGGCAACGACAGCCTGGCCGCCGGGTCCCGGCGACGACCGGCTGCTGGGTGGCGCCGGCAGCGACCGCCTGTTCGCCGGGCGACCCGGGCCCCGGCAACGGCGGCGACGACCTCTTCGGGGGCGCCGGGAACGACCGCCTGCGCGGGGACCGCGGCAGGGACCTCGTGGAGGGCACGGGCCGGCGACGACGACATCACGGGCGGCGCCGACGAGGACGACCTCCGCGGCGGCCCCGGCAACGACAGGATCGACGCGCGGGACGACTCCGAGGACACCATCGACTGCGGCGACGGCGTGGACACCGTCCTCCTCGACTTCCAGGAGGACGGCGTGGACGACTGCGAGATCGAGATCCGCCCGGCCGAGCCCCCCGAGGCCTAGGCGCTAGACGCCCAGCTCCTCCGACGCCATTCGGGCGCCCTCGACGCGCGCCGAGATCTTCTGCATCGCGATGTCCCGGGCGAAGTCCGGGGAGCCGTGCTTGGGCTTGAGGTCGCGGCTGAACGGCGAGAAGCCGCAGTCGTCGGTGGCCCCGAGCCGCTCCACGGGGATGTACTTGGCCGCGGTCACCAGGCGATCCTTGACCTCCTCGGCGGTCTCGACCTCCGGGTCCAGCGGGTTGATGACCCCGATGAAGCAGACCTGCGGCACGCCGTTGGCGTCGTCGCGGCTGTTCTCGCCCACCAGCTTGTAGACCTTCTCCTTGTCCTCCTCGCTCGCGCACTGGATGAGGAAGTAGCCCGCGTTGAGCTTGAACATGTGGTTGAGCAGCTTCTCGTACGGCACCTCCTTGGAGTGCACCGAGTCGTTGTCGCCGCCGGGACAGGTGTGGATGCCGATGTTCTTGCGCTCCTCGGGTGAGAAGCGGTCGAGCACGCGGTTGTTGAGGTCGATGAACTCCTGCAGCATGTCCCTGCCCGTCCACGGGTTGCGGGAGTCGTTCTTGTTCGCGAGCCGGCCCTCGGTGAAGTCGATCGACACGCGCACCGCGCCCGCCGTCGAAGCACTGGCGGATGTCCTTCTCGACCTCGTCGCACACGTCGTCTGAGGAACTGCTCGCGCGAGTAGCCCTCGATCTCCTCCTCGAGCGGGTAGAGCAGCATCATCATCGACGCCGAGATCACCGCCTGCTTGACGGGCTTGCTGGCGATCTTCTTGTTCTTCTCGACGAACTCCGAGGCGAAGGTCTTGTACTTGAAGGGGCCGCCCGTCAGCCGGGGCAGCTGGCGGTGGTGGCCGTCGTCGAAGATGGCGAAGAACTGGCCGTCGCCCGCGAGGTTGTCGGCCAGCCCGGTGCCCGCGAGGGTGTCGGTGATCGGATAGGTCGCGAAGCTCGACTCGCGCTGCTCGCCGTCGGTCACGTAGGTCTCACCGGTCTGCTCGAGGCGCTTGATCGAGTCCTCGGCGGCCGCGTCCTGCTTGCGTCTGGAGCTCCTCGAAGGTGATCTTGCCCTGGTCGAGATCCTCATAGGCGTCTCTGGAGCTCTGTGGGCCGGGGCAGGGAGCCGACGAGTTCGGTGGGGATGGGCATGCTCTCTCCTATCTGTTTCCCTCAACTTAGAAGACGACCGTCCTGCCCTCGTGCACGAGCACGCGGTCGTCGAGATGCAGCCTCACGGCGCGCGTCAGCACCGCGCGCTCGATGTCCGCTCCCAGTCGCTCGAGCTCGGGCACGCCGTCCCTGTGCGACACGCGCGCCACGTCCTGATGGATGATCGGGCCGGCGTCGAGCTCCTCGGTCACGTAGTGGGCGGTGGCCCCGATCATCTTCACGCCGCGGTCCCGGGCCTGCTCGTAGGGCGCCGCCCCCGCGAAGGCCGGCAGGAACGAGTGGTGGATGTTGATCGCCGGGGTGCCGAGCGCCTCGAGGAAGCCGCCCGAGAGGATCTGCATGTAGCGCGCGAGCACCACCAGGTCGAAGCTGTCCGGCCAGCAGGTCGAGCTGCCGCCGCTCGGCGTCGGGCTTGGTCTCCCTGGTCACGGGCACGTGCTCGAAGCCGATCCCGAACCCGGCGACCGTCTCGGCCAGGTCCGGGTGGTTGGAGACCACGAGCCCCACGTCCATCGCGATCTCACCTCCCCGCCAGCGCCAGAGGAGGTCGAGCAGGCAGTGGTCCTCCCTCGAGACCATGATCGCCACGCGCTTGCGGGCGTCGGCGTCCTGCAGGCGCCACGCCATCCCGAAGCGCTCGCCGACCTCGTCGCCGAAGGCCGCGTCGAGCTCCGGCAGCCCGCGGTCGAGGCCCCGGAGGCTGAAGACCATCCGCATGAAGAAGTCCCCGCCCTCGGGGTCGGTCGAGTACTGGTCGGACTGGAGGATGTTCGCCCCGTGGCGAAAGAGGAAGCTCCGAGACCGCGGCCACGATGCCGGGGCCGTCGGCGCAGGTGATGAGCAGGCGCGCCGTGCGCGACGGTTGCGCGTCGCTCGTCAGCGGCGGTAGACCTTCTTGACGGAGTCCGGCTTGGTGAATATCTGGTGGGTCTTGCCGTCGTAGATCTCGAACCCGAAGCGCTCGGCGAGCGTCGTCGAGGCCGTCGAGGTCGCTCGCGTGGCTGGCTCTCCTGTCGAAGATCCCGCCGCCGCCCCCGGTCGGGCAGGGGTTGGAGGCGATCTGCTGGGGATCGGGAAGCGGCGGCGGCGCGAAGTCGGGACTGGCCCAGTCGAACGAGCGGCCGATGTTGCGCGCGTAGCGCTGGCGCCGGGTCAGCGAGCCGAGGCCGAAGCGGTAGGAGATCAGCTTGAGGATCGACTCGTGGGCGTAGCGCCCGTGGTCGACGCGGAAGCGGGTGCGGTTCTTCGCGCCCCGCGTGAAGGGAGAGACGGTCACGGCCGGGATGCGGAAGCCGAGCTGCCCGAAGTCCTTGTCGAGGTCGCGGCTGCCGCGGACGTCGGGCACCCGCGGCGGGCGCACGTGGTCGTAGAACCCGCCCCACTCGTCGTAGATGATGAACAGGGCGCCGCGCCGGTAGTTGGGTGAGCGCACGAACGCGTTCACCACGTCGGACATGAACGCCTGGCCCAGCCGGACGTCGCCCAGCGGGTGCTCGTCGGCGGAGACGCCCTCCCCGCCGCCGCCGTCGCGAAACGGCGGGTCCACGATCGAGATGTTCGGCAGCGTGCCCGCCGCGCACTCCGAGTAGTAGCGCTCGATCGGGTTGGTCCAGGCGACGCCGCGGGGACCGTAGACCGCCGCGAACGGCAGGTCCGACGCGTAGTAGCGCGCGCTGAGGTCGGGCCGCCGCCGCGCCAGCCGGTCGAAGATCGTCTCGAACTGGTTGCCGCCCTTGCTCGGCGTCGACCTGGCTGGCGTTCTCGGTCTTGCCCGCCGAGGTGGCCGCCCACTTGTAGTAGCGGTTGGGCCACGTCGGGCCGAGCAGCGAGCAGAAGTAGCGGTCGTAGAGCGTGTACTGGCGCGCGGCCTCGTGGATGAAGCCGAGCTGGCCCTTGTTGTAGTAGGTGAGCGCGAACTCGTCGTTGCCGGTGCCCTCGGCGATGAAGCCCTTGCGCAGCTGGGCGCGACCGGACTTCCAGCCGTGTCCAGGATCGGGATGCCCGCAGCCCTGGTACTTCGTATCTCCCAGGGTGTCCGCCGACCTGGTGCGCACGGCCTCGCCGTTGTCGCGGCGGTAGGTCACGTTCTGGGTGGCGTCGGCGTCGGGGACCCAGCCGAAGTAGTGGTCGAACGACCGGTTCTCCATCATCAGGATCACGAAGTGGTCGATCTCGACGTTGCGCGGCGACGGCAGCGGCGCACGCCGGGCCTCGGCGTCGGCCGCCTCGTGCAGCAGGACGCCCGCCGGCAGCGTGGCCGCCATCCCCGCGAGGCCGGCCGTCTGGGCCGTGCGCTCGAGAAAGTCCCGCCTGCTGAGATCCATCCGCCACCTCGCGAGCGTAGCGCCGAGGCGAGCAGTACGTCGACGGTCGCCCTACAGGATCGCCATGTAGCGGGCGATCTCCCACTCGCTGACCTGCACGCGGTAGTCCTCCCACTCCTGCCGCTTGATCTCCACGTAGCGGTTGAAGATGTGCTCGCCGAAGGTGCGCAGCACGAGCTCCGACTGCGAGGTCAGCTCGATGGCCTCGCCGAGCGTCTCGGGCAGCTGCTCGATGCCCAGCTGCTTCCGCTCGTCGGGCGAGAGGTGGTAGAGGTTCTTCTCCATCGGCTCGGGCAGCTCGTAGCCCTTCTCGATCCCCTCGAGGCCGGCGGCCAGGAGGATCGCGAAGGTCAGATAGGGGTTGCACGACGGGTCCGGGCAGCGCAGCTCCATGCGCGTGGCCTGTTCCTTGCCGGGGTGGTAGAGCGGCACGCGCACGAGCGCCGAGCGGTTGCGCCGGGACCAGGCGCAGTAGACCGGGGCCTCGTAGCCCGGCACGAGGCGCTTGTAGGAGTTGACCCACTGGGCGAAGATCGACGAGATCTCGCGCGCGTGCTTGAGCTGGCCGGCGATGAAGGCCTTGCCGACGTCGGACAGGAAGTACTGGTCCTCGGCGTCGTAGAAGGCGTTGCGACCGTCCTTGAACAGCGACTGATGGGTGTGCATCCCCGAGCCGTTCTCGCCGAAGAGGGGCTTGGGCATGAAGGTGGCGTGCCAGCCGTACTTCATGGCGTACTCCTTGACCGTGATGCGGTACGTCATGCAGTCGTCCGCCATCTTCAGCGCCGGCGCGTAGCGCATGTCGATCTCGTGCTGTGAGGGCCCGACCTCGTGGTGGGTGTACTCCACGTGGATGCCGAGCTGCTCGAGCGCGAGGACGGTCTCGCGGCGGACGTCCGAGCCGGCGTCGAGGGTCGTGAGGTCGAAGTAGCCGCCCTCGTCGAGCACCTCGGGCAGCTGGCCGGGCTCGGGCCGCGGGTGGCGGAAGTAGAAGAACTCGAGCTCCGGCCCGACGTTGAAGGCGTCGAAGCCCATGCCGGCCGCCCGCTCGAGCGCGCGGCGCAGGACCTGTCGCGGGTCGCCCTCGTAGGGCTCGCGGCTGGGCGTGAGCACGTCGCAGAACACCCGCGCCACGCCGCTCTCGTCCGGGCGCCAGGGCAGCACCGCGAAGGTGCTCGGATCGGGCATGGCGATCATGTCCGACTCCTCGATGGCGTTGAAACCGGTGATCGACGACCCGTCGAAGCCCATCCCTCCCTCGAAGGCGTCCTCGAGCTCCTGCGCGTTGATCGAGAACGACTTGAGCTGTCCGAGGATGTCCGTGAACCAGAGCCGGATGAAGCGGATGCCCCGCTCCTCGACGGCTGCCTTTACGTCTTCGGCGGTGCGGGGTGTGTCGGCCATCGGGCCAGGCTACATGCGCCCGGCGTGCGCGCGCCTGTACATCAGGTCGAACGCGGGCGCGAGATTTCCGACCGCGCGCTCAGAGGTGCGCGTTGGCCCAGGCCTTGAGCGCCCGCACGGCCGGCTCGAGCGCCTGGCCCTTCGGCGTGAGCGAGTACTTCACCCGGACGGGCTGGCCGCCCTCCACGTGGCGCTCAACGATCCCCTCCACCTCCAGCTCCTTCAGCCGCTCGGAGAGCAGGCGGTCCGAGAGGTCGGGGACGAGGACCTTGACCTCGGAGAAGCGCAGCGGGCCGTCCATCAGCACGAGGAGGATCGCGCCCGTCCAGCGCTTGCCCACCATCTCGATCGCCCGGTGGTACTGGGTGCAGCAGGGGTGCCGCCCGGCCTGGGCCGCCTCGCGCGCCGAGCTGTCGGCGCGGTCGGCTGCCGTTCGCGTTGCGGCGACCATGGTCGTGATTCTAGCGCCGGCCGGGGGCTAGGCGGCCTGGAGCAGGCGCCCCTCCTCCGCCGAGCCGTCCTTGGGCACGTCCCCGGCGCGGGTGACCAGGTTGGCGAAGCCGTTGAGGGCGATCTGGGCGATGGCCTCGAGTATCTGCTCGTCCTCCCACCCCGCCTCGCGTGCCTCCTCGTGGAGATGCATGGGCGGGGGACCGTCGCTGTCGAGCAGCGATCGCACGTAGCGCAGGAGCACGGCCTCGCGCTCGTCGCGGGAGTCGAACTCGCGTGCCAGCGCGACCTCGTCGATGCCGAGCCCGGCCTCCCGAGCCGTGCGCTGGAGCGTGGCCAGCGCGTACTCGCTGCCCTGGTGCTGGGCGACGGCGAGCGCTATGCGCTGCTGGGTCTGGGCCGGCAGCGTGCCGTTGCGCAGCTCGGAGCGAAACCGTGCGTAGGCGCGCAGGGTGGCCGGGGCGCCGGCGAGCACGCCGACGATGTTCGACAGCTGGCCTCCGGCGGCCAGCGCACCCTTGAGCACCGGCATGCTGCGCTCGGGCGCGGTCAGATCGTCGTGTACCTGGAACCTGCTCTCCTTGGTCTTCATGGCCGCTTCTCTTTCACTTGGGACTTACTGAGGGTAAGTATAAGCCGAGCGTCAACGGTCGGCTGTGTCCGAGGACACAGAAGGGCTCCGTGACAAGAGGAATACGCGCGAGCGCCCGCGGCTGGATGCATGCGAGCGGCGCGCTGCCGGGCGCTGGCGCGGGCGGCCTAGAAGGTGGCGGCGTTGGCGGTGGCGACCGCCATGAAGACCAGGAACAGCCCGAGCAGGAACGCCCACAGGGCGATGCGGTCGGGCCTCGCCTCGATGCGGGTGGCGGCGGGAGAGCGGCGCTGACGGGCCGGGACCGGCTGGCCGGTGATCGTCACCGTGCGGCGGCCGTTCTCGGCGTACCTGCGGAGCGTGCTCGGAGGGGTCGACCAGGCGCAGACGCCGCTCAGTGGGCGCCTCGCGGTACTCGTCGTCCCCCAGCTGTCGGGCGGTGGCGTCTCTCATCAGCTCTCTTTCGAATGGCCTGCGGGGTTAGCTGGCGGGCTCGCGCTGAAAGAGCTGCGCTACGCCGCTCCCGCGGCGATTCGCCCCTGAGTCTGTGGTTCCCCCGCGCCCCGTGAGGAGCTTCGGCTTGATGGACGCGCGGAGAGTAGCAGCAACACCGGTCGGAAGCCCGTCGCGGAAGTTCGCAATTAGCGAGAAGCGACCTCGGACACGTAGGCGGCCACCGCATCGGCCTCCGCGCCCTCGAGGAGACCGGCCGGCATGCGGTTCTGCCCGGTCCCGCCGTTCTCGATCGCGCCGAGGACGCGCTCGGGCGTGACCTGCCCTATCTCGTCGAGGTCCGGGCCGGTGACGCCGCGGGCGTTGACGGCGTCGAGGTTGTGGCAGCTCGAGCACTGCTGGAGAAAGAGATCCTTCCCGCGCTCGGTCTGCGTGGTGAGAGCCTGCCCCTCGAGGGACCCCTCGCCGCCCGCGGCCTCTCCCTTGTTGGCCAGGACCAGGCCGGGCACCACGATGCCCAGCACGACGTAGAGAACCGGGATCGCGACCTTGAAGCGCGCCGCTGCCGCGGGTCATGTACGCCTCGCGGGCCTTGCCCGGGCCGCCGGAGAAGGCAACGAAGAGCACCGCCCCGCCGAGGAGCACGAACGGGAGAAGGAAGGCGATGGTCGTCACCGGCGGGACTCTAATCCACGGGCGCGACGCCCGGCCCGCTGCCCGCAAATGGGAAGGGCCCCGCTAGCGGGGCCCTTCCGTCAGCCGGCCGGTAAGCCGGATCCTGTCGTGGACAGTCATCCATCTGCCCGTATCGCCTCTCGGCGACCGGACGGGCCTTGCGGCACCTGCGGCCTACCTGGGACTCGGCGAGCAGCGTCATCGCCCCTACTTGGCCTTGCACCGGGTGGGGTTTGCCTTGACGCGACGTGTCACCACGGCGCCGGTGCGCTCTTACCGCACCTTTTCACCCTTGCCGGCGACGGGCTCACGTGTGGCCCGCCGCTTAGGCGGTTTGTTTCTGTGGCACTTTCCCGCGGGTTTCCCCGGGTCGGTCACCCAACCACCCCGCTCTGCGGTGTCCGGACTTTCCTCGAACGCCGGTTTTCTCTCCGGCGCCCGCGACTGCCTGGCCGGCACGGGCAATGGTACGCCTGGACGGCGGTTGCGCCAAGTCAGGAGACGCCGCGAGCCGCAGTCGCCGCAGCGCGCCGGCGCCGTGGCGCCGGCGGTCATCCGGCCGTGGCAGACGGGACACTCGGCCACCCCGGCGGCGTGCAGGCCCTCCCATACGCGATCGAGCGTCTGCCCGAGCGTCAGCCCGCCGCCGCCGAGGCGAACCCCTGCAAACCGTCGCCTGGCCGTGTCCTCGGTCGCTCGCGTGCGCTGCACGCCACGCTCCGCTACCAGGCTCATCTGACCCTCCTCAGCACCCCGACGACCCTGCCGAGGACGGTGACCTCGTCGCTGAAGATCGGCTCGAGGGCATCGTTCTCGGGCTGCAGGCGAACCCGGTCGGCCTCCTTGAAGAAGCGCTTCACCGTGGCCTCCGAATCGCCGACCAGGGCCACCACGATCTCGCCGTCGCCGGCCGTGTCCTGCGTGCGGACGACGACGTGGTCGCCGTCGTGGATCCCGGCGCCGATCATCGAGTCGCCGGTGATGGTCAGGAGGAACTCGCCCTCGTCGCCGCCGGCGAGCTCCGGGATGTCGACGTAGTCCTCGATGTTCTCCTCCGCCAGCAGCGGCTCGCCCGCCGCGACGCGCCCGACCAGCGGCAGCCCGCTCTGCCCGCCGATGAGGGGTGCGGCCCGCTTGGCCTTGTCCACCAGGAGCTCGATCGCGCGCGGCTTGGTGGGGTCGCGACGCAGCAGCCCCACCTTCTCGAGGTTCGAGAGGTGCGCGTGCACGGTCGACGACGACGTGAGGCCGATCGCCTTCCCGATGTCGCGAACGGTGGGCGGATAGCCGTACTTCGCGGAGTACTTCTTGATGAAGTCGACGATCTCCTGCTGGCGCTTCGTGAGGTTGAGATCGGCCATTGAGGACCTCTCTTCCGTGGCTCGGGTTCCCGATCCTGCGAACATGTGTTCGTAGAGTACCGGGCCGTCGGACGGAACGGCGGGGTCGAGCCCGGCGCTATGATCGCCGGCAGTCACGCGCCTGTGGCGGAATTGGTAGACGCGCAAGGTTGAGGGCCTTGTCCTGCTTATGCGGGGTGGGAGTTCGAGTCTCCCTGGGCGCATTACTCCAGGTGGCGGCTAGGCAGCCTCTTGCTCCAGCAGGCGCTTCAGCCGCGCCTCGTCCCGTCGGGAGTCACGCGCGAGGAGCCGCGTGAGGACCGGCTCGAGCAGGACGGCAGGGCCGTGGGCGCGGAACTGCATCCGGCTGGTCAGGACCGTGCCGCTCGGGCTGGGCTCCGCCAGGTACGAAGCCCGACCCGTGAGCCACCCCCTGGGAATCTCGAACTCCACGAAGCGCCCCTCCTCGAAGGAGACGAACCGGTTTCGTGTCGCCACCTCGCGGCCGGCGAAGCGACGGACGAACTCGTGCTCCGTGCCGATCCCGAGGGGGCCGTCCGTCAGGCGACGAACCTCGTGGAGACCGTCCTGCCACGTCGGCGCGTTGGTCTGGTCGGCGACGAAGGCGAACACGTCGGCGACCGGTCGAGAGATCTCCACCGTCGTCTCGAGATCGATCATCGTGCCCCCTCAGGTCGCGCCTCGCGCAACGACGTAGTGGACCTTCTGGTCGCTGGGTGAGTCGATCCGCACGTCGTCGAAGCCGGCTTCCGCGACCTTCGTCTTGATCTCGTCTGGTGGGCGGATCGTGAAGACGTCGCGGCTGACGTTGTCCATGACGGAGCCGTCGCGGATGCCGATGACCAGTTTCCCGTCCGGGGTGAGCACGCGCGTGATTTCGGCGAGCGCCGCGGCGAGGTCGGGCCAGAAGTAGACGGTGTTGATGGTCACGATCCCGTCGACGGAGTCCGCCGGCAGCGGTAGCGCTGTGACGTCGCCTTCCGTGACGGCGAGGCGGCCGGCGGCGATCGCGTGCTCGGTGGCGCGCCGTCGCCGCGGCGACCATGGCGGGGGCGCGGTCGACTCCCGTGACCCGTGCGCCGCGGTCGAGCAGCATGTCGAGCGCGAGTCCTCCGCCGAAGCCGAGGTCGAGCACGCGCATCCCGTCCTCGAGGTCGATCAGTTCGATGGCGCGGGCGTTCATCTTCCGGTTGCCACGGTTCATCAGCACGGCGACGACGCGGCCCGCCGCGCCGGACGGCTGGGAGAGCTGGCGCGAGACCAGTTGTCGCAGGCGGCTGATCACGGCTGTGGTCGTCGTTCGCGTGAAGGGCTCATCCGGGCGAGAGTAGTCTCGGGGCATGTCGCTCACGATGGGCACCGGCCCGTTCGGCCATGCTCCGGCGGGCACCTTCAACTTCGACACGCCCGACAAGGGTGCGATCCTCCTGGACGTGATCCCGCGCCGCGTGCGCGGCTTCAAGGACGGCGAGATCGTCGTCGACTCGAAGCACGTGCACATGCTCCACGAGTCGCGGATCCTCCCGGTCTGGTACTTCCCGGAGGAGGACGTGCGCATGGACCTGCTGCGGGTGACGGGTCACACGACGCACTGCCCATGGAAGGGCGACAGCCGCTACTACGCCCTCGGCGACGTCGAGAAGGCGGCCTGGACCTATCCCGAGCCGATCGCCGGCATGGAGCGGCTGAAGGCGCTCGTAGCGTTTCACTTCGGGGCGGTGGACGAATGGCTCGAGGAGGACGAGCCTGTTATCGGCCACCCCCGCGACCCGTTCCACCGCATCGACGTCAACCGCAGCTCGCGCCACGTCAAAGTCACGCTCGACGGCGAGACGCTGTCGGAATCGGATCGCCCACTCGCGCTGTTCGAGACCGGTTTGCCAACGCGCTGGTACCTCCCGCGCGAGGACGTGAACATGGACCTGCTGCAGGCGAGCGAGACGCGCACGACCTGCGCCTACAAGGGCCACGCCTCGACATTCTCGTCACGTGAGCGCGCCGACATCGCCTGGACTTACCCGGAGCCGGAGCGAGAGGTCGAGCCGATCCGCGACCGTATCGCCTTCTACAACGAGTTCGTAGACATCGAGCTGGACGGCGAACCACAGGAACGGCCCGCCAGTCCGTTCTCGCGGCCCAGCTAGCCCAGAGAACTCGTGGAGAGTCGCCGTGAGACGAAGCGAAGGTTTGCCAGCGGGACGGCGAAGTACGTGGTCAATCCCGTCGTCCGCGCGCTGTTTCGCGTCGGGCTTCCGGCCCCGGGGACTGCGATCCTGGAGACGACCGGCCGCAAGTCCGGGCAGCTGAGACGCAACCCCGTTACCAACGGCCTGGACGACGGCGTCTTCTGGATCGTCGCCGAGCACGGTCGCCGGGCGAGCTATGTCAGGAACATCGAGGCTAACCCCCGTGTCCGCGTTCGCATTGGCCGACGATGGCGCGAAGGCACCGCCCGGCTTGTCCCCGACGACGATCCGCGAGAACGACTGCGCTACATCGCCTCGAGGCGCCCGGTCACGAGACTGAACACGGCGACGGTACGCCTGATGCAGACCGCTCTACTGACGATCCGGATCGACCTCCATGGTGAGGGCCGCGGTTAACTCTGCCGCGGGATCGAGCCCCAGCACGCCGGTGACCGCGCGGGCGGCCAGCCGCTCGTCGTGCGGAGCCTGCCCGGCCAGCGATATCACGGCGCCCTCGAGCGCCCCCCAGTAGGCCAGCGCGACCGTCTTTGCGGGCGGGCCGGCCGGGATCGATCCCTCCCTGCGCCCCGCTTCGATCAGCTCCGCGGAACGCTTGATGAGGGCCCGCGAGATCCGCTCGAGCTCACGCCCGACCGGATGGTCCTGGCCGCTGAACTCGACCCTGAGCGCCATCATCACACGAGCGACGTCTCGCCGGCAGTAGACCGCGTGCCCACGCGCAAGCGCGATCAGCGCGGCGACCGGGTCGGCCTCGCGGTCGACCGGTTCGTTCACCTCGCGCCGCCACGTCTCGTCGACCCACTCGACCACCGCCAGGGCCAGGTCCTCCTTGTCCTTGAACTGGTGATAGAGCGCCCCCCGCGTGTAGCCCGCGTCGCGCGCCACCTGCTCGAGCACGAGGTTGCCGTAGCCGTAGCGGGAGAGGCCCCTCGCGGCCGACTCGAGCAACGCGGTCCGCGTGCGGGCGCTTCGCTCGACCTGGGTGGCTCGCGTCTTGCGTGGGAGGTTACGTACGTGCATGTATGTATGTATAGTACCCGATGTGAACGGACCCCTGATCGTCGCCGGATCGCTCGCCCTCCTCGGCACCTTGATCCACGGAGTGGCGGGCGAGGTTCTCGTGGTGAGAAAGCTCTCGCCGGCAACGTTGCCCTCCAGTCGCTTCGGTGGCCCGGGGATGACCCGGGCCATGATCCACGCCTCATGGCACATGACGACCGTCGCCTTCCTCACCGTCGGATGCGCACTCCTCCTGTCGGGCTCGGTGCTCGACGGCGATACGGCCCGGGGGATCGGCCTGGTCGCCGCCGCCGCCGCAACCGGCTTCGCGGCGGTCGCGGTCGGGCTGGGAGCCGCCTCGGGGCAATCCCCTCGATCGCTGTTCCTCCACCCCGCTCCGGCCCTGCTCACCCTCACGGCGGCACTCGCGTGGTGGGGAGCTCTCTGAGCGATGGGCGCGACGCTCCCCGACACCGCGCACACCTCCCGGCCCTGGCGGATCCACGAGCTCACCCGAGACTTCCGGCTCGAGGACGTGTGGGCGCTGCCGACGCCGGGAGGCCCGGACGACTTCCCCCGGCTGGTGGAGCTGATGGCCTCGTTCGACCCGACGAAGAGCTCATCCGCGCGCCGCCCGCGCGCTCTTCGCCATCCGGTTGAAGATCGGCGGGCTGCTCGGCTGGGACGACGAGGACGCCGGCCTCGGCTCCAGGGTGCCCACGCTGCGCGACCGGCTGCCGGCCGATCTGCGCGACTCCTCCTCCGGCCCGGCGTCGGAAGCGCTCCCCTTCGCCCCGGTCTACATGACCGATGACGAGTGCGCGATGGAGATCGCCAACCGGACCGTCCACGGTGTCGTGCACGTCGGCTGGGTCGAAGAGGACACCGGTGGCTACCGCGGGCAGATGGCCGTCCTGGTGAAGCCGAACGGCCTGCTCGGGTCCGCCTACATGGCCGCGATCGGACCCTTCCGGCACCTGGTCGTCTACCCGCCGATGATGCGGGAGATCGAGCGCAGCTGGCGGGCGAGCGCCGGTCAGCCGGCACCGTCGAACGCCTAGCCTGAGCTCGATGCCCGCCCCGCCGACCGGAGGCCCCGACGTGGTCGCCAGGCTCCGGGGCGCGGGCTGCGTCTTCGCCGAGGAGGAGGCCGAGCTGCTCGTCTCCGCGGCCCCGACGCCGGCCGAGCTCGACGCCATGGTGGACCGCCGAGCCGCCGGCCTGCCGCTCGAGCACGTGCTCGGCTGGTCGGAGTTCTGCGGCCTGCGGATGGCCGTGGACCCCGGCGTCTTCCGGCCGCGCCGCCGCAGCGAGCTGCTCGTGCGCGAGGCGGCCGCGGAGACCGGCCGCGACCGGTCACGGGCGGCCACCGTCGTCGTGGACCTGTGCTGCGGGTCGGGAGCGCTGGGCGCGGCGCTCGCCGCGGCGCTGGGCCGAGTCGAGCTGCACGCCGCCGACATCGACCCCGCCGCGGTGCGCTGCGCCCGCCGGAACGTCGCCGCGGCGGGCGGCCGGGTCTACGAAGGCGACCTCTACGCGCCGCTGCCCGCCGCGCTCCGGGGCCGCGTGGACGTCCTGGTGGCCAATGCGCCCTACGTGCCCAGTCAGGAGATCGGCCTCCTTCCCGCGGAGGCCAGGCTCCACGAGCCGCGAGCCACGCTCGACGGCGGCGCGGACGGGCTCGACGTCGTGCGGCGGGTGATCGCCGCCGCGCCGGCGTGGCTCGCCCCCGGCGGGCGTCTGCTCTTCGAGACCGGAGAGGGTCAGGCGCAGCCGGCCGCCGAGGCGGTCGCCCGGGCCGGGCTGATCCCGCGAGTGGCTTCCTCCGGCGAGCTGGAGGCCACCGTGGTGGTGGCGAGAAGACCGAGCAGCTAGGCGCACGCTGCTCGGGGGCGCGCTCCCCGGCGCGCGAAAGATGGGCAGACCTACCGATGCGCGGCGCGCGCTCGAAGGCGACGCTGTCCGCACACGCAAACCGACCGGAAGGAGCACCCATGACCCGCACGACCAAATCCATCGCGCTCTCCACCGGAGTGACGCTCCCGTACGTCGAGCAGGGCGACCCCGCCGGCGTGCCGGTGCTGCTGCTGCACGGCTACTCCGACTCCTGGCGCTCGTTCGAGGACACGCTGGCCCACCTGCCGGACTCGATCCACGCCATCGCCGTCACGCAGCGCGGCCACGGCGACGCCGACCGTCCGGCCACGGGCTACCGCCTGCCCGACTTCGCTGCCGACGCGGTCGCCCTGATGGACGCCCTGCAGTTCGGGCCCGCGATCGTCGCGGGGACCTCGATGGGCGGCTGGGTCACCCAGCAGATCGCCATCGACTACCCGGAGCACGTGCTCGGCACCGTCCTGATGGCCGCCTTCGGACCCTTCCGTGAGAACCCCGCCGCGGCGGAGCTCGGGGAGGCCGTGGCGACGCTCGAGGACCCGGTCGACCGCGAATTCGTGCACGAGTTCCAGGCCAGCACGACCGCCCGGCCGCTGCCGCAGGCGACCCTCGACATGTTCGTCGACGAGAGCCTCAAGATGCCCGCCGGCGTCTGGAAGGCCGCCTTCGACGGCTTCCTCGAGGTCGACTACTCGGACGGGCTGCCCACGCATCGAGGCGCCGACCCTGATCGTCTGGGGCGACCAGGACGCCTACGCCACCCGCCGCGAGCAGGACGTGCTGGCGAGCTCGATCCCGGGAGCGCGGCTGCTCGTCTACGAGGGCGCCGGCCACGCGATGCACTGGGAGGAGCCGCGGCGCTTCGCGGCCGACCTGACCGAGTTCGCGCTCGAGGTCGGCACCCGGAGCGGCGCCGCCACGGCCGTCTGAGGGCTACGCGCGGGCGCCGGCGGTGGCCGCCGAGGCGGGCGCCGAGCGGCGGGCCTGGGCCCAGGTCACGAGGCGCCCGCGCTCCTCGTCCCACACCTTCAGCCGCACGCAGCGCAGGCCGTCCCAGAGGGACAGGGTCGGCACGTCGTGGAACAACGGGTTGTCGTCGTGCGCGCGCTGGAGGTTGTAGTTCGGGATGCGTGCGCTCAGGTGGTGCACGTGGTGGAGCCCGATGTTGCCCGAGAAGAACTGAAGGACCTTCGGAAGCCTCAGGTACGAGCTGCCGCGCAG
Source organism: uncultured Thermoleophilaceae bacterium (assembly GCA_963731645.1). GTDB lineage: Bacteria > Actinomycetota > Thermoleophilia > Solirubrobacterales > Thermoleophilaceae > JAAYBF01. The sequence continues at coordinate 511,130 of CAVSWF010000012.1, read as the reverse complement.
GGCGGCGTCCGCGTAGCTCCAGTCGGCGTGGTCCTCCCAATAGGTGTCCTCGAACTGGTGCTGCACGTAGAAGAGCCACACGCCCGCCGCCCCGGCCATGGCGGCGACCGGACCCTGGACGACGAGGTAGTTGAGCGGGCCGAGCAGCCAGCACAGTCCGCCGATCAACACCGCCAGTGCGACGTTGGTGGCGATGATGCTGCGCTTGATGCGCGGGCGGGCGTCGCGCGACACGATCCGGGGCTGCACGATCATCGCCCAGATCGGGCCGATGCCGAACATCACGAGCGGGTTGCGAAAGAGGCGGTAGCCCAGGCGGCCCCGCCACGGCAGCGCGTAGTACTCGGACGCTGTGATCATCGGGACGTCCCCGGTTCCGCGGCGGTCGAGGTCGCCCGCCGTGGCGTGGTGGACCTGGTGGCTGTGGCGCCACGCGGCGAACGGGGTGAACACCATCAGGCCCAGCGCGGTGCCGACCCAGGTGTTGGCGCGCTTGGACTCGAAGAACGAGCCGTGCGTGCAGTCGTGGAAGAGGATGTAGACCCGCACGAGAAAGCCGGCCGCGGGGACCGCCAGGGCGAGCACGAGCAGGTAGGAGACGTCGAGCGCCAGGTACATGAGCACCGAGAGCGCGAGATAGGGAAGCACCGAGGTCGCGAGGTCGATGAGGCTGCGGCCCAGGCGGGGCGTCTCGTAGGGGGCCAGCAGCTCGCGCCAGAAGGGGCCCCGGCCGCTGGGCGTGATCTCCCCGGCGGGGACCGTGGTGGGGTTGGCGACTTCGGGCACGGTCGAGAAACCTAGCCTAGGCAGGAGCGGAATGAGGTAGAGACTCGCTCCGATTCGGGAGTCGGCGCCCCGGAATCGAGGACGTAGGCAGCCGGATCGAACTCGGCGGCGCGCCGGCGGAAGAGGAAGGTCCAGTCGGGCCAGAGAGTGGCGTTGCGCCCGGTGGAGTCCAGGTACCAGCTCGAACAGCCGGTGTTCCAGACGGTCGCCTCCATCTGGCTCTCGATCCTGTCGTTGAACGACGCGGCGACCCCGGGGCGCACCTCGGCGGTCTCGGCCTTCTCCTCCCCCATCGCGCGGATCGCCGCGAGCACGTGGGCTATCTGGGACTCGATCATGTACACCATCGAGCTGTGCCCGAGCCCGGTGTTGGGCCCGAGCAGCAGGAAGAGGTTGGGAAAGCCCGCCACCGCGGTGCCGAGGTACGCGCGGGGGCTGCCCTCCCAGACCTCCTGCAGCGTGCGTCCCTCGCGGCCGCGCACCTTGCGGCCGGCGGGCATGTCGGCCACGTGGAAGCCGGTGCCGAAGATGATGGCGTCCACCTCGCGCTCGACCCCGTCCTCGTCGACCACCGACCGCGGACGGACCTCCTTCACCCCGGCGGTCACGAGCTCGACGTTGGGCTCGCGCAGCGCCGGGTACCAGCGGTTGGACGGGAGGATGCGCTTGCACCCGATCTTGTAGTCGGGGGTGACCCGCTCGCGCAGCTCGGGCTCGGGCAGCTGCTTGCGCATGTGGCGCCGGGCCATCAGCTCGGCCACCTTCAGGAACTTCGGGTTCTTCACGAAGCCGAGGACGTTGGTCTCCCGGCCCGCGTAGACGGCGCCGCGGACCAGCCGCTGGAGGGCCGGGAACGCGCGGTAGAGACGGCGTTCGAACCTGGTGGTGGGCCGGTCGGTGTGCGGGAAGATCCACGGCGGCGTGCGCTGGAAGACGTGGAGCTGGGCGACCTCGGGCTGGATCGCGGGCACGTACTGGATCGCCGACGCCCCGGTGCCGATGGAGGCCACGCGCTTTCCCTCGAGGTCGTACTCGTGGTCCCAGCGCGCGGAGTGCATCACCTTGCCCTCGAAGCTCTCGACGCCGGGCAGATCCGGGGTCTTCGGCTCGGCGAGCGGCCCCATCCCCGCCACCAGGACCCTCGCGCTCACGTTGCCGGTGGAGGTCTCGAGGTTCCAGCGTCGTGTGTCCTCGTCCCAGGCGGCGGAGATCACGTCGCAGCCGAGCCGGACGTGCGGGCGGACCCCGAACCGGTCGGCGCAGTCGCTGGAGGTAGTCGCGGATCTCGGGCTGCCGTGAGTAGGTGCGCGTCCACTTCGGGTTGGGCGCGAAGGAGAAGGAGTAGAGATGCGAGGGCACGTCGCAGCCACAGCCGGGGTAGGTGTTGAAGTGCCAGGTGCCCCCCACGTCGTCGCCGCGCTCGAGCACCACGAAATCCTCGATCCCCTCCTGCTTGAGGCGGATCGCCGTGCCGAGGCCGGAGAAACCGGCGCCGATGATGGCGATGTCGGTGTGGTGGTCCTCGTGCGCGACGTCTCTGCCCTCCGAGCTAGGTTACGGCGATGTAAGTTACATAAGTGTAAGCTGTGGGTCAAATGGCGGACGCCACCCCAACGAGGATGACCGCGCCGGAGCGGCGAGAGCAGTTGCTCGACGTGACCAAGCGCCTGGTGGGGAAGGGCGGCTTCCACGGCGTCTCGATCGAGGCGGTGGCCCGCGATGCCGGGATATCACGGCCGATCGTATACGGCCACTTCCACGACCTTCAGGGGCTGCTGGAGGCGCTCGTCGAGCGCGAGGGGGCCCGCGCCCTCGGCCAGCTCGACGACGTCCTCCCCTCCGACCTCGCGGCCGGCGACCCGCGCGAGGCACTCTTCCTCTCCCTGAGCGGCTATCTGCAGGCAGTTCTCGCGGACCCGGACACGTGGCGCCTGGTGCTGATGCCCCCGGAGGGCGCCCCCCGGGCGCTGCACGCGCGGATCGAGGAGGGTCGCGACGCGATCGTGGCCGAGCTCGCGGGCGCGGTCGGGGGAGGCTTCGCGCCCGGCCGGGAGCCCCCGGATCCCGAGCTCACGGCCCGGATGCTCTCGACGGTGGCCGACGAGGTCGCGCGCCTGGTCCTCTCCCAGCCCGAGCGCTATCCGCTGGAGCGCGTGCTCGACAACACCCGCTGGTTCCTCGACCAGATCACGGTCTAGCCTTCCCGGAATGGACGAGGCAGACGACCCGAGCACCGAGGAGCTGCGCGCGGTCCAGGTCGAGCGCGAGGACGCGGCGCGGCGCGCGGCCGAGCGCGCCGAGAGCGACGAGGAGACCGCCCAGCACGCGCGGCGCGCCGAGAAGTCGGCCTACCTGAAGGCCAAGCTCGAGGAGCGCGAGGAAGCGGAGCGCCGGGCCGAGTAGCCGACCAGGGCCCGCGGTAGGTTTGCGGGCTTGCTCGACGTTCTCCACGAGGTGATCGACTCCGCCTCGCGTCGGGCGCCCTACGCGGACGCCCGGCACGTCCGGACCCGCCACGAGACGGTGGGCCTGCGCAACGGCGCGCTCACCTCGATGGACGACCACGAGGAGGAGGGCATCGGCGTCCGGGTGCGCGTGGCCGGCGCGTGGGGCTTCGCCGCGGCGCGCGGGGCCGACCGCGCCGCCGGCGAGGACGCGCTTCGGCGCGCGCTGGCGCTCGCCGAAGCGCAGCCGCGAGGGCCCGAGCGCGACGCTGGCGCCAGAGCCGCCGGCCCGGGGATCCTTCTCCTCCCCCGCCCAGGTGGACCCCTTCGCCGTCTCCCTCGAGGACAAGCTCGGACTGCTCGCCGAGGCCGACTCGCTGATGCGCGCCGAGCCCCGCGTCTCGGTGGCGACCTCTCAGGTGGCGGCCACCGTCGAGGAGAAGGCGTTCGTCTCCACCGACGGCGCCGCGTGCGAGCAGCGCCTGACCGAGTGCGGCGGGGGGATCGAAGCGATCGCGGTAGGCGACTCCGGCACCCAGGTGCGCTCCTACCCGGGCTCCCATTCGGGCCATGTGGCCCAGGCCGGCTACGAGCATCTGCTGGGCCTCGACCTCCCCGGCAACGCGCCCCGGGTCGCGGCCGAGGCGGCGGCTCTGCTCGACGCCCCGGCCTGCCCCGCCGGGCGCGACGACCCTGGTCCTGGCGGGCGAGCAGCTCGCGCTGCAGATCCACGAGTCGGTCGGGCACGCCGTGGAGCTCGACCGGGTGCTCGGAGGCGAGGCCTCCTACGCGGGCACCAGCTTCGTGGCGCCCGGCGACGCCGGCTCGCTGCGCTACGGCTCAGAGCTGATGGGCATCACGGCCGACGCCACCCTCCCCGGCGCGCTCGGCTCCTACCGCTGGGACGACGAGGGCGTCGGCGCGCAGGCCATCCCGATCGTGCGCGAGGGCGTGCTGCGCGGCTTTCTCTCCTCACGCGAGAGCGCGGCGGAGATCGGCCTCTCGCGCTCGGGTGGGTGCATGCGCGCCGAGGGCTTCGCGCGCCAGCCGATCGTGCGCATGACCAACGTGGGCCTCGACCCGGGCGACGCGGGCTCGCTCGACGCCCTCCTCGCCTCGACCGGGCGGGGGATCTACATCGAGACCAACCGCTCGTGGTCGATCGACTCCAAGCGCCTGAACTTCCAGTTCGCCGGGCGAGGCGGCGTGGGAGATCGAGGACGGCCGGCTCGGGCGGATGCTTCGCGACCCCGTCTACGCGGGCACGTCCCCGGTCTTCTGGGCGGGGCTCGACGCCGTGTGCTCGGCCGGCGAGTGGCGCCTGGCCTCGGTCACCAACTGCGGCAAGGGCGAGCCGGGGCAGTTGGCGTCGGTGTCGCACGGCTGCGCGCCGGCGCGGTTTCGCGACGTACAGGTGGGCTCGGGGTGAGCCAGGCCGCCGACCTGGCCGAGCGGGCCCTGGCGGCCACCGGCGCCGGCGAGGCGATGGTCACCGTGACCCACGAGCGGTCGCTGCCTGATGCGCTTCGCGCGCTCGCGACCGACCCAGGCCACGTCGATCGACGACTTCACGGTGGAGGTGGCCGCCCTGCGCGACGGCCATGTGGGCCGGGCGGCGGGCAACGGCACCGACTCCGAGGCGCTGGAGCGATGCGCCCGCGCGGCGCGACGCGCGGCCGAGGCCGCGGCGCGCACGGCCGGCGCCGGCGACTACCCCGGGTTCCCGCCCGCCGGGCCGGCCCGGCCCCACCACGGTCACGACCCCGAGACCGCGGCCCTCGATCCCCGCCGGGGAGGCGAGGCGCTGGGCGACGCCTTCGCCGTCGCAGCCGCGGAGGGCACCGAGGCCAGCGGGATGTGGACGGCGGCGGAGACCCGCACGGCCATCGCCTCGACGGCCGGCACCCTGTCCGCGGACCGCGTGACCGACGCGTTCGTGAAGGTCGTGGCCTTCGAGCCGGGCGGGCGCAGCGGCTACGCCTCCCAGACCGCCGCGGCGGTCGGCTCCCTCGACGCCCGGCGGGTGGCCGAGCGCGCGGCGCGCACGGCGGTGGCGGCGAAGGGGGAGATCGAGACCCTGCCCCCGGGCAGCTACCCGGTGGTGATGGAGCCGGCCGCGGTCCACGAGGTCGTCGGCGTGCTCGGGTCGACGGCCTTCAACGGCCTGGCCCACGCCGAGGGGCGCGGGGCGCTGGACGGGAGGCTGGGCACCCGGGTCGCCTCCGCCGCGGTGAACCTCTCGGACTCGCCGCGCTACCCGGCCACGCTGCCCCGGGCCTTCGACGCCGAGGGCGTGCCCAAGGCGCCCCTGCCCCTGATCCAGGACGGCGTCGCCCACCGCGTCGTGCACGACGCGCGCTCGGCGGCGCTCGCCGGGGCGGCAGTCCACCGGCCACGCGGTCGCCGCCGGGGGCGCTTCGGCCGGCCCACGGCCCACCAACATGGTGATGGTCGGCGGCGCGGCCGCGGACGAGCGGGAGCTGTGCGAGCCGGTCGAACGCGGCATCTACGTGACGCGGCTCTGGTACACGAACGTCGTGCGCCCGCGGGAGTCGCTGTTCACGGCCGTGACCCGCGACGGCACGTTCCTGATCGAGGACGGGCGCGTCACGCGGCCGCTTCGCGACATGCGCGTGACCGACTCGGCCCTCGGCATGCTGTCGCGCGTCGGGGCGCTCGGCTCGCGGCCGGTGCTCGTCTCCGACGGCGAGTTCTACGGCCGGCGCTTCGCCTCGGGATCGGTGTGCCCGCCCGTGCGGATCGCGGCGGTGAGCTTCAGCGGCTCGGAGGTCGGCTGACGGGCGCTAGATCTTCAGGAGGACGATCACGTTCACCACGAAGACGAGCGCGAAGCCGACGGTCCAGCGGTTGAGGTTGCGCTCCACGAGCGAGCCGCCGCCGAACGGTCCCCCGCCCGCGCCCATCCCGAAGGCGCCGGAGAGCCCGGCGTCCTTGCCCGAGTGCAGCAGGATGAGAATGATGAGGACGGCCGACAGGATGATCTGCAGGCCGCTGAGGATCGCTTCCATCGCCGTGCAGAGTAGCGGGGCCGGACCCGGTCAGGCCCGCGGCAGCCTGCCCTCCAGCGCATCGAGACGGCGCAGGATCTCGATCGCCTCGTCGCGCAGCTCGCGGTCGACCGCCCGGTGATCCTCGCGCGAGAGCTTGCCCATCTCGAGGTCGAGCTCGGCGTCGCGGATCTCCCGGTACTTGGCCTCCTTGGCCGCCTCGAGCCGTGCCCTCTCTCCCCCTCGGCGCCCTCGTCGGCCTCGCCTCGGACCAGCGGCCGCAGCACCACGAGGGCCACGAGCCCGGCGAGGAGCAGGAGGGCGAGGGCGTACTCCACGTCCGCGGGAGGCTACGCGCGTCGAGTCGCTACGCCTCCGACAGCTCCTTGCCGAGCCGCGCTCGGTAGAGCGAGCGCACGCGCCTCACCCGAGCCTCCGGCGAGGGCCACGCGGCCACCAGCGCGCCGAGCAGGAAGATCGCGCCGCCGATCCAGATCCACGACACGAGCGGGGAGACGATCGTGCGGAAGGTGGCCGGCGGCGGCCGGGTGCGGTAGCGCTCGGCGATCGCGGCGATGACCACCGCCTGCACGTCCCCGCGCGCGCCGGCGAACTTGGCGTTGGCCTCGCGGATCGGCCCCTCGAGCGCGGAGATGTCAGGACGCACCGCGGTCCACAGGTCGCGCGTGAGGCCCCAGCGCACGTCCACCTCGCTCGTGGCCTCGCCCTCGAAGTAGCGGCCGATGGCGCCCTTCGAGGCGTCCTGCGTGGGATAGAAGTTGCGCGAGGGGTGCAGCACCTGCCGGTCGCCGTCGCCGTCGGTGACCCGCAGCACCGCGCCGAAGGAGATCGGCGCCCCGGTCCCGGCCTGGTCGCCGCCCAGGCGGGCGGTGGCCCGCTCGTAGGTCACGGTGTAGTCGCCGGTGCGGAAGGTCTCGCCCGGCGAGACACGGGAGTCGTTCTGCTCCACGAAGGCCGAGGACGCCGCGACGCCGAGGAACAGCACCGCGATCCCGGCGTGCACGATGTAGCCGCCGTAGCGGCGCCGGTTTCGCCCGAACAGCCGGCCGAGGGCGACCAGCCGCCGCTCTCCGGTCATCGTCCGGCGCGCCGAGGCCCCGCGCCACAGCTCCTGACCGACGGCGGCGATCACCAGGCCGGCCAGGCAGAACATCACCAGCGCCGGAACGCTGTCCGCCGCGTCGGTGAAGGCGAGCAGGCACGCCAGGGTCGCGGCGGTCAGGAGGGCGGGCACGACCAGCGTGCGCCGCAGCCCGCCGAGCGTGATGCGCCGCCACGCGACCATCGGCCCGATCGCCATGAGGAGCACGAGCACCAGGGCGAGGGGGGTGATCAGGCGGTTGAACCAGGGCGGCCCGACGCTGCGCCTCGGTCCCGAAGGCCTCCGAGATGAGCGGGAAGAACGTGCCCCAGAAGACCACGAGGCAGAGGAGCACCAGCACGAGGTTGTTGAGCAGGAAGAAGAACTCCCGGGAGAGCGAGCGAGTCGAGCCGCGCCTCGCTGCGCAGGTCCCGCGAGGCGCGACACCACCAGCGCCGTGGACCCGAGGAGCACGAGCGCGATGAAGGCCAGGAACTGCGGCCCGATCGTCGACGCGCCGAAGGCGTGGATCGAGTCGAGGATGCCCGAGCGCACCAGGAACGTGCCCACGAGCGCGAGCACGAACGTGGCCACGATCAGGCACATGTTCCAGATCCTCAGCATGCCCCGCTTCTCCTGCACCATGATCGAGTGGAGGAAGGCCGTGCCCGTGAGCCACGGCATGAGCGACGCGTTCTCCACGGGGTCCCAGGCCCAGTAGCCGCCCCACCCGAGCTCGGTGTAGGACCACAGGGCGCCGAGCAGGATGCCGGTGCCGAGGAACGTCCAGGCCACGAGCGCGAAGCGCCTGGTGGCGCGGATCCAGTCGGCGCCCGTGTTGCGCGTCACCAGCGCGCCCACGGCGAAGGCGAAGGGGATCGCGAACCCCACGTAGCCCGTGTAGAGCATCGGGGGGTGGATCATCATCGCCGGGTGGCGCAGCAGCGGGTTGAGGCCCGCGCCCTCGGCCGGCGGATTGGGGATGGTCGTGAAGGGGTTCTCCCAGCCCACCATCAGCAGCAGGAAGAAGCCGGCCACCACGCCGAGCACCGCCGTCGCGTAGGGCGCTATCTCACGCAGCGAGCGGCGCGTGAGGAAGAGCACCGCGCTCGAGAACACCGAGAGGAGGACTGCCCACAGCAGGAGCGAGCCGTCCTGCGTGGCCCACATCGCGGTGGCCTTGTAGAAGGTGGGGGTGTCGGTCGAGGACCCCTCGGCCACCAGCTTGAAGGAGAAGTCCGAGCGCAGGAAGGCCGACTGGAGCACCACGGTGGCGACCAGGGTCAGGCCGGCCATGCAGTAGATCGCCCGCCGGCCCGAGACCACCCAGGCGCGGGCTCCGCTGCGGGCCCCGTAGAGCGACGCCCCTGCGGCGTACACCGCGGTGAAGAGCGCTACGACCAGGCAGGCCGAGCCGAGCCCGGCCACCTACACGTCCTTCTCTTCGTCCTTCGTGAACTTCGACGGGCACTTCGTGACGAGCGAGTCCCGCTCGGCCACGAAGGTCTTGCCCTCGACCTGGCCCGAGACGATCACCTCGCGGCCCTCGCGGAAGGGGTCGGGCACGACGCCCTCGTAGGTGACGGGGACGGAGGTGGTGCCGTCGCGGTCGCGGATCGCGAAGCGCAGCCGCTCGCCGTCTCGCCTGACCGAGCCGTCGACCACCTTGCCGGTCAGCTCGTACGAGCGCCCCGGCTCGGCAGAGGCCACCACGTCCGACGGCGTGCTGGCCTGCGTCGACGCGCTGAAGCTCGTGTACACGAGCGCCCCGGCCAGCAGAACCGCCACCGACAGGGCGACAAAGAGGCGCAAACGGCGCTTGCGGGACGGATCCATCGCCCTCAGTATGACGAGCGGCGCACCTCGACACCCGGCCTGGCGCGCCGGGCGCCGGGGCCTGCCACCCTCCTCGCGGAGAGGGCGAAACTTCCGATCGATCCAGGGGTTCAGGTGAGCCGGTTGCCAGGCGGACGCAGCAGGGAAAGGGCCGTTCTCGGCGCGCTGGTCGCGTGCCTGTGCCTGCCCGCGGCCGCGTCCGCCGCGGGACCCCCTCCGCCCCCGCCGATCCCGCTCGCCGACGGGTGGGAGATCACCGACACCCCCATCGACCCGGCGGCCCCGACCGCCGCGAGCTGGCGGCCGGCGAGCGTGCCGGGGGTCTTCGACCCCGACGTCTCGACCAGCGAGTACGAGGGCACGGCCAAGCAGTACCGCCTGTACTTCCTCGCTCCGTCGGTCCCGGGCTACAGGTGGGCGCTGCGCTTCGAGCAGGTGCGCCGAGCCGCCGCCGTCTACCTCAACGGCCGCTACATCGGCGGCAGCCTCGATCCCTACTCCCCATTCGAGATGGCGGCGACCGGACTGAGGCCCGGTGTGGTCAACGAGCTGATCGTGACCGTCGACGGCCGCAAGGACCCCCGGCTGATGGAGGGCTGGTGGAACTGGGGAGGGATCACGCGCCCGGTGACCCTCGTGCCGACCGGACGGGTCTCGTTCACCAAGCTCGGCCTGCTCTCCGACGTGGAGTGCCGCGGCCCCGCCCGGAGGTGCACGGCCGACGTCCTGGTCGACGGCGTGCTCTCGCGGCTGCCGGCCGAGCCGCTGCTCAGGGGCCGCCCGCGCAGCCAGCCGGTGCTCACGGTGCGCCTGCGCTCGCCTGGCGGCCGGGTGACCCGGGCCGCGTTGCCCCTCACGGGTTGGCGGGGCTCGCGCCGGCGCGTGCGCCTTCCGGTGCGGGTGCCCCGGCCCGTGCTGTGGGCGCCCGAGCGCCCGGCGCTCTACGACGCCGTGGTCTCGCTGTCCTACCGCGGACGCACCGAGCAGGTCGAGCGCATGCGCATCGGGCTGCGCTCCGTCACGGTCAAGCGCGGCTTCCTGCGGGTCAACAACCGCCGGGTCCAGCTGCGCGGAGCCTCCATCCACGAGGACTTCCCCGGCCGCGGGGCCGCGCTCACCGCAGCCGAGATGGACACCATCGTCCGCGAGCTCAAGGAGCTGGGGGCGAACGTGACCCGCTCGCACTACGCCCTCAGCGAGGGCCTTCTCCAGCGCTTCGACCAGGCCGGGATCATGGTCTGGAACCAGGCGCCCAACTGGCAGCGCGACGTCGGCGCCGATCTCCTGCGGCGGCCCGCGGAGCGCGCCTTTGCCGTGCGCCAGGTGGCGGGCACGGTTCGGGCGGGGCGCAACCATCCGTCGGTGATCGTCCACTCGGTGGGCAACGAGCTGGCGTTCAAGGCCGACAGCAGGCCGGGAACGCGCCGGTTCACGAACTCGGCGCGCAAGGTGGCCGAGGACCTCGACCCCACCCTCCCCGTGGCCATCGACATCAAGGGGCGCGCCGGATACGGCGAGCAGTTCGCCTACGGCGCCTTCGACGTGATCGGCATCAACCAGTACTACGGCTGGTATGACCACGTGCCGGACTTCAAGCTCCTCGAGCCGTTCATGCGCGAGATGCGCGACCACTACCCCCGCCAGGCGCTCGTGATGACCGAGTTCGGGGCGGAGGGGCGCCCGGACATGGCCGACGAGCCCGCCGACGTGAAGGGCAGCTACGGCTTCCAGACCAAGTTCGTGGGCGACACGATGGACGTGGTGGACCGCCTGGAGTTCCTCTCGGGGGCGATCCACTGGACCCTGCGCGAGTTCGAGATCTACCCGGGCTGGCGCGGGGGCGCGGTGCCCGGTCCGGGACGCAACTCCCGCCACCACAAGGGCGTGCTCACCTACTTCGGAGACCGCAAGCCCGCCTGGGACGTGTTGCGCGAGCACTTCGCCCGGACGCCGCCTGTACCCCTGAGAGGGGCGCCTGGGTCGCGAGTGGGGACGGCGCAACTTTGCCTGCCGGGGCGTGTGTAGGATCCAGAAACTCACCGCCGAACGAGCCGGACCGAAGCATGTGGAGCTCCGACGCTCCGCGACCCGGCACGCTAGGCCTGACGAAGGGACCGAATGACCTCCACGAAGAGCCCCAGGCTCCTCGCCACGATGCTCGTCGCCGTGGCAGCGCTTGCCGTGCCCTCCGCGGCGTCGGCCTCCACCAGCCAACTCTCTCTGATCCAGGAAGACCGCGAGCTGCTCGCCTTCTCGGGCGTGGGACCCGAGGGGACGATGGCCGAGATGAAGGCCCTGGGCGTCGACGTGGTCCGGACCAACGTCATCTATTACAAGACCTACAAGCGGCCCCGGCAGCGCACGAAGCCGGCCGGCTTCAACGCCAGCAACCCGAACTCGCCGCACTACGACTGGACGCGTACCGACAGGCTCGTCGACCTGGCCGAGGAGAACGGCATCAAGGTGCTGATGACGGTCACCGGCCCGGGGCCCTACTTCGCCTCCGAGCGGCCGAACTCCTGCCGCGCCACACCGTGCACGCTGCGGCCCAAGGCCAAGGACTTCGGCGAGTTCGTCGCGGCGGTGGCCAAGCGCTACGAAGGGCGCGTCGACTGGTACTCGATCTACAACGAGCCCAACCTGGTGGTCTGGATCACCCCGCAGCAGCAGCGCCCCGGCGGCGGCCGGGTCCAGACCGAGGCCGTGATCTACCGCAAGCTGTGGCGTGCCGGCTACGCCTCGATCGCCAGGTTCGACCCGGACCGGCGCAACCGCGTCCTCTTCGGGGAGACGGCCGCCATCGGCGAGCCGCTGTCGCTGTTCCGCGCGGCGCTGTGCCTCGACGAGCGCAGCAGGCCCTTCAGGGGCGCGCTGGCGCGCAAGCACGGGTGCTCGGGCCGTCCCGCCAAGCTGAACATCGGCGGCTTCGCGGTCCATCCCTACAACTTCGGCGGGTACGGCACGCCGCGGAGCAGCGTGAAGCGCAAGACGGCGCTTCCCATCGCCTACCTGCCTCGCCTGCACCGCGTGGTCAACACCGCCGCGCGGCTGGGTCGCATCACCCGCCGCGCGCCGATCTTCGTGACCGAGTTCGGCTTCCAGACCAAGCCGCCGGACCGCTTCGGGCGCACGTTCGCCGAGCAGGCGCAGTTCATCAACGAATCGGATCGGCTCCTCTACTCCGACCCGAAGGTGGCCATGGTCGCGCAGTACGAGATCACCGACCCGCCCGAGGTCGACCAGTTCAACAGCGGACTGCGGCGCGCCGAGGCGAGCGGCCGCGCGGCCAAGCCCGCCTACGACGCCTACCGGCTGCCGATCGTGGTCACGCGGCGCTCGGCCAACTCGGTGGAGGTCTACGGCCAGGTCCGCCCCGGCGAGTCGAACGTGGTGCAACTCCAGTCCTCGAGCGGAGGGGCGTTCACGTCGGTCGAGAACATCGACACCAACCGCCAGGGGTTCTTCCGCAAGACGATCAACCGCAGCGGCGCGGCGAACCTGCGCTGGCGGCTCTCGTGGCAGAACCCCGACGGGGCGTTCTTCACGAGCCGGATCGCCAGGGCCGGTGCAGCCGCTGCGCTACCGAAGCGGCTGACCGCTTGGCGTACGACGAGGACCTCGCCGATCGCATCCGCGAGGTCCTCGCCGGCGAGCCCGAGGTCACCGAGAAGCGGATGTTCGGTGGCCTTGCCTTTCTCGTCGGTGGAAACATGGCCGTCGCGGCCAGCGGCCAGGGCGGGCTGATGGTGCGCGTCGAGCCCGAGGACACGGATGAGCTTCTCGCGAAGCCGCATGCTCGACCGATGGAGATGCGGGGCCGCGAGATGCAGGGCTGGCTCCGGGTCGATCTCGGAAGGCGTGCGGACCAAGCGCCAGCTCGCACCGTGGGTGGCACGCGGCGTCGCGTACGCGCGCTCGCTTCCCTCGAAGCGCCGGCCGTCCGGTAGCTCTGCCCCGTTACCTGGGCGGCGCCCAGCGCCGCAGTGCGGGCCGAGTGCCCTCGGGCACCGTGTAGAAGGCGCGCCCGTTGGCGGTGAGCGCGAGCGCCTCGCCCTGGCCCTCCACGAACAGGTTGGCGCGGACCTCGCAGCCGCGACCTCGCAACGCCGAGGCGAGCGACTCCCTGCCGCGACGCGACCAGACCACGGCGCGGCCGTACGTGCGGATGACGATCGTGCGCCCGTTCGCGGAGACGTCGCCCGCGGTCACCGCCTCGCCGACCCCCAGCGACAGGGTGCCGACGCGGCGCAGCCTCGTGGTGGTCCCGGCCCGAGGCCGACGGGCGGCGTACAGGCGGGCCGTGCCACCGAAGCTCTTGGTGACGATGAGCAGTGCGCCGCTCGACGGGTCGACGAGGAGGGCTTCGGCGTCGTGGGGGCGGTCGGGGTACCTCAACGTCAGGCGTTGCGCCGGCGCGCTCTCCCTCGGCGGCCCCTCGGCGAGGCGCGGCTCCTCCACGCGGTAGACCACGACGCTCGAGCGCCTGGCCTCGTTGTCGCCGATATCGCCGACATACAGCGCATCGCCTCCCTTCGGCGCGGGCCCGAGCGCCATGTCCTCCCAGTCCACATTCTCCGCGGCCGGAACCGCGATGTCGGCGAGGAGCCTGCCGTTCGGGGCAACCGCGAGCACGCGGGAGCCGTCGCCCGAGTCGTTGTGGGTCCACAGGACGCCTTTCTGTGATCGCGACAGCGCGAGGCCCGAGAGCTCGGTCGCCTCCGCCGACGCCACCCGGCCGGTGACCGTGGGTCGCAGCCTGGTGCAGAGCACCGGCCCTCGGCCGGAGTGCGGTGTCGGCTGACGGTCGGTGACGCTCGGCGTTCCGTGAGTCGTCGGTGTCGCAACCGGTCGGCATCAGCGCGACAGCGACCGCTGCGAAGGACGCCAGCCTGGCAGGGCGCACCTGTCTATCGCCTGGCGAGGTAGCTCTTGCCCGCGCGAAGGGTGATGGTCCTCTTACGACGGAAGTCGCGCACGGCGACCCTTCCTCGGACGACTCGCGTCAGGGTCCCGTCGCAGCGGTCGGCGGTCGTCCAGGTGGTGCCGCGCACCGTGGCGGATGAGTTCCGGCCGCGTGTACGAAAGCGACCCCTGGCCGACGACCGGATCCGACGGATGACGCGGGACCGCGCGACACGCGCCGTGTCGCTGCCCCGGACGCGGCGCCGGCCACCACAGCGCTTGAAGCTTGCGCCCTTGAGACGGAGCGTCGTGAGGCCCCTGCTCTTCCTGCGGCGCGACTGGAGCACTTGGAACACGCCGGCCTGGAAGGTGCCCGACTGGGTCTTTCCGGTCGTGTCACGCGCAGTCGATATCCGGACCCGTCCCTTTCGCGTGTCCAGCAGCGATCCGATCGGCACCTGGCGCGCCTGACTCAACGGGATGAACTCGCGACCCTTCAAACCGGGCACCCGCGCGCTTGCCCTGGGCCCCGTGACGAGTCGCGCGCCGCTCGCGCCGGGCGGCAGGCTGACGAACACCTCACCCCCCGCCGGCTGCACGTTGAACGTCGCGCCGAGGACCGGCGGCGGCAAGGGGCCCACCGTTGCCGACGTGCAGGAGTCGAAGATCGTGCCCACGCCCTGTGGCCGTGCGAGGGAGGCGAACCTGGGTGCGCTCAGACCGACGGTGTAGTCCTCGGTTCCTTCGGAGGTGTTGTCACAGAGGTGGGCGAACGAGACCGGCTTGCTCGTCTCGCCGGGTAGGAAGGTCAGCGTGGACGGGCTCGATTGGGTGAAATCGTTGTCCCGTTGGGCAGTGCCGGCCTGACCGACGACGTTCACCGTCACCTGTCTCCCGCTGGCTGAACTGAGCGTGACCGTGAACACGTTGGCGCCTTCCTCACCGGCCGCGGCGTCGTTCAGCGACAGAGACGGCAGGGGATCGTCGTCCAGGATGGTTCCCCGGCCCTGGCTGGGCCCGATCGTGCTGCCCGTGCTCGGATTGCTGAGGATTGCATTCAGATACTCGTCGTCCTCGTCGATGGTGTCCGGGGTCGTTGCGACGAAGAAGGTCTGAGTGCCGTCGGCGGGAAAGTTGAGCGAACCGGACCTCGACGTGAAGTCCGACGATGTCGCCGTGCCCGGTGACGTCGCGATCCTCACGGTCTCGCCGAAACAGTCGGTGCCCGATTGGGCCGCCGTGGCGTTGGGGGGCGGCGGCGCCGTCGAGGTGCATGTGACCCGAAAGCCGAGGCTGGTGCCCTCGGCGCCCCTGACGCCGGAGATCGAGAAGTTCCCGGCCCATGCGCCACCGATCCCTGGACCGAGGGCCAGTAGGCCGACGGTCAGCACGATGATGGCCGCCTTGCAACAGCCCCCTGCCACACCGCGACGCTATGAACTCCGTTGGCCGGTGTCAAGCGCTCTGCAGAGCTAAGCGGCGGACGGGGGTCGAACCCGCGACCTCGAGCTTGGGAAGCTCACGCTCTACCAACTGAGCTACCGCCGCGCGGCCGGGATTCTATCCGCCCGGGAGCGCGTGGGGGCGGCCCCAATACCCTCCGGGGGAGCGATGAAGCGCTCCCTCTCCCCGCTCGTGGTGGCCGCGGTCATCGGCGTCGTGGCCCTGCTCGGGCTGCTCGGATACGGGCTCGCCCAGAGCGGGGCCGACGACGGCATCGACAGCGCGGTCGCGCGCGGCGATCGCCCGGAGGCGCCGGCGTTCACGCTCGGGCGGCTCAGCGGCGGCGGCCGCGCGTCGCTCGAGGACTACCGGGGCAGGGTCGTGGTCGTCAACTTCTGGGGCTCGTGGTGCGACCCCTGCCGGGACGAGTCCCCGCTGCTGCAGCGCTGGCACGAGCGCATCGAGCGACGCGGGGCGACGGTGCTGGGGATCGACGCGATCGACGTGACGAGCGACGCCCGCGACTTCGTGCGCGAATTCGGCCTGACCTACCCGATGGTCAAGGACACCGACGAGGAGGTGGGCCGCGACTACGGGGTGACGGGCTATCCCGAGACGTTCGTGGTCGACCGCGAGGGACGGATCACCGCGGTGCGACGGGGCCCGGTGGACGACGCCTTCCTGCGCGAAGAGGTCCTTCCGCTGATCGAGGACCGCTCGTGAGGCGGTGGCGGACCGCCGCGTGCGCCGCGCTGGCGCTGGCGCTGACGCCGGCCGGGGCGCTGGCGGCCGAGTGCCCGCGCACGACGCTCGCCGAGGTGGAGAAGCAGGTGATGTGCCCCGTGTGCGGAGTCCCGCTCGGCCTGGCGACCGAGGCGCCCCAGGCGCTGCGCGAGCGCGAGCTGATCCGGGAGCTGGTCGCGGACTGCCGCTCGGAGGAAGAGATCAAGGCGCGGCTCGTGGCGGAGTTCGGGGACGAGGTGCTGGCACTGCCCGGCGACGACGGCATCGACCTCGCCGCGTACCTCGTGCCCGCGATCGCGGTGCTGGCCTTCGGCGGCGCGCTGGCGGTGGCCGTCGATGCAGTGGCGGCGGACGCGCGGAGGCCGCGCCTCCCCGGGCTCGGACGCCGCCGCCGCGGGCCCGGGCGGGGCCGCCGCCGAGCGGCTGCAGGCCGATCTCGACAAGTACGACGTATGAGCGCTCTCGTGGTCGCCCAGGACACGGTGGACACCACCGTCGTCGCCGCGTTCGGCGTCGGCTTTCTGTCCTTCGTCTCGCCCTGCGTGCTCCCGCTGGTGCCGGGATACCTCTCGACGGTCTCGGGGGTGTCCTTCGCCGACCTCCAGGCCGGCCGCGGCCGGCTGAAGGTGCTGGGGCCGGCGCTGCTCTTCTGCCTCTCCTTCACGGTGATGTTCGTCGCCCTCGGGATGACCGCCACCGGGCTGGGGAGCTTCCTCCAGGACAACCGCCAGCTGCTGCGCCAGATCTCGGGGGTGATCATCATCGCCCTCGGCCTGGTGTTCATCGCCACGCCGTTCGTGAGCCGGCTCAACCGCGACTGGCGCCCGGAGACGCTGCTGGCGCGGGCCTCGACGGGCGGGCCGATCGTGGCCGGACTGGCCTTCGCCGTCGCCTGGCTGCCGTGCACGGGCCCGACCCTCGGCGCGATCCTCACCGCCGCGGGCACCGAGCAGAACGTGGGCCAGGGCGGCGTCCTGCTCGCCTTCTACGCGCTGGGCCTCGCGGTGCCGTTCCTGCTGAGCGCGCTCGCCTTCTCGTCGGTCTCGGGCTTCTTTCGCTTCTTTCGCGACCACTACACCGTGATCACGGTGGTCTCGGGCGTCGTGCTCGTGGTCATGGGCGTGCTGCTCTACACGAACGAGCTGACCCGCCTGAACTCGGAGGCCCTGACGCCTCATGGACAACCTGGGCATCAACTTCTTCAGCGACCTCTAACCGCGCAGGGTCAGCGCAGGTAGCCGATCCGCCGCCCGGCCGTCGCCACGCGGCTGCGCTGCCTCTCGCGGGTGAAGTAGCCGTCGATCAGGGTGCGGCCGGTCCACCGCAGCTGCCACAGCAGCCGCGCCGCGCCGGGGCGCCGGACCACGACGCGGAAGTAGCCGGACCGGTTGGTCCGCACTCGGCGCACGGCGCGGAAGCGTGACCCCGGCCGGGCGGCCGTGATCGTGGCGAGCGTGCGTCCTCGCGCCGGTCGCACCTGGCCCCAGACCTCGACGGCGCCCCTCGAGAGCCTGGTGACCACGAGCGGGAGCCGGTAGGCGCGCCAGGCCGGCTTGAGCCGTCCACGGAAGAACCGCAGCCCCGTGTTGTAGACGTCCTGGTCCCTGGGCTCGGGCACGTCGAAGAGCTCGAACTGCGCGACCGAGCGCACGCGCGGATCGCGCGCGAACAGCCTGTCGCTCTGGTTCAGCGCCCTCGCCTGGCCGTGCAGGCTCAGGCCGCGCTTGCGATCGGGCGGATTGGACTGAAAGCCGAACTCGGTGATGTAGATGCCCCGGCCCGAGCGGGGGATGCGGCCGAAGCGCGCCGCGCGATCGGCCAGCTGGTGCACGCGATAGAGCGCCGTCAGGGGGAGCGAGTCGAGGGTCGCCGGCCGCCTGAACACCGTCCCGCTCGCGTCCTTGGTGTAGGGGTGCACGGCGATGCCGCCGATGGGGAGCCGGCGCGGCCGCGCGCAACCCTGGAGCACGCGCATGCGGCCCTGGAAGGGCCAGCCGTTCTCGTCGAGGCACAGCGCCGCGTACATCGTGTCGAGCGGCGACGAGATGGCGGCGATCTCGCCGAAGAGCACCTTGCCCCGGCGGCGCGGGGTCGGCGCGTGCGATCCCCTTCCACCCCTCGTACCACAGGCTGCGGTAGCGCTTGGCGGCAAGGTCCACCGGTCCCGTGCCGGCGCCCCGGCCCCTCCTCTGCGGGTAGAGGTAGTGCTCGAGGTTCGGCTCGTTCCACAGCGAGTACAGCGCAACCTTCCCGCGGTAGCGGCGCGCGACGGCCCGCGCGAACTGCCCGAAGACCTTCGGCTTGGGCTTCCAGTAGCAGGAGCGCCCGAGGTTGCGATAGCCGCCGATGATGTGGGGGCAGACCCGCGGCTGTTCGGACGCCCAGTGGGGCAGCGGCGGCGACAGGGTCAGAAAGACCTTCAGGCCGTGCCGGCGCGCCCGCGCCACGAAGGCGTCGTAGATGCTCCAGTCGTAGCCCCTCGAGTCTGGGGTTCGCCACGTCGAAGCCGCGCGGCTTTCGCTTCGAGTTCGGCCGCGGGGACACCCGGTTCCAGACCACGAACGCCCGGACCATGTCGACGCCCAGCGCGTCGGCCTCCTGCATGGCCGCCTCGGGATCGCGGGGGCTCAGGCCGAGCAGCGTGGCGTCGTCCTGGAGGATCGAGAACTGCCGCGCGGAGGCGCTCGCGGCCGCCGGGAGGAGGGCGAGCGCCAGCAGGGCGAGCGCGAGCGCGCGCATCACATCTCCGCCGGCGCGGTCACGCCGAGCAGGTCGAGCGAGCGCGCGATCACCCGGCGGGTGGCCTCGCAGAGGGCCAGACGGAGGTCCTCGTCGCCACCCTCCTCGGCGGCCCCCACGACCTTGCAGTCGCGGTAGAAGGCCGAGAACGACTGGGCGGTCTCGGTCACGTAGGTGGTGATCCGGTGCGGTGCCCGGCGCTCCGCGGCGTCCGTGACCTCCTGCGGAAGCTCGAGCAGCCGCTTGACCAGCTGCCGGGCCGACGGGTGCAGCGTCTCCGCGCTCGAGGCGATGTCCGCCGCGAGGGCGTCGCGCACCCGCTCCTCCCCCGCCTTGCGCAGGATGCTGGCGATGCGCGCGTGCGCGTACTGCGCGTAGAACACCGGGTTGTCCTGGCTGCGCCGGCGCGCCAGGTCCAGGTCCACGTCGAGGGTGGTGTCGTGGCTGCGCTGGAGCAGGAACCACCGGGTCGCGTCCACCCCGATGTCGTCCATCAGGTCGTCGAGCGTGACGAACTCGCCTGCGCGCTTGGACATCTGCGCGCGCTGGCCGCCCTCGAGCAGGTTGACCAGCTGCATGATGATGATCTCGAACTGCTCCGGATCGCCTCCGAGCGCCTGCCAGGCGGCTCCGATCCGCGCCACGTAGCCGTGGTGGTCGGCGCCCGAGCACGTCGATCACCAGGTCGTAGCCCCGCTTGAGCTTGTTCTCGTGGTTGGCGATGTCGGCCGCGAAATAGGTCAGCTCGCCGTCGGAGCGGATGAGCACGCGGTCCTTGTCGTCGCCGAAGGTGGTCGCGCGCAGCCACACCGCGCCCTCGTGCGGGTAGACGTGCCCGCTGCTCCTCGAGCCACGTCGAGCACCCTGGTCACGGCGCCGCTCTCGTGGTTCTCGCTCTCGTGGCTGAAGCGCTCCATCCGCACCCTGAAGCGCTCCAGCGTGGCCCGGACGCCCTCGAGCATGGCCTCGACTCCCAGGCGGGCGAGCTCGGGCTCGTCGAGGTCGGCGGCGCCGGGGATCCCGTCGGCGATCTCGGCCACGTAGAGCCCCTGGTAGCCGTCCTCGGGGGGCTCCTCACCCGTGGCGCGCGCCTTGATCGAGGCGCCGAAGCGCTGGATCTGGCCGCCGTGGTCGTTCACGTAGTACTCGCGCTCCACGTCGTTCCCCGCGAAGCGCGAGGATCCGGCAGAGCGCGTCCCCGTAGGCGGCGTGGCGGCCGGCGGCCACCGTGATCGGCCCGGTGGGGTTGGCGCTCACGAACTCCACGTCGACGCGCTCGGCGCGACGGCGGGTCCGGGACCCCGTAGCCGTCGCCCGCGGCCAGCAGGTCGGCGACCGCCTGGCAGCACCAGGAGTCGGACATCGTGAGGTTGAGAAAGCCCGGGCCCGCCACGTCGACCTCGCCCAGCGCTTCGCCCAGCCGTTCGGACAGCGACGACGCCGAGCTGCTCCGCGATCTCGCGCGGCGGCGCGCCCATCGCGGGCGCGAGCAGCATGGCGGCGTTGGTGGAGTAGTCGCCGAAGCCGCTCTTCTTCGGTCGTTCGAGAACCGGCACGTCAAAGGAACCCCCGCCGCGCAGAGAAGCTGCGGTCTCGGCTACGGCTCGGGCGAGCTGCGCTACGGGATCGGCCACCGGGGGCAGGCTAGGGATCGCGCCCGGGATGGTCGCCGTCAGTAGTGGTACGGGTGCCGGGCGAGGATCTTGTGGCCGCGCAGGAGCTGCTCGAGCAGCACCACCCGCGCCAGCTGGTGGGGCAGCGTCATCGGGCCGAGCGAGAGCTTCAGGTCGCACCGCTCGAGCGAGAGGCCCCGCGGGCCGCCGATCACGAAGCAGAGGTCCCTGCCCGGACTGGCGCCGCTCCTCGAGGAAGCGGCTGAAGGCCTCCGAGTCGCACGAGCGCCCCTCGGCGGACAGCAGCACCAGGAAGGCGCGCTCGGGGATGCGCCTGGTCACCGCCTCGTCCTCGCGGACCTCGACCAGGTCCACGCGCGCCATCCCGGCCAGGAGCTTCTGGTAGTGCTGAACGTCGTCGGCGTAGGGCGGGCGCAGGCGACCGACCGCGAGTACGAGGATCCTCACGCGACTGCGATACTAGGGCCATGGCCGAGCCCCTCGACGAAAACGAACGTCACTTCGAGATCCACGCCGATCCGGAGGTGATGGCCGGCCACTACGCCAACTTCGCGAACGTGAGCCACTCGGACTACGAGTTCACGCTCACCTTCATCCGCGTGGACCACGAGGTGGAGGAGGAGGCCATCCCCGGCGTGGTGGTCTCCCGGATCAACATGTCGGCCCGCTTCATGGGCGAGCTCATCGAGAGCATGCAGGACAACTACTCGAAGTGGCAGACCCGCGAGGGCATCAAGGGCCTTCCGGAGTACGGCGAAGAGGAGTGACCGAGGGATTCGGCCAACGCCCGAATCCCTATACGCGGCCGCTCAGGCTCAACGCCTCTCCGAAGCCGATGCGCTCGACGGTGGTCGGGTGCGTGCCGAACAGGGCCTGCAGCAGGCCCGGCGGATCGGGATCGGACACGTTGCGCAGCGCCAGGCTGCGCTCGAGGGCGATGAAGGCCTTCGGATCGCGGGTCAGCTCCAGCGCGAAGGCGTCCGCCCGCGCCTCCACCGGCCGCGAGACCGCGTTCCCGGCGATGGCGAGGGCGAAGCTCACGAGGCCGAGCGAGAGCGCCAGGGCGGGGAGGATCGCCGGCCCGGGCCTCTCTCCCCGCGCCGGGCGGCCCGCGGTCGCGATCGCCTCGGTGAGCCGCTGGATCGCGAACATCCCGGCGGGAGCCACCAGCGCCACCCACAGCATCCCCTTGGGCACGTCGTGGTGGCGCACGTGCGCAAGCTCGTGCGCGACCACCGATCGGACCTCGTCGGCCGGGAAGTCGTCGATCAGGTTGTCGTAGAGCACGACCCGCTTCGTGTGGCCGAGTCCGCCCACGTAGGCGTTGATGCCGGTCGTGCGCCGGCTGGCGTCGATCCGGTAGACCTCGCCCACGTCGACTCCGGCGCGGTCGGCCAGATCGAGGACGTCCGAGCGAAGCGCGCCCTTGGGGAGCGCGTCGAAGCGGTTGAAGAGGGGATCGATCAGCACCGGCGACAGATAGAGCGAGATCACGGCGAAGGCCACCACGACTCCCGCGCCGGGAAGCCACCAGCCCCGCGGGAACCGGCGGATCAGGGCGATCGCGACCGCCCCGCCGAGCCCGGCGAGCACCGCTCCGATTCGCGGTGGACTTGGCCACGTCCGCCAGCCACGGCCCCAGCGACTGGGTGGACAGGCCCACGTCGACCGCCCGCTCATGGGCCCAGAGCCCGAGCGGCAGCCCGGTGACCGCCAGCGTCACCGACACGCCCGCCGCCACGGCGGCGCCGCCGAGCATCGGGCGCGCGCCCGCCCGCTCCATCAGGGCGCTCGCGCGCGCCGGGGGCCGCAGCGCCAGCACGGCCAGGGTTCCGGCGCTGACCGCCAGTCCCCCGATCCCGATCAGGCGCTGGACGCCGCGAAAATCCGCCGCTCGCTCGAGCTCAGCCGCGCTGAAGTAGGCTGTGGGATCGACGGTCGCCGGCTCGATCAGCCCGCTTCGGGGGCGAAGGATGAGCGTGGCAGCCGCGGCGGCGACGACCGCCAATCCCACTGCGAGTCCCGTCCGAGAGCGATGCCCCCTCACGCCCCCGACAGTAATGACATCAGCGAGGAGCCCCGCTCCCCGGTCCAGGCGACCAGGATCGCGGCACGTCCTTCACCACCTCCCGACGAACGACCCATGAGGGTCGCGCTGATCTCCGACATCCACGGCAACCTGCCCGCGCTCCAGGCCGTGCTCGACGACATCGCGACCACCGACGTCGACGAGGTGTGGTGCCTCGGCGACCTCGTGGGCTACGGGGCCCAGCCCAACGAGTGCGTCGAGCTGGCGGCCGAGCGGTGCGACCTCTGCCTGGCCGGCAACCACGACCTCGGGGTGCTCGACAAGATCGACATCGCGGACTTCTCGCCCCCCGCGGCCGCCGCGGCGCTGTGGACGCGCAGGGAGGCGAGCGCCGAAACGATCGACTTCCTCGGCAGTCTCGAGCCGGCGCAGTCGGGCCAGGCGATCGGCCTCTACCACGCGAGCCCTCGCGACCCGGTGTGGGAGTACGTGCTCTCCACCTCCCAGGCGAGCGAGTGCATGGACGAGATGCCCGAGCGCGTGGGCGCGATCGGGCACTCGCACGTGGCGCTGCACTTCACCCGCATGGACCGGTCCACCGTGGGCGCCGGCGTGCCCGCGGGGACCGAGCTGGACATCGCGGACGGGCGTTGGCTGCTGAACCCCGGCAGCGTGGGGCAGCCGCGAGACGGCGACCCCCGCGCGGCGTGGATGCTGCTCGACCTCGGCAACTGGATCGCCGCAATGGCGCCGCACCGACTACCCGATCGCCGAGGCGGCGGAGGCCATCTCCGCCGCCGGGCTCCCTCAGAGCCTGGGCGAGCGGCTATTCATAGGGCAGTGACCATCGGCCGGCGACATCCCCTGCCAACCGCGCTGGCGGTCTGCGCCTGCCTGGGCCTGGGCGCGTGCGGCTCCGACGACGAGCCCGAGGGCGAGAAGCTGCCCGCCGCCGCCGTGACCGCGCTCCAGAACCGCCTCGACGAGGTCGAGCGCCGCTACGAGGACGGGACCGACAACGCCAACGCGGGCGCGTGCAGCGACATCCAGACCGACTCGTTCTCGGGGCCGGACGGCATCGACGAGCTGGTGGCCGCGCTTCCCGAGGACGTGGACCCCGACCTGCGCAAGGCCGTCGAGGACTCCTTCGAGAACCTGAGGAACCTGGCCGAGGAGGGCTGTGCCGACGCCGACGGACACCGAGTCCGACACGGTGACCGAGGAGGCGCCCGAGGTCACGGTCCCGGAGGTGGAGACGGTGCCCGAGGAGACCGTGACCGAGGTGAGACGCCGCCCGAGGAGACCACCGTACCGACCGAGGAGGTCGAGCCGCCCCCCGAGGAGGAGATCCAACCGCAGGAGAAGGTCAAGCCCGAGAAGGAGTCGAAGCCCGGCGAGGGCGGCGGTGTCGAGGCGCCCGCAGTGAGTCGAGTGATGGCCACCCCGGAGGAGATATCGGGCCGCTACGTGCTGGACCGCCGGCTCGGCGCCGGCGGCATGTCCACGGTCTTCCTGGCGATGGACTCGGTGCTGGAGCGCCCGGTGGCCGTCAAGCTGCTGGCCGAGCACCTGGCCGAGGACGACGACTTCGTGGCCCGCTTCCGGCGCGAGGCGCTGGCCGCGGCCCGGCTCCAGCACCCGAACATCGTGCAGGTCTTCGACTCCGGCGAGGACCCCGGCTCGCACCGCCACTTCATCGTCATGGAGTACGTGGACGGGCCCTCGTGCGCCGACCTCCTGCGCGACGCCAAGGAGCTCGAGGTCGCAGCAGACGGTCTCGATCGTGCGTCGACGCCTGCCACGGCCTCGAGTACGCCCACCGCGCCGGGGTCGTGCACCGCGACGTGAAGCCGGGCAACCTGCTGATCGCCGGCGAGACCAGCGCCACCAAGCTCGCCGACTTCGGCATCGCGAAGGCCGCCGAGCAGACGCGGATCACCCAGGTCGGCTCGGTGCTGGGCACCGCGGCGTACCTGTCGCCCGAGCAGGCCCGGGGCGACGAGGCCGGACCGGCCTCGGACATCTACTCGCTGGGCGTGTGCGCCTACCAGTTCCTGACCGGCCGGCTGCCGCACGAGTACTCGTCGCTCACCGAGCTGGCGCTCAAGCAGCAGAACGACCAGGTGGAGCCGATCACCATCCACCGGCCCGAGGTGCCGGCCGAGCTGGACCGCGCGATCCGCGTGTGCCTCGAGCGTGAGCCCGGAGACCGCTACCCGTCGACGCTCGAGATGGCCCGCAGCCTCGAGGCCGGGCTGGAGGGCAACGACACCGAGGCCACCATCCGCCTCGCCGCGGGCGGCGCGGGCCACGACGAGGAGGCGACGCGGGCGCTGAGCCAGGTGACCTCCGCGACCCAGGCGATGCGTTCCCGCGGCGCCGCGGCGCCCGTCGCCCGAGCGGCGGCCTTCGCCGCGTTCGCCCGGCGCCCGTCGCGCAGACGCGCGCGCCGCGCGAGCGGGAGCGGACGCCGCGCAAGTCGCCGTGGCGACGGGCGGGCACGTCCTGGCCCTGCTGGCCGCGCTGATCGCGATCGCCGTCGTGGCCTTCGCGCTCCTGGCCTCGGACGGCGCGGGAAGCGGAATCGATCCCGATCGACAGCGGGGACGTGCAGCAGCAGATCGAGGACCTGCGCGAGTTCCTCAGCGAGAACTCGCGCTAGCGCTCAGCGGACGCGGTCCCGCTCGCGACCGCCCGTGTCGCCATCGGCGTCGGGTCGACGTCGGGGTCGATCTCGTCGGCGTGCGCATGGCGCTCGTCGGCGGCCTGGCGCTCCTGGCGGGCGAGCGCCGCGTGCTCGTCGGCCTCGGCCTTGGCGCGCTTGGCCCGCGCTGCCTTCTCCTCGGCCTCGGCCTCCCTGCTGTCGGCGCGCGCCGAGCGGATTCCCGCCTCCTCGCGGTGTTCCCTGGCCTCGATGCGGTGGCTCTCGTCGCGGCGGGTCTTGGCCTGTCGGCCCATGATCAGGGCCGCGATCAGGGCCAGCACGAGCACTACTCCGATGATGATCAGGACTGTGGTCATGATCTCCTCCTCCGGTACTGCTGTTGGGGTACATCCCTAACGTGCCCGTGGGGGAGCGATCGTAAGCGTCTAACCGACGCCGGGCGCGTCATGCGGACGGCCACCGACCGGCCATCACACGGTCGCGATAGGCGTCGTAGGAACCCGCCGCGAATCGCCTCCCGGATGCCGCGCATCAGCTCCGCCATGAACGTCAGGTTGTGGAGGGTGAGCAGGCGCGCGCCGGTCAGCTCTCCCGCCGCGGGCGAGGTAGTGCAGGTAGCCGCGGGTGTGCTCGCGGCAGGCCGGACAGGGGCACTCCGTCGGCGATCGGCTCGTCCTGCCCGCGACACCGCGGACTTGGCCAGGTCGAGCCGGAAGCGCGTGCCGGGATCGGGCACCAGGGCCGTGCCGTGGCGGGCCAGGCGGGTGGGCGTCGCGCAGTCGAAGGTGTCGACGCCGGCGGCCACGGCGTCGAGGATGTCGTCCACGTCGCCGATCCCCAGCAGGTGGCGCGGCGCTCGTCGGGGGCGATCGGGCCGAGCGACCAGCGCAGCACCTCGCGCATCTGCTCCTTGTCCTCGCCCAGCGAGCCGCCGATCGCCACGCCGCCCGGTGTCGGCGGCCGCGACGAAGGCCGCCGACTCGGCCCTCAGATCCTCGGTGGACGCCGCCCTGCACGATCCCGTACAGCGCCTGCCCCGCCGGCCCGTGCTCGCGCGTGCCAGGCGTGCAGCGGTCGAGCCAGCGGTGGGTCCGCTCCATCGAGCGCCGGGTGTAGTCGCGGTCGGAGTGGAAGGGGGTGCACTCGTCGAAGGCCAGCGCGATGTCGGAGCCGAGCGCGGCCTGTACCTCCATCGAGGTCTCCGGCCCCATGAAGCGCTCGGCGCCGTCGACGTAGGAGCGGAAGGTGACCCCCTCCTCCTCGATCGAGATCACGCGGCTCTGGCTCTGCCCGCGGCGGCGCTTGACCTCCTCCGCCACCGAGCCGTGGCCCATGGAGAACACCTGAAAGCCGCCCGAGTCGGTGATCAGCGGCCGCCTCCAGCCCATGAACTCGTGCAGGCCGCCCATCTCGCGCACGTAGTCCTGGCCCGGCTGGATGAACAGGTGGAAGGTGTTGCCCAGCACCATCTCGAAGCCGAGCGCCTCGACCTCGGCCGCCGCGAGCCCGCGGACGCTCGCGTTCGAGGCGAGGGGAACGAAGGCCGGCGTGTTCACCTCGCCGTGGGCGAGACGAAGGACGCCCGCGCGGGCGGACCCGTCGCGGGCGTCGATGTCGAAGGCCGGCGGCGACATGCCGCCCGAGGCTACTTCTCCTCGGCGGTGCCCTCCACGGCCTGCTTGTCGGCGCCGTTGACGCCGGCGATGGCGATCCGCCGCGGCTTCACCCGCTCGGGCTTGGGCACCCGGACGGTGAGCACGCCCCGGTCGAACTCGGCCGTGACGGCGTCCGCGTCGACGCCCTCCGGCAGCGTCAGCTGGCGCTGGAAGCTGCCGAACGCCCGCTCGATGCGATGCCACCCCTTCTCGTGCTGCTCGTGCTCGCGCGCGCCGCTCACCGGAGACGGTGAGCACCCCGCGGTCGACCTCGATCGAGACGTCCTCGTCGGACACCCCGGGCAGGTCGGCCTTCAGCACGTAGTGGTCCTCGGCCTCGGTCAGGTCCATGGCCGGTGCCCACCGCTGAGCGGCGGGGGCGTCGAACAGGCGGTCGAAGATGCGATCGACCTCGCGGCTGAACGGCTCGGGCTTGATGAGGAGACTCATGGTCATACGCTCCTTGTAGGTCGGTTCTACAAACTGGAGCGCAGTATAAAACCTCAGTCGCCTCTTATCAAGTTTCTTCCTGTCATCTCACTTGGGGGTTCGACGCCGAGCAGCCCCAGGACCGTGGGCGCCACGTCCGCGAGGATGCCGCCGTCGTGCAGGGGCCCGCAGTCCGCGGTCACGACGATCGGCACCGGGTTGAGCGAGTGCGCGGTGTTCGGGCTCCCGTCCGGCTCGAGCATGTGGTCGGCGTTGCCGTGGTCGGCGGTCACGACGCACGCCCCGCCGCTCGCGTGCACGGCGCGCGACCACCTGGCCGAGGCACTCGTCCACGGTCTCCACCGCCTCCACCGCCGCCTCGATCACGCCCGTGTGGCCGACCATGTCCGGGTTGGCGAAGTTGATGATGCCGAAGCCGAAGCCCCCCGCGGTCCAGCGCTCGGCGAACGCCGCGGCCGCTGCGCGGGCGCTCATCTCCGGCTTGTGGTCGTAGGTCGGCACGTCGCGGGGCGAGTCCACGAGGCAGCGCTCCTCGCCGCGAGTGCTCGTCCTCCTCCCCGCCGTTGAAGAAGTAGGTCACGTGGGCGTACTTCTCGGTCTCGGCCACGTGCAGCTGCCGCGTGCCGCGCTCCTCCAGCACCTCGGCGAGCGTGACCGCGGGACGCCGGGGCGGGAAGGCCACCGGGTACTCGTAGTCCTCGCGGTACCGGGTGAGCGTGGTCGAGGTGCAGACCCAGGTCGCTCGAGCGCCTCGGTGAGCTGGCGGGCCCGGTCGGGACGGAAGTTGAAGAAGACGGCGGCGTCGCCCTCGCGGATGCGTCCCTCCTCCCCCACCAGCGTCGGCTTCACGAACTCGTCGGTCTCCCCGCGTTCGTAGGCCGCCCGCACGGCGGCCTCGCCCGACTCGCAGCTGACGGCCCTCGGCCTCGCCGCGAACCAGGGCGTCGTAGGCCATCCGGGTGCGCTCCTCGCGCCGATCGCGGTCCATCGCGTAGTAGCGGCCCGGTCACCGTCGCCACCCGGCCCGCCGTGCTCGGCCAGCCGGGACTCCATCTCGGCCACGTAGCCGGCTCCCGAGTCGGGCAGCGTGTCGCGGCCGTCGGTGAACGCGTGGAGCACGACGTCGGGCACCCGCTCGCGGCCCGCGAGCTCGATGAGCGCCGCGCAGGTGGTCCATCGAGGCGTGCACGCCTCCGGCGGAGACGAGCCCGAGCAGGTGCAGGCGGCCCGCCTCGCGTCCCGCGGCGCAGGCGGCGCGCAGCACGTCGTTGTCGAAGAAGGAGCCGTCACTCACGGCGTCGTCGATGCGCTTGAGGTCCTGCGGCACGATCGCTCCCGCCCCGAGGTTGAGGTGCCCGACCTCGGAGTTGCCCATCTGGCCCTCCGGGAGCCCCACGGCGGTGCCGCAGGCCGTGAGCTGCGCGTGCTCGTAGGTGTCCCACAGCTCGTCGAACACCGGCGTGTCGGCCTGCTCGACCGCGTTTCCCGGCCCGGGCTCGGCGAGCCCCCATCCGTCGAGGATCACCAGGCACACCGAACCGCACCGGCGGCTTGCCCGGCCCGGCAGGCACGCGTCACGCCGCCGCGGCGACTATCCGGGCGAAGCCCTCGGGGTCGAGGCTCGCGCCCCCGACCAGGGCGCCGTCCACGTCGGGCTGGGCCAGGATCTCCGCCGCGTTGTCGGGCTTCACGCTGCCGCCGTAGAGGATCCGCAGCCGCTCGGCCGCCTCCTCCGAGCGGCTCGACACCAGGGCGCGCACGAACGCCACCGCCTCCTGGGCCTGCTCGGGCGTGGCCACCTTGCCGGTGCCGATGGCCCAGATCGGCTCGTAGGCCACCACCACGTCGGCGAGCTGCGCGTCCGAGACGCCCTCGAGTCCCTCGCCGACCTGGTTGCGCAGCTTTCGCTCCATCTCCCCTGCCTCGCGCTCGTCCTCGGTCTCTCCCACGCAGAAGATCGGCAGCAGCCCGGCCGCGAGCGCGGCCGGCACCTTGTCCTGGAGGGCGCGATCGGTCTCGCCGAAGAGCTGGCGCCGCTCGGAGTGGCCGAGCACCACCCCCCGGGCGCCGGCCTCGACGAGCATGGCCGCCGAGACCTCCCCCGTGAACGCGCCGTCCTCGGCGGCGCTCATGTTCTGCGCCGCGACCAGCACCCCCGAGCCCTCGAGCGCGCGAGCGGTGGTCTCGATCACCGTGAAGGGCACGCACAGCGCCACGTCGGCGCCACGGCGACCCTCGTCGGGCAGCAGCTCGAGCAGCCGCTCCGCGTACGGCCCGGCCTGGGCGGCGGTGCCCCAGAGCTTCCAGTTGGCGGCGATCAGCGGCCTTCGCTCAGGCATCGTCCAGGGCCTCCACGCCCGGGAGCTTCTTGCCCTCGAGCAGCTCGAGGGCGGCGCCGCCGCCGGTGGACAGATGGGTCACGCGGTCGGCCAGCCCGAACTCGGCCAGGGCCGCGGCCGAGTCTCCGCCCCCCACGACCGTCGTCCCCGGCGCAGCCGCCACGGCCTCGGCCACCGCCCGGGTGCCCGACGCGAAGGGCTCGAGCTCGAAGGCCCCCATCGGGCCGTTCCAGAAGACCGTGCCCGCCCCGGCGATCTCCCGGGCGTAGGCCTCCGTGGTCCGGCGCCCCACGTCGAGCCCCATCCACCCGGCGTCCACGTCGGCGCCGTCGACCTCCCGCACCTCGGTGTCGGCGGAGAACTCCTTGCCGAGCACGAGGTCGGTGGGAAGCACGAGGCGCGCCCGGGTGTCGCCCTCGGCCTTCTCCAGCGCGCGGCGCGCCAGCTCGATCCCCTCCTCCTCCACCAGCGAGTCGCCCGTCTGCCCGCCCTGCGCGCGGAAGAACGAGAAGCACATGGCCCCGCCGATGAGGATCGCGTCCGCCTCCTCGAGGAAGCGGTCGATCAGCGCCACCTTGTCGGAGACCTTGGCGCCCCCGAGGACCACCACGAGCGGGCGCTCGGGGGTCTCCACGATGCCGGTGAGCGTGGTGACCTCGCGCTCGAGCAGCAGGCCGGCCGCGGAGGGCAGGTGCTCGGCGACCCCGGCCGTGGAGGCGTGCGCGCGGTGGGCGGCGCCGAACGCGTCGTTCACGAAGACCTCGCCCAGCGCGGCCAGCTCCCGGGCCAGCGCCGGGTCGTTGGCGGTCTCGCCCGGCTCCCAGCGCGTGTTCTCGAGCACCATCACGTCACCCGCCCCGAGCGCCCCGGCCCGCTCGGACACGTCCTCCCCCACCACGCCCTCGGCCTGGGCCACCCGCGCGTCGATCAGCTCGGACAGGCGAGCGGAGGCCGGCGCGAGCGAGGTCTCGGGATCGCGCCCCTTCGGCCTCCCGAGGTGCGAGCACAGCACGAGGCGCCCGCCGCGCTCGCGCAGCAGCTCGATCGTGGGCAGAGCCGCGCGGATCCGGGCGTCGTCGGCGACCTCCCGTCCCTCCAGGGGCACGTTGAAGTCCACGCGCACCAGGACGCGGGTACCCGGGCTGAGATCGAGGTCGCGGACGCTGCGCTTGTGGAACCCGCTCAGGCGACCGGCTCCCCGACACCGGCGAGCACGCGCTCGGTGAGGTCGACCACGCGGTTCGAGTAGCCCCACTCGTTGTCGTACCAGGCCACCACCTTCACCAGGCGGTCGTCCGTGACCATCGTGAGCTTGGAGTCGAAGATCGACGAGTACGGCGAGCGCACGATGTCGCTCGACACGATCTCGTCCTCGGTGTACTGGAGGATCCCCGCCATCGGGCCCGTGTCGGCGCGGGCGGCGACGGCCTGGTTGATCTCCTCGACGGTCACGTCCTGGGAGGCGTGGAACACGAGGTCGGTCACCGAGCCCGTGGGGATCGGGGCGCGCACGGCGATGCCGTTCAGCTTGCCCTGCAGCTCGGGCATCACCAGCCCGATCGCCTTGGCCGCGCCGGTGGACGTGGGCACGAGGTTGATGGCCGCCGCGCGCGCCCTGCGCAGGTCCTTGTGCGGCGAGTCCTGCAGGCGCTGGTCGGCGGTGTAGGCGTGGATCGTGGTCATGAGGCCCGACTCGATCCCCACCGAGTCGTGCAGCACGCGCGCCACGGGCCCGAGGCAGTTGGTCGTGCACGAGGCGTTGGAGACCACGTGGTGGTTGTCCACGTCGTAGGCGTCGTCGTTCACGCCGAGCACCAGGGTCACGTCGGGCTCGGTGGCCGGGGCGGAGATGATCACCTTCTTCGCGCCCGCCTGGAGGTGCTTGCCGGCGCTCTCGCGGTCGGTGAACAGACCGGTCGACTCCACCACCACGTCGGCGCCGAGGTCCGACCACGGGAGGTCGGCGGGATCGCGCTCGGCCGTCACCCGCAGCTCCTTGCCGTCCACGATCAGGCCGTTGTCGCCCACCTCGACGGTGCCTTGGAACGGACCGAGGATCGAGTCGTACTTGAGCAGGTGGGCGAGCGTCTCGTTGTCGGTGATGTCGTTCACCGCGACCCACTCGATGTCGGCGCCGCGCTCGTACGCGGCGCGGAACACGTTGCGCCCGATGCGGCCGAAGCCGTTGATCCCGGCCTTCAGGGCCATGAATGAGTCCTTTCCTCGAAGCGTTGAAGCGACGGCGAAATCTACCGCCCCCGCCCGGTCAGGGCGACCGGGGCGGCTTGTCGATGTCGCGGTGCACCACGTCGACGAGCAGATCGCTGCGCTCGGCGTACAGCTCCGCCAGGTGCTCGGCGATCACCACGGAGCGGTGGCGCCCGCCCGTGCAGCCCACGCCGACGGTGAGGTGGGCCTTGCCCTCCTGCTCGTACTGGGGCAGGAGGTAGTCGAGCAGGGGAACGAGGTGCTCGTAGAACTCCCCGATGCCGTCCGAGGACTCCACGTAGGCCCGCACCGGCTCGTCGAGGCCGGTGAGGGGGCGCAGATCGGACTCGTAGTGGGGGTTGGGCAGGAAGCGCACGTCGAAGAGGAGGTCGGCGTCGCGGGGTGCGCCGTGCTTGAAGCCGTAGGTCAGGAACGTGACCGCCAGCCTGCCCACCGTCCCGCGGGGCAGCATCTTGTCCGCCACCACCTTGCGCAGGCGGGCCGCGCTCAGGTCGGAGGTGTCGATGGAGACGTCGGCCCTGTCGCGCAGGGGCGCCAGCAGGTCGCGCTCGGAGTCGATGGCCTGCGTGACCTGCCCGCCGTGCGCCAGCGGATGGCGCCGGCGGGTCTCCTTGTAGCGGTTCACCAGCACGTCCTCGGCGGCCTCGAGGTAGAGGAGCCGGTGGGGCAGGCCGCGCGTCCTCGAGCTCGTCCAGCACCTTCACCAGCCCGTCGAAGTACTCGCCCCCGCGAACGTCGGAGACGACGGCCGCCCGCTCCACCTTCGACCCGTCGTGCTCGAAGAGCTCGGCGAGCTGGCCGATCATCTCCGGCGGCAGGTTGTCGACACAGAAGTACCCGGCGTCCTCGAAGCAGGCCATCGCCTGCGACTTCCCCGCCCCGGAGAAGCCGGTGATGAGGACGAAGTCCCTCACCCCATGTGTTCTAGTCGACCCGGTGGACGTGCGCGTGGATTTCGCGCGCGACGCGACCCGGCAGGCCGGGCACGCCCTCCAACTCGTCGCGGCTCGCGGTCAGGAACCGCTCGGGCGTGCCGAAGTGCTGGAGGATCGCCCGCTTGCGGGCGGGGCCGACGCCGGGAAGGTCGTCGAGCACCGAGGACGTCATGGCCTTGTCGCGCCGGCCGCGGTGGAAGTCGATCGCGAAGCGGTGCGCCTCGTCGCGAACCCGCTGGAGCAGCTGCAGCGGCGCCGAGTCGTGCTTCATCAGCAGCGGCGCCGGGCGGCCCGGCACGAACACCTCCTCGAGCTGCTTCGCGAGCGAGATCACCGTCGTGCCCAGCTCGGTCAGCTCCCCGAGCTCCGCCAAGCCGGCCGACAGCTGTCCCTTTCCGCCGTCGATCACCACCAGGGTCGGCAGCGAGGCGAAGCTCGCGTCGTAGGCCTTCTCGTGGGGCGACAGCTCCTTCTGCGCCCGGTACTGCGCCACCCGCCGGCCGAGCACCTCGGCCATCGCCCCGAAGTCGTCCTGCACCGCGCCGCGGATCCCGAAGCGCCGGTAGTCGGACTTCTTCGGCGCACCGCCCTCGAACACCACCATCGAGGCCACCGTGTGCGTCTCGCCCAGGTTCGAGATGTCGAAGCACTCGATGCGCATGGGGATCGCCGCCATGCCGAGCGCCTGCTGGAGGCCGTCGAGGGCCGCGATCCGCCGCGTCCGGCGGTGCTCGTGGCGCAGGCGGTCCTGATCGAGCGCCAGCCGCGCGTTTCGCTCGGCCAGCTCGAGGATCCGGCGCTTGTCGCCCCGCTCGGCCGAGCGCACCTCCACCGCCCCGCCCCGGCGCTCGGACAGCGCCCGGGCCACGTTCGGGTCGGGGCTCAGCCCCCGCGGGATGATCACCTGCGGGGGGATCGCCATCGCGTTCGCGTAGTACTGGAGCACGAACTCCTCGAGCACCTCGGACTCGTCGCGCAGGGCGGCGTTCTCGAGGTAGAAGGACTGACGATCGGCCAGCACGCCGTCGCGCACCTGGAAGACCTGGGCGTTGGCGTCGGTCCCCTCGGCCGCCACGGCTATCGCGTCGAGCGTGCCCACCGTCTCGCTGGCGATGCGCTGGCGCTCCAGCAGGGAGCGCACGGCGCGCAGGCGGTTGCGGAACCCGGCCGCCAGCTCGAACTCCTGATCGGCCGCCGCGAGCTTCATCGACTCCTGCAGCTCGCGCTCGATCTGGCGGTAGCGGCCGGACAGGAAGGCGATGATCGTGTCGATGTTCTCGCGGTACTCCTCCCTCGTCACCACGTCGATGCAGGGCGCCTGGCAGCGGTTGATGTGGTACTCGAGGCACGGCGAGCCCGACTGCCGGCCCGGCTCCTTGCCCTCGCAGGTGCGGTACTGGAAGACCTTGCCGAGCAGGTCGAGCGTCTCGCGCACCTTCTTGGCGTTGGAGAACGGCCCGAAGTAGGCGCGGTTGCGCCGGTGCTTCTCGCGGGTGAAGTAGACCCGCGGGTAGTCCTCGTCGAGGGAGATCGCGATGTAGGGGTAGCTCTTGTCGTCGCGCAGGCGGATGTTGAAGCGCGGCCGCAGGCGGCGGATGAACTCCTGCTCGGCCAGGAGCGCCTCGGTCTCGGTCTCGGTGGCCACGAAGTCGATGCGCTCGGTCTGCTCGAGCATGTCGGCCTCGCCGCGCACGTGGGAGCGCGAGAAGTGCGAGCCCACCCGCTTGCGGATCGACTTGGCCTTGCCCACGTAGAGGACCTTGTTCTTCGCGTCCTTGAACACGTAGACGCCCGGCGAGTCGGGCAGCGCGCGGCGCTGCTCGAGCACGCGCTCTTCGCGCGTGTGTTCAACGCTTGAGGCGGCGGTCTCGGGCACCCCTCGAGGATAGGTGCCGGGCGCGTGGGCCCCCGGCGGGCGCTACTCCAGCGCGCGGCCCACGGCGTCGGCCACGCAGCAGGGCTTCTCGGAGCCCTCGACCTCCACCGTCCAGCGCTGCACGACCTGCCACCAGCCGCCGCCCACGTCGTCCACCTCGACCGTCTCGATGGTGGCGCGGATGCGGGCCCCGGACTGGACCGGCGCGGGGAAGCGCACCTTGTTCCAGCCGTAGTTCACGCCCAGCTTGAAGCCGCTGGACTCCAGGAGCTGGTCGCGGAAGCCGTCGATCATCGCCAGCGTGAGGTTGCCGTGCGCGATCGTGGTCCCGAAGGGCGACTCGGTCTTCGCGCGCTCGGTGTCCACGTGGATCCACTGGTGGTCGCCCGAGAGGTCCGCGAACGTGTCGATGTCCTCCTGCGTGACCTCTCGCCACTCGCTCGGGCCGAGCGTCTCGCCGATGAGTCCCTGGAGCTCCTCGATGCCGTTCACGGTGGTGGGCGTCATGGGGCGGCAGGCTAGCCGTTCGGCCTGCAAGGTCCCTTTCAGCCCCTATCGCGGGCAAACGGCCGGGCCGAACGTGAACGTGTGCGTCGCCCTGCGCTCATCCTGTTCTTGACGTGCCTGCTGGCCGCGAGCCTGGTGCTCGGTGCCGCACGCCCAGGCGCGCAGCGCCAACGTCGCCGCGCTCCAGGTGGCCCTGAAGGCGCTGCACCTGTACGGGGGCCAGATCGACGGAATTCGCGGGCCCGGGACCGCGAGCGCGGTCCGCCGCTTCCAGCGTCGCCGGGGCCTCGCCGTGGACGGCATCGCCGGTCCCCAGACGCGCCGCGCACTCGGCCGGCGCGGGCGTCCGCGGCTCGGCACGCGGGTCCTGCAGGAGTGGCAGGCGGGGCTGGGACGTGGCGGCGCTGCAGTTCCTGCTCCGCCGCCGGGGGGCCGATCCGGGCTCGATCGACGGGGGCTACGGCCCGGGTACCGCCGGCGCGGTGCGACGCTTCCAGCGCAGGGCGGGTCTCGGCGTCGACGGCGTGGCCGGTCCGGCCACGCTGCGCGCGCTGCGGCGCTCCGCGCCCCGCCGGCGCCGCAGCACGCCGACGCCCACGGTGGGCGGCCCGGTCCTCTTCTTCCGGCCCCTGTCAGCCCCGATCGGCGACGGGTTCGGGATGCGCTGGGGCCGCATGCACCAGGGGCTCGACTTCACCGCCGGGATGGGCGCCCGCGTCGGCGCGGCCGGCCGGGGCGTGGTCTCGCACGCCGGCTGGAGCGTCGGGGGCTACGGCAACCTCGTGATCGTCGACCACCGGCTCGGCTACCAGACCTGGTACGCCCACCTCTCGCGGGTCACCTCCTACGTCGGCGAGCGGGTGACCGGCGGCACGCGTCTCGGCCTCGTGGGCTCGACCGGGCACTCGACCGGCCCCCATCTGCACTTCGAGGTGCGCCGCAACGGCACCCCGATCAATCCCGTGCCGCGGCTGCTGGGCAGCGTCGGCACCGCGCGGGCGTCGGGGATGCGCTCGCGGGCCCCGCATCCGGGGTGTGACCCGGCGCGGCTGGATGCGCCCGGACGGTCCCGGAAGGGGCACGACCCGGCGCGGGTCTGCTGAGCGGGGCCCCACTGCACATGCGGCGCGGCCCGGCGGGGGCGGTGGTAGGGTCGCGTGCCTCCTGGAGCCCTCGAGATGATCCGCCGCCTGCCCTCGCGACCGCTCCTGACGCTGATCCTCGCCGGGGCGCTCCTCGCGGTCTCGGCGCCGTCCGCGGGCGCTGCCTGGCCGAAGTGGCCCGGCGCGGCGGGCGGGGTGTTTCGCTCCGCCGACCTGGTCAAGGGCCAGTGGATCTACACCAACGGGATCGGCCAGGCGCTGGGCGCGGACGCCGACGCCACCAAGCGGACCGAGTACTTCCGCTCGGCGTACGTGGCCCCCGAGCTCGACGACGGGTTCAAGCGGCGCGACCTCTATCTGGCGCTCACGTACGACTTCTTCGGGTCACACCGGGGCGCCCACAACGGCGACTACCAGCTCCCCACCGACTCCGCGCGCTGGCCCGACGGCTCCGCCGACCTCGCGGAGCTGCGGATGGCGGCCGACCGCCGCTTCGCCTACGTGCGGTTTCGCTGGGAGTCCCTGGCCCGCCGCGAGGCCCCCGTCGCCACCCTCGCCTTCGCGAGCGACGGGCAGCGGCTCGCCGCCCGCCCGTGGCCGCGCGGCGCGCGCCTCTCGTCGGGCTGGCAGTCCGCGATCACCGCGTGGGGCGGCGGGGCCGTGCTCACCGGTCCCGACGGCACGCGAGACCCCGCTCGCGGTGCGGACCGCCGACCACGCCGTGATCGTGCGGGTGCCGCTCGGCGAGCCTGCCCGCGGGCCCGTGGCGGCTCACCGGCGGCTCGGGGCTCGGCGCCGACGGCGCGCCGGGGCGCTACCGCACCGTGCCCACCGGGGACGCGACCGCAAGCGAGCCGGGCTCGGGCGCGGAGCGCTCCCCGACCAACGTGTGGGGCCTGCTGTTCGCGGGCGACAGCCCGTGGTCCTTCGACGAGCTCGCGCAGTCGCAGCTCCTCGCCGCGGGGGACGCCTCCCCGGCCGCCGCGGTCGTCGACCCCCTGGCGCTGCGCCGGCGCCGCAGTGCGCGTCCACCCGCCGCGACGGGGGACTTCTCGCGCATGTTCGCCAGCCGCTTCGACGGCGGCGACGGGATCAAGCGCGAGCCGGGGGCCGTGCCCGCCCCCTCGCCCCCGCCCGGCCTCGGCCCCGCGGCGAACCCGGGCTTCAACGTGAGCTTCAACCACACGGGACGCCTCCAGTGGTACGGGATGCACGTGCCCAAGCGCTACACGCGCTCGGGCGCGAGGTGGCCTCTGATCGTCTACCTGCACGGCTTCACCGGCCGTCCCGACGAGGCGTTCCACAACCCGGTCGGGCTCATCGACGAGGCCGACCGCCGCGGGTACATCGTCGCCACCCCCCTTGGGCGCGGCGACTACTTCTACCGCGGCCCCGGGGACCTCGACGTGCTCGAGGTGATCCGCGACGTGCAGCGGCGCTACCGGGTGGACCGCGACCGCATCTACCTGATGGGCCACTCGATGGGCGGCTACGGCACCAACAACGTCGCGACCCGTCACCCGGACCTGTTCGCGGCGGTCGCGCCCGCGCAGGGCACCGACTCGATCGAGCTCGCGCCGAACCTGCGGCACGTGCCGTGGTTCGAGATGAGCTCCGACGCAGGATCTCGACGCCGGCGCGACCGACGCGCGCAAGCTCTACGCCGCGCTGTCCGAGGAGGGCTACGACGCGCGCCTGCTCGTGTACGGCCTGAAGATCCACGAGTACTCGTCGATCTACGACACGCTGCCGGACCTCTTCGCGTTCTTCGCCGCCCACCGCCGCGTGGCGAACCCGGGCGCTGATCACCTGGAAACGCCCGCCCGGAGAGGACCTCCCGAAGCTCGGCCTCGTGTACGACGGCGCCTACTGGCTCGACGGCGTGCAGGCCACCGACGCGTCCAAGCCCGCCACGGTCGACGTCGCTTCGGGCGGCATCCCCCACCCGGTCCCCAGGCCCGAGAAGGCGCAGAGGACCGAAACCGAGGTGGACACCCACGGGCCCACCGGCCGCAGCGCCGGGACGCTCCTGCGCACCGTGCCCGCCTTCGACCCCGCCGCCCGGCGCTCGAACACGCTGACGCTCACGTCGCGGAACACCCGCGCGCTGGCGCTCGACCTGCGGCGGGCCAGGGTCCGCGTGACCCGCCGTGGCCTGCGCATCACCGTGGACGCCGACGCGCCGATCCGCCTGGAGCTCCGCCACGTGGGCGCACGCAGGGCACGGGTGGCCGTCGACCGCAAGCGCCGCAAGCGGCGTCTGGTCCGGCGGAAGCGCACGATGACCGTGTCCGTGCCGGCCGGACGGCACTCGGTCTTCCTGCGTGCCGTGCGCCGCGGCGCTAGGCGCTCGGCCACTCCTCGACCGCGTCGGACGAAACGCGACAAGCGGTAGGGTCGCGCCATGGGGCTGCTGGGAGATTGGGTGAAGTCGAAGCGGATGAGCCAGCCGGTGCGGGGCACTGCCCAGGTCGTGTCGGCGAGCATGCCCCCCTACGACGCGACCTCGGCGAACTGCTCGATGCACCTCGTGGTCAGCGCCGAGGGCCTGGAGCCCACCCCGGTCGAGCACACCGCGATGGCCTCGGTCAAGCGCTGGCCGACTCCCGGCGTAACCCTGCCTGTCACCGTGGACCTGGCCGACCCGACGCGTCTCAAGATCCACTGGGATGACGTCCCGACCGGTGACCAGACGGCCATGCAGCAGGCGGAGCAGATGGCCGCGATGATGAAGGGCGGCGCAGGGGCCACGGCCCAGGGCGCCGGAATGGACGTCAGCGCGGCGATTCAGCAGACCGTCGATGCCGCCCGGCAGGCGAAGCCCGCCGCGGACGACGTGGTCGGGCAGATCGAGAAGCTGAGCCGGCTGCACGACTCTGGCTCGCTCTCGGACGAGGAGTTCGCGGACGCGAAGCGCAAGCTCCTCGAGGACCTCTGAGTCACGGCTCACTCGACCAGCCCCACCTCGAAGGTCCCCACCACCAGGTCGCCCACCCCGCCGAGCAGCCCGAGGATCTTCGCCACGTAGGCCCGGGTCTCCGCGTAGGGCGGGACGCCTCCGTAGCGATCCACCGCGGCCGGCCCGGCGTTGTAGCCGGCGAGGGCCAGCGCCGCCTTGCCGCCGAAGCGCTTCAGGAGGTCGCTCATGAGGTGCGCCTGCGCGTCGATCGCGCGGTCGGCGTCGAACGGATCGGTCAGCCCGTACGAGCGCGCGGTGCCGGGCATGAACTGCGCGATGCCCTGAGCCCCCGCCCCGCTCTGGGCGAAGGGGTTGAAGCCCGACTCCGCGTAGAGCTGCGCCGCGAGCAGGTTCATCGGCACGTTCCAGCGCAGCGCCGCCCTCGCGATGGGGTCGTGGTAGGCCGGCGGCACGAAGCCCGGGCAACTGGTGGTGCACGCGGTCGTGATCGCCGCCGGGCGGCTCCCACGAGCCCTTCTCGTACTGGGCGGGATGCGCGCGGTCGCGCGGGTTGGCCCCGAACCCGTAGTGCCAGGGCTCCCAGGCGTAGCGGTGGATGAAGCCGAAGCGGCGGGCGTTGGCGGCCAGCCAGGCGTAGGCGCCGGGCGGCCCGAGGTCGAGCTCGGTGGCCCAGCGGTGCAGGCTGGTGCCGGGCGGCGCGACCCACTTGGGGTTGGGGTTGGCCGCGAACAGGCGCGCCTGCTCGGCGTCGGAGCGGAAGGCGCTCGTGATCGAGAGCGCGAGGCCATCCCGCGCAGCGGCCGCGGCCATGCGAGTCGAAGGCCTGCGCCACGTCGGGGCGCATCGGCTTGCCCATCCGGTAGGCGAGCGGCCCGTCGTAGCCGCCGCCGGTGGCCTGGGCCGGCGAGTCCAGGCCGGCGCCCGTCGAGGGGCTCAGCTCCGCGGTGGCCCGCGCGCGCACCGGGATCGCGCTCGCGGCCGCTCGCCGCTCACGGCCACCTCGCGCGCCGCCGCGGACGCGAACGCTCACCCGGGTGGGCGCGAACCCGGCCGAGAAGGAGACGTCCGCGCGGCGAACCCGCACCCCGTTGCGCCGGCCCGCCGCGCACGGCCGCCCCCCGGGCCCGGGCCAGGTACACCGGCGTCGGGAGGTGGCGCGGGTTGGGCAGCCCGTTGGCGAGCACGACCGGCTCGAAGAGCCGCGGATAGTCGTCTCTCATCGACGTGGCCGCCGACACCGCCGCCAGGTCGGCGCGCGCGCTGGTGGCGCCCCTTCGCCCCGAGTGCCTGGCCGAAGCCGAACAGGATCCCCGTGCCCACCAGCAGAACCGCCACCACCCCGAGCACCAGGAGCGTGGCCTGCCCACGCTCGGGCTGCAGACGGCGGAAGAAGGACTGGGCCGGCATCGCCGCCCAGCGTGCCCTCGGGGCCGTTACGGCTCAATGGGCGCGAGTGACAGGTCGCGCGCGGGACCGTGACAATTCCGAAGCGAGGGTCGATATTGACTAAAGTCGACCGAAGTGATCGAGATTGACGAGGCAACAACCATCGCCAGCGGGCCCAACCTGATCGACACCGACGTCCACGAGGTCGCGCAGCTCGAGGATCTGCTGCCGTACCTGCCGGCGATCTGGCACAAGTACATAACGGACTACGGCTGGCAGCCCGAGGAGCGCCTGCCGTACGCCCAGCCGACCGCCGGCGGCCTGGACCGCGCGGACGCCAAGCCGGGCGACGGCCGGCCCGGGGGCTCCGACCTCGGACTGCTGCGCGAGCAGGTGCTCGACCTGTACGACGTCGAGCGCCGCGATCCTCACCGGCTGGCTCAACGTGTCCTCGACGCAGGAGAGCTGGGTCGAGTTCAAGACCGCGCTCGTGTCGGCCTACAACGACTGGCAGATCGCCAACTGGGTCGAGCGCGATCCGCGCCTGTTCGGGTCCGTCCACGTGAACCCGTGGGACCCCGCCGGCGCGGTCCGCGAGATCGACCGCATGGCCGAGCACCCGCGCGTCGTGCAGGTGATGCTCTACATCGGCGACCAGGGATACGGCCACCCGCGCTACCACCCGATCTTCGCGGCCGCCGAGCGCCACGGGCTCGTCGTCGGGATCCACCACAGCGGCAACTCGCCGACCGCGCTCGGCTTCCACCGCTACTACGCGGAGTGGCACACGCTGGTGCCCCAGGTCTTCATGTCGCAGGCCGTGTCGCTGATCTTCAACGGCGTGTTCGACTCCCATCCCGGCCTGAAGGTCAACCTCATCGAGGGCGGCTTCTCGTACGTCCCGCACCTGATGTGGCACGCCGACCAGCAGTGGACGGAGCTACGCCACGAGGTCCCGTGGGTCAAGCGGCGCCCGAGCCAGATCATCCGGGACCAGATGCGCTTCGCCAGCCAGCCGATCGAGGAGTTCACGCCCGCGCAGCTCGAGACCCTGATCGGGCAGATGGAGTCCGACGAGCTGATCTGCTTCTCGTCCGACTATCCGCACTGGGACTTCGACTCGCCGCTCGACGCGCTGCCGCACCGGCTCGACCCCGGGCTGCGGCGCAAGATCCTGCACGACAACGCAGCCGCCACCTACTCGCGGCTGCCCGCCGGCGTCCGGGCGTGACCGTCGACGTCTGCGCGGCCGAGGACCTCGAGCCCGGCCGCATGGTCCGCGTGCACGCGGGAACGACGCCCGTCGTCGTGATCCGCACGGCTGACGGCGCCCTGCACGGCCTGCTCGACCGCTGCATCCATCAAGGCGGCCCGCTGTCGC
The DNA here is from genome assembly GCA_963731645.1 of uncultured Thermoleophilaceae bacterium. Taxonomy (GTDB): domain Bacteria; phylum Actinomycetota; class Thermoleophilia; order Solirubrobacterales; family Thermoleophilaceae; genus JAAYBF01. The sequence goes on along the minus strand of CAVSWF010000012.1, from coordinate 469,017 downwards.
GCGGCAAGCTGCAGAGCGCCGTGACCGGCGACCACCCGGGCGACTACCGCGAGTCGGGTGTGACGATCCTGAAGTGTCCCTGGCACGGATTCGAGTTCGACGTGGCGACGGGGTGCTCGGTGTTCGACCCGCGCCGACGCGTGCGCCGGTTCACGGTTCGCGAGGAGGACGGGCGGGTCGTACTCGAGCATTGAGGCCTCGCAACGGCCTCGCTGCTCACCCCGCGCGGAGTCGGCTCCGCGCTTCGTCGAGCGCTTCAGCCGCGTCGCGCGCAAGCTCTGCGACCAGTTCAGCTGCCGGGATCTCTTGGGCCAGCTCGTGGGCCTGGCCGGCCCAGAGGTTGATCAGCTCCGCATCACCAGCCTCGCGAGCGCGGGCGCGCAAGCGGGGCTGTGAGGTGGTGGAGCTCGGGATAGGCGATCGGGGCGTCATCAGTGTGCTCGGCCTGGAAGCGGTTGACGATGCCGCGAGCGAGGCGGCCGGAAATGCCGCGCGTGAGGCCGGTCTGGTCGCGGGCGGGCCAGCGCGGCTCGATGCGGCGCCGAGGTTGCCGCCTCCGGGCAGCGCATGAAGGCGGTGCCCACGGCGGCAGCGTTGGCGCCGCCCGCCAGCACAGCAGCCACGGAGCGGCCCGTCGCGATGCCGCCCGCGGCGATCAGCGGGATGTCGAACCGCGCGCGAATCACTGCGAGAAGCAGCGAGCAGTCCGACGTACTCGTGCTCGTCACTGTCGACGAATGCGCCGCGGTGCCCGCCCGCCTCGACGCCCTGTACGACGAGGCCATCGGCGCCGGCGGCGATCGCCTGACTCGCCTCGTTCGCGTCGGTGACCGTGACCCACACCGCCACGCCGACAGCTTGCAGGCGCTCGACCACGATCGGCTGTCGGACACCCGAACGTGAACGAAACGACCGCGGGACGTTCCTCCTCCAGCAGCGCGAGCTTGTCCGCGTACCAATCGTCGTCAAAGCGTGGATCGCCGAGCGCGACGCGCGAGCGCCGCGCCTCGCCCTCGAGCCGCTTGGCGTACCGGCGCACGGTGGCGAGATCCGCCGGCGACCCGGTGGGCGCGAACACGTTGACGCCAAACGGACGGTCTGGTCAGGGCGCGGGTGTTCGCGAGGTCGTCCCGACACCACCTCGGGCGCCTTGTACCCCGCGGCCAGGAACCCAAGGCCGCCGGCCTCGGAGACCGCGCGCCGCGAGCTCCGGCGTCGAGGCGCCCCCGGCAAGCGGCGCCTGGACGATGGGCAGCTGGAGTCGTTCCAGAGCTCAACGCCGGCGCGCGGCGCAGCGAAAAGCCCGCCGACGCCCTCCCGCCGCGCATCCGCACGTGGGCGGTGACGCGCCGGGCGCGCGCGGACGGGCACGAGTCGCCGGCGCCCGCGCAGGACCCGGAGCCGGACGGTCGTCGCGCGATCGCCCGCCCGCAGCACGAAGCGGCGCCGCGCGAGCCCGAGCGTCTGCCGGCCACGGCCGCGGACCCGGTAGCGCCGCTTGGTCCTCAGGCCGACGACGCCGTCGCATCGGCTGAGGCCCTGCCCGGTCCGCACCACGCGCACCCGCACGCCGCCGCGTCGCGACATCCGGCTGAGCCTCGTCGCGCGAGCGGCGCACGCGGGCACCACGCGGAGCGCTCGTGTCCCGGCCGCACGGATCGACGCCGCCGCGCCCCGGCCGCACGATCCCGCGCCGGTGCAGGACCGCTCTCGAGCGCCGACGGCGAGCTCGGCATCAGCCCGTCCGCGCACATGTCGAGGTAGGTGTTGTAGAAGGCGTCGTCCTCGCCGCCCGACGGCCACACGTGCACCGCGTAGCCGCGGGCGTGGGCGTCGCGCACGAACTCGGGCGTGGCGACGGGAGCGCCGCCGAGCTGCGGCGGGACCTGGAGCGCGACGACGCCGTCGCCGGGCGACAGGCCGGCCGTGAACCTGGCCACCCCCGCCGGGCCGGGCGCGAGGGCGATCCGCGGCGCGAGCTGGTGGAAGCGGTCGACCGCGAGGTCGTTGAACGACACCACGATCACGTCCCGCCGGCCCGAGGCGTTCAGGAACGAGGCCAGCAGCTCCGCGTGGCGCAGGAAGGATTGGACGTCGGAGTCGGCGCGGCCCTTGATCTCGATGTTGATCGGGACGTCCGGGAAGGTCTGGAAGACCTCCTGGAGGGTCGGGATCCGGAAGTCGTCGGCGGTGTATCCGGGCGGCGGCGGCTTCGCGCCCGTGCGCACGCCGCGGAACGGGTACGACGACGGCGGCAGCCCCGAGACCGCGTTGCGGCCGGGCACGAAGTTGTGAGCCCGCGTCGAGCGCCTGCACCTGCGCCAGCGTCTTGTCGCCCACGAAGCCGGTGCCGTCGGTCGTGCGATCGACCTTGGCGTCGTGGATCACGACGAGCTCGTTGTCGGCCGTGGCGTGGACGTCGAGCTCGAGCATGTCGGCGCCGAGCTGCCCGGGCCCGCTTGAAGGCGTAGAGGGTGCTCGACGGCGCCTCGTCCTCGCCGCCCTGGTGCGCCATGTTCATCACCCGCAGGTCGAGCCACGGGTTGGCGGCTCGCGCTTCGGCGCCCGCGAGACCGGCGGCCCATAGGACGGCCACCGCCCACGGCCGCACCGATCAGCTTCACGCCGCGCCCCATGCCCGGAGTTTGGCACTCCCAGGGCGCGGCCCGGGTCAGTCCTCGATCGCCTGCAGGACCAGCGACGTGTCCGTGAGCAGCTGGCCGCGCTCGATGACCCCGTCGGACATCCGCCAGACGTGGACGAACGGGAACCTTGAGATCGTTGCCCGACTTCGTCTTGCCCTCCGTGTGGCCGAGCACGACGACGGTGTCACCGTCCTCGATGAACTCGTCGGGCTGCGACGTGAACGACTCGAAGGGCTCGACCGCCTTGCCGAGCGCGCTCATGACGTCGTCGCGACTGTCGTATCTTGCCGGCCCCGGGGACGCGGTCGTCGCGGGTCCCCTCCCAGGTCACGTCCTCGGCGAACACCTTGGCGAGGGCCTCCGCGTCCCCGCTGTTGAACGCGTCGTAGCCCCCCTTGAGCGCGTCGACGTTGTCGGACATCCTGACCCCCTCGTGTCGGTTGGGCGGAGCCTAATCCCCCTCGCCTCAGCGCGCCACGACGCCCCAGCACGCGGCCGGCACGACGAGCTCGCCGTTCTGGCGGAACGCCTCCATCCCCTCCTCGACCGCCGCCCTGGTCGCCTGCTGCTCCTCGGCGGGAAGCGCGTTGATGACCGTGGCCAGTGGTCCGGCCAGGCGGGTGAGCGTGTCCCAGAGGTCGTCCGGGTCGTAGCGCCATTCGAAGGTCAGCTCCTCGACCCTGGGCTCGGCGAAGCCCGCGCCGGTGACCAGCTCCACGATCCGGCCGCGCTCGCCCATGGCGAAGATGCCCGGCACCCCCGGCTCGGGCGGCGGCACGTGCCCGCGCTGCACCAGCGTCATGGCGGGAATCGCCGCCCACGGGTTGCGGTCCGGCGTCTGCCAGACCGCGAAGGCGAGCGTGCTCCCGTCGCGCAGGACACGGCGGGTCTCGGCTAGGGCCGCGCCGGGATTCGCCATCAGCATGTAGCCCCAACGACAGAGCACGCCGTCGAAGGCGTCGTCCTCGAGGTCCATCCGCTCGGCGTCGAGCACGCGGTACTCCACGTTGGACAGGCCCCGCCGCTCGCCGTTGCGGCGTGCGGCCTCCACCATCTCGGGGGAGAAGTCGGTGCAGAAGACCTTCCCCTGCTCTCCCACCCTCTCCGCGGCCATGAAGCCGAGGTCGCCGGTTCCGGCGGCCACGTCGAGGATGGACTGCGCCGGCTGTGGGTCGACCTCCCCGACGAGCCATTCGTTGATGCTGCCGGTGAATTCCAGGAGCCACTCGCGGCGGTCCTCCCAGCCGGGCGCCATCTCCCCCCAGGTCTGCAGGCTGGTCTCCCGGTACGTGTCCAGGTCCATCGGGCTCTCCTCTGATCGGTCGACCCATCATCGACCATCCTCGACCCGGTCGGCAAGCTCGGCCAGCGCCCGGCCGAGGTCGCCGCGCGGCTCGCGTCCGGCGAGGGCCAGCTGGGCGCCCATCCGCGACTCGGGCAGCTCGACGCCGGCTCGTCCGGTCCACGGACCGTCGTCTCCCAGCGCCCGGTTGAGCACGGTGATCGGCTCGGGGCCGACCCGGCGGAGCGATTCCGTCATCACGCTCGCGAGGGAAGGCTCGACCCGCGGAGTGGCCGACCAGGATCACCGAGTCCGACAGCGCGGTGGCGACCGGCGCCTCGCGCGGGTCGGCCACGTCGAGCACCAGCGGCGCCCGGTAGAGCACCGCTCCCGCCAGCGCGGCGGGGTCGCCGCACTCCGCGAGGCACAGCCGGCCGCAGGCCCGGGTGCGCACGCCGGGCAGGGCTCCGAGCGAGCGCGCCAACCGGGCGGCGGAGGGAAGCCCCAGGGGCACCGATCCCGCGCTGGTCGCCGTGACCGCACACGCGCCGTCGTCGTCGCGCGCGGCCAGCTCGGCGCCCAGCGCCCGCGCCACCGCGGTCGCGCCGCATCCCGGGGCCAGGCCCACCACCGCCACCACCGGCCGCTCGCCCGGCGCCCGGTGATCCCCCGCGAGCGCCCTGGGAGGGCTCGGCCGGCTCCACCAGCCATCCGGCCGCGGCGGTGAGCGCGCCGGCCACAGCGCCTCGTGCGCGCAGGCCCACGAGGTTCACGATCGGACCGAGGCGGTGGCGCTCACGCGCAGCCGCTCCTCCAGGGCGCCCAGCAACGAGAGCGGACGCAGGCGCACACGCACCGTGTCTCCGCTCACCCTGACCTGGGCCCGTACCCGCGACCACCCGGGGAGCGCCTCCTTCACGCCCGCCCTGGGGTCGGCCCCGGCGGCGAGGGCCAGCGCGCCCGCCTCCGCCGCGTTGCCGGCGAGCACCGCCGAGTAGCCCACCGCGAGCAGCTGGAAGCCCACGAGGGCGACCAGGAGCAGCGCGGGAAGAGCACCGAGAAGCTCGATGCTGGCCTGGCCCGCCTGTCCCCGTGGACGTCTCATCGCTCCGACCGCCCGAGCGACGACGTGGCGCCGAGGCTCACCGGTCCCGGCCAGCGGTAGGCGAACAGGGGCATCCGGACTCGAACCCGGACTCCCCCGCCCGCGAGCCGTCGCACGCGAAGCCCACCCTCCAGGCCGTCGGGCAGGGCGCTGCGCGCCGCCGCGCGGACGTCGCGCCCCACCGCGTCGGCGCGGGCGGCCGCCCGCGCCGCGTGTGCCGTGACCCAGAGCGCGTGGCCGGCGAGCGCGAGCTGCCAGGCGATCGCCGCGGCGAGCAGCACGAACGGAAGCGCCGCCACGAGCTCGACGCTCGCCTGACCGCGTTCGGAGCGCTCGAACTCGGCCGGTGTGTCCATGCCGATCACGATCGCCGCGACCGCGTGACGGGACAACCGAAGCGCGTTACAGGTGAGCTACGCCGGTGTGACGATGCCGTGGATCGGGAGCTAGCTCGCCCGCGGTTGAGCGCCGAACGTGCGCAGGACGTGCTCCAGCGTCGAGGCGAGCAACTCCTGCGTCGCCTCGCGGGTCGCCTCCCCTCGTAGCCAGCGTCGCGTCGCAGCGCGGTTGAGCCCGGTCCAGCACTCGAGCGCGTGGCGCAGCCTCGGCGAGTCCTTGGCGATGTCGGCGTGATGCGTCGCGAGCAGTGCGACGGCGCGGCGCACGAGGTCGGCGACGACACGCCTCACGTCGGGGTCGGCGATGTCCTCGCCTCGGGCGATCGTGGCGAGCCAGATCGTGCGGTTCGCCTCGGTCCAGTCGAGCCAGCGCGAAACGTTGTCGGCCACGCGCGCCCGCGCGCTGCGGCCCACGGGCGGCGGGAGTCGTTCCTCGCGCATGGCGCCGAGCCGCTCGAGCAGCGCGAGGTAGACCTCCCTGCGGCCGCCGAAGTAATGGTGCAGGAGCCCGCGGGTGACGCCGGCGGAGCTCGCGATCTCCTCGATCGAGACCTCGTCGTAGGCGCGCTCGGCGAACAGCGCGTTCGCGGCATCGAGGATCTGTTCGCGCCGCTGCACGGGATCGAGGCGGCTGAACTTCGGCGTCGCGTCCATAAAGAGAGTCTAAGAGTTGTTGGCGATCCGTCAAGGAGACGTGTTAGCGTCTCGTCAACAAGGACAGTGTCGCTGGCGTCGCCAGGGACCAACCGAATCGAACGGAGCCCCCATATGAAGTACGTGAAAGCAGTTGCCGTCTGCGCGATGGTCGCGCTCGGCGTCGGCGCCACCGGCGCGATGGCGCAATCGCTGATCACCTCGGCGAACATCGATAACGGCACGATCAGGATGCGCGATCTGACGCCGGCGCTGCAGGCCAAGGTCAAGGAGTCGGACACGCCGGGCCCGAAGGGCGACACCGGTGCGCGCCGGTGCGAGCGGAGCCCAGGGCGCGGCCGGACAGGCCGGCGCGAACGGGCGTGACGGCGTGCGCTACGACCGGCTGACCGGTACTTGCGACAGCGACCCCGCCGCCAAGCCCGGCGAGGTGGCGATCGCCGGTGGCGTTGCGCGTCTCGGTGTGCCCGAGTCGCTGTCGTGGGCGCAGATCCGCCGCTACCCGCAGGACCTGAAGCTGAAGGAGATCGAGCATCTCTCCTTCCGCAGCAACTCGAACGACACGAGCGGCATCGTCTACCTGAAGGTCACCACCGAGGGCGGCGGCTCCGTGCTGTTCAGCCCGAACACCGCAGCCGAATGGCGAGACGGGTGTAAGCGAGTGGGCCACGCACGACGTGCTGGCACTCGACCGTGCGGTTCAACGACGACCGCGGCGACCACACCGACATCGCCTGGGACGAGGCGCTCGCCCTGGCCGGTGATCAGCAGGTCAAGGACGTGCGCGTGACCGCCGGGTGCGCCAACCCCGTTAGTGACGACGGTGGCCTGGTGCAGATCGACGACCTGACCGTGAACAACGAGGTCATCGACTTCGGCTAGACCCTTGATCGAGACGCAGGGCGCACCCCGTTTGCGGGTGCGTCTTGCGTCTCACCACGAATCCGTGGGTCAGGCGTAGCTGCGGTACTGCGTCCAGACCCAGTAGAGCCCGTACGAGGCACAGCGCGAGCAGGGCGAACCACGCGCCGACGCCCGCGCCACCCGCGTCGAACAGCCGGTCGGTCGCGCAGAAGGTGAGGAAGGCGATCCCGATCGACCCGTAGAGCACGAGCCGCTGGCGCTCGGTGAGCCCGTCGAGCTCGAAGCGAAACTGGCGGTACAGGCGGTAGCCGAACACGGCGATCACCGTGAAGAACGCGACCGAGAGGAGGGCCAGCATGACGCCCAGGGCGGGGCCGCCCCCGGGGAGCACCGTGAAGGCCAGGGCGATCAGCGCGACCACGCCGTACTCCGCGGCCAGCTTCAACCTCCAGCTCATGTCCTGGAGGCTAGGCGATCGCGCCCGTGGCGGTGAGCACGAGCACCACCGTTCCCAGCACGACCCGGTAGCCCACGAAGACGTACGTGGAATGCGACGCCAGGTAGCGCAGGAGGAACGCGATCGACGCGTAGCCCACCACGAAGGCGAACGCGGTGGCCACCAGCGAGGGCGGCGAACCCGGTGTCGTCGTGGCCGTTCCCGCCCACGAAGTCGCGCATCTCGAACAGGCCGCTCAGCACCACCGCGGGGACCGAGAGCAGAAAGGAGAAGCGCGCGGCGGCCGCGCGGTCGAAGCCGAGGAAGAGCCCCGCGGTGATGGTCGCCCCGGAGCGGGACACCCCCGGCACGAGCGCCAGCGCCTGCGCCATGCCCACGACGAACCCGTCGCGCGGCGTCCACGTCGTCCATCGAGCGCTCCCGCCGGCCCACCTTCTCGGCGACCAGCAGCACGAGGCCGAGGACGATCAGCGTGGTGCCGATCAGGTAGAGGTCGCGCGCGCCGCCCTCGATCGTGTCCCGGAAGGCGAACCCGAAGATCGCGATCGGCACGGTGCCGAGGATGATGTACCAGCCGAGGCGAGCGTCCTGGTCGCCCCGCACCGCCGGGTCGCGAAGGCTCCGGGTCCACGACCGCGCGATGCGCCAGAGGTCGCTCGCGGAAATAGAGCAGCACCGCCGAGACCGTCCCGAGCTGGGTGACCGCCGTGAAGGCGGCGCCCGGATCCTCCCAGCCGAGGAAGGCGGGCACGATCCGCAGGTGCCCGGTGCTCGAGATGGGCAGGAACTCCGTGAGCCCCTGGACGATGCCCAGGACGATTGCCTCGAGGATCGACACGGGGCCGGACCCTAGTGGCGGCTAGTCGCGGCTTCTCTCCGCTGGGCTCGTCCGGGTTCTCCTTGAAGCGCTCGCGGGAGGCCTCGATCTCCTCGATGGCGTCCTCGCGCGAGTACCAGCCGTCCACCTCCACGGCCTTCTGCTCGAGGTCCTTGTAGATGGAGAAGAAGTGGGCGATCTCGTCGCGCAGCTGCTCGGGCAGGTCCTCGAGGCGCTCCATCTGGCTCCAGCCCGGGTCGGAGAGGGGCACGCAGAGCACCTTGTCGTCGATCCCCTTGTCGTCCTTCATGCGAAACAGGGCGATCGGCTTCACGTCGATCATGCACCCGGGGAAGGTGGGCTCCGACACGCAGCAGCAGACGTCGAGCGGGTCGCCGTCCTGGCCCAGCGTGTCCGGGATGAAGCCGTAGTCGGTCGGATAGACGACCGACGAGAAGAGGAAGCGGTCGAGCACCAGCCGCTCGCGCTCGTGGTCCCACTCGTACTTGTTGCGGCTCCCCTTCGGGATCTCGATGATGCAGGAGAAGGCGCCGTCGTCCACCGTTCCCGGCAGCCTACCCGGTAGCATCGAGGACGATGCTTCGCCTTCGCAGAGCGCTCGCCGTGCCCCTCGCGGCCCTGCTGACGCTCGCCCTGGCGGCGCCCGCCCTGGCGGCCCGCGGGCACGACAACGGCGAGGGACTCGTCGGAGAGACCGACGACCGGATCATCACCTTCTTCTCGCTCGGCGTCGTGCTCTTCTTCTTCACGGTCGTCTGCCTCGGCTCGTTCATCCAGAGCCGGCTCGAGAAGCGCAAGACCGAGCGCCAGGCCACCGAGCTGCGCCAGCAGATCGGCTGGTACGCTTCTCAGACTGTTCACACGCCCGGTACCGCCGGGCAGCCATGATCCCCGGTGCAGATCCCTCCTCGCACGCGGCCCCGGAGCTCCCCGCTCGGGGCCGCGCGCGTTTCTCGGACCCATAATCTGCTAGCCCGTGGGCCTCGACTCCGGCCAGGTGACCTACGAGCGGCGCGGGTGCCGCGGCCGTCGTGACGATCGACCGGCCCGAGCGGCGCAACGCCATCGACGGGCCCACCGCGGCCCTGCTCACGGACGCCTATCGAGCGCTTCGAGGACGACTCCGAGGCCCGCGTGCTGGTACTCACCGGCTGCCGGCGACGGAGGCCTTCTGCGCGGGGGCCGACCTCAAGGCGATCGAGACCTTCGCGCCCCGGCTGGGGCTGCCCGACGGGCCGCTCGGCTTCAGCCGCCTGACCCCCACCAAGCCCGCGATCGCGGCGATCTCGGGCTGGTGCCTGGCCGGCGGGATGGAGCTGGCCCTGTGGTGCGACCTGCGCATCGCCACCGAGGGCGCCAAGCTCGGGCTTCACCGAACGCCGCTTCGGCGTCCCGCTGATCGACGGAGGCACCCAGCGCCTGCCCCGGATCATCGGCCTGGGCCGCGCCCTCGACCTCATCCTCACGGGCCGGATCGTCGAGGCCGCCGAGGCCCACGCGCATGGGCCTGCTCACCGAGATCGTGCGCCGAGGGAGCCCACCTCGACCGCGCGCTCGAGATAGCCGAGGCGCCTGGCCCGCTTCCCCCAGGAGACGATGCTGGCCGACCGCCGCGCGGCGATCGAGGGGATCGGGCTGACCTTCGAGGAGGGCATGGCCCTGGAGGCGCAGAGCGGCTCGCACACGTTCGCCACCGCGGCCGAGGGCGCGGCGCGCTTCGCCGGCGGCGAGGGCCGCGGCGGCGAGGGCGCCGGGGTCTAGCCTCCGGCCGGCTAGAGGCCTCCGCCCGCCAGCACCTTCGCCTTCTGCACCTCGAACTCCGCCTCGGTGAGCGCGCCGTCCTCCTTCAGGCGGTTGAGCCGCTCGAGCTGCTCGATCATCCGCTCGGGGGCGGTCTGGCCGCCGCCGTCCGCCGGGCGATCGGCGCGGCCGCGCCGGCCTGCACCGGCCGGCATCGGCACCTCGCCCGGCCGTCGCAGCACGAGCAGCCTCCCGCCCGCGGTGTCCGTGCGCCAGTCGATCTCGAGCGCCACCTTCGTGCGGTCCGCCGGGTCGTAGGCCACCTCGATCAGGTCCCCCGTCCGCGGAATGCCGTTGAACGGCACGAACATCTTGCGCTGGTGGATCCACTCGGCGCTCGCCCGCGCGGCTGGACGCGCAGCGACAGGATGATCTGCTGGTTGATGTTGTTCATGACCATGCCGGTCGTCTCGACGCCCTCGACCACGGCGGTGGCGCGCCGTGCCGGTCTCGAACAGCTGCTGCTCGGCCTCGGCGCTCTTGGCCATCCGGCCGTAGAAGCCGCGTAGGCCGAGCGGCCACGAGCGACCCAGATGACGCCGATCATGCGCGAAGGTGAGCGCCGACGATGCTCGCCCCGGCTCCGCCCGCCGGCGAAGACGCAGCACGCCGGCCAGACCAGGAAGCCGATGCCGGCGACACCGAAGAAGCTGCCGATTCCGCTCTCCCTCAGGCGCCCTTCACGCGAGGCCGATCTTGCCATAGTCCACGGGGCGTGGGTGAGCTGGCCATCGAGGTCTCGGACCTCCGCAAGAGCTACGGGTCCGTGGAGGCCGTCCGGGGCCTCTCCTTCTCCGTCGGAGCGGGGCGAGGTGTTCGGCCTGCTCGGCCCCAACGGCGCCGGGCAAGACCACCACCGTCGAGATCCTCGAGGGCTACCGCGATCGCAGCGCGGGCGACGTCGGCGTGCTCGGCCACGACCCCGCCCGGCGCGACCGCCGCCTCCAGGAGCGGGTGGGGATCGTGCTCCAGGACTGCGGCTTCTACCCGCGCCTGACCGTGCGCGAGGCGGTCGACCACATGGCGCAAGCGCCTACCCGGCGCCGCGCGACACCGACGAGACGATCGAGCCTCGTGGGCCTCGAGCGACAAGCGCCGACGTGCGCTCGGGCAGGCTCTCCGGCGGCCAGCGGCGCCGGCTCGACCTGGCGCTCGCGCTCGTGGGCGATCCCGAGCTCGTGTTCCTCGACGAGCCCACCACCGGGTTCGACCCGGCCGCCCGCCGCGCCGCCTGGGAGGTCGTGCGCACCCTGCGCGACCTCGGCAAGACCGTGCTGCTCACCACCCACTACCTCGACGAGGCCCAGGCGCTGGCCGACCGGGTGGCGATCGTCAAGGACGGCACCATCGTCGCCGCCGGGCCCCCCGTCGGAGCTGGCGCCTTCCAGCGCCGGCTACCGCGTCTCGTACCTCTCCGACGGGGAGCGGGTCGAGCACCAGACCGACGATCCGACCGACCTGCTGCACCGCCTCACCGGCGACGCGATCGCGCGCGGCGAGCGCCTCGAGGGCCTCGAGGTGGCGCGCCCGACGCTCGAGGAGGTCTATCTCGAGCTGACCTCGGAGGACGACCGGGGGAACGGCGGATGAGCGCCTTCGCCCTCGCCTGGCGCGCAGTTTCGCCTCGAGCGCAAGCTGTTCTGGCGCAACCCGAGCGCCGCCTTCTTCTCGTTCGTGCTGCCGCTGGCGCTGCTGCTGCTCGTGGCCTCGGTGTTCGCCAACGACGCACGACGAGCTGGAGGTGCTCATCCCGGGCATCGCCGGCCTGAGCGTGATGGCCACGACCTTCAACGCGCATGGCCTTCAACCTCACCTTCCTGCGCGAGCAGGGGATCCTCAAGCGCCTCCGCGGGCACCCCGATCCCCACCGTCTCCTACCTCGGCGGCTTCCTGGGCAACGCCGTGGCCAACGCCTTCGTGCAGGTGGGCCTGGTGGTGGCCATCGGCCATCTGCTCTACGACGTCTCCTGGCCCCAGGACTGGTTCGCGCTGCTGGTCTTCACCGCCGCCGGCGTGATCACCTTCGGCTCGCTGGGGATCGCGCTCTCGCACGCGATCCCCAACTTCGACTCCGCCGCCGCCTACGTGAACGCGATCTTCCTGCCCGTGATCTTCATCTCGGGGGTCTTCTACTCCAGCGACGACCTCCCGCCGGTGCTCGAGGGCGTCGGCCGAGGTGCTGCCCCTCAAGCACGTGATCGACGGGCTGTCGCGGGGCGATCGTGACCGGCGCCGGGCGTGGCGGACAACGCGGGCGCGCTGGCGGTGGTGGCCCTCTGGGCCGCGGCGGGAGTGCTGCTGGCGGTCCGCGGCTTTCGCTGGGAGTAGCGCGCGACCTCAGAGGCGCAGGGACTGGCCGTGGCGGCGCAGCCACGCCTCGTGCTCGCGCATCTCGGGGCAGCGCGCCGGCGAGGAGCGCCCAGAAGCGCTGCGAGTGATCGTGGACCTCGAGGTGGGCCACCTCGTGCTCGACCACGTAGTCGAGGATCTCCGGCGGGGCGAGGAGCAGCCGCCAGTTGAAGCTCATCGCGCCGTCCGAGGAGCAGCTGGCCCAGCGGGTGCGCTGACCGCGAATCTGCAGGCCCGCGGTAGGAGCGCGCCGGCCCGCGCGACGGCGCGCGTCGAGGCGCTCGGCGACCTCCTCGCGGGCCTGGCGGCGATACCAGCGCTCCAGGGCGTCCTCGATCGCCTCCCGGCCCGGGGCGCCCACGCGCACCTGCAGCGCCCCGCCGCGCCGCGCCACGTGGGGCCGCACCCGCCCGGGCTCCACCGCGCACCCGCAGGTCGAGCCGCTCGCCGAGGTAGGGCACCTCGCCGCCGTCCTCCAGGCGTGCCGGCGGGCGCTCGGACTCCGCCTCGGCCATGCGCCGCAGGGTCCGCTCGATCCACCGCCGCTTCTCCTCCACGAAGGGCTCGACCTCGCGCAGGGCCAGGCGGCGGGGCACCACCACCTCCACCCCCTCCGCGGACACCTGGATGCGGGCCCGGCGGGCGCGGTCGGAGCGGCGGATCCGGTAGGGGATGGACGTCATGCCCTGACGATACGGTTCGGGGCGGACCCGTGAAACGCAAGAAACCCATCCCGCGCGTCCTCATCATCGCGTTCGCCGTGGGCATTCTTGCCCTCGCGCTGACCCTCGCTCGCGACTCGGAGACCGAGGGCAAGGACACGGGGCCGCAGGTCGAGGTGAGCCCCGTGAGCGGCAGCTCCCGCAGCTCACCAGCCGCATCCGAGGCGATCCTGCGAGTCCCCGCCCTCGAGCCGGGAGGAAAGACATCCGCCTCCGTGCGGGTGCGCAACTCCGGCGACGCCCCCGGCCTCTTCCTCCTCTCGCTGGGCGACGGGCCGCCGCCCGCCGAGGGGCTCGAGCTCACCGTGGCCGACGTGACCGGACGCGGATCGCAGAGGAACGGTCTACACGGGCGGCACCCGGGAGCTGGGAACCCGGCCGCTGGGCGTCCTGGACCCCGGCTCCTCACGGACGTTCCGGCTCACCGCCACGGCGAGCGAGGCCCAGACCCCGAGCACGGTGACGCTGCGCTGGAAGGCGATCGAGGGCCTCTATTCGGGCCGCCGCTCCAAGCTTCTGCGCACCCCGGACGACCACCCCGCCCCGGGTGCGCCTGGTCCTCGAGCCCCAGCAGCCGGTGACCGAGTCGAGCAGGCTGAGCGCGGAGCTGCGGTGCAGCGAGCCGTGCCGAGCCACCGCCGATGCGACGACGCCGCCGGATGACACGCCGGTCCCCGTGACGATCGACGGCGTCGCCGGAGAGCCGCGCACCCGGCATCCCCTGGCGATCGTGTTCCCGGAGCAGGTGCGCAGCTACCTGCTCGACGAGGTCGAGGCGGGGCGGTCCGTGCCGATCACCGTTCGCCTGACGGCCATCGACGACACCGGGCGAACCGTCCGAGCGCACGGAGACCGTCACGCTACGCCCGCCCGAGTGCATCAGATGATCACGGGCACGGCCCCGCCGTCCACCGACCAGGCCGCGCCGGCCACGTTGGCGGCCAGGTCCGAGCACAGCACCACCACGACGCCCGCCACCTCCTCCTCGGTGCCGAAGCGTCCCGAGCGGGATCTTCGCCGCCTGAGCCTCGAGCGCCTCGTCGCGGGATGATCCCCTTCGCCGCCGCGACCTGGTCGGCCAGGCCGCCCTCGTCCATCCACAGGCCGGTGTCCACCGGGCCGGGCGCCACGGCGTTCACGAGCACCCCCTCGGCGGCGTAGGCGTCCGCGTACGTGCGCGAGAGCGACAGCTGCGCGGCCTTCGTGACCGAGTAGGCGCCGTTGGTGAGCGAGGGGCGCTTGCCCGAGGACGAGCACACGTTCACGATCCTGCCCTCGCCCGCGCTCGGCCATGACGCGGCGCGGCGGCGCGCATCAGGCGCATCGGGGCCATCACGTGCAGCTCCCACTGCTCCTGCCAGTCGGAGTCCTCGAGCTCGGCGAGCGGCTTGGCCTCGCGTGGTGCCCGCGTTGTTCACCAGCACGTCGATCGCGCCCGAGCCGCTTCACGCACTCGCCGACCGCTCCGCTCGCCCGCGTCGGGCTCGGTGACGTCGAGCGCCGAGGTCCGCCTCGCCGCCGCGCGCCACGGTCAGCACGCTCGCCCCCTCCTGCGCGCAGCAGCCTGGCCACCGCGGCGCCGATGCCGCGGCTGCCGCCGGTCACCACGCAGGCCTTGCCGTCCAACCCGAGGTCCATGTGTGCATCATGCCGGGCCATGACCTCCCACACCGTCTACAAGACCTTCAACACCGCCGAGCGCCGCGAGTTCGTGCGCATCACCGACGACGTGCAGGCGGCCGTCGACGAGTCCGGGATCGCCGAGGGCATGGTGCTCGTCTCCGCGATGCACATCACCGCCGGCGTCTGGATCAACGACGACGAGCCGGGCATCCAGGCGGACGCGCTGGAGTGGCTCGACAAGATCGCGCCGCCCGTCGTGGCGCGAGCCGGCGAACGAGGTGGCGCAGCGGCTGCTCCCCGACCCCGGCGACTACCGCCACCACCGCGGCGGCGAGGACAACGGCGACGCCCACCTGAAGAACCTGCTCGTGCACCACCAGGTGATCGTGCCCGTGACCGAGGGCCGCCTGGACCTCGGCCCGTGGCAGGCGATCTTCTACGTGGAGTTCGACGGCGGGCGCGACAAGCGGCTGATCATCAAGGTGCTGGGCGAGTAGGTCACGCCGTAGACCTCCGGGTTCACGCAGTGCGGCATCGGCTCGCCGCGCAGCGCGGCCAGCAGGTTGTCCACCGCGATGTCCGCCATCGCCGCGCGGGTGGCGTGCGTGGCCGAGGCGACGTGGGGGACCACGAGCAGGTTCGGCGCTCCGAGCAGCGGATGCGTCGGCGGGCAGCGGCTCGGGGTCGGTCACGTCGAGCGCCGCGCCCGGCGATCGCGCCGTCGCGGAGCGCGCGCTCGAGCGCGCCGGTGTCCACGATCGGGCCGCGCGCGGTGTTCACCAGGTAGGCCGTCGCGCTTCATCGCCGCCAGCTCGGCGGCGCCGATCAGCCCGCGCGTCTCGTCGGTGAGCGGGCGGTGCAGCGTCACCACGTCGGCCTCGGCGCAGAAGCGGCCGAGCGCGATCGTCGCGGCCGGCGGTGATCACCCGCGCGCCGAAGCCCTCGCAGCCGGCGGGCGACCGCCGTTCCGATCCGGCCGGTGCCGACCACCAGAGCACCGTCGAGCGGTGCAGGTCGCGGCCCAGCAGCCGAGCCGGCTCCCAGGTGAGCCACTCCCCTGCGCGCACCTCGCTCCTCGCCCTCGCGCAGGCCGCCGCATCAGCGGCCAGCATCAGCGCCAGCGTCAGGTCGGCCGTGGACTCGGTGAGCACGTCCGGGGTGTTGCCCACCGGGATGCCGCGCGGCGGTGGCCGCCTCGACGTCCACGTTGTCGACGCCCACCGCGTAGTTGGAGATCGCCCGCAGGTCGGGGAGGCGCCGATCAGCTCGGCGTCGACGCGGTCGGTGAGCATGCGTGAGCAGGCCCGTGGCCCGACCGCGGCGGCGCGCAGCTCACCGCGGCGGGGCGGCAGCCGCTCCGGCCACACCTCGACCTCGTGCTCGGCGCGCAGGCGGTCGAGCGCCGGGCCGGGCAGCTCGCGCGTGACGAAGCAGCGGGCCACGCCTACGCCGCGGCCGCCAGGTCCTCGAGCACCGCCCGCGCGGCCAGCAGCCCGGGGGCGCCGCTCACCGCGCCGCCCGGGTGCGCGCCCGAGCCCGCCAGGTAGAGGCCCTCGACCCCGCCGAAGCGCCGCCGGTCGGGACGGTCCTCGAGCAGCTGGCCCGGGCAGCATCTCGCCGTGGAAGATGTGGCCGCCGGTGATGCCGAAGCGCTCCTCGAGCTCGCGCGGCCCGAGCGCCAGCCGGTCGACGACCCGGTCCGGGAAGTCCGGGCACACCTCGGCGAAGCGGGCGATGCGCCGAGTCCGCCGCGGCCTCGGGGTCGGCGTCGACCGGGAAGCACTGGCAGAACATCGACACCACGTGCGTGCCCGGGCGGAGCGAGCGTGTCGTCGGTGGAGGTCTGGCACGCGGCCTCGATCCACGGCGCGGCCGCGGGGCGGCCCGCGCGCGCGTCGTCGGCGGCGGCGGTCGAGGTCGTCGAGCGTGAAGCCGATGTCGATCGCGCCCCTGCCACGGCTCGAGCCCGGGCCAGGACGGGAAGTCCGGGCAGGCCGTCGAGCAGCACCATCACCTTCACCACCGGCCCGGCCTGGCGCCAGCCCGGCGGGCGCCTCGGCGCCCGCCAGCGCGGCGCGTGCGCACGGGGTCGGCGTTGGAGAGCACCACCCGCGCCCGAACCTCCTCGCCGCCCTCGAGCACCACCCCCGCCGCGCGCCCGTCCTCCACCAGCACGCGCTCCACCGGCGCCTCGAGCCGGACCGTCGCGCCCGCCGCCTCGGCCGCCGAGCGCAGCGCCTCGGTCACCGCGCCCATCCCCCCGCGCGCGTAGCCCCAGGCGCCGGGCACCCCGGCCGCCTGGCCCAGGTCGTGGTAGAAGCCGACGAAGGCCGTGCCCGGGTCCTCGGGGCCGGCCAGCGTGCCGATCAGCCCCTGCACCGCGAACGGCACGCGCACCTCCTCGGACGGGATGTCGCGCAGCTCGTCGGCGATCGAGCCCGTCGAGGATCCCCGGGCCCACCGCCTCCAGCCAGCGCTCGCGGTCGGGCGGCTCGCTCAGCAGCGGCCGCGCCCGCTCGCGCGGCGTCGCTCCCAGCGCTGGGCGAACCTCGCGTAGGCGTCGGCGTCGGCGCGCGACCAGTCGCGCTCGATCCCGTCGCGCGTGCGCTCGCGCGAGCGACCAGGTGACCACCTGGCGCCCGTCGGGGAAGGGGGCGAACAGGCCGGGCTCGTGGACGCCGACGTCGCAGGCCGTGGTCGCGCCAGATCGAGGTCGCCGATGATCTCCGGCCGCAGGAGCGAGAAGGTGTAGGCGCCGGGCGAGGCCCGCACGCCCGGCCAGAGCTCCTCGGTCACGCACGCCCCGCCCGCGATGTCGCGGCGCTCGAGCACCTCGACGCGCAGGCCCGCGCGGGCCAGGTAGGCGGCGGCCGTCAGGCCGTTGTGGCCGGCGCCGACCACCACCGCGTCGAGCGGCTCCCTCACAGCGCGGCGAGCACCTCGCGGGCCGCGGTCTCGCCCGAGCGCACCGCGCCGTCCATGTAGCCCGACCAGACCTCGGCCGATCTCCGGCCCGGCCCAGTGCAGCGGGCCCGATCGGCGCCCGCAGCGCCTCGCCGTAGTTCGTCCACGCGCCCGTGGGCAGGTGGCAGCCGTAGCACCCGCGGGAGAACTCCTCCTCGGCCCACAGGCGCTCGACGTAGCGCTCCGGGCTGCGCGGCGCGCGGGCCGAACAGCCGCGTGAAGCAGTCGATCACCAGCGCCCGGCGCTCCTCGGGCGCCAGCCGGCCCGTCTCGCGCGCCGCCCTGCCCTCGAGGAACCCGAGCAGCACGCCGGGCGAGCCGTCGGGCGGCGAGTTGTCGAAGGTGAGCTTCACCGGGCCGACGTCGCTGGTGCGCCTGGCCGCTGAGACCCTCCGCGCGCCAGAAGGGCTCGTCGTAGATGGCCATGCACTTGGCCACCGTGCCCAGCGGCATCCGCTGGGTGAGCTGGTCGCGGTGGCCCGGCAGCGGCGGGTCGTAGACGATCCGGCCCGCCAGCGCCGGGGCGAGCGCCACCACGGCGCGGCGGGCGCGGACGGTCGGCGCCCGTCGGCGTGCACGACGACCGCCCTCGCCCCCGTGCTCGATCCGGCGCACGGGAGCACCCGTGACCACCACCTCGTCGCCCAGGCGCTCCGCCAGCGCGATCGGCACGCTCTGCGAGCCGCCCACGAAGCGGCTCTCCTGGGCGCCGCCCTCGGTGTCGAACAGCAGCTCCAGGCTGCCGGCCGAGTGCACGTAGAAGAGCAGGTGCAGCAGCGAGATGTCCTCGGGCTGCGCGGCCCAGACCGACTCGACGCCGAGCTGGAGCAGCTCGCGCGCCGGCCTTCGTCGCCATGTTGCGGTCCATCCACGTGTCGGCGGTCATCGAGTCCCACTCGCGCGCCTTCGGCGCCGCCCACGGGCGGTCGAGCGGCACCTTCCTCGCCATCCGGTTCAGCCGCCGCTGGGCCTGCTCCACGTCGACCAGCACCGCGGGGTTGATCCGGGGGATCGTGCCGCTGTAGCGGCGCAGCCTGCCGCGCCACTCGATCACGTTCTCGCCCTCGCATAGGTGGGGAAGGTGTCGACGCCCATGTCCGCGTGCCAGCGCCGCCATCCGGTCCTGGGTGGGGCCGATCCACTGGCCCCCGACCTCCACCACCTTGCCGTCTCCGATGGGCTCGTTGAGCAGCCGGCCGCCGACGCGGTCGCGCGCCTCGAGCACCACCGCGCTCGACCCCGCCGGCGATCAGGTCGCGGGCGGCGACGAGGCCGGCCAGACCGGCGCCGACGATCGCGACGTCGGCCTCGCGGAGGTCCTCCTTCACGGTGGCAACCGTACCGCCGGCGGGCCCCGGGCCGCGCCTCGCTACCCTGTCGCGCGTCATGTCCTCGCAACGGTCGCGCGAGGAGGAGCGCCACCTGTCGATCGCACGCTGGTCATCGCCAGCATCGCTTCGGCCACCGCGGCGATGATCACCTCCCAGTTCTGGATCGCCGGCACGCCGATTGCCGCCGCGATGACCCCTGTGATCGTCGCCCTGGTGAGCGAGATGCTGCACCGCCCGACGGCGAAGATCGCGGAGCGGATCACCTCGGAGCGGGCGGCGCTGCCCCGGACGCCGCCGATCCCACGCCCCGGAGGCGCGGCGGACCGTGCCGCTCGAGCGCCCGGCGGCGAGCCGCCGACGGAGGGGATGAGCGTCTACCGCAGCCGGCCCGTCGCGCGCGCGCGTCTCCTGGGCGGATCCCCGCGATCACGGCGGCGCTGGCGTTCGTGATCGGCGCGGCGGCGCTCACCCTGCCGGAGCTGATCGCCGGGCAGTCGCTGGGCAAGTCCGACCGCAGCACCTCGATCCTCGGCGGCAAGAAGCAGGCCGGCGACCGTGACCGACGAAGAGCCGAGTCCGGCCGACGAGAGCGCGCCCGACACCACGCAACGCCGACACCACCGAGGAGACCGACACGACCGAGACCGAGCCGACGACGGACGACGAGCCCGCCGAGCCCCAGACCACCGACGAGGCCCCTCAGCCCAGGAAGGCGCCCGGAGACCGCCCCGGCGCCCGCGCCTTCGCAGACGCCGCCGGACCGGTAGGTCAGCGTCCGGGCCGGGGCAGCCGGCGCGTGTCCACCACCTCGAAGTCGCTCCCCCGCACGCGGTCGAGCGAGTGCAGGTCGTCGTTGTTCCAGCCCCTCGCCGGCGCCCCGGAGACGTACCAGGCCGATCCGTTGTCGGCCACGAGCGCGCCGTACTCCTTCAGCGCCCGCAGCACCACCCGCGACTGGCGCGGGTAGCGCCCGAGAGGAAAGCTCCGCCGCAGCCGCACGCGCTGGCCCATCGCGGGGAGGGTCGGATCCGTGGAGTCCGAGGCGAAGTGGCGGGCCGGGTAGATGAACGCCCGCCGGGTGCGGGGCACGGTGATCCGCAGCGCGTGGTTGATCCGGCCGCGCTTGACCTCGTCGTAGCGCGCCAGGCCGGGCAGGATGGGCAGGCCGGCGGCGTCGGCGGAGGTCCAGCCGCGCGGGCGCAGGCGGTTCGAGCGCAGGTTCCAGATCGCGCCCGAGCCCGCCCGCCAGCGCCTTCCGCCGTCCTGCGGATAGGCGGCGAAGAGCTCGTACAGGCGGCAGCGCGAGCGGTCGAGCAGGATCACGTGGCGGTCGCCGTCCGCGCGCGGGCCGCCCTCGATCGGCACGTCGCGCGGGATCGGGTAGCGCCGGCCGTCGGACTCGGACGCGTACTCGAAGCTCACCGGCACCCGCTGCTGGTCGCCGCCCACGACCTTGTACGGGATGCCGATCGGCCCCCCGTCGTAGAGCCCCGACCCGAAGTCGGCGTGGGCGTGCGCGTCCCGGCCGACCGCCGAGACGATCGCCGCCGAGCGCGGGTGGCGCGGCAGCCTGTCCACCCGCTGGTTCCAGTGCGAGCTGCGGGGGAAGATCGGGCACTTCGGCGCGCCGGGCAGCGGCCGCCCGCCGGCCGGCAGCGCCGTCGCGAGGACGACGAGCGCGAGGGCGAGGACTGCGAGGACGCCTCGGAGCACGGCCTGGCGCTAGTCCGAAGTGGAGCGGAGCGCCTCCCCTTCAGGCGCCCGGCCGTCGCGGCCCACGTAGCCGCCCTTGGCGCCGACGACCACGTAGACGGCGTCCTCGTCGCCCACGTTCTTGACCCTGCGGTGGGTGGCCGCGGCCACGCGCGCCAGCCCGCCGGGCCCGAGCGTGCCTGGAGCCGTCGCCGAACTCGAACTCCAGCGTCCCGCGGTGCACGAAGTACAGCTCCTCCTGCTCGTCGTGGAAGTGAAACGCGGCCTCGTAGCCCGCCGGGATGACGATCGCGTTCACGCCGAACTCCTCCACGTCGAGCTCGCGGCGGACCTTGCGAAAGCCGGGCCCCTCGCCCATGGCGTCGATGTGGCCGACGGTGAAGCCGTCGCCCCGGACCACTTCCCGCGTCTCCTCAGCCATCGTCGCTCGCGTCGTTCTCGTCGGGCACGGCGCCCGGCACGTCGGAGGACTCCTTCTTGCCCTCCCAGTCCGACCTCGTGTCCTCGATCTGCTCCTCGAGCTTGTCGCTCTGGTGCTCGAGATCGCCGACCGTCCGCTCGGCCTCCTCGGAGGGGTCCCTTCCCGGCTCTTCGCTCATGGCGTCAGCCTACCCCGGCGGGCAAGCGCTCAGCCCGCCGCCTCCGCCCGGCGCAGCCCCCGCACCGCCCAGACGCCGAACAGGCACGCGAGACCCAGCGCCGCGCCGAAGGCGAGCAGGACGGTCGCGTCGCCGCCGGAGATGAAGTCGCGGCCCGCCTCGATCACCGCGGTGACCGGGTTCACCCGCGCCACCGCCTCGACCCACCCGCTCAGCAGCGCGATCGGCACGTACACCGGCGCGAGGAAGATGACGAGGAAGGTCGGCGTCTGCATGAGCGGGCCGGCCTGGATCGAGCGGAAGCGCAGCGCGATGCCGGCCGACCACATGAGCGCCGCGAAGTTGATGATCGCGGCAAGCGCGTACAGCCCGAAGAGGTCGACCGCGTCGCCGCCCACCTGCATGCCCACCGCCAGCGCGATGCACGTGAGCAGCGTCCAGATGAACACCGTCCGGACGAGCGCCGCGATGGCGTAGCCGGCCGAGGATGGCGAGCCGGTTGGGCGCGGCCAGCATCATGCGCCGCCCGAAGCCCGACTCGAAGTCGCGCGCCATCGAGAAGCCGATGAACACCCCGCCGAACGCCGAGGCCTGCATCAGCACGAAGACGAACTGGAACGCGGTGTAGCCGCTGTCGAAGTCGAAGCCCGGAGCGCTCTCCACCCGCGAGAGCCCGCCGGCGAACGCCGTGAAGAAGAACAGCGGGAAGAGCATCGCCGGGACGATCAGCGCGGGGGTGGTGAAGAAGTTGTGCAGGTTGCGCCAGGCCACCCCGAGGGCCACGCTGCGCGACCGGGCAAGCGAGCTCACGTGCGCTGGAGCCTTCCCCGGAGGCTGCTCACGGCGAGCGCCAGGAAGACGGCGGCGATGGCGGACGCACAGCCGAAGGCCAGCGCCAGCGCCTGCTCGTCGAAGCCCTCGATGAACAAGCGAGCGGATGCCCTCGAGCAGGTAGCGAGACCGGGTTGTAGGTGGCCATCGTGCGAAACCAGTCCTGCTCGATCAGGTCGCGCGGGAGCGCCATCGACGACAGGAAGAGGGTCACGAACAGCACCGGGAACAGGCCCTGCACCGCCTCGCCGTCGCCGAACCGGAAGGCCGCGAACACGCCGATGCAGCCGAAGCCGAACGTGATCACCACCGACAGCGCGAGCAGCACGAGCGCACCGGCCAGCCCGGCCTCGAGCGTCGCGCCGGCGGCCAGCCCGACCCCCAGGTACACCAGCGCCTGCATCAGACCGAGCGCCACGATCCCGGCGAGCTGACCGGCCACCAGCGCCACGCCGCTCATCGGCGTGAGGGCCAGCCGGTCGAGGAAGCCGTCCTCGATGTCCCTCGCGAGGTCGCCCCCGCTGTTGGTCACCGCGATGATCCCCGACTGGACGAAGGGCACCGCGAGCGCGAAGGTGAGGTAGGAGTCCGTCGGGAAGCCGGGGATGTTGGTGGCCGCGTCCAGGCCGCCCGCGTTGATGGCCAGCAGGAAGAGCGGGAAGGTGATCGAGGGGATCACCTGGGCGGGCTGGCGCAGCGTGCGCAGCACCGAGCGCCGGGCCAGCGCCGCGCGTCTGAGTCCAGACGGGGGAGCTCACACCGGAGCGGTGGCCGCGCGCCGGGCGGCCACGCCATCGTCGCCCGGCTCTTCCTCGTCGTCGCCCGCGCCCTCGAGGCTGTGCCCCGTCTTGGCCAGGAACACGTCGTCGAGCGTCGGCGGATGCACCTGCAGGTGCGCCAGCTCGATGCCCTCGCCGTCGAGCGCGCGCACCACGTCGGCCAGCGACGCGTCGCCGCCGCTGAGCCGCACCCCGATGCTCTCCTCGAGGCGGGTCGGGCAGTCGCCGTCGCCGAAGCGCGAGAGCACGCGCGCCACGTCGTCGCCCCGCGCGGGGTCGGCGGGCACGGCCTCGACGTTCGACGCGCCGAGCTCGGCCTTGAGCGCGTCCGGCGTGCCCTCCGCCACGATCTTGCCGTGGTCGATGATGCCGACCCGCCGCGCGAGCTTGTCGGCCTCCTCGAGGTACTGGGTGGTGAGGAACACCGTGACGCCCTCGTCGCGGGACAGGTGCTCCACCTCCTCCCACAGCGCGGACCGGCTCTGGGGGTCGAGGCCCGTGGTGGGCTCGTCGAGGAAGAGGATGCGCGGCCGGTGGACCAGAGCCAGCGCGAGATCGAGTCGCCGCCTCATCCCGCCCGAGTAGCCGCCCACCTTGCGGTCGGCGGCCTCGGACAGGCCGACCCGCTCGATCAGCTCGTCACCGCGCCTGGCGCGCTCCGCCTTGGGCAGGCCGTGGAGCGCGGTCTGGAGGCGCATGTGCTCGCGCGCGTTCAGGTGAGGGTCCAGCGCCGCCTCCTGGAGGGCCGCTCCGATGTTCTCGCGCACGCGCGCCCCGTCCTCGCGCACCTCGTAGCCGGCGACGCGCGCGGTGCCCGAGTCGGGCGGCAGCAGCGTGGTGAGCATGAGCACCGTGGTGGACTTCCCCGCGCCGTTGGGACCGAGGAACCCGTAGATCTCGCCGGGATCCACGTGGAGATCGATGCCGTCGACCGCGCGCGGGCCCTTCTTGAACTCCTTGACGAGGCCCTCCACCTCGATGCTGGCCGGATGGTCCTGAGCCATGCGATCACACTACCTGCGAGGACCCGCCGGCCACCGGCGTCTCGGCCAACCCTGCGTCGTTCCGGGGTCGGATGGCAATAGGCTTGCGCGGCCCATGGCGGAGCCCGATCCCGCACCTGAGCAGGTCATTCGTCGCTGGCTCGACGAGCACGGGCCCGTGACCGTGGGTCAGGGCGCGCTCGAGCAGACCTGGGAGCTCGAGCGACTCGACGACGAGGATCGCCGGATGATCGCCGCCGCGCTGCGCGCGGTGGGCGTTGAGGTGGATCCGCCGCTCGAGAGCGCGGCCCCCGGCGACAAGCTGGAGCTGAGCGTGGGAGAGGTCGCGCCCGAGGAGGCCGAGCCCGAGCCGGTGGAGCCAGTCGAGCCCGAGGCGGAGCCCGAGCCGGAGGCCTACGAGCCGGGCCCCGAGGAGGAGCTACGAGGAGCGAGTACGAGCCCGTCTACGAGGAACCGTACGAGCCGGAGGCGGAGAGCGAGGAGGCGTACGAGCCCGCCTACGAGGACGAGCCGGACGAGCCCGAGCCGGAGTCCGAGGCCGACCACCGAGCCGCCACCGCCGCCGCCGCCCACCACCCGCGCCGCCCGCCGCTCCCCGCCGGCGGGCGCCCCTGCGCCGTTTTCGCCGCCTGCGTCCGGGCGGCCGGCGGCCGGTGCCGCCGCCACCACCGCCACCGCCACCGCCGGTGCCAGTCGAGCCGGAGCCGATCGAGCCCGAGCCCGTCGAGCCGGAGCCGATCGAGCCCGAGCCCGCGGAGTCCCAGGCGGAGATCGAGACCGCCGAGCACGCGGTGGTTGTCGAGCCCCCCGAGGCCGGCGGAGCCGGAACCCGAGCCGGAGCCACGAACCCGAGCCCGAGCCGGAGCCCGAGCCCGAGCCCGAGCCCGAACCCGAACCCGAGCCCGAGCCAGAGCCCGAGCCAGAGCCGGAGCTCCCAGCCCGAGCCCGAGCCACCGACACGGCCGCGACGTGAGAGGCGGGAGGAGGCGAAGCGTGCGCGTGAGGAGATCCGGCGCGCCCGCGAGGCCTCGCGCCAGCGCCGGCGCGAGCGCAAGCTTCAGCAGACCGCCCAGGCCGACGTGGTGCCCGACGCCGAGGAGGCGACGATCCCCCCGGCCGTCGTCGAGGCGCAGCCTGAACCAGGACCGCAGCCGGAGACGGCGCCGGAGACGTCCCCGGGATCGCCGGCCTGGGAGGGGCTCACCGAGGACGAGCGCTACGCCGCCAGCGCGGCCGAGGCGCGGCGCCGGCGCGAGCAGGCGAGGGGGAAGGCGACTGGCAAGCCGGCGAGGCTGCCCAGCGCGCTCGCCTTCGGCCTCACCGCCGTGGTGCTGATGGTGGTCGGCTCTCTGGCGCCCTGGTCGAAGACCCTCCTCGTGGTCGACCACGGCACCACGCGCGGCGGCGTGGTGGTGATCATCGCGGCGGTGGTGGGAGCGCTACTGCTCCTGGCGCACTCGCGCGCGAGGCGGCCCGCTGCTGGCGCGTCGGTGCGGCCGTGGTCGGCACGGTGGCCATCGCGGTCGTGGCGAGCGACTTCCGCGAGCTCGTGGACGACGCCGACCTCGCGCCGGCCTGGGGGCTCTACGTGGCGTTCGCGGGCTCCGCGATCCTCGTGGCGCTCTCGATGTCGCTGCTGGCCCGCCGCTGACGCGGCTAGAGGGCGCCGCCGGCCGCGGGAGGAGCGGTCGGATCCGACTCGTTCTCGCCCACGCCCTCGCGGGCGAGGTACTCCTCGACCATCAGCGGGTTCTCCCGGCCCCGTTCGACGACCCGCAGCAGGTCGGACATCGTCGCGACCTCCTCCACCTGCTCCTTGAGGAACCACTGCAGGAACTGCTCGCTCTGGTAGTCGCCCTCCTCGCGGGCGAGCGCCGAGAGCGAGGCGATCTGGTCGCTCACCTTCCGCTCCTGCTCGAGCGCGATCCGCACCGGCTCGACGAGGTCGTCGAAGCCGTTCTTGGGCGTGTCGACGCCCGGCACGCGCACGGTGGCGTCGGCGTCCAGCAGGTAGCGGATCATCATCATGGCGTGGTTGCGCTCCTCGATCGCCTGGGCGTAGAAGAACGAGGCCAGGCGCGGCATGGTCTCGTCGTCGTAGTAGACGGCGACCGCCACGTACTGCTGTGAAGCGGAGAACTCGTTGCCGATCTGCTCGGTCAGCCGCTCCGACGAAGGATTCGCTTGGCATGGCGCGACCGTACCAGCCCCGCCCGTGCCCGCGCCTAGGAGCGCCGGTAGGGCCGCCAGGTCCGGATCCGCTCGGCGAAGCGCACCGCGCCCGAAGCGGCGCTGCGCATCAGCTCACGGAGGCTCTCCTCGCCGTCCAGCGCTATCTCCAGGTCGAGCTGGCCGGGCTCACCACGGCGGCTCGAGGTCGAGCCCAGCGCGCCGAGCAGGTCGATGACCGCCTGGTTGTCCGTGAGCACCGCCGCCGTGAAGGTCGTGACGCCCTCCTCGCGCGCCCGCCGGGAGAGACGGTCGAGCAGGATGGTCCCGAGGCCGCGGCCCTGCCAGTCGTCGCCCACGGCCACGGCGACCTCCGCGCGCGGGCCGTCGGGCTCGAGGCGCACGAAGCGGGCGACGCCCACCCCCACCCCGTCGGCGATGGCCACCAGGGCCTCGTGGTCGTGGTGGTCGATGTCGGTGAGGTAGTCGAGCTGCGCGGAGGTCAGGTCGGCGACCGGCGAGAGGAAGCGCTTGTAGCGCGACTCGGGCCCGAGCTGCTCGAAGCCCTGGCGCACCGCCTCGCGATCGCGCGGCTCGACCGCCCGGATCTCGACCTCGGCGCCGTCCTTTGCGACCGAGCTCCAGGGTCAGCCTTCTTGTCGAGCGCTCGGCCTTGTGGCGGCCTTGCCCCCGACTTCTCGCTCTCCACCAGGTAGCGAGGGTCGTCCTTCGAGGCGCGGATCTGCTGCCCTTGATCTTCGTGTCCTCGGTCAGCTTCTTCTCACCTTGCCCTCGGCCTTGCCGCCGTGGGAGCTCCACTCGACCTGTCGCCCTTCTTAGGTTCTTCTCCTGCGCCACGGTGCCGTCCTTTCGCCTCGGTTGCCGTGGGTACGGCCTCATCGTCGGGCGAAGGGTCAGGCGGTGCACCGTGCGCGCGGCTGGGTCACGCCGGAGACCTCCGAGCGCTCCCAGCGCTCCTCGACCGCGGCGAAGAAGGGCTCGGCCGGCACCCGGCCCGGCTCGGCGAGCAGCACGTGGCGGGTGAGCCGGGGCAGGAGCTCCAGCATCGTGGTCACCTTCTTGGCCTCGTAGAGCACGTCCGCGGCGATCACCAGGTCCCACGGGGCGCGGGCGAGCAGGGCCTCGGGGGCGTCCCAGTCGGCGTGCACGACCTCCATCTCCACGCCGTTGAGGGCCGCGTTGGCCGCGGCGGCGCTCGCGGCGTCCTTCGACCAGTCGCTGGCGGTCACGCGCGCCCCCGCGTGGGCGGCGGCGATGCTCGGAAGGCCCAGGCCGCAACCCAGCTCGAGCACCCGCTGGCCCGGCCGGGCCTCCTCGGCCACCACACCCGCGAGCGCCACCGAGCTCCCCCACAGGTGCGCCCAGTAGGGCAGGAGCTCCTCGCGCTCGAACGCCTCGTCGGTGAGCAGGTCCTCGAAATCGCGCGGGCGCACGATGACGAGCTCGCGGCCGCCGACCGCGATCCGCTCCTCCACGGAGTCAGGCGCATCCATCACCCCGATGGATAGCGGGTATCTTCTTCGAGGGGAGGCATCTTGCGAACGTTTCGAGCAGCGACGACGGCGATGGTCACGGTCCTGGCGGGACTCGTGCTGGCCTCCCCTGCGAGCGCGGCGAAGACCTGCGCCGAGCCCGGCGGCGCGTGGCCGCGGGCCACTCCCGGCGAGGCCGGCATGGACGCGGCCAAGCTCCAGAGCGCCCTCGACTACGCGAGCGGCGACCTGAGCTTCGCCGTGCGCGTCTACCGCCACGGGTGCCTCGTCGGCGAGGACCGCCTGGCGCCCGCCAACCGGACGCAGCGGTACGAGAGCTGGTCGATGGCCAAGTCGGTCACCGCGCTGATGTTCGGCCGCGCGATGCAGCTCGGCCTCATCTCGCCCGACGATCCCGTCGGCTCGCTCGTGCCCGAAGCCGACCTCGCCCACGGGGCGATCACCATGCGCGACCTCCTCACGATGACCTCCGGCCTGGAGTGGAACGGCTTCCGCGACTACAACATCTTCACCGGGTTCGACCGCATCCACGACGCGCTGACCCTGCGGGCGGTGCACAAGCCGGGCACGTTCTTCGAGTACGCGCAGAGTCCCGTCTCGCTGCTGGCCGAGGCCATCGGCCGCTCGGCGGGCATGGACGCGGGCGCCTTCGCGCAGCAGGAGCTCATGGGCCCCCTCGGGATCGCGCCGGAGTCGTGGACGCTGGACCCGCGACGAGGCCGGGCACGTCGGCGGCTTCTACGGGGTGCAGATGACCCCCGACGACTACGGGCGCCTGGGCGACCTCATGCGCCGCGACGGCGTCTGGCGCGGGAAGCGCCTGCTGTCGGCCGAGTTCGTGCGCCGGGCGGTCACCCCGACTCCGACCAACGGCTGCTACGGCTGGCTCATCTGGGTGAACGCCGGGTCGCCGTGCGTCGGCCCGCGCATCACCGAGCGCCCCGTCTCCAAGGGGCAGGGACTTCCCCGACCTGCCCGCCGACCTCTACCGCTTCTCCGGGCTCTTCGGGCAGCTCGTGACCGTGTTCCCCTCCCAGGACATCGTCGTGGTGAGGAACGGCCAGGACCGGGGGCTGGTCTTCTCCGGCGGGACCTCGTGGGAGCACGAGCTCTACCGGCGCGTCCTCGACTCGGTGACCGACCAGCGCATCGCCGTCCCCGGCCCCGCCCCGGAGAACGCCGCCGGCCGAGGACCCCAACGACGACCAGGGCTTCCAGAACGCCCTTCGTGAGCCCGATCGCTACCAGCAGGGCGCCTCCGAGGATCCGCTTCCGCCCGCCGGCCCGGCGCGGGCACGGGCGGCGCAGCCCTCGCTCGCCCGCGCTTCGCGTGAACCGCCGCGGCAGGGCCCTGATCCGCCTGGCCTGCCCGACCCGCTGGCCGAAGGGCATCGGCGCGGCCTGCGTGGGCCGGGTGCGGATCCTCAACTCACCCCACGGCG
Source organism: uncultured Thermoleophilaceae bacterium (assembly GCA_963731645.1). Taxonomy (GTDB): domain Bacteria; phylum Actinomycetota; class Thermoleophilia; order Solirubrobacterales; family Thermoleophilaceae; genus JAAYBF01. The sequence goes on along the minus strand of CAVSWF010000012.1, from coordinate 439,934 downwards.
TGCGCTACCGCATCGGCGCGGGGCAGGAGAAGGTCGTGGGCCTTCGCCTCAGGGGCCGGCGCGCGCGCCGCCTGCGCAAGGCGGGCAAGATCGACTTCACGGTGCGCACCCGCAATGTGGACGCCGCCTTCGGCACGGTCACCCTGACCCCGGTCACGGTCAAGCGCGCTCCGCGGCGCTAGTGACGACGGACGCCGTTCCCTCCATCGAGGTGCGTGACCTTCGCGGTCACGAGCGGGCGGCCGCCGTGGCCGTGCTCGCGCGCGGGATGCGCGACAACCCTCTCCACGTGGCGGCCTTCGGGCCCGACCCGGAGCGTCGTCGGATGCTTCTCGAGCGCCAGTTCGGAGCGCTGTTTCGGATCATGGGCGATCAGGCGCCGATCTGCGCCGTTCAGGACGGCGCCATCGTCGGGGTCACCGGAGTGGCCCCGCCGGGGACCTGCCAGCCAACGCCCGCTCAGCGCCTTCGGTTCCTGCCGACCGTCGCCCGCTGCGGTCCCCGGACCATGGCGCGCGTCGGGAAGTGGATCGGCACATGGGCCAAGCGCGATCCCGATGAGCCGCACGCCCACCTCGGGCCCCTCGGCGTGGACGCCCATCTGCAGCGGCGCGGTATCGGCTCGCAGATCATGGCCGAGCACACCCGGCGCCTGGACGCCTCCCGGACGATGGGCTACCTCGAGACCGACAAGGCCGAGAACGTGTCGTTCTACGAGCGCCACGGCTTCGCGGTCGTCGCCGAGGAGCCCGTGATCGGCGTGCCCAACTGGTACATGCGCCGCGAACCGAAGGAGACGAGATGAGCAAGGGCTGGAACACCGGCGACATCCCCGACCAGAGCGGCCGTGTCGCGGTCGTCACGGGCGCCAACAGCGGTCTCGGCCTGCACGCGGCGAGCGCGCTCGCGGAGCGCGGCGCCCGCGTGGTGCTCGCGGTGCGCAACGTCGGCAAGGGCGAGGAGGCGGCGCAGCAGATCTCGGCCGGGCCCGACCAGGTCGAGGTGCGCGAGCTCGACCTCTCCAGCCTCGACTCCGTCCGGTCGTTCGTCGCCGGACTCGGTCACCAGCGGGTCGACCTGCTCGTGAACAACGCCGGCATCATGATGACCCCGCCGCAGAAGACCGCCGACGGGTTCGAGCTCCAGCTCGGCACGAACCACCTCGGCCACTTCGCGCTCACCGGCCTCCTGCTCGATCGCCTCCAGGGCAGCCGACGGGGCGCGCATCGTGACCGTGAGCAGCATCGAGCACAGGCCGGGCCACATCCACTTCGACGACCTGCAGCTCGAGCAGCGGCTACGCGCCGCGCAAGGCCTACCAGCAGTCGAAGCTGGCCAACGCCGTCTTCGGCATCGAGCTCGACCGGCGCCTGCGCGCGGCCGAGGACGGCGTGATCAGCGTGCTCGCGCACCCCGGCTACTCGGCGACCAACCTCCAGAGCACGGGCCCGACCGGGATCATGAAGCGGCTCATGAGCGTGAGCAACCGCCTGGTGGCCCAGAGCGCCGAGCGCGGGGCGCTGCCGATCCTCTACGCCGCCACCGCCCCGGGCGTCGAGGGCGGCGAGTTCTACGGCCCCGACGGCTTCAACGAGATGCGCGGGGACCCCACGACGGTCAAGCCGACCTCCGAGGCCCGCGACCCCGAGGTGGGCCGCCGGCTGTGGGAGCTCTCCGAGGAGCTGACCGGCGTGAGCTACCCCCTGCCCGAGCCCGTCGCGCGCTAGACCTCCCGGCCGTTGGCCGTCAGCGCGACGTCGATGTTGCCCCGCGTGGCGTTCGAGTAGGGGCACACCTTGTGGGCGGTCCTGACCAGCTCGGCCGCCTGGTCGGCGTCCTCGACCGACGGCATCGACACGTCGAGTGAGACCGACAGCTCGAAGTGGCCGCCCTTCGCCGGGTGGAGGCTGACCTTCGAGTCGATCTCCGTCTCGCCGGTCTCGACCTTCTGGCGGCGAGCCACCACGCTCAGGGCGCTCTCGAAGCACGAGGCGAAGCCCACCGCGAACAGCTGCTCGGGGTTGGTGCCCCCTCCGGGGCCGCCCATGTCCGAGGGGATGCGCAGGTCCACCTCGAGGGCGCCGTCGCTCGTGCGCCCATGCCCCTCGATGCGCGCGCCGGTGACCTTCGCCTCGGCCGTGTACAGCGTCTTCGCCATCCTTCTCCTCTCTCGGGTTGCTCGATAATAGGTCGCGGAATGTCTCCGTCTCTCGCCGTGCGCGCCCTCGGATCGGGCCCCGCAGTGCTGCTGGTGCACGGGGACGTGGCGCCCGGCCCGACCTGGAAGGACCAGGAGGCGCTGGCCGAGCGCTGGCGCCTGGTGATCGCCACCCGCCGGGGCTTTCGCATGAGCCCGTCGGCGGACGGGCAGGACCCCGAGGCCGACGCCCGCGATCTGGAGCAGCTGCTCACCCGCGAGCGGGCCCACGCCGTGGGCTACGCGTCGGGGGCGAGCGGCCTCATCCTGCTCGCCGCGCGGGCCCCGGAGCTGATGCGCTCGCTCACGCTGATCGAGCCGCCGCCGCCCGGGGACGGGGTCGATGTCGCGGCGATCGCGGCCGCCGGCCTGAAGGCGATCGTGCTCTCGGGCGACCACGACGCCGCGCGCGAGGCCGAGTGCGATGCGCTGGCCGAGCGCCTGGGGGCCGCACGCGAGCGACTGCCCGGCGCCGGTCGGGCCGTGCAGCGCACGCCCGGCTTCAACGCCCGGCTGGAGCGCTTCCTCTTCTCCGCCGAGCTGGGCGCCGCCCGGGTCTGAGGCGTCAGCTCAGGCCGGCGCGGCGCAGGTGCGCGCTCAGGCGCCGCTTGCTCTTGGCCACCGAGCGCGTGGTGACCGCGACGTAGCGCACCTTGCCGCGGCGCACGCCGAACACGAAGCGCTTGCCCCCCTTGGCGCGGCGCACGAGCCGGCCCCGGCCCAGCCTCTTCGCCGCGCGACGGAGCTTGGCCCCGCCCGCCCGCCTGATCGTCCGGGACCGGTGGCCGCGCGCGGTGGTGCCCACCAGCGCGGCCTTCTCGTTGCCGCCGAACACGGCGACGATCTTCGCCTTGCCGTTGCCCTTGCCGCGCACGCAGTAGCGGTAGGTGCGAGCCCTGCGGGTGATGGGCTGGCCGGCGCGCTTGAGCAGCCCCACCGGGGCCAGCCCGAGGCGCACGCGCGACAGGCCCTTGGCCGTGAGTCGCCCGCGCGCGGGGCGGCAGCGCCGGGCCGCCGGCACGCCGACCGAGCGCTCCCACATCTGCAGGTAGGCCTCGGCGCCGCGGGCCATGTCGTTCACGATCTCGTCGCCGGCCAGCATGCGCAGGTCCTCGAGCCAATCCGGGTAGAGGCCGTAGTGCGCCACGCCGTCCTTGTTGATGTCGAACACGCGCGAGCCGCTGGTCTGGCGCTCCAGCGTGACCTTGCCGTCGGGGGACTTGAACGGGTAGCGCACCGGGTTCGGGCCGTTGCGCGGGCCGCCCTGTGAGCCGAAGCCGTTCATGTCGGCCCCGCGGCCGAAGCCGAAGACGAACTTCTTGTTGCGCTTGGGCTTCGTCTTCCTCCACGCGTCCACGAAGCCCTTCGTCGAGCCCGCGTATGGGGTCACGACGCCGCCGAGGTTGTAGATGCGCGGGATCACGTCCGGCGAGCTCCAGGTGTGGCTGGAGACCACACCGCCGTGACGCTCGGCCTCGAGCACGGCCATCGTCTGCTTGCGCGCGACCACGCTCATGTGATCGGGGTCGATGATCATCCCCCTGCCGATCATGCGCCGGACCGCATGCTCTCCCAGGTCGGTGAGGCCGCGTGAGTTGCACTGCGCGCCCCTGGGATAGACCGGCGCGGCGCCGGGCGGCAGGAATGCCTCGAGCACGTTGGAGAACGACGTCGTTGTGGTCGTGGTCGTAGACGCCCGGGGACTCCTTGTCGGTCTCCCCGGGCGGCCCGGTGCACGCCTGCATGTCCCAGTATCTGCCGGTCTCGTAGCGGTTCCCGCTGTTCACGACCGTGCCGGTGCTTCCCGCGTCGCCCGCCACTCCGACCAGCGCGTTGTCGAACTTGTTCACCAGCTCCATCTGGCGGACCCCGAACCCGTAGACCTCGTTCAGCTCGCGGTCGATCTGGGCCCGGTCGCACTGGGGCTCGTCGTTGTAGACCTTGCACCCGAAGGGCTCGGAGACCTCGATGCCCAGGATCACGGCCAGCTTGCCCTGGTTGATCACGCGCCGGGCCTGGAACGGATCGGTCACGATCCTGAACCAGCCCTCCCCGGGACCGCCGCTCTGGGCGTCGATGTAGTTCTCCAGCTCGTGGATGCGCTTGTTCTGAAGGCGCACGCTGTCCATCTCGTCGCAGGAGTTCTGCTTCAGGGGGTAGAGCTCGCAGAGCACCTTGTTCTCCACGAAGAGGTTCACGTAGACGCGCAGGCCGCCCATCCATGCCCGCTCGAGCCACCGGTAGTAGGACTGCTCGTGGGTCAGCGACTCGTGGTGCGGCCAGTCCTTGAACGTCGGCCAGCCCACCGGGTCGTGGGTGGGCCCCGGGGCACCCGAGGAGACGGCGCTCTCGAGCGGGCTCGCCATCGCGTAGTGGTCGGGGCAGTCCACCAGCGCGTACTCCGCGCCGTAGCGGTGCCAGGGCCTGCCGCAGTGCGCGCGCCCGCCCAGGAACTCGAAGGCCATCATGTGCATGTGGAGGTCGATCACGCCCCGGGTCCCGCCGTAGGGCGTCGCGCCCCCGCCGGGCGTGCCGGTCGCGCTGACCTCCACCTCGGGATAGGCCGGGCAGCCCTCGGCGGCCTCGAAGGTGAACACCGAGGCGTCGCCCGCGCCCGCCGGCGCGAGCACCAGGCGACCATCCCCGCCCATGGCGGTGAGCACCTTGTTGCCCGCCGAGGGCAGGGCGACCGTGAACCCGCCACCCGGCGCCACGTTCACGCGCCAGTCGGCCGACTCGTCGGCGCCGGCCTGGGTCTCGACGCCGTCGTTGGGCGTGCCGACCAGGCTGGACGCGCCCGCCATGAAGTTGCGCGCGCGGCCGTAGAAGAGGTAGCGCCCGAGCTCGGTGGCCTGCATGCGGAACACCTCGGCCCCGGCGGCGTTCGGCGCCGAGGCGAGGTAGCTGCCGTCCTGGGCGCGGCGGGTCACGAAGCGTCCCAGCGACTTGGACTTGAGCGCGTAGCAGCCGTGGACGAGGTCGTAGCGAGCGCCCTCGGGCGCCGTCTGCGCCGCGTCCGCGCCGGACGGCGCGGAGGCGGCGGCGAGAGCGAGCATGCCGAAGGCGGCCATCGCCCAGCGCCTTGCCGCTCCCCTCCGTTCGCGCACCGCGGGCAACCATAGTCGTGCAGCGCGCTGCGCGCGACTCACAACCGTGCGCTCCCGCGCCGATAGAATGGTCGTCGACAAGGGGGCGAACTAGATTCGACGTGGAATCTACGTCCCGGTGTAGCGAGTCGAGGATTCCGGGTTGGCCTCGTAAAAAAATCTCGGAAAAACACAAGTGCGGACTCCAACCATGAGTTCGCCCTCGCCGCTTAACTAGCGTCTGAGGGAGTCGCACCGGGCAGCCCGCGACCCGGACCGCGGCTTCATTTAGCGGGCTCACCTTCGAGGCAGGACCCTCGGTCGCGAAGGGACATCGAACAGGAGGGTGTGGCGCCGGCGACGTGCCCCTCGGATCGACCAAGCCGGACCGCCGAGATCAGACTCCGACGGGAACACTCGTAGCAAGCATCGGGATGAGGCTCCGCGGACGCCGGGGCAGAACCGGCCGCCTCCACTGACCAAGCGCCCCGCCGGACCGGCGGGGCGCTTGCGTTCGGGCGCGCCTTGTATGCGCATAGCGCATAAAGCGCCCCGACGCCGGCGGAGACCCACCGCGGCCGGACGCCGCCTCCCTAGCCGCTGCCGTTGGCCGGCGGAGAACTCCGGCGCTCCCGCAGCACCACCCGCACCCCGCGCTTCGGCACGTAGGTGATCCCCCGGCGCACGCCGCGCTCCGGCTTCCCGACGGGCTCCAGCTCGCAGCGCTCCAGCACCCGCCGTATCACCGTGCGCATCTCCAGCTCGGCGAAGCTCGCGCCGATGCAGCGCCGGGTGCCGCCGCCGAAGGGCAGCCAGGTGTAGGTGTCCGGCGTGTCGTCGCCGAGGAAGCGCTCGGGGCGGAACTCGCCGGGCTCGGTGTAGCGGTCGGCCCGGCGGTGGATCGCCGCGATCGAGGGGTTGATCTCGACCCCGGGTGGGATCAGGTGGCCGCCGACCTCGAACGGCTCGCCGCGCACGACGCGCCCTATCCCGGAGATCACCGGCCGGATGCGCAGCGTCTCCTTGACCACCGCGCCGAGGTAGGCCTCGTCGCCGCTCGCCAGCTCGGACTCGAGCCGTTCGAGCACCCGCGGGTTGCGCAGCAGCAGCTCGAAGGCCCAGGCCAGACCCGTGGCCGTGGTCTCGTGGCCGGCAACGAGCAGGGTGAGCAGCTCGTCGCGCAGCTCGGAGTCGGTCATCGGGCTGCCGCCCTCGTCGCGGGCCAGGACGAGCATCGAGAGCACGTCCTCGCGCTCCGCGAGGTCCGGCGCGGCGCGGCGGCGTTCGATCTCGTCGAAGAGAAGCTCGTCGACCCGCCGGCGCTGCTCGGCGAAGCGCTCCCCCGCGCCGCTGCCCCGGCGTCCGCCCGTGAGCAGGAGCGCGATCACGCCGAGGCGGTTGGCGATCGGCTCGATCATCTCGCGCAACCGGCGCTTGAGGTCGTCCTCGCGCGGGCCCTCGCCGACGCCGAACACGGCGCGCAGGATCACCTCCAGGGCGACCGACTTCATCGACGGCGCCAGCGTGAACTCGCGATTCACGGGCCAGGCGTCGATCGCGTGGTCGGCCGCCGTGCGCATCACCTCTTCGTAGGCGTGCATGCGCCGCCCGTGGAAGGGCGGCAGGAGCAGCTTGCGCTGGCGCATGTGCTCGGCGCCGTCGAGCAGCAGCACCGAGCGCTCCCCCACCACCGGGCCGAGCGGCGCGTTGGCCTCCCCGGCCCGCAGCTGCTCCGGCGGGGCGCGCAGCACGTCCTTGACCAGCAGCGAGTCGAACACCATCACGAACCCGGGGTCGAAGAGCGACCGGAAGGTCACGACGTCGCCGTAGCGGCGGCGCGCACCCTCGATGAACGGCACCGGCGCGAAGATGAAGCCCGCTGTCTGGAGCCATCGCGGCAGGCGCGGCCCGGGCGGCAGCGGGGTCACGGTCGAGACGCCGGCCATCCCCTCAGTTTGCCAGTGTCAGGTCTCCGCCCCCGGCCGCGACCTCTGCTCCATTGGAACCTGCCCCCTTTCGAGAGCTCCCCGAGCACCAGCTCGCGACGCTCAGCGACGATGACCTCATCGCCTACATCCGCGGCGCCCGCGCCGCCGGGCGCCTGCCCGCGGCGCGGCTCGCCCTGCAGATGCTGGTGTACGGCTACTGGGACACCATCGTGGCGCGTGCCGGCCTCAAGCTCCCGGCCTCCGCGGCCGAGGACGTGGCCGGCGACGCTCTCGAGAGCGCGATCAAGTCCGCCTTCGACGGACAGTCGATCGGCGAGTTTCGCTCGTGGATGCACACGATCCTCGCGCGCAGGATCTCCGAGTACTACCGCTCGCGCGAGGGCAAGCCCAAGCTCGTGCCGCTGATCTCCGAGAACGCCGGCGACGACGAGGTCTGGGGAGAGGAGCCCTCCGTCGACGCGCCCGACGCCACGGTGGTCGACCTGAGGAACGCGATCGAGCGGGCCTACGGCGAGCTGTCGGCAACCCATCAGGCCGTGGTGGACCTCTACGTGTTCTCCGAGTACTCGGCCGCGGAGACCGCGCGCGAGACGCAGGAGAGCGAGAACAACGTGCACCAGATCGGCTCGCGCTTTCGCAAGCGCGTCAAGGCGATCCTCGCCGAGGGCGATAATCCGGGGTGACCGTTGAGCCGCGTCGACGAACTCCTGAGCCGCTACGCCGCCGCCTTCGAGGAGGGACGCTCGCCCGACGCCCAGGAGTACCTCGAGGCCGCCGGCGAGCACCGGCCGCAGCTCGAGGCGGCGCTGGAGCGCTACCTGCGCGACGCGCCGCGGCGGGGCTGGGACAGCGAGGCGTTCGCGCGGTCGCCGGCGGCACAGGTGGCGGCCGGGCTCGACCGATCGCTCGGCGGCACGGCCGGGCTCTGGCCCTCGCTCCTGCCCCGTCTGCGTGCGCGGGCGCAGCTTCGCAGGGCAGACCTCGTCGGGCGCCTGGCCTCCTCTCTCGGCGCCCAGGCGCAGGCCGAGAAGGTGGGCGCCTACTACCACGAGATGGAGCAGGGCCGCCTCCCGTCGGACGGCGTGTCCGACCGTGTGCTCGAGGCGCTCGGCTCGATCGTGGGCGAGAGCGCGCGGAGGCTCAGGGAGGCGGGCGCCCAGGGCGCCGGCCCGGCGGGGCCCGCGGCGCCCACCGCCGCATTCGCGCGGACGGCTGCCGGCGCAACCAGAGGCGGCCCTGGCGGACGCCGGCGCGCCGGAGGAGCCGGCCGAGCCGTGGGACGAGGTCGACCGCCTCTTCCGGGGCGGGCCGTCGTAGACGCCCGCGTCAGACGGGGCCCCCGAGGGGCGACCGAGCCGACATGGACGCACACCACGACCCAATCCGCTTCTTCCATTTCGTCAGGCGCTCCGGCGATGTCGGCTTCGCCCGCCTGCTGTGCCTGCTGATCCGCGGTGACCCTGAGCTGCGCGAGCGCCTGGACTCAGAGCTCCGCGCGCTGCCCCGCGACCCGGCGACCGGAGCGCCACCGGCGGCGTGCGCGTGCTCGACTCGCTGATCACGCAGCTGGGCCTGGGCACGGCCTAGGATCAGCGCAGGGTGATGGACACAGCGGAGATCGAGCGCCTGGCGGAGGCCGAGCTCGAGGCCGTGCCGGGCTACGTGTGGGACGGCTACTCGCTCCCGGTGCCGGTGGAGCACATCGCCGACAGCCACTTCGGCCTGTTCGTCCGCGACGAGGAGGACCTGAGCCGCGCCCCCGGCGCGCCGGAGGTCGAGCCCGGCCAGTCGCTCTCGGGGCTCCTGCTGCCCGACCGCGGCGAGATCTGGGTCAACGCATCCGAGGCCCGCGACTGGCCACCGCGGCGGCGCTTCACGATCGGCCACGAGCTCGGCCACTGGTGCCTGCACCGGGAGGGCTCGGCCGGCGTGTTCTGCCGCGCCGCCGCCGTGGAGGTCGAGGCCGACCCGCGGGGCTCCGAGGCCACCCTGCCCGAGCGGCCGCCGGCCGAGTCGGAGGCCAACGCCTTCGGGGCGGCGATGCTGATGCCCGCCCGCCTGGTGCGCCTGCACTACAAGGACGAGCACCGCGACTTCGGCCGGCTGTGCGAGATCTTCGGCGCCTCGGGCGCCGCGATGGGCCGGCGGCTGCACGCGGTGATCTAGCGGACGTGGCGCCTCTAGCCCAGGCCCGCGAACCTCAGGTACCGCCGCAGCGCGCGCCGGATCGGCGATCAGCCTCCGGGAGGCGACGCCCGTGAACCGGACCCTCCCGCTCTCGGACGCCGATGATCCTCGTGCTGCGCCGTCCGGCCGCGAAGACCCCGCGGCCAAGCGCGCGGCGGCCGGGATAGGCGGCGGGCGAGGCGGGCCGCCGGCACGCCCGGCCGCACACCGCGGTTGCCGTGCGCCGGCCCCGTGGTGGCGAGCAGCGCCGCCCTCCCGGACGGGGAGAACGCTGCCCGGACCGAGCCCGGCGAGCCCTTGATGCACCAGCGCCAGGAGCGGGCGGTCCGCCGGCGCGGCGCCGGCGCCTGACGCAGCAGGCGTCGTCGCGTGAGGCCCGACGCCGAGCCGTCCGAGGTTGCGCTCCCCGATCGACGACCGCCGGGCGAGGCACGAGCCCGGGTCCGCGAACCGTGCGGCCTCGACGTCGAAGGTCATCAGCTTGGGGCGCACGTAGTCGATCGGGTCGTAGAGCCAGCGGACCTCGGTGCGCAGCGGGCGCGCGCTTGGCCATCTCGCGCCGGAACACGCCCTCGAGCCCCTTCGACGTTCCGTACTCGGAGACGAAGTCGTGGTGTATCGGGTAGAAGAACTGCGGGTTGAGCGCCGCCATGTAGTCGACGGGGTCGCGCTGGCCGTTGGTCGGATCGTTGAAGCCGAGTGTCGAGCCCACCTCGACGTCGGTGCGGGGGAGCCGGCGCAGGAGGTCGAAGAGCGCCGGCGCTCGCTCGCGCAGCGGGCCCGACCGTGTCGTGCCAGGTGAGCGTGAACTGGCCGACGCCGAACTGGTAGAGCACGCTGGAGCCCTCGTCGCCGCTGAGCTCGCGAGCCCGCGCGACCGTGCCCGGCCCGGGCGGATGGAGCAGCACCGGGTTCGGCGTCGGGCAGGCCGGGGGAGGCGATGCTCGTCTCGTGGTTCTCGCCGTCGGGCGGCTCGGCGGCGCTGTGGAGGTGCTTGAGCGCCGTGACCACGACGCTGTCGCCGAGCGGCGCGAGCCGGTTGACCTCGGCGCCGGGCGCCGAGCCGCGCCCGACCGCGGCCACGCAGCGCACCGGCTTCACGGGCCCGGGGACGGCTGTCGCCTGCTCCTTGGCCTGGTCGCAGTGCTCGGGCGTCCCCACGATCACCGCGCCCGTGCGTGCCGCGATCTCGCCGCCGGTGTTCGCGTGGTCGAAGTGCCCGTGGCCGATGAAGATCGCCTCGGGCGCGAGCGCGACCAGCTCGTTCGTGGTGGTGGGGACGTAGTTCGGCCGGTCCTCCCCCTTGTGGATGTAGGTGTCGAGCAGCACGACGCGGCCGTCGATGGCCGCCGCGACGCTCGCCACGCTGAACCACGAGAGCACGACGCGGTCGCGACGCACCTGCCCGCGCGAGTCGACGTTCTCGGCGCCGAAGAAGTGCCGGCGGGCCTTGGCCGTGTCAGCGGCGTCCGCGACGATCACGGGCTCGGCGGCGGTGCGCTGGCCAGGGTGCGCGGCGTGCGCGTACGCGGGAACGAGCGCAATCGCGAGCGCTGCCAGCCCCACCCTCGCCGGGCATCCCACGAGCCGATGCTATCGCCGCCCGGGCGGCCTTGTCATCCTGTCCTCGCGGTGGCAACGGTCCCCAAATCCATCGAGCAGGTAGCCGAGGAGGCGGCGGCCGAGGCCGAGACGACCGGCGAGGAAGAGGAGCGCGTAACGCCGCTCGAGCTCTTCTTCGACCTGGTGTTCGTGTTCGCGATCACCCAGGTCACCCAGTTCATCGCCGACGATCCCACGTGGGGCGGCCTCACCCGGGGGCTGATGATGCTGGCCACGGTGTGGTGGGCCTGGGTGGGCTACGCGTGGCTGACCAACTGGCTCGACACAGAGGAGGACCGCACGCGCCTGGCGATCTTCGCCGCGATGGGCGCCATGTTCGTGGTGTCGCTCGCCATCCCGGGAGCCTTCGGCGACGACGGCCTCGTGTTCGCCGTGGCCTATGCGGTGGTGCGTGTCGCGCACATCCTGCTCTACGGCTACGCCGCCAACGACTCCGACGTCCAGGAGGCCGTGAAGGCCTTCGCCCCGCCGGTCACGGTGGCCGTGACCCTGCTGATCGCCGCGTCCTTCTTCGACGGCGCCGCCCAGGGGCTCGTCTGGGGGCTCGCGATCGCGATCGACTTCTCCAGCGGGCTGGTGGGCAGGGGGCGGAAGTGGAAGCTGCACCCGAGCCACTTCGCCGAGCGCCACGGCCTGGTCGTGATCATCGCCTTCGGAGAGTCGATCGTGGCCACGGGCCTCGGGGCGGAGGGCATCGGCCTCACGGCCGAGGTGATCCTCGCCGCCCTGCTCGGCATCGTGATCGCCGCCGCGCTGTGGTGGGCCTACTTCGACGTGGTGGCCATCGTCGCCGAACGCAGGCTGCGCCAGGCCGCAGGGTCCCGAGCAGGTCCTGATGGCGCGCGACTCCTACAGCTACATCCACCTGCTGATGATCGCGGGCATCGTGCTGCTCGCGCTCGGCGATGAAGAAGACGATCGCCCACACCGACGAGCCGCTGAAGGCCGTGCCGGCCGTGGCGCTCTGCGGCGGTGTCGCGCTCTACCTCCTCGGCCACGTGGCGTTCCGGCTGCGCAACATCGGGACCGTGAACAAGCAGCGGGTGGTGGTGGCGATCCTCGCCGCCGCCCTGATCTACCCGGCCACCGAGCTGAACGCGCTGGCGACGGTGGCCATGCCTCGCCGCGCTCGTGGCCGGCCTGATCGCCTACGAGGCGATGCGCTTCGCGGAGGCCCGGCGGCGCATCCGGGCCGTCCGTGCACGCCTAGCGCTCCTGCCACAATTCAGAGGGCTCATGGATCCCCCGCGTGTCCCGGCCACCGACCCCCAGCCGCCCGCGCCGGCCTACTACCCGCCGAGCTACGAGCCCCAGCCGGCGCAGCAAGCCGCCGGCCTGGAAGCGCGCCGGCGGGATCGCTCGTCGCCGCGCGCGCTGATCCTGCTCAAGTTCGGGGCCAAGCTCAAGGCGCTGCTGCTGCTCCTCCCGAAGCTCAAGCTCTTCACCACGAGCGCCTCGATGCTCGTCTCGATCGCCGCCTACTCGCTCATCTGGGGGTGGACGCTTCGCGCTCGGCTTCGTGCTGCTGCTGCTCGTGCACGAGATGGGGCACGTGCTCCAGCTGCGCCGCGAGGGGATCAAGGCGAGCGCGCCGATGTTCATCCCGTTCCTCGGCGCGCTGGTGGCCATGAAGGAGCTGCCCGAAGGACGCCGCCGCCGAGGCGCGCGTGGGCCTGGCCGGTCCCGTGATCGGATCGATCGGATGCCTGGTGCCGGTCGGGCTCTACGCGCTCACCGGCAACGAGCTCTTCCAGGCGCTCGCCTTCGTCGGCTTCTTCCTCAACCTCTTCAACCTGCTGCCGGTGCTCCCGCTCGACGGCGGCCGGGCCATGGCCGCGCTGTCGCCCGGCGCTGTGGCTCGCGGGCTTCGCGCTGCTCATCGCGGTCACGCTGCTCTACCCCAACCCGATCATGCTGCTCGTGCTGCTCTTCGGCGGCCTCGAGACCTGGCGCCGCTGGAAGGCGCGCAAGCAGCCCGAGGCCCAGGAGTACCACCGCGTGTCGCGCCGGCACCCGCTTGGGCGGTGGCCGCGGTCTACCTCGGTCTCGCGGCGCTGCTGGCGCTCGGCATGGACGCCACCTTCATCGAGCGCGACTTCGGCGACGTCTAGCGCTCGCCGCCAGCGCCCGCTGGATCTCGCGGCGCTGGTCCTTGGCCTTGAGGTCGCGGCGCTTGTCGTAGACGTCCTTGCCGCGGGCCAGGGCCAGCTCGACCTTCACGCGCGGCCCCTTGAAGTAGAGCCGGGTGGGCACGAGCGTGAGCCCGCGCTCGGCGATCTTGGCGGTGACCCGCTCGATCTCGCGCCGGTGCATCAGGAGCTTGCGCGGGCGCTCGGGCTCGTGGCCGTCGCGGGCGGCGGGCCCGTAGGGGGCGATGTGCACGTTGTGCAGCCACACCTCCCCGTCGCTGAGGGCCGCGTAGCCGTCCTTGAGCTGGACGCCCCCCTCTCGTATCGCCTTCACCTCGGAGCCGCGCAGCTCGATCCCGCACTCCCACTTCTCCAGGAAGGTGTACCGGTAGGAGGCCTGGCGATTGCTCGCCACGTCTCCCGCCTCCGCCTTGCGCTTCCCGCCCTTCTTGGCCATGCCTCGAGACTACGCGCTCGGCAGCAGGTCGACCCTCCCCCGCGGGGCGTCCACGCGCTCCACCGTCACGGCGATCGGATCGCCCAGCCGCAGCGCGCGGCCGGAGTCCTGGCCGATGAGCGCGGTGCCCTCCTCGTTGAGGTCGTACCAGTCCCGCAGCCGGCGTGCGGGGAGCATTCCCTCGAAGCCCTCCTCGCCGAAGCGCACGAATGCCCCGCTGGCGATCACGCCCACGATCTCGCCCTCGAAGCGGGGCGGCTCGCCGGTGGGGCCCTCGGCCAGGTGGCGCTCCAGCAGGAAGGCCAGGCACACGTCGTCGGCGTCGCGCTCGATCTTCATCGCCTCGCGCTCTCGCGCGCTCGCCTCGATGCCCATCTCCTCCAGCTCTCCCGCCTTGGGCGCTGTGGAGTCCAGCCCGATGCCGCTGAGCAGCGCCCGGTGCGCCACCAGGTCGGGGTAGCGGCGTATCGGCGACGTGAAGTGGCAGTAGCGGGGGCTGGCCAGGCCGGCGTGGCCGAGGCTGCGCGGCGTGTAGTAGGCCTGCTTGAGGGAGCGCAGCACCAGCGATCCGAACGAGGAGCGGCCGCGACCGGTGGAGCGCACGAAAGCCGCCGCCATCCGCGACGCCTCGGCCGCGACGTCGGCCGCCTGCTGGGGGCTCATCGTGTCCGGCACCGGAGGAGTCGGCACGTCGAGCGACGCGAGCTGGGCCACCATGCGCTCCACCGCCGTCGGCTCGGGTCGCTCGTGCACGCGGTACAGGGTCGGGAGCTTGGCGGCGTCCAGGTGGTCGGCCACACGCTCGTTGGCGAGGATCATCAGCTCCTCGATCAGCGTGTGGGACTCGGTCTGGGCCTCGTACTCGACCGCGGTCACCTGGCCCTCGGAGTCGAAGGAAAAGCGCGGCTCGAGCGACTCCACCTCCAGCGATCCGCGCGCCGCGCGCCGCTCGCGCAGGGCGGCGGCCACGGTGCGCGCCGCCGCGAGCGGCGCCGCCCACGGCTCGGCGGCGCGCTCGTCCCCCGCGAACACCCGGTCGACCTGCGCGGTAGGTGAGCCGGGCGTCCGAGCGCACGATCGAGCGGTGGAACGCCACCCGCCGGACATCGGTGCCGGCGATCTCCATCTCGACCGTCACCGCCAGCTTGTCCTCCCCCGCCCGCAGCGAGCAGGCGCGGTTCGACAGCGCCTCGGGCAGCATCGGCTCGACGGCTCCGGGCACGTACACGCTCGTCGCCCGCCGGAAGGCCTCGGCCTCCAGCGCCCCGCCCGGGCGCACGTAGGCCGACACGTCGGCGATGTGCACCCACAGGCGGACGACGCCGTCGTCGCCCTGGGAGGCCGAGATCGCGTCGTCGAAGTCCCGGGCGTCGTCGGGGTCGATGGTGAACGTGGGCAGCTCCCGCAGGTCGATGCGCCCGCGCTCGCCGGACGGGCTCGCGTCCTGCGGCCTCGGCCTCCACCCGGTTCGGGAAGGCACGGCGAAGGCCGCGGTCGAGCATGAGCGCCTCCACCACGTCGCGCGCGACCGAGGGCCTTCCCAGGCTGCGCACGATGCGGGCGCCGCGCTTGCCCGCGCCGACCAGGACCAGATCGCCCTCCGACCCCCTCGCCGTCGAGGGCCACGCGAGACCCGCGCGGGCCGAACAGCGGCTCGGCCACCAGGAAGCGCCCCCGCTTGGCGAGCACTCCCACCATCGGAAAGTCGATCCGGGCCGGGCGCCCCTGCGCCCGCGGGCTCACGTCTCCTTCTGGAGGGTCTTCAGCGCGATGGGCACGGCCTCGTCGCGCGCGGTGTCCGGATCGTCCTCGGCCTTCACCGAGGGCGTCACGCCCTTCTTGCCGATGTTCTCCCCGCTGGGCAGGTAGTACTCGCCGACGGTGATCGAGAGCTTGCCGCCGTTGGAGAGGCGCTCGACCTCCTGGAAGACGCCCTTCCCGAAGGTCTTGACGCCCACCACCGTGCCGCGGTCGCGGTCGCGAATGGCGCCCGTCACGATCTCCGACGCCGAGGCGCTCCCGCCGTCCACCAGCACCACGACCGGGATGTCGGCGTCGATGGCCTTGCCCTCGGCGTCGAACTCGCGCTTGGCGCGGGTGCGCCCCTTCGTGTAGGTGATCAGGCCGTCCTCGATGAACTGAGACGACACCAGCACCGCCTCGCTGAGCAGGCCGCCGCCGTTGCCGCGCAGGTCGAGCACGAGACCCTGGACGTCGCGATCGAGGAGCTTGTCGATCTCGTCGCGCAGCTCGCCGTGGGCGCCGGGCCCGAAGTTGGTCAGCTCCACGACGCCGAAGCGCTGCGAGCCGCGGCGCTCGACGCGCCCCTCCGCCGTGGGCACCTCGATCTCCGCCCGGGTGAGCTTGAGCGTCCGCGTCTTGCCCTCCTCGGGGTTCACGACCTCGAGCTCGACCTTCGTGCCCGCCGGGCCCTTGATCCGCGAGGTCGCGATCTGCGCGGCCACGCCGGCGATCGACTTCCCGTCGACCGCGGTCACGAACTCCCCGGCCTCGATGCCCGCCTTCTCCGCGGGCGAGCCCTCGAAGACCTTCACCACCCGCAGCCCGCGACGGTCCTCGTCGACGTTCATGCCCACGCCCTCGAACTCGCCCCGAAGCGACTGCTCGAACTCCTTCGCCTCCTTCGGGGTGATGTAGTTCGAGAACTGGTCCCCGAGGCCGGCGACGATCCCCTTCAGCGACGACTCGTCGATCTTCGAGTCCTTCACCGGCTTGTAGAAGTCGTCGTGGATCGCGTCCACGATCTCCGCGCGCAGGGCGCGGTCGTCGTCCACGAAGAGCGTCGCGCAGCGGATCCGGGAGGCTCTCGGGATGGCCCCCCAGCACGATCCCGCTCACGAGGAGCACGACGGCCACGAGGAGGGCTCCTGTGACTTTGGCGAAGACGCTCACGGCCCGGCGAAAGCCTAGAGGGCGCTACCTCTGCGGTTCCTAAACCCGCAGGAAGCGGCGCAGCGTGATGGCGCTGCCCGTGGCGGACACCGCCACGCACGCCGCCAGCAGGACGGCGATCAGGAGGGGGAAGTCGATCGTCTCGGGCGCGGCCAGCAGGGCGAAGCGCTCCTCCAGCGGGTCGATGAAGGTCTCCTTGGCGATGGTCAGGAGCAGCACCGCCAGCACCCCGCCCATGAACCCCACGAAGACGCCCTCGATCACGAACGGCCAGCGGATGAACCAGTTGGTGGCGCCCACCAGCTTCATCACCTCGACCTCGCGCCGGCGGGAGAAGATCGACAGGCGGATCGTGTTGGCCACCAGGGCCACCGAGGCGAAGATCAGCAGCACCGCCAGGCCGGCGGTGAGGATCTTCACCAGGCCGGTGGCGGAGAGGATCTTGGCCGTGTCGTGCTCCTTGTTGCGCACCTCGTCGATGCCCGCGAGCGACGGCACGCGCACGCCGTCGGGATCCTTGGGCGCCAGCCTGTCGACCACCGCCGAGACCTTGTCGGGGTCCTCCGGGGTGACCCGGAAGGTGTCGGGCAGCGGGTTCGAGCCGAGCAGCTTCGCGCCGTCCTCGAACGCGCGCGGGTTCTTCTCCTTGGCCGTGGCCAGGCCCTCCTGCTTGGACACGAACTCGACCGACTTCACGTTGGCCGTGGTGGCGATGGCCCGCCGCAGCTCCTCGCGCTCGGCCGCCGTGGCTCCGTTCTTCACGTAGACGTCCACCACCACGCGGCTTCGGACCTCGTTCGCCGTGCCGGTGGTGGCCTGCACGATCGGGATGAACACGCCGAGCACGAGCGCGGTGAGCATCACCGTGAGCAGGGCGGCGAGGCCGGGCGCCGAGTTGCGCGAGAGGCCCCGGAAGGCCTCCTTGAGGAAGAAGCCCAACCTCACTAGTTCGGGTGGCCCTCGGCGCCCACGCCCATCTCGCCGCGCAGGCGAACGGCGAACTCGGTGGTGGACTCGTCGGGCCGGTAGAGGCCGGAGAGCTCGTCGCGGATGATGCGCCCCTCGCGCAGCTCGATCACGCGGCGGCGCATCTTGTCCACCATCTCCTTGTCGTGGGTGGCCACCACCACCGTGGTGCCGGTGCGGTTGATCCGGTAGATCAGCTGCATGATCCCGATGGAGGTCTCGGGGTCGAGGTTGCCGGTGGGCTCGTCGGCCAGGAGCAGCGGCGGATGGTTCACGAAGGCGCGCGCGATGGACACTCGCTGCTGCTCGCCGCCGGAGAGCTCGTCGGGGAAGTTGTGCAGCTTGGTGGAGAGGCCGACCAGGCGCAGGATGTCGGGCACCTTGCGGCGGATCTCCTGCCGGGGCTCGCCGATGACCTCCAGCGAGTAGGCCACGTTGTCGTAGACCGTGCGATTGGGCAGCAGCTTGTAGTCCTGGAAGACCGTGCCGATGTTGCGGCGCAGCAGCGGCACCTGCTTGCGGCTCACGTCCGCGAGCGCCTTGCCGGCGATCAGCACCTCACCGGCGGAGGCCTCGAGCTCCTTCATGAGCAGCCGGATGCAGGTGGACTTTCCGCAGCCCGTGGGTCCCACGAGGAACACGAACTCCCCGCGGCCGATCCGCATCGAGGCGCGGTCGAGGCCCACGTGCCCGCCGTCGTAGACCTTCGACACGTCGCGCAGCTCGACGACGGGCACACCCGACGGGTCGGGCACGGGCGCGCGAGCCGGGCGCGGGCGCGGGGCGAGTTCTGATCGTGGCCATGCGAGGCCCTGTTTAGCGGAGGCAGGGACGCTCCCCAAGGGGTGCAACCGAACCTGCAGCGCGCGAGGCCGGCTCAGCTCGGCCGCAGCCGCCAGCGCAGGAAGAGGTCGCCGCCGCCCTCGTAGAGCCAGACGAGCTCGGCCCGCGTCGGCTCGAGCAGCTCCCGGCCGCCCACGATCGTCAGTCCCGCGGCGCCCCCCACGATCTGGGGCGAGAGGGTCAGGAACAGCTCGTCCACGACTCCGGCGGCGAGCAGGAAGCTGTTCAGCGTCGGCCCCCCCTCGCACAGCACCGAGCGCACCCCGTGCTGCTCTCGCAGCTGCGCCAGCATCAGCGCCAGGTCGTCGCCGGTGCGCAGGTAGGTCACCTGCGCCGCCACGCCCTCGAGCTCGTGCTCGGCGCCCGTGGCGATCACCACGCGCGCCTCCGGCTCCCCGAGTATCGGGAGGTCGGGCGGCAGGTCGAGCCGGCCGCTCACGATCACCACCAGCGGGTCGGGCTCGAGGCCCTCGGCCTCCCTGCGCGCCCGGAGCTCCTCGCTCTTGATCGCCCTTCCGTAGCGCTCGATCCTCACCGTTCCCGCCCCCACGAGGATCGCGTCGACCTGCGTGCGCAGGCCGTGGAACACGAGCCGGTCGGCGTCGCTGCTCAGCGTCCGGGTCTGGCCGCCCGCCGCCGCCTTCCCGTCGAGCGACGTGACCATGTTCAGGACGACGTAGGGGCGCGCCGCCGGGGCCCGCGAACCGAGGTCCAGGCGCGCGACGGCCTCCTCGGGCGTGCTCTCACCCGGGCGGGGGTAGAGGCGGTTGAGCTGCATCGCCTGCCGACCCTACCCTCGCAGCAGCCGGTCCGCACGCAGTAGCTTTCCCTCCCGATGCGCGCGCTCCAGGTCACCGAGCTCGAGGGGCCCGACAGCCTGCGGCTGGTGGACGACGCTCCCGAGCCCAGCGCCGATCTCGGGGTGATCGTTGACGTGGAGGCGGCCGGCGTGGCCTTCCCCGACCTCCTGCTCAGCCGCGGGCTCTACCAGGTCAAGCCCGACCCGCCGTTCGTGCCGGGCACCGAGGTGGCGGGCACGGTGCGAGAGGCCCCGGAGGACTCCGGCTTCAAGCCGGGCGATCGCGTCATGGCGCTGACCTTCGCCATCGGCGGCTTCGCCGAGCGCGCGGCGTCGGCCCCGTGGGCCACCTTCCGCCTCCCCGAGTCCTTCAGCGTCGAGCAGGGCGCGGGCTTCGTGATGAACTACCACACCTCCCACTTCGCCCTCGTCCATCGCGGGCAGCTGCGCGAGGGCGAGACCGTGCTCGTGCACGGCGCCGCCGGGGGCGTGGGCACGGCGGCCCTCCAGATAGCGCGAGCGCGCGGAGCGCGCACGATCGCCGTGGTGTCCTCCGACGAGAAGGAGAAGGTGGCGCGCGAGGCCGGCGCGGACGAGGTCGTGCGCTCCGACGGCGAGTGGCTGGCCGCCGTGAAGGAGCTCACCGGCAAGCGCGGCGTGGACGTGGTCTACGACCCCGTGGGCGGCGATCGCTTCACCGACAGCGTCCGGGCGCTGGCCCCCGAGGGGCGGCTGCTGGTGATCGGCTTCACCGAGGGCCAGATCCCCAGCGTGGCCGTCAACCGGCTGCTGCTCAAGAACGTGGCCGTGGTGGGAGTCGGCTGGGGCGCGTTCGTGCTCGACAAGCCCGACCTGGTCGCCGAGATCGCCGCCGATCTCGAGCGCATGGCCGCCGATGGCTTCGTGAAGCCGATCGTGGGCGGCACCTACCCGCTCGAGGAGGGCGCGCAGGCCCTGCGCGACCTCGAGGCGCGCCGGGCCACCGGCAAGCTCGTGCTCACCCTGCCGTAGCCGGCTGCCGCCCAACATCCGGCCAGCGAACGCGGGCGTCGCTGGCGCGCGCGCCGCAGGGAACCGAAGGGGTCTGTACCCAATCCCATTCGGACCCAACCTGAGGAGCACGACATGAGGCGCATAGGACTCGCCCTTACCCTGGTGGCGATGCTGCTGGTGCCCGCGGGCGCCCAGGCCGCGCGACCGCGATCGCGACAAGCTGCCGGATCGCTGGGAGAAGAAGTTCAAGCTCTCCGCGAAGAAGAAGGGCACGCGCAAGGACGCCGACCGCGACGGGCTCAACAACCTGGGTGAGTTGCGCTCGGGCACCAGCCCCCGCGACAAGGACTCCGACAACGACGGTGTCCGCGACGACGACGAGGACCGCGATCGCGACCGCGTCGACAACGCCAACGAGATCCGCGAGGGCACGAGCCCGCGCGACAAGGACTCCGACGACGATCGCCGCGGCGACGCGCGTGAGGACCGCGATCGCGACGGCCTGAAGAACGGAGCCGAGGACCTCACGGGCAACGACCCGGTGGACCCCGACACCGACGACGACGGCGAGCGTGACGGCGCCGAGCAGGCCGGAGTGGTGGCCTCGTTCGAGGACGGCAAGCTGACCATCGACCTGGCGAACGGCGGCTCGGTGTCCGGCAAGGTCACCGACGACACCGCGATCGAGTGCGAGACCGAGGACTCCGAGGAGAGCGACCACCGCGGTCGTAACGCACGGTCGCGCCAAGAGCAGCACGGGCGGACGCGTGCCCGAGGAGCCCGAGTCAGGCGATGAGGGCCCGCTGGACGAAGAGCCCTTCGAGGACGGGCCGCTCGACGACGAGTTCGAGGACTTCCCGTTCGGGGACGAGGAGGAGGACTACGAGGATGGCGGCGACGAGTGGGAGGACGCCGAGGACGCCGGCGAGGACGAGTACGACGACAAGTACGAGGACGGCGGGGACGAGGGCAAGGAAGAGGACGACGGCCGGGAGTGCTCGCCCAAGGACCTGAAGGCCGGGACGCGTGTCCACGAGGCCGAGGCCAAGGTGACCGCGAAGGGCCTCGTCTTCACCGAGATCGAGCTGCTGAAGTAGCCGCGTGGCGAGGGCGGGGTCACCCGCCGTGCAGCCCGCAGAGCCCTAGGGCGTGATGGCCACCATGCGCTCGATCGGCACCCGCGCGCGCTCGGCGATGTGGTCGGGCACGGTGACCACCGGCGACAGGTCGCGCAGGCAGTCGCGCAGCTTGGGCAGCGTGATCATCTTCATGTACTGACAGACCGCCTCGCGGTTGGCCGGGATGAAGCGCTTGCCCGGGCTCTCCTGCTCGAGGGGGTGCAGCATGCCGGTCTCGGTGGCCACGATGAAGGTGTCGGCGTCCGACTCCCGTGCGTGGGCGAGCATCCCGCCGGTGGACAGCATGTGGGTGTTCTCGGCGTCCACGTCGCCCGCCGCGACGTACTCCATGACCGAGGTCGAACAGCCGCACTCGGGATGGATGAGGAAGTCGGCGCCGGGGTTCTCGTCGCGCACATGGGCGATGTCGGAGGGCCGGATGCCGGCGTGCACGTGGCACTCGCCCGTCCAGACGTTCATGCGCTTCCCCGTGACCTTCTCCACGTAGGCGCCCAGGAACATGTCGGGGCCGAAGAGGATCTCCGTGTCCTCCCCGTGCTCGCGGCGGATGTGCTCCACCACCTGCACGGCGTTCGAGGAGGTGCAGCAGTAGTCGGTCTCCGCCTTGACCTCCGCCGTGGTGTTCACGTACATCACCACGACCGCGCCGGGGTGCTGGGCCTTCCAGGCGCGCAGCTCGTCGGCGGTGATCGAGTCGGCCAGCGAGCAGCCCGCGTCGAGGTCGGGCAGGAGCACGGTCTTCTCGGGAGAGAGGATGGCCGCCGTCTCGGCCATGAAGTGGACGCCGCAGAAGGCGATCACGTCACCCGCGGCGTCCGCGGCCTGGCGCGAGAGGCCCAGCGAGTCGCCCACGAAATGAGCCACGTCCTGGACCTCGGGCAGCTGGTAGTTGTGGGCGAGGATCACGGCTCCGCGCTCCTCGGCGAGCGCGCGAACCTCGCGCTTGAGCGCCGGGATGTTCTCCAGCTCCAGGGGTGCCTGTGTTGCCCCCGCGGGGGGCATCGTCTGGACCGGCATGTTTCGAACCTCTTTCGGTTGCGAAATGAAGGCCTGCGGAAGTCACCGCAAACGCTTTACAAAGTGTAGCGCCGTTACAGACCGAGGTTCCTGACGAGGCGGGCCAGCGACCTGGGCCTGGCCACGGCGCGGGGCCGCACGACGGCGATGAAGCGCACCCGGCCGCGGCGAACGCCGTAGACGACCCTGCCTGCCCGCCCGCGCCGGCCGGCGAGGAGCCCGCGAGCGATCCGCCTTGCGCCCGGCACGCGGCCGGGGCGAAGCCGGCCGCCCGGCCTCAGCCGGCGGGTCCTGTGCCCGCGCGCGGTGGTCGCCACGAAGTCGATCCGCCCGCGGTGCGAGCCGACGAGAAAGCGGCCCCCGCGGGTCACGCAGAACCGCGTCACGCGCCGGCCTCGCCGGACGATGCGCCGTTGCCGTCCGAGTGAGGCGAGGCGCGTTCCCAGGCGGGCCCGGCCGATCCCGCGCCGCTTGATCCGAAGCCCCCGCGCCAGGCACGGGAGCCGCCGGGCCGCCTGCTCGGCGCAGCCGGGCACGTCCTGCGACGAACCATCGGTGATGGTGACCGTGACCGAGTCAGCGCCGGGGCAGTTGCGCAGGCGCAGAACCTGTGTGCCGAGCCCGCCTCTGACCTCGGCGCCGCGGACCGTCGCCCGGTAGGAGGCGCCGTAGTGCAGGCGCGGCACGAAGACCTCGCTCTCGAGCGTGCCGGCTGGGCGGCCGTTCGGGAGCTTCGTGTTGAAGCGAGCCTCGAAGCGCTTGGCCCGGCGGTCGAAGCCGTAGCTGGTCGGCGTCCCCGCGACGAGCCGCGGATAGGGACGCACGACGGCGGCAAGCACGTCCTGGTGGATGTTGTCCGGCGTTGGCGGCTTCGCCGGATCCTTCTTGATCTGGCCGGGGTCTGCACGGAACCACGCCCACACCGTCCACCCGACCATGAACTCGTCAGCGAGGTCGGCGACCCGCGCATGGATCGCCGGGTCGAGGGCAGCCCCGAACTCGGTCATCAGAAGGGCCGCTCCGGTCTCGGCGCTGTGGCTTTCGGCGTTCTGGAACACCATCCGCTCACCCACGTCCCGGCACAGGTTGGTCGGGTCGGGAGCGTGGGGAAGCCCCGGGGCCGCGCCCAGGCAGTAGTTGTGAAAGCTCATGCCGACGTTCGGGTCGGCGGCCTTGCCGTGACGGGTCTTCGCCCCGAGGTCGAACTGGAGGTTCGGCTCATAGAAGGCAAGACGCCGGGCGTCGCCCTGACGGATTCCCGCGATCGTCCGGTTCGAGAACGCGGTCAGCAGCGTTTGGTCGAAGCCGCCGGGCGGGCATCCCTCGGTGCTGGCGCAGGACGGCCAGGGCGATCCGGGCCAGGGCTCGTTGAAGATGTCGTACCCGACGACCCGCGACTTGCGGGCAAAGCGCGCCGCGACCGCCCGCCACGCCGCCGCGAAGCGGTCCTGCAGGCCGACCCCGCCGGCCCCGGGGTGTTCGCCCAGAAGTTGTCGTATGCGCGCAGGAGCGCCGGATTGCTCAGGTAGCCCTGCGGGAAGCCCTGCCGGGTGTTCGGCTGCCCCTCGTCCATCGCCGCCCACTCCGGAAAGCCGCGGCCGCTGTACTTCGGCGCGTACTGGTCCTGGTGAAGCCGATCAGTCCCGGCCCAGGGGTGTTCGCCCAGAAGTTGTCGTACGCGCGCAGGAGCGCCGGATTGCTCAGGTAGCCCTGCGGGAAGCCCTGCCGGGTGTTCGGCTGCCCCTCGTCCATCGTCGCCCACTCCGGAAAGCCGCGGCCGCTGTACTTCGGCGCGTACTGGTCCTGATGGAAGCCGATCAGGGTGTGGATGCCCGCATCGGCGAGCATCGCCTGGATCTCCTCGTAGTGGCGGAGGTAGGACTCGTCGTAGGCGCCGGGCAACGGCTCGACGCCCGCGTAGAAGAGCCCGAGGCGCACCACGTTGAAGCCCTGTGCGGCGAGGAACTCGGCGTCCGCGCGTCTGAAGCCGGCCTGCCCGGGGGTCTCGATCGGCGTCTCGAAGCCGGACGGCACCACGTTGGCGCCGTGTAGGACGACGACCCGCCCGTCGGCGTCGGTGATCCAGCGCCCCACGTGGCCGAACGGCTCGCTCGGCGCAGCGAGCGACGCCGCCGGGAAGCACAGCGCGACAACGGCACAGGCGGCGGCGAGCTTCACGCCTACGGCAGCCGCCCGCTGTTGCGGCGGTCGTGGCGGAAGACCGGCCAGTCGCGTCCCGCCGAGCGCGGCGACGGCGTGTCCCAGACGAACAGCCAGCCCTCGCGCGAGACGGCGACCACCTCGAGCTTCTTGTCGCCATCGACGTCGCCCACCGCCGGCGAGGCGATCAGCCAGCCGCCCGTCTGCTTGGGCCAACCCGCCGGCTCGCGGCCGTCTTCGCCGAAGGCGTGCAGGCGGTAGCCGCTCGAGCCGGCGATCGCCTCCGAGCGCCCGTCGCCGTCCACGTCGGCCACCGCCGGGCCGCTGAGGATCGTCCACCCCTCGAGCGGGCGCGGGAAGGCGGGTAGGTAGTCGCCCGAGCGGGCGTCCCAGCCCCCCAGGAGGTGCTCGAAGGGCACGCGCGAGGCGGGCGAGACCTGCGCCTGGGCGAGGCGCAGGTCGACCAGCCCGCCAAAGAGGCGCAGCGGGCCCCCGCGCGAGGTGCGCCCGAAGGCCACGTTGGCAGCGGCGGCGAGCGCGGCCGTGGCCTCGGCGGGCGACTGCCCTCCGCGCCCAACCGTCTGGAAGTGGTTGCCCTCGGCGGACCCCGACACGCGCGAGCCGTCCCCGCGGAAGAGCTCGGGGCGACCCGTGAACGCCGTCACGGCGACCTCGTCGCGCCCGTCGCCGTCCACGTCCGCCAGCGAGGGCGACATGGGGACCCCCTCTCCCGCGAGCGGGATGCCCTCGGCCGACAGGGCCTCGGGCTTCACGGGCCAGCCCGGCAGGAGACGTCCGCGAGCCGAGAACGCGTAGACGCGGCCGGTCGTGGCCGGGGTGGAGCCGTAGGCCTCGGCGGTGCCCTCCACCACATCGGGGGAGCCGTCGCCGTCCAGGTCGCCGATGGCCGGGGAGGACAGGATCTTGGCCTGGTCGCCGCCGTCCTGGGCGAGCACGGGCCACCCGGGCAGTCGCCTGCCGCGGCCGTTCCAGGCGTAGAGCTTCTGGTCGGCGGCGCCCACGACCACGTCGAGCTTGCGGTCTCCGTCCAGGTCGGCGAGGGCCGGGCTCGCGTAGATCGCCCCCTCGCGGCGCCCGTCGCCCACCGAGCCGCGGGCGTCGATCCGCACCGGGAATCCGCGCACCGTCCGGCCGCGGCGCGTCCAGGCGTACACGCGCCCGTCGAGCCCGGATGCGACCACCTCGGGCGCCCGGCCACCGGCCACGTCACCCACGGCCGGCGTGCCGGCGAAGCCCTGGCGGATCACCCCGATCCGGCGGCGAGCCACCCTCGCTCCGTACCGCGCCATGCTCCGCGGCCACCCGCGGAGGGGCCGCCCGGTGCGTCCCGAGCGGACCGCGATGGTGCCCTCGGAGGTGGCGGACACGATCTCCGCGCGCCCGTCGCCGGTCACGTCCGCGAGCTGGGGCGAGGACTCCCCCGAGCTTCCGAGCCGCAGGGGGAAGCCGGGCTTCAGCGTGGGGTCGCGCAGGGCGAAGAAGAAGGCGCGGTCCTCGCCCGCGTTGCCGCTCGAGTCCGTGGCCCGGAGCCTCAGCGTGTATCCCCCGCGCGGCAGGCGCCGGGGGTCGATGGTCGCGAGCCTTCGCGCGCGGCGGCCGCGGGTGGAGGCGCCGCGCGCGAGGCGTGCGCCAGGAGGTGGGGTGCTCGCCCTCCCCGATCTCGAGCTCCCACCGCGCGGGCGATCGCCCGCGGACCAGCCCCCTCACCGCCAGCTTGCGCCGGCCGGCCGGCTCGTACCAGGAGGGCGAGGTGATGTCGACCTCGGGCGGCACCCGTCCGGCCTGGACGCGCGACACCGCCGCGAACGCGTTCACCCGCCCGTAGCCGGTGAGCTGATCCCACCCGGGCGCCGTGCCCTTGGCGGGATCGGCCAGGTCGTCGGCCGTGCCGTTCACGATCTGGCGCACCTCGCGCGGGCGCAGCCCGAGCCCGAGCGCCTTGCCGCGGGCCAGCACGAGCGCGGCCACCCCCGCCACGTGAGGCGTGGCGGCCGACGTGCCGCTCCAGTTGAGGGTGTACCCGGCGCCGTACTCGGTGGTCCGCACCTGGGTCGGGGCCACCACGTCCAGGTGCGGCCCGTAGTCGGAGTAGGCGGCGCGCACCCCGAAGTCGGTGGCCACCAGGCCGAGCGTGCCGTCGAGAGCGGCGGCGTTCGCGGTGTCGGGGTTCAGCCCGCCGACGGTGATCACCTCATCGAGCACCGCGGGGTAGTTGTGGTGGAAGTGGAACTCGTTGCCCGACGCCGCCACCAGCACCGAGCCCTTGCGGGTGGCGTAGCGCGCCGCGCGGTAGAGGGCGCCCGAGGCGGTGTCGCCGCCGAGGCTCATGCTCATCACCCCCGCGCGGCGATCGGCGGCGTAGACGATCCCCTCGGCCAGCCGGCCCGACTGGTGGAGGATGTTGTCCGCGGTGCGCACCGGCAGGATCGCCGCTCCGGGCGCGATGCCCGCCACCCCGACCCCGTTGTCGGTCGCCGCGCCCAGCACTCCGGCGACCTGCGTCCCGTGGCTCGCGCGTGTGTCGGACCGCGGATCCGCGTCGCGGGCGTAGAAGTCATAGCCGCGCCAGTCGTCCACGTAGCCGTTGGCGTCGTCGTCCCTGCCGTTGGAGCGCCGGTCGCGTCCCGCGGCGTCGGTCCCCGTCTCGCCCGGGTTGGTCAGCCAGCGCCCGGCGAGGTCGGGATGGTCGGGGTCCACCCCCAGGTCGATGTCGGCGATCGCCACGCCCTCGCCGGTGCTGAGCCGCCAGGCGCGGTCCACGGAGATCCCGCGATCGAAGCCCCCCGCCGGGCTCGCGAGATCCCACTGCTCGTTGGTGGCGTTGGGAAGCGGGCTGGCGTCGAAGAGCGGATCGTTGGGCGGGGAGGCGGGAAACGCGGCGAGAGCGCCCGCGGGCACGCCAGCCAGGGCCAGCGCCGCGCCCGCCACCATCGTTCCGCAGGGTCCGAGCGGTCATTCGCGTCCCGGCAGCACGAGGCGCACCGAGTCGACCGTGGCCGCGCCGGGGAAGTTGTTGCGGCGCAGGAACGGCGAGTCGTCGGCGCTCAGCTCGAGCAGGAGCCGGTGGCCCCGCTCGAAGCGCCAGTGATTGCCGAAGAGCTCGAATCCGACCCGCTGCCCGCCGATGCTCGTGCCGGCCACCCGGTGTGCCCCCCGCGTCACGAGCGTCTGGGCGCCGTCGGGCGCGACGTCCCACAGCCGGGCCGCGAGCTGCAGGTCGGAGGCGAGCCCCTCCACCCTCAGGGAGAGCCGCGGCATGCCGATCAGCGCGAAGCGGCGGGGAAGCGCCGTCGTCCACGAGGCGACGCCCGGCGCGATCGGCAGGGTGGTGACGATGCAGCCGCGTCCGCTCTGGGTGGACGCCGCCACCGGATCGGTCGCGGCCGCGCGCGGGTCGACCACCGGCGAGGAGATCTGCTGGGCGCCGGGGAGGTCGAGCGCCACCTCCCGCGGCGCCAGGCCCCGCAGGGTGCGAGCGCGGGTCACCGGGCCGAAGACGTCCTTCTCGCAGCGCGTCCTCGCGCTCCCGACCCGGAAGGCCAGGCGCTTGCCGCGACGGCGCAGGTGACGGTCGAGCAGCCGGTTGCCGACGCGGTGGAGGTAGGCGAGGTCGGGGATCTTCACCGACGGCGGTGAGGTGCTCGAAGTCGCCCAGGTACACCCGCACCGGGTAGCCGGGCCGAGCGGCGCGCAGGCGCCGGTACATCGCCAGCGCCTCGCCGGCCCCGAAGATCGGGTCGGTCCAGCCCTGCCCGGCGAGGATCGGGATCGAGCGCTGGCCGCGGCGGCGAAGGGCGGCGAAGAAGCCGTCCTGGTAGAGCACCGAGCGGTCCTCGGTGAGCGCGCGGCGGGCCCCGGGCACGACCGGGTCGGACGGCGAGTCGTAGGGCTCGCCGGCGTTGAGGCGCGCGATCCAGCCGACGAGCTGCGGCGTGAGCTTCGAGTTCGCGCTGGCGGCGAGGCCGTTCACGATCGAGAACTTGGCGATGCCGAACGGGCTCCCGCCCGGCCCGCCGCCCGGGCGCCAGCGAGTTCAGCAGGTCGGTCCAGGTGTACTGGGGCACGCGCGGCCGCGAGCCGGACGTCGCGCCCGCCGGGGCTGCGCCAGCTGCCGTACTGCCGGGCGCCCTCGCCGCGCGTGCCCACGAGCAGCCAGGTCTGGCCCCCGCCGTACGAGCCGCCGATCGCCGCCACCTTCTTCGGCGCGATCCGCGCCAGGCGGTCGCGCCGCGCGATGTCGTCGGCGAGGAGGCCGGTCAGGTGGTGGGTGTCGCGTACCTCGGTGTTCCTGCTGGCCAGGTCGATGCTTCCGCCCGACTCGCCGTGCCCGCGCGCGGAGTAGTTGAGCACCGCGTAGCCGCGGGAGGCGAACCACACGTTGTTCCACGCCACCGTCTTGTAGGCCTCACCGCCGCGGTCGGTGCCGGTGCCCTCCCTGGTCTCGCTGAGGTACTCGCCCTTCGTGGTGAGGAAGCCGTGGAGGAAGACCACGAGCGGCAGGGCACGGCGCGTGCGGCGCTCGGGCAGCGTGACGGTCACGTCGAGCGGCGTGCCGTCGAAGCTCGCGACCTTGCCCGTGCAGATGCGGTACCCGACCCGTGCCTTCGGGGCGGGGTCGGCGCTGCGCTTGGTCTGACAGCTCGCCTTGACCCCGGCGAGGGGGTCGGCGGCGCGGGCGGGCGGCGCGGCGAGCACCCCACAGGGGGGCACAAGCAGCGCAGGGGCGAGCAGGGCAACGACCGCGATGGCCGACCGGCTCCCCCTCACGCCAGCCAGTCTATGACCGCCGGGTCAGAGCGGCTCCAGCAGCAGGGAGAGGTCGAGGGCGGGCGCGGAGTGCGTCAGCGCGCCGACGCTGATGAAGTCGACCCCGGTCTCGGCCACGTCGCGCACCGTCTCGAGCGTGATCCCGCCCGATGCCTCGAGCGTCACGGCGCGTGCCGGCCACCCGCGCGGCGGCGGCGCGCATGTCCTCGGCGCTCATGTTGTCCAGGAGGACCCGGTCGACCCCTTCGGCGAGCACCTCGTCGAGCTCGTCGAGGCTCTCGACCTCCACCTCGACGAAGGCGGCCCCGCCGCGTTTCGCCACGGCGAGGCGGGCCGCGGTTCCAACCCCGCCGGCCAGCCGCGCGTGGTTCTCCTTCACGAGGATCGCGTCGTGGAGGCCCGCGCGGTGGGAGACGCCGCCGCCGGCGAGCACCGCCCGCTTCTCCAGCGCGCGCAGGCCGGGCGTGGTCTTGCGGGTGTCGAGAATCCGGGTCCCCGTGCCCTCCACCGCCCTCACGTAGCGCGCGGTGGTCGTGGCCACGCCGGACAGCCGCCCGAGCAGGTTCAGGGCCACGCGCTCGGCCGCGAGGATGCCCGCGGCGAGGCCCTCGATCGCCGCGACCTCGCCCGCCTCCCGCCAGACCCCCTCCTCCCCGCGCTGCTCGAAGCGCAGATCGGGATCGACCTGCCTGAAGGCCTCCCTCGCGGCATCGAGGCCCGAGAGCACGCCGGGCTCGCGCTGCTCGATGCGCGCCCGCGCCCGCGCGTCGCTCGCCACGACCGCGGAGGTGGTGAGGTCGCCCGGCCCCAGATCCTCGGCCAGCGCGCGGGCGACGACCTCGGCGAGACCCTCGCTCACGCCGGCGCGGCGGTCCGGTCGATGCCCGCCGCGGCGTAGGCGGCGGCCTCGTCGAGCGTCTCCTTGATCAGCAGCGCCTTGGCGAGCGCATCGAGTCTGTCGCGCTCGCGCAGGAGCAGCGCGCGGACGTCCTCCTGCGCCTCGTCGACGATGCGCTTCATCTCGCGCTCCACCAGCTCCTGGGTGGCCTCGGAGGCGCCGTCCACGCCGGGCATCCACATTCCCTGCGGCTCCGTTCCCTGGACGGCGAGGAACCCGATCGCGTCGCTCATCCCCCAGCGGGCCACCATGCCCCGCGCGATCTGGGTCACCTGCTGGATGTCGGACTCCGCGCCGGTCGTCACGTCGCCGAACACGATCTCCTCGGCCGCGCGCCCGCCGAGCGCCACCTTGATCTTGCCCAGGAGGTACTGCTTGTCGTGGTTGAAGCGGTCGGCCTCCGGCGCCGAGAGGGTCACCCCGAGGGCCTGCCCGCGCGGGATGATCGACACCTTGCGCACCGGGTCCGCGCCCGGGGTGAGCATCCCGACGATCGCATGCCCGCCCTCGTGGTAGGCGACGCGCCGCCGGTCCTGGGCGGACTGCACGACCTTGCGCTCGGCGCCGAGGATGATCTTCTCCACGGCGTCGGTCAGGTCCTCGGGCTCGACGCGCGCGTGGTTGCGGGTCGCGGCGATGAGCGCGGCCTCGTTGACGACGTTGGCCAGGTCGGCGCCCACCATGCCGGGCGTGCTCGCCGCCAGGGCGTCGAGGTCCACGCCGTCCGCCAGCGGCACCGAGCGGGTGTGCACGTCGAGGATCTTGCGGCGCCCGATCAGGTCCGGCGGCTGCACCGCGACTCGCCGGTCGAAGCGCCCAGCCCGCAGCAGGGCGGGATCGAGGATCTCCGGCCGGTTGGTGGCCGCGATCACGATCACGCCGGCATCGGTGTCGAAGCCGTCCATCTCGGTGAGGATCTGGTTGAGCGTCTGCTCGCGCTCGTCCGTGCCCCCGCTGGCGAACGCCCCTCCCCCGCGGGCGCGGCCGATGGCGTCCAGCTCGTCGATGAAGATGATGGCCGGGGCCGCCTCCTTGGCCTGCTTGAAGAGGTCGCGAACGCGCGAGGCGCCCACCCCGACGATGGCCTCGATGAACTCCGAGGCCGAGATCGAGAAGAAGGGCACGCCCGCCTCGCCCGCCACCGCCTTGGCCAGCAGCGTCTTGCCGGTGCCGGGAAGGCCGGAGAGGAGCACGCCGCGCGGCATCCGCGCCCCCAGGCGCCGGAAGCGCTCGGGGTCCGCCAGGAAGCTCACGATCTCCGTGAGCTCCTGCTTGGCCTCGTCGATGCCCGCGACGTCGTTGAAGGTGATGCGCTGCTCGGTCTCCTCCGCGCGCCGTGCCCGCGAGCGGCCGAACTGGCCGAGCACGCCGCCGCCGGCCTGCTGCGAGGCGCGGCGGGCCAGGAACACGAACAGCCCGACCAGCAGCAGCACCGGGCCGAACGAGAAGAGCAGCGTCTCGACGATGTTGCGGTCCTCGGGCGGGCGCGCGTTCACCGTCACGTCGTTGGCCTGCAGCAGCTGGGAGAGCTGGTCCTGGTCGGCGAAGGTCGGGACCTCGGTCTCGAAGCGCTTGGGCTCGTCCTTCTTGCGCGCCTTGCGGAACTCGCCCTGGATGGTCTCCCCCTTCGAGGAGATCTCCTTCACGTTCTTCTTCTGCACCTCCTCGATGAACGTGGGCGTGTAGGGCACCCGCTTGCGCTCCTCCTCGGGAGCGAAGATCGCCACGAAGAGGTAGTTGGCCACCAGCAGGATCGCGAGGATGGCCAGGAAACGGCGGAAGCTGAAGGGGATCATCGGCGGCTTCGCCGGCTCGGCTTGCCGCGGCCGTCGGGCGCGGGGTCGATGCGCCAGCCGGGCCCGACGGTCGGAGTCCTCGGGCGCCGGCAGGGGCGTTCGCGGCTCGGGCGGTCGGCTGGCGCCGCGGTCGTCGGCCATCGGGTGCGAAGACTACGGGGAGCTCGTGTGTGCCGAAATCGAGCGCTTTTCGAGTCCAGTTGCGGCCTGAGAGCCGATAGGTCTCTCATGCGACAAATGGCGCGTGGGCAGCCCCTGTTTCAGGAGGGCCGGGTCCGGGCTGGGCGGCCTCGCGCTGGCCCTCGCGCTGACGCTGTCGATCGCGGCGCAGGCCTTCGCCGCACAGGGGGACATCACGACGGTCGCGGGCAACGGCATCCCCGGGTACGCCGGGGACGGCGGCCCCGCCACCGCGGCGCAGCTCAACACGCCGGCCGGGGTCGCCTTCGGCGCGCTCGGCAACCTCTTCATCGCCGACTACTACGCGCACACGGTCCGGAAGGTCGACCTCGGGTGGGACGATCAGCACGCTGGCCGGCACGGGTGTCGCGGGCTTCTCGGGCGACAACGGGCCGGCGGCCGCGGCGCGGCTGGACCAGCCCGCCGACGTCACGATCGACGCCGCGGGCAACGTCTACATCGCCGACTTGGGCAACTCCCGCGTGCGCAGGGTCGCCGCCGACGGCACGATCACCACGGTCGCCGGGACCGGCGTCTCCGGCCTCTCGGGCGACAACGGTCCCGCGACCGCTGCCCGGCTCGCGAACCCCGTCGGGCTCGACCTCGACGTCGTCGGCAACCTGTACGTGGCCGACTTCGACAACCACACCGTCCGCAAGATCACGCCGGGCGGGCACCATCACCAGGGTCGCCGGCACCGGCACCTCAGGGCTACTCGGGCGACAACGGTCCTGCGACCGCGGCCCGGATCGACTCCCGGCCGACGTCGCGGTCGACGGCAGTGGCAACGTGTTCATCGCCGAGTTCTACGGGCACCGCGTGCGCAAGGTCAGCCCCGGCGGCACGATCACCACGGTCGCCGGCACGGGCACCCAGGGCTACTCGGGCACGGGCGGGCCGGCGACCGCCGCGCAGATGTCGAGCCCTGCGGGCGTCGACGTGGACTCGAGCGGCAACGTCTTCGTCGCGGAGTTCGGCAACCACGTGATCAGGAAGGTCGACGCGGGCGGAACGATCACGCGGGTTGCGGGCATCGCCCTTCGCGGGCTTCGCGGGCGACGGCGGCCCCGCCACCTCCGCGCAGCTCGACTCGCCCGCGCGCGTCAGCCTCAGCCCGGATGGCGACTTCTACGTCAGCGACTGGGGCAACCACCGTGTGCGCCACGTGGACGCGCTCGGCAGCCCGACGCGCCGACCCTCACGTCGACTGCTCGCCGGGATCGCCGGCGTCCTCGAACTCGCCGAGCGTCGTCGGCAGCTCGGAGACGGGCTTCACGGTTCGCCTCTACACGGACCCGACCTGCACGTCGGCGGTCGCGGCGACGGGCACGGCGGCGCAGCTCGCGAGCCCGGGGCTGAGCGTGACGGTGCCGGACGACTCGACCACGACCTTCTGGGCCACCGCCACCGACTCGGTCGGGAGCGTCTCGGGCTGCTCGACCAGCTCGATCACCTACGTCGGAGGACTCCCGACCGCCCCGGCTCCGCGCCGTCGATCGACACCTCGACCCGCCGCGCGCCGGACGCAGCCGACCGCGGCGGACCTCCGACGCTCGGCGCCTCGCTCGGTCAGTCGCCGCCGCCCTCGCCGGCAGCGGCGTTCACCGGTGAGGCGGGCGGCAGCCTTCGAGTGCCGCCTCGAGCGCGGCGCGACCGTGATCTCCGGCTGGGCCTCGTGCTCGTCGCCGCGGACCTACGACCTCTCCGCCGAGACCGACGGCACCTACACCTTCTCGGTGCGCCAGACCGACGCGGCCGGCAACACCTCGCCCGCCGCCACCGACGACTACGAGCTCGACACGGCCGCGCCGGCGGCGCCGGCCATCGGCCCCGACCCCGGCGCCACCGGCTCCGACGCCACTCCCACCTGGGGCTTCTCGGGTGAGGCCGGGCGCCACGTTCGAGTGCCGCCTGACGCGCGGCGCCACGGTGGTCTTCGACTGGGCGGCGTGCTCCTCGCCGCGGACCTACGACCTCTCCGCCGAGCCCGACGGGGCCTACACCTTCTCGGTGCGCCAGACCGACGCGGCGGGCAACACCGGCGCGGCGCAGACCCACGACTACGCGCTCGACCGCGGCGTCCCAGCCGCGCCGTCGATCGACTCCTCGCCGCCCTCGCCGGACAACTCGACGACGCCATCGTGGAGCTTCTCGGGGGAGGCCGGAGCGACGTTCGAGTGCCGCCTCCGGCGCATGGACGGCAGCACGGTGTCGGGCTGGAGCGGCTGCACCTCCCCGCGCTCCTACAGCCTCGCCGCCGAGCTCGATGGGGCGTACGAGTTCTCGGTCCGCCAGACCGACGCCGCCGGCAACGTCTCGGCCTCCGCGGACAGCTGGTACGTGCTCGACACCACCCCCGGCCTGGCGCCGGCGATCGACTCCGCCCCCTCCTCGCCGGGCAGCGACCCGCTCCCGACCTGGGCCTTCTCCGGCGAGCCCGGCGCGACCTTCGAGTGCCGCGTGGAGCGCGGAGCCACCGTGGTGTTCGGCTGGGGAGCGTGCTCGTCGCCACGGACCTTCGACCTGAGCGGCGAGCCCGACGGCACCTACACGTTCTCGGTGCGCCAGATCGACGGTCCCGGCAACGTCTCCCCGGCCGCCACCGACGACTACGCGCTCGACTCACAGGCTCCGGGCGCCCCGAGCATCGACTCCGGGCCCGCCTCGCCGGGCAACGACACCAGCCCCACGTTCACCTTCTCGGGCGAGGCGGGCGGCTCGTTCGAATGCCGGCTCGAGGACGGATCCGGGCAGCCGGTGCCCGGCCTCGACTGGGCGGCATGCTCGTCCCCGAGGAGCTATGACCTCTCCGGGTCGCCCGACGGCGCGTACTCGTTCGCGGTGCGCCAGATCGACGACGCGGGCAGCACCGGCCCGGCCGCCACGCGCCCCTACGTGCTCGACACCACCCCGCCGCCGGCTCCGGTCTTCACGACCGAGCCGCCGCTCGACCGGCAGTGCCACCAACCCCTCGTGGTCCTTCACGGGCGAGGGCGGCGCGACCTTCGAGTGCCGGGTCGAGCGCGGAGCGACCCTCGTCTTCGACTGGGCGGCCTGCTCGTCGCCCCACGCCCCCGACCTCTCGGGCGAGCCGGACGGGCTGTACGTGTTCTCGGTCCGGGCGATCGACGCCGCCGGCAACACCGGTGGCGCGGAGTCGGGCAGCTACGACCTCGACCGCTCGCCCCCCGCCGCGCCGGTCGTGACCGGCGGGCCCGGAGCGGTGGCCAACAACGCGAGCCCCGCGTGGTCGTTCACCGTCGAGGCGGGCGCGGTGCCCGAGTGCCGCGTCGAGCGCGGCGCCGCCACCGTCTCGGATTGGACGCCGTGCGCGAGCCCGGCGAGCTATGACCTCACGGCGGAGACCGACGGCGCATACCGCTTCCTGGTGCGCGCCCGCGACGCGGCCGACAACGTCGGCTCGCCGGCGCAGTCGGACTACGTTCTCGATCGCACGGCGCCCTCGGCGCCCACGATCGACTCGGGCCCGGGCGCGGTGGGCTCGAGCCGGACGCCCGCGTGGAGCTTCTCGGGCGAGCCGGGCGCCGTGCACGAGTGCCGCCTCGATGGCGAGGGCGGCGTGGTGTCCGACTGGACGCAGTGCAACGGATCGGCCTCCTACGACCTCGCCGGCGCACCCGACGGCTCGTACGTCTTCGCCGTTCGCAGCCGCGACGAGGCGGGCAACATCGGTCCCGCCGCCGGCTCGACCTACCGGCTCGACACCACCGGCGCGGAGGTGACCATCGATGCGGGACCGGGTCCGCTCGGCAACAGCCCGGTCCCCGCGTGGGCGTTCTCCGGCGAGGCCGGGCGCGGGCTTCGAGTGCCTGCTCGAGCGCAACGGCTCGGTCGTCGCCGACTGGGCGCCGTGCGCGAGCCCCCACGGCCTATGACCTCTCCGGTCAACCCGACGGCGACTACACCTTCCGCGTGCGCTCGCGCGACCCCGCCGGCAACGTCGGCGCGGTCGCCTCGTACGCCTACACGCTCGACCGCGTGGCTCCGTCCCCACCGACGTTCACCGACTCCCCTGGCGCCTTGGGACAGGGACACCACCCCCCGCTGGGGGCTGGCCGTCGAGTCCGAGTGCCACCGGCGAGTGTCGCCTGCTGCGCGACGGCGCCGCGCCAGGGACCTGGCAGCCGTGCGCCGGCAGCGTCAGCCGGGACCTCTCGGGCACCGGCGACGGCGCGTATGCGCTGGCGGCGCGGGCGACCGACGGCGCGGGGAACGTCTCGGGCACCTCCCTGTCGGGCTACCGCCTCGATACCACCGCACCCGGCGCTCCCGACATCACCGACGGTCCGGGGTCGGACGGCCGCGCCCGGCGAGTCAGCTGGGCGTTCACCGGCGAGCCGGCCGCGACCTTCGAGTGCCGGCTGGCCCGCGGGGCGACGGTGCTCGACCGCTGGGGCCCGTGCTCGAGCCCGGCCGGCTTCACGCTCCCGGAGAGCCAGGGCGATCACGTCTTCCGCGTCAGGGCCAGTGATCAGGCCGGCAACCAGGGTCCCTCGACCAGCTCCGACTACAGGCTGCTCGCAGCCGCCGACGAGGAGCCGCGCGACGACGGACCGGATCCGAAGCCCGCCGAGGATCGCGATCCCGCGCCGGCGACCGAACCCGCGGCCCCGAGCTCCAGCGCACCCGCGGGCCCAACGGGGAGCCTCCCGGCCCCCGAGGCGAACGCCGCGGACGCTTCTCCCGACGACGGGAGCAAGGACAGAGGGCGAGACGAAGGGCGAAGCGCCGAACGCCGCAAGCGCGACCGCGACGAGGACCGCTCGGGCGGCGCCGGCCCCGGCATCTCCGCACGACGGCGGCGGCGACGGCGACTCCGGAGCGGGGCCGCGCCGCCGAGGAGCGGCCGGCCGGCGACGGCAAGAGCACGGGCGAGCGCCTGCTCGACGCTCTGGGCGATACGGCGGCCTTCGTGGGTCGCAACCTCGACAAGACCGGCTTCCCGCTGCTGCTGGTCCTGCTCGTGCTCGGCTACGTGGCGTTCCAGAACCGGCTCGACAGCCGCGACCCCAAGCTTGCGCTCGCGCCGATTCATGCCGATAGGGATCTCGAGTTCCTTCCACCACCGACCCCCACCGCGGCATTGCGACCTGCTGTGCCACCACCGATGACATCGTGAGCCTCCTCTCCGCCGACTCCCGCCAGGCATCGGAGCTGGTGCCGATCGCCGATCGGATGCGCTACCTGCAAGGGCTGCGTCTGGCGTCGGTCGCGGCGGTGATCGCCTACGCCGTGTTCGTGCCCGACTCGGGTCTCGGCTCCCGCAATGTGCTGGTCGCGAGCGGCGCGTACGTGGGCCTCGCGTTCGCCGCCCAGGCGGCCTGGGGCGTCTCCCGCGCGGGCGGCGTCTACCTCTTCGGGCTCACGCTCATGGTCGACGGCGCTTACCTGATGGGCGTCTCCTACGCGACGGGATGGTTCGAGAGCCCCTTGAGCTACCTCGTGATGGTGCACCTGATCGCCGTGGCCCTGCTGGCTTCCTACCGGACCGGCCTGAAGCTCGCCGTATGGGACTCCCTGCTGCTCCTGATGCTCCGGGAGGCGCAGAAGACCGGCGCGCTGCCCGGCCACGGAGGGCGGCACGAATGCCTCGTTCGAGCAGATCGCGGCTCTGAGCGCGGCCTTCCTGGTGGTGGCCGGCGCCACGGCGAGCTTCTCGACCGTGAACGAGCGGGAGCTGCGCCGCCGCCGCTACGACCTCGAGGCGCTCGCCCGGATGGCGCGCAGCCTCGAGGAGTCCGAGGGGTCGGCCTCGGCGGCCGAGGTGCTCGTGAGCAGCGTGGCCGACGTATACGACTTCGAGCGGGTCGTCCTGCTGGCCTCGTCCGACGGCGAAGACCTGGCGGCGCTGGCCGCCCACGGGAATGTCGCGGTCGGCGCGCCGATGGTCCCTGAGGGCGAGGCGTCGGTCATGGCCCGCGCCCGCGCCCGTCGCGAGGTGGAGCTGGTGACCCATCTCGACCCGACACAGGATCCCTGGCTGGATGCCCTGCTGCCCGACGCACGGAAGATCGCGGTCTTCCCCCTCACCGTGGAGACCCGGTCGATCGGCGTGCTGTGTGTCGAGCACTCGATGCGCCGCGGCTCACGGATCGAGCGGCGCGTGGTGAGCACGATCGAGCGGTTCGTGTCCCACGGTGCGCTGACGCTTCACAACGCGTGGCTGCTCGAGCGGATCCGCCAGCTCGCCCACACCGACGGGCTGACGGGACTGACGAACCGCGACACATTCGACAAGCAGCTGTCGAGCGAGCTCTCGCGGGCCACCCGTCACGACGAGCGCGTGAGCCTGCTGATGGTGGACGTGGACCACTTCAAGCTCCTCAACGACGCCCACGGCCACGTCGCGGGCGACGACGTCCTGCGCCGCGTCGCCGGGCAGCTGCGGGAGGCATGCCGCGAGCAGGACACGATCGCCCGCTACGGCGGCGAGGAGTTCGCCATCGTGCTGCCCAACACCGAGCGCCGACGAGGCCCTCGTGATGGCCGACCGGATTCGGCGCCTGGTCGCCGAAGCCCAGGAGGAGCCGTCCGTGACGATCAGCATCGGGGTCGCCACCTTCCCTCAGGACGCCATCGAGGTGCACGAGCTGGTCACCGCCGCCGACGTGGCCCTCTACCGCTCCAAGCGCGCCGGACGCGACCGGGTCACGGCCGCCGCCCTGCCGGCCGACGCCGCCGCGGTCTAGCGACGCCCCGCTAGGAGCGGGCGCCCGTGGCCCGGCGCAGCAGCTCCGCCCGCACGAACTCGTCGAGGTCGCCGTCGAGGACGCCCTGGGCGTTGCCCACCTCCACGTCGGTCCGGTGGTCCTTGACCATCGTGTAGGGGTGCAGCACATACGAGCGGATCTGCGAGCCCCACCCCACGTCCTGCGCCTCGCCCTTCTCCTTGGCGATCTCCGCGCGGCGGCGCTCCTCCTCCAGCTCGATCAGCTTCGAGGTGAGCATGGCCATCGCCGTGGCCTTGTTGGCGCTCTGGGAGCGCTCGTTCTGGCACTGCACCACGGTCTTGGTGGGCTTGTGCGTGATGCGCACGGCGGAGTCGGTCTTGTTCACGTGCTGGCCCCCTGCGCCCGAGGCCCGGTAGGTGTCGATCTGCAGGTCGTCGGGCTCGATGTCGATGTCGGCCGTGGTCTCCACGAACGGCGCCACCTCGAGGCCCGCGAACGCGGTGTGGCGGCGCGCGGCGGAGTCGAACGGGCGAGATGCGCACCAGCCGGTGCACCCCCTTCTCGGCCGAGAACAGGCCGTAGGCGTTCTCCCCCCGCGCCACGAACGTGGC
Source organism: uncultured Thermoleophilaceae bacterium (assembly GCA_963731645.1). Lineage (GTDB taxonomy): Bacteria > Actinomycetota > Thermoleophilia > Solirubrobacterales > Thermoleophilaceae > JAAYBF01. The sequence continues at coordinate 400,511 of CAVSWF010000012.1, read as the reverse complement.
CGACTTGATGCCCGCCTCCTCTCCCGGCGACGCCTCCTTCAGCTCGGTCTTCAGCCCCCGCCGCTCGGCCCAGCGCATCTCGGTGCGCAGCAGCATCTCGGCCCAGTCCTGGGAGTCCGTGCCGCCCGCGCCGGCGTTCACCGTGACCACCGCGTCGCCCGCGTCGTAGTCGCCCGCGAACAGCCGCGCCTCCTCCAGCGCGGCCAGGCGTGCCTCCACCGACGCGCGCTGGGTCTCCACCTCCGCGGCGATCGAGTCGTCCTCCTGCGCCATCGCCTCCAGCTCCGAGAGGTCGGCGACGTCCGACTCCAGCGCGCGGAACTCCTCGAGGCGGCGGTTCAGCCGCGCGTGCTCGGACGACACCCTCGCGGCGCGCTCCTGGTCGTCCCAGAAGCCCTCAGCTCCCATCTCCGCCTCGAGCTCGGTGGCGCGCCCTTCCAGTGAAGCCGGGTCAAAGGTAGTCCGAGAGCAGCCTCAGCTGGTCTCGGAGGCCACTGGCGTCGCTAGGCGCCATGGCACTTCTTGAACTTCTTGCCGGAGCCGCACCAGCAGGGATCGTTGCGGCCAATCTGCTCCTTCGGGTCCACGGTGCGGGTCTGGACCTGCACCGGCGCCTCCAGCTCGTCGTACTCGTACTCCCCGTCCTCGGGCACGCCGCCGCTCGCGCGGGCCTCGGCCAGCGCGCTCGGCTGCTCGGCCCCGCTGCCGCCCGCGTACGAGAACGAGGCGCCGCCCGTGGCCGAGGCGTTGGCGCCCGTGGCCCAGCCCTGCGCCGGCGACGGGCCGGCGCTGCCGTTCTCGCCCTCCATCTCGATGTCCACCACGAACACGTAGCGCGCGAACTCTTCCCAGATGGCGTTCATGAGGCCGCTGAACATCTCGAAGCCCTCGTTCTTGTAGGCCACGAGGGGGTCGATCTGGGCGAAGCCGCGAAGGTGGATGCCCTCCCTCAGGTAGTCCATGTCGTGCAGGTGCTCGCGCCAGCGCTCGTCGATGATCTGGAGCAGCATGAAGCGCTCGAGCGCGCGCATGAGCTCCGCGCCGAGCTCGGCCTCGCGGTCGTCGTAGGCGTCGGCGATGTCCTTGCGCAGCTCGGCCAGCAGCGTCTCGCGGTCGAGCTCGCCCATGTCCATGTTCTCGAGGTCGATGCCGACCGGGTACATCTGCTCGAGCTGCGTGTAGAGCTGGGAGAGGTCCCACTCCTCCGGGAAGTCGCCCGGCATGTACTCGTCGGCCATGCGCTGCACGACCTCGGCCAGCTGGGCGCGCGCGGTCTGGCCCATGTCCTCGCCCTCGAGGATCCGGTCGCGGTACTCGTAGATGATCTCGCGCTGCTGGTTCATCACGTCGTCGTACTCGAGCACGCGCTTGCGGATGAGGAAGTTCTGCTCCTCGACCTTCTTCTGCGCGCCCTCGATCTGCTTCGAGAGCATCTTGGCCTCGATCGGCTCCTCCTCACCCTCCTCGCCGGTGGGGCCCAGGCGGTCGAGGATGCGGTAGATGCGATCGCCCGCGAAGAGGCGCACGAGGTCGTCCTCGGCGGACAGGTAGAAGCGCGACTCGCCCGGATCGCCCTGGCGTCCGGAGCGGCCGCGGAGCTGGTTGTCGATCCGGCGCGACTCGTGTCGCTCGGTGCCGAGGATGTAGAGGCCGCCGGCCTCCATCACCTTCTCGCGGTCGCGCTCGACCTGCGCCTCGATGGAGGGGTAGAGCTCGTCCCAGGCCTTGTCGTACTCGGGCGTGCCGGGCTCGTGCGCGGACTCGCGCAGCGCGACCTCGGTGAGGTGATCGGGGTTGCCGCCGAGCTTGATGTCCACTCCGCGGCCGGCCATGTTGGTCGCGATGGTCACGACGCCCGGGCGGCCGGCCTCGGCGATGGTCTCGCCCTCGATCTCGGCGTGCTCGGGCTTGGCGTTGAGCACGGCGTGCTTGATGCCCTTCGCCTTGAGCTGCTCGGACAGGAGCTCGGAGACCTCGACCGAGATCGTGCCCACGAGCACGGGCTGGCCGGTCTCGTTGCGCGCGGAGATCTCGCGCGTCACGGCGCCCCACTTCCCGGCCTTGGTCTTGTAGATCTGGTCGTTGTTGTCGTCGCGCAGCATCGGCCGGTTGGTGGGGATGTCCACCACCTGGAGCTTGTAGATCTTCATGAACTCGGTGGCCTCGGTGAGCGCCGTGCCGGTCATGCCCGCGAGCTTGTCGTAGCGCCGGAAGTAGTTCTGGTAGGTGATCGTGGCGACCGTCTGGTTCTCCTCCTGGATCGCCACGTTCTCCTTGGCCTCGACGGCCTGGTGGAGGCCCTCCGACCAGCGCCGTCCCTCGAGGATGCGGCCGGTGAACTCGTCGATGATCTTCACCTCGCCGTCGATCACCTCGTAGTCGACCCCGCGCTTGTAGAGCGACTGGGCCTTGAGCGACTGCTGGAGGTGGTTCACGAGGTTGCCGTGCTCGGCCTTGTACATGTTGTCGATGCCGAGGAACTTCTCGGCCTTCTCGACCCCGCGCTCGGTGATCGCGACGGTCTTGTGCTTCTCGTCGGGCTCGAAGTCGAAGTCGGCCATCCAGTCCTTGGACTTGGCCTCGATCCCCTCGGGCTTCTTGCCGGCCTCCATCTTCGGCGCGAGCGCGGCGAAGCGGTAGTAGAGGTCGGCGGCCTGCTCGGGCGCGCCGGAGATGATCAGCGGCGTGCGGGCCTCGTCGATGAGGATGTTGTCGACCTCGTCCACGATCCCGTACCCGTGGCCGCGCTGGGACTTCTCGTCCTTGTCGGTGGCGAGGTTGTCGCGCAGGTAGTCGAAGCCGAACTCCGAGTTGGTCCCGTAGGTCACGTCGGACTGGTACGACGCCTTCTTGGTGTCCCAGTCGCGCTCGTCGGACTGCAGGATCCCGACGCTCACCCCGAGCAGGTCGTAGATCGGCTTCATCCACAGGGCGTCGCGGCGGGCGAGGTAGTCGTTGACGGTGACCAGGTGCACGCCGCGGCCGGGCACCGGGCTTGCCGTCGGCGTCGCGCGCCGTGAGGGCGTTGAGGCAGATCGGCAGGGTCGAGGTGAGGGTCTTGCCCTCGCCCGTCTTCATCTCGGCGATGGAGCCGTCGTGGAGGACCATGCCGCCGATCAGCTGGACGTCGAAGTGGCGCTGGCCCAGCGTGCGCTTCGCGGCCTCCCGGGTGACGGCGAAGGACTCGAACAGGAGGTCGTCCAGCGGCTCGCCCGCCAGCGCGCGCGCGCGCAGTGCCTCGTAGCGTTCGCGCAGCTCCTCGTCGGACTCGAGCTCGAGCTCGGGCTCGTAGTCGTTGATGCGCACGACGTTCTTCTCGAACGCCTTGAACTTCTTGCCCTCGCCTACGCGGAGAGCCTTTTCGAAGATGGCCATGGACGTCCGAGAGTAGCAACGGCGGGGGGCTGCAAAACCCCCCTTGGGGTCAGGCTATGCGGGGCGAAGCACGGTGCGCCTCGCGGCGCCGGCGGCGCTTGTCGCGGTGGCGCTTGACCTGCCGGGCCAGGTCCTCCGCGGCCAGGTTCAGGGAGTGCGTCATGTCCTCCGAGCACTCGCGGGCCCGCAGCGTGACCCCCTTGAGATGCAGCGTCACCTCGGCCACCTGAGAGTCGCGAATCGACGGGTTGCGCTCCTCGGAGAGCTCCACCTCCATGTCCGCGAGGTCGGATACCTGGTTGGCGACCTTGGCGAACTTCTTGTCCACCCGCTCCCTCAGCTCGTCGCCAACGGTGACATTGCGGCCCTTCACGCTGATGCGCATGCGCTCTCCTCCGCTGCTGCCGGATATGTGGTGCGACCTTGCGCCGGATAGTAGGGGTCAGGACGGCGGGTGCCAACCATGATGGTCGAGAGTGCACGGCCTCACCGCCCGGGAGTTCGCGCGTAGGCGACCGCCGCGACCCGTTTCGCGCCCCCGGCGCGGAGGGCGCGTGCGCAGGCGGCGAGGGTGGCGCCGGTGGTCACGACGTCGTCCACCAGCAGGGCGTCGGGCGGCGCGCTGCTCCCGGGGGCGAGCTCGATCGCGCCGGGCGGGCTCGCCAGGCGCTCGGTCCTCCCCCGCCCGACCTGGCGGGTGGGGCGCCCGCGGCGGCGCAGGCACGGGCACAGGTCGAGCCCGGTGCGCGCGGCCAGCGCAGCCGCCAGGCGCTCGGCCTGGTTGTAGCCGCGCCGCCTCCGGCGCGAGGGATGAAGGGGCACCGGCACGAGCGCGCTGGGCGCGGCGAGGAGCCCTCCGGGGGCGGTGGCGGCGATCTGAGCGGCCATCGGCCCGGCGAGCCCGTGCGCTCCCCTGAACTTCAGGCCCCCCACGAGCGCGCGGGCGGGTCCCTCGTAGGCGACCGGCGCCCAGACCGGCACCCCGGCGAGCGTCACCGGATCGGGGCCCAGCCAGCGCACCGAGGAGCGACATCGCCGGCAGAGCGGCCCGCCCGGCCCCGGGCTCGATCCGCAGCCCCAGCACGCGGGAGGGGCGACCAGCGAGAGGGCTCGGCCGAGCATTCGCGCCACCCCGGCAGCGTCGCGCCCGCCGCGTGACAGCGGGCATTCGACTGCGACAATTGCGCCCGTGTTCGGAGACGAGGCCGTGACGCTTCTGGCGGCGGACCCCCAGATCCACTGGCTGCCGGACCCGCTCGTGCTCGCGCCGGTGGCGGTGCTGGTGGCCGTCTACGTGCGTCGCTTTCGCCGGGCCCGCGCCGAGGAGGGGGGCCGCGGCGCCGGTGCGGGGCAGGCGCTGGCCTTCGCGGCCGCCACGATCGCGCTGCTGCTGGCCGTGGCCTCGCCCCTGGACGGCCTGGGCGAGGACTACCTGTTCTCCGCGCACATGCTCCAGCACGTCCTCCTCGGCGACATCGCGCCCGTGCTGCTGCTGCTCTCGCTGTCGCGGGTGATCATGCGCCCGGCCACCCGCCGGCTGGTGCGCGTCGAGCGCGCGCTGGGGCCCTTCGCGAGCCCCTGGACGGGGATCGCCCTCTGGCTCGGGCTGATGTACCTGTGGCACGTGCCGGCGCTGTACGACGCGGCGCTCGAGAGCCCCGTGGTCCACCTGGTCGAGCACGCCTCCTTCTTCGCGGCGGGGATCGCCGTCTGGTGGCCGCTGGTGCAGCCCGTGCCGATGCGGCGCCCCCTGACGGGGCTGTGGACCGTGGCCTACATCGGCGTCGCGAAGTTCGGCCTGGCCGCGCTCGGCCTCTACCTGACCTGGTCGAACAACCTCCTCTACGAGCACTACGCCGAGGTGCCGCGCGTGTGGGGGCTGTCGGCCATCGACGACCAGAACGCGGGCGGGGCGATCATGATGGTCGAGCAGTCGCTCACCTTCGTGATCGCCCTGGTCGTGCTGTTCGCGGGCGATGCTCGTGCAGTCCGAGAAGGACGAGCAGCGCCGCGAGCGCCTGGAGGACAGTGCGGCGGCCACCTAGCCGCATCCTTGCCGGCCGGGGCGTGTTTGAGGAGCCGATGACCCTCCGCTCGATCCGGTCCGCCCGCATCGCCGGCGCAGTCGCGCTGGCCACGGCGTGCCTGCCCGGCGTCGCGGCTGGCCGGGACCGCCGAGGTACGCCCCTACGAGGTGGCCTCGCGCGACGGCGACGCGGTGACCGTGGCCCGGGTGGTCTACACGCCCCGGCCCGGCGAGGCGAGCCGCCTGCACGTGGCCTTCGACGCCGACGGCGCATCCGTGATCGACAGGGCCGGCGTCAACCCCGGCCGCGGCTGCCGGCGCATCCAGGTCGAGGAGAGCATGGAGGTCCGCTGCGACTTCGGCGACGCCACCTCGGCGGACCTCAGGGTGTCGCTCGGCGACGGCGCCGACGTGGCGAACTTCTCCGGGACGATCCCCTTCGACGAGTCCGGCGCGAGCGGCGGCGACGCCGTGATCTCGGGCGGCGCCGGCCGCGACCGCCTCGACGCGGGCTCGGTCTCCGGCGTGCTGTCGGGCGGGACGGGCGACGACGTGCTGCGCGCGCCCCGCGGCGGGGTCCGCTTCAGGGGCGGCGCGGGCAACGACCTCATGGTCGGCGGCGCGTCGGCGGACGCGTTCCTCGCCGAGCGTGCGCGCGACGGCCGCGACACGATGGCTCGGCGGCGGCGGCAGCGACACGGTGTCCTACGGCCCGCGCCGGCGCGCGGTCCGCGCGGACCTCGAGGGCGACCGCGACGACGGCTCCCGCGGCGAGCGCGACCGCATCGGGGCGGACGTGGAGAACCTCTCCGGGGGCGCGGGCGCGGACCGCCTGGCGGGCAACGGCCGCCGCAACCGGCTCATCGCCCGCGGCGGGCGCGACGTCCTGATCGGGCGCGGGGGCAACGACATGCTCGACGGGGAGTTCGCCGTACGGCGGAGGGAGCGGAGGAGCGGACCGGCTCCTGGGCGGGCGGGGGAACGACGACCTGCTCGGCGGCGGCGGCGACGACTCGATCGACGGTGGGCCCGGAGCGGACTTCGCCCGCGCCGGGGCGGGCGACGACAGGGTCGACCTGCGCGACGGCTCCTACGACGAGCTGGAGTGCGGCCGCGGGCGTGACCGGGCGAGCCTCGACCGGCGCGACTGGTTCTCGGGGCTCTTCGGCGGCCGGTGCGAGGTCGTGAGGCGCAGCCGGCCCGCCGTCGCGATCTTCATCGGGAACGGCGAGGTCCGCTTCCACGCCGACCGCCCCGCGGCGATCGGGCCGATCGGGTGCCCGGGCGACGCCGCCGCGCGATGCACCGGCACCGCCGAGCTCCGGGCGCAGGGGCGCTCGGGCGGCAGGGTCTCCCTCTCGATCGCGCCCGAACCGGTTCGACCAGGTGGAGATCCCGCTCGATCCCGAGACCTGGGAGACCGCGAAGAGCAACTCGGGGCCCCCGGCGACGCTGGTGCTCCGGGTGCGCGCGCGGGGCGGCAAGGTCGTGCGCCTGGCCTACCGCGTGCGTATCGAGTAGGACGCTACGAGAGCGCGTCGAGCGGGCGCAGCCGCTCGGTGATCCCCGTTCCGCCGTGGATCGCGCCGATCAGGATCTCCCCGGCCTCGACGTTCGTGCCGGGAAAGACGATCGTGTCCCGCAGCGCGGCCCCGTCGCCGATCTCGCAGCCGTCGCCGATCGCCACCGGGCCCATCAGCCTCACGCCGGAGCCGAAGCGCACGCCGGAGCCGACCCAGACGGGCTCGTCGCCGATCACCTCGACGTCGTCCAGGCCGGCGCCCGCCTCGCTCACCTCGATCCGCAGCTTCCCGCGCAGGGCGTCCCAGGTGCCCTCGCGCAGCTCCTCGAGCGAGCCGACGTCGTTCCAGTAGTCCTGTATCTCGTGCACGTGGAAGGGCACGTCGTTCTCCAGCAGCGCCGGGAACACGTCCTGCGCCCAGTCGGCGAAGGGCTCCTCGGGGAAGTAGTCGAAGATCTCGGGTGAGAAGCAGTAGATCCCGCAGTTGCCGAGGTCCGACAGCGCCTCGGCGGGCTCGGGCTTCTCCTGGAAGCCCTGGATGCGCCCGTCGGCGTCGTGGATGACCACCCCGTACTCGCGCGTGTCGGGCACCTTCTTGACGGTGAGCGTCGCGATGCCGCCGGCCTCGCGGTGGCGCTCGCACCAGCGCGTTGAGGTCGAGGTCGGTGAGGGCGTCGCCGGAGACGACCACCACGGGCTCGTCGCCGAAGAAGTCGGCCACGTTGCGCACGCCGCCCGCGGTGCCGAGCAGCTCCTCCTCGTAGCGGTAGGTGAGGCGGTCGCCGAAGTAGTCGCGGATCGTGTCCGGGAAGTGGTGGACGTTGGCGATCAGCTCGTCGAAGCCCTGGCGCTCGAGCAGGCCGACGATGTGCGCCATCACCGGGCGGTCGAGCACCGGGACCATCGGCTTGGGCAGTCTCGAAGGTGATCGGCTTGAGGCGGGTACCGAGACCCGCTGCGAGCACCATCGCCTTCACGCGCGGGCACGCTAGCAACGAGCACCGCACCTAGGCTGTCGGGCATCGACCTGCGGATCACCACCGTCGGGGAAGGCGACCTGGCCGACCTCCTGCCCCTGATGCGGGGCTACTGCGACTTCTACGGCGTGCAGCCCTCCGACGAGGCGCTGCTGGCGCTGAGCCGGGCGCTGATCGCCGAGCCCGAGACCGAGGGACAGCAGCTCATCGCCCGCGACGGCGAGGGGCGGGCGATGGGCTTCGCGACGATCTTCTGGAGCTGGTCGACGCTCAGCGCGTCGCGCATCGGGGTCATGAACGACCTCTTCGTGCACGCCGACGCGCGTGGATCCGGCGGCGGCCGAGGCGCTGATCGCCGAGTGCGTCGCGCGCGCCGGCGACCGCGGCGCCACGTCCCTCGGCTGGCAGACCGCCAAGGACAACCTCCGCGCCCAGGCCGTCTACGAGCGCGTCGGCGGCGTTCGCGAGGAGTGGCTCGACTACTCGCTCGAGGTGCCCTGAGTCCAGGAGTCGCGGTAGGTGTGCTGCTCCTCGGTCATCGAGTCGATGCGCGACGCCGACGGACTCCAGCTTGAGCCGGGCGATCTCGTCGTCGATCGCCGCGGGCACGCCCAGCACCCCCGGCTGCAGGTCCGCGGCGTCGCGCACCAGGTGCTCCACGGCCAAGCGCCTGGGTGGCGAAGCTCATGTCCATCACCGCCGCCGGGTGGCCCTCGCCCGCCGCGAGGTTCACGACCCGCCCGCCGGCGAGGAGGTTGAGCCGGTGCCCGCCCACCTCGTACTGCTCGACGAGCGGGAGCACCTCCCGCGGCTCGCCGCCGGCCGCGTCGCGGAGCCCGACGAGATCGATCTCCACGTCGAAGTGCCCGGCGTTGGCGAGCACCGCGCCGTCCTTCATCCGCGCGAAGTGCTCGCGGCGCAGCACCGCCGCGGCTGCCGGTCACCGTCACGAAGAGATCGCCGCGTTCGGCGGCGTCGAGCACGGGCATCACCTCGAAGCCCTCCATCCGGGCCTCGAGCGCGTGCATCGGGTCGACCTCGCACACGATCACGTTGGCGCCCGCGCCGCGGGCGCGCTGGGCGATCCCCTTGCCCGCCGAGCCGTAGCCCAGCAGGACGAGCGTGTGGCCCGCGAGCAGCAGGTTGGTGGCGCGCAGGATCCCGTCGAGCGCCGACTGGCCCGTGCCGTAGCGGTCGTTGAACGTGCGCTCGGTGCGCGACTCGTTCACCGCGAGCACCGGGCAGCGCAGGCCGCCGTCCGCCTCCAGGCGCCGCAGGCGCAGCAGGCCCGTGGTGGTCTCCTCGGTCCCCCCGATCAGCCCGTCGGCGGAGTCGCCGGCGTGCATGACGGTGAGCAGGTCCGCGCCGTCGTCGATCGTGACCTGCGGCTCGCCCTCCACCAGCGCGGCCACGTGCTCGGCGTAGGCGTCGAGGTCCTCGCCGCGGACGGCGTGCACCTCGACCTCGGTCGGCGAGCGCCGCGGCCACCTCGTCCTGGGTCGAGAGCGGGTTGGCCGAGCACAGCGCCACCCGCGCGCCCCCGGCCACCAGGCAGCGCATGAGGTTGGCCGTCTCGGCCGTCACGTGCAGGCAGGCCGCGACCCGGATCCCGTCGAGCGGACGCTCCTCCGCGAAGCGCCGCGAGATCGCGCCGAGCACGGGCATCTGCCCCTCGGCCCAGCGAATCCGGGCCTCGCCCTGCTGAGCGAGGCCCGATCGCGATCTCGTCGCGTCGCCATGCGGCTGCGATCGGCTCAGTAGCGGTAGTGGTCCGACTTGTACGGGCCCTCGACCGGCACGCCGAGGTAGGACGCCTGGTCGGGGCTCAGCTCGGTGAGGTGCACTCCCAGCGCGTCGAGGTGCAGCCGGGCGACCTTCTCGTCGAGCTCCTTCGACAGCACGTAGACCTTCTTCTCGTACTCGTCGTTCTTGCCGAACAGCTCCATCTGGGCCATCACCTGGTTGGTGAACGAGTTCGACATCACGAAGCTCGGGTGGCCCGTGGCGTTGCCGAGGTTGAGCAGCCGGCCCTCCGAGAGCACGATGATCGAGTGGCCGTCGGAGAACTTCCACTCGTCGACCTGCGGCTTGATGTTGATCCGCTCGACCGCGTCGTCGCGCTCGAGGCCGGCCATGTCGATCTCGTTGTCGAAGTGGCCGATGTTGCCGACGATGGCCTGGTGCTTCATGCGGGCCATGTGCTCGGCGGTGATCACGTCCTTGTTGCCGGTGGCGGTCACGAAGATGTCCGCCGTCTCGACCACGTCGTCGAGGGTCACCACCTGGTAGCCCTCCATCGCCGCCTGGAGCGCGCAGATCGGGTCGATCTCGGTGACGACCACGCGCGCGCCCTGGCCGCGCAGCGAGTCGGCACAGCCCTTGCCCACGTCGCCGTAGCCGCAGACCACGGCGACCTTGCCGCCGATCATCACGTCGGTGCCGCGGTTGATGCCGTCGATCAGCGAGTGGCGGCAGCCGTAGAGGTTGTCGAACTTCGACTTGGTGACCGAGTCGTTCACGTTGATCGCCGGGAACAGCAGGTCGCCGGTCTCGGCGAACTGGTAGAGCCGGTGGACGCCGGTGGTGGTCTCCTCGGTCACGCCCATGCAGCCCTCCGCGATCCGGGTGAAGCGCTGGGGGTCGGCCTCCAGCGAGCGCTGGAGGGTCGTCGAGGATGATCCTGAACTCGTCGTTGTCGGCCGACTCGGGGTCGGGCACCGCGCCCGCCTTCTCGAACTCGACGCCCTTGTGCACGAGCAGCGTGGCGTCGCCGCCGTCGTCGAGGATCATGTTCGGCCCGTCGCCCTCCGGCCAGGTGAGCGCCTGCTCGGTGCACCACCAGTACTCCTCGAGCGTCTCGCCCTTCCAGGCGAAGACGGGCACGCCGGCCTCGGCGATGGCCGCCGCGGCGTGGTCCTGCGTCGAGAAGATGTTGCAGGAGGCCCAGCGCACCTCGGCGCCGAGGGCGGTGAGCGTCTCGATGAGCACCGCCGTCTGCACGGTCATGTGCAGCGAGCCGGTGATGCGCGCGCCCTTGAGCGGCTGCTCGGCGGCGAACTCCTCGCGCGTCTTCATCAGGCCCGGCATCTCGTGCTCGGCCAGCTCGATCTCCTTGCGGCCGTACTCGGCGAGCGAGAGGTCGGCGACCTTGAAGTCCTGCGTGCGTGCTTCGGTGGCGGTGGGCGTTCCCATTGTGTTCTCCTTGATAGGCGTCAGTTCGTGACAGCGGCCAGCAGCCGCTCGTGCTTCTCCTGCTCGAAGCGGAGCCAGTCGGCGACGGGTACGCCCTCCGGCCGGCGCGGACGGGCCTCGAGCCAGCCGCGTACCGCTGTGTTCATCTCCGGCTCGCGGCTCATGCGCAGCGCGAACCCCACGTCGCTCAGGCTCAGCTCGTGCTCCGAGAGCAGTGCCCGCAGGGTCCGCAGGCGCTGCAGCTGCTCGGCTCCGTAGAGGCGATAGCCCGACGCCGAGCGGCGCGGGGCGATCAGCCCCTCGCGCTCGATGTAGCGGAGCATTCGCGAGGACCATCCGGTCGTCTCGGCCGCCTCCTGGATCGTGAGGCCGTCGGTCATTCCCGACAACCTTACCACGATTGTGTCAAGGTTCGGCCCGGCTCCGGCGCCTACCCGAGCGAGGCCTTGAACCCCTCGATCGCCGGCACCGGGGTGGGGTCCACCCCCGCCAGCTCGGCCAGCTCGACGCTCACCAGGTCGCCGAGCATGACCAGGGCGAACATCTGGGCGACCGCGCTCTCGCCGCGGGCATCGGCCCGCGCCACCGGCACGCCCCGGTCCTCGAGGAGCTGCGCGAGCAGGTCCGCGCGCCGGGCCAGGCGCGGGTGACCGGGGGCCGAGAGAAGCACCGCGGAGAGGGGCGCGTGCGCGGCCCCCCAGGCCCACCCCTCGATCTCGTTGTGGTTCGCCTCGGGCAGCTCGCTGGCGAACGCCGCCACCTTGGCGTTCTCGTTCAGCTGTGTCTTCCACCGGCGCGCCACCGGTGCGGTCAGCTCCGCGCCGTGCACGACGGGGATCGTGTCGCGCAGCTGCTCCGCGAGCGCCCGGGCCTCGGTGACGGCCTCGTCGGCGCCCGCCCGGAGGCTCTCGCCCGCCGCCTCGATCTCGGATCGGAGCGAGTCGGTGACCCCGCACGCCGCCGCGCACTCGAGCACCGCCACGGTCATGTAGACGACCGACGCCCGCGGCTGCATGCCGCCGGGCACGCCGATCACGGGCACGCCGGCCTCTCGCGCGCGGTCGGCCAGGGGCCCTCCGGTGGTCAGCGCCACGCGGCTCGCGCCGGCCTCCCCCGCCGCCTCGAAGCAGGCGAGGGTCTCCTCCGTCGAGCCGGAGTAGCTGGCGCACAGCACGAGCGTCTGCGAATCCAGCCAGGGCTCCGGCGCGTATCCGCGCGTGGTGCGCAGCGCCCGCCGCGCCCGCCGGCCGATGGCGGCGGCCGCCAGGTCGCCGCCGATCGCCGATCCCCCCATGCCGCAGACCAGCAGGCCCCCGGGCAGGTCGGCTTCGGGGCACGCGGGCGGCCTCCGTGCGCCAGAGCGCATCCTCCACCTGCTGGGGCTGGGCCAGCACGTCCTCCCTCACGCGGTCCGCTCCCCGGCCTCGACCACGGCTCCGGGCTCGACCCGGGCGTCGGCCGCTATCACCGCGCCGTCGGCCACGCGAGCCCCGGCGCCCACCACCGCGCCCGGCTCGACCCGCGCGGAGTCGCCCACGCGCACGCCCTCGGCGAGCACGCTGCTCCGTACGACGCAGTCCGCGCCGACGGCGACCCTGTCGTGGAGCACCGAGCGCTCGACCGTCGAGTCGCTGCCCACCGAGCACATCCGGCCGAGCACGGTCTGCGGCCCGACGTGGGCGCCGGCGGTGAGGCAGCCCTCGCCGATCAGGGAGCCGGTCTCGTCGCGGGCGGGCAGCGCCGAGGCGATGGTCCCGGCGAGCAGGTCGTAGGTGGCTTCGAGGTAGCGCTCGGGGGTTCCGATGTCCACCCAGTAGCCCGCGACCGGGTGCCCGAAGAGCCCGGCGCCCACCAGCGCCGGGAACACCTCGCGCTCGAAGGAGACCGCCCGCCCCGGCGGCACGTGCTCCTCGATCACCTCGCGCTCGATCACGTACGCGCCGGCGTTGACGCGGTTGGTGGGCGCGGGCCCGCCGGACTTCTCCAGGAAGGCCTCGACGCGGCCGTCCGGATCGGTGGGCACCACCCCGTAGCTCGAGGTGTCCTCGACCGCGATCAGCGCCAGCGTCGCCGCCGCGCCGGTCTCCGTGTGACTGGCCAGCTCGGCGCGTGAGGTCGATGTCGGTGAGCACGTCGCCGTTGAGCACGAACAGCCGCTCGGCGAGCACGCCCTGGTCGAGCGCCAGGCGGACGGGACCCGCCGTGCCCAGCGGCTCGGACTCCACCACGTAGCGCAGGCGCATGCCGTGGTAGATGTCGCCGAGCACGTCGCGCACCGAGTCGGAGCGAAAGCCGCAGGAGAGGATCACCTCGGTCACGCCGTGGGCGATGAGCCAGTCGAGCATGAAGGACAGGAAGGGCCGCCCGGCCAGCGGCATCACCGGCTTGGGAACCGTGTAGGTGAGCGGCCGCAGGCGCGTGCCCTCGCCGCCCGCGAGCACGAGTGCCTGCATCGTCAGCGGCCGATGCCCTCGTAGGTGAAGCCGGCGGCCACGAGCGCCTCGCGGTCGAGGAAGTTGCGCCCGTCCACGATCACCGGCGTGGCCATCCGCCGCTTGACCTCCCCGGCCCAGTCGAGCTCGGCGAACTCGGGCCACTCGGTCACGAGCACCGCGGCGTCGGCGCCGTCGAGAGCCTCGAGCGCCGAGGCGCACACCCGCGCGCCCCCGAGCATCTCGCCGGCGTTCTCGCCCGCCACCGGGTCGTAGACGCGCACGTTCGCCCCCTCGCCCTGGAGGCGCGCGGCCAGCACCAGGCTCGTGGCCTCGCGGACGTCGTCGGTGTCGGGCTTGAAGGCCACGCCCGAGCAGCGCGATCTCCCGCCCGACGAGCGAGCCCAGGTGCTTCTGGAGCTTTCCGATCGTGCGCCGCTTCTGGAGCTCGTTGACCTCGATCACGGCGGTGAGCAGCTGGAAGTGGTACCCGAGTTGCCGGCGAGCTGCTTGAGGGCGGAGACGTCCTTCGGGAAGCAGCTGCCCCCGTAGCCCACGCCCGCGTTCAGGAACTTCGGCGCCGATCCGCTCGTCGAGGCCCATCCCGCGCGCCACCTCGCGCACGTCCGCGCCCAGCTCCTCGGAGACGTTGGCGATCTCGTTGATGAAGGAGATCTTCGTGGCGAGGAAGGCGTTGGAGGCCAGCTTGACCATCTCGGCGCTCGCCACGTCGGTCCGCACGATCGGCGCCCCCAGCGGCTCGTAGAGAGCGGCCACGCGGTCGCCGAAGGCCTCCGAGCCCTCGTCGGCGCCGACCACCACGCGGTCCGGGTGCATGAAGTCCTCCACGGCCGAGCCCTCCTTGAGGAACTCCGGGTTGGACACGTAGCCGACGTCCTCGCGGCGGCGCTTGATCGCGCGACCGGTGCCCACCGGCACCGTGCTCTTCATCACCACGGCGTGCTCGCCCGAGTCGCCGAGCTCGTCGATCACCGCGTTCACGCGCGAGAGGTCCGCGTCGCCCGAGTAGGTGGGCGGCGTGTCGACGCAGCAGAAGAGCAGCCTCGCCCGCTCGAGCAGCTCGGGCATCGAGGTGGTGAAGGTCAGGCGCTCCGCGTTGCGGGTCACGCAGCTCCGGCAGCCCGGGCTCGTGCATGGGGATCTCGCCCCGCGAGAGCGCCTCCACCTTCTCGGGCACGATGTCGCGGGCCACGACCTCGTGGCCGAGCTCGGCGAAGCAGGCGGCGGTGCACAGGCCGACCCAGCCCGACCCCGATCACCCCGATGGGTTCCTTTTCAGGCAAGCGGGAGAGAGTACGTCAGGGGAGCCGCGTCGAGCGCGCGACGGCCAGCATCTGACGCTGGCTGAGCGACTGCAGCAGGGTGTTCGAGACCCAGTAGACGCCCTTGCCGGTGCGCCAGGCGACCAGGCGCACGCGGTCGCCGTCCTTGTGGATCTCGAACGTCCGGCCGCCCATCCGCTTCTCGTCGAAGTCGCTGTCGAGGATCGGCGGCTTCTTCCAGGTGGTGCCCTGGACCCCGTAGTACTCGCCGAAGATGTTGCGCCCGATCACCATGCGGTAGCCGCGCTGGATCTTGCCCGAGCGATCCTTGATCCGGTAGGCGCGCGGGGCCGACGTGAAGGTCGAGCCCTTCTGGAAGACCGTGGGGTAGTAGACGGGGAGCCGCTTCTCCCCGCCCTGCCGGATCGTGCGGACCGCGAGATCCTTGCCGCTCTCGGGCGACTTGAACAGCCCGCCGTCGGGATCGCCGCCGCCTGGGCGCCGCTTGCCCCTGCCGCGCGGGCCGGCGGTGTCCTCGACGCCGAGGAACTGCTTCGGCGAGCTTCTTGACCGTGGCGTCGGAGGCCGTCACGTAGCTGGGCACGCCCGTCGACTCGTCGCCGTCGGTGATCTCGCCCTCGAAGTGCACCTCGCGGAGCGGCTGGTCCACCGAGAAGACCGCCAGCTTGAGCAGGCGCAGGATGGCCGCGCGGTTCTTGAGGGCGGCGTCCGAGGTCGTGTACTTCCCGAAGATCCGGATCAGCTTGTCGCGGTCGTTGATCAGCTTCCCGGCGCCGATCTGCTGCTTGGCCTCGCGCAGGACCTCCTGCTGGCGGGCGGAGCGCACGAGATCGGTGTCCTCGTGGCGGAAGCGCGCGTACTCGAGCGCCTCCTCCCCGCAGAGCCTCTGGTAGCCCGGGTAGATGTTGATGTAGGCGAACTCGGCGCTGTCGTTGAAGTAGCGGCGGTCGATGTCGAGGTAGATGCACCCCAGCGCGTCCACCGCCTTCTTGAAGCCGTTGAAGTCGACGTTGATCACGTGGTTGACCGGCAGGCCGGTCAGCCGCTTGACGGTCTGGAGGGTGAGCTTGGGCCCGCCGAGCTCGTAGGCGGCGTTGATCTTGTCGGTGCCGTGACCGGGGATCTCGACCTTCAGGTCGCGGGGCAGCGACATCAGCGCCGTGCCCCTGTCGGGGTCGAGGCGGACGAGGATGATCGTGTCCGAGCGCGCGCCGGTGCCCGCCCCGCCGTCGGTGGCGTTGTCGGGGCGGCGGTCGGAGCCGAGGAGCATGATCGTCTGCGGCTTGCCCGGGTTGGTCTCGGCCAGATCGGTGTCGAGGCCGCCGATGCTCTCGTTCTCCCTGAGCGCGTCCACCACCTTGTCCACCTCCCGGAAGGCGGCCACCGACGTGGCCGCGGCGGTGGCGAAGATCACCAGGGCGCATCCGAGCAGGAGGCGCTTCCACAGGCCGGTCTTGGGAATGTCCTCGAAGGCGGGTCACGCGATCTTGAGGTCGGGGCGGCCGCTCGCGCTCGCGGCGAGCAGCGCGACGAACTCCACCAGCGCGCGACGGTAGCTGTCCAGCGACTCGATCGAGACCCACTCCTCCGGGCCGTGATGCCCGTCGCCGGCGGGGCCGAACTCCACGCCGGGGGTTCCCGCGTTGAGGAACGAGATCACGTCCGAGGTGCCGTCACGGCCCACCGCGATGCTTTCGCGCACGGGACACACCTTCGACACCGCCTCGGCCAGAACCTGCACGTAGGGGTCCTCGCGCGGGACGACGATGGGCTCGCGGTGGAACACCTTGGCGATCTCCGTGTCGGGCTGTGCGCGGATGGCCTCGAGGATCGCCTCCGGATCCTGCCCGGGCAGGTAGCGGATGTCCAGGTCCATCGCGCACAGGTCGGGCACGCGGTTGATCGCGTCGCCGCCCAGGATGCGCCCGAGGGAGATCGAGGGGCGGTCGAACAGGTCCGAGGACTCGCGCGCGAAGGGCAGGGTCTCGATCGCCCGGAAGGAGTCGACCGCCTTGACCACGGCGTTGTCGCCCAGCCAGGGAGTGGCGCCGTGGGCCGAGCGGCCGTGCACCTCGAGGCGCACGGCGAGCACGCCCTTGGCCTGGATCCCGATGTGGAGGTTGGTCGGCTCGCCGGTGATCGCGAAGTCGCCGGCGTATCCGCGCTCGACGACGTAGTCGGTGCCGCGCTGGCCCTGCTCGTCGGACTCCTCGTCGCAGACGCAGACGAAGCGCACCCGCACCTTGTTCTGTGCGGACAGCTCGCGGACGGCGCACAGCATCCCGGCCAGCCCGCCCTTCATGTCGTAGGCGCCGCGGCCGAAGAGGCGGTCCCCCTCGATGCGCGGCTCGAACTGCTCGTCGTGGCCGGGGACCACGTCGAGGTGGCCGTGGAAGGTCACGGTCGGGCCCTCGGCGGCGCCGACGGTCGCGGCGAGCACGGGCAAGCCGTTGTGCGTGTCGCCCTTCACCTCGACGTCGCGAGCCTCCAGCCACCCGTAGACGAAGGCCGCGGCGGCCTGGAGCCCCTCGAGCGTGGACGTGTCGTAGGTGATCAGGCGCTCGGTGAGAGCGCGCTCATCCACGGTTGGTCAGGATAGACGGCGCAGGACCGCGACCTCCATGGCGCACGCTGTGGCGATCGCGCAGACAGCGGCCACGGCGACCCAGTGCGCGCCGAGGTTGTGGAGCGCGAACTCGAACGAGTAGCCGCCGCGGTCGCGAGCGGGGAACGCGAAGTAGAGGACGGGGATGGCCGCCATGCCCGCCGTGGCGAGTGCCAGGAGCCGGTCGGGGACGACCCCCCGGCGGAGCATCACCACCGCGATCGGGCCCAGCACGAGGCCCGCGCGCAGGGCGAAGAGGAAGCCGCCCACGAGCGCCACCGCGGCGCCTAGCGCCAGCGCTCTGCGCCAGGGGAGCGGCCGGGGAGCGAACGCGCGGGGCGAGCGGTACTGGTTGCCCTCCTCGGGCCGCGCCATCGCTCGCGGGCGGCGACGGCGCAGCGCAGCCACGCCCAGAAGGACCAGCGCGAGGATGGCGCCCACGCCGGACACCGCGTACCCCACGTCCGCGGCGGCCTGCGGCGCGAAGGCGAAGCGCGCGCCGCGACAGCCGGCATCGACCCGCCACCCGTTTGCGAAGCCGTCAGCCGGCTCGGGCTCGCCGAGGGCGCGCTCGCGGCCGCCGGCATCGGTGCACCACGCGCGCCAGCCGCTGGAGTAGCTCTCGCCCGAGCACCAGCCAGGCCGGCCCGTCCAGGGAGAGCCTCACGCCGTCGCGGCGGCCGTCGACGCCGTGGCCGGGGTCCACGACCACTCCCGGGGCCGCGGCGGGCGGCGCCGCGCCCGAGCGCAGGCGCAGGCGATCGGGTCGAAAGGCGCTGCCCGCGGGCGCGCTGAGCTCCGTGGCCCCGGCCGGCAGGCGGATGCGACCTCCGGCCTCCCCGCAGCCCGCCATCCGCAGCGGGTGCCCGGCGTCGAGGTCGGCCAGCGAGCCCGTGACCGCGATGCCGGCGCGCTCGCCGCCGGCGCGGACGCTCAGCTCGCCACAGCGGCTCGCGAAGCGACCCTCGCGCCGCGGCGCCGGGGGCGCGAGGCCGGGGACCCGCACCTCGGCGAGCGCCACCGCGCGCAGGTTGCGCCGCCGCGCCCGCGGTCCCGCGTGCGCGCGCAGGACCTCCACGCGGAGCGCTGTCGTCCGAAGCGCCCGCCCGAGGTCGACCGCGCCGCCGGGGCCCACGCGGTACCTCGCGCCGTCGATCCGCACGACGCTCGGGCGCAGGTAGTCGCGGGGCCCCGGTACGAGCACCAGGCGCTCGACGGTGAACGGGCGCGGGGCCCGCACCTCCAGCCAGGTCCGCCGGCCGGCGGCGAAGTCCGCCGCCCACGCGGTCCGCGCGTCGCCGTCGAACGCCGAGGAGGCCCGGCGGCCGGGCACCCCCTCGAAGCGGCTGGACCCCGAGAAGCGCCAGCCGGCCGGCACGCCCGCGAGCGCGTCGAGGGCGGCGTCCGGCGCCCCGGGGGCAGCGCTGGCCCACCCGTCCACGGCGAACGCGCGTCCCTCCGGCAGGGACACCTCCCGCTCGAGCCCCTCCTCGGCGTCGACCTGGTCGATCGGGTCGTGCTTCTGCGGAGCGAGCACCGCGCCGCCGGCCCGGTAGGGGAAGTCCGCGGTCGTGCGCTCCAGCAGCACGGAGATCGGGGTCCGCGAGAGGTCGAGCCCGGCCGTCGCGCGGGCGAGGCCGGTCGGCAGCCGCAGCGTCTCGGAGGTGCGCACGCCGGGAACACGGAGCTCGTCGATGCCGCCCAGGGCAACCCTGATCCCCGGCCGGCGCCGGACCGAGTCCACGCGCAGGCGCAGCGTGCGCAGGCGCGGCTCGTCCAGGCGGATCGCGTTCCAGCCCGGCTCGACCTGCACCTCGCGCTCGCCGCCGCCGTTCACGCTCACGGCCAGGCTGGTGGTCACGCCGCGGCTGTCGCTGTGGGGATGGACCCGGATCGTGTCCACCGGTCGCGGGCGACCCAGGCCCAGCTCGAGGAAGCGATCGTCCTCGTTGCCCGTCTGGGCCAGCCACTGGGTGTCCAGCCGGCCGTCGAGGGCCGCGAAGGGCCGGTGCTCGGGGAACTGGCGCCCGTCCGGGTACAGCGGCGAGCGCAGGTAGTCGAGGCCCCGGTAGAGGGCGACCGTGCTTCTGCGGTCGGCCTCCTCGCCCAGCAGGAAGCGCGCGCCCGTGGCCGGCACCGGGTCGCTCGGCCCGATGGTCGGGCTCTGGTTGGTGCGCAGGGAGTGCGTGGCCAGGATCCGCCGCCGAGCCGAGTCGGTGAACACCAGCCGCGCGCCCGACCGCACCGCCCGGGCAAGGGTCCGGGCGTCCGAGATCGCCGGCGTAGGAGAGGGGCCCGGAGCCGTCGAGGTCCCCGTGCGCCGCGAGCGCCGCCACCCCCTGCGCGTCGCCGTCCACGACGGTCCCGGGACCACCGCGGACCCGGACGACTCCCGGCCCTCCGCGCACCGGCGTCTCGTAGGCCAGCAGCTCGGGGAGCCGCACCGGCCGGCCGCTGCGCCCGCGCGGCGGCTGGAAGACGCGCTCGGGCCCGAACTCCCGGTCGGCCGCGGCGAACCCCGGTTCGCGGGCGAGCGCCTGGGCCACGGCGGCCGGCCGCAGGGCCCCGCTGCGCTCGGGCCGCCCGTCGGTGGGCACCAGCACCCGCCCAACGCCCATCAGGCGCATGAGCGCCCCGAGCTGGCCCGGCACCAGCCGGTCCTGCTGGACCAGGTCGTCGGTCACGTCCAGGAGCTGTGCGGAACGGGGGTCCGCGTACCTGATCGCCTCCCTGACGGCGACCGGCCGCTCGGTCAGCGACGGCGCGATCGACTCCGTGGTGAAGCCCCAGCGGTAGTGCGCGAACAGGTCACCCGGCAGCACCAGGAGGCGGGTTCCGGCGGGCATGGCGTCGTCGGCGTCGGCCACCGCCCGGTGCCAGGAGGGCGGCACCTCGCCGTAGGCGAGCTCCTGGTCGATGGCGCGACCCTCGACCAGCGGGAGGCAGGCGAGCGGCGCGAGCAGCAGCAGCGCGGCGGGCGACCACCGCACGATCGGTCTCCGCGCGGCGACCCGGCGGCGCAGAGCGTCGAGCGCCGCCCCCGCGAGACAGGCCATGGCCAGGGCCAGCACCGGGGCGGCCTTGTAGGTGGTGCGCACCACCTCCGCCGGGCGGATCTCGTTGCTGGCGAAGGTCACGGCCTTGCGCAGCGGCGTGCCCGGCGGGAACCCCACGGCCATCACGATCAGCGCGCCGACCGCGAGCAGGCCGAAGAACGGCGCGTAGCGCCAGCCGCGCGTGAGGCGCAGGCCGCCGAAGGCCAGCAGCGGCAGGCCGAAGCTCGCCAGCACCACCGCCGGGCTGAAGAGGTAGTCCGGCGCGATCCCCAGCTCGGGCCGAAGCCGCCGAACCCCGAGCCGAGATAGAGGACCCAGAACCCGAGCAGGCGCAGCGACTCGGACATGCTCGTGGTCGCCCAGATCGTGGTGTACTGCTCGGCGAACTGCTGGAAGTCCGCCCCGTAGAGCGCCTGCACCGCGAGCGGCACCCACCACCAGGCCGTGGTCAGCAGGCTCAGCCCGGCGGCGCGCACGGCGAAGCGACGCGCGTCGCGGCCCGCCAGCCCGGTGGTCGCGGTCTCGTAGACGAGGAGGGCGGCGACCGCCAGGGCGATCCACAGCACGTGCGCGAAGTTCACCGAGCCGCCGCCGGCCGCCGCGGCGAGCGCGACCACGGCGGGCCAGCGCCAGCCCGCCGGGTCGCGCACCCCGCGGTGCGCCGCCAGCAGGACCCACGGAAGCACGGCGTAGGCCAGCAGCGGCACGGTCCCCCGCACCGCGATCGAGACCACCACGTAGGGGTTGACGGCGTAGAAGAGGCCGGCGCCGCAGGTGGGCCAGCCCGCGCTCGCGCCCCACAGCTCGTCCATGAGCCGCACCACTCCCCACGCGGCGGCGAACAGGACGAGCGCCAGCAGCAGGCGCTCGGCGAACCACGCCGGCAGCCCGATGGCGTCCGACCCGCGCGAACCAGGGCCCCTGGGGGAAGAGGTAGCCGCCGAACAGGCCGCCGTGGACGTGACCCAGGTCCCCCGACGAGGTCCACATCTGGCGCCACCCCCGCGAGGAAGCCCTCGCGGGTCCGCCGTCAGCTCGATCCGGGAGTCGGTGTAGCGTCTCCCCCGGGCGCTGGGCGAACGCGACCGCCGCGCACACAGCCCCCAGCAACGCGATCACGGCGTGGCGCGAGGTCAGCGAGCGCGGTCCGCGTGGCACGCGGCCGCAGGCTACCCTCACCCTCCGTGGCGAGCCGCATCCGGACCGGCTTGTGCGCCGCCCTCCTCGCGGCGCCGACGGTACTGGCGTTCTTCTCCGGCGGCTTCTTCGACGAGCCGCGCCTCTGGGCCGCCACGTGCGTCTGGGCGGGGCTCGCGCTCGCCGTGGCGCTGGGCGCGCGCCCCCTGCCGGCCTCGCCGTCCGGTCGCGCCTGCGTCGCGGGCCTGGCCGGGCTCACGGCCCTCGACGGCGGTATCGATCGCCTGGGCGCCGGTCCGTGACTCGGCCCTGGCCGACACCGAGCGGCTCCTCCTCTACCTCGGCGCCCTGCTGGCCGGTGTCGGCGCTGCTGCGCGAGGACGGCCACCGGCGGGCGCTCGACCCCGCGCTGGCCGCGGGGATCCTGATCGTGATCGGTTACGGCCTGGCGGGGCGGCTCCTGCCGGAGCTGGTCGACGCCGAGCGCAGCGTCCGCGCGGGGCCCCGCCTGGACCAGCCGCTCACCTACTGGAACGCGATGGGGGCCCTCGCGGCGATGGGCGCGATCCTCGCCGCGAGCGTCGCGGCCGACTGGACGCGGGCGCGCGTCGTGCGCGCGGCCGCGGCCGCCGCGCTGCCCGCGCTCGCGCTGGGCCTCTACCTCAGCTTCTCGCGGGGAGCGCTGGCGGCGCTGGCGGTCGGGGTCCTCGCGCTCGCCCTGCTCGGCGGCGCGCGGAAGGTCTCGGGCTCGGTGCTGATCGGGCTCGTGACCGGTGGGCTCGCGATCGCGCTGGTCACCCGCTTTCCCGCCGTGGAGAATCTGAGCGGCGACGGGGGCTCGGGGCAGGGGATCGCGATGCTCGCGATCCTGCTGGCGCTCACCGCGGCCGCGGGGCTCGCGCAGGCGTACCTCGTGTCGGCGGAGGCGGCCGGCCGGCCCCAGCTCGGCAGGGGGCAGGCGCGCGCGGTCGCGGCGGTCGTGCTCGCCGCCGCCTGCGTGGCGGCGCTCTCGACCCTCATCCCGGCCGCCGGGGGCGATTCGGCCGCCGCGTCACGGGCGCAGCCCGGGGCCGACGCCGCGCTGCCTCGCGACCGGACGCGGCTGCGCTCGCTCGAGACCAACCGCTTCCGGTACTGGGAGGTCGCCCTGGACGCGGTCGGCGACGCGCCGCTGCACGGGCTCGGGAGCGCCGGATTCGCGACGCTGTGGCTGGAGCGGCGCACCATCGACGAGGGGGTCCGCGACGCCCACTCGATCTACATCGAGTCCCTCGTCGAGCTCGGGATCGTGGGCGCCTGCCTGCTCGCCCTCTTCCTCGCCGGGGCGTTCGCCGCGGCGCGCGCCCTCCGCGCGCGGGGGCTCGAGGAACGCGACATGTCGGCCGGCTGGCTGGCCGCCGGCTCCGTGTTCCTCGTGCACGCCGCGGTCGACTGGGACTGGGAGATGCCGGCCGTGGCGCTCGTCTTCGTGCTGCTGGTGGCGGCCACCCTCGCCGCCCGCGACGCCGGCTACCCGGAGCGCGACCGGGCCCAGATCGGCGGGCGGGGAGTCCGGGCCGGCGTGCGGCGCCAGCGCAGCTGGTAGACGATCCAGACGGTGTCGAGGGCCATCCGCACCGCGGTGGTCAGCGGCGTGACCCGTGAGTCGTCGTCCTGGATCCAGCGAACCGGGACCTCGGCCACCTTGAGCCCCGCGGCCCGGGCCTTGCAGCAGCGTCTCCACGTCGAAGGCGTAGCGCTCGATCAGCTGCTCCGAGAGCAGCGTCCGGCAGAGCGCCGTGGGCACGAGCTTGAACCCGCACTGCGTGTCGCGGTGGGGCAGCCCGCTGAGCGCCCGCACCAGCCCGTTGTAGGCGCGGCTCATCACGTCCCGGTAGCGGGAGCGCTCGACCAGCTCGCGCTCGAGCGAGCGTGACCCGATGGCGAGGTCGTAGCCGTCGGTGAGCGGCCGGTGGAGCTTGCCCACCTCCGACAGGGGAGTCGACATGTCCACGTCGGCGATCAGGACGAGGTCGCCGCGCGCCCGGCGAACGCCCTCGGCGACCACCGCCCCCTTGCCCCGGTTGGTCACCATGAACGCCCCGGTCACGAGACGCTCCTCCTCGGAGCGCCGGGACAGGATCTCGACCGTCCCGTCGGTGCTCCCGTCGTCGACCACGACCAGCTCGACCAGCTCGAGGCCCGCCTCGCGGCACGTCTCCACCGCCTCGGGCAGGCCGTTGAGCAGCACCGGCAGACGGTCGGCCTCGTTGAAGACGGGTATTACCAGGGAGAGGGTGGGGCGCCCCATGAACGTCCAGCGAGGCTATCGCTACGCTCGCGCCCGATGCCCGCCGGCCCCGAGCACGATGCACGTGCTGGTCCTGACGGACCGCGATTGGACCCACCCCCAGGGCGGCGGGACGGGGACCGTGCTGCGCGCTCAGGTCGGTCGCTGGCTGGCGTGGGGACACCGGGTCACGATCGTGGCGTCGTCCTACCCCGGGGCCGATGCGACCGTGACCGACGGGGCGCTGACGATCCACCGCGGCGGGCGCCTGCGCACCGTGATCCCCCGCATGGGGTGGCGCGCGTGGCGGGGGCTCGGGGCCGAGGCCGACGTGGTGTTCGAGGTGGTCAACGGGGTCTTCTGGATGACGCCCCTGTGGGTCAGGAGGCCGTGCGTGACCTACGTGCAGCACCTCAGCCGCGGGCCCCAGTACGACGCGGAGCTGGGCTGGATCGGCCGGCCCCTCGGCCTGCTGCTCGAGACGCTGCCGCTGAGCCTCCTCTACCGGCGATCGCGGTTCCTGACGCTGTCCACGCCCATGGCCGACGCCCTGGCCGGCCACGGCGTGCCCCGGGCGAACATCGCGGTCCGCCACCCCGGCCTCGAGCCCGAGCGACTTCGGAACGGACGCGAAGGCGACCGCGCCGACGCTCGTCTTCCTCGGCCGCATACGGCGCTACAAGAACATCGAGGGCGTGCTCGACGTGCTGGAGGACGTTCCGGCGGCGCACCTCGACGTGGTGGGAGACGGCGAGCACCGGCCCGCGCTGGAGGCCGAGATCGCGCGCACGGGGCCTCGGGGAGCGCGTGACCGTGCACGGCTTCGTGCCGGACGAGCGCAAGCGCGAGCTGCTCGGCCGGGCGTGGGTGAACGTGACCGCGTCCACGGCCGAGGGGTGGGGCCTGTCGGTCACCGAGGCGGGGGCGCGCGGGACCCCGAGCGCGGCGCTGGCGGTGGGCGGGCTCACCGAGGCGATCGAGGACGGGCGCAGCGGCCTGCTGGCCGGCGACCGGGCGGAGCTCTCGGCCGCCGTCGGCCGGCTGCTCGAGGACCGCGAGCTGCGCGAGCGCCTGGGTGCGGGAGCACGGGAGCGCGCCCGCGGATTCAGCTGGGACGCCACCTCCCGCGCCACGCTCGAGCTCCTCGAGGAGGAGGCGCAGGAGGGGAGCGACGCCGACTCGCTCGGCCGGACCCTCGCCGGCTCGGACACCGGACGCGCCGCCGGGCTGGCGGCCGCCGCGATGGCCACCAACGTGATCGGCCTGGCGCCTGACGATCCTCTTCGCCCGGCTGCTCGGGGAGGACGGGTACGGCTCGCTGGCGGCGATGGTCTCCGCCTTCCTCATCCTGGCCCTCCCGGGTCAGGCGCTCCAGGTGGCGTTCGCCCGGCGGGCGGGTCGCGCCGGCCTCGCGCGCGACGCCGCCCCCGAGCTGCGGCGCTGGACGCGCGACCTCCTGCTCGCCGCCGCCGGCACGGCGCTCGTGGCGGGGCTCGCGCGCGACCCCCTGTCGGACGTCGTCGGCGGGGCCGAGCCGTGGGGCGTGGCGGCGATCCTGCCGGCCGCCTGCCTCTGGTACATCCTCTCGATCCAGCGCGGGGTCCTCCAGGGCCTGGGCGACTACCGGGCGGTGGGCGCCAGCCTGATCGGCGAGGGGGCGGCGAGGCTGGTGCTGGGCGGCGTCCTGATCGGGGCGGGGCTCGGGCCCACCGGCGGCTTCCTGGGCACGCTCGGCTCCATCGCCGTGATGACCCTGGTGCTGGGCCGGCTGCTGCGCCCGGTCCTCGCCGAGGCCGAGGACCCGGAGGGCGCGGACCCGGGAGCGCTCGTGCGCCGCACGCTGCGCGGGGCCGTGGTTCCGCTCGCCGCTCTCGCGCTCCTCGCCTGGCTGCAGAACGTGGACGTGATCGTGGTCCGCCTCCAGGCGGAGACCGACGCCGCGGCCAGCTCGTACGCCGCGGTGTCGGTCGCGGCCAAGATGGTCATCTGGATCGGCGTCGGGCTGGGGCTCTTCCTGCTGCCCGAGGCCGCCCGGCGCGCGGCGAGCGGAGGCAACGCGCGGCCCGTGCTCGTGCGCACGCTCGGCATCGTCGCCGCCGTGGGCGTGCCGATGGTGGCCTTCTACACCGTGCTCGGCGAGCCGCTCATCGAGGGCGTCTTCGGCCCCGACCTCGGCCTGGCGACGGACGCGCTGCCCGTGCTCGGCGCGGCGATGAGCCTGCTCGCCTGCGTGTACCTGTGCGTGCAGTTCCTGCTCGCCCTGCGCCACTGGACCTTCCTGATCGCTCTCGGTGCGGCGGCGGCGGTCGAGCCCCTGCTGCTCACCGCGGCGGGCGCCGACCTCACCACCGTGGCCTGGGTGATCCTGGCGCTTCAGGCGCCGCTGGTACTCGGCATCGTGCTGGTGTGCCTGCGCGCCGGCACGACCGCCGGGGTCTCCCCGCCCGTGCCCGTCGCGGGGCCGGGCGCGCCGCCCGAGACGGCCCTGTGAGCCAGAGCAGCCTCCGCGAGCTGCCCCGGCTCGTGCGCCTGTGGCGACGCGAGGCCGAGGACCCCGTGCCCTTCTACAGCGCGCTGGCCGAGCGGGCGGCCAGGGATCTCGACGCGGCTCACGGCCCGCTGACGGGCCAGCGCATCGTCGACGTGGGCTGCGGCCCGGGCTTCTACACCGCGGCGCTGCGGGAGCGGGGCGCCACGGTGATCCCGGTGGACAACGATCCCGCCGAGATGTCCTACGCGGGCCTGCCGCCGGAGGGCGCGCTCGTCGCCGAGCGCCGAGGCGCTGCCGCTCGAGGACGCCAGCGTGGACGGGGCCTTCTGCTCGAACATGCTCGAGCACACCCCGAGGCCGGAGGCGGTGAT
This sequence comes from uncultured Thermoleophilaceae bacterium, assembly GCA_963731645.1. GTDB lineage: Bacteria > Actinomycetota > Thermoleophilia > Solirubrobacterales > Thermoleophilaceae > JAAYBF01. The sequence goes on along the minus strand of CAVSWF010000012.1, from coordinate 373,754 downwards.
CGCCGAGCTCGAGCGCGTCCTCGCGCCCGGCGGCTGGGCGTACATCTCGTGGACCAACTGGTACTCGCCCTGGGGCGGGCACGGCTTCTCGCCCTACCAGTACCTCGGGCCCCGCTGGGGACCCAAGCTCCACGACCGGCTCCACGGCCCGCCCGCCAAGAACCGCTACGGCGAGGGCCTCTTCGTGACCCACATCGGGCGGATGCTGCGGGTCGTCGACACCCGGCCCCGGCTGCGGATCGAGCGCGTGGAGCCCCGCTACTGGCCCCGGCTGCGTGCGATCTGCCGGATACCCGTGGTGCGGGAGGTGCTCACGTGGAACTGCGTGATCCGCGCGGTCAAGGTTCCACCGGGGGCTTGAGCCGCCTCGCGCGCTCGATCGCACGCCGCGCACCGGCGGGGTCGGTGTCGCGGAGGGTCGCGGCCAGCGCCGTCCAGGTCACGTGGTTGTCGGGCTCGCGCTCCACGGCCCGGCGGGCGAGCCCCGCGGCCTCGCCCGGGGCCCCCGCCCGCAGCTGCACGTAGGCGCGTGCCACCAGGGCGTCGGTTCCCGGTCGCAGCGACCCCGCGGCCTCCAGGTCATCGAGCACGCTCTGCCGCCGATCCGGCGGCAGCGCGGTCTGTCCGGCCAGGAAGGCGGCGTCGCGACCCCGGTCCAGCCGAGTCTGGGCGTAGAGCTCGGCGGCGAGCAGCCCCGTGACACAGAGCGCCGCGGCGACCGTGAGAATCCGCGCGAGCATGCGCCCAATCGTTTCACGCCTCCGGGCGCGAGCACCCGAGCTTGCCCTGTTCGCCGCCGCTCTGGTCATCTCGGGCTTCACGGTCCTGCGCCAGGTCGATCCCTTCGACGAGGGGCTCATGCTCCAGGCGGCGCGGCGGATCATGGACGGGCAGGTCCCCTACGGGGACTTTCTCTGGGTCTACGGCCCCGGTCAGCCCTACCTGCTCGCCGGGGCTGGGCGAGGCGTTCGGGGTCTCGCTGCTGCACTGGCGGCTGCTGCGCGTCGCGGTGGACGCGGGGGTGGCGCTCGTCGTGTTCGCCGTGGTCCGGCGCGAGGCCGGATGGCGGTGGGCGCTCGGCGCCTGGGCCGTCGCGGCGGTGACCATGGCGCAGCCCGCGGGGGCGAACCCCTTCCCGCTCGCGCTGCTGCTCACCCTCGCCGCCGTGGGGGTCGCGAGCGCCGCGCGAGCGGGCCGGGGCCCGGCCGTGGCGGCGGGCGCGCTGATCGCGCTCGCGGCCGCGTGGCGCTTCGACTTCGCCGTCTACGGCGCCGCGGGCGTGATCGCCGCGCTGCTCGCACGGCCGGAGCCCGTACGCGCGCGGGCTCGCGGGTGTCTGGTGTTCGGCGCCGCCTCCCTCGGCCTCGGTGCGTTGCTGTACCTGCCCCTCGCGGTCGCCGCCGGCCCCGGTGACGTGGCGGACGGACTGGTGGCCGCCGGGGCGCGCGGCCGCCAGGGGCTTCCCTTTCCGCTCGCCTACGACGGCCCGCTGCGGTTCTCCTCGGCGAGCACGCTGGCCGAGGACCTCAAGGACGTGATCGGCTTCTACGTGCCGCTCGCCTGCATCCTCGGCCTCGCGCTCGCGGCGCTGCTCGGTCTCGCGCGGCGGCGCCGGCCCACGCCGGCGCTGGCCGGTCTCCTGGTGCTCGGCGCTCGGGTACCTCGCGTATTACCTCTCGCGCGCCGACGAGTTCCACATCCAGCCGCTGGCGGTGGTCGTGGCGGCCGCCCTCCCGCTCGCCCTCGTGCCCGAGCGCGGACGCGGCACGGGGCGCCCGGTGGTGGCCGCCGGCGCGGCGGTGCTGGCCTTCTTGGCGGTGGCGGGCGCCGCCAACCGGGCCTCCGCGCTGTTCCTGCCGCCCTTCCCTGGAGCCGATCGACCTCGACGTGGCCGACGGCGTCGAGGCTCCCCCGGCCACCGCGAGGGCGATCGAACGCACCGTGGCGGTGATCAGGCGCCGGGTTCCCCCGGGCGGCCCGATCTACGTCGCCACCACCCGCTCGGACCGGATCCGCATCACCAACCCCCTCCTCTACGTGCTCGCCGAGCGCGACAACCCCTACGACATGGACTTCGGGCCGCTCACCACCGCCTCGGCGCAGCGCGGGATCGTCCGGGCCCTGCGCGAGACACGGCCGCGCGCGGTGGTGCGCTGGACCGACCCCGAGGCCACCGAGTACGAGCCCAACCGAAGCTCGCGCTCCTCGGGCGTGCGGACACTGGACCTCTACCTCGCCGCCCGTTACCGGCGCCTCGACGAGGACCGGGTACTACGAGGTGCTGGTGCCGCGGCGAGCGCCCTGACCGAAGCCCCGGGCGTCGGGACCGGGCCGCCGGGGCCCGAGCAGCCCCGCGCTGCGCTGCTCGTGGCGCGGGCCGGTGCCGGATACCTCGAGCGCATCGGCGCGGGCCGAGGCCACCGCCGCCGGCAGGCGGCGCCGGAAGACCCCGGAGTCGAAGCGGGCGGCGCTGCGCACGCACGCGGCGGGGTCGACGGCGTGGGTGTCGAAGGCGCGCACGGCAGCCGCCAGCTCGGACGGCCCTCCCTCCCACAGCGCGCCGGTGACGCCCTCGACGACCGTCTCCAGCGCCCCGCCGCCCCTGGTCGCCAGGACCGGCCGCCCGGCGGCCTGGGCCTCGACGGCGGCGATGCCGAACTCCTCGACCGCGGTCACCACGAGGGCCCGGCAGGTGGCCAGCAGGTTGGCGGCCACGGAATCGTCCACGCGCCCGGTGAACGTCACGTTGGGCGCGGCCAGGCGGCGCAGGCGACCCCAGCTCCGGTCCGCCGCCGACCACGGTCAGAGCGGCAGGCCGAGCTCGTTGAAGGCCCTCACCGCGGTGTCGATGCGCTTGTGGGACATGAGCTCCGAGAGCACCAGGTAGTGCTCCCCCTCCTCCGCGGGCGCGAAGCGCGAGGTGTCCACGGGTGGGTGGAGGACCTCGGACGTCGCGCCCGAAGTAGGACCGGATCCGCATCTGCGTGGTCGGCGAGTTGGTGAGGAAGTGGTCGACCCGCTGGGCGGCGATCCAGTCCCACTCCCGCCAGCGGCTGAACAGCCGGCTGAGCATCGCCCGCGAGAGGGGGCTCCGGCGCTCCGAGAGCGCGCGGTGGCGCTCGTTCCACGCGTAGCGAAAGGGGTTGTGGCAGTAGCTGACGTGCACCGAGCGCGGGTCGCAGACCACGGCGTGGGCCCACGCGCTGGAGCTGGAGATCACCAGGTCGTAGCCGCTCAGGTCGAACGACTCGACGGCCGCCGGATACAGCGGGAGCAGGGCCCGGAAGCTCTTCGCGGTGGGACGAAAGCGCTGCAGGAAGGAGGTGTGCACGTGGCGGTGCGACAGGCGGCCCTGCATGCCCTCCTCGTCGTAGATCGGCGAGAAGATGTCGGCGTCCGGGTAGAGGTCGCAGATCTCGAGGAAGACGCGCTCGGCCCCCCGCACGCTCACGAGGAAGTCGTGCACGAGGGCGGTCCGGCCCGGCGGCGTCGGTGATGGAGCCAGATCCACCGCGCCGAGTCTATGGCTAAGCTCACGCCGGTGGCACGTCTGCATCGCGCGTCCTCTTCCTGACCGGCCCTCGCTGGCGCTCGCCGCTGCCGTACGCGGCCCTCGCGCAGGGCGCCGGGGACGAGCAGTACGCGGATCCCTTCGGTGAGGTGCCCGGAGCAGGCCCCCGCGGCCGACGAGAACGCCGGGAACGGCTCGGACGAGACCCCGCAGCCCGACGGCCGGCGAGAGCGCTCCGGCTCCCACCTCGGGCTCGGGCAGCGCTCCCGAGGAGGCCACGGCCGGCGTGGTCACCCAGGCCGAGCCCGCGGCCACCACGACCCCCGCCCCGGAGCTGGCCCGCACGGGGCTCGACGCCGGAGCGGTCGCGCTGTTCGGGTTGTGGCTGCTCGTGACGGGCGCGACGCTGCGCCTCGCGCGTCAGCCCGTTGCCGCGCCCACCGGATCACCCGCGCCGATAGGCGCGCCGCGGGTTCGCGCGTAGCCCCAGAGCTCGCGCAGCAGGTCGCGCTCCGCGCAGCCACGTGAGCGCCGCGGTGGCCACCGCGAACAGCAGCAGCTCGGGCACGGCGCCGGCGTCGAGCAGCTCCCGCGCGCCCAGGGTGAGCGGCCGCGGCCACCAGGACCGGTGCCGCGCCGCGCAGGCCCAGCCAGACCAGCTCCACGTCGCCGAACAGCCGCCGCAGGTAGTGGCGGCGCACGGCGAGCATCGCCACCGACGTGGCGATCCGCCCGGCCACGAAGCCCTCGACCCCGAACAGGAACAGGCCCGGGCACCGCGAGCCCCAGGAACGCCAGCACCATGGCGGCCGACTCGACGGCCTGGACCTCCGGCTCGTTGCGCGCCCGGTAGAGGGAGAACCAGCCGTAGCCCACCTGCTGGAGGCCGGCCGCCACGGCCAGACCCTGGATCAGCAGCACCGCCGGCTCCCACTCCGCGCCGAGCACGCCGTCGATCAGGTCGTCCGCGAACAGCGCGAGGGCCGCGCAGAACGGCAGGGCCCAGATCATGGTCACCCGGCTCGACTTCACGAACAGCTCGCGCTGGACGTCGAGTCGATCCTGCACCGCGCAGATCGCCGGGTAGATGGTGGTGGCCACGATCTGGTCGGCGCGATCGGCGTAGCGCGTGAGGGTGGCCGCCAGCGTGATGTACCCGGCGGCGGCCAGCCCGGCGTCGAGGTCGAAGGCGAGCACCTGCCCCTGGAGCACGCAGGAGCGTCGCCGCCGCCGTCGCGAAGATCGGCCACGAGAAGCCGAGGTAGCGGCGCAGCGCGGCCCGGTCGAAGCGCAGGCGCAGGCGGTAGGGCGACACCCACAGGGCGGCGACCACGGCCACCGCGTTGCCGGCGAACGGCCCGATCACGAGCGCCCACACGCTGTCGGTCGCGGCCGCGAGCGGCACGGTGACCACGAAGGTCACGGCGGGGATGGAGAACTGGAGCAGCCGCAGCCTCAGGAAGTCCATCCGCCGGAAGAAGATCCACTGCGGGGCCTGGAGCGCGAAGGCCGTCGGCATGTAGGCCACGGCCAGGGTCAGCGCCAGCAGCTCGCTCCTCGCCGTAGACCACGCACGAGCACCGGGGCCAGGGCGCACAGCAGCAGCGAGAAGATCACGCCCACGGTCAGCTCGAGCGAGAACGCCCGCTGGAACTCCTCCTCCTGGTCGGGCGCGGACTGCCGCACGAAGGCCTCGTCGATGCCCACCCGGCGCAGCTGCACGATCGTCATGGCCGTGGTGATCACGATCCCGTAGAGGCCGATGGCCACGGGACCGAGCAGCGCGGTCACGATCAGCCCCTGGATCAGCGCGAGCCCCTCGCCGCCGCCGAGGAAGAGCGCGTTGAGCACCCCGCCGCGGGCGGTCCGGCCGCGCAGCTCCTCACGCGGGAACGCCAGGCGCCCGGCCGGGTCGGGCTCGCTCACCAGCGCCGTCCGCAGCCCGGCCGACCGTGCCCTCGGCCAGGCCCGCGAGCTTCGCCCCCGCCAGCCGCGCCCGCAGCCGCGAGCGGCGCCCCAGCGCGCTCTTGGCCATGTCGAGCACGTCGATCACTCCCCACGCCCACAGCCACAGCGCCGCCCGGCACGTCGCCCGAGCGCAGGTGCTTGGTGGCGAAGCCCGCCCACGCGCGCAGGTAGCCGCGCTGGAGCGCGACCAGCTCGTCCGGGCGTGCGCCACTGGTCGTGCACCGCGCGCACCCGCGGGGTCAGAGCACCGCGACGCCGCCGGCGCGCAGCAGGCGGTAGTCGAAGTCCATGTCGTCGGCCGCCGGGAAGGCTCGGCACGCCCGGGCCGAGGCGCTCGTCCCAGCCCCCCAGACGCTGGGCCGCGATCGCGGCGCACCGCGAAGAAGACGCCGAAGCCGATGCTGCCCGGCAGCGTCCAGCGTCCGCTGCGCACCCGCTCGCGCTCGACCGGGAAGGTGGTCACCAGCGGAAGCGTCGCCGTCGCGCCGCGCTCCCGCCGCCCACGTGGCCGCTCACCCAGTCCGCCTCGGGGTGGGCCGCGATCGCCGCCGAGCAGCGCCGGGCCGAAGCCCGGGCTCGACGAGGCAGTCGTCGTCCACGAAGGCGATCCAGTCGGTCGTCGGCCTCGGCGCAGCGCGACGTTGCGGGCGCGCGACAGGCCCGCGCCCGGTGTCGAGGATCGTCGCGCGACCGCCGTCCGCCGCGGCGCGCCTCCGCCCTGCTGGACCACCACGCAGGTCGAAGCCCGCCGCTGCGGCCTCGCGCTCGAGCGCCGCGAGCGTCGCGCGCGAGCTGCGCGGGGCGCCCGCGGGTGCACACGGCCACGGTGAGGGTCGGTGGGGCGGGCGCCACGCTGGTAGTTTCGCGCTTCTTGGCCGCTCGCCCGCAGGCTCTGCTCGTGAGCTACACCGCGCTGCTGGGCGGGGCCGAGCGGATCCTCCTCGACCGCGCCGGCGGCCCTCGAGGGCCCGCTGGCGCTGGCCTGTCCCGAGGGCGCGCTGGCCGACGGCGCCCGCGCGGTCGGGCATCCAGGTGGTCGACGCTGCGCCGGCGTCGCGCCGAGCTGCGCGGCGCGACGCGCGACCGCGTCGGGACGCCGTTGCGCCTTGCGGGCGCAGGCCGCCGAGGTCCGCCGCGCGATCGCCGAGCTCGCGCCGCGGTGCGTGATCGGGTGGAGCATGCGCGGCCTGCTGGTCAGCACCGCCGCGCTGGCCGGGCCCGGCCCGCGGATCCCCGCTGATCTTCGCCCACAACGACCTCGCCCCCTCGTCGGCGATCAGGCGCGTGGTGCGCTGGCGGCCGGCCGCGCCACCCGCATCGTCGCCCTGTCGCGGGCGATCGCCGAGGACCTCGACCCCCACGGCCGGCTGGATGTGGAGGTGATCCACCCGGGCGTCGACCTCGAGCGCTTCACGCCGTCGCCGCTGCCCGCCGGGCGATCCCGCGGCCCTGGTGCTCGGGCGCGATCGATCGGCTGGAAGCGGCCCGACCTGGCGCTGGAGGCGGTGGCCCTCGCCGCGCGCGAGCTGCCGGGCCTGCGGGTGCGCCTGGCGGGCGCGCCGCTCGGCGAGGCGGGCGACGAGCTCTGCCGCGCGGCTGCGCGAGCGCGCGGCGCGCCCGGACCTGGCCGGGCGCGTGAGCTTCGACGGTCCGGTGAGCGACCCGGCCGCCGCGCTGGCCGAGGCGACGTGCCTGCTGCACTGCGCCGACCGCGAGCCCTTCGGCGTGGCGCTGGTCGAGGCCCTGGCCTGTGGGCGTCCGGTGGTGGCTCCGGCGTCGGGCGGGCCGCGGGAGATCGTCGACCGCACGTGCGGCGTGCTCTACGACCCGGGCGACGCGCGCGCCGCCGCCGCCGCGCTCGTGGACGCCGTCCGCCGCGCACCCGAGCTCTGCGGCCCCGCCCGCGCCCGGGCCGAGCGGCTGTTCGCCGACCACACGGCGCGCGAGCGATTCCGCGCGATGGTGGACGAGGTGACCGGGTGACGTCGACGCCGCCGGTGGCGATCAACGCGCGGGCGGCCGTCCGGCGCGAGATCGGAGGCGTCGAGCGGGTGGCGCGCGAGATGGCGGGCTGGCTGCCGCGCGTGGCGCCCGGGCGATACCGCGTGATCGCGCCGCGCCCCGCGCTGGCGCACCGCCGGGGTCAGGCGTGGGAGCAGCTGGCGCTGCCCGCGCCTGGCGCGAGGGAGCCGCGCCCTCCTCTCCCCCGCCAACCTCGCCCCCGTGGCGGGCCGGCGCAACGTGGTCATGATCCACGACGTCGCGCGCGTTCGTGGGCGACTGGTACGGCTCGGCCTACGGCCGCTGGCACCGGGCGCTGCTGCCCCGCGTGGCCAGGGGAGCCAGGCGGCTGATCGCGCCGTCGGAGACCGTGCGCGAGCAGCTGGTGCAGGTGCTCGGAGCCGACCCCGCCCGCACGCGCGTGGTGGCGCTCGGCGTGGACGCCGGCTTCGCGGCGGGCGCCGAGCCCGACCGCGCCCGGGCCCGGTACGGGCTCGCCCGGCCCTACGTGCTGGCCGTGGGCTCCGATGTGCCGCGCAAGAACTTCGCGCTGCTCGACCGGGTGGCGCCCGCGCTGGCGCGCGAGGGCATCGAGATCGCACTGGCGGGAAGCGGGCGCCCCTACATGCCGGCGGGGTCCTACGGGGTGCGGGTGCTCGACTACGTGCCCGAGGCCGAGCTTCCCGGCCTGTACGCCGGAGCGGCGGCCTTCGTCATGCCCTCGCTCTACGAGGGCTTCGGGCTGCCGTGCCTGGAGGCGATGGCGTGCGGCGACGCCCGTGGTGGCGGCCACCAGCCCGGCCCTGCCCGAGGCCTGCGGCCCCGCCGCCCTCTTCGCCGACCCCGCGGGATCCCGCGGCCTTCGCCGAGGCGCTGCTGCGCGCGTCGCACGCGGGCCCCGAGCGCTCGCGCCTGGTGGCGGCCGGCCGCGAGCGCGCGGCCCACCTGTCGTGGGAGCGAACGGCCCGCGGGGTGGACGCGGTGATCGAGGAGCTGCTGGTCTGAACCGCCCTCAGGGCTGGTAGTTCAGGACGAACGGCCCACACGCGGTCGAGCCGCCCTGGGCGCCGTTGGGATCCTGCGCGAGCGGCCTGCCGTTGATCCCCTTCGGCGTGACCGTCAGGCGGTTGCGCGTGACCCTGACCTCTCCGTAGGAGAAGGTGTCGACGCTCGAGCACTGCATCGCCGACGCCGTTCGGGCGGCTGCCCCTCGAGGAAGACGTCGTCCACCAGGCGCCCGTTGCCCTCGCCCGACCGCGCTCGTCGATCTCGGACTCGAAGTTCTCGGTGGCGGCAGAGCCGACCGTGATGTCGAGGATGCCCGAGTTCTGCGGGCCGCCCTGCTCGAGGGTCTGGAAGCGGGCGTCGTTCACGAGCGTCGCGTGCACGTCGGTGGTCAGGAAGATCACGTTCTTGACCTTGCCGCTCAGCGCGCGCAGGACCTCCTGGCGCTCGGCCTCGTAGCCCTCCCAGCGGTCGTACGGGAGCGACGTAGTACTGCTGGATCGGCAGCTCGTTCATGATCACCTTGAAGCGCGCGTCCGAGTTGCGCACCGCCGTTCAGGAAGCGCGTCAGCTGGCGCTGGCCCAGGTAGGTCCGCTCGGGGTCGCGTATCGCCGCCAGGCAGGCCGGCGACACCGGCTCGCCGCAGCGACGGCGACACGAGCCCGAAGAGGTTGCGCGTGCGACTGCGGAGCGGTGGGCGCGATGTCGGGCTCGCCGGTCTGCGGGTTGTCGCAGACGCCGCCCTCGTCGGCCTTGGCCGAGCGGAACGAGCGCTGGTCGAGGAAGAACAGCTCGAGGTTCTTGCCCCACCGGCGCGTGCGGTACAGGCCGTCACGGCTGGTGTAGGACACCGGCGCGTAGTCGCGGAAGGCCTTGACGCCGCGCGTGTAGAGCGGCGCGTCCGTTGACGTTGCACGCCGTTGCGAGAACGTGTTCTCGGGCGGCGCGAAGTCGTTCACGAACTCGTGGTCGTCCCAGTGCGAGTAGAAGCCGGCGGAGCCGCGCAGGCGGGTGAGCTCGGGCTGGCCGAGGTTGAGCTTGTACTTGGCCCACTTCTGCTTGACCGACAGCGCGATCGGCCTGAGGCGGTTCGGCACCTCGCTGTCGGAGTAGATCGTGTCGCCGAAGTGGATGTTGAAGTCGTTGCGCTCGGCCTGCATCCGCCGGAAGATCGAGAAGTCGTTCCAGTGCGGGGTCCTGCCCCCAGGCCTCGTGGTGGTGGCGTCGGTGTCACCCGTCCACCCGAACTCGATCGTCTGCGTTCGCGCTCGGCCTCGGTGCGGTCTCGAACGTGCCGCGCTCCCTGCGGCCGCGGCCCTGGCTGAAGCGGTAGAAGTAGCGGCGCCCGGGGCTCAGGCCGCCCACCCTGCGCTGCACGGTCCTGTCGTTCGCGGCCCTCGCGCGGAGCCCGAAGCGCCTCGTCCGGTTGCGGCGGAAAGCCCCGGGCCGGCGACACCTCGAGGGTCACCCGCCCGAGCCGGTTCGCCCGCGTCCACAGAATGGCGCTGGTCGAGGTGATCTCGCCGGCGGTCACGCCGTAGGAGAACCCGCGCGCCGAGGCCCCGGGGGCGACGACGAGGAGCGCGGCGAGGACTGCGAGGAAGGACGGCGAGACGCTTCAACGAGCCGTCGACGCTAGCGCCCGGCCCGGGACGATGCAAGACCCATCAGCGGCAGGCCCCGAAGCTGTCCTTGGCGCAGCCCTCGTAGCGCCTGCGCCGAGCGCCGGTATGCCTTCAGACCGGGTTGGGGCCGGAACTTCGGGCCCGCCACCAGGCCGGCGTACTCGAAGTTGCTCTTCGGGTGCGTGTACGTGGTGGCCCACGAGTACCAGAAGACCTTGTCCAGCCCGAGCCGGCTGCGCTGGGAGATCAGGCTGGCGAACACCGTTCTGAGCCGTGTCGCCATCCCCCGTGGGGTCTCCTGGCGCTGGTTCGCGATCGGGCTCACGCGCCCGAGCGACGCGGGAAACGCCGTCTCGGTCAAGAAGATTCGCTTCGCGCTGTCGCCGTTGGCGTCGAGCACCTCGCGCACCCGCCGCACCGCGGCGACCACGCGCTGCTCGTTCTGCGGATAGATGTGAAGTGCCAACCACGTCGAACGTTCCCTTCGCCCCAGTTGGCATAGAGGCGAGACAGCTGCGTCCACGAATGTGCCGATGAGCCCGCCGGTGACCGTGCGGGCACGGGGATCGGCGCGCTTGATCGCGCGGTGCGAGGCGCGCAGCAGGCTGCTGTACCCGTGGGGCTAGCCGAGCCTCGGATGCTCGCGGGAGACGTCCCAGAAGGCTCTGATGTTCGGCTCGTTCCAGATCTGCCAGTCCCGGATCGGGCCGGGGCGGCAATTTCGGGGTTCGCGCGCCAGAACGAGCCGCGCGACCCATAGCGTTTGATCGAGGCGCGCAGGAACGCGACGAAGGCCTTCGTCCTCGGCGGCGAGTAGAGCCGCTGCGCGGAACTCGCGCGCCCACGGCGGGGCGTAGAGCATCACGGGGAGCACGTCGAGGCCGTGAGCGGCGGCGAGGCGAACGTACCTGTCGGTGTAGGTGAAGTCGAAGTCGTCACCGCGGGAGGGCTGAAGGAACTCCCACACGAAGCCCACCCGGACGGTCTCGACCCCAGACCGGGCCATGAGCGCGTACTGGCGCTCCTGGACGGCGTCGGAGCCCTGGAGGGCGACGCTGTCGTACATCACGCCGAAGAAGCCCTGGGGCACGGTCCGCGGCGCAGCCTCGGCCAACGCGGGCAGGCAACCGAGGACCGCGAGGGCCAGGACAACGGTCAAGAACCTCCGTTTCACCACACGATTCACGACACAGCAGCGTAGAGGGAGTTGCGGCTCTGCTCCCCGGTGGCCTACCCTGACGCGGGACCACATGGCCACGGCACCGAGACAAGACCTCGCACGGCTCGCTGGAGCCACCCACGAGGTCTCCAACCAGCCCCCGCCGCTGGCGCCCTACAACGTGTTCGAGGCCGACGCCCCGATGCGCGAGGCGCTGGAGCGCGAGGGCGGCGCGTGGGGCGTCGAGCGCCTTCGCGACACGGGCGAGCTGGCGGGCTCACCGGAGACGATCGAGCACTCGGCGCGATGCGAGCGCAACGAGCCGGTCCTGCACACCCACGACCGCTACGGCAACCGCATCGACGAGGTCGAGCTCGACCCGTCGTGGCACTGGCTGCTGCGCGAGGCGATCGAGCGCGAGATCCACTCGCTGCCGTGGCGCGACCCCCAGCCCGGCGCGCACGCCGTCCGCGCGGCCCTGATGTACACCTGGAGCCAGGCCAACGCCGGGGTGATGTGCCCCGTGTCCATGACCCACTCGGTCGTGCCCGCGCTGCGCGAGAACCCCGACGCCGCCGCGGAGTGGGAGCCGCGCCTGACCTCGCCCGACTACACGACGGGCGCGCTGGCCGGCATGGCCATGACCGAGAAGCAGGGCGGTTCGGACGTCCGGGCCAACACCACCTACGCCGAGCCCTCGGACGACGGCAGCTGGGAGATCACCGGGCACAAGTGGTTCTGCTCCTACCCGCCGTGTGACGTCTTCCTGACCCTGGCGCAGACCGGCGAGGGCCTGTCGTGCTTCCTCTTCGAGGGCAGGGACCCCGGCTTCCAGGTCCAGCGGCTCAAGGACAAGCTGGGCACGCGCTCGCTCCCCTCCTCGGAGGTCGAGTTCCGCGGGGTCCGCGGCCGCCTGGTGGGCGAGGAGGGCCGGGGCGTGGCGACGATCGTGCGCATGGTCAACCACACCCGCCTCGACTGCCTGATCGGCTCGGCGGCCGGCATCCGGTGGGGCACGGTCGCGGCCGCCCACCACGCCCGCCACCGCTACGCCTTCGGCCGGGCGCTCGTGGACCAGCCGGCGATGGAGAACCTGCTGGCCGACCTGGCGATCGAGTCCGAGGCGGCCACCGCGACCGCGATGCGGGTGGCCCGCGCCTACGACGAGGACAACGCTCCGTTCCGGCGCTTCGCCACGGCCGTGTCGAAGTACTGGGTCTGCAAGCGCGCCCCCGGCCACGCCAACGAGGCGCTCGAGTGCCTGGGCGGCAACGGCTTCGTGGAGGACTCGGGCCTGCCGCGGCTCTACCGCGACTCCCCGCTCAACTCGATCTGGGAGGGGTCGGGCAACGTGGCCGCGCTCGACGTGCTCAGGGCGATGGTCAAGGAGCCGGACGCGCTGCCGGCCTTCATGGACGAGGTCGAGGAGGCCGCCGGGGCCAACGTCGCGCTGGACGAGCACGTGGCCCACGTGAAGGACACGCTGGCGAGCATCGGCGAGGAGGACCCGCAGTTCACGGCCAGGCGCACCGTCGAGGACCTGGGCCTGGCCCTTCAGGGCTCGCTGCTCGTGCGCCACGCGCCGGCGGCGGTGTCCGACGCCTTCTGCGCCGTCCCGGCTCGCCGGCCAGGGCGGCCGCGCCTACGGCACGTTGCCGGCGGGCGTGGACGCGGCCGCGATCGTGGACCGCGTGCTCGCCGTCTAGGCCGGCGTTCCGTGGGCTCGCCTTCGACCCTGACCTACGAGGTGCGAGGGCCGGGTGGCGCGCATCACCCTGGATCGTCCCGAGCGCGGCAACGGCATCACGCTCGCCATGCCGGGCGAGATCGCCGAGTGCGTCGAGGAGGCCAACCTCGACCCGCGTGTCCACGTGATCGCGCTCGCGGGGAACGGCAAGGGCTTCTGCGGGGGCTACGACCTCGTCGCGTCGGCCGAGGGCGGGATGGATGGCCTCGGCGCCGGCACGGGCGCTCCGGAGGGCTCGCCCCTGGACCCCGCGGTCCAGGCCGCCAACCACGACCCGTCGGGCACGTGGGACCCGGTCGTGGACTACCAGATGATGAGCCGCAACCTGCGCGGCTTCATGTCGCTGTTTCACTCCGACAAGCCGACCGTGTGCAAGGTGCACGGCTTCTGCGTGGCGGGCGGCACCGACATGGCGCTGTGCTGCGACCTGCTGGTGATGGCCGAGGACGCCCGGATCGGCTACCCGCCCGCCCGCGTGTGGGGCGTGCCGACGTCGATGATGTGGGCGCACCGCATCGGGCCCGCGCGGGCGAAGGACCTGCTCTTCACCGGCGACCTGATCGACGGGGCCCGTGCCTACGAGTGGGGCCTGGCCCTGTGCGCTCCGCCCGCGGCCGAGCTGGACGAGCGCTTCGAGGCGCTGCTGGAGCGCATCGCGCTGACGCCGATCAACCAGCTCGTGATGATGAAGCTCGCGGTCAACCAGGCGCTGTACGCCCAGGGCCTCGCCGCCACCCAGGCCCTGGGCGTGGTCTTCGACGGGATCGCGCGCCACACGCCCGAGGGCTACGCCTTCCAGCGCCGCGCCGCCGAGGCCGGCTGGGCCGAGGCGGTGCGCGAGCGCGACGAGCCGTACGGCGACGCCAAGCCCTGAGCGGTCGCACGCGGTTCTCGCTGGCCGTCGCGGCCCTGGGGCTGGTGGCCATCGCGGCGGTGGCGGTCCCGAAGATCTCGGAGGACTCGCCGGACGGACTCCGGCCGGCGGCGACGCCCGAGCCGGCCGGCCGAGCCGCCCGAGCCGAGCCGGCCGAGCCGGCCGGGCGAAGCCGGCGAGGCGCCCCGAGGAGCCCACGAGCGGGACCGGCAACCTGGCGCTCCCCGAGAACCCGGACGAGGTGAAGGGCGACCAGCCCTTCGCGCTGACCCGGACGCCGAACTTCCGCCGGGCCCTGGGGGTGCTCGAGACCGCCGGCGCTCGGAGGAGGGGGTCTTCGACGGGCTGCGCGTGGCCCCGGGCCGGATCGACACCGTGGTCGAGACCGCCGACCGGCGGATCAACCTGCAGATCCGCCCGGACATGAAGATCGCGTTCGAGAGCGAGAGCGAGTTCCCCAACCGTCCCGACTACCGCCGGTACGGACTGGCCGCGAGCGCCATCGACCCCCGCGCGCCGGAGAGGATCCTGCGCCGGGTCGACCGCGCGCGCCCGGGCAGCGCGGCCCACGACGTGGACTACATCGTGATCCGCCGCGACATCATCGACTTCCGGGTGAACGTGGCGGCCTACCTGCGCACGGGTGCGCGGCCACGGACCTTCGTGTCCGAGCCGGGGGAGCCGCTGCGGGGCTTCTGAGCTCGTCAGGGGTCGACCCGGCCCTCGTAGAGGGCGAAGAACGCCCCCTGCGGGTCCTGGGCCACCGCGATGCGGCCGGGCCCGGCGGGCCTCGGCGGCACCTCGATCCTCCCCTCGAGGCGCTCGATCTCAGCGACCGACGCCTCGAGGTCCTCGCTGGTGAAGAACGTGACCCAGGCCGGCGGGCCCGTCGTAGAGGCTCCCGTAGTCCTGCTGCTCGCTGCCGCCAGCCGAACAGGTCGCCGTAGAAGCTCCGCGCCGCCTCCGGGTCGGTGGTGTTGAGCTGGTTGAGGGAGAACGCGCCGGGATCGTTCACCAGGCCGGCGCCGAAGTGCCGCCTGGGCTGCCAGATCGAGAAGACCGCGCTCTGGGGATCGGCGATCACCGCCTGACGACCGGAGTCCATCACGTCGAACGGCGGCGCCACCACCGTCCCGCCCAGCTCGCCGGCGCGCCTGGCCGTCTCGTCCACGTCCTCGACCGACACGTAGCTCATCCAGTGCGGCGGCTCCCCGCGCTCGGCCCGCTCTCGGGGCAGCTCGTAGAGCGCGCCCACGTGGAGCCCGCCGAGGCTGGCCATCGTGTACGTGCCGGCCTCGCCGGCGGGCATGTCCTCGAGGTCCCAGCCGAACAGGCCCGAGTAGAAGGCCTTGGCGCCCTTGGGGTCGGGGGTGGCCAGATCGACCCAGCAGAACGTGCCCGGCTCGTATGACGTGCGCTCGCCCACCGCGGGGCTACGAGCCGTCGATCTCCAGGAATGCCTTCGCCCGCGCGACCTCGCGCTCGCAGCGCCGGCGCTCCTCGGAGCCCTCGTCGGCCTCGTCGCGGCCCTTCTCGGCCTCCTTGAGCCGGGCCTCGAGGTCCGACTTGTCGAGGTCCTCGGGCTTGATCGCGTCCTCCACGATGATCAGCGCCGAGTTGTCGACCACCTGGAGGTAGCCCTCGCCCTGGGCGAACCGCACCGCGTCGGCGGAGGCCGGGTTGTCCGAGCCCGACTCGTACAGCCGCAGCTCGGTGGGCTGGAGCATCGCCATCAGCGGCGCGTGGTTGGCCAGCACGCCGATCGAGCCCGTGCCGGTGCGGGTGGAGACCATCTCCACCTCGCCCTCGTAGACCTGCCCCTCCGGGGTGAGTACCTCGACGGGGAACGGCTCGCGCGCCACGGGCGGCTACTTCTCGTCGCCGGTGTCGACGGAGTCGGCCAGGGCGGTGGCGTCCTTGCCGGAGCTCTCGTCGTCGTCCGAGCTCTCGTCGTCGTCCGCCCGGTCGCTCGCCTTGGCGTCGTCCTCGGCCTCCGCGTCGCCCTCGGCGGTGGTGTCGTCCTCGGTGCTCTCGTCGTCCGACTCGTCCGAGTCCTCGTCGTCGGAGCCCTTCTTCTCCTTGCGCCCCGACTTCTTCTCGTTCTCGGTGCACCTGGTCGATCGAGCCCTTCATGTAGAAGGCGCTCTCGGGGCGGTCGTCGTGCTCGCCCTCCACGATCTCCTTGAACGAGCGCACGGTGTCCTCCACCGACACGTACTGGCCCTCCGTGCCCGTGAACGCCTCGGCCACGAAGAACGGCTGGGAGAGGAAGCGCTCCACGCGGCGTGCGCGCTGCACCACCTCCTTGTCCTCGTCGGACAGCTCGTCGATGCCGAGGATGGCGATGATGTCCTGCAGCTCCTTGTAGCGCTGCAGGATCTCCTGGACCTGCGTGGCCACGTGGTAGTGCTCCTCGCCCACGATGTCGGGCTTGAGGATCGTGGAGGTGGAGTCGAGCGGGTCCACCGCCGGGTAGATGCCCTTCTCGGAGATCGCCCGCGAGAGGGTCGTGGTGGCGTTGAGGTGGGCGAACACCGACGCGGGCGCCGGGTCGGTGAGGTCGTCGGCCGGCACGTAGATGGCCTGCACGGAGGTCACCGAGCCCTGGCGGGTGGAGGTGATGCGCTCCTGGAGCTGGCCCATCTCGGTCTCCAGCGTGGGCTGGTAGCCCACCTGCGAGGGCATGCGGCCCAGCAGCGCCGAGACCTCCGAGCCCGCCTGCACGAACCGGAAGATGTTGTCGATGAACAGCAGCACGTCCTGGCCCTGCTCGCGGAAGTACTCCGCCATGGTCAGGCCGGTCAGGGCCACGCGCATGCGCGCGCCGGGCGGCTCGTTCATCTGGCCGAAGACCAGCATGGTCTTGTCGATCACGCCGGACTCGGTCATCTCGAGCCACAGGTCGTTGCCCTCGCGCGAGCGCTCGCCCACGCCGCAGAAGGCCGAGATGCCGCCGTGCTCCTTGGCCAGGTTGTTGATCAGCTCCTGGATGAGCACGGTCTTGCCCACGCCCGCGCCGCCGAACAGGCCGACCTTGCCGCCGCGCGCGTAGGGGGCCAGCAGGTCCACGACCTTGATCCCGGTCTCGAAGATCTCGCGGGTCGGGATGAGGTTCTCGACCTCGGGAGCCGCGCGGTGGATCGGCCAGCGCTCCTCGTACTCGGCGTCACCCTTCTCGTCGATCGTCTCGCCGAGCAGGTTGAAGATGCGCCCCAGGGTGCCGTCGCCCACGGGCACGGTGATCGGGCCCCCCGTGTCGTGCACCTCGGCGCCGCGGCTCAGGCCGTCGGTGGCGTCCATGGCCACGCAGCGCACGCGGTCGTCGCCCAGGTGCTGCTGCACCTCGAGCACGAGCCTGGTGGCCTCGCCGTCGTCGCCCCGAGCCGGGATCTCGGTCTCGAGCGCGTTGTAGATCTCGGGCATCTCGCTCGGGGAAGGCCGCCTCCACCACCACGCCGGTGATCTCCTCGATCGTGCCGACGTTCGTGTCGGAGCCGTTGCCCGACGACGACCCGCTCGCCGGCGACTCGTCGTGGCGGTGCTGCTGGCCTGTGTCCTGCTGGGTGCTCGATTCCATGTGTCGAAGGCTCCTTGGTTTCC
Source organism: uncultured Thermoleophilaceae bacterium (assembly GCA_963731645.1). Taxonomy (GTDB): domain Bacteria; phylum Actinomycetota; class Thermoleophilia; order Solirubrobacterales; family Thermoleophilaceae; genus JAAYBF01. Next base: position 356,263 of record CAVSWF010000012.1, on the reverse strand, counting down.
GGTCGTCTAGCTGAGCCCCTCGGCCCCGGCCACAACTTCCATTATCTCTTGGGTGATCTCGGCCTGGCGCTGACGGTTCATCTCCAGGGTGAGGTCGTCGATCATCTCGCCCGCGTTCTCCTGGGCGTTGCGCATCGCGGTCATCCGGGCCCCGTGCTCGGAGGCGGTGGACTCCAGCAGCGCCCGGTAGATGGATATCTCGATGTAGTCCGGCACGAGCCGGGCGAGGATCTCCTCGGGGTCGGGCTCGTAGATCCACAGCGTCTTGTGGCCCGGAGTCGCGCTCCTCGGCCTCGGACGAGTCGCTCCTCCTCCTCGTCCTCCTCGAGCAGCTGCTCGACCGCGGCCAGCGGCAGCAGCACGTCGGTCGTGACCTCCTGGGTCAGCGGCGACACGTAGCCGTTGTAGATCATCTCGACCCGGTCGACCTCGCCGTCGATGTACTGGCTCGAGATGCCGCCGGCGATGTCGCGGGCGTCGGAGAAGGCGGGGCGGTCGGTGAAGCCCTGCCACGACCCTGCCACGTCATATCCCCGGAAGGTGAGCGAGGACACGCCGCGGCGCCCGGACGCGTACCAGACGACCTCCTTGCCCTCGTCCTCGAGCTCCCGCGCACGGCGGTTGCCCGCGCGGATGATCTGCGAGTTGAACGCGCCGGCCAGTCCGCGGTCGCCGGTCACGAGGAGGATGCCCACCTTGTTCTCCGACTCGTGGGCCTCGAGCAGCGGCAGGCTCGGGATCTTCTCCACCGCCTCGACGGTGCGACGGGTCATGCGCCGGATCGCCTTGGCGTACGGGCGCAGGTCCTCGATGCGCTGCTCGGCGCGACGCAGCCGGGCGGCCGCGACCATCTCCATGGCGCGGGTGATCTTCTGGATGTTCTTGACCGAGGAGATCCGGTTCTTGACGTCCTGCTGAGTAGCCACGGGCGCTAGCCGTCTTCCTTCTTCTCGTCGGAGTCCGTCGTCGCCGGAGTCGTCGTCGGACGAGTCGTCATCGCCGGACTCGTCGTCCTCGGAGTCGTCCTCGGAGGAGCCGCTCGTGCGGCCCTCCTTCTCGCGCTCCTCCTCGCTCATGATGCGATCCGACTCGCCCTCCTCGAGGGGGTTGCCCTCCTCGTCGAAGTCGGCCCCGAAGTCGTCGATGGCCTCTGCGATCGCGTTACCCAGCTTCTCCTCGATCGAGTCGTCCCAGTCGCCCTCGCCGAGCTTGTCCATCAGGTCGGACTCCTCGGCGTCGAGGCGCTCGAGCATCGACGTCGTGGAACTTCCGGATGCGGTCGACCTTGATGCGGTCGAGGTAGCCGCCGGTGCCCGAGTAGATGGCCGCCACCTGGTGCGAGGGCTTCCAGGGCTTGAGCTCGTCCTGGTTGAGCAGCTCGACCAGGCGCTCGCCGCGCGACAGGGTGGCCTGCGTGTCGGCGTCGAGCTCCGAGCCGAACTGCGCGAAGGCCTCGAGCTCGCGGTACTGCGACAGCTCCAGGCGAAGCCGCCCGGCCACCTTCTTCATGGCCTTGGGCTGGGCGTTGCCGCCCACGCGCGACACGGAGATGCCGACGTTGATCGCCGGCCGCACGCCCGAGCGGAACAGGTCCCCCTCGAGGAAGATCTGGCCGTCGGTGATCGAGATCACGTTGGTCGGGATGTAGGCCGACACGTCGCCCGCCTGGGTCTCGATGATCGGCAGCGCGGTGAGCGAGCCGCCGCCGAGGTCGTCGTTGAGCTTGACCGCGCGCTCCAGCAGGCGGGAGTGCAGGTAGAAGACGTCGCCCGGGTAGGCCTCACGCCCCGGCGGGCGGCGCAGCAGCAGCGACATCTGGCGGTACGCGAAGGCGTGCTTGGTCAGGTCGTCGTAGATGCAGAGCGCGTGACCGCCGTTGTAGAGGAAGTGCTCGCCCATCGCACAGCCCGCGTAGGGGGCCATGAACTTGATCGGCGCCGCCTCGTCGGCCGGCGCGGCCACGATGATCGTGTTGTCCATCGCGTCGTGGTCCGAGAGGGTCTCGGCCACCTGCACCACGGTGGACATCCGCTGGCCGATGGCCACGTAGATCGACACCACGTCGCTGTCGCGGTTGTTGATGATCGTGTCGATCGCCACGGCGCTCTTGCCGGTCTGGCGGTCGCCGATGATCAGCTCGCGCTGGCCCCGGCCGACCGCCGTCATCGAGTCGATCGCCTTGATGCCGGTCTGCATCGGCTCGATCACCGGCTGGCGCTGCACCACCCCGGGCGCCTTGAACTCGGCCGGCCGGGTCTGCGATGTGTTGATGTCGCCCTTGCCGTCGAGCGGGTGCCCCAGCGGGTCCACGATGCGCCCGAGCAGCTCCTCGCCGACGGGGATCTCGAGGAGATCGCCGGTGCGCTTGACCGTGTCCCCCTCCTCGATCTTGTCCCAGTCGCCGAAGAGCACGGCGCCGACGTTGTCGGCCTCGAGGTTCAGCGCCAGGCCGGTCACGTCGTGGGGCAGCTCGAGCATCTCGAGCGACATGCAGTTGTCGAGGCCGTGCACGCGGGAGATGCCGTCGGCGATCGAGAGGACCGTGCCCACCTCGGACAGGTCGGCGTCACCCTCGTCGAGGCCCTCGATGCGGCTCTTGAGGATGCTGGTGATCTCGTCTGGCTTGATCTGCATGAGCGGTTTCTCTTATCCCTCGTTCGAAGTCTTTGCCTAGGCGGCCTTGATGACCTGTTTGCGTAGTTGCTCGAGCCGGTTGCGGATGCTCGCGTCGAGCACCATGTTCCCCACCTGCAGCACCAGCCCGCCGAGCACATCGGGGTCGACCTCGCTCGACAGCTCGATCCGCCGGCCGGTCTGCTCCTCGATCTTCTTGCCGATGCCCTCCACCAGCTCGGGGTCCAGCTTCACCGCGCTCTTGACGTGTACCTCGAGCAGCTTGTTCTCCTCGCGCCACATCTCGTCGAACCCGCGGCGGATGCGGAAGATGGCCGGCATGCGATGGCGCTCGGCCAGCAGCTCGAGGAAGCGGATGAAGTTCTCGTCGGCGTCCTCGATCAGCTTGGCGATGCCCTCCTTCTTCTCCTGCGAGGAGAAGTAGGGCGAGAAGAAGAAGACCTGGAGGTCGCGGTCCTCCGAGAGGGTGTCCGCGAACTCGCCCAGCTCGTCGTGGATGCGATCGAGGTCGCCCTGCTCGGAGGCGACCTCGAACAGCGACCGCGAGTAGACCTCGGCGATCTCCTCCACGGTCTAGCTGCCGTTCCCCTTCTTCGGCGAGTCCCCGGCCAGGGCCGAGAAGTCCACCTCCGACAGCGCGTCCTCGATCAGCCTGCGGTGGTCGTCGTCGTCGAGCGACTTCCGCGTGACCTTCTCGGTGGCGAGCACCGTGAGGGTCGCCACCTCCTTGCGGATCGCGTCGAGCGAGCGCCGGGTCTCCTCCTCGATGTCGCGCCGCGTGGACTCCATGAGCTCCTCGCGGTAGCGCTTGGCCTCCGCCTTCGACTCGTCCTGGTGGGCGTCCGCGGCCTTGCGCGAGCGGTGCACGATGTCGTCGGCCTGCTCGCGCGCCTCCTTGAGGCGGGCGCGGTACTCCGCCAGCAGCTGGTCGGCCTCCTCCTTGGTCTTGATCGCGCTGTCGATCGACTCGTCGATGGCCTTGCGCCGCTTGTCGAGCGCCTCCGCGATCCGCGGGAAGGCGAGCTTGTTGAGCAGGTACAGCGTGGCTCCGAACGCGAGCAGCGTCCAGATCATCAGCCCGAGGCTCGGGGAGACGAGGAAGCTGCCCCCGCCCGTCCTCGGCGGCCAGTAGCAGGGCAGGCGCTCTCCATTAGAGGAAGAACGCGATCAGGCCGAAGATGAAGGCGTAGAAGACGATCGCCTCGGTGAGGGCGAATCCGAGCCACTGGATGCTCGTGATCTCCTCGCGCATCTCGGGCTGGCGGGTGACCGACTCGATCACCTTGCCGAAGATGTATCCGACCCCGATCCCGGGTCCGATCGTGCCGAGGCCGGCGCCGACGCCGAGCGCGACCGACTTGAGGCCGTCGGTCGGGTCGGCTCCGCCTCCCTGGGCGAACTGCACGATTGTTGTTGCGATTTCCTCCATGACGGCTCCTTTGATCAGTGGCCCTCGGCGGCTGTCGCCTCACCGAAGTAGATGGACGTAAGCGTGGCGAAGATGAAGGCCTGGAGCGTGGCGATCAGGCCCACCTCGAAGATGAAGAAGACGATCGCCACCGGCAGGGTGAACAGCGCCGAGCGCGGCGAGGCCGAGGAGCACGGCGAGGCCGCCTCCCATGAACAGGATCAGCAGGTGGCCCGCGAGGATGTTGGCGAACAGTCGCACGGAGAGCGACACGATGCGCACGAACTGCGAGATCACCTCGATCACGAAGAGCACGGGCTTGAGGCCGTTCGGCGTGCCCGCCGGTATCCAGCCCTTCAGGTAGGCGAAGAAGCCCTTGGCCCGCATGCCCTCGACCTGGTAGGCGAAGAACACCATGAGCGTGAGCGCCAGCGGGATCGACAGGTTCGCGGTGGCCGCGTAGATCGCGAACGACGGGATCTCCGCGCCGAAGATGTTGATCGTCTCGTGATCGTTCACCGGCAGCGGGATGTAGCCGAGCATGTTCGAGAACCAGATGAAGAAGAAGAGCGTGGCCACGAAGGGAAACCAGCGCAGGGCCATCCTCGTGTCCATGTTGCCGCCGGCGATGTTGTTCCGCGTGAGGTCGTAGCCCGCCTCGACCGCGGTCTGGATCCGGTTGGGCTTGTCCGTCATCCGCTTGGCGACGTAGGTCATGGCGCCGATCGTCAGCACCGAGGCGAGCAGCACGTAGAACACCCCCTTGGTGATGCTCATGTCCAGCGGCCCGATCTTCAGCTCGATCCACGGCGAGAGCCGAAACTCCTCCTGGGGCTTGAACTCCTCGTTCTTGCCGTCGCTGCCGAAGATGACCCCGATGAGGATCACGCAGCACGAGGTAGGTCGCCCACGCCGAGGAGGATCTTCGTGCGCTTGCTCATCGCGGTGGGGGCGGCTGGTCGAAGGGACGCACCACCATCTGGGTCGCGAAGAAGACGGTGAACAGGGCGATCGAGAGCACGGCGGCGGCGAGGCCGTCCTCGCGGTCGCCCAGCAGGCCCACGGCGAAGATCGACCCGGCCACGAGCCAGCCGCGGCCGATCATGCTGCCCGCCAGCAGGCCGACCACCGCGCGCGGGTCGTCGGAGCTCCTTCGCCTTCGCGGTGGCGTAGGCGTTCACCCCGCGCTGCGCGAGCCAGGCCGCCGCGGCCGCCGCGTAGCCGAGCATCGGAAGGTCGGCGAGCAGGAACAGCGGAAGGGCGAGAGCCAGGAGCACGAGGTCCAGATAGCGAACGACCTTGAGGCTGTTACCGGCCTCGGAAACGTGTTGTCCTGTCTCGATCGCGTGCGTCGTCAAAGAAACCCTTCGTACCCCTAGGGACTTTGACTCTATAGGAGCATTGCGGCTCGCGACTACTCAGTGACAGGTGCCTCTTGACCCGTTCAGACGACCCGCAGAAGCGCCTCCACGACGCGCTCGTCCCACTGGTGCCCGGCTCCTCTTCGCAGCTCCTCCGTGGCCGCCCGCGGGTCGAGCCGAGTCCGGTAGGGCCGGTCGGCGGTCATCGCCTCGTAGGCGTCGGCCACGGCCAGGATCGCCGCCCTCCAGGGGCACGTCCTCCCCGCTGCTGCCGGCGGGATAGCCGGTGCCGTCCGGGCGCTCGTGGTGCGTGGCGATCCAGTGCGCCCATGTCGGCGAAGTCGGTGGCGGCGAGCATCCGGGCGCCGATCTCGGGGTGGGCGCGCACCTCCTGCCATTCACGGTCGGAGAGGGGGCCGGCCTTCTTCGAGGCTCTCGTCGGAGATGCCCACCCGCCCGAGGTCGTGGAGGATCCCGGCGATCCGCACGCGCTCGACCGATGAGGGCGCCAGCCCCAGCTCGCGCGCGATCAGCTCGGCGTAGCGCCCCACCCGCTGGCAGTGCGACGGGCTGCCCCAGTCGCGCACGTCGATCGCCTCGGCCAGGGTGAGCAGCGCGCCCAGCTCGACGTGCGGGCCCTCGCGGACGACGGCGTCCCGCGCGAGGATGCCGGGCACCTCGGCGCTCGAGATCACCGTGCGGTTGCGCCCGAGGCGCTTGGCCGCGTAGAGCGCCTGGTCGCCGGCCTCCAGCAGCGTCTCGCCGGTCTCCCCGTGGACGGGCGAGGTCACGATGCCGCACGACATCGTGAGCGGGGTCGGCCCGGCGTGCTCGAAGGAGCTCTCGATCGCCGTGCGGATGCGCTCGGCGAGGATGTAGGCGCCGTGCTCGTCGGTGTCCGGCGCGATGACGGCGAACTCCTCCCCGCCGATGCGCGCGGCGGCGTCCCAGGAGCGCTTGCCGTGGGAGATGCGACGCGCCCACGCGGTGGAGCGCCTCGTCGCCTGCGCCGTGCCCGAAGAGGTCGTTGATCCGCTTGAAGCGGTCGAGGTCGCCGAGGATCAGGCTCAGCGGCTGCCCGGTGCGCCGCGCGCGCTCGAGCTCCATGTCGAAGGCCTCCTCGAAGCCGCGGCGGTTGAGCAGCCGGGTGAGCGGGTCACGGCGAGCGGCGTCGGCCAGGCTCCCGATCCGGCTCGAGACCTTGTCGCGGGCGATCGCCACCAGAAGGCCGGCGCTGAGGAGCGTGCCCGCGGTCGCGAGCCACGCCCCGGTCGGGTCGTAGTCGAAGTCGCGCAGGACCAGCAGGGCGGCGTAGAAGGCCCCGAGCGCGCCGATCTGGAACAGCGCCGTCCGCAGGCTGAAGAGGTAGAAGGCGTAGATCGTGGGCAGGAGGTAGGCCAGCGGGCCGAACAGGGACTCCTCGCCCCAGAACCAGATCACCGCGGTGGCCAGGCCGCTGGCGGCGAGGCAACCCGCGTGGAAGGCCCAGGCGGGCAGGCGCCCCCCGCCGACGTAGGCCACGACGGCCATGAGTCCCGACACCGCCGAGCAGGCGAGGATCCCCGCGGTGTCCATCCCCGGGGCGTCCGGGCCGAGCACGGAGACCACGCCGAGCACGGCCCCGGCGGCCGCGAACAGGAGCCCGGCGGCCGCCATGGTGGTGGTGTCGGCCGACGCCCCTAGGCCCGTGTCGACCGGGACCGGCCAGCCGACACGATCTCGAAGCGGCTGTTCCATCAGCTCTTCATCCTTTTCCGCGACGGCCGGGACTCGCCGCGCAAGCGTCCGTGCTTTCAACGGCCGATCTCCTCGAATCCCTTGTATGGGCAATATAGGTCCGGAATCTCGTTCCCGCCAATGTGGGCCCAGCACGACATCCAGCTCGAAGCGCGCCCCCGGGGCTTCCATCTCGTGACCCGCGAGATCACGTCCGCGGTCCCCGAGATCGCGGAGCTCTCGGTGGGGATGCTGCACCTGTTCATCCGCCACACCTCCGCGTCGCTCGCGCTCAACGAGAACGCGAGCGCGGACGTCCGCCGCGACTTCGAGTCGTGGTTCTCCCGCGCCGTGCCCGAGGACGCCCCGTACTGGACGCACACGCTGGAGGGGCCCGACGACATGCCCGCCCACGTCAAGGCCTCCCTGCTCGGGCCGTCGCTCACGCTCCCGGTGTCGGGCGGGCGGCTGGCCCTCGGCACGTGGCAGGGGATCTACCTGTGCGAGCACCGCGACTCGGGCGGCTCGCGGTCCGTGACGGCCACGCTCTGGGGAGAGTGAGCTCCGCTCTTCCGTCTCCGGCCTATGCGAACATGTGTTCGTGCGCTGGGATGAGCTGAAGATCGACCTCGAGGAAGAGGAACGGCGCGTCCTGCCGGGCTACAAGGAGCCCGCCGCGGTCCGCACGTTCGACGCGCCCGAGGCCCTCGACACGCGTTTCTACGAGGTGCGGTCGAAGTCGGTGCTCAACCGGGTGCCGGAGCGCTCGCAGATGCCGTTCCGGTGGACGGTCAACCCGTATCGAGGTTGCACCATGCGTGCGTCTGGTGCTTCGCCCGCCCCACCCACACCTACCTCGACCTGAACGCCGGCCGCGACTTCGAGAAGGAGATCGTGGTCAAGGTCAACGCGCCCGAGGTGCTGCGGCGCGAGCTGCGGCGTCCGTCCTGGGGGCGCGAGCACGTCGCCATGGGCACGAACACCGATCCGTATCAGTGGGTCGAGGGCCGCTACCGGCTCATGCCCGGCATCTGGGAGGCGCTGGCCGAGAGCGGCACGCCGGCGTCGGTCCTCACCAAGTCCCCGCTGCTGCTGCGCGACATCGAGCTGATGAAGCAGGTCCCGGACATCCGGGCCAACCTCTCCGTGCCCACGCTCGACGAGAAGGCCTGGCGCTCCACCGAGCCCCACACCCCGCACCCGCGGAAGCGCCTCGAGGCGGTGGCCGAGCTCAACCGCGCGGGCATCCCGTGCGGCATCCTGATCGCCCCGCTCATGCCCGGCGTCAACGACTCGCCCGAGCAGGTCGGGCGGATCATCGAGCTGGCCGAGGAGGCGGGGGCCGTGAGCATCGGCGGCATCGCCCTGCACCTGCGCGGCGAGGTCAAGGATCTGTGGTTCGACTGGCTGCGTGAGCACCGGCCCGATCTGCTGCCCCGCTACGAGCGCCTGTACGCGCGCGGGGCCTACGCGCCCAAGGAGGAGCGGGAACGCCTCTCGCGCCTGGCCCGAGGCTCGCGCCCGCGGCCGCCGTGGCCGATGCGGGGCGCGACGGCCGCGGCCGTTCCTCCACGGCGGCAGCCTGAGCGGGAGCCGCTCGAGCAGCGATCTCTCTTTTGATGCCCGTCCACCGCCGGGCTTAACAGGACCGACGCAAGCGGGGCCGCGCTGGCAGTAATGTCGCGCGCGTGCCGGGGCCGCTCGAACACCCGATGGACCGCCGCGAGCTCCTGGGCTGGGCGGGGATCGGCACCGGCGCGCTCATCCTCGGCGGGGTGGCGGTCGACCCCGTCGCCGCGGCGCAGGCGCGCGCCGCCGGCCGAGGCTGCCGCTCGCCCGCGGCGGGAGCTTCCCGCAGGGGGTCGCCTCGGGCGCCCCGAACGAGCGCGCGATCACCCTCTGGACCCGGCTCGAAGGTCCCACGCGCGACCGGCGCGTGGTGCTCGAGGTGGCCCGGGACCCGGGCTTTCGCCGCGTGGTCGCCCGCAGGAACGTGCGCGTCAGCGCCGAGCCGCGACAACACGGTGGAGACCCGGCTGCGCTCGAGGCGGCTCAGCCCGGGCAGCGAGTACTTCTACCGCTTCGAGACGCGCAGCGGATCGAGCCCGGTGGGCAGCTTTCGCACCGCTCCGCCCGGCCGACTCGCGCGAGCCGGTCCGGATCGTCTTCTTCTCCTGCCAGGACTACCAGGCGGGCTTCTTCGGCGCCCACCGCGCGATCGCCGCGGAGGACGCCGACCTCGTCGTCTGCCTCGGGCGACTACATCTACGAGCGCAACTTCTACGAGGGCCCGCGCAAGGACACGCTGGGCGCCAACAACGACGGCGAGGTGCAGACGCTGCCCGAGTACCGCGCCAAGTACCAGCTCTACAAGTCCGACCCCGACCTGCGGGCGATGCACGCCGCGCACCCGTTCGTCGGCACCTGGGACGACCACGAGGTGGAGGACAACTACGCCGGCAGCCGCCCGGGCGAGGCGACCCAGCAGGTCCGCGCGTGCCGTTCGAGGAGCGCCGCCGGGCGGGCTACCGGGCCTTCTACGAGTACATGCCGTTCATGCCCGTGCACGGCCGACCCCGAGCAGGGGCCACGACCTCTACCGGCGGCTGCCGCTGGGCGCCAACGCCGAGCTGTTCATGCTCGACGAGCGCCGCTACCGCGACGACCAGCCCTGCGGCGACGAGCTCTTCGTACCCTGCCCCGAGGCCGAGTCCGAGCCGCGCACCTTCCTCGGCCGCAGCCCAGCTCGAGTGGCTCAAGCGCGGCCTGCGCAACTCGGGCGCCACCTGGAAGCTGATCGGCAACCAGCTGATGATCATGGCGCTCGACCTGAGCCCAGGGCGCGCCGATCAACAAGGACTCCTGGGACGGCTACGGCGTCGAGCGGCGCGACCTCATGGGCTACATCGCCTCCAACGGGATCCGCGACGTGAGCTTCCTGACCGGCGACATCCACACCTTCTTCGCCGGCGACGTCGGCATCGACGGCCGCGGGCCCGAGAGCCACGCCACCGAGTTCGTGGGCGGATCGATCACCTCGCTCGGCATCCCGGAGACCGTGCAGGGCACCACCGGCGCTCCGCTCACCACGGAGCAGATCGTCCTGCTGACCAACAACCTGCAGGACGGTCAACCCGCACCTGCAAGTACACCGAGCAGGTGAGCCGCGGGTACGGGATCCTCGAGGCGCGGCCCGACGAGCTCCGGGTGGAGTTCAAGGGCGTCGACGCGCTAAGACGCGCGGCGCGGCCGCGCGCACCATCGGCCGCTTCCGCGTGGCCAGCGGGACGCCCGCGCGTCGAGGTGCTCTGAGCCGGCGCCTCAGGCCGGTCCCGGCGGCTCGACGGCCTCGAACTCGCCGGTCTCCACCTCGCGCACGATCTCCTCCTCGATCTCGCTCGTCCGACATGGCGGCCTGCTTGCGCAGCTGGCGCTCGCGCAAGCGCCGGAACTTGAGGATCTCGAGCACGAGCACGAGATAGACGCTGGCCGCGACGGCCACCAGGCCGAAGAACAGGAGCATCACGATCGTCCAGCCCGGCGTTGAGGTGCCCGTTGTCGTCGGAGTAGGGCACGAAGCGCAGCGCCAGCGCCAGCGCCGCCAGCGAGACCGTCCAGGCGTAGAGGTAGAGCACCGTCCGGCGGGCCGAGAAGCCGATGTTGGCGAAGCGGTGGTGGAGGTGCCATCGGTCCGCCGAGTAGACCGGCCGTCCGTACTTGATCCGCTTGGCCACCACGAAGGTGGCGTCGAAGGCGGGCACGGCCAGGATCACCAGCGGGAAGAACAGCGCGACCACCGCGGCCGTCTTCAGCACTCCCTGGATGGCGATGGCCGCCAGGAGCAGGCCGAGCAGGTTGGAGCCCGAGTCGCCCATGAAGATCGACGCGGGATGGAAGTTGTGCCACAGGAAGCCGACCGCCGCGCCCGCCACCGCGGCCGCCAGCACGCCCGCCGTCGTCGCGGTCGAGCGACAGGGCGATCACCGCGAACGTGGCCGCGGCGATCGTGCAGACCCCGGCGGCCAGGCCGTCCACGCCGTCCGTGAAGTTCACGACGTTCATCACCGCGACCATCCCGACCAGCGTCAGCGGGATGCCCCAGTCCCCGAGCTGGATCGGATCGACGAACGGCAGCGTCACGTTCTCCACGCGGACGTCGGCGGCCACCGGGATCGCCGCCGCGGCGAACTGGCCCAGCGAGCTTGACGACGGCCGAGCAGCCCGCCGTCCTTCACGTCGTCGAGGGCTCCGATCAGCGCGATCGCGGCCGCGCCGGCGAGGATCCCGCGGGTCTCGGTGTTCCAGGGCAGGAACGCCGCGCCCGCGAGCACGCCGGCCAGGATCGCGAGCCCGCCGAGGCTGGGCGTGGGCTCGTCGTGCAGCCCGCGCTCCTTGGGAAGGTCGATCGCCCCGACGCGGCGCGCGAGCCGGGCGGCGAGCGGCGTGAGCACGAGCGCGACGACACCCGCCACGAGGAACGCCCAGAGCGCGTCGAGCTCGTCCATCCGCGCGCTGAGGGTAACCGGGCGGTCAGCCGCCCCGCCGCCGTAGGCCGTCAGGCGCCTGGCAAAACCCAGAAGGCGATGACCGCGTACTGGAGCGCCGGCCGCCAGCGATCACCAGCACGTGAAAGACCTCGTGGTAGCCGAACACGGTCGGCACGGGGTCGGGACGGTGGCGCGCGTACACGACGGCGCCGACCGTGTAGAGCAGCCCGCCGAGCCCGACCATGCCCGACGCGGTGATGCCCGAGCGCCGAGACCAGGCCCGGCGCCGCGGCCACCGCCACCCAGCCGAGGAGCACGTAGATCAGCGCCACCAGCCAGTTGGGGGCGTCGATCCAGACCAGCTTGAGCACGATCCCGCCCAGCGCCCCCGCCCACACGATCACGAGGATCACGTCGGCCAGCGTGCCGTCCAGCGCCAGCAGCGCGAACGGGGTGTACGAGCCCGCGATGAGCAGGAAGATCGCCGAGTGGTCGAGGCGCCGCATCCAGCGCCGGGCGTTGGGGCGGCGCCAGTTGATGCGGTGGTAGGTGGCGCTGCTGGCGAACAGCGCGACCACGCACGCCGCGTAGACCGCGGCGGCGAACGTGGCCCGGCCCGGGGGCGCCGAGATCACGAGTGCGATCCCGAGCCCGATCGAGACCAGGCACGCCCACTGGTGCGAGACCCCCCGAAGGCGCGGCTTGACCAGCAGCGGCTGCTGAGCGGCCTCCGTCATGCCGATCGAGGATAGAGAGCGGCTCAGTACTCCGGGTCCAGCTCGCGGAGCTGGTGCGCGCTCGGTGAAGAACCCCCGGTAGCCCAGCGAGGTCGCGATCAGCGCGGCGAGCGCGACGCTGCCGAGGAGCGCCCACAGCAGGATGAGCTGGAGGCGCACGGCGTCGAGCGGCTCCGCGCCGGCGATCGAGCATGCCCACCATCGTCCCCGGGAAGAAGACGACCCCGGTCGTCTTGGTGGAGTCGATCAGGGGGATGAGGCCGGAGCGCAGGCTCCTCGTCACGATGCCCCTCGCCGCCTGCCTCGACGTGGCTCCCAGGGCGAGCGCGGCCTCGAGCTGGGCCGCGCGGCCGGCCGCCTCGTCGGCCAGGCGGTTGAGGGCCACCGCTGCGGCCGTCATCGAGTTGCCGATCACCATCCCCCCGACCGGCACCAGGTAGCGCGGCTCGGCGTCGAACACGCCGAGCGCGAGCACCAGGCCGAGCGTCACGATCGCCGCCGCCGACAGGGCCAGCACGATCGGCCCGAGCGCCCCGGGCACGGCCCGCGCCCGCCCCCGCGCCGTCACGGACCCGAAGCCGACCATGACCGAGAGCAGGAGCGCGACCAGCCACAGGCTGTCCGAGTCGAAGATGGCCTGGATCACGTAGCCCACGGCGGTGAGCTGGAGGAACGAGCGCACGACCGCGATCCCCAGGTCGGCCTCGAGGTCGGCACGGCGCCAGAGCGAGGCCGCCGCCGCGACGGCCACGAGGGCCAGGGAGGCGGCGACCTCGCCGAGGGTCACGTCGACCGGGCTCAAGCTGTCGCCTCCAGGGGCGCGGGCAGCTCGACGGTGCGCCGGGCGATCCGCTTCGCCTGCCCGCGGTCGTGGGTCACCACGACCATCGCGAGGCCCACCTCGTGCACGAGCCGCACCAGGGTCGCCTCCACCCCGGCCCGCGTGCGCTCGTCGAGAGCCGACGTCGGCTCGTCGAGCAGCAGGACGCTCGGCTCCAGAGCGAGGGCGCGGGCCAGCATCACGCGCTGCTGCTCGCCCACCGACAGGGCCCCGGCGTCGCGCTCCGCGTAGCCGCGCGTCCAGACCGGCCAGCTCGAGACAGCGCGGAACGTCCGCCCGGCGGTCACGCAGGGCGGGGCCGTACCTCACGTTGTCGGCCACGCTCCCGGGCAGCGGCGCGGGCAGCTGGGCCACCAGGCAGGCCTCGCGGCGCAGGGCCAGCGGGTCCATCGCGCGGACGTCCTCACCGCCGAAGCGCACGAGCCCGCGGTCGGGATCGGCCAGCCGGTTGAGGAGCCGCAGCAGCGTCGACTTGCCGGCGCCGGAGGGGCCGACCAGGGCCGTCGCCCCCTCGCCGATGTCGAGGTCGAGGTCGCGGAGCACCTGCCGTCCGCGACGCGAGGCGCACACGCCCCGCAGCTCGAAGAGCGCGGGCACGGCGGGCGGTCAGACAGAGGCCGGGGCGGGAGCGAGCTGCGGGTAGAGCGGGTGTCGCTCCGCCAGCGCCCTGGTGCGCTCCGAGAGCTCGCCGCGGGTGGCGTCCGAGAAGTCGCCGGTGAGCGCCTCCACGATCACCTGCCCGATCTCCCTGAACTCGTCCACCCCGAAGCCGCGCGTGGCGAGCGCCGAGGTCCCGACGCGCAGGCCCGACGAGACCGCCGGCGGCCGCGGGTCGAAGGGCACGGCGTTGCGGTTCACGGTGATGCCGATGGCGGCCAGGCGGTCCTCGGCCTGCTGGCCGTCGAGCTCCGAGTCCCTCAGGTCCACGAGCGCCAGGTGCACGTCGGTGCCTCCGGTCAGCACGTTGACCCCGCCGCTCACGAGCTCCTCGGCCAGGGCCGCCGCGCCCTCCCGGGTGCGGCGCTGGCGCTCGCGGAAGAACTCGGTGCTCGCGATCTTCAGCGCAACCGCCTTGCCCGCGATCACGTGCATGAGCGGCCCGCCCTGCTGGCCGGGGAACATCGCCGAGTTGACCTTCTTGGCCCACTCCTCCCGGCAGAGGATCATTCCTCCCCGGGCGCCGCCGAGGGTCTTGTGGATCGTGGTGGTGACCACGTCGGCGTGGGGCACCGGGCTGGGGTGCTCGCCGGCGGCCACGAGGCCGGCGAAGTGCGCCATGTCCACCATCAGCAGGGCGCCGACCGAGTCGGCGATCTCGCGGAAGCGGGGGAAGTCCAGCTGGCGCGGGTACGCGGACCAGCCGGCCAGGATCAGCTTCGGGCGGAACTCCTCGGCCAGGCGCTCGAGCACGTCCATGTCGAGCCGCGAGTCCTCCTCGCGGACGCCGTAGGCGACGATGTCGTAGAGCTTGCCGGAGAAGTTGATCTTCATCCCGTGCGTGAGGTGGCCGCCGTGGTCGAGCTTCATGCCGAGGATGCGGTCGCCCGGGTCGAGCAGGGCGTGGTAGGCGGCGGCGTTGGCCTGCGCTCCGGCGTGGGGCTGCACGTTGGCGTGCTCGGCGCCGAACAGCTCCTTGGCCCGGTCGATGGCGAGGTTCTCGGCCACGTCGACGTGCTCGCAGCCGCCGTAGTAGCGCCGGCCGGGATAGCCCTCGGCGTACTTGTTGGTGAGCACCGACCCCTGGCAGTCGAGCACCGCCTGCGGCACGAAGTTCTCCGAGGCGATCATCTCGAGCGTGCGTCTCCTGGCGCCTGGCCTCGTCGTCGAGGACCTGCGCGATCTCCGGATCGACGTCCGCGACGTGCTTGGTGAAGTGATCCGGGCCGAGTTCGCTCATCTCGAGATCACGGTACCAGCGAGCGCAGCCGTCGGCCCGCCTTCAGGCGCGGGCGAGCCGTGCCGCCGCGCAGGCGGCCTGCCCGTAGGAGATGCCGCCGTCGTTGGGCGGGAGCCGCTCGGGCACGAGCACGCGCAGGCCGGAGGCCTCGAGGCGCGTGGCGGTCCGCTCGACGAGGAGCCTGTTCTGGAAGACGCCGCCCGAGAGGACGACCGATCGGCTCCCCGCCTGCTCCGCCGCCCGGGCGCACGCCACGGCTGTCGCGGACGCCACGGCGTTGTGGAAGCGGGCGGACACCGCGGCCACGGGGACCTCCGCGGCGACGTCCCGGGCGACCGCCAGCACGGTCTCGCGCGCGTCGAGCAGGAGGTCGTCGCCCTCGGCCACGGGCAGCGGGTACGCCCCCTGCTCGGCGAGGTCGGCCGCCGCCTCGAGGTCCACGGCGGCCTGGCCCTCGTAGGTCACCTGCGCCCTCAACCCGCACAGGGCGGCGACCGCGTCGAACAGGCGGCCCATGCTCGACGTCAGGGGAGATGCCACCCCGCTGCGCGCGAGCTCGGCCACCTGCTCCCAGCGCCCGCCGTCCACGGCGGAGATCGCCGCGGGCCGGGCCGGCTCGCCCGCCGCCACCAGCCACGAGCACGCCATTCGCCAGGGCTCGCGGATCGCCCGCTCGCCGCCGGGCAGCCGCACCGGCGACAGCCACCCGGCGCGCCGGGAGCCCGCGAGGTCGCCCACCAGCACCTCGCCTCCCCAGACGGTGCCGTCCTCGCCCAGCCCGGTGCCGTCGTAGATGGCGCCCACCGCCGGGCCCTCCTCCCCGTGCTCGGCCAGGCACGCCGCCAGGTGGGCGTGATGGTGCTGGACGCCGACCAGCTCCACCCCCTCGCGCTCGAGCGCGTACTTCGTGGCGAGGTACTCCGGGTGGAGGTCGTGGGCCACGACCTCCGGCTCCACCGCGAACAGCGCCTGGAAGTGGGCGATCCCCTCGCGGAAGGAGCGCAGCGTCTCCCAGTTCTCGAGGTCGCCGATGTGGTGCGAGACCCACGCCCTCCCCTCCTTGGCCACGCAGAACGTGCTCTTCAGCTCGGCGCCGCAGGCCAGGACCTGCCGGGGCGACGGCACGGGCAGGCCGAGGGCGGCGGGCACGTATCCCCGCGAGCGCCGGATCATCACCGCCGGCCGCGACTCCCCCAGCGAGCGAACCACCGAGTCGTCCGTGCGGGTCTGGATCGGGCGGTCGTGGACGAGGAAGAGGTCGGCGATCCCCGCCAGCCGCTCGAGGGCATCGGCGTCGTCGTAGGCGATCGGCTCGTCCGAGGTGTTCCCGCTGGTCATCACCAGCGGCGTGCCTGCGTCGGCCAGCAGCAGGTGGTGCAGGGGCGAGTAGGGCAGCATCACGCCGAGGTCGGGCGAGGTCGGGCGCCACCGACTCGGCGACCGCCGCGCCCGGGCGCCGCCGTGCCACCACGATCGGCCGCTCGCGGCCCGAGCAGCAGCTCCTCCTCGGCGGGCGTCAGCTCGACGAGCGCCCGCGCGCCGTCCAGGTCCGGCGCCATGAGGGCGAAGGGCTTGTCCTCGCGGTGCTTGCGCGACCGCAGGGCCGCCACGGCGTCCTCGGCGTCGGCCCGGCACGCCAGGTGGTAGCCGCCTATCCCCTTCACGGCGACCACCGCCCCGTCGCGCAGGCCCGAGCCGGCGGCGCTCAGCGGGTCGGATCCCTCGGGCGCCGCCGGGTCGAGCCTCACCGACGGTCCGCACGCCGGGCACGCGTTGGGCTGGGCGTGGAAGCGGCGGTTCGAGGGGTCGTCGTACTCCGCCTGGCAGGGCGCGCACATCGTGAAGCCCGCCATCGTGGTGAGGGGCCGGTCGTAGGGCACGCCGCGCACGATCGTGAAGCGCGGGCCGCAGTCGGTGCAGTTGATGAACGGGTAGCGAAAGCGCCGGTCGGCGGGGTCGAAGAGCTCCCGCAGGCAGGCGGCGCAGGTGGCCACGTCCGGGGAGACCAGCGCGAGCGGCTCACCCGCGTGCTTGCTCGCGGCGATGGCGAAGTCGCGATGCCCGGCGGCGGGCAGCTCGTCCCAGGAGACGTGCTCCACCGCGGCCAGCGGCGGCGCCTCGGCCGAGAGCCGCTCGAGGAACCCGTCCACCACCGCCGGCTCGCCCTCGGCCTCCACCAGGACCCCGCGCTCGTCGTTGAGCACGAACCCGCCGAGGCCGAGCTCGCGCGCGAGGCGGTGCACGTGGGGCCGGAAGCCGACGCCCTGCACGGTGCCGGTCACGCGCACGCGGACCCGCCGCCGGGCCGGGCGCGCTCGGTCATCTAGTCGCGCGGGCGGCGGCGTGTCTCGGAGAGGACCAGGCCGTAGAGCAGGTGGTCCACGATCAGCGCGACCCGCTCCAGCGGACGGAACTCCTTGGCCTGCTTGAGGCCCATCATCGGCGCCTGCACGAACTCGAAGGTCACCCACAGCACCACTCCGTAGAGCGGGCCGAACCACGCGCGCTTCTTCACGTCGTCGGGCAGCGCCGCGAACGCCGCCCCGCCCGTGGCCCCGTAGCCCCAGTGCATCAACTCCTGGAACGCCCGGCGCTTCTTCTTCGGAGCCGCGCGGAAGACGCCCTTGGACTTCTGCCTGAGGATCGCCCGCGGGGGCGGCTCGTCCACCAGCCCGACGCTGATGGTGAACGCCCGCATCCCGGTCATCGCCATCGCGGCGATGGTGCCCCGCAGGGCGCCGTGGGCGACCTCACCGACCGACAGCTCGTCCGGCGCCTCTCGCTGAGCTTCTGCTTCCTCGTTCACGAAACCTCCATCAGTTCTCGGAGCACGTGCCAGGCGGTCGCCTGCGCCTCCTGGATGCGCGGGATGTGCTCAGAGCGCGTGACCACCACGTGGTCGGCCAGGCGCTCCGCGGCCACGCTCCCACCGTCGTAGCCCACCATCGCGATCGTGAGCATCCCACGCCGCCGCGCCTCGGCGAGGGCTGCGATCACGTTGGGAGAGCTGCCGCTGGTGGACATCGCGAGCAGGGCGTCCCCGGGCCGGCCGTGGGCGATCACCTGGCGGGCGAACACGGCCTCGGTGCCGATGTCGTTGGCGATCGCCGTGAGGATGGCCGAGTCCTCGGTGAGGTCGAGCGCCGGGCGCGACGGCCACGGCTCCGGCGGGAAGCGCATGTCGGCCACCGCGTCCATGGCGTCGGTGGCCGACCCGCCGTTGCCGAGGGCCAGCAGCCGCCCGCCGGCGTCGGAGCGCTCGCGCAGCGCGGCCGCGGCGGCGGCGAGCTCGTCGCGGCCCTCGCGCACCGTGGCGGCGCGCAGCTCGGAGATCTCCGCGGCCTTCGCCAGCACCGACTCGCGCACGTCGGCGAGGACCGGGGCGGCGTCGGTCTCGGACTCGGCGAGGAAGGGGTAGAGGAAGCTCGACGCGCCGGTGTCGTGCACGGGCCGGGCGTCGCGGTCCCGGAGCAGGCCGCGGTGCTCGAAGAAGACGTGGACCAGCTCCCACAGGAGGTGGTAGGTCGTCTCGGCGATCTCCTGGCGGACGAACCCGTCGTAGCCCTCGGCGGGCGGATCGAGCTGCCACTCGGCCCCGCACGGCGCGAAGGCCACGGTGAGGCACCCGCGCCCGCGGGCCAGGCCCACGGCCGCGGCCGCCTCGGACTCGAAGGCCATCACCACGTCCTCGGCCTCGGCGGCCAGCCCGAGCTGAGCCTCCGGCGACCCTCCCTCGGCCGTGAAGGCGATTGCCGGCAGCGCGCGCTTGCCGACGATCACCGGGTGCACGAACTCCACGGCCACGTGCCGCGCGTCCGACCGGGCCTGCGGCGAGGCGCCCAGCGCGAGCAGGCGCCCGCCGCGGGCGAAGCGCTCGGCCATCCGGTGGCAGAGCTCCGCGAGGCGGTCGCATTCGGCCTCGAAGTACGCGCGCCCCGCGTCCGCGCGGCGCTCGAGCAGCTCGTCGATGTCCGAGGACAGGACCTGCTTCACGCGGGTGTCGCCACGCGCTCGGAGACCGCCACCAGCCAGTCCCGGAACGCCTCCACCCCTTCGCCGGTCCGGGCGCTGACCAGCATGGTCCGTGCCCCCGGGTTCACCGACTCGACGTTGCGCAGCAGAGCATCGAGGTCGTAGTCGAGGTGCGGGAGGAGGTCGATCTTGTTGACCACCACCAGGTCGCAGGTGCGGAACATGAGCGGGTACTTGAGCGGCTTGTCCTCGCCCTCGGTGACCGAGCAGACCATCGCCTTGGCGTCCTCTCCCACCCGGAACTCGGCCGGGCAGACGAGGTTGCCCACGTTCTCGATCACCAGCAGGTCGATCTCCTCGAGCGCGAGCGCGGGGATCGCCGTGCGCACCATGTTCGCGTCGAGGTGGCACTCGCCGCCGAAGCCGCCGTCGGTGTTCAGCTGGACGACCGGCACGTGCAGGTGCGACAGGCGGTCCGCGTCGAGCGAGCCCTGGACGTCGCCCTCCAGCACCCCCGGGCGGACGTCCCCGAGGCCGGCGCGGAACACCGCCTCGAGCAGCGACGTCTTGCCCGCCCCCGGCGCGCTCATGAGGTTGACCACCGACACCGACTCGCGGTCGAAGTCGGCCCGGTTGGCGTGGGCGATGGTGGTGTTCGCGTCGAGCGCGTCCTCGGCGACCCTCACCTTGGTCTGGTGCATCAGGCAGCGACCTCCTCTCTGTCCTCGACGTCGATCGACTCCACGAAGAACTCCGTGCCGCTCAGGACCTCGACGTCGCTGCCCTCGCAGGACGGGCAGCGGAAGATCGGCTCGCCGAGGGTCCACTCGGTGGCGCAGTCGTTGCAGCGCACGCGCGCCTCGATCGTGGTCAGCTCGAGCCGCGCGCCCTCGCACACCGTGTCGCGCGAGACGATCTCGAAGTAGAACTCGAGCGACGTCGGCACGACCTGGCGCAGCGCTCCGATGGTGAGGTCCACCGCGTTGACCTTGCGCCCGTCGGCGTGCCGGACGACCGTGTCGAGCACGGCGCTACTCAGCGAAAGCTCGTGCATGGGCCAGCAGCTCCTCGACCTGCTCCATGACCACCCCGATCGCCCGGTCGACCGCACCGGACACCTCGTCGGACAGCCCCATTCCCATCTCCTCGACGGTCACCGGCTCGCACGCCACGATGACCACCTTGCCCGGCCAGCCCCCCACCGCCTTCACGAAGCGCAGCACGGTCTGCGGGTCCATGCCGTGCGGGCTGATCATCTCGCCCTCCTCGATGCCCGCGTCCAGGTCCTCCTCGCTGGGCTCCATCACGTAGAGCGTGCCCGGCTCGCCGCCCTGGCGGCTCACGTCGATGAGCACCAGCGCGTCGTAGCCGCGCATGACCTCGTAGGCCAGGTCGAGCCCCCCGCTGCCGAAGTCGAACACGGCGACGCCCTCCGGGCAGGTCGCATCTCGTCGAGGCGCTGGGCCACCTCGGCGCCGAAGCCGTCGTCCTTCAGCCACACGTTGCCGATGCCGGCCACGAGGATCTGCGGTGTGCGCCCGGCGCTCACAGGGGCTCCACCTCGCCCGCGAAGAAGAACTGGTGCCGGCCGGTCTCGCGCAGCAGCTCCTGCCCCGGGCCGTCGATGGTCACGGCGAAGTACAGCTTGTCGTCCACGTCGTGGAGGATCTTCTCGATGGTGGCGGTGCGCCCGTCCACCATGCGGTCGTACGGGTCGCCGGACTGCGCCGTTCGCACCTTCACCCGCTCGCCGCGGCGGAAGGTCACGCCCTCGACGGTGACCTCGGGGTCGCCCGAGAGGTCCGGCAGGTGCTCGGGCGGCTCGGGCGGCGAGGTGGTCTCGGGTCCGCGAATCGAGTCCTCGGGCCGTGAGGGCGCCATCACGCCGTGCACGTCGAACAGGTCCTCCGGGGTGGAGGCGGCGGCGCGCTCCACCATCTCGCGCACGGCCGGATCGGAGGCGGCGATCTCCTCGCGCTCGCCGTCGCTCAGCGCGTGCACGTGCAGGAGCAGGGCCTCCTCGATCTCCGTCCCGTCGTAGAGGTTGCCGCGGCTCTGCGGGGCGACCCGGGGGTGGTCGGGCAGCATGATCGTCGCGCCGAGCATCGTGTCGTCGGCGGGGGTGGCCAGCACCGGGAAGATGTTCACGCTCTCCAGCTCGGACTCGGTGGCGCGACACGAACCGGCTCCCCGGCGCGGTGGCCACCACGTGGGTGGACATGAGGCTGGATCGCAGCGCGTCGCCCCGCGTGACCTCGGGGTCGTCGAGCGGGGTGGTGTTGTGCACGCACACACGCACCCGCCACAGCGCCCTCGCCCAGGGGATCGACCCGCAGCCGCGCGCGGCCCTGGAGGCCGTCGTGGTCGAAGTGCACGGTCTGCCCGGGGGCGGCTATCTCGAGGCGCCGCTCGACGGCGCGGTGCTCGGCGCTCCCGGCCTGCAGGAAGCGGACCGTGGCCGACACCGGCGCGCCCTCGGCGGCCACCAGCTCGCAGTCCATCCGCACGTGGTCGTAGGCGGCCGGCATCCGCTCCGCGTAGGCGGGCGGGTAGACGATCCCGAACGGGGTGGGCGTCGCGTTCTTCACCGCTCCGGGGGTGTAGGGGTAGAGGGCGTAGCCCTCGTAGAGCAGCGACTCCACCAGCTCCTCGAGGTGGCCGCTCACCCTCCGCCTCCGTCGAGCAGGCGGGTCACGGTGGCGTCGAAGCTGGGAAGGCCCAGCTCCGCCTTGCGGCGCGACAGCAGGTCGAGCGTCTCGTGCGACAGCCGCGCATAGCCGCCGTTGGGGTAGTAGTGGTCGACCATCCCGCGCCAGGCCGCGAGCGGCATCTCGAACCGCGCCGAGCAGTCCCACGGCACCTTCGCGATCTGCATCCGCCCCTCCTCGCCGCGGTAGAAGATCGTGCCCGTGAAGTTGAACAGCAGCGGGACGCTGTCCCCGGGCAGCGAGTAGAGGTACTTGGTGGCGGCCAGCTCGAGGTCGTAGTTGCAGGACACCGGGATGCGGAAGCCGGTCGCCCCGGTGAAGGCCGGCACGAGCACGTCGAGCTCCGACCAGAGGAACGCGCGCGTGGTGGCCGACCACCGCTCGGGCTCGCCGAACAGCTCGATCAGCCGCGCCCGCGTCTCGTCGTCGTAGGAGCGCCGCGCCGGCTCGATCATGATCTGCACCGACAGCGCGATCGTGTAGACCTCGCGCCCGCCGGGCTCGGTCACGTGCCCGGTGAAGGCGAGCCGCGGCGAGGCGGCGTACTTGACCGGCTCGGCGTCGAGCACCTGGAACGCGGGGGCGACCTGGGTGCCGGGCGCGGTGAGGGGCGCGACGCCGCTCACGCCGCCGCCCTGTCGCGCAGATCGTCGAAGAACCCGCGGAGGGCCCGCTCCAGCCCGGGCCCTCCGGAGATTCCCTCCCATCGGGTCTTCACGAGCCCGACCAGTCCGTAGCAGTCGTCGATCGGGGCGATCGCGAACTGGTGCGGCTCGGCCATGCGGTTCACGACCAGGGCCTCGGCGTCGGACTCCAGCTCCTCGAGCACGGGGTTCTCGGCCACGAGGCCCTCCCACTCGCCGAGGTCCAGCTGCGACTCCGTGGCGCCGGCGGGGCTCGGGTAGAGCGCCACCACGCCGCCGTCGGCCACGCTCGAGCGCATGAAGAACGCCAGGCCGATCGGGATCCCGAACCTCGCCCAGCGCTCGTCGGACAGGTTCAGGTCGGGCAGCCAGGCCACCCTCGTCCCCACCGGGCGGTACTCCGGGTCGCCCGAGCGCAGCGCCCAGCAGGTCTCGCAGGTGCAGTCGATGCGCCGCTCCTCGAGCTGGAGCATGTGCCGGTGGTCCTCCGGCAGCGTGGTGCCGCACAGGTCGCAGCGCTCCCCCTCCCATCGCTGCGGACCGGGCGCTTCGGCCGGCGCGGGCGCGGCCGAGGTCGCGGCCAGGCGGCGCAGGCCGCCCACCATGCTGGTCCTGCTCACGACGCGAGCGCTACCCGGACCCGCTCCGCCCCCTCCCGCAGGAGCGGCACGGGCGCCAGCTGGAGGTCGTCCACGTCCACGCCGCGGCCCGCGCGCGGCAGGTCGAAGCGCGCGGAGCACGCCGGGCAGGTCAGCACGCCCTCCGCGAGCCCCGCGCCGGCGAGCGACGAGGTACAGGCCGCACACGTGTCGCGGTAGGCGAGCAGCGTCCCGTTCACGTTGGCCACGAGCACCTCGACCCCGGCCACCTCCACGGTCGTGGTCTCGCCCTCGGCCAGGCCGGCGACGCCCTCCACGTCCAGCCAGCCCGACAGCTCGGGGACCGACGGCGCGGAGGCGCCGTTGCCGTTCGCGGCCAGCGGCAGAGGGATGCCGCCGATGTCCGGGGGGCCGTGCGTCGGTTCGTCCTCCATCCCCTCCACGTCCATCCCCAGCAGGTCGGGCGCGGCGGCGCGCAGGGCCTGCTCGATCGCCAGCTCGAGCGTGGCCGAGGAGGCCGCGCACCCCTTGCAGCTGCCCTGGAGGCGCAGGCGCACGATGCCGTCCTCGATCCCCAGCAGCTCGACGTCGCCGCCGTGGGACTCCATGTAGGGGCGCACGCTGTCGAGCGCCTCGGCGACCCGCTCGTCCAGCGGCACGGGGTACAGGTCGTGGATCAGGAGAACGCTGGCCACCGTGGGATCGTCGGCCAGCCGCTTCGCCGTGTCCTCGTCCACCAGGTCGAGGACCTTCGTGAGGCCCTCGCCGTGAAGCTCGAGGACGGCGGCCAGCAACTGCTCGGCGGTGTCGCGCGAACGGGGGTCGGGGATCGCATCCAGCTCCTCCGTGAGCCGTTCGATGCGCTCCTCGAGCCCCTCGTTCACAGGAGGAGGCCGCCGGGGGCCCGTCCCCTTCGCCGCCCCCGAGTCTGGGGTCGACGCCGAGGCTTGCGCCATCAGGTCGAGGACGGTCACCCGGTCGGCTGACAACTCCTTTCTCCTCCTACGACATCGCAGTCGGCGTGTGTTGCACCTTCTTGATCTTGCCCTTGCCGGTGTACATGTGCACACCGCACGGCAGGCACGGATCGAAGGAGCGGACCGCCCGCATGATGTCCACGCCCTTGAAGCTCTCCGGGCCGTTCTCCTCGAAGATCGGCGTGTTCTGCACCGCGTCCTCGTAGGGCCCGGGCGTGCCGAACTTGTCGCGCACGCTCGCGTTCCAGGGTGTGGGCGGGTACGGCTGGTAGTTGGCGATCTTGCCGTCCTCGATGACCATGTGGTGCGAGAGCACGCCGCGTGCCGCCTCGTGGAAGCCCACGCTCACGGCGCTGTCGGGCACCTTGAAGTCGTTCCACGACTTCGTGCGCCCGGCGCGGATCTCGTCCATCGCCTTCTCGAGGTTGTAGAGCCCCACGAGCGCCGAGTAGGCCTGGTGGTAGGTGCGCGCGCGATCGCGCTCGATCGCGTTCGACTTCTCCGGCACCTTCCACTCCAGCTCCATCTCGGGGCTGTTGGGGGTCTTCGGCAGCACCATCTGGATCGACTCGCCGGTCGCCTTGAGGTAGCCGATGTCCACGAGCCCCGCCTTGGCGGTGCACCACTGGCGGGCGAACGGGCCTCCGCCGGTGTCGCAGCACACGTGGGTGTCCGTGCGCTCGTCGTAGATCCGCGGCGACACCACCCACGAGTACTTGTCCGCGAAGTCGCGCTTCTGCGGCTTGGGCAGGGTCGTCTTGTTCCACGGATGGTCCTTCGAGACCGGGTTGCCCAGCGGGTCCTTGGTCACGTAGGTGCGCTCGTTCTCCCAGCCGTCGAAGTACGAGCTGCCGAGCAGGATCCTGATCATCAGGTTCATCTCGACCAGGTCGGTCGTGATCAGCTCGCCGTTGATGGCGATGCCCGGCGTGACGAAGCGCTTGCGCCCCCACTCCGTCATGTTCTTGTAGTCGTAGTCGACGTAGTCGGGGTCGTCGAAGCAGCCCCAGTTCACGAGGTTGGTCTCGCGGTAGCCGACCATGTCGTACCCCGGCAGCGCCTCCAGCCAGAAGTCGTACAGGTCGTCGTGCATCGGCACGCTGCGCTTCACGTACTCGAAGTAGCGCATCAGGCGCACGTAGTAGTCCGTGCAGGTCTGGTGCGTGATGTCGGCGCTGACCCCGCCCGGCATGATCGTCGACGGGTGCGTGTGACGGCCGCCGAACAGGCAGTACATCTCGCGCGTGTAGCGGGCGACGTGCAGCGTCTCCAGGTAGAACTCGCCGGTGAACGGGTTGAGCGAGCGCATGATGTCGGCGATCGTCTCGTAGCCGTGGATGCCCCGGTGCGGGGCCGGCGTGTTCTCGGCCTTCTCGAGCACGCTCGGGTTGGTCTCCTTGACCATCTGCTCGCACCAGTCCACGTTGGCCATGCAGTCGTTGAAGATCGCGTGGTCGAACATGAAGTCCGCGGTCTCGGCGATGTTGTAGGCGTAGTCGCCGAGCTTCGGCGGCTTGACCCCGTAGGCCATGTTCTGGTTGAGCACCGAGCACGTGCAGTGGTTGTCACCGCAGATGCCGCAGATGCGGCTGGTGATGAAGTGCGCGTCGCGCGGGTCGATCCCCTTCATGAAGATGTCGAAGCCGCGGAAGACCATCGACGTGCTGTAGCACTTGAGGACCTGCTGGTTGGTGAAGTCGATCTCCGTGTGGATCCCGAGCGACCCGACGATGCGGGTGATCGGGTCCCAGGACATCTCCTTGACGACGACCTTCTGGCTCGCGGGTGTCTCTACGGTTGCCATGTCTCTCCTCGTCTCCCCTTACCAGCGCTTCTGGTAGCCGGTGGTCAGTTCCCGCCCGCGTTGTCTCCACTCGGGCTCCTTGTCGAACTTCGTCCTCACCGACCGGCGCCTCCCGATGCGCAGCAACGGGCCGTAGGTGAACCTCGCCAGGTTCGAGGACAGCTTGCCGTTGGCGTCCTCCTCCATGAAGGGCATGTACTTGTCGGGGAAGCCGGGCATCGTGCACGCCATGCAGATGCCGCCCACGTTGGGGCAGCCGCCGATGCCGTTGACCCAGCCCCGGAAGGGCACGTTGCACTGCACCACCGGGCCCTTGCAGCCGAGCTTGACCAGACAGCGGTGGTCGGACCCGTACTCGGTGGCGAAGTCGCCCTGCTCGTAGAACGCGGCGCGGTTGCAGCCCTCGTGCGCGGTCCGGCCGAACAGCCACTTCGGCCGCAGCTGGTCGTCCAGCTCGGGCACGGGCGCGAGCCCGCCGAGGTGCAGCACGAGATAGAGCAGCGCCTCCGTCATGTTGTCCGGCTGCGCGGGGCAGCCCGGGATGCACACCACGGGCAGGCCGGCGCTCGACTTCCAGTTCCAGCCGAGGTAGTCGGGAACGCCCATCGCCCCGGTCGGGTTGTTCTTCATCGCCGGGATGCCGCCGTAGGTGGCACACGTGCCCACCGCGACCACGGCGGCGGCCTTGGGCGCCAGCCGGTCGAGCCACTCGTTGGTGGTGATCGGCTGGTCGGTCTCCGGGTTGTTGCCCAGGCCCGTCCAGTGGCCCTCGCCGTTGATCTCCTCGTTGGGGATCGAGCCCTCCACCACCAGCACGAACGGGTCGAGCTCGCCCTTCTCCGCCTGGTACCAGGCGTCCATGAACTCGTCGCCGACCTCGTAGGCGAGCACCGGGTTGTGCACCACCACGCGCGGCATGCCCGGGATCACGCCCTGGACGATGTCCTCCAGGCTCGGATTGGTGGCCGACGTCATCGCGACCGAGTCCCCGTCGCAGGAAAGTCCCGTCGTCATCCAGATGACGTGGGCGGTGACCGCCTCTGTCTCGTACTGGTTGGGCCTGAACTCGGTCTGCGTTGCCATGTGGTCCGGCTCCTCTCGTTCCTCAACAAATCCGCGGCAGGGGGTCCCCCACCAGTTGGTCCATCACCCTCTTGCCGCCAAATCCCGTCTCCACGAGCACCATCCCCGGTGGCTCGGTCCTCACCTCTCCGATCTCCGCCGCGTCCTCGCAGCCGGGGACCGAGCGCAGCGCCGCGAGCGCGGCCTCGGCGGCGTCCGGGGCCACGAACGCCACCATCTTTCCCTCGTTTGCCACGTACATCGGGTCGATCCCGAGGATCTCCGCGGCCCCGGCCACCGCGGGGTGCACCGGCACGGCGGACTCGCGGACGATCATCGCCACGCCCGAGGCCCGCGCCAGCTCGTTGAGCACCGAGGCCACGCCCCCGCGCGTGGCGTCGCGCATGCAGCGCAGCGACGGGGCCGGCCTCCTCGAGCAGCGCGTCCACCGCCGGCCACAGCGAGCGGGTGTCGGACTCGATCTCGGCGCCCAGCTCGAACTCGCCGCGGGCGAGCATGATCGCCGTGCCGTGGTCGCCCACGCGCCCGGACACGAGCACCCGGTCACCGGGGCGCAGTCGCCGCCGGGGAGAGGTCGGCGCGCGGGTCGCGCCGCCCGATCCCGGACGTGCACACGTACATCTCGTCGCAGTGCCCGCGCTCCACCACCTTGGTGTCGCCGGTTATCACCTCTACTTCGGCGGCACGGGCCGCGGCGGAGATCGCCTCCACCTCGCGGCGGAGCACCTCCGAAGAGAGCCCCTCCTCGAGCACGAGCGACAAGCTCAGTGCGATCGGCCGCGCCCCGGCCACCGAAAGATCGTTGACTGTTCCGTTCACCGCCAGGTCCCCGATCGAGCCGCCGGGGAAGATGATCGGCTTGACCACGTAGGAGTCGGTGGTCATCGCGAGCTGCGCGCCGTCCACCTCGAGGGCGCCGGCGTCGCCGAGGGCACCCAGCGACTCCGAGGCGAACGCCGGCACGAAGAGGCCCTCGATCATCCCCTGGGTGGCCTTGCCGCCGGCCCCGTGGGACATCGTGACGTGCGCGTCGCGGAACTTCGCCTGCTTGGAGCGGGCGGTCTCGATGATGCCGAGCACCTTCTCCTCGCGCTCGGCGACCTTGTCGCGGGTCTGCGGTGCTCACACCACCTCCCGTTCACGGGCGAAGCGGCCGAAGTTGTAGTAGGCCGCGCAGGCGCCCTCGGAGGAGACCATGCAGGTGCCGATCGGGCGCTCCGGGGTGCACGCGGTGCCGAACACCTTGCACTCGAACGGCTTGATCACGCCCTTGAGGACCTCGCCGCACTGGCAGGCCTTGGGGTCGGCCACCCGGACGCCGGGCACCTCGTACTTCAGCTCGGCGTCGAAGTCGGCGTACTCGTCGGAGATCCGCAGGCCGCTCTGGGAGATGAAGCCCATCCCCCGCCACTCGAAGTGGGGGCGCAGGGTGAAGACCTCGGACATGACCTCGAGCGCGCGCAGGTTTCCCTCGTAGGGCACGACGCGCGTGTACTGGTTCTCCACCTCGCAGCGGCCCTCGGCGATCTGCTTGAGGATCCGGTGCACGGCCTGCAGCACGTCGAGCGGCTCGAAGCCGGCCACCACGATCGGCTTGCCGTAGTCGGCGGGGATGAACTCGAAGGGCCGCGCGCCGACCACCGTGGACACGTGGCCCGGGCCGATGAACCCGTCCAGGCGCAGGTCGGGCGAGTCGAGCAGCGCGCGCAGCGGCGGCACGATCGTCACGTGGTTGCACATGCAGAAGAAGTTCGTGACGCCGTCGGCGCGGGCGCGCTTGAGCGTCAGCGCCGTGGAGGGCGCCGTGGTCTCGAAGCCGATCGCGAAGAAGACCACGTCGCGGTCGGGGTTCTCCTTCGCGATGCGAAGCGAGTCGAGCGGCGAGTAGACCATGCGGATGTCGGCGCCGTCGGCCTTGGCGTCGAGCAGCGAGCCGTCCGAGCCCGGGATGCGCATCATGTCCCCGAAGCAGGTGAAGATCACGTTGGGCTGGTGGGCCATCGCGATGCCGTCGTCCACCCGGCCCATGGGGATCACGCACACGGGACAGCCCGGTCCGTGCACGAGCTCGACGTTCTCCGGGAGGAGGTCGTCGATCCCGAACTTGTAGATCGAGTGGGTGTGCCCGCCGCAGACCTCCATGAGCTTGTAGTGGCGCCCGGGCTCCACCAGGCCGAGGATCTCGCCCGCGAGGGCGCGGCCCAGCTCGGGATCGCGGAACTCGTCGACGTACTTCATGCGATCGCCGTCCCGGCGTGCGCGAGCACCATGTCCCCCGGGGCCACCGGCGCCACCAGCGCGACCTCGATCTCCGTGCGCTCGCCATCCTCGTTCTCGCACAGAGCGAGCCCCGTGTCGTCCACCTCCAGCACCTTCAGAGCCACCGCCTCATCACCGCAGGTGATGCAGCCGTGCTCCGGAAGGCACTGGCTCGAGGTCACTCGATGACGCTCGCTTTCAGCTCTTCGAGCTCCTGCTCGTAGTCCTCACCCATGGCCACGAGCTGGCGACGGGTGGCCAGCGCCTCCTCCTCGTCGACCTTGCTCATGGCGAAGCCCACGTGGATCAGGACCCAGTCGCCCGGACCGGCGCCGACGCCGTCGGAGTCGAGCAGCCCGATGTTCACAGTGCGCTTGACGCCGGCCACATCGACCTGGGCGAGCCGGTTCGGCTCGTCGACCACTTCGACGATCTGGCCTGGTATCGCCAGGCACACTTTTCGACTCCCTCAAGTCGTGGCAACTAGCCTCGAATGGTCTATCACCGGACCCGGGCCGGAGTCAAACGTCACGGCGCAAAAGCGCCGCTCAGCTGTCGTCGTCGGGCTCGTGATCGGCCTCCACGTGCGCCACGGGAAGGCCCAGGCCGGTGGCCTTGCTCGGCAGGTCCAGGTGCAGCCAGCGCGACACCCGATGTGGAAGCGTCGAGATCACGATCTCGTCGAAGCTGTCGCGGCCGACGACGTCCTGGATCGCCGCCAGCGGATCGGCGCTGCCCACCTCGCCCCCCACCTCGAAGCCGGCGGCCTCGCTCAGGCTGGGCAGCGCCTTCTCGAGGCGGGCGGCCGCCTCCTCGCCACCGGTCTCCTCGGGATTCACGACCCGGTGCATCCCGCTCGGCACGGCGGGAACCAGGAGGTGGAATCTCGTGGTGCCCTTCTGCGCTCTCTCGACCACGGCCTGGCGCAGCCGGTCGGTGTTGGCGGTGCGATTGGCGACCAGCAAGACGCTCTGGGGATGGGACACGTCGGACCTCCCGGACGGAGCTGGTGTGTGGGTCGAGCCGAGCGTACCACCGCCCGGACCTAGTCCCGCAGGCGGGCCTCGACGGCGTCGGCGCTCACCGCTCCCTCGCGCAGGACGCGGTGTGCGCCCGTCCGTCTCGTAGCGCGTGAGGTCCACCACGGTGGACGCCGTGCCGGGCAGCTCGCCGCCGTCGAGCTGGAGGTCCACCCCGGCGCGGACGTGCTCGTCCACGTCGGCGAGCCGGCGGGCATCGGCGCCGCCGGAGCGGTTGGCGCTCGACTGGAGCACGGGCCAGCGGGCGGCCGCCAGCGGGGCGAGCGCGCCGGTGAGCTCCGGTACGCGCAGCCCGAGACGCTCGCGGCTCGGGGCCGCAGGCCAGCGGGTAGCGCCGGGCCGGGTTGGGCAGCAGCAGCGTGAGCGGGCCCGGCAGCAGGCGCTCCACCGCGGCGCGGGTGCGAGGCCCCAGCTCGGGCAGCGCGGCCAGGGCGAGGTCGCGGTCGAAGAACATCACCGCCGCGGGCCGGTCGGGCGGGCGGCCCTTGAGCGCGTAGAGACGGTGCACGCCCTCCTTCGACTCGGGCTCGGTGGCGAGCCCGTAGACGGTGTCGGAGGGAAAGAGCGCCACGCCGCCCACCGCGATGCAGCGCCGGAAGGTCTCGACGTCCTCCCCGGTCACCGAGCCCATCCGGTGGTCACGCGCTCGTGGCCCGCGAGGTCACGGCGCGTCTCGGCGCGGTCGAGCAGCGCGCGCACCGCCTCGGCCTGGCCGGGAGCGTGCTCGAGGGCGAGCTTCGTGCCCGGCGGGCGCCTTGTCGGCGAGGGCGCGGATGTCGTCGAGGCCGTCCGGCGCCGGAGAAGAGCGCCGCGGCCGGCTCGTAGCGGCGTATCTCCGGCTGGCAGCCGTTCGCCCGTGCGCGACGTAGGGCAGGTTCGCCACCACCAGGTCGTAGGAGCCGTCTGGGAGCCCGGGCGCTACCTCGATGGCGCACGTCGATGCCCAGTCGGGCGGCGTTGGCCCGGGCCACGTCCACGGCATCGGCTGAGAGATCGGAGGCGCTCACGTGGAGGTCGGGTCGCTCGCTCTTCAGCGCGAGCGCCACCGCGCCGGAGCCCGTGCCCACGTCGTGCACCCGCGCGCCGTCGGGCAGCTCGAGCGCGACCTCGACCAGCAGCTCGGTCTCGGGCCGCGGGATCAGCACGCGCCGGTCCACGATGAGGTCGATGTGGCGAAAGCCCTTCTCGCCCAGGATGTAGGCCACCGGCTCGCGCGCGACCCGCCTTCGCACCCGGTCCCCGATGACGCGCGCCGCGCCGGCGGGGATCGCGCGGCCGGGGTCGGTCACGAGGCCGCCGCGGTCTATGCCGAGCGCGTCGGCGATCAGGAGCTCGGCGTCGAGGCGCGGCGTCTCGCAGCCGGCGGCGGCCAGCGCGTCGGTGGCCGCCTGCACGCGCCTCGCTGGACGCGGCCGACGTGGGTCGTGGAGGCGCTCAAGCCGCCTGGGGTGACGCGGCCTCGAGCTTCAGCCGCTTCTCCTCGGCCTCGAGCGCCGCGGTGAAGTCGTCCAGCTCGCCCGCCAGCACGCGCTGGACCTCGCCCTTCGTGAGCTTCACGCGGTGGTCGGTCACCCGGTCCTGCGGGAAGTTGTAGGTGCGGATCTTCTCGGAGCGCTCGCCCGTGCCCACCTGCGAGCGCCGGCTCTCGGCCTCCTCGGCCGCGCGCGAGGCCTGCTCGCGCTCGAGCAGCCGGGCGCGCAGCACGCGCATCGCCTTCTCGCGGTTCTGCAGCTGGGACTTCTCGTCCTGCATGGACACCACGAGGCCGGTCGGCTTGTGGGTGATGCGCACGGCCGAGTCGGTGGTGTTCACCGACTGGCCCCCGGGCCCGGACGAGCGGTAGACGTCGATCTGCAGGTCGCTCTGGTCGACGTGGACGTCCACCTCCTCGGCCTCGGGCAGCACGGCCACCGTGGCGGTCGAGGTGTGGATGCGCCCCTGGGACTCGGTCTCGGGCACGCGCTGCACCCGGTGGGTGCCGCCCTCGTGCTTGAACACGCTGTAGGCGCCGCCTCCCTTGATCGCGAAGGTGTAGTCGCCGTCGGAGACCGACAGCGCCTCGGTGGAGAAGCCGCGGCGCTCGGCGTAGCGGTCGAGCATCCGGTAGAGGTCGCCCGCGAAGAGCCCGGCCTCGTCGCCGCCCGCGCCGCCGCGGATCTCGACGATCACGTTCTTGTCGTCGTTGGGGTCGGGCTCGACCATCGCCAGGCGGATCTCCTCCTCGAGCTCCGAGAGCCGCGCGGTGGAGGCCTCGAGCATCTCGCGCACCTCGGGGTCGTCGCCGTCCTCGCTGAGCATCTCCCGCGCCCCCGCGGCGTCCGAGGCGGCGTGGCGCCACTCGGCGGCGAGCTCGTGGGCGGACTCGAGCGTGGCTGTAGGCGCGTCCGACCTCCGCGTAGCGCTCGCGATCCCCGATCACCTCGGGGTCCGACATCTGCTGGGAGAGCTCGGCGAACCGGCTCTCGATCTGCTCCACGAGCTTCTCGATCATCGACCCTCAAGCCTACGCGAGGCCTGCGCCTCAGGACGAGTGCGGCTAGGCGCCGCGGCGGCCGCAGCGCACGCGGCGCAGCCGCACCAGGCGCGAGGCCCGGAACGCGCCCGGCATCCCGCTCGCGGCGCGCGCCCGGGCGCGAAAGCGCAGGCGCCGGCCGGGCCGGGCGCGGTACACGAACGTGGTGGTGGCCGTGTCGCTCAGCAGCCGCCGGTAGCGGCGCCTGCCGCGGACCTGGAGGTCGTAGCGCCCGCCGGCGGGGGCGATCGACACCCGCAGGCGCACCTTGCGCGAGCGCGCGCGTCTGCACGAGCGCCCGGCGCGCACGCGCCGCCGCGGCGTCGCCCTCCCGATCCGCTTTACGCCCACGCGCGGGCGCAGCGCGGGGGCTCCCCCGCCGGGCAGCTTCGTGACGTCGAAGGCCTCGGTGAGGAAGCGGCCGGCGCTGTCCTTGGGCGGGAAGAGGCCGAGCAGGCCCATGGCCGTCGGGGCCGGGTCGACGTTCTCCGCCTGCATGGGGTTCTGGAGGGTGTCGTCGAAGAGCGGTCCCGGGGTGCCCGGCGGCAGCGCCTGGCGGACGAAGGGGCCGCCGCCCACCACCGCGAAGAAGTTGTCGCGCGTCTGCGGGCCGCCGTGGTTGCCGGGGATCGGGTTCGAGCTGAAGCTCGGGTCCGAGAACGCGCCGCCGG
Source organism: uncultured Thermoleophilaceae bacterium (assembly GCA_963731645.1). Classification (GTDB taxonomy): domain Bacteria; phylum Actinomycetota; class Thermoleophilia; order Solirubrobacterales; family Thermoleophilaceae; genus JAAYBF01. The sequence goes on along the minus strand of CAVSWF010000012.1, from coordinate 322,913 downwards.
CCTTGGTGGTGACCACCAGATCGCCGCTGCGCGGGCCCGCCAGGCGCCACCCCGGGTGCGCGCCGGCGAGGGTGTGGGCGGCGCCGCCGTCGGCCGGGTTGGGCTCGCGGTAGAGCGCCTCCGCCACGTTCGGGTTCGCCAGCGCCGCGGCGCGCATCCGCTTCAGCAGCTCGAAGCGCCCCGGGCTCGTGCGGTTGGCCAGGTAGACGGCGTCGACGCTGCCGTTCTGCACGACCACGTACTGGTCGTCCGGGATCCCGGCGGCGCTCGAAGCGTGTCGCTCAGCGTGGTCTTGGTCAGGGTGGTGTCCATCGAGTGGTCGGAGAGGAGGATCATCACCGTGCGCCCCCACTCGCCCGCGCGCCCTGAGCTCGTTCACCAGCCGCTCGATCTCGTCGTCGGCCTGGCCGATCGCCGTGTCGTAGGCGCCACTGCCGGTGCCGGTCGCGTGGCCGGCGCTGTCGACCTGGGGGAGGTTCACGAAGGTGAAGTCGGGCCTGCGCTTGGCCGGGCCGACCCCCTCGCGCATGGTGCGCAGCACCTGGTCCATCGTCGTGCGGTCGTCCACCGCGTAGCCCGTGACCGGGTTGGTCGGCACCTGTGTGCAGTAGTCGTCGTCATCGGCGCCCGAGGAGCACGGCGCCGTGATGAAGTCGGCGTCGGGAGTGCGGCCGTCCAGCTTGCGCCCGGCGAAGATCCGCCCGAGCTTGGGCTTGCCGAAGACCGCCGGCGGTCAGCAGCCCGTCGGGGTTGCCCTGGCGCTTGATCGCCTCGAACACCGTCTGGGCCTGGAGGCAGTTCGGCGTTCTCGCCGCTCGTGACCGTGGGAGCCTTGGTCTCGTCGACGGGCCCGTGAGCGCGCAGGAGTCCTCGTTCTCGGTGGGCGCGTAGAGCGCGAACGAGTTGCCGGGGATGCCCGAGCTGTCGCCGTAGGCGCCGGTCACCATCGCGGTGTGGTTGGGGTTGGTCTCGGCGATCATCACCGAGCGCGACTCGCGGTAGTAGGTGGACCTCGCCCCCTGGCCCGGCCAGCAGCGAGGAGATGAAGGGCGCCTTGCCGGCGTCCACGCGATCGCCGTCGAGGCCGTCGAGCACGATGAGATAGACGATCGGACGCTGCGGTGGCGGCGCTCGCGACGGCGGGCAGGGCGGCGAGCAGAAGCGCCAGGACAGGCAGGAGGATCAGAAGCGCCTCACGCCGGGAGGGTAGCCGCCGGCGTGGATAGGCGCAGCGCCGCTAGGCCACGACCTCCATGCCGACCTTCTCCTCGTCGCTCGCCTCCGCCGGGTTCTCCACGGCGAGGACGGCCTCGAGTGCGGCGATCGCCACCGCGAGCTGTGCCAGGTCGGGCTCGCGGGTGGTGAGGCGCTGGAGCTGCAGGCCGGGCCACATGAGCGCCCGCGCCCAGCGCTTCGTGCGGTTGCGCCCGAACCACTTGATCACCTCGAAGGCGATGCCGGCCACGAGGGGGATGCCGACCACCCGCGACACGAACAGCCACTGCCACTCGAGCTTGCCGAGCGGGGCGAACACGAAGATGGCCACGATCATCACGATCAGGAGGAAGCTGGTGCCGCAGCGCGGGTGCAGCCTCGAGAAGCGCTGGGCGTTCTCGGGGGTGAGGTCGAGGCCGGCCTCGTAACAGGAGATCGTCTTGTGCTCGGCGCCGTGGTACTCGAACACGCGCTGGAGGTCGCGCATGCGCGAGATCAGCCAGATGTAGGCGAGGAAGATCGTGATCCGCACGAGCTTCTCGATCACCACGAACACGAACGAGTTCGGGATCTCGTCCCGGAAGATGTTGGTGAGGCCGGCCGGCAGCAGGAAGAACAGGCCGATCGCGAAGAGCATCGCGAACACCACGGTGCCGGCCCACGTGCCGCCGCCGATCTCCTCCTTCTCGCCGTCCTCGTCCGGCGGGAAGCTGCGCGTTGGCCGAGATGCCGAGCGCCTTGAAGCCGATCTTCAGCGACTCGCCGAGGGCGACCACCCCGCGGACGATCGGCAGGCGCAGCACGCGATAGCGCCTCGTGACCGACACGAGCGGCTCGGAGCTGGACCTCGATCTCGCCGTGGGCGCCGGTCATGGGATCGAGCTCGCCGTCGGCGAGCTCCTCGGGCAGGGGCTTGCGCACCGCCACGGCCCAGGTGGAGACGCCGCGCATCATCACGCCCTCGAGCACGGCCTGGCCGCCGACGGGCAGGTCGCGGGGGGCCTCGAGCGCGGGGGCGCCGTTGGCGCTGGGGTGGGCGGTGGCGCTCACGTCAGGGATCGTATCGGCGGCCGCGCGCGGGTCCCTGAGGACTCACTGAGCGGAGGGACAGGCGACCGTCCGCGTGTTGTCGGCCTCGGAGAGCTCGCGAACGGCGTCGGTGGGGTCGACTCGGGCCTCCACGCCGGTGGTGCAGCGGGGCCCGTTCGCGAGCACGCGCCGGGTCTCGCCCGGCGCGAGCGCGCCGACCTCCACCGTGTCCACGGTCGCGCCGTCCACCTGCAGGCTCACGGTGGTCGGCTGCGACGAGGCGCGGCCGCGGTTGACCACGGACACCGCGTAGCGCACGAGCCGCGAGCCGTCGCCGATCGGCTTGCCGCCGATCCGGGCGACCCGGAGGTTGGGCAGCAGGCCCGTCTGGGCGCACTCCGCGGACACCCGGCGCGCCTCGCGCAGGAGCTTGCGCCGGGCGCCGTACCAGCGGTACTCGACGATCGTCCGGTAGGCCGAGCCCGGAGCGAGCCCCATCACGCCCTGGCGGTAGTGGAAGCGCGCGACCCCGGCGCGCGACCTGCGCCACACGCCGAGGTCCGGGGCGGCGACGCGGTGGGGCGAGCCGTCGCCGACCCGCTCCTCGAGCTGCGAAGCGCATCCACATCCTGCGGGTGCCGGCCAGCCGGCGCATGGTGCCCCGGAACGCGACGCCGCGAACGGCGGGGCCCCGCTGGCACTCGACCACCCGCACGGACGCGATCGGCTTCCCGGCCGACGGCCGGGCCGCGGGCCGGGCCGACCCGGCGACGGGCACGGCCATGGCGAGCACGAGCGCGCCGGACAGGCCGAGGATGAGAGGGGAACGAGCCATGCCTGAGTGCAACAGTCTCGCGCCCCCCGAGTTGCGGGGGTTTTGGCCTACGAGCGTCCGCGTCGTGCGGCGCGGCGGCGGAAGCGCTCAACGCGGCCGCCGGTATCCACCAGCTTCTGCTTGCCCGTGTAGAACGGGTGGCAGTTCGAGCAGATCTCCACGTGGAGCTCGGGCTTGGTGGCGCGGGTGGTGAACTCGTTGCCGCACGTGCAGCGCACGTGGGCCTCGGTGTACTCGGGATGGATCTCGGTCTTCATCGTCCCGAGGATTCTAGCTGCGGCCTGTCGTTGCCTCGAGCGCCTCGGGCCCCCGCGGCGCCCCAGCCGCGCGAACCAGGCCTTGAGCCGCGCCCACCACGTGCCGGGGCCCGCGAAACGGGCCGGCGGCGGCTGCTTGGCGCGCACGAGCTCGAGCCAGTCGCTCGAGCGGCAGGCTGCCGTCGATCAGGCGGGCGAGCGCCGAGGTCACCGGCGCCTCCAGGCCCGCCTCCTCGATCGCGTGGGCGAGCAGCTTCACGGTCTCGAGGGCCTCGACGGCCTGGCCGAGGCGCTCGGGGATGTCCGCCGCCGGGCACGCCCTCGGCCAGCAGCTCGCCGGCGCTGCGGTTGCGCGAGGTGGGCGCGAGCGCGGTGGCCACGAGGTCGCCGGTGCCTCCGCGCCCCACGAACGTCCGCGCCTGGCCGCCCGACACCTCGGCCAGCGACAGCACCTCGAGGAAGATGTCGGCCGCGGCCATGCCGGCGGCGTTGAGGCCCTGGGCCTGGGTGGCCCCGACCGCGACCGCCGCGGCGTTCTTGGCCACCCCGGCCAGCTCGACGCCGACGGGGTCGTTGGAGACCTCGCAGACCACCCCGGCCCGCTGGAAGGTCTCGGCCACCCGGTGGGCGAGCGGCTCGGAGTGCGAGGCGCAGGCGAGCCCCGCGCCGGTCTCGACCATCTCGCGCGCGTGCGCGGGGCCGCCGACGCAGGCCGTCCGCTCGGCCCCGAAGATCCGCTCGAGCGCCACGGTCGGGGGCGTGCCCGCCGGGGGCACGAGGCCCTTGGCCAGCGAGACGACGCCCGCCGTGGCCGCCACGCCGAGCCGCTCGATCTCCGCCAGCGCGTCGCCCATGCCCTTCGAGGGCACGGCCAGGAAGATGAGGTCGGCGCGCCTGAACTGGTCGTCGCGGCTGCCGAAGACGCGGATCTTCAGGGACTGCGGCAGCTCCACGCCGGGGAGGTAGTGCTCGTTCTGCCTCGCGCTCCTCGAGCGTGGCGACCTGCTCCTGCGTGCGGCAGAGCAGCGTGGTGCGGACCCCGGCGCGATCGAGCAGGAGCGCGATCGCGGTCCCGAAGGAGCCCGCGCCCACGACGGTGGCGCGGTCGGGGTGCTGACCGGGGTAGCGGAGCCTCGGGCTGATGCGCGGGGACGGTACCCGGTGGGCCCGCCGCGGCGGCGTCCGGCGCTCGCGTGTCCAATGCCCGCACCGTGCCCGACCTGACCTCCTACGAGCGCCGCTTCCGACGCGCGGGCCTGCCGCTGTTCATCGAGGAGTACTCGGCGAGCGAGGACGTCTTCACGCGCGCGGCTCCCCTCCTCGCGCTGGTCTTCGTCGGCGAGATGCTCGGCGCGATCGACCTCGACTGGTCGATCTGGGCGAACCTCGGCGCCGCCGTGGGCGGCCTGGCCCTCCTGCTCGCGGGCTTCGCGGTGCTCAACCGCCTGCGCCGGCGGCCGGCGCTGGCTCTGCCGGAGCACGTGGGCGTCCCCGAGCTCGCGGCGTTCGTGCTCCTTCCCGCGGCGCTGCCGCTGATCTTCGGCGGCCAGCTCACCTCCGCGATCGTCACGGCGGTCGCCAACCTCGCGCTGCTCGGCCTGCTCTACGCGATCATCGGCTACGGGCTCGTGTACGTGGTGCTGCTGGGCGGGCGCGCGGCTGTTCGACCAGCTCGCGGCGTCGCTTCGTGCTGCTGTCGAAGGCCATCCCGCTGCTGCTCGTGTTCGCGCTCGTGCTGTTCGTGAACACCGAGATGTGGCAGGTCTTCTCGTCCATGCCGCGCGAGTTCCTCGCGCTGGTCGGGACGGGCTTCCTCCTGCTGGCCTCGCTGCTTCCTCGCCGCGCGCATCCCGCGCGAGGTGGCGCAGCTCGAGCGCTCGGTGGGCGACGGGACCGGAGCTCGACCGACGTCAGCGGCTCAACGTGGGGATCGTCCTGTTCGTGAGCCAGGCGCTGCAGGTGCTCGTGGTCAGCCTCGCGGTGGGCGCCGCCTTCGTCGCGTTCGGCTCCCTGGCCATCGGGCCCGGGGTGCGCGAGTCGTGGATCGAGACCGCGGGCAACGTGCTGCTCACCCTCGACGTCTTCGGCGAGCCGATCGAGGTCACCGAGGAGCTGCTGCGGGTCTCGGGCGGCATCGCCGCCTTCTCCGGGCCTCTACTACGCGATCGCGGTGCTCACCGACTCCACCTACCGCGAGGAGTTCCTCGACGAGATCACCGAGGAGATGGGCGAGACCTTCCGGGCGCGCGCGGAGTACCTGGAGGCGCGAGGCGCCGCTTAGCGCTGCGCAGCGTGGCGATCACGTGGTCGCGCTCGTAGGCGATCTGTGCGTGAGAGAAACGCAGCGGCTCGAGCCCGGCGGCGTAGTGGGCGTGGTCGCGGTCGTAGCGCGCGGTGCTGCTGGGCGGGGGTGCGGTGGTAGCGCAGCCCGTCGGTCTCCACGACGAGCCCGAGGTCGGGCCAGTAGAAGTCGACGCGGTAGCCGTTGACGTGTTGCTGGGTCAGCGGCTCGGGCAGCCCGGCGGCCTTCGCGATCGGCTTGAAGCGACGTTCGAGCTGCGGAGTCGGTGAGCGTGAAGGTGCGCCGGTCGAGGAGCGCGCGGAGCTTCGCGACGCCGGCCTGACCGGCGTGTCGCTCGAGCGCCTCGCGTAGCCGCTCCGGGTCGATCAGGTCCAGTCGGTCTGCTTCGTTGACGGCCCTCTCCAGGTGGTCCCGGGGCAGCGAGGGAGAGCAATCGATCAGCGTGCAGGCGATGCTCGTCACCGGGATCCCGTGCCGGCGGGTGGTGTGCTCGAGGTCGCGGCGGTGGATCCTGATCCCCGGGCGCCTTGGCTTGCGCCCGAGAGCCACCGTCACCTCGAACGCGGCCTGTGGCCCGATCCCCCACAGCTCGGCCGCGGAACGGTGGCTGAGCACGGCGCCCTCGCCGCACGCCAGCACCGCGGCCATCAGCTGGCCGTGGCGCGTGAGCTCGGGCCGCCCGACGGCATAGACACCGGCGTGCACGCGGTGCAGCCGCCCCGTCGCCACCCGGTGCTTGATCGCCTCGGCCTCGCACCCCGAGCCCAAGCAACTGCGCCCGCGAAACCACCCAATGCTGCCGCCGAGCCAGCGCCCAAACCGCCCGTTGAACACTCTTCCCGGCCATAGACCGGAACAAGGGTTCAGAACGCCCAGATTCGCCCCCCTAGATGCCGCCGTGGGCAAACGCGACGAGCAACGAGCCCGCGCCGAGCCAACCCGCTACGTGTTGCGGTACAGCGGCCCGTCGCCGCCCTCGGGCGTCGTCAGCCGCCCGCCCTTCGCCGTGATCGCCCCGCACTGCACGCAGTTCGTGTAGTTCACGATCACGTCCACGTCGCCCTTCTCCGGCGCGTCCTCGGGGATCTCGTACACGCCGGCGGGGCACATCCACTGCCACGTCTCGGCCAGCTCGCGCGGCACGTTGGTCTGCACGCGGATGTGGTTCGGCGCGTCGTCGCGGGTCGCGTTGCCCGAGATGAAGACGCTCGAGAGCTTGTCGAAGATGTACTTGCCGTCGGGCTTGGGGTAGCCCTTCTTCGTCTTGCCGATGAACATCGGCTTGGCGTCGTTGCGGTGGATCTTCCAGCGCCCGCCCGGGAAGCTTGCCCTTCGTGGCGATCATCAGGTTCACCAGCGGCCCGCCGCGGATCAGGCCCATCTGGAACGGCTGGCGCGTGTTGCGCTGCTCGTAGAGGTCCTTGCCGATCACCGAGTTCTCGACCTTGTCCTCGTAGTCCGAGAAGTCGGTCGAGCTCCTTCTTCAGCGAGGCGTAGATCGACTCGGCGGCCAGCATGCCCGACTTGATCGCGTAGTGCACGCCCTTCAGCGCGGCCAGGTTCACCATGCCGCCGCTGTCGCCGATGATCACCGCACCGGGCATCGAGAGCTTGGGCATCGCCCAGTAGCCGCCGGCGGGGATCGCCTTGGCGCCCCAGGACACGCGCTCGCCGCCCTCGAGGATGTCGCGGACCATCGGGTGGGTCTTGAACTGCTGGAGCAGGTCGTGGCCCGACGTGGTGGCGTCGGCGTAGTCGAGGTCGATCACGAAGCCGATCGAGACGAGGTCGTCGCCGGTCTTCTCGTCCTTCATCGGGTAGATCCACGAGCCGCCGATCTGCCCGTACTTGGCGGAGATCTTCAGCGGCCAGCCGGCGAGCGTGTGGATCACGCGGTCGAGCGGCTTGGCGACCTTCCAGACCTCCTTCACGCCGAGCTCCCACACCTGCGGCTCGCGGTTCTCGCCCAGGTCGAACTCGCGGATGGCGGCGCCGGTGAGGTGGCCCCAGCAGCCCTCGGCCAGCACGGTCGCCTTGGCGGCGATGTCGGTGCCGGGCTCGAAGTTGCCCATCTGGCTCGCCCTCCTTGTCGCGACCCTTGTCGCCGGAGCGCACGCCCTTCACCTCGCCGTCCTCGACGATCAGCTGCGTGGCCGAGGTCTCGGTGAGGATGTAGGCGCCGGCGTCCTCGGCCTGCTGCTGCATGTAGCGGGCCATGGCCGACACCGAGACCACCTCGTTGCCCTTGTTGTGCTGCGGGGGCGGCGGCGGGATGCGGATCTTCGTCTTGCCGTTGGGCAGGAGGTAGATCGCCTCCTTGTCGACCTCGCCGAAGGCGAAGCCCTCCTTGCGCCACTCCTCGCGCGAGAGGTCGGGGAACAGCTCCTTCAGCGGCTTCGGGCGCATGACCGCGCCCGACAGGTTGTGCCCGCCGCAGGTCTTGGCCTTCTCGATCACGGCCACCGGCACCTCGCCGAGCGACTCGAGCAGCTGGCCGTCCTCGGCCAGCAGCTGGAGCAGCCGGTTGGCGCAGGCGAGCCCGGCGGTGCCGCCGCCGACGATCGCCACGCCGACCTCGATCCGCTCGTCCTCGTCGTCGAGCGTCGTGCTTGACGAACTCGTCCGGCGAGTCGACGGGCGGCGGGAACTCGGCGGGCGTTGACCGCCATCAGCCGCCCTTCTTGGCCTTCACGGCCTCGGTGAGCTTCGGCAGGATCTTGTTGAGGTCGCCCACGACGCCGAGGTCGGAGAACTCGAAGATCGGGGCGTTCGGGTCCTTGTTGATCGCCACGATGTTCTCCGAGGACTGCATCCCGACCTTGTGCTGGATCGCGCCCGAGATGCCGGCCGCGAGGTAGAGCTTCGGCGCGACGGTCTTGCCCGTCTGGCCGATCTGCGCGGCGTAGGGGTACCAGCCGGCGTCGACCACCGCGCGGGTGGCCGCCACCGTGCCGCCGAGCGCGTTGCGCCAGCTCCTCGCAGAGCTCGAAGCCCTCGGCCTTGCCGAGCCCGCGGCCGCCGGCCACGAGCATGGTCGGCGTCCTCGATGTTCACGTCGGCGCCGCGCTGCTCGCCGCGCTGGACCATCTTGGCCTTGGTCGAGTGCTCCTCGAGCTGGACGTCGACGTCGACCACCTCGGCCGTCGCCGCCGCCGTCCTCCTTGGCCTCGAAGGCGTTCAGCCGGCCGATGATGATGCCGGGCTCGGAGACGTAGTCCACGTCCACGATCGCCGAGTCCTGGAGGATCGGGCGCACGGCGACGAGCTTGCCGTCCTGGACCTTGACCTCGGTGACCTCCATGGTCACGCCGGCGTTCAGGCGCGCGGTGAGCCCGGCGCCGATCTCGAAGCCCGAGCAGGCCGCCGCCGAACAGCGCGTAGCCGTAGCCCTCGTCGGAGATGACCTTGGCCATCACGTCGACCACCGGCGGCGCCGAGGCCCTCGGGCGCGTTGGCCCGGTAGACCTTGGTGGCCCCGTAGGAGCCGAGCGACTGGCAGAGCTCGTCGGTGAGGTCGTCGCCGCCGACGACCACGACGCCCGCCTCGCCGCCGATCTCCTTGGCGAGCTTCGCGCCCTCGGTCACGGCTCCGAGCGAGTTCTTGTTGAAGGCGCCCTCGTAGTGCAGCGCGTAGGTGAGAATCCCGCTCATGCCAGCAGCTTCCTTTCGTCCAGCCAGGCGACGATCTTCTCGACCGTCTCGTTGGTGTCCTCGTCCTCGATGATCTCCCCGGCCGCCTTCTCCGGCGGCGGGTTGATGGCGAGGACCGAGGTGCGCGAGCCGCCCTCGCCGACCCGGTCGGCCTCGATGCCGACGTCGCCGATGGCCTTCGTGTCGAGCTGCTTCTTCTTCGCGCCCATGATCGCCTTGAGCGACGGGTAGCGCGGCTCGTTGATGGCGTCGCCGACCGAGATCACGGCGGGCAGGTCGATCTCGACCGTGTCGTAGCCGTACTCGGCCTGGCGCTCGCAGGTGAGCTTGCCGTCGGCCACGTCCATCTTGATGACCTGCGTCAGCGAGGGCATCTTGAGGTGGTCGGCCACGATGGCGCCCATCGTGTAGCACTCGCCGTCGTCCGACTGCTGGCCCAGCAGGACCAGGTCGGGGCTCTCCGACTCGAGCACCTTCGCCAGGGCGTAGCCCGTGGCGCAGCAGTCCGAGCCGGCGAGGGCGTCGTCGGTCAGGTGGATCGAGCGGTCGGCGCCGAGCGAGACGGCCTTGTGGAGCGCGCGGAACGCGCTCTCGGGGCCCATCGTCACCGCCACGACCTCCTCGACGTCGACGGCGCCGCCCTCCTTGACCTGCATGGCCGCCTCGATGGCGTGCGTGTCGAAGGGGTTCAGGTTCTTCTCGCCGCTGCGGTCGATGCGCTTCGAGCTCGAGTCGATGCGCTTCTCGACGGCGGCGTCAGGCACCTCTTTCACGAGGACACAGATCTTCAAGGGGTTCTCCTTCGGTCAGTGCTGCGGGGGCGGCTCCGGGAGGCGCCGGGCGGCATTGTACCGTCCTGTTGACTGACGAGTCAGTCGCCCCGCGCGCTCAGGCCCTTACGGCGCCCCGGATGAAGTCCATGATCTCTCCTACGGGGCTGCCCGGCGTGAAGATCTCCGCCACCCCGAGCCCCTTGAGCTCGGCGATGTCGTCCTGCGGGATCGTGCCCCCGAGCACCAGCACGACGTCGTCGGCGCCCTGCTCGTCCAGCAGCCGCGACGATCTTGGGCACGAGCGTCATGTGCGCGCCCGAGAGGATCGAGAGGCCGACGGCGTCGGCGTCCTCCTGGAGCACCGTCTCGACGATCTGCTCCGGGCGTCTGGTGGAGGCCCGTGTAGATCACCTCCATGCCCGCGTCGCGCAGCGCGCGGGCGATGATCTTGGCGCCGCGGTCGTGGCCGTCGAGGCCGGGCTTGGCCACCACCACGCGGATCTTCTTGTCCGCGGAGCGCTCGCCCGCCGCCTTCTCTGTGTCGGCCGTCACGGGCCGCGAGTCTAGTGGCGAGACGGCCGCCGTGTTTGTGAGAGCATCGCTCCGGGCGGAAGGCCTCCATCCATGAACGAGTTCGTGTGCTCGCTGGCGGTCACGCTGGCCCTGACCCTCGGCGGCCAGCCGCCCGTGCCCGGTCACCCGATGGAGACCGTGATGCAGGACGACGCGCAGCTCCTGCACCGCTCCCCGGCCATCCTGCGCCGCGACGTCCGCCGGATGGCCGACATCGGCGTGGACCGCGTCCGCCTGACCGCGAGCTGGTCCACGCTGGCGCCCGGCAGCCGAGTCCCGGCGCCGGCCGCGCTTCGACGCCGCCGACTCCCGCGCCTACCCCGCGCCCGGGCTTCGAGCGCCTCGACGACGCCGTGCGCGAGATCCGCGAGGCGGGGATGGACACGATGATCGACGTGGCCTTCTTCGCTCCCCGCTGGGCGGTGAGGCGGCCCACCCAGGGAGGCCGCCACGTCTGGCGCCCGTCCGTGCGCGAGTTCGCCCTCTTCGCCCGGGCGGTGGCCGAGCGCTACGGCGGCGGCTTCCGCGACCCCGCCCGCCGCGGCGCCTTCCTGCCGGCCGTGCGGCTGTGGACGACCTGGAACGAGCCCAACCACGCCGCCTTCCTCCAGCCCCAGTGGCGGCGCGCCGGCTCGCGCAGGGTGCCGGCCGCGCCGCACCTCTACCGCCGGATGCACGAGGCCGCCTACGAGCAGATCAAGGCCGTGAGCCCGGGCAACCGCGTCCTGGTCGGCGGCCTGGCCTCGTTCGGCCTCCCGGGCCGCGGCGCGCGATCGAACATCGGCCCGCTGCGCTTCACGCGCGAGCTGGCGTGCGTCGACAGCCGCCTGAGGCCGCTGCGCCGCCGCGAGTGCAGGAACTTCAGGCCCCTGCGCGCCGACGGGTTCGCCCACCACCCGTACTCGCTGCGACACCGCGCCCGGCGCCCGCAGCCTCGGGGAGGACCGGGTGCAGATCGGCGAGCTCGACCGGCTGACCGGCCTGCTCTCCCAGCTTCGCGCCGCGGGGCGCCTCGCAGACGCGGCTGCCGCTCTACCTCACCGAGTACGGCTACGAGACGAGCCCGCCCGATCCCACCGGCCACCCGCCCGAGGAGCACGGGCGCTTCCTCGGCGACGCCACCTACCTGGCCTGGCTGCAACGTCGACGTGAGGATGTTCCCGCAGTTCCTGCTGCGAGGACATCGGCCCCAACCTGACCGAGCCGGCCGGGTCACCGGCGCGCTGGAGCGACTACCAGAGCGGCCTCTACCACCACGACGGCGTCGCCAAGCGGGCCGTGCTCCAGGGCTTCAAGCTGCCCTTCCACGCGGAGGCGGTGAGGGCGGAGAACGGGACGCCGGAGGTCGTGGCCTTCGGACAGGTGCGCCCCGAGAGCGGGGCGCAGCGCGTGACCCTCCAGCGGCTGGACCCCGAGCGCGGCTGGCTCACCGAGACCTCGCTCCCCGCGGTCAGCGCCCCGGGGCAGGAGAGCTGCGCCGACTTCCCCACCGACCGCGACGGCTTCTACGGGCGCCGGATGCTCTACACGCCCGGCGCCGCCTACCGCGCGGTGTGGCGCCGGCGCGACGGCGGCTCGGAGGCCTCGCCCCCGGTCACCGTGGGCGAGCCGCGCCCGGTGCTCGGCGGGGGCACCGGGCGCGCTGCAGCCCGGGCGCCGTCAGAAGACCGGCGTCTCGGTGTAGGTGCCGAACACCCGCTGCAGCGACTCCACGATCTCGCCCTCGCTGGCGCCCGCCCGCGCGCAGTCGATCAGCGGGTACATGAGGTTCCCGCCGCCCGCCGCGATCTCGCGCAGCTCCATCAGCGTGCTCTCCAGCACCGCGGTGTCGCGGCCCGCCCGCACGGTCTGCAGACGGCCGATCTGCTTGCGCTCGAGCGCGGGGTCGATGCGCAGGGTCTCGATCTGCCCCTCGCCGCCCTCGGTGTAGCCGTTCACGCCGACCACGATCCGCTGCCCGGAGTCCACCTCCTGCTGGTAGGTGAAGGCGGCGTCGGCGATCTCGCGCTGCGGGTAGCTCTGCTTGATCGCCTCGACCATCCCGCCCAGCTCGTCGACCTTCGCGAAGTAGCCGTAGGCGGCCTCCTCCATGCGGTCGGTGAGCGCCTCGACGAAGTACGAGCCGCCGAGCGGGTCGATCGTGTTCGTCACCCCCGTCTCCTCGGAGATCACCTGCTGGGTGCGCATCGCCACCCGCACGGCCTCCTCGGTGGGCAGCGCGAGCGCCTCGTCGTGGGAGTTGGTGTGCAGCGACTGCGTGCCCCCGAGCACCGCCGCGAGCGCCTCGACCGTGGTGCGCGCGATGTTGTTCAGCGGCTGCTGGGCGGTGAGCGAGACCCCGGCGGTCTGCGCGTGGCAGCGCATGAGCAGCGAGCGCTCGGACTTCGCGCCGTAGGTGTCGCGCAGCTCGCGCGCCCAGATCCGCCGCGCGGCGCGGTACTTCGCGACCTCCTCGAAGAAGTCGATGTGCGCGTTGAAGAAGAAGGACAGGCGGGGCGCGAAGTCGTCCACGTCGAGGCCCCGGGCGATCGCCTGCTCGACGTAGGTGAACCCGTCCTTGAGCGTGAACGCGAGCTCCTGCTGGGCGGTCGAGCCGGCCTCGCGGATGTGGTAGCCCGAGATCGAGATCGGGTGCCAGCGCGGCATCTGGGTGGCGCAGTACTCGATCATGTCGGTGACCAGGCGCATGGCCGGGTCGATCGGGAAGCACCACTCCTTCTGGGCGATGTACTCCTTGAGGATGTCGGTCTGGATCGTCCCCGCGAGCTGCTGCGGGCGACACGCCCTGGCGCTCGCCCGCGACCACGTAGAAGGCCAGCATCACCGCGGCGGGGGCGTTGATGGTCATCGAGGTCGAGACCTCGCCCATGGGGATGCCCTGGAAGAGCGTCTCCATGTCGTCGAGGGTGTCGATCGCCACCCCCTCCCGGCCCACCTCGCCCTCCGAGCGCGGGTGGTCGGAGTCGTGGCCCATCAGCGAGGGCATGTCGAAGGCGGTGGACAGGCCCATCTGCCCGTGGTCGAGCAGGTACCGGAAGCGCTCGTTGGTCTCCTCGGCGGTGCCGAAGCCGGCGAACTGGCGCAGCGTCCACAGCCGTCCCCGGTACATCGACGGATAGACCCCGCGCGTGTAGGGGAACTCGCCCGGGAAGCCGATCTCCGCGTCGGGGTCCGCCGGCAGGTCCTCCTCGGTGTAGAGCGGCTCGATCCGCTCGCCGGAGATGGTGGAGAACAGCGCGTCGCGCTCGCCGCCCGCGGCGTAGCGCTCGGCGCGCCAGCGGTCCTTCTCGGTCAGCTCCCTGGGAGGCGTGGCCATCGAGCCACAGGGTACGGCCTCGGCGATGTCAGCCGCGGGTCTTGCGCACCACGAGCGTGAGGATGGCCGACCACCACGAGCACGGCCAGCAACGGCGCCGCCGACGATGATCAGGACCCCGCTGCCCTCGTCGGGGTTGTTGGAGCCCGACCGGACCGCGATCTGCATGAGTGCCGCAAGCATTCGGCCTGGCTACCCCGTTCCCGGCGCGAGCCCGAAACCACCCCGCGCGCCCGGAGCTGCTCGCGCAGCCGCAGCAGGGCCAGGTCCTTGCCCTTCGCCTCGAGCATCACGTCGAAGTCGGGCAGGCCGCGCGCGGTCTCGCGCACGAAGGACTCGAAGGCCATCGGGTCGACCAGGTCGGCGTGCTGGCGCAGGTCGGGGATGACCGGCGAGCGCTCGACCCGGCGGCCGACCTTCCTGCGCTTCTCGCCGATGTCCAGCCGCGGCGAGGAGAAGTGGACCTTGGGGGTCACCCCCTCGGGCCAGGTCGAGAGCGCCAGCTCGAGCGCCTCGCGGTCCGGGATGCGGTCCGGGTCGTTGCAGTGGTGGTGGAGCAGGTCGAAGACCACGGGCCGGCCGACCCGGCGCGCGAGGGCCGCGGCGGCGCCCACGCCGTAGGTGCGGTCGTCGTTCTCGATCACCAGGCGCTCCCGGGCGCGCTCGGAGAGGCCCTCGAAGCCCGCGCACGAAGCGGTCGGCCCCGGCCTCCTGACCGCCCGCGGCGCCGCCCACGTGGAGCACCACGACCGCCTCGGGCGGGAGGCCCATGGCGTCCATGAGGGCCCCCTGTACCTCCAGCTCGGCCTGGGCGTTGGCCACCACGGCCGGGTCCTCGGAGTTCAGCACCGTGTACTGGCCGGGGTGGCTGGAGAGCCTCACCCCGAGGCTCTGGGCGAGGTCGCCGACCGCCCTCAGCTCGTCCGCGCACTCCTCGACCTGGTGGTGGAACTGCCGGCAGGTCCGGGTGGCTCGCGTAGGGGGCGAGGGACGTGGCCATCCGGTACATCCGGATGTCGTGCTCGCCCGCGAAGCGCAGGATCGCCGTGAGGTGCTCGAGCGATACGCGCAGGTGCGGATTCGACTGCCACCGACGCGTGTCGTGCGAAGGCAGGCCCCCGTCCGAGAGCACCTTTACCGCGAAGCCGAGCCTCACTGGGCCCGGCCCGGCGGCTAGCGGCTATTCGTCCCCGGTCCCGAACGGCCCCGGGGCGTCCGAGTGCTCCTCGGTGTCCCACAGCGTGGACGAGTCCTCCTGGGCCTGCTTGGGCTCCTGGTCCTGGCCCTCGTCGGCCTCGGCCGCCTCTTCCTTGTTGGTCTCCTGCTCCTCTTCGATCATGGAGACCGCTTTCCCCGTCCGCGACTTCCTAGTCCTCGGAACCGTCGTCGCCGGTGCCGAAGGGGCCGGGGGCCTTCGAGTGCTCGAGCGTGTCCCAGACGCTCGACGAGTCCTCGTCGGGACTGGATCGGGGCCTGGTCCTGGCCGCTGTTGCCCCTGCGCCGCCTTCTCGCGGGGCGTGGGCTCGCGCCGTTTGTCGTTCGTGTTCATGCATGGGAGTACGGACGCGGCGCTCCCCGCGGGATGGCGGCGCTCAGCGGAAGCGCAGCGCTGGACCAGCGCGAGCGCCCGCGGCCGGCCAGGTAGCCGCCGCCCACGCCCACCGCGCCGCCCACCGCCCCCACCGTGGCCAGCGCCGCGGCGATGCGCAGCGCGGCGGCCGAGCTTGTCGAAGCGCATGATCCGCCAGCCGTTCTCCCGGGCGATCCTCTCGAGCTCGCGATCGGGGTTCACCGCCACGGGGTACCCCACCGCGCTCGAGCATGGGCATGTCCGACTCGGAGTCCGAGTACGCGTAGGACTCGGAGAGGTCGATCCCGTTCTCGGCGGCCACCTGCCTGATGGCCTCGGCCTTGCCGCTGCGGTAGGTGAACGGCCCGCCGGGCTGCCCGGTGTACACGCCGTTCTTGATCTCCGAGCGCGTGCCGATGCCGCCGTCGAACACCAGCACGTGGGCCATCAGCTCGGCCATCTCGTGCGAGGCGGCGGTCACGATGTAGGCGGGCCGCCCCGCGTCCTGGTGGTCGTAGGCGGTGCGCAGCACCTCGGGGTAGATGCGGGGCAGCACGCCGCCGAGCACCGCCGGGCCCAGCCGCTGGAGCTCCTTCACCGGCACGCCGGCGATCGCGTCGCAGGATCCGGTCGCGGATCTCCTCGCTCCCGGCGTCCGTCGAGCCCTGGAGGCGGAACTTGACGTTGGCCACCAGGTCGCGCACCAGCTCCCGGCGCCCGATCATTCCCGAGCTGTAGGCCGCCCGCGCGAAGTGGATCCCGGACGACCCCTCGATCAGGGTCTTGTCGAGGTCGAAGAAGGCGGCGCCGCCGCTGGCAGCGGCCGCTCAGCCGCCGTTCACCTCGACGATGAGCGCGTCGCCCTGCCCGCCGCCCGAGCAGATGGCCGCCACGCCCAGGCCGCCGCCGCGGCGCCGCAGCTCGCGCACGAGCGACGCCGAGGATCCGCGCGCCCGAGGCGCCGATCGGGTGGCCGAGGGCGATGGCGCCGCCGTTCACGTTGACCTTCTCCTCGTCCACGCCCAGCATCCGCATCGAGTTGATGGCCACCGAGGCGAAGGCCTCGTTGATCTCGAACAGGTCGATGTCCTCGATCTTCAGGCCCGGCCTTCTCGAGCGCCAGCTTGGTGGCGTTCGCGGGCGTGCGCGCGAGGTAGGCGTAGTCGTCGGCCACCGCCGCCTGGCCCACGATCGTGGCCATCGGCGTCTTGCCCTGCGCCTTCGCCCACTCGTCGCTGGAGAGCACCAGCGCGCCGGCGCCGTCGTTGACCCCGGGGGAGTTGCCCGCGGTGTGCGAGCCCTCCTTGCCGGTGAGCCCCGGGAGCTTGGCCAGCGTCTCGAGCGTGGAGTCGCGCCGGGGGGCCTCGTCGACCTCCACCACGGTCTCGGACTTGCGCGACTTCACGGTCACCGGAACGATCTCCTCGGAGAGCCGGCCGTCGTCGGTGGCCTGCACGGCGAGCTCGTGGCTGCGCAGCGCGAACTTGTCGAGGTCGGGCCGGGCCAGCTCGAGCTCGTCGCCGACCTCGGTGGCCTCGTCGAACATCTGCGGTCGGTGAAGGGGTTGGTGAGCCCGTCGTGCACCATCGCGTCGAGCATCTTCGCGTCGCCCATCCGGTATCCGAAGCGGGCCTTCTCGAGCAGGTAGGGCGCGCCCGACATCGACTCCATGCCCCCGGCCACGGCCACGTCGAGGTCACCGGCGCGCACCGCCTGGTCGACCATGCCGGCCGAGCGGATGCCCGAGGCACAGACCTTGTTGACCGTCTCCGAGGAGACCTCCTTGGGGATCCCGCCCTTGATCTGCGCCTGGCGCGAGGGCACCTGGCCCTGGCCGGCCTGGAGCACCTGGCCGAACACCACGTGCTGCACCTGGTCGGGCGCGACCTCCGCGTCGCTCGAGCGCGCCGGCGATCGCGTGGCCGCCCAGGTCGGTGGCGTCGAGCGAGGAGAGCGCGCCGCCCATCTTGCCGAAGGGGGTGCGGGCGGTGCCGAGGATCACTGTCTTGGGCATGTGGCGTGGATCGGTCTCCTTCAGAGGGTCCGAGGGGCCGGACGATACTCGATGCGGCGCCGGCGCCGCCCTAGACTGCCCCGCCATGCCCGATCTCACCGTGAGCGCTCGCAGCGGCGCACCCCAGGAGACCGCCGCCGACACCCGCGTGGTCGCGCTTTTCGAGGGAGAGGAGCTCGCCGAGACCGGGCTCCAGGACCTGGTCGACCTCGGCGAGGCCAAGCCGGGCCTGAAGAAGGTGGCCGTGGAGCACGAGGAGGCCCCCGGCGGCGGCCGGCGGAGGGTCCTGATCGCCGGCCTCGGCAAGCGCGACGAGCTCGACGCCGAGAAGGCCCGGGTGGCGGCGTCCGCCGTGGCGCGGAGGGCGAAGGAGCTGGGCGCCGTCTCGCTCTCGTGGGCCGTGCTGCCGACGGCCTCGAGCAGGCCCTGGTGGAGGGCACGCTGCTCGCGCTCTACAGCTTCGACCGCTTCAAGTCCAAGCGCGACGACGACTCGAACGGCGGCGGCTCGAGTCGCTCGAGATCGCCGGCGACGGGGTCGACGAGGCCGCGGTGACGAAGGGGCGCGTGACCGCCGTCGCCCAGAACGCCGCGCGCGACCTGCAGAACCTGCCCGCCAACGTGGCCGACCCGCAGTTCCTCGCCGGGCGGGCGCAGGAGATCGCCGAGGGCCACGAGCACCTCGAGCTGGAGGTGCTCGACCGCGAGGCGATCGTCTCCCGCGGCATGGGCGCCTTCGCCGCCGTGGCCCAGGGGACCGACGTCGAGCCCCGCCTGATCGTGCATGCGCTACCGCGGCGGCGAGAACGGCCCGCACCTCGGCTTCGTGGGCAAGGCCGTGACCTTCGACACCGGCGGCATCTCGCTCAAGCCCGGCGCGAAGATGAGCGAGATGAAGTTCGACATGTCGGGCGGCGCCGCCGTGCTCGAGGCGATGAGCGCGATCGCCGCCCTGGGCCTGCCCGTGACGATCACCGCGGTGGTGCCCGCCACCGAGAACATGCCGAGCGGGCACTCGGTCAAGCCCGGCGACATCGTCACCGCGCTGAACGGCAAGACGATCGAGATCAACAACACCGACGCCGAGGGCCGGCTGATCCTGGCCGACTCCCTCTCCTACGCCATCGAGCAGGGCGTCGAGCGGATCGTCGACCTGGCCACGCTCACCGGCGCGATCATCGTCGCGCTCGGCTCGACCCACGCGGGCCTGTTCTCCAACGACGACGACTGGTGCGCCGAGGTCGAGGCCGCGTGCACGGCCACGGGAGAGCTGGGCTGGCGCCTTCCCCTGCACCCCGAGTACGCCGAGCTGGTCAAGGGCAAGTACGCCGACCTCGACAACGCCCCCGAGGGCCGCAAGGCCTCCTCGATCACCGCCGCCGAGTTCCTGAAGGCCTTCGTGGACGACGTTCCGTGGGTGCACGTGGACATCGCCGGCACGGCCTGGGACGGCGGGCGGCCCTACGTGGGCAAGGGCGCGTCGGGCTTCGGCGTGCGGACGCTCGTCGAGCTGGCCGAGCGCACCAGCGCCGCCTGATCGCCCCGTGCGGCGCGGGGCGTTCCTCGCCGCGCTCGCGGCGCTCGCCGCCCTGGCGGGCGGCTGCAACTCCGACGGACGCCTCCGAGCCCGACCCCGTGCGCCCGCCCGAGCAGCTCTCGGCGGACGAGGGCGCGGCCCTGCTCGGCGCCCGCGCGCGCCTGAACGAGGCGCTGAGGACGGTGCGGGCGCTGCGCAGCTCGCCCGCCAGGTCCCGCGCGATCTACGGCGAGGTGCGCGAGGTGATCTCCGGCGGCGCGCTGGAGTCCGAGGAGCTCGACGACTTCGGCAAGGCCGCCCTCGGCGAGCTCGGCCTCGCCGTGCCGAGCCTGGTGGAGCGCGACGCCGACGGCGTGCCCGAGTCGCTCGACCGCGAGGCGGTCACGGCCTTCCTGCGCTACGGCCGGCGCGACCCCGCGCGGGCGCTGATCCTGCCCGCGCGCGACGAGGTCGCGCTCATCGAGCGGACCGTCGAGGACTCGGATGCCGGCGCCGAGACGCGGATCCCCCCGAGGGGCCGCTCGGGCGACCTGCCGGTGTCCGCCTACCTGCAGGACGCCGAGGACGACGTGCAGCCGGTGTGGCCCGAGCTCGCGGGCCGGCTGCACGTGCTGCGCGAGGGCCTCGCGGCCCCGGCCGGGTCGTAGCATTCCGGCCGTGCGCGATCCGGGACACATCGCGGTGGGCACGTGGAGCGGCGGCCGCTTCATGCACTTCGGCGAGGAGCTCGCCGAGGACCGCCTGGCCGCGCTGCTGCGCCCGGGCGACGGCATCGACACCGTGCTCACGGCCGACACCTACGGCGCCGGGCGAGGCCGACCGCCTGCTGGCCCGCTCGCTCGAGGGCGTGCCCCGCGAGGACTTCTGCGCGGTCGGCGCGGTGGGCCACGACTTCTACGACGGCGAGCGCGACGGCGCGCGCGGCTATCCGCGCTTCACCGACCCCCGCCTGCGCGGCCCCGACGGCTACGCCGCCTACCTGCGCCTCGCCACCGAGAGGCAGCTGGAGCGCTGCGGGCTCGAGCACCTCGACCTGCTGCTCCTCCACAACCCCGACCGCACCGGCTACACCAGCCCCGTCGTGTGGGAGGGCATGGCCGCCCTGCGCGACGCGGGGCTCACGCGCGCCATCGGCGTCGCGCCCGGTCCGGCCAACGGCTTCACCCTCGACCTGATCGACTGCCTCGAGCGCTTCGGCGACGTGATCGACTGGGCGATGGTCATCCTCAACCCGCTCGAGCCGTGGCCGGGCGAGCTGGTGCTCCCCGCGGCCGAGCGCCAGGGCGTGCAGGTGATCACCCGCGTCGTGGACTACGGCGGGCTCTTCTACGGCGACCTCGCCGCCGGCCACGAGTTCCCGCGCTCCGACCACCGCGGCTTTCGCCCGGCGGGCTGGGTCGAGCGCGGGCTCGAGCGCATCGAGCGGATGCGCCCGATCGCGGAGCGCCACGGGCTCACGCCGATGCAGCTCGCCTGCCAGTGGAACCTCGCCCACCCCGCCGTGAGGTGCTGCGCGCCCACGCTCATCCAGGAGTCCGGCGCCGGGCGCCCGGCCGGTGGAGGACAAGCGCGCCGAGCTGGCGGCCACGCCCGCCGAGGTCGTGCTGAGCGAGGACGAGGTGGCCGAGATCCGCGCGATCGGCGACAACACCGGCTCGATGACGCTCAAGGGCGCCGCGCCCGACCACGAGGGCGAGGAGCGCCCGGATCGCTGGGCGATGACCGAGCAGCTGGCCGGCGTGGGCGAGCGCTGGGGCATCGAGCCCGAGCGCGACCTGCGTGGCAGCGGCGCAGGCGTAGCTTCGCCGAGGCGGTGCGGGCCGGGCCCCAGGGCGAGGGCGACGTGGTGAGCGCCCGCACGCGCAGCTTCCTGCCCCTCGCCCGCCGGGCGACCCGGCGCCCCCTGCGTGTGAGCTTCATCCTCACCACGCGCGACCCGCCCGCCGCCAGCGTCAACGGCTTCGAGCCGGCCAGGCGCCGGCCGCGGCGCAGCAGGACCACGTCGCCCGCGCAGTCGCGGACGCTGCCGGGGCAGGCGACGCGGACGCGCGACCCGCCGCCCCGCCGGCCCGAACCTGGCCCGCTTGCCGCTCGCCTGCACCAGCCCGCCCTTCTCGCGGTGCGTGCGCCGGTACGCGGCGCAGTGGGCGTCGCGGGGGCCGGAGTCCGAGATCGTGGTGGCCGCGCGGATCTGCCGGGCGGTGCCCAGCGCGTACTCCTCGATGTAGTCGGCCACGACCTTGCGCTGGCCCACCGTGTCGGCGGCGGCCAGGCGCTCGGCGTTGCGCCACACGTCCTCGCGCCAGCCCTGGAGGATCTGGAACACCGTGGTGTCGTCGCCCTCGAAGCCCTTGGCGTCGGTGTCGTCCACCACCGGGTCGAAGCGCTCCGAGAGCTCCTTGAGCACGGGGCCGTAGAGCCGGTTGAGCACCACGTTGCCGCGGTCGTGGTCGGGCTTGCGCGACGAGCCGTCGGGCTTCGCCAGGCCGAGCGCGTCGAGCATGAACGGGAAGTCGCGGTTGATGTGGGCGTTCATCGACATGAGCAGGTTGCCGACGCCGTTCACGTTGCGGTCGCGGCCGGCGTCGAAGGCCTCGCGCCACGCCGGCGGGACCATCTCGCGCTTGCCCGACGCCCAGGCGTCGTAGGAGTAGAAGTACATGCGCGCGAAGACCCTGTCCTCGTGCCACAGGAAGGCGGGCTCCTCGTAGAAGCCGTCGAGCACCGCCTTGCGGATCTCCTCGGTCACGCGGATGTAGGTGATGCCGAAGGCGGCGTTGTGGTCGCAGGTGGAGTACAGGCGGTCGAAGCGCCGGTACATCTCCGCGAGCGTGTCCTCGACGCACTTCGGCGAGCCGTCGGCGCAGTCGCGCTCGCGCGAGGGATGAAACGGCTGGGCGAGGCTCGGCAGCAGCGGGTTCCAGTCCACGAAGGGCGGCTCCTCCTCCGCCGCGGACGCGGACGACGCCGCCGGCCGCCGCCGCACCGGTCAGCACGACGGCGGCGAGCAGCGCCCGCACGCATCTTCCTCCCGTCACTCGGTCGATTGTGCCACGCCTGGCGTGGCGGCGCGCATGCCTACTTCGGCGCCTTCTCGATCTCCTTCAGCTCGCGCTTGAGCACCTTGCCGGTGGCGTTGCGCGGAAGCTCGTCGAGGAACCAGACCTCGCGCGGCACCTTGTAGTTGGCCAGGTTCTTCTTCACGTAGCCCTTGATGTCGTCCTCCTTGGGCTTCTTCGATCCCTTCGGGACCACGAACGCGCGCAGGCGCTGGCCGAACTTCTCGTCGTCCACGCCGATGGCGGCCACCTCGGCCACGTCGTCGCGCTTGGCGATCAGGTCCTCGACCTCCTTCGGGAACAGGTTCTCCCCGCCCGAGACGATCATCTCGTCGTCGCGGCCCTCCACGAACAGGCGCCCGGCGTCGTCGATCCGGCCCACGTCGCCGGTGGCCATCAGGCCGTCGATCTCGTCCTTCGACCCGCCGCCCGTGTAGCCCTCGAAGAGCATCTCGTTGCCCACGAAGATGCGCCCGGTCTCGCCCGGCCGGCACCTCGACGCCCTTGTCGTCGTAGAGCTTGAGCACCGTGCCGCGCGGCGCGCGGCCCGCGGTGCCCGGCGCGGCGCGCATGTCCTCCGGCGTGGCGATCGTGGCCCACGCCACCTCGGTGGAGCCGTAGAGGTTGTAGAGGTTGTCGCCGAACGCGTCCATCCACTTCGTCGGCCAGGTCGCCGGGCAGCGCCGAGCCGCTGGCGGCCACGACCTTCAGCGAGGAGACGTCGTACTTCTCGCGCGTCGCCTCGTCCAGCTCGAGGATGCGCGACATCATCACCGGCACCACCACGAGCGACTCCGCCCGCGTGCGCTCGATCAGCGCGAGGGTGTTCTCGGGGTCGAACTTGCGGGTGAGCACCATCGTCGAGCTGCAGCAGCATCCCGAGCGTGAAGTGCGCGAAGCCCCACGAGTGAAACAGCGGCGCCGCGATGTGGCGTGGTCTGGCGCTAGTGCAGCGGGATCTTCGAGAGCAGCGCCACCGCCGGGTCCAGCGAGTCCGGCGACGCGCGGTTGGCGCCCTTCGGCGTTCCCGTGGTGCCGGAGGTGAGGATGATCGCCCTGCCGGTCTCCTCGGGCGGCACCGGCTGCTCGGTGGAGCCGTCGGCGATCAGGTCGTCGAGCGTCGGATCGGCGGGATCGTCGGAGTCGTGCCAGGCGATGAAGCGCTTGCGCCGGGTGCCGGCCTCCTCGAGCAGCTCGGCGAACTCCTCGTCGTAGATGATCGCCACCGGCTTCTCGCGCTTCACCACCTCGGTGATCTGCGGGCCGGCGAACGCCGTGTTCAGGTAGAGCACGTGGGCGCCGAGCTTGGCCACGGCCACCGTGGCGTAGACGAAGCCGCGGTGGTTGCGGGCCATGAGCGCGACGCCGTCGCCCTCCTTCACGCCCGCGTCGGCGAGGCCGTGGGCGAGGGCGCTCGAGCGCTCGTCGATCTCCTCGAAGGTGAGCGTGCCGAGGTCGTCGACCAGGGCGGTCTCGTGCGGGACCAGCGCCGCGCCGGCGATGAAGCCGGCGGCGGGGCCGCGGCCCCAGCGGGCGAGCGTCTGGGCGAGCGTGAACAGGCGGTCGGGCCTGATGGGACGGATGATCCCCGCCTCCATCAGCACCTTCAGGCTTCCCAGCTCGTGCGCCACCCTGGCGGCGATCCCCTTCCCGTCTCCTGACACTTTCGGCTCTCCTTCGAGTTCGGCTTTGAGGTTCTCCAGGCTGTGCTTGAGGTTCCGTCTCACCTCGGGCGCCGACAGGCGCTCGGTGATCGCGCCGAGGATGCCGCCGGGCGCGCCGTAGCTCAGCCGCAGCGTCACGCGCGAGCACCCCTCCTCCGTCGGCGGTGCGCACCCGCCAGCGACCGCGCTGGTCGATGCCGGTGATGCTCGTCCAGGCGAGGTCGTTCGGCGGGTCGTGCTCCACGATCTCGATCAGGCTGCCCACGTCGGCCGAGCCGACGTGCATGCGCATCGTGAAGCGCGAGCCGGTCCGAAGCGTGTGCTTCTCGTCCTCCTCGTCCTCGCCCTCGTCGTCGGCCCGGCCGGAGCGCTCCTCGGGCTCGAAGCGGGTGATGCCCGGCATGAAGCGCGGGTAGTCCGCGGGGTCGCCGATCAGCTCCCAGATCTCCTCCCGCGAGGCCTCGATCGTGATCTGCTCCTCGATTCGCATGGCTCGGTCCGCTATCCGATGAGCGGCAGCGTGCGCTCGGCCTGGAGCGCCGTGAGCGTGTCCTGCATCTGCGCCGATGATGTCGTCGTAGACCTCGTCGAGGTCGGGGTTCTTGCCGTAGCGCTCCTCGAGGTCGATCGGCTGGAGCACCTGGATCGTGATCTTCGCCGGCGCCGGCACGTGGCCGAGCATGTCGCCGACGTTCAGGCCCCACGGCAGCGCCAGCGAGATCGGCAGCACCTTCAGCCGGAACATCGTGTCGAGGCGCAGCAGCTTGGCGAGCCACTCGCCGCGGCTGAGGAAGAGCGCGGTCTCCTGCCCGCCGATCGAGACCACGGGCACGAGCGGCACGTCCTTGTCGAGCGCCAGGCGGATGAAGCCCTTGCGCCCGCCGAAGTCGACCTTCGCGCTCTCCCAGCTCGGGCGGTGCACCTCGTAGTCGCCGCCCGGGTAGACGAGCAGCGCGGCGCCGGAGTCGAGCGCCTTGTTGGCGTTCTCGGGCGAGGCGGCGACCGTGCCGTACTTGCGCAGGAAGCCGAGGCCCGGCATGGAGAGCACGAGGTTGTGGGCGAGCTGGTAGAAGCGCCGCTCGACGCCGAAGTAGGTGTTGAAGGCGAGCGTGAACACGCTGGTGTCGGGCGTGAGGTTGCCGCCGGAGTGGTTGCCCACCATCAGCACCGGGCCCTCGGCCGGGATGCGCTCGAGGCCGCGCACCTCGCCGCGGAACCAGAGGCTCGCGAGCAGCCACAGGCCGGGCAGCGACTCGCGGATGTAGTCGGGATCGCGCTCGTCGAGGTCGGCCTTGGGCACGCGCAGCTGCGCCTGGCGGGCGACGGCGCCGAGGGCGCCGCCGATCAGCGCGGCGGCGCGCGCCGGCGTGAACGGGAGGTTGGAGGCGCTCAGGCTGAGCACCGAGCCGCCGTCACCGTTCGTCTCGCTCGACCCGCCGGATGTCCGTGCGGGACCGGACCCGTTGCGACCCTGCGCGGACCGCGTGCTGCGCGCGCCGGCGCCGTTGCGCGACGCGGGCCGGCGGCGCCGGCGGTTGCCGGCTCTCGATCCCTCGCTCATCCCCTGTCTCTCATCCGCTGCAGGCAGTTTGCCACGATGGCTGCTTAGCCGTCCGTGCCGTAGCCCAAACGGGTGAGGCCGCGTCGCCGCCGTGTTCAGGCGGCGGTGCGGGCGGCCAGCAGCTCGGGCCACTCCGACGGGCGGCCCGTCGGGCGCGCGGATCTTGTGCGGCTCGCCCTGGGGCAGGCCCGGCCAGCTCCTCCGCCACGCCGACCTGGCGCAGCTGCTTGGCGCACCGTGCGCTCGGCCGTCTCGATCACCTCGTTGCGCCGCTTGTTGCTCATCAGGTTGCGCCCATCACGCCGAGGTCGTCGGCGACCGGCTGGATCAGCACCACCTCGGTGCCGCTCTGCGCGCACGCCGCTTGGCCTCGTGGCCGAGCCGCCTGCCCGACGCGGCG
Source organism: uncultured Thermoleophilaceae bacterium (assembly GCA_963731645.1). Lineage (GTDB taxonomy): Bacteria > Actinomycetota > Thermoleophilia > Solirubrobacterales > Thermoleophilaceae > JAAYBF01. The sequence goes on along the minus strand of CAVSWF010000012.1, from coordinate 297,158 downwards.
CGCGTGGCGCCCACCGACGCGGTCGAGCGAGGCCGGCCCCGGGCTGGCTCCCAGCGTCGAGGTCGGGTTGAGGCAGATCACGAGGTCGAGGTCGCGGCCCGCGAGCAGGTCGAGGTTCGACGCCGAGCGCACGCCGCCGTCCACGTAGCGGCGCCCGCCGATCGTGACCGGGCGGTAGAAGCCGGGGATCGCGCAGGAGGCGGCGACGGCGTCGGCGAGCGTCGGCGGGCGGTGCGTCCTCGCGGCCGAAGGGCACGCGCCGGCCGGTCGAGTAGTCGCACGCGACGGCCCAGAACGCCGGGTGGTCGACCCAGTCCGGTCGGGCACCGCGCGGCGCACGATGTCCTTGAGCGAGTCGGTGGAGACGAGCCCGCGCGGCAGCCAGCCGACGGCGACGCCGAGCGGCGTGTGGCGCCTCGGCTGCGCGAGCGAGGTGAGCGCGAGCCGCCACGAGCCGGGCCCGGAAGGGGCAGGCCGCGGTGCAGGCGGAACACGGCGCCGCCGGAGCGGTCGGCCTCCGCGGCGGGGCGGCCGTCGGGGCCGGTGAGGCCCTCGAAGATCTCGCCGCGCGAGTGGGCGACCATGAACCAGGGCGGGATGCCGGCGGCGGTGAAGGCGCCGATCATCGAGCCCGCGGAGGTGCCGACGATGCGGTCGGCGCTGCCGGGGTCCCAGCCGGTCTCCTCGGCGAGCGCGTGCAGCGCCGCCGGTGAGCCACGCGCCGCCGAGGACCGCCGCCCGGCCGCCCGAGCACGCAGTCCGACCGCTGCACTCGCGACGCTTCAGCGGCCTGCTTCTTCTTCTCCTTGCGGGGCTGCGGCGGGTTCTGCCTTGCGCTCCTTCTGGGTCATCTTGCGGATCACGAGCGAGCCGTCGTCGACCTGCTCCTGCACCTGCTTGAGCTTCTCCTCGCGCCGCTTGTCCTGCTGCTCGCGGACCGTCCGCGCCATCGTGCGGTCCTGCCTTTCACCGTTGAGCGTCTTGGCACAAGACTAACCGCAGGCCCGGCGGTTCCGGCCGGGTGCCGGCCCGTTTCGGAGGTCCTCACGACTCGCCGCTTTCGGGATCCTCGTACACCTCCTTCCGCCACGGCGGCTGTGATGCCGGGGTCCAGCGCGGCGGTAGCGCGCCGTGGTCGAGCGTCTCGAGCGGCACCAGCCGGAGCCCCTCCGCGGTGCGTGGTGCGCTCGCGCAGGTTCACGCCCGGGGATGCGGGCGCGGTAGCGGACCCTCAGCCGCCTCCGCGGCGTCGGCACCGCCGCCGCGGGCCGGCCGCCGGAGACCTCGCGCGTCGAGCGGGATGTGGCCGGCGTGGCTGCCGCGCGACACGCGGGTCCAGCCGGTGCGCGGGCCCCAGCGGTCGCGGCACTCGGCCTGCTTGCACCACTGGTAGTGGCCGTGCGAGGTGGAGCGCACGCGTGCGCCCGCCCGTCGGTCGAGGCGCACCTGGTAGCCCTCCCAGTCGTCGTCGTGGCAGCCGGGCCAGTCGCCCAGGCGGCGCCCAGCTTCCACAGCCGGTCCGAGCCCGCGAACGTCGAGTTCGAGTCGGGGTAGTAGAGCCAGTACTGGAGGTAGGTGTTGCCGCCGCGACGGATCGACGCGCGTGAACGCGGTGGCCGGCCGGCCGGCGTCGGTGCGGTGGACGTCGAGGTCGCGGTCGTCGGGGGCCGCCGCGCAGCGCACCGCGCGGCACTCGCGGAAGTCGACGGGCAGCTGGCGCTCGCCGGGCTCGTAGACGATGTTCGGCGCGTGCTCGCGCACCAGCGCGGCGTCGTCGCGCCCCGTACGCGCGCGCGAGCGCGTGCTCGCCGCCCGCGTGGCAGTCCTCGCGCGCCGCGCACATGATCCGGTGGGTGAGAAAGCCGCCGAAGGAGCGGCCGTCGATCACCGGCACCGCGGACACGAGCGCGCCCAGCACGACGGACGCGAGCAGCATGAGGCCCACCCACTCGATGCCCGCCTGCCCGGACTCCGAGCGCATGCGGCTCATCGGCGCAGCGCCTTGCGTAAGCCCGACGCCGAGGAAGACCCCCACCCCCACCACCGCGAAGCCGATCGCCACGTTCTGGGTCTCGAGCCCGATCGCCTGCGCCGCGAAGCCGGCGGCCACGATGCCCACCAGCAGCGCGGCGTCCGAGGCGAGGCTCGCGGTCCGACCGGTCACAGCCCGAGCGCCCCGCTGACGCAGCCCACGACACCAGCCCGACCCTTGCCCCTGAGCACCTCGTGCTTCGCCCGGCGGAGGCCCCGCTTGAGGGCGCGCAGTGCGCTCTTGGGCGATCTCGCCGACTCCTTGCTCAGCACCTCCTCGGCGAACGGCTTGAAGACCTTGGCTCCCGCGGCCCCGATCAGGCACCCCGTGACCCTGTCCTTCAGGAACTCGGCTCCGGGTCGCAGGCGCTTGGCCACCTCCTTCGCCTGGCAGAGCGTCGGGCCCGGCTCCACGGTGTGCACCGGCATGCAGCCGAGGCGGGCGGCGGCGAGCCTCATCGTCAGCGGCCCGGCGCGTGTCGCCGCGGTCGAGTCCGCGTTCGCCGACGGTCTCTCGCAACCCCCGCACACGATCCGGTCGGACAGCACGCGGGCCAGCGACCGCCCGCCCGCGACCGGCGCCGCGACGGCGACCGCCGCCAGGACCAGGGACGCGAGCAGGACCAGTCCCACCCACTCGACCGTCGCCTGACCGCGCTCGCACCTCATGCCGGCGATGCTGCCGGGCGCCGGCCGACCTGTGGGTTACGTGCGTAACGGTCGAGCGACGGCAGAGCGAAAAGGCGAAATGCACTCGATATGAGCGCCGCGGATCGGTACAACTGAGGCGATGGCCAGGCCGCCCGGACCCCGCATGCCGTCGTTCGCCCAGGCGACGATGGTCATGGCCGAGCCCTACCGCTGGATGACCGCCCGCCAGCGCCGCTACGGCGACATCTTCAAGTCGCACTTCCCGATGTTCGGAGAGGTGACCTACCTGGCCCACCCCGACGGCGTGCGGGAGATGTTCGGGGCGGACCCGGAGACCCACCGGGCCGGCGAGTCCAATGCCACCGTGCTCGAGCCCGTCCTCGGGCAGAACTCGCTGCTCACGCTCGACGGCGATGCGCACATGCGCCAGCGCAAGCTGCTGCTGCCCTCCTTCCACGGCGAGCGCGTGCGCGGCTACGCCGAGCTGGTGGCCGGCATCGCCGAGTCGCGAGGTGGAGAGCTGGCCCCACGGCACGCCGTACGCGCTGCGGCCGGCCATGCAGCGCATCACGCTCGAGGTGATCCTCCGCGCGGTGTTCGGGGTGCGCGGCGAGGACCGCCTGCAGCGATTCCGCGTTGCCCTTCCGAGGCTGGGCGAGACCAGCCTCCTCCTGCTCTTCTACGACCCGCTGCGACGTGACCTCGGGCGCTGGAGCCCGTGGGCGAAGTTTCTCCGCGCGCGCGACGCCGTCGACGAGTTGATCTACGAGGAGATCCGCCTGCACCGCGAGGACCCCGACCTGGAGGAGCGCGACGACGTGCTCTCGATGCTCCTCTGCGCGCGTGACGAGGACGGTCAGCCGATGACCGACGTCGAGCTGCGCGACGAGCTGATCACACTCCTCACCGCCGGGCACGAGACGACCGCCACCGGCCTGTCGTGGGCCTTCGAGCGGCTGGTGCGAACGCCGGCCGCGATGGCCGCCGCCGTCGACTCGCTGGACGAGGGAGACGATTACCTCGACGCCGTCGCGAAGGAGTCGCTGCGCATCCGGCCGGTGATCGTGGACGTGGCGCGACGGGTCAAGGTCGACTGGCAGGTCGGCGGCTACGACATCCCCGCGGGCACGCTGGTGATGGCCGCCATCGTGGCGATCCACCACCGGCCCGACCTCTGGGACCGACCCCTCCTGTTCCGGCCCGAGCGCTTTCTCGAGAGCCAGCCGGTGCCCTACTCCTGGATCCCGTTCGGCGGCGGCGTGCGGCGCTGCATCGGCGCGACGTTCGCGCTGATGGAGATGCGGGTCGTGCTGCGGACGGTGCTCGAACGCGTCTCGCTGTCGGCGGCGCGTCCTCAGAGTGAACGGCCGCGGGCGCAGCACGTGACCGTCGTGCCCGGACGCGGGGCCGAGGTCGTGGTGGGGGCGCGGACGGCGGCGGGCACCCGCGCGGCGCCGCTCGTCACCGCCGCCGGCTGAGCGCTGAGCTAGCTGCCCACTCGCTCCTCGCGCACCTTCACCCCGTCAACGAACCAGATGCGCCGCCCGTCGGGGTAGGAAGCGGCGGGACCGTCGTCGGGGTCGCGGTGGCGAAGCCCGTCGCGGTACCACTTCTCGGTGCCGTTGACGTAGGTGCACGCGGGTGCTCCGTCGCGATGGCGACGCCCGTCGCGATACCACTTCGCCGAGCCGTTGGCGTGCACGATCGCCGGGCCGTCCTCGCGGTGCAGCGCACCGTGGCGGTACCACTCCTCTCGGCCGCTGGGGTGCACGCGCGCGGGACCCCCGTCGCGGTGCAGGCGGCCCTGCGCGTCGCGCCATTCGAGCAGGCCGTCCCCGCTCAGCTCAGGATCGCTCACCCCGGCTCCAGCTCGGAGCGCATCAGGCGACGACCGCTTCGGGCAGCTCCTCGTCCTCGAAGCCCTCCCCCTCGTGCAGGCGCCCGCTGAGAAGCAGGGCGAGCGTGGCCATCGCGATCAGCGCGCCGCCGTAGATCGCGGCGGTGGAGCGCAGGCCGATCTGCACGACGCCGAACCCGGCGGCGACCGCCGGGAGGCTGAAGGCGATGTAGGAGACGGTCAAGACCGAGGACACGACCTCGGCCCTGCGGTCGGCGGGCGCCATCGTGGTCAGCACGCGGAAGATGCCGGCGAACGCGGGTCCGAACCCCAGCCCACAGACCGCCGCGCCGGCCAGGAATATCGCGCCGCTCTCGACGGCCAGGGCCACGAGGGCCAGGGCGACGCCGGCGATGAGCGCGCCCAGGCCGGCCTGGGCGGTGAGCCGCGGGCTCACGTCGCGCACGCGGACCGAGGCCACGGCGCTGATGCCGGCCATCAGGAAGATCGGCAGCCCTCCGGCGACGTGGCTCTCCTGCCCGAACACCTCGCGGGTCAGCGACGGTCCCAGCGACGAGGACCAGGCCGCCCAGCGCCCAGGTGGCGGCCAGGCAGGGCAGGGCGGCGGCGAAGGGCCCGCGCATGTGCTGCGGCAGGCCGATCCGCGGGCGCAGCGAGCGCCGCCAGGCGCCGTCGGGCCGCACCGTCTCGGGCATCGCCAGCGCCGCCAGGAAGGCGAGGGCGAACGCCGTCGCGAGCAGCCAGAACACGAGGTGCGGTGGGCGCGGGACCGTGGTCCACGAGCAGCCCCGTGGCCAGCGCTCCGATCGCCAGTCCGGACATCGGCGCGGCCACGCCCATGAGCGAGCCGAGCGTGGGACGCGACTCCGGTTCGAGGTCGAGCAGCGCCGCGCTGAGCGCGCCCATGGCGATGCCGGTGGCCACGCCCTGCAACACGCGGGCGCCCACCAGCACGCCCACCGCGTCCGCCTCGGCGAAGGCGACCATCGCGAGGATCTCGATCGCCAGCGCGACCAGGAGGGTGGGCCGGCGGCCGATGTGGTCGGAGACCGATCCGACGACCAGAAGCGTCGCCAGCAGGGCGAGCGCGTAGACGGCGAAGACCGCCGTCAGCGTGACGGTCGAGAAGTCGAAGCGGTCCTGGTAGACGACGTAGAGGGGCGACGGGGCGCTGGACGCGAACAGAAAGCCGCCGAGGGTCACCGCGATGGTCCAGAAGGCGACGTTGCGGTGGAGCTTCGGCATCGGCTTACAAAGTGTTAGCAGCTTCGCGCGGCCAGGCCGGTGAAGGTCGGGGGCGCCCAGTAGCCTCGCCCTGGTGAGCGACTCGCGCAACGGGGACGGTTTCGCCGTGCGCGAGGTGGAACTGCACGGCCACCGCTGCCTGTACCGGATCGCGGGCGAGGGGCCGCCGGTGGTGCTCATCCACGGGATGGTCAACTCCTCCCGCCACTGGAGCAAGGTGGCGCTCGGGCTGGCCGACTCCCACACGGTCGTCGCGCCCGACCTGATCGGGCACGGCGACACCGCCGCCATGCGCGGCGACTACTCGATCGGCGCCCACGCGGCGCGGATCCGCGACCTGCTGGCCACCATCGGCATCGATCGCGCCACGCTGGTCGGACACTCCTTCGGCGGCGGCGTGGCGATGCAGTTCTTCTACCAGTTCCCCCAGCGCGTGGAGCGGCTGGTGCTGGTGTCGAGCGGCGGGCTCGGGCCGCAGGTTTCGCCGTTGTTGCGCAGCGCCGCGCTGCCGGGGGCGTCGGCGCTGCTCGCGGTCGCCTCGCACCCGCGCGTGGTCGGAGGGATCGCCGGACTGGGCGAGCGCCTGCGCGAGCGCGGCTCGCCGCTCGGCGTGCAGCTGCGGGCCATCGCGCAGGCGGTGGGACCGCTCGGCCGGCCCGGCGCGCGCGAGGCGTTCCTGCAGACGCTGCGCTCGGTGATCGACGTCCGCGGCCAGCGGGTGAACGCCAACGACCGGCTCCATCTCCTGGAGCACATGCCCACGCTGATCGTGTGGGGCGAGCGCGACGGGACGATCCCCATTGCCCACGGTCGCGAGGCCTGGTCGCTGGCGCCCGGGAGCCGCTTCGAGAGCATCCCCGGCGCCGCGCACTTCCCCCACCTCGACAGCCCCGACGAGCTGACCGCGATCCTCCGGCGGTGGCTGGACGAGGCGCCGGTCGCCCAGATCGACGACGCGGACTGGGGCCGGATCGTCGTGGGCGAGCCCGTTGACCGCGTGCCCGAGGCGGGGTGAGCGGCGTGCCCAAGTTCTGCACCTGGATCGACAGCCCGCTCGGCGACCTGCTGCTCCTCGGTGACGGCGAGGTGCTGTCGGGGCTCTACATGCGCGAGGGCCGGCGGGCGATCGAGGTCCCCGGCGGGTGCGCGGAGGACCGCTCGCGCTTCGCGGCGGTCTGCACCCAGCTGGACGAGTACTTCGCCGGCGAGCGGCAGGCCTTCGATCTCGACCTGGCCCTGGAGGGCTCGGCGTTCCAGCAGCGGGTGTGGGAGGAGCTGGGCAGGGTCGGCTACGGCGAGACGGTGACCTACGGGGAGCTGGCCAGCGCGGGTCGGCCGTCCCGGCGCCGCGCGGGCCGTGGGCCTGGCCAACGCGCGCAACCCCGTTTCGATCGTCGTGCCGTGCCACCGCGTGGTCGGCGCCGACGGGACGCTGACCGGCTACGGCGGCGGGATGGAGCGCAAGCGCCAGCTGCTCGAGCTGGAGGCCGGGGTGCTGGCGCTGCGCTGAGGCCGGTCGTGGCCGTCGCTAGATTCGTCTGGTGATGGAAGCCTCCTCACCAGCCGCGATCTTCGACGTATCCGAGGCCGACTTCGAGCGCCTGGTCATCGAGCGCTCGAACGAGGTTCCGGTGGTCGTGGACTATTGGGCCGAGTGGTGCGCGCCGTGCCGCCAGCTCACGCCCGTGCTCGAGCAGGCGGTGACCGCGCGCGCCGGCCAGGTCGAGCTGGCGAAGATGGACACCGACGCCAACCAGGGTCACGCGGTGCGGTACGGGATCCAGAGCATCCCGGCGGTGAAGGGCTTCGTGAACGGCGGGGTTGCTTCCGAGTTCACCGGGGCGGTGCCGCCTGCTTCTGTCGAGGCGTTTCTCGACCGGCTGATTCCTTCCGAGGCCGACGAGGCCACCGTCGCCGCTGTCGCGTCCGGCGACGAGCAGGCGCTGCGGACCGCGCTGACCCACGACGCGCGCTCGGCGCCCGCCGCGGCCGCGCTGGCGAAGCTGCTGCTGGCTCGCGGCGAGGCGCAGGAGGCGCTGATGACGGTGCGCCCGCTGGAGACGACGGACTTCGTGAGCGCCGGGTTGGCGGCGCGGGCGCGGCTGATGCTCGAGGACGACGGGGGCTCTGATTTGTCCGCGGCGTTCGAGGCGCTTGGATGCTGGGGATCACTCGCGCGGGTTGGAGTTGCTGCAGGAGGCCGTGGCTTCTGAGGGCGATGAGGAGCGGCGGGATCTGCTGCGCAAGGTGATGGTCGGGGTGTTCACCGAGCTCGGTGCGGATAGCGAGCTGGCGGGCGTCGGAATGCAGTTCATGTAGTTGACGACGGTGCCGCCGCCGAGCGTGGCGCCGGCGAGTATCGAAATGGACCCGTCCTCGGACGTGGCCAGGCCGCCGCCGTAGTAGAGCTCCGAATACCCCTGCACCTCGAGCTGGTTGAAGTCCTGCTCGTTGCGGTACTGGCCGGCCTCCAGGATCAAGCACGGACTTGCCGGCGCGGGCCGCCTCGGCCGCGATCACCGAGCCGCCGGCGCCGGAACCGACGACGCAGACGTCGCACGTCAGCGTGGCCTGCTCGCCGCTCACCGAGGCGAGCGAGAGCGTCTTGGGCGCATCGGCGGCCGACGGCGCCGCGGAGATCGGCCCCGGATACCCCAGCGCCTCCCAGTTGGCATTCAGCCCCGTGCCCTCGTCCGGCATCCCGTAGAACACCAGCAGCGTCAGCCCCTTGAGCTGCGCGAGCCCGAGCTTGGCCTCGGGCGACGCGGCGCGCACGCCGTGGACGATCTGCGTGCGGGCCTCCAACGGCGTCTCGAGCGACAGCCCCTCCTCCGCGAGCGCATCGAGCAGCCCGCCGATCTCGGCCGCCTCCTCGGGCAGCAGCGCGTCGGCCAGCATCGCCTCCATCTGGGCGGCGACCTGGAGGTCCCCGGCCGACCGCGCCATGAACTCGCGCTCGACGGGGTCGCCGGAGTCGGTCTCCACGGCCGGGACGAAGGTGTCGCACAGCGCCTCCAGCGTCGAGCGCTGCACCTCGTTGAACACCGTCGCCATCACGGCCATTCCGCTCTCCTCTCCCACAGACTCCGAGTCGGCCGCAGCCTACCCCTACTCGCGCCGCCGGAACACGAGCACCAGCACCCCGACGATCACCACGAGCAGCACCGTCTGCGCCCCGAGCGACACGGCCACGCCCTCGTCCTTCGTGGCGTTGCGGAGCAGGCCGAACGCGACCGTCGCGCCGAAGAACGCCACCAGCGTCCATATGACGGTGTCGCGGTTCAACGCGCGCGCCGCAGCACCCTCACCCGCACCACGCCCCGGGCGAAGCCCCGGCGCGCCGCCACCACCCGGTAGCGGCGCACGACCGCATCCGCCTGACCATCACCGCGCGCCCGCGCCGGTCGGTCCGCACCCGCCGCCCGGCGAAGCGCACCACCGCCCGGCGCACGGGACGCGCCCGCCGCGACGTCCCGCGCCGCGCCGTCACCCGGAAGCGAAAGCGCACCCGCTTGCCCGGCCCGCACCCGCCGCGGCGCGACCGACACGCGCAGCCGCGGGCGGCGCGACGAGCCCGGGCCGCCGCGCGGCACGGAACCCCGGCCGGCAGCCGAACTCCGACAAGCGCCGAGTCGCTCGCCGACGGCGGCCTCGCGCCCGCCGCCGGCGCCGAAGGCCGTGTCCGGCTCGGCCGACCATCGGCAGCTCCAGCGTCCCGCCCTCGGCCAGCGTGTCGAAGAGCCACGCCCGGTCCAGCGCGCCGCCCGCGCAGCCGCGGCCCGCGCACGTAGCGGCGCGGTCAGGCGAGGCGCCCGGGCGCCGACGACGGTGAACGCCGGGCCGCCCCGGCACCCGCAGCGACGGCCCGCTCGAACTGCGGCGAGCCGACGACGTAGAACGGCGCGCCCGGCGTGACCGGGCCGAAGCCGAGCGCCGACCAGACGTGCCAGGCCGACAGCGACGCCGAGGTCGTCGTTGCCGGGCAGGCCGTCGGGCGTCGGCGCGGAAGAGCGTGCGGATGTCGCGCAGCTCGTCGCTGCGTCCCGCCACGGCTGGCCGGCGAACGCGTACATCCACGGCACCTGCAGGTCGTGCTCGTTGCCGGGCGCGTACATGTCGAAGCGGTAGACGATGCCGAAGAACGTCAGCGCGGTTGCTGCACCTCGGGCGGGCAGCGGAAGAGGTGGTCGAGGCGCTCGACGCGCGACGGCGTCGCCGCCCATGCGGTCGAACAGGCCGCGCGCGTCGTGCGGCGCGAGCCACGAGTACTGCCACGAGTTGCCCTCCTGGAAGCCGGTCTCGTCGGTCGGGTCGAGAACGGCTCGTGCCAGGTGCCGTCGGCGTTGCGCGGGCGGATCCAGCCGCGTCTCGGGGTCGAGCAGTGTTGCGGTAGTTGCAGCGAGCGCGCGAGCGCCAGCGCGCGGCGTCGGCGTCGTCGCCCGAGCGCGTCGGCGAGCAGCGCGAGCGCGAAGTCGGCGACGCCGTACTCGAGCGTCGTGCCCGGCTTGCATCGGCAGGTAGCCGAGCCGCGCCGAGCTCGGCCGGCGCGGCGCGCGACGAGGTCGACGCGCCGCCGCGTACAGCGCCGCGCGCTCGGCGCCGCGACGAGCAGCCCGCGGCACGACGCCGTCGGCGATCATCGGGATCGACCGGGTCGCCGGACATGTGCGCGGCGTCGATGTTCTGCTCGCCCCAGCGCGGCAGCTTGCCCGCCCTCGCGGTACGTCGGCGAGCAGCGAGCAGCAGCATGTCGCGGTAGCGCTCGCGGCTGGATCAGCGCGAGCAGCTGGTTCTGCGCCTTGTAGGTGTCCCAGCGACGAGAAGTTCGCGTACTGCGTGCGGCCGCTCGGCGACGTGCGGCTGCGTCGTCGAAGCCGAGGTAGCGGCCGTCGACGTCGCTGAAGACGTTCGGGTGCAGCAGCGCGTGGTAGAGCGCGGTGTAGAACGCGCGCCGGTCGAGCGGCGGTGCCGCCGTCGACCTCGACGCGCGCGAGCTGCGCGGTTCCACGCCTCGCGCGCGCGCGGCGCGCATGCCGTCGAAGTCGAACGTCGGGCGCCTCGGCGTCGAGGTTGCGCCGCGCGCCCGCGGCGTCGACGAACGAGATGCCGACGCGCATCGGTCGACCGTCCGCCGCGTCGTCGAACGACGACCAGCCGCCGGGCCGGTCGTCGACCGTGCGACGGCGAACGGCCGGCTCGAAGCGCGCGACGAAGTGGACGCGGGTAGCGGCCGCGCGTCCAGCCCGTGATCTCGTCGGGCCGGTCGACCTCGAAGCGCGCCGTCGTGCGACGCCCTCGACGCTGCGCGCTGACGTCGACGATCACGTTGGCCGGCGGCGCCGGCGGGAACGTGTAGCGCTGCATCGCCGCGCGCGTCGAGGCGGTCAGCTCGACGTCGGTCCGCGACTGCTCGAGCGCGCACGCGGTAGTAGCCGGGCGAGGCCTGCTCGCTCGCGTGGGAGAACGGCGAGGCGTAGACGTTGGGGTCCTGCGATGGCCGGCCCGAGCGTCGGCATGAACGGCAGGTCGCCGGCCTTGCGTCACGCCCGGGCCGCTGACAGGTGGACGAGGCTGAAGCCGCGGATCGTCGGGTCGGTCGACAGGTAGCCGCTGTAGGCGAACTCGCCCTCGGTGTCGGGCGAGTTCTGGACCATGCCGAACGGCACGACGGCGCCGGGGAAGACGAAGCCGGGCGGCGCGGTGCCGATCATCGGGTCGACGAAGCGCGCCGGGTCGGCCTGCTGGGCCTGGGCCTGAGCCGGACCCGCGAACACGCACAGGCACAGCAGCGCCAAGCTGATCCGCCGACCTCCTCCCACGGGTCGAGCGTACCGCTCCCCGAGTACGATCCCGCGGCCATGGACTTCGACCTCACCGACGAGCAGGCCGCCATCCAGCGCCTCGCGCGCGACTTCGCGCGCAACGAGGTCAAGCCGGTGGCCGAGGAGCTCGACCGCACGAAGTCCTTCCCCTACGAGCTGGTGAAGCAGATGGGCGAGCTCGGGCTGATGGGCATCCCCTACCCCGAGGAGTACGGCGGGGGCGGCGCCGACACGCTCTCCTACGCGCTGGCCATCGAGGAGCTGGCGCGCATCGACTCCAGCGTGGGCATCACGGTGGCCGCGCACACGAGCCTCGGCACCTGGCCGGTCTACGCCTTCGGCAGCGACGAGCAGAAGCAGGAGTGGATGCCCAGGCTCACGAGCGGCGAGACCCTCGGCGCCTTCGGCCTGACCGAGCCCGAGGCGGGCTCGGACGCCGGCAACGTGCGCACGCGGGCCACGCTGGAGGACGGCGAGTGGGTGATCGACGGCGCCAAGCAGTTCATCACCAACTCGGGCACCGACATCTCGGGCTTCGTGGCCATCACCGCGCGCACGGGCGAGAAGGAGGTCTCGAACATCATCGTGCCGCGCGGGACCCCCGGCTACGAGATCGGCGAGGCCTACCGCAAGATGGGCTGGAACGCCTCGGACACCCGGCCGCTGTCCTTCGACGGCGTGCGCGTGCCCGAGGAGAACCTCCTCGGCCCGCGGGGCATGGGCTTCAAGCAGTTCATGCAGACCCTCGACGGCGGTCGCATCAGCGTCAGCGCCATGGGCGTCGGCCTCGCGCAGGGCGCCCTCGACGAGGCGCTCGCCTACGCCAAGGAGCGCCAGGCCTTCGGCAAGCCGATCTCCAAGTACCAGGCCATCCAGGCCAAGCTGGCCGACATCTCCACCGAGATCGAGGCCGCCCGGCTGCTGACCTACAAGGCGGCGCGCGAGAAGGACCAGGGCAAGAACTTCTCGCTCACCGCGGCGCAGGCCAAGCTGAAGACCGGCCGCCTGGCGGTGCGGGCCGCCGAGGAGGCCGTGCAGATCCACGGCGGCTACGGCTACATCGAGGAGTACCCGGTGTGCCGCTTCTACCGCGACGCGAAGATCCTCACCATCGGCGAGGGCACCGACGAGGTCCAGCAGATGGTCATCGCCCGCGCGCTCGGCGCGTAGAGCCGCCGCGCTCGCGGGTACCCCCAGAGGGTGATGTTCCCGCTGGCCACCGCGCTGCTCGCCGCCGGGCTGGTCGCCGCGGTCGTCCTCGGGATCGACGGCGACCTTGCCGACGCGGGCGACGACGTCCTCCCGCTGCATCCTGGGCCTCGGCGGCCGACTCGACGGCGGTCGGGGGCTGGTTCGCTGCGAACGCGGCCGCGGAGCCGAGACGGGAGCAAGCGCCGAGCGCCGCCGAGGAGCGCGAGCGCGCGCTCCGAAAGGAGGCCAAGGAGCGTGAGCAGAGCCTCTCGAAGGAGCGCGGCCTGCGCGCGCGCCTCCAGCACGCCCACCAGGTCGGAGCGCGAATGGACCCGCGAGCTGCGCAGCCAGGTGATCCGGCTGCACCGCGAGCAGGGCGCGCTCGCCCACACCGGCGACGTGCGGGCGATGGTGCTCCAGGTGGCGCTGAAGCTGGTGGAGGCCGAGAAGGGCCTGCTGCTCTCCCGTGAGGACCGCGACGGCGACGGAATGCTCGACTTCGTGTGCCACCAGGGCTTCGACAACGATCCGACCGAGAGCGCCGTGGCGCAGGAGTTTGCGGGTCGGGCGATGAAACATGAGGAGAACGTCCGCGAGGACGACTCCTCGACCGTGCGCGAAGAGGGGCGCACGGCGGCGGACGAAGAGATCAGGAACCTGCTGGCCATACCCGTTTACATCCAGGACGACTTCAGCGGCGTGATCATCTGCGCCAACCGCGACGGCGGCTTCGAGGACCTCGACGACGACGTGCTGCTCGCCCTCGGCGACCACGCCGGCGCGGTGCTCGAGAACGGCCGCCTGCACGGCGAGCTGCGCTCGTCCTACATGGCGACCGTGCGCATGATGGCCGACGCCATCGAGGTCAAGGACGCCTCGCTGCGCCTGCACTCCGACGAGGTGGCGAGCTACGTGGGCGCCGTGGCCACCCGGCTCGACCTCGATCCGCGCCGGCGCGAGGAGCTGCTGATCGCCTCGCTCCTGCACGACGTGGGCAAGATCGGCATCTCCGAGCGGATCCTGCTCAAGCCCGGGCGCGCTCACCCCCGAGGAGCGGGCGGCGATCGAGCTCCATCCGCGGATCGGCTTCCGCCTGCTGGAGCAGGTGCCGGCCCTCGACTCGATCGGCCCGGCGGTGCTCCACCACCACGAGCGCTTCGACGGCGACGGCTACCCGGCCGGGCTGTCCGGAGAGCGAGATCCCGCTCGAGGCGAGGGTGATCTGCGTGGCCGACTCCTTCAGCGCCATGACCTCGGACCGCCCCTACCGCTCGGCGCTCGAGCACCGGCGAGGCGTGCGCCGAGCTCGAGCGCTGCGCCGGCACCCAGTTCGACCCGCAGGTGGTGCGACCTGTTCGTGGAGGAGGTGCGCGCCCACCCGCCCGCCGAGCGCGAGCCCGACGGGCTGGCGGCGGCGCTCGACGATCCCGAGATCCGCACCCGCCGCGGGGCGGGCGAGTCGCTGCTGGGCCTCGCGGCGGCCGGGGCCACCGACAACCTCACGATGCTCTACGGCCATCGCTACATGCAGGAGGCCGCGGCGGCGCACGCCGAGCGCGCGCGCGCTCGAGGGCCGTCCCTTCTCCGTGGTGTTGCTCGAGCTGAGCACGCTGGTCGAGCTCAACGACCGCGACGGCTACGCGGCCGGCGACGGCGCGCTCCAGGACGCGGCGCACGCCGTGCAGCGCGCGGCCAGCCGCTGCGGGGGCACGGGCTGTCGCTACAGCGGCCGCCGCCTCGCGCTCGTCGTGCCCGACACGGAGGCCGAGGCCGCCGAGGCGCTGGCCCGCGAGCTCGAGCTGGACCTCGAGAGCCGCTCGACCGCGGCCGTCGACCGGCGTGGCGGCGTGGCAGGACGGCGAGAGCGGCTCCGACGTGATCACGCGGGCGAGGCTCGCCCTGGCCGCACAGGCGGTGGGAGCGGACCCCGCCGCTCCGCCCTCGCGTTAGCCCGGCTAGCGTCCGGTCCTCGTGACGAGACGCGCGGTCGCCCTGTGGCTCCTCCTGTTCGCGCTCTACGCCGGCACCCTCGGCCTGGACGCGTTCGCCGGCTCCGACTACGCCGGCGACGAGCCCCACTACCTCCTGGCGGCGCAGTCGATCGTCGAGGACGGCGGCATCGACGTGAAGGACGACCTCGCCGCGCGCTCCTACGACGACTTCTACCCCTACCTCCTCGAGCCGCAGGGCCGTGAGACCGAGGGGCGGCTGCACGAGCCCCACGGCCTGGGCCTTCCGCTGCTGGTCGCGCCCGCCTTCGCGATCGCCGGGGCGAAGGGAGTGGAGCTCTTCCTCGCCGCCCTGGCGGCGCTCGCCTTCGTCCTGGCCTACCGGCTGGCGCTGCGGGTGGTGCCCGATCCCTGGGCGCTGGGCGCGACGCTGACGGTCGGGATCTCGGCGCCGTTCCTCGCCTACGGCACCGCCGTCTATCCCGAGCTGGCCGCCGCGGCCGCGCTGGCCGGCGCGGCGCTGCTCGCGCTGCGCCTGGACGAGCACGTGTCCCGCCGGGCCGCCTTCGGGTGCTTCGCGCTGCTCGGCGCCGTGCCCTGGCTCGGGGTCAAGTTCCTGCCCGCGGCGGTGGTGATCGGCGCCTACGCCGCGCGCTCGCTCTTCCGCGCGCGGCGGCGGACGCTGGGGATCGGGTCGATCGAGCTCGCCCTGTTCAGCCTGGCCCTCTTCGTGGGGATCAGCGAGGGCTTCTTCGGCGGCCCGACCCCCTACGCGGCGGAGGCCGGCCCCGGCACCGGGACCGACAGCGCGCTCGGCTACCTGGAGCGCTCCTACCGGCTGGTGGCGATCTTCCTGGACCGCGACTACGGCCTGCTGCGCTGGGCGCCGGTGCTCGCGCTGGTCTTCGCCGGGTGCTGGTTCCTGCATCGCGGCCGGCGCGAGCGGCTCTCGCGCGCGGTGCCCGAGCTGCGGGTGATGGAGCGCGCGGCCACGATGTGCGCCGCCGCCGCGGGGGCCCAGCTCCTGGTGGCCGCCTTCCTCGCCCCCGAGCCGGCCGGCCCGTGGTTCCCGGGGCGGCACGTGCTCGCCGGGCTCGTGCTCGCGGTGCCGCTCGCGGCGCTGGGGCTGCGCCACCTCCCGCGCGTGGGCCTGGGGCTGGCGCTGCTCTCGGTCGGGGCGTCGCTGTGGCTGTGGCTCGACGTGAGGCTGGGCGACGGCGGGCTGGCCGCCGGGCGGCCCGACGCCCCGTTCGGCCCGCTCACCGACGTCCTGCCGCGCTTCGACGACTCGGCGGGGCCGTACGTGCTCGCGGGCGCCGTCGGGGTGGCGCTCGCCGCCCTCGTGGTCCGCGAGGTCCGGACGGACCCGGTTCACCCTTGACGCCCGCTGCGCCGCGCTTCACCCTCCCCTCGGTGGCATCGAGACGACTGGCCCTTCTCGGCGCGCTCGTCGCGTTGGGCGCGTGCGCGCCCGACGCAATGGCGGCGCCTGCGCCCGACGGCGACGAGCGCGGCGCGCCGCTCGTGCGGCGTGATATCGAGCACGTCGGTCTACCGCTACGCCCGCGTCATCGCCATCCGCCGGGTCTCGTGCCGCACCGCGCGGCGGGTGGCCAAGGCCTACGACTCGAGCGGCCGGACCCTGGGCCGCTGGAAGTGCGGCCTGGCCCACAACGACCGCCCGCGCCTGTTCTCGTGCGGCGCCGGGGCGGGGAGCGGGGACCTGCGGAAGTTCCCGCGGGCACTCGAGGCGATCGGGACGAACAGGCGGGGCGCCGCGTCGCGCTGCCGGATCGGTCTCCTACGGCGGCCGCAGCTACGTGCTCTTCTACAAGGGGCATCACCTGCACGAGCGCCCGGCGCAAGGTGCGCCACGTGCACCGCTACAAGCGGCTGCGGGGCTGGCGGTGCTCGTCGGGCAGCAACTTCCGCACCGGCGGCTTCTGCCGGCGCGGGGCGCGCCAGTTCGGCTGGCACCCGGGCGACTAGCGCTTCTCGATGTTGTGAACCTCGAAGACCTCCGGCTCGGCGGAAAACTCGATTCCGGCTTCGGCTCAGCACCGGCATGAGGCGCTCACCGAACGCCTCGAACTGCTCCCGCGAGTCCCAGATCTCGCTGACGCGTAGGTCCCCGTCCGAGCCGAAGCAGACGTGGTAGTCGAGCCCCTCGGGCGGAAACTCCACCCCGGCTTCCTCAAGCGAACGAGTGCTTTCGTCGTACTTCTCGGCAGTCAAGTTGGCGGGGCTGAAGCGGACGACGATGCTCATGGGGAAGATCCCTCCTGCGCTCGGGGTAGGACCGACCCTATGGCATCGCCGGCTAGAGCTCGCGCTCGAGCAGACGCGTCGCCGCGCTCGCGGGGTCGAGCCGCCGGGCCACCACCTCGTCGAGCATCTCCTGCACCGACTCGTCCTCGGCCAGCGACTCCTCCAGCTTTCGCCGCATGCGTCCCGCCGCGAGGGCGATCACCTCGTTCATGAGGTTGCGCCGCCGGCGCTCGGACAGCGTGCCCTCCTCCTCGATGTGGGCGCGGTGGGCGGCGATCCTCTCCCCCAGCTCCTCGACGCCCACGCCCTTCGAGGCCTCGGTCTGCACGATCGGCACGCGCCAGCCCTCCTGGGGACCGAGGGAGAGCACGCCGCGGATCTCGCGCACCATCGTGTCGGTGAGCGGGTGCTCGCACTTGTTGATCACGATCACGTCGGGGATCTCCATCACCCCGGCCTTGAGGGCCTGGATCGAGTCGCCGGCGCCGGGCATGAGCACGAGCACCACGGTGTCGGCGTGGTCGATGATGTTCACCTCGGCCTGGCCGATCCCCACGGTCTCCAGGAACACGTCGTCCTTGCCGGAGGCGTCCATCAGCAGGGCGGCCTGCAGGGTGGCCTCGGAGAGCCCGCCGAGCGAGCCGCGGCTGGCCATCGAGCGGATGAACACCCCGGAGTCGAGGAAGTGCTCGGTGAGCCGGATGCGGTCGCCGAGCAGCGCGCCCTGGGTGAAGGGCGACGAGGGGTCGATGGAGAGCACCGCCACCTGGCGGTCCGGCCTTGCGCTGCTCCTTCGTGAGGGCCCCGATCAGCGTCGACTTGCCGACGCCCGGCGGGCCGGTGAGGCCGACCATCCGCGCCCGGCCGGTCTGGGGGTAGACCTCGCGCACGAGCGCCCAGCCCTCGGGGTCGTCGTTCTCGACGAGCGAGATCGCCCGCGCGAGCGCGCGCTTGTCCCCGGAGAGGAGCCCCTCCTTCAGCTCTGCGGCGGTGCTCGCGGTGCGGGCCATGCGGCTCGGCATGCTAGTTGTCCCCAATCGAGTCAAGGAGGCAGGCCATGAGGAAGCTGATCGTGTCCGAGTTCGTGACGCTGGACGGCGTGATGGAGGCGCCGGGCGGCGAGGAGGGCCACCCCCACTCCGGGTGGGTCTTCGACTTCCACGGGCCGGACCAGGAGAAGTACAAGCTCGACGAGACCCTGTCCGCGGAGGCGCTGCTGCTCGGCAGGGTGACCTACGAGGGCTTCTCGACGGCGTGGCCCGACCGGGGCGGCGAGTTCGCGGACAAGATGAACTCGATGCCCAAGTTCGTGGTCTCCTCGACGCTGAAGGACCCCGAGTGGGAGAACACGACGGTGCTCGACGGCGACGTGGCCGAGGAGGTCACGAAGCTCAAGGAGGGCGACGGCGGCCCGATCCTCGTCGCCGGCAGCTGCACGCTGGTCCACGCGCTGATCGAGAACGGCCTCATCGACGAGCTGCGGGTGATGATCTTCCCCGTCGCGATCGGGGGCGGCAAGCGGCTGTTCCCCGAGACGTCGGAGAAGACGAACGCTCGAGCTCGCCGACACCGAGAGCGTTCGACACCGGCGTGGTGGTCCACGCGTATCGCCCCCGCGTCAGCTGATCCGCTGGCCGATCCCGAACACGTTGCCGTCGAGGTCTCGAAACCAGACCGCGCGCTCGCCCTTGCCGCCCTTGCTCGGGTAGTTGCCCGGGACCTCGACGATGCCGTCCCGCGTCTCCATTCCGGGCATGTCGACATCCTCGAACTCGAGGCCTCGGCCGCGCAGCTCGGCGACGGTGGCTTCGATGTCATCCACGTCCCACGCCATCTGCGTGGACGCGCCCGACGCGGCGCCGGCCGACTCGAAGAGGGCGAACTCGCCGCCCGCGCAGCGGTAGAGCAGGCCGCCGGGCCGCTCCTCGCTCGGCTCGAGACCGAGCTTCTCGGCGTAGAACTCGCGCGCCCGGTCCAGGTCCCGCACGGGGATCCGCGTCGCCACGCGACCGGCCGCGAGCGCGCTCACGCGGTGGCTTCGCGCTGCTCGCGCTCCAGCCGCGCGCGGCGCCGCGCTCCCAGCGCGCCCAGCAGGCAGCCGAGCACCGTGGTGATGACCACGAGCAGGATCTCGGGGTGGGGCAGCTCGGCCTTGGGCTCGGAGTCGAACAGCACCCCGTGGCCGATCAGGATGAAGACGCCGAACAGCAGCCCGCCGATGAGGCCGCGGTAGAAGCCGTTCCAGGCCCCCACGTGCTCGAGCCCGCCGAAGAAGCCGGCGCCGATCGCCAGCACGGAGTACACGAGGTAGGCGATCTCGTTGACGCCCAGGAGGATCCCGCCGATCAGGCCGCCCACCGACGGCACCACCACGAGCAGCACGAACTCGACCCCGCGAGAGCGTTCCGAGAGCAGGGGCGGAAGCTTCGACGCCAACCCGGCTGGGAGCCTACCTCCTAGAAGTCGGGCTCGCCGATCAGCGGCCCCGGGACCAGCGCCGCCGCGGCGCCCGGGGCTGCCGCCCACCTCGAACACCCACACCGTCCGCACCGGCCGGAAGGGCCGGCCGGGGGTGTGGTTCCACGAGAGGTGCAGGTGGTTGCCGCGACCGTGGTTGTAGTCGCCGTTGTAGCCCACCCAGCGCCAGGGCCAGCGGGGGCGGTTCTGGCGCGGCTCGGCCCAGCGGGCGAGGCGGTCCACGAGGTTCCACGAGCCGCCGGGGCCCGGCACGATGTCGCAGCCCAGGCCGAGCGGGTGCTCGCCCCGGGGCGCGTGGCCGCGTGCGGGCGAAGCAGTCGCCGAGGCGCAGCTTGTAGCGGCGCACGAGGTAGAGCACGTCGCGCAGGATGCGGCGGTCCACCACCGCCCACGGCTGGCCCGGCACCGGCACGAAGCGCCCGCCCCCGGTGAGCGCGCGCAGGCGCCCGACGCGCCCGGGCTGCCCGAGGTCGACGGCCTCGCAGGAGAAGTCGAGCGTGTCGAGCACCTCGGCCCGCACGTGGTCGCGCTGGCTGCCGCAGATCGCCGAGTCGGACTTGCTGTCGCGCAGGCGGATGAAGTCGTTGCCCGCGCCGCCCTCGGCGCCGTCGGCGCCGCGCCCGGCGTCGAGGCGGTCGGCGCCGTCGCCGCCCTCCAGGACGTCGTCGCCGGTTCCGGCCGTGAGCTCGTCCGGGCCTCCGGAGCCGTCCAGGAGGTCCGCGCCGGAACCGCCGTCGAGGCGGTCGCGGCCGAAGCCGCCCTCGAGCGTGTCGTCGCCCGGCCCGCCGTCGAGCGTGTCGGCGGACTCGAAGCCGGTCAGGACGTCGTCGCCGTCTCCCCCGAGCAGCGTCGAGGGGAGCGCCGGTTGCGAGCGTCACCTGGTCGTCGCCGTCGGCGGCGTCCACGAACACCTGGCTCGCCGGGCCGCAGAGCAGGAGGTCGGCCTCCGCGGTCGGGGCGCAGCCGCTGCCGGCGAAGCGGCAGCGTCGCCGCCGGTGTCGCGCACGAGCATCCCGGTGTCGTCCTCGCCGATCTCGAGCAGGTTCGTCTCACCCACGGGGGCCACGACGCGCAGCGTTCCGGCCTCCACGGAGACGGTGGCCGCCTGCGCCGGGGCGCAGAGGATCAGCAAGGCGATGGTGGCGAACAGGGCGCGGCGCACGAACTCCCCCTATCGGACGGCGAGTGCGGGCCTTGAGCCCCCTACTCGTAAGCGAGCGCTTCTAGCACGTCGAGCCGCGAGGCGCGCCGCGCCGGCCCGATGGCGGCCACCACGCCCGCCAGCGCGGCGAGCACCAGCAGCACCAGCAACGTGCCCACCGGAATCGAGAGCGTGAAGCCCTCGTCGGCCAGTGGCCGGCTCATGATGACCGCGAAGCTCGCCCCGAGCAGCGACCCGAGCACCGCGCCGATCAGCGCCGTGATCACCGACTCGTAGCGCACGATCCGCCGGACCTGGCGGCGCGACATGCCCACCGCGCGCATGAGGCCGAGCTCGCGCGTGCGCTCGTAGATCGACAGCGCGAGGGTGTTGACGATGCCGAACAGCGACACGATCACCGCGAGCGCCAGCAGCGCGTAGACCACGCCCAGCAGCTGGTTGACCTCCTCGCCGATGAAGTCCTTGAACTCCTGCTGGCTCTTGGCCTCGACGGTCGGGAAGCGGTCGCTGACCACGGTGTTCAGCTCGTCCTTCACCGCCCCGGCGTCGGCCCCGTCGTCGAGCTTGACGAGCACCTGCGTCGCGGTGGTCTCCTCGCCGTAGTCGGCCGCGTTCACGTCCGACGCCACGTAGTCGCCGTTGAAGTCCGCGTCGTCGAAGAACGTGCCGCGCACCGTGTACTTGATCTTGCGCCCGGAGGCCGTGCCCGCGGTGAAGGTGTCCCCCACCCCGAAGCCCTTCTTGCGCCCCCACTTCTCGTCGATCACCGCGTCGGTGGGACCGAGATTGGACAGGAGCGAGTCCTCGCCGTCCTTCCAGTCGAGCGAGTACACCGAGTTCACGTTCTCCGGGTCCACCAGCGTCTGGTAGGCGCCCTTCTTCCCCGCCACGTTGGCCTGGGTGAAGCGGGTGGGCGAGGCCAGCTCCACGCCGTCCACCTGCTCCGCCGCGTCCACGGTGGCGATCGAGATGTCCGAGAAGCCGTCGCTGTTGGCGAGGATCACGTCGCCCTGGATCGTCTTGTCGAACGCGGCGTTGATCGAGCCGCGCAGGCCCGCCGCGAAGATCGCGACGAAGGAGACCATCGCGAGGCCGATCATGAGCGCCGCCGCCGTGGAGGCGGTGCGACCGGGATTGCGAATCGAGTTCTCGCGCGCCAGGCGACCCGCGACCCCCCGGAAGCGCTCGAGCGGCCGCCCGACGAGCGAGGCCATCGGCTTCACGAGGCGAGGGCTGAGCAGCGCGACCCCGATGAAGATGCCGACCGCGCCCACGCCGACCCACGCCTCACCCGGGTCGAGCACGGCGAAGACCCCGAGCAGCATCAGCGCGATGCCGATGCCCGTGAGCACGATCGCGACCGACGGTGCGCACCCGGTGGCTCTTCGGGGTCTCGAGCACGGCTCCCTCGCGCAGGCCCGTGACCGGCGGGACACGGGTCACGCGCAGCGCCGGGATGAGGGACGCGAGCACCGTGAGCAGCGTGCCGAGCACCAGCGAGAGGATGATCGTGCGCGCCGCGATCACCGTGCCCTCGTTGGGGAGGTCGATCTCGAGCGCCTGGAACAGCGCGTTGATGGCGGGCGCGAAGGCGATGCCCAGGAGCAGCCCGATCACGGACGCGAACAGCCCGAGGACGAATGCCTCGAGGACCACCGAGGTCACGAGCTGGCGCCGGCTGGCGCCGAGCGTGCGCAGCATCGCGAACTCGCGCGTGCGCTGGGCCACCGTGATCGAGAAGGTGTTGAAGATCAGGAAGGAGGCCACGAACAGCGACACCCCGGCGAAGATGAGCAGGGCCGTCCTCAGGATGTTTATGAACTCGTCGACGTCCGCCTTCTGGGACTCGGTGTTCTCCTCACCGGTCTCCGCCTCCACCGTCTTCGGCAGGTTGCTCGCCAGCGAGCGCCTGAGCGCCGTCGGTCCCACCCCCTCGTCCGCGGCGACGCTGATCTGGTCGAACTTGCCCTCCTTGCGGGTTATCCGCTGGGCCTCGGGCAGCGTGAACACCGCGATGCTCGAGCCTCCGAAGGAATCGACGCTGCCGAGCGTGACGATGCCCACCAGGTCGTAGCTGCGGGCCGGCTCCTTGCCGACGACCTTGACCTTGTCGCCGATCTTGTATTCGGCCCGGTCGGCGGTCTGCTTGTCGATGACCACCTGGTCGTCGGCCTCCGGCTTGCCGCCCTTCACGTAGGTGAAGGCGTCGAAGGGCTCGTCGAGGTCGGAGCCGCCGAAGGTCGGAGCGCCGTTGCCTCCGATCGGCTCGTCGTCCTTGTCGAGGATCGCGACCTGCTGGTCGAAGATCCCGCCCTGGGCCTTCGCGACGCCGTCGGTGGCCCGCACCTTGTCGAGCACCGAGTCCGAGAACGAGGGCTCCGAGTTGTCGTCGGTCTCCACCTCCTCGCGGGAGGTGACCACGGCGTCGATCCCCTGGTTCGACTCCGTGAAGATCTTGTCGAACGACTGGTCGATGGTGTCGGTGAGCACGTAGGTGCCCGCCACCATCATGATCCCGAGGATCACCGCCAGGGAGGTGAGGAACGTCCTGAGCTTGCGCGCCCCCAGGTTGCGCAGTGCGACCGCCCTCATGCGGTCTCGGCCTTGAGCAGGTCGTGTACCTCCTCAGGGGTCCCGGCGCCGGTGTCCTGCACGATCTTGCCGTCCACGAGCACGAGCACGCGGTCGGCCACCGACGCCGCGTTGGCGTCGTGGGTGACCATGACCACGGTCTGGCCGAAGTCGTCCACCGCCCGGCGCAGCAGGGCCAGCACCTCCTCGCTGGAGTTCGTGTCGAGGTTGCCGGTGGGCTCGTCGGCGAACACCACGGCCGGCTTGGACACCAGCGCGCGGGCCACCGCCACGCGCTGCTGCTGCCCGCCGGAGAGCTCGGAGGGGCGGTGGGAGAGCCGGTCGCCCAGGTTCACCGCGCTCACGAGCTGGTCGAAGAGCTCCTTGTCGGGCTCCCGGCCGGCGATCGTGAGCGGCAGGCGGATGTTCTCCTCGGCCGAGAGGACCGGCAGCAGGTTGAAGAACTGGAAGATGAAGCCGAGCTTGTCGCGCCGCAGCTCGGTGAGGCGCTTGTCGTCGAGGTTGGTGATCTCGGCCCCGTCGACCTGGACCGTGCCCGACGTGGGCCGGTCGAGGCCGGCCAGCACGTGCATCAGGGTCGACTTGCCCGAGCCCGACGGGCCCATGATGGCCGTGAACTTGCCCTTGGGGAACTCGACGCTCACGCCGTCGAGCGCCTCGACGGCGGTATCGCCCTCTCCGAAGCGGCGGTGGATGTCGGTGGCGGTGACGATGGACGTGGTGACGGGGCTCATGGGGGCTACTTCTATCATCGGGTCGTCCCATGGAGCCGCTGTCTCCCGAAATCGAGGCGCCGCCCCGCCCCCGGAGCGGCGAGCCGCGCCGAGCACCCGGCCCCGCTGCGCGGCGGGCCGCTGGCCCTGCTTCGCTTCATGCGCCGCAACCGCATGCTCACGCCGCGGTACGCGCGGCTGCTGGTCGGCCTGGCGCGGCGCCGGTGGCTGACCGCGCTACGGCCGGAGGCTCCACACCGACGGCCTGGCCTTCATCGCCCCCGACGTGACCCTCCAGATCGGCCGCTTCGGGGCGGATCGAGCTCGGGCGCTGGTCGTGGCTCGGGCACGGCACGAAGATCCGCTGCCACGAGGGGCTCGTGTCCATCGGGGCCAAGACCGTGCTCGGCCAGGAGTGCACGATCTCCGCCTACCAGCACGTGTCGATCGGGCGCGAGTGCGTGATAGCCGACCGGGTGATGCTGATCGACTTCGACCACGGCGCCTCCGAGGTGGAGCGCCCCGTGCGCCTCCAGGGCATCTACAAGCGCGACGTCCGCGTCGGCAACAACGTGTGGATCGGCTACGGCGTGAGCATCCTCAGGGGGGTCACCGTGGGCGACAACGCCATCATCGGCACCGGCGCGGTGGTGACCCGCGACGTGCCGGCCAACGCCGTGGTCGCCGGCGTGCCCGCCCGCGTGCTGCGCATGCGCGAGGAGCCCCAGCGCATGCGGTGGGAGTGAGCGCCGCCCCCGGAATCCTGGCCCGCGGGCCCTGGCATCCCGGCCAGGTGCACGCCGTCTGGAGCGACGATCCCTACGAGCCCGCCGTCGAGGCCGACGCGGGCGCCGACGCCGCCGTGGACTCCCTCCGCGAGCGGGGATCGCCCACCCACGACGGGATGAGCGCGCGGATGGCCGCGTTCGAGGCATCGCCGGACCGCCTGCGGATCGAGCTCGAGCCGGCGCGGTGGGCCCTGCGGCTCGCGGACGGGGGCGCGGAGGGGATGTCGGCGCTCTGCGTGGTGCGCGACTCGGACGGCAGGTGGCTCGCCGGGCGCCGCGCCGCGTGGCTGGCCTCGTGGCCGGGGCGCTGGGCCCTCGGCGCGGGCGGCGCCGTGGACGTGGGCGAGAGCCCCGCCGACACGCTCGGGCGCGAGCTCGCGGAGGAGTGGTCGGTCGCGCCCGAGCGGCTGACGGTCGAGGCGCTGGTGCGCCTGCCGTCGGGGCTCGTGCTCCTGGTCGGCATGGCCCACCTGGCGGCGGGCGCCCAGGTCACGATGGACCCCGAGCACGACGAGCACGCCTGGTGGCCGGCCGACGTCGGTCAGTGGCCGGCCGAGGCCGACGAGCCCTTGAGGCGGATGGCCACGCTGCTCACGATGGCCTCCTCGTAGACCTCCACCACCTGCGCCGCCACGTCGGCCCAGTCGAAGCTCAGCACGTGCTCCGAGGCCTCGGCCACCAGCCGGTCGCGCAGCTCGGCGTCGGTGAGCACCCGCTCGGCCATCTGGCCCAGGGACTCGGGGTCGCGGGAGCGAAAGCGCAGGCCCACGTTCTCGTTGGGCACCACCTCGCGCAGGCCGCCGGTGTCGGCCACCAGGCACGGGCAGCCCGAGGCCATGGCCTCGAGCGCCACCAGGCCGAAGGGCTCGTAGATCGAGGGGACCACCGTGAGGTCGGCGATGCGGTAGAGCGAGTGCAGGACGTCGTCGCCGATCCAGCCCAGGAAGGTGCCGTGGTCGTCGAGCCCGAGGGCCGAGGCCTGCTCGCGCAGCTCGCGCTCGGCGGTGCCCGAGCCGGCCACCAGGTAGCGCACGTTGCCCACGCGCTCGATCAGGCCGGGCAGCGCCTCGAGGGCGAGCTGGAAGCCCTTCTCGTACACGAGCCGGCCGACGAGCAGCACCAGGCGCTCGTCGGGTGAGGCGAAGCGCGAGCGCAGGGTCTCGAGATCGTCCACCGGCACCAGCTCCGACGGGTCGATCCCGTTCGGGATCACCGCGATGCGCTCCTCCTCGAGGCCGAACACGTCGGCCACGTGCTCGCGCATGTAGGCCGAGCAGGTCACGACCCGCTCGGCGCGGTTGGTCATCCAGCGCTCGACGCCGTGGATGTAGGACTGCGGGTGCTTGTCGACCCAGCCCTGGTGGCGGCCCGTCTCGGTGGCGTGGACCGTGACCACGAACGGGCAGCGGAAGCGCTTGGCGAGGTGGTCGCCCGCGCTGGCCACGAGCCAGTCGTGTCCGTGCACCACGTCGAAGGAGTAGCGGTCGCCCACCTCCACCCCGGCGGCGAGCATGTCGGCGTTCATGTGCTCGATCCAGGTCACGAACTCCGTGAGGTCGCGCGGGCGCTCGGGCTCGAGCACCCGGTGCACCATCACGCCCTCGACCTCCTCCTCGGCGGGGTCCTCCTCGCGGCCGCGGGCCAGCACGTGCACCTGAACGCCCCGGGCGGCCAGGCCCTCCGCGAGCTTTCGCACGTGGCGCGCGAGCCCGCCCTCGATCAGCGGGGGGTACTCCCACGAGAGGATGAGCACGCGGGCGCTCACGGGGCGAGTAGCGAAGCCGGCGTGAGGTCGGGCGCCAGGTTGCGCAGTGCGGGGACCGGCACGGACGCGGAGTCTGCCAGAGCACGGAGAGCTTCGTCGTTGCCGGCCACGTGTCCGGCCACGCGCGGCCCGCGGGTAGTCGGAGGCCAGGTCGTTGGTCTCCTGGAAGGCCCAGTCGCTGGACTGGAGCGCCAGCAGCTCGCGGGCGGCGCGCGCGAGCGCGTCGGGCGAATGGGCGCCGCCCGCCGCGGCGGCGACCGTGCGCAGCTCGGCGCCGCGCGCCGCGAAGGCCATCTCGGCCACCTTCGGGGAGTCCCAGGTCGAGAAGTCCTTGCCCGCGCCCCAGCTCGAGACCGCGGGCTCGCGCTCCACCGGCTCGATCTCCTCGAGCGCCTCGCTCACGGTGGCCAGCCGCAGGCCCTGGGCCGACGCCTCGGCGAACACCGCGCGCAGCCAGATCTGGCCCTCGTACCACCAGTGGCCGAGCAGCTCGGTGTCCAGCGCGAAGGTGAGCAGGCCGGGGCGACCGCGCTCGGCGGCGTAGGCGTCGAGCCGCCCGATGCAGCGCTCGACGAAGGCGCTGGGCGTGCTCGCGGGCCAGCGCCGCGGCCTGCTCGGGACAGTACGGCTCGCCGCCGTTGCTCCACGGGCGCAGGTCGTGCACCGTGCGCCGGTGGTAGTCGCGGTAGACGGGGTGCGGCGGGGAACCCGGTCTCGCCGTTCCACACGAGCTGGACGCTGGCCCAGTCGATCGGCGCCGCGATCACCCCGCCCGGCGTGAGCACCGGCTCGAGGTGCTCGGGCGCGCCGTAGCCGTGCACGGCGGTCTGGTCGAGGCACGTGGCGCGCACGCCGTGGTCGGCCAGCTCGCGCTCGAGGCCGGGCACGTAGGCGCACTCGGGCAGCCAGAGCCCGCCGCCGAAGGAGCCGAAGCGCCGCTCGTGCGAGGCGATGCCGGTGGCCAGCTGCAGGCGCAGGCCCGTCGTCGCTGGCCAGCAGGGGCAGCAGCGCGTGGGTGGCCGACGAGGTCCAGAGCTCGACCGGGCCGCCGGACCCCAGGGCGGCGATGCGGGCGAGCAGGTCGCGGCCGTCGCGCTCCAGCGTCTCGGCCGCGCGCTCGTAGTCGCCCCCGGCGCGGCGCACCTCGGCGCCCAGCTCGGGGTGGCCCGTGCGCTCGAGGCCGGCGGAGTCCTCCTCGTGCACCAGCCGCCGCGTCTCGCGCAGGAACCCGAGCAGGCGCTCCCCCGCCGGGCCGGGCAGCGTCTCCAGCTGGTCGCAGAGCACCGGGGTGAGCCCGAGCGTGACGGGCGCCCGGGTCTCCTCGAGCAGGTCGAGCAGCGGCAGGTACACGGTGGCGACCGCCTCCCAGAGCCACTCCTCGCCGAACGGCCAGGTGCCGAAGCCCTCCACGTAGGGCATGTGCGAGTGCAGGACGAGGGCCAGCGCCCCGCGGTCGGGCTTCATGCGCGCGCCAGCGGCGGGAAGGGAGAGGGCGCCCGGCCGATCCGCAGCGGCAGCACCACGCACGCCGCGATCACGGCCACCCCGACGGCGATCGGCACCACGTAGCCGGCGTCGGTGCCGGCGGTGGCGAGCGTGTTGAAGGCGGCGTGCATGGCGATCGGCCCGAAGACGCTGCCGGTGACCTCGTAGACCAGGCAGGCCACGACCGCGAAGAAGGCGATGATCACGAAGGCCTCGGGCACCACGAAGTACTGCACGTGCAGCGAGGTGAAGACCAGCGCGTTGATCAGGCACGCCGACCACACCCTCAGGCGGTTGCGCAGCGCCCGGTAGAAGAACGCGCGAAAGAACAGCTCCTCGGCCACGGGCGCCACCACGATCGCCGCCAGCGAGAAGCACAGCGCGGTGAGGATGCCCTCGTCGGTGCCGAGCTCGTCGAGCTCCGAGTCGTCGATGCCCACGAGCTCGGAGAACCCGACCTCGAAGCCGAACACGATCAGCACCGCGGCCACCGTGATCGCCACGCGTCCGCCCGGCGGGCGTGGCGCGCAGGCCGAAGTGCCACAGCCGCGGCTTCCCGCGCATCCGGGCGAAGCACACCGCGGTGAGCGACGTAGGCGGCGTCCTGGACGAGCACCAGCATGAGGATCGCCAGCGCGCCCGGCGCGCCGTCGAGGCCCGAGAGCAGCGCCACGGGCAGCAGCGGGATGCTCGCCGCGAGCACGACGCCCGTGCCCGCCGCCATCGCGGCGAAGCCGTAGCCCGGCCGCCAGCGCGGGCGCGCGCCGGCCGGCAGCTCGGGCGGGTCCGGAGGCGGGCGCAGCGCCAGGGAGGTCACCGCAGCACCGCGAGGAAGTCCAGCGCGCGATCGAGCGGACCGGGCCGCAGCGCGAAGTCGCCCGCCGAGATGGCCGGGGTGAAGCGGTCGTAGAAGGCCTTGGTGATCCCGAGGCGCGCGTGCAGCGAGTCCCAGCCCGCCGACAGCGCCAGCTCGTGCAGGCGCAGCTTGCGCGCGTGGAAGAGGCCGAGCATCTCCACGTGGTCGAAGGCCGAGCGGCAGAGGGCCTCGGAACTCCTCGGCGCGGTACTCGTGCACGTGCCAGGGGTTGTCCGAGCGCTCGGCGCCCTCCGGGGCCAGCGTGAGCACGTTGGGGGTCGAGACGTAGGCGGTGCCCCCGGGGCGCAGCATCCGCCTCACGTGGGCGAGCACGGCCCGCGGATCGTTCACGTGCTCGATGGTCTGCAGGAAGACCACGGCGTCGCAGGGCTCGGAGAACGAGTCGATGAGGTCGCGCTCGAAGCGCACGCCGGGACGCGAGTAGCGCAGGCGGGCGTGCTCGTGGGCCTCGGGGTTGGCGTCCACGCCGGTGACCCGCGCGGCCCGGCGGGCCAGCGTGTGGGTGCCGTAGCCCTCGCCGCAGGCCAGGTCCACCACGTCGAGGCCCCGGCAGCGCTCGGCGATCCACTCGTAGACCACGAGGTGGCGGCGGTACCAGTAGTTCTCCTCGGGCACGTCGGGCAGCGTGCGCTCGCCGGTCAGCGCGAGCGGCGGCACGCCGTCGGGCTGGTCTCTGCTGGACGTACTCGGCGGCCGCGGTCAAGGCCGCGCGGAGTCTAGGGAGGGGTCTGAGGGCTAACCTCCCGGCGTCATGGCCCCGCCCGCCACGCTCCAGGAGATCCACGACGCCAACGTCCGCTACCACGACCTGGCGGCGGCCAACTACGACGTCAAGTGGGGCATCGACTACGGCGAGCGCGGCCGCAGCCAGGTGCTGGGCAAGCTGCGCAAGACGCTCGGGCACGCGCACGCCCGGGCCCTTCGCCCGCGGGCTGGAGATCGGGGCGGGCACCGGCTACTTCGGGCTGAACCTCGCCCTGGCCGGCACCGTGGGCGACTACGTGGCCACCGACGTCTCGCCCGGGATGCTCGACCGGCTTTCGGCCAGCGCGCGCCGGATCGGGGCGAGACGCGCAGACCGAGTGCTGCGACGCGCTCTCGCTGCCCTTCGAGGACTCGTCCTTCGACATCGTGTTCGGCCACGCCGTGCTCCACCACCTGCCGGACCTCGAGGCGTGCCTGGCCGAGTTCAACCGCGTGCTGCGCCCGGGCGGCGTGATCGCGTTCTGCGGCGAGCCCTCGCGCTACGGCGACCGGCTGATGGAGATCCCGAAGCGCGCCGCCTTCCGCGCCGCGCCCGCGTGGCGCGCGCTGGTGGGCGCCTCGGCGGCCGAGCAGAACGGCCACCACACCGTGCCCGAGGAGCACGTGCTCGAGACGGTCGTGGACGTCCACGCCTTCACGCCCCGGGACCTCACGCATGCGGCCCGCGCCGCCGGGCTCGACCGGGTGCGCGTGCGCGGCGAGGAGCTGGCGGCCAGCCTCTTCGGCTGGACCAACCGCGCCCTCGAGGCCACCGCCGAGCCGTCCGAGGTGCCGTGGCTGTGGCACGAGTACGCCTACCGCGGCTACCTCGCCCTCCAGGCCGTGGACCGGGCGCTGCTCGAGCCGCGGCTGCCCGCGGCCGTGTTCTACAACCTGCTCGTCTCCGCTAGAGCGTCCAAGATGAGCGCCGGCGCCGCCGCCAGCGCCAGCAGCGCCAGGTCCGCGGGACGCGCGCGCAGCACCAGCGCCTCGGCTCGCCGGGCCCGTTCGGTAGCGCGCGGCCTCCTCCGCCACCCACTTGAGCACGGCGTCGGCCACGGCGGCGGGCCGGGCCCTGACCCCCTCGACCGTGTCGAGCAGCGAGCGCCCGGCCGCGGTGAGCCGGCCCTCGGAGCCGATCGCATCGAGCACGCGGATGGTCTCGGGCACCGCGGGCAGCGCGCGGATCCGGCCCAGGGCGCGGCGCGAGACCTCGCGCAGCCCGTCGGCGCCCGCGGCCGCGCGCAGCCACGTGGCCACCAGCACCAGCAGCACCGCGCGCGAGCCGCGGCTGAGCGCCTCCTCGATCCCGAGGCCGCCGGTCATCGAGAACAGGAACGAGGCGCTGCCGAGCAGCGCCGCGAGCACCAGGCCGGTGGGCACGGCCCGGCGGTCCGCCCGCGAGAGCGACCACGCCAGGGCGAGCCACGCCGGCCACGGCGGCCAGCAGCAGCGGCTCGGTGCTCGAGAGCAGCAGGCCGAAGGCCACCGCCGCCGAGAGGCTCACCAGGCGCGGATCGAAGCGCCCGCGGTGCAGCTCCACGGGCGGCGGCACGTCGGTCGGCCTCGTCGCCGGTCGGCGCCGGCCAGTCCCGGAGGCCGCGGCGGTAGACGCGCGACCTGCACGGTGCTCGCGAAGGCGCCCCACACCGCCAGCCCCACCAGGCTCAGGATGAGCGTGGCGCGCTCGCTGAGCGAGAAGCCCAGCCGCTCCGCGATGGCGTCGTAGCTGCCCGCGTAGGCGTCGACGCCGCCGGCGATGACCCACACGAAGAACGCCAGGCCCGCGGCGTTGGAGAGCATGCGGATCACGAAGCAGACCAGGAACTGCGCGACCGCTCCCCAGCCGCGCGCGTGCAGCCGCCCGAGCAGCGGGGCGCTCAGGCCCTGGGTGAAGGGCACGCCGAAGCGGGCCGGGCCCATGATCGCCACCGTCTCGAGCATGGCGGCGATGCTCGCCCCGTAGCCCTCGCGCATGCCGCGGCGCTGGGCGACGCGGGCGAGCGCCGTCCCGCCCGCGAGCGCGACGAAGAAGCCGCCGCTGGGGACGGCCCGCGAGGCGAGGAAGGACACGGTGGCCACGTGGGCCGGGCCGGCCGCCTGCTCGACGGACTCAGACGCGATAGCGCTCGAGGGCATCCTGGCGCGCGGCCCGGTGGTCGACCATCGGCTCCGGGTAGTCCTCGCCGATCACGCAGCCCACCTCGCGCTGCACCTCCGGCGGCATCTCCCACGGCTCGCCCAGGTGCTCGTCGGGCACGGCGGCCAGCTCGGGCACGTAGCGGCGCACGTAGGCGCCGTCGGGGTCGAAGCGCTCCTGGTGGCGCGCCGGGTTGTAGATCCGCCGGAACGCGGGCTGGGGGTCCATCCCCACCGAGGCGATCCACTGCCAGTTGCCGTTGTTGTTGGCCTCGTCGCCGTCGATCAGCAGGCGCATGAACCAGCGCTCGCCCCAGCGCCAGTCGATGCCGAGGTCCTTGGTCAGGAACGACCCGACCACCAGCCGCGCCCGGTTGTGCATCCAGCCCTCGCGGCGCAGCTGGCGCATGCCGGCGTCCACCAGCGGGAAGCCGGTGCGGCCCTCGGTCCACGCCTCGAAGCGCCTCTCCGCGTAGCTCCACTTGATCGTGCCGCGGTAGCGCTCCTGGAACTCGCTCTTGGCGTTGGCGGGAAAGTGGAGGATCGCCTGCTGGTAGAAGTCGCGCCAGCAGAGCTGGCGGCGAAACGACTCGGCCGCCTCTCCCCCGGGCAGCCGCGACTCGAGCTCGCGCGGCGAGACGCAGCCGAAGCGCAGGTAGGGCGAGAGGCGCGACGTGCCCTCGCGGTCCATCGCGTCGTGGCCGTCCGCCGTAGTCGCGGACCCCGTCGCGCAGCCAGGCGTTCATGCGCTCGCGTCCGGCGGTCTCGCCGCCGGGGGCGGGGTCGTCGACCTCCTGCTCCAGCCCGAGCGACTCGAGGCTGGGGATGCGCCCCTTCGCGAGGCCCGAGGGCAGCGCGGGCAGCTTGCGCGGGGCGCCGAGCACGTCGCGCCGGGGCTGCGTCGCGCCACGAGCGCCAGAAGGGGGTGAAGACGGTGTACGGCTTGCCCGTCTGCGTGCGGATGTCGCCGGGAGCGTCGGCCACGCAGAGGCCGGGGTGCGGGCACAGCTCGGCTCCGATCTCCTGCAGAGCGCGCCCGGTGGCCTCGCCGCGCTCGCGCGCGAAGGGCGTCACGTCGGCGGTGAAGTGCACGCGCTCGGCCCCGATCTCCTTCGCCAGCGCGGGCAGCTCGCGCTCGGGCGGGCCGTGGCGGATCACCAGGCCGCTGCCGCGGTCGCGCAGCGAGGCGTCGAGGTCGGCGCAGGCACTCGAGCATGAACTGCGTGCGCGGGCCCGACGCGTGGCGGCCGTGGAGCAGGCGGTCGTCGAAGCAGAAGACGGGCACCACCTCGCTCCGAGCCGTCGAGGGCGGCCCGCAGCGCGGGGTGGTCGTGCACGCGCAGGTCGCGCCGGAACCAGACGATCGCCGTCATCCCCGATCTACGGGCCGGCGCTCAGGTCAGCGCGAGCGCGATCACCTCGGCGAGCGCCTCCGCGAACGCCGCGTTCTCCTCGTCGGTGCCGCAGGTCACGCGGATCGCGCCCGGCGCCCCGAAGCCGCCCAGCGCGCGCACGATGAACCCCTCGTGCAGCAGCCGGTCGGCGAGGCC
Organism: uncultured Thermoleophilaceae bacterium; assembly: GCA_963731645.1. Classification (GTDB taxonomy): domain Bacteria; phylum Actinomycetota; class Thermoleophilia; order Solirubrobacterales; family Thermoleophilaceae; genus JAAYBF01. The sequence continues at coordinate 263,850 of CAVSWF010000012.1, read as the reverse complement.
CTGGGCGTCGCCGTCGGCGGTCTCGGCGAACACGAAGTTGGCCTGCGACGCGACCGGCGTCGAGGCCCGCCTCCGCGAGCGCGGTCCCGCATCCGCTCGCGGGCGCCGCGCACGTGGGCCACCCGCTCCGCCACGGCCTCGGACTCGCCCAGGGCGGCCAGCGCCGCCTCCTGCGCGGGCTGGTTGACGTTGAAGATCGGGCGCACGCGGTTCAGCGCGGCGGCCACGTCCGGCGACGCGATCGCGTAGCCCACCCGCAGCGCGGCCAGCCCGTAGACCTTCGAGAAGGTGCGCAGCACGCACAGGCGGCGCGTGCCCCTCGCGCCACCAGCGCCGGCCCCTCGGGCGCGGGGTCGGCGTACTCGGCGTAGGCCTCGTCGAGCACGCACAGCACGTCCAGCGGAAGGTCGTCGAGGAAGCCGCGCACCTGCCTCGCGACTCAGCAGGGTGCCGGTGGGGTTGTTCGGGTTGGCCAGGAAGACGACCCGGCCGCGGCGCCGCGCGCACCGCCTCGAGATCGGTCGCGGTAGCCGTCGACCGGCGGCACCTTCACCACGTCCGCCCCGTGCACCGCCGCCGCCGACAGGTAGCTCGGGAAGGACGGCCAGGGCACCACGGCGGCGTCGCCCGCGTCGAGCGCGGCGGCGCCGCACAGGCGGATCAGCTCGTCGGCTCCGTTGCCCGTCACCACCTGCTCGACGGGCACGCCGTGGCGCTCGGCCAAGCGCCTCGCGCAGGGGCGTGGCGCCGCCGTCGGGATAGCGGTGAAGCGAGCCCGCCGCGGCCTCGTAGGCCTCGACCGAAGCGGGCAGCGGCCCGAACGCGCCCTCGTTGGAGGCCAGCTTGACCAGCCGGGCAGGCCGAGGCTGCGCGGCCAGCACGCCCATCGGCGGCTGGGGCCGGTACGGGTCGACCTGCCCGAGAGCGTCGCGAAGGGGCACGGGGCTAGCCTAGAGAGGCCATGGGCGAGATCCTCGAGCGCTTTCCCCTCTTCCCGCTCGGCCTCGTGCTGCTCCCCGGCGAGACCGTGCCGCTGCACATCTTCGAGGAGCGCTACCGGACGATGATCGACTACTGCCTCGAGGAGGAGTCCGACTTCGGCGTGCTCTGGATGGGCGACGACGGGCTCAAGCAGATCGGCTGCACCGCGCACATCACCCAGGTGATCGAGCGGATGGAGGACGGCCGCTCGAACATCCTCGTGGAGGGCGCCCAGCCGTTCCGCCTCGAGCGGCGCATCGACGAGCTGGCCTACCCCGCGGGCGACGTCGAGCTGCTCGAGGACGAGCCGAGGACGACGCCGCCGAGACCGCCCCGGGCGCGCACGCCCGGGCCGAGTACGCGCGCCTGGTCGAACGGGTGACCGACGAGCGCCCCGAGGACGCCGACCTGGCCGGCATGGACGCCTACGGCATGGCCGCGACCATCGCCTTCGAGGTCGACGCCAAGCAGGAGCTGCTCGAGATCCGCGCCGAGAGCGAGCGGCTGGAGCGCCTGGCCGACCTCTGCGCCAAGGCCATCGAGCGCTTCGAGTACGCGCAGACGGTGTCCGAGCGCGCCCAGACCAACGGCAAGGTGCACCACTGAGCGAGCGCACGGTCGACGCCCGCGGACTCGAGTGCCCGATGCCGCTGGTGATGACCAAGGTGGCCGCCGAGACCCTGGCCCCCGGGGAGGCGCTGCTGGTCCTGGCCACCGACCCCGAGGCCTCCGTGGACCTGGCGGCGTGGGCGAACGACGAGGGCTACGAGCTGGAGGAGCGCGCGGGCGAGGGCTGGGCCGAGTTCGTGCTGCGCCGAAGCCCGGCCGCGTAGCGCGCCAGCGGAGCAGCAGCGACGCGCTCAGCGCGGCGGGGATGCTCGTCACGTCGGGCATCGCCTCCGGATCGGCGTAGAGGCCGAAGTGGAGATGGTCGCGGTAGCCGAAGATGCCGATCGACAGCGCGTGCTTCTCCGCCAGCGGCACCACGGGGTAGGCCTCGATCAGCTCCGAGCCGAGCACGTAGAGCGGGAAAGCGCGGGCCGGGGATGTTCGACACGGTGAGGTTGTAGACGCGCGCCGAGCCCACCATCCGCGCCGCGCGGCGTGCGCAGGGCGTCGGGCAGCATCCCCAGCGCGCCGAAGACCGCCTCGGCCCCGGCCGGGCCGGCCCGACTCCTTGAACGCCGTGGTCGCCCTGTGGACCTCCGCCAGGCGGGCGCGCGGCGTCGAGAGGTTCACCGGCAGGTCCACGAAGGCCAGCGAGATGCGGTTGCCCAGCGTCGGCCTCCTCCCCCTCCGCGCGCACCGACACCGGGACCATCGCCTTCAGCGGCTGCGGTGTGTCGCCGCGGGCGAGCGCCGTCTCGCGCAGCGCCCCCGCCACCACCGCCAGGCAGACGTCGTTCACGGTGACTCCGGCGGCGCGCTTGATGGCGAGGACCTTGGCGAGCGGGGCCCGGTGGCGCACCAGCGTGCGCCGCGGCCCGATCGGCACGTTGAGGTAGGAGGCGGGCGCCGGTCGCAACAGGTCGTCGCCGACGGTGAGCGCCGCCCGGCGCACGCTGTCGTAGAGGCGCACGCCGCTCGAGCGCGGGGTCCCGGCCATCCGTGCCAGGCCCCGCGCCGCTCGCAGCGACTCCGATGCGCTCCCCGCGAGCGCTCCCATCGCGAGCCGGGCCGTCCCCGGCTCCGGCTCCGGCCGCCACTCAGGGGCCGGAGCCGGCTCGGCGTCCGGGGTCACATCGAAGAGCAGGAGCGCCACCTCCACGGCGGACTTGCCGTCCACCAGCGCGTGGTGGAACTTGGCCACCATCCCGGCCGTGCCGTCGGCGAGCTTCGGCACCAGGTAGACCCGCCACAGCGGCCGCGTGCGGTCGAGCGGCTCCGACAGCGCCCGGTCGGCGAGCGCCGCGAACCGGCGGCGTCGGGCCGTTCGTCGGGGTCGCAGAGCAGGGTCACGTGGCGCTCGATCGCGAAGCCCTCGTCGTCGACCCAGAACGGCTCGCCCATGCCCGACGGCGGGAACGCGAGCCGCCGGCGAAAGCGCGGTGTGCGCTCCAGCCTCGCGTCGACCGCCGCCCGCAGCGCGTCGAGCCCCGGCCCGGGCCGGCCCTTGGGCGGCTTCAGCGAGGCGCACCACGCGACGTGCATGTGGGCGTTCGCGGTCTCCACACGCAGGAAGGAGCCGTCGAGGGGAGTGAGGCGCTCGGGCATGGGTCAAGCCTGCCGCCCCGCGGCCCGGTTGTCATCGGACCGGCGGTCGAGCTCGCGCGGAGGCTCAGTCCACCTTCATGGCCACTCCGCCCCGGCGCGGATCGCCGCCGCCGGAGAGCTCGCCCGTCAGCGGGTCCCTGGCCACGGCCTGGACGCCGCCGAAGTAGAGGTTGCGCTCGTCGAAGCGGCGCAGGCGCCAGCCCCCCGCCTCCAGCGACGCGAGGGCCTCCGGGTCCACCCCGGGCTCGGCGTCCACCAGGTCGTCCTCGACGTGGAGCCGCGGCGCGTCCACCGCCTCCTGCGCGTGCCAGCCCGCCGTCGATCACCGCGGCCACCGTCTGCACCACCGCCGAGCGGATGCGGTTCGAGCCCGCCGAGCCCAGCGCGATCTCGGGCCGCCCGTCGCTCAGCACCACCGTGGGGGACATCATGCTCGGCACCCGCGCCCCCGCGGGGTGGAGGTGGAAGCCCTGGGGGTTCAGGTCCTGCTCGCCGAGCATGTTGTTGAGGTGCACGCCGGTGCCGGGCACGATCACGCCCGAGCAGGACCCGTTCGAGCACGTGACCGTGGCGCAGGCGCCGTCGGAGTCCAGCACGGCCAGGTGCGTGGTGGAGCCGAGCCGCGAGGCGATGTCGCGCGGACACCTCGTCGAGCTTGGCGGGTGACAGGAACCGCTCCGTGAAGGCCTGGTCGCCCAGGCCCTCGAGGAACTCCGCGTCGCGCGCCTGGTTGGTCGAGGCGATCACCTCCGCGATCGCCCGCGCGTCGCCCGGCCTGTCGATCCGCTCGAGCAGCTCGAGCGCGTCGGCGATCAGGATCCCGCCGGACGAGGGGGGCGGGTTGGTGAGCACCTCGCGGCCGCGGAAGCGCGCCCGCACCGGCCTCGCGCTCGACGACCTCGTAGGCCGCCAGGTCCTCGCGGGTCAGCAGCCCGCCGCGTTCGAGCACCCAGTCGCTCACGCTCGCCGCGACGTCGCCCGTGTAGAGGAACCCCGGCCCCTCGGCTGCCGAGGCGGTCGAGCAGGTCGGCGAGCTCGGGCAGGTAGATGCGCTCGCCCGCGCGCAGCGGCCGCCCCTCGGGCTCGTAGATCGCGGCGGCCTCGGGGGTCGAGGCCATGATCGGCGCGAGCACCGCGAAGAGGAAGGCCTGCATCGGGATGACCTCGACGCCCTCGCGCGCGGCCCTCGCCGGCCCGCCGGTGAGATCGCCCAGGGCGACGGTCCCGAAGCGGCTCAGCGCGTGCGCGAGCCCGGCCGAGGTGCCGTAGACGCCGCACGAGGAGGGCCCGCAGTTGAAGCGCTGGATCGCGTCGGGGGCGAAGGCCACGTCGATGGGCACCAGCGGCGCGGGCTGCGGGTGCTCGAGGCCCATGCCCGGCGCGACCACGAAGAAGTCGAGCAGGTGGTTCTCGCCCTCCGCGGTGTGCACCAGCATGAAGCCGCCCGCGCCGGGCCCCGTGAGGGGCGACTCGGTCACGAAGGACATGAGCACCGCCGCCACCGCCGCGTCGACGGCGTTGCCGCCGTCGCGCAGCACATCGGCCCCCGCCTGTGCGGTCAGCGGGTGCCCTGCTGCTACCACCCCTCCCATGAGGGGAGTGTCTAGCGGTTCGGCAGGAACTCCGGCACGTCGAGCTCGTCGAGGCCCGAGCTGACGTGCTCGCGAGGCTCGCGCTCGCGCCGCGGCGCCCGGGTCACCCGCGGCTCGGCATCGGCCTCCTCGATGAGGCCGAGTCCTTCCGGAGCGCGCGGCGCACGGAGGGGAACGCGCCGTAGCCCGTGGCCACCACGGTGATCCAGACCTCGTCCTGGAGCTTCTCGTCCACCATCGCTCCGAAGATGATGTTGGCGTCGGGGTGGGCGGCCTCGGCGACGGCCTTGGCCGCCTCGTTGACCTCCCACAGCGACAGGTCGGGCCCGCCGGTGATCGACAGCAGGATCGACTGCGCGCCCTCGACCGAGGTCTCGAGCAGCGGCGACTCCACCGCCCGGCTGGCCGCATCGAGCGCCCGGTTCTCGCCCGTGCCCATGCCGATGCCGAGCAGCGCGTTGCCGGCCTTGGCCATGATCGTGCGCACGTCGGCGAAGTCGAGGTTGATGAGCCCCGGCAGCGTGATCAGGTCGGACACGCCCTGGACGCCCTGGCGCAGCACGTCGTCGGCCACGCGGAAGGCCTCGACCATCGACGTCTTCTTGTCGAGCACCGTGAGCAGGCGGGCGTTGGGAATCGTGATGAGCGTGTCCACCTCGGCGGCCAGCTCCTCGACGCCCTTGCTCGGCCTGCATGCTGCGGCGCACGCCCTCGAAGGAGAACGGCTTGGTGACGATGCCGACGGTGAGCGCCCCGACCTCGCGGGAGATCCGGGCCACCACGGGAGCCGCGCCGGTGCCGGTGCCGCCCCCGGCGCCGGCGGCGATGAACACCATGTCGGCGCCCTTGAGCAGGCCCTTCAGCTCGTCGTAGGACTCGATCGCCGACTGACGGCCCAGGTCCGGGTTGGCCCCGGCGCCGAGACCACGGGTGCGGCTGCTCGCCGATGTGCACGCGCGTGTCGGCCGACGAGCCGCTCGAGCGACTGCACGTCGGTGTTGACGGCGATGAACTCCACGCCCTCGACCTGCGCCTCGATCATGCGGTTGACGGCGTTCACGCCGGCCCCGCCGACGCCGACCACGCGCAGCACGGGGTCGTGCTTGAGCGGAGAGGACGCCTGGTGGATCGGCTCCGCGTACATCGGCTCGGAGCGGGCGCGCGCTCGGGCGGCGCGCTCCATGATGTTCTCCGGGATGTCCGCGGAGAAGACCGAGCGCAGGCGCTCCTCGGGCGAGGGCACGCCCTCGTAGCGGCTCTGAGCGGGCTGGCGGACCGCGGAGGCTCGGGCTCGGGCTCGGCTGGGCTCGGGCTCGCGGGGACGCAGCTCCTGGCGCGGCGGTCTGCGCTCGACCGGCTCACGGCGCACGTCGTCCTTCTCGCGGCGGCTCGTCGCCCACTCCCTCGGCGTCCGTGTTGCGGAACAGGGCCGCCAGTGGCCCCTCCCGCATACTCGCCCGCTTACCGCTTGCCATGTGCGAGGACCTCCTTTGCCAGCTGGCGGTAGGCGTAGGCCGCCTTGCCGTCTGGGTCGTACTTGAGCACGGACATTCCCTTCACGGGCGCCTCGGCGAAGCGCACCGTCTTGGTGATGCGAGAGGCGAAGACGCGGTCCCCGAAGTTCTCCTCGAGGAGCTCGATCGCCTCCTTCGCGTGAACGGTGCGGGTGTCGACGAGCGTGGGGAGGATCCCCTCGATCTCGACGTCCGGATTCAGGTTCTCGCGGATCATCGAGAGAGTGTTCTGGAGCTGCACCAGTCCCCGCATGGACAGATACTCGCATTGCACGGGGACGATTACCTTGTCGGCCGCCGTCAGGGCGTTGATCGTGAGCAGTCCGAGGCTCGGCGGAGTGTCGATGCAGATGAAGTCGTAGTCCTCGAGAATGGGCTTGATCGCCTTCTCCAGCGAGCGCTCGCGGCCGATCTTCGTGGACATCGCGATCTCGGCGCCGGCCAGGTCGATCGAGGCGCAGGCCACGTCGACCTCGCGCTTGCGGATGACCTCGCGGATGGACATGTCGTGCACCAGCACGTCGTACATCGACACCTCGAGCGAGTCCGGGTCGATGCCCTGGCTCATGGTCAGGTTGCCCTGCGGATCGAGGTCGATGCACAGGCAGCGATGGCCGCTCTCGACGAACGCGGCGGCCAGGTTGAGCGTGGTCGTGGTCTTCGCGACGCCGCCCTTTTGGTTGGTGAACGCGATGACCTTGGCCGTGGGCGTCACTGGTGCCTCCGGTTCGGCGTGCGTGTGGATGGGCTCTGCCATTACGCAGTGCCTATTCGCACGTGCGGACGGAAATCCTCCACGCGGCGCCTCCACCGTAGTCTCCCAGGGAGTGCAAGGACGTGCTCGACAAGCGGCTGGTCTACGTGACCGGCAAGGGCGGCGTGGGCAAGACCACGGTCGCCGCCGCGCTCGGCCTGGCCGCCGCGCGCGCCGGCAAGCGGACGGTGATCGCGGAGGTGGCCGAGCAGGAGCGCATCTCGCAGACCTTCGGCCACGCGCCCGCGGGCTTCACCGAGACCGAGGTGGCCGACGGCCTGTGCGCCTTCTCGATCGATCCCGAGGAGGCCAAGCAGGAGTGGCTCCGGCATCAGCTGCACTCGGGCGCGCTGGCCGGCCTGCTCAACTCGAGCCGCATCTTCTCAGTCCTGACCGCCGCCGCGCCGGGCCTGGCCGAGGTGGTGACCATGGGCAAGATCTGGGAGCTGGCCCAGCTCCAGCGCCGCGCCGCCAAGGCGGCCCCCTACGACCTGGTGATCGTCGACGCCCCGGCCACCGGCCACGGCCTCGCGCTGCTGCGCGCGCCGCGCACCTTCGCCGACATCGCCCGGGTGGGCCCGGTCAAGAACCACGCCGAGACGATCCACTCCTTCACCGCCGACCCCAAGGTCACGGCCATCGTGGCCGTGGCCCTGGCCGAGGAGATGCCCGTGAACGAGACGATCGACCTGGAGGAGCGCCTGGCCGAAGGAGATGGGCCTGAAGCTGTCCGCCGCGCTGGTCAACGGCGTGCTGCCCGAGCGCTTCACGAAGGCCGACGTCGAGGCGATGGCCTCCGTCGACGGCGCGGGCAGCCCGGCCGCGCGGGAGGCGCTCACCGCCGCGCTGCGGCGCCCACCAGCGCGAGCGCGCCCAGCGCTCGCAGGTCGCGCGCCTCAAGCGCGGGGTCGAAGGCGCCGGTCGCCACCCTCCCCTTCCTGCTCGACCCCCGAGGTGGAGCTCGAGGACCTCGAGCGCCTCTCCCGCGAGCTGGAGCGCAAGCTGTGAAGGCCCCGGGCGTCGGCGAGCTGATCGCTCGCAAGGAGGTGGTGATCTGCGCCGGCTCGGGCGGCGTGGGCAAGACCACCGTCTCCGCCGCGATCGCCGCGGGCGCCGCCGCGCAGGGCAAGACCGCCGCGGTGCTCACCATCGACCCGGCCAAGCGGCTGGCCAACTCGCTCGGGCTGCCGGAGCTGGGCAACGAGGAGCGCCGGGTGGAGATGGACGCCCCCGGCGAGCTCTGGGCGATGATGCTCGACGCCAAGCGGACCTTCGACGACCTGGTCGGACAGCTACGCGCCCGACGAGAAGACGCGCGACGAGGTGCTGGCCAACCCGATCTACCGCCAGCTCTCGAACGCCGTGGCGGGCTCCCAGGAGTACATGGCGATGGAGAAGCTGCACGAGCTCCACCAGAGCGGGCGACTACGACCTGCTCGTGCTCGACACCCCGCCCACCCGCAACGCGCTCGACTTCCTCGACGCCCCGCGGCGGCTCGCGCGCTTCATCGACTCGCGCTCGCTCGTCGTTCTTCCGCGCGGCCGGCGGGATGAGCCTGGGCATCTTCGGCCGCGGCACCGGGATGCTCTTCTCGGTGATGAAGCGGGCCACCGGGGTCGACCTGCTGAAGGACCTGGCGGAGTTCTTCAACTCCTTCGGCGAGATGTCCGACGGCTTCCGCGACCGGGCGAAGAAGGTGGACGCGCTGATCGCCCACCGCTGCACCACGTTCCTGCTCGTGACCTCGCCGCGGGCCGCGGCCATCGAGGAGGCCCAGCACTTCCACAGGAAGCTGCAGGCGGAGAACCTGCCGTTCGGCGGGGTGATCGTGAACCGCATGCGCGAGCCCCTGACGCGCCGCGCGGCGGCGCGAAGGTGGAGGCCGAGCTCGCCGAGCTGCTCGACGAGAAGCTGGCGGGCAAGGTGGCCCGCAACCTCGAGGACCACCGGCCGCCTGGCCGAGCGCGACGAGGCCAACGTGGAGCGCCTGGCCGGTCAGCTGGGGCGCAAGCCCGTGCTCACCGTGCCCGAGCTGTCGGGCGACGTGCACGACCTCGACGGGCTGGCCGAGCTGAACGGCCACCTGTTCTCGGCGGACGCGCTGCGGCGCTGAGCGTCAGACGGGCGCCGAGTAGCTCGCCGGGTCGTCGTCGAACTCCGGCAGCTCGGCTTCGATCACTCCCACCTGGACCTCTTCCTCGTCGTCCTCCTCCAGGGCCACGAGCTCGGAGGTGACCGGGTCGGGCTCGGGCTTGCGCGCCGGCTCGGGGGCAGGCTCGGGCTCGGGCTCGGGCGCGGGAGCGCCCGCGCACGGATCTCGAACGGCTCCGGCTGGTCGAGCAGCAGGTCGTCGGCCACGCGGCGCAGGTCCGGGGCGAGGTAGCCGCACATCACGTCGCGCAGCAGCGCGCGCAGGTGTCGCTCGACCTCGTCCACCAGGGTGCGGGGCGAGTCCGAGCCGATGGCCTCCATGTAGGCGTCGTCGGGCCCGTCGCCCATCACGAAGCGCTCGAGTGCCTGGGCCAGCTCGATCCGCCGCTGTACACGCTTTCGCTCGCCCTCTTCCGCGCAGAGCACGGCCACCGCGAGGGCGAGGTTGGAGGAGCGCCCGGCGGTTTCGGGCCCGGCGTCGAAGAGTGCCCGGAGGCCGAGGAGGTAGTCCGAGAGCGCCTCGGCCTCGAACGCGCGGCCGCAGCCCATCTCGAAGCGCGAGAGAGACCACGCCACGGCGCCGCCGTGCGAGGTCTTGCGGAGGGCGGCGAGGAAGCCCGCCAGCTCCGCCTCCTCCCCCTCGACCAGGATCCAGGGCTCGCCGCGGGCGGCGCCGCTGGCCTCGAGCTCGAAGGGCGCCCAGCGCCCGTCGCCGCTGCGTCGCCATCCCAGGCTGGACAGGGCCACCCCGCCGGGCTTCCACAGGCGCAGGCCGGTGAGCAGCTCGCGGAAGCGCCCCAGGGCCTCGTGGGCGGGTGCGGGGTCGTCGGGCGTCACGTCGCGGGTGAGCACCAGCAGCGTGTTGGGCTCGCCGCCGCCGGACTCGCCGAGCGGGTCCGAGGCGCACCCCCACACCGCCTCGTCGGGGGCGTCGGTGAGGTCGCCGCGCACCAGCTCGATGCCGTCGCCGAGCGCGGCCCGGTCGGCGCGCAGCACGAGGCCGGGCACCGGCACGAGCACGGTCGCGGGCACGCTCTTCTCGAACAGGGTGCGCTCCACCTCGCCGTAGACGCGCTCGAAGCGCTCCTCGGGGAAGCTGAAGTCCGTCACGTCCTCGTACAGGCGCTCGAGCATCGCCTGCAGCGCGGGCTCGGACTCCTCGCCGCGGAGCCCGTTGACGCGCAGGTAGGCGGCGGCGCCGCTGCCCAGCGCCTCGGCGGCGGGCCGGCACGAGTCGAGCAGGCGCAGCCGGTGCCAGCGCTCGGCGATGAAGCGCCCGGTCAGCGGCCGGTAGTGGTAGAGCACGGGGCCCCCGCGGGCGTTGGCCCCGTCGAGGTCGAACTCGATCTCGGCGCCCGCGTTCTGGTCGTCGCGCAGGAGGAGCGCCGCCTCGAGCGCGAAGCCGCGCAATGAGTCGTGCAGTGCCCTGTTCCGCATATGCGCCAGTTCGCCGCCTTTCGGTCTGATCCTGCCCGCGCTCTGGCACCATGAGGCGATCGCCATGCTCCACCCCGCCACGACCTCGAAGCCAGCCGATCTGCGAGGCGTGCTACGCGCAGTGCCGCCGGGTCCAGCGTCGCCACGACCCGACCTTCTATCTCGCCACCATGAGGCTCCCGAAGGAGGTGCGGCCGGCGGTCCACGCCCTGTACGCCTACGTGCGCCGGGCCGACGAGCTGGTGGACGGGCCGTCGCGGGAAGCCGACCCCGAGGCGCGCCGGGCCGCGCTCGACCGCCTCGAGGCAGACCTCCAGTCGGCGCTGGCCGGCGAGAGCCCGAGCGAGCCGTGCGTGGCCGCGCTCGCGGACGCCGCCGACCGCCACCGGCTGCCGGTCGGCGAGCTGGGGGCCTACATGGACTCGATGCGGATCGACTGCGGGCCGGTGCGGATGGCGACGCGAGCGGAGCTCGAGCGCTACATGGACGGCAGCGCGGCCGCGGTGGGACGGGTCATGGCCCCGCTGCTGGGTGCTCCCGCCGGCGCTTCGGAGACGTTCGCGCAGCTGGGGGTCGCCTTTCAGCTCACGAACTTCCTGCGCGATGTCCACGAGGACTGGCTGCTCGATCGCATGTACCTCCCCGGGGTGAGCGAGGAGCAGATCGCCAACCGCGACGCCACCCCCGGCTTCCGTGCGCTGATGGCCGACGAGGTGGCCCGCGCCCGCTCGCTCTTCGCCGAGTCAGCCGCGGCCCTCGCCACCGTCCCGCCGCGGGTGCGGCCGGGGATCCGCATGGCGCGTGCCGTCTACGTCGGGGTGCTCGACCGCATCGAGCGGCTGGAGTACGACGTGCTGCGCCGCCGCGCGGCGCTGTCGCCCTGGCAGGCGGGCAGAGCCCTGCTTCAGGCGGCGAAGACCGACGCCGGAGCCGGCTCGGCGCCGGCGGAGCAGCGCTCGGGCAGCCACTCCTTGCCGTAGGAGCGCATGTCCTCGATGAGCGGCAGCAGGGCCTCGCCCTTTGCGGTCAGCGAGTACTCCACGCGCGGGGGCACCTCGGGGTAGGTGTCTCGCGTCACGATCCCCTCCTCCTCCAGGGCGCGCAGGCGCAGGGAGAGGGTCCGCGGGGAGATGCCGGCCAGCGACCGCTCGAGCTCGCAGAAGCGGGTGCGCCCGGCCGCGAGGTCGCGGATCACGAGGATCGTCCACTTGCCGCAGATCACGTCCGCGGTGGCACAGACCGGACAGGCCTCGTCCGTCGCTCGCGCGGGCGCCTGGGTAGCCATGGCCCCCAGGTTAGCGCAAAGCTTTACGAACTGAAGCGTGGGCGGCCGAGGCGCGCGGAGCGCCTCGGCCTCCCATCTCTCTCCCTCGGAACGAGCTCGCTACAAGGGCTAGTTACCCACTTAGGTTGCCGAGCAGTCCCCCGCTCGAGCCTCCCGCAGCCACCACCGGCCTGCCCTCGCTCGGCTGGACGAGCACCCAGCCGGCGCCCTGGAACGCCATCTGCAGCGACTCTCCCGAGCCGCGGCCGATGAAGTTCTTGAGCTTCACGTCGGTCTTGATCGAGGTGCTGACCGAGCTCGACCACGTGATGGCCGCCGAGGGGTCGGCGAACGTGGGCGCGTCGCCGGTGTTCAGCAGCACCGGCGGGCCGTCGGAGATGATCGCCACCCAGCCCGTGCCCTGCAGCGCCATGTTGAAGAGGCCGCCCGCCATCATCGCGGAGCCGCCGCCCTGGACCTTCGTGATGTCCCAGTCGATGCCGGCGTCGAAGGCGAGCACGTTCTTGCCGTTGCACGTCACGGCGTCGTTCTCGAGCTTGATGAGGTGGATCTCCTGGGCGGTGTCGGCCAGGAACACCTCTCCCGTGCCCGTGATCTTCATCAGGCTGGTGCCCTCGCCGGTCACGGCCTTCTTGAGCATCCTGCCCATGCCGCCCGACCCGGCGTGCTCGAAGGTCACGTCGCCCTGGTAGGCGACCATCGCCCCGAGCTTCGACTGGATCGTCACCGCCTCGAGACGGACCTTCAGCAGCTTCGAGTTCTGAAGCGCGAAGCCTTCCTGAGACTGGGTTTCCTGAAATTCGCCGAGGGTGCTTTGCACCTGGCCTCCTTTTTCTTGAGTCGAGTCCTGTCCGGGGAACACTTTGCGCGCTGGGTGCCCGTGCGTCAAGTCGCAATGCGTCCAGCCGCGGATGGGGCTGGTGAAAGATCGGGCGTGCCAGTAGCCTCGCCCGCGTGAAGCACCGCCTCGCGCTCGCGGCCGGCTTGCTCGCGACCCTCGGGGCAGGCCCCGCACCGGCGCTCGCGGCCGACCCCACCATGCCGCTCGCGGACGTCCGCTCCGGGATGCGCTGCACCGCGCTCTCGGTGGTGCGCGGCACCACGATCTCCGAGTTCGACGCCGAGGTGATCGACGTGGTGCGGGGCGAGTCGGCCAGCGCGGGGCCCCGAATCCTCGTGCGGGTGTCGGGCCCGGCGGTGGACGCGACCGGGCATCGGCCCCGGCTTCTCGGGCTCTCCCATCCTCTGCCCCGATTCGAACGGGGTGCGCCGCAACGCGGGAGCGATCTCGGAGACCGTGGGCGAGTACGGCGGCAAGATGGCGCTGGCCACCCCGATCGAGCTGATCCTCGGCCAGGGCGCGCGCGCCCCCCGCAGCGCCCGGAGGGCGCCCGGCGCTCATGCGCAGCGCGCGGCGGATCGCCACGCCCGCTGACGATCTCCGGGCTGTCGGGCGAGATGCGCCGGCGCGTCGACCAGCGCCGCGCGGCGCGCGGGCCGGCCGGTGCTGGCCGCCCCCGGAGGGCCCAGCACGGCCTTCCCCGTGCAGGACCTGCGCCCGGGCTCGGCCATGGCGGCGAGCTTCTCGAGCGGCGACGTGTCGATCAGCGCGATCGGCACGGTGGCCTACCGCAACGGCGCATCGGTGTGGGGCTTCGGTCACCCCTTCGAGGGCCTGGGCCGGCGGGCCCTCCTGATCCAGGACGCCTACGTGTACTCGGTGGTCAACAACCCCGTGAACAGCGACAGCGCCTTCACCTACAAGCTCGCGGTGCCCGGGCACACCGTCGGCGCCCTGACCAACGACTTCACTCAACGCGCATCGTCGGCACGGTCGGCCGCGCCGCCGCGCACGATCCCGTCTGACGGTCACGGTCCGCGACCTCGACCGCCGGCAGTCGGTGACCGTGCGCAGCCGCGTGACCGACGAGCGCGCGCTCGACCTCGGCTCGTCGCTGGGCCTGGCCGCCTCGGTGGGCCTCGGCCAGGCCCTGGCGGGGGCCCTGCAGTCGGCCCCGCCGCGCCTCACGGCCTCGATGTGCCTGCGGGTCGTGATCCGCGAGCGCAAGCGCCCGCTGGGCTTCTGCAACGACTACGTCGACGGCGAGCGCCCCTTCGAGGACCTCGACCTGGCGCTGGTCCTGATCGACGCCTTCAAGTACGGGCGCGTGACGCCCGTCTCGGCCTCGGTGAGGATGAGGGTGCGGCGGGGGCTCGACGAGGCGCTCATGCTGAGCGCCCGCGCTCCCCGCCGGGCGCGGCCGGGACAGCGCATCCCGATCAGGATCGCGTTCCGCCGGCGCCGCGCAGGGCCGGGGAGCGTGACGTTCCGCTACCGGGTGCCGCGCTCGACCCGTCCGGGCAAGCGGACGCTGACCCTGCGGGGACCGGTGCCCTTCTCGCTCCTGGAGGGCTCCGCGGAGAGCCTCGAGGTGCTCCTCGAAGGCGGCGGCGGATCCGGGCTGGCGTCGGAGGACGAGGTGGGGCCGCGCTCGCTCGACGAGCTCGTCGGCCGCATCGCGAGCCTGAGGCGCAGCGAGGGAGTCCGCGCGACCTTCGCCCGCAAGGACGACGCCGGCCCGGTGGTGCTGCCCACGCCGCGGCCTGGTGCTCCGCGGGCGCCTGCGGATCCCGATCCGGGTGCTGGGGAAGCGCTAGCCGGCGCTGTTGGCGTCGGCCGCGGCGAAGACCTCGTCGACCGAGGTGCCGTGCGAGCCGCCGGACCCGACCAGCAGCTTGAAGTCGTGGGGCTGGGTGGCCGCCTTCATGGCGTCCTCCATCGAGACCCGGCCGGCCTCGAGGTGGGCGAACAGCGCCTGGTCGAAGGTCTGCATCCCGTAGTAGCCGCCCTCGGCGATCACCTCGGGCAGCCGGGACGTCTCCGTCGGCTCCATGATCATGTCCTTGACCCGGGCCGGTCATGCGCAGGATCTCGCAGGTGGCGATCCGGCCCTGACCGTCGGGGGTCGGGACGAGGCGCTGGGAGATCACGCCCTTGAGCGTGCCGGCCAGCATCGCCCGGGCCTGCGACTGCTCGGCCTCGGAGAAGAAGTCGATGATGCGGTTCACGGTCTCGGCGGCGTCCACCGAGTGGACCGTGGACATCACGAGGTGGCCGGTCTCGGCGGCCGACAGCGCGGTGCGCACGGTCTCCTCGTCGCGCATCTCACCCACGAGGATCACGTCGGGGTCCTGGCGCAGCACCCGGCGCAGAGCGCGCTTGAAGGAGTTGGTGTCCTCGCCCACCTCGCGCTGGTTGATGATCGACATCTTGTCCTTGTGCAGGAACTCGACCGGGTCCTCGATCGTGACGATGTGCTTCGCCGTGGTGGTGTTGATGCGGTCGATCATGGCCGCGAGGGTCGTGGACTTGCCCGAGCCCGTGGTGCCCGTGAGCAGGATCACCCCGCGCTCCTCGTCGGCGATGTCGTTGATCACCGGCGGCAGCATGAGCTCCTCGACGCTCTTGATCTTGAAGGGGATCGCGCGGCAGACGATCGAGATCGACCCGCGCTGCTTGAAGGCGTTCACGCGGAAGCGGGCGACCCCGGGGACCGCGTACGAGAAGTCCACCTCGTGCTCGCTCTCGAACTCGTCGAGCCGGTCGGGGTCGCTGAGCATCGCCCGGAAGGTCTGCTCGGTTGCCTCCGGGGTCAGGGGCTCGGCGCCGGGAATCGGCTCCAGCTTGCCCTGGCTGCGGATCAACGGAGGGGAGGGGACCTTGAGATGCAGGTCGGAGCCGTTGGTCTCGATCACGCGGCGCAACGCCTGCTCGAAGTCGAACATTTGGTAGTGATCGGCAGGCGCCGCCGATCGCTTGAGCCTCTGAGAGGGCCCTAACGGAGGCGCACTCTGCGGGCCCCTTCGAGCCGCCCCAGGTTCCCCGCCCGTCGGTGGCCCGTGCCCACACCAGGTAGCGCCCGGGCGGGAGTCCCCGCAAGGCCAGACGCCACGGCGCGACGCCGCGGGCCGGCAGGTAGATCCGGCGCCGGCAACGGCGTGTGGGGCCGAGCGCCGCGCTGCGCACCACGAAGCGGCACCGGCCTCCCCCGACGCCTCTTCCCACGGCCACGCGCACGCTCGCGCGCGGCCCCGCCGCAGCCGCCGTCGCTCGCCTGTCCGGTCAGCCCGATCCGGCCGAGGCCCCGAACGAGGCGGGCGCCGCGCAGGCCCGCGGACGGCCGAACCGAATCGACGCAGCCGGAGCCCTGTCCGCCGCCGGTGCCCGTCCGCCGCCGCCGGCGCCGGTACCCGGGCTGCCGTGGGGCTTCCCGCCGCGTGGGCGGTTTCGCCGCGGACGGCGCCGGCGGGCGGCGGGCATCGCCTGGATCGCCGCCACCGCCGCGGCCACGTCGAGGTATCCGGCGCCGACCTGCCACTTGGCGTAGGGCTGGCCCGTGAAGCCCGAGCCCGGGTCGGCGCTGCCGCACGGGATGAAGACGTCGTCGCACGGGAAGTCCCAGAGCCCGTCCGTGCCGGTCATCGGCTGCGCCGACTCGGTCATCACCGTCTCCACCTCCGCCGGGGTGAGCAGACGGCCGATGCGGGCCTTGGCCGCCGACTGCACCACCGCCACCGCACCGGTGAGGTGGGGCGCGGCCATGCTGGTGCCCGTGAGCGGGACGTAGAAGCCCTCGTAGGCCTCGCCCCCGGGCGGAGGGGTCGCCGAGCTCGGGTCGTTGGCGGGGTTCGTGAACTGGGCGTCGCCGGTGGGATCGCGCAGCGAGCGCACGTTGGTGCCCGGCGCGGTGAGGGTGGGCGAGTAGTCGATCGTCTCGCCGCTCAGTGCCTCCTGCGGGGTGTCGTCGCCGCGGGCCGAGTAGAGCGAGAGGTGCTGCTGCGCAGGGCGGAGCGGCCAGATCCTTGCGGCCGCCCGCCGCGCTCATCACCCAGGGCGCGACCGAATAGGGGTTGGTCTTGCAGAGGCCGTCCGGGGCGTCCTTCGCGCAGTCGGACGACCCCGGCGGCGTGCCGCCCGCGTTGGTGCCCGAGTTGCCGTTCGAGAAGACCGTGACGATGCCCGCGGCGTTCAGGCGCTTGGTGGCCTGGTTGACCGGGTCGGTGGAGTCGAAGCGTGCCGCCGCCGCTGACGCCGAAGGAGGAGTTGACCACGACCACCCCCAGCTCGGGGTGGGCCAGGATGTGGTCGTAGGCCGCGACGGCGGAGAGGATCGTGGGCCCCACGCCCACCGAGTAGCCGACCACCCCGGCGCCCGGCGCGACGCCGCGATGGAAGCCGCTCGACGCGCGTGCCGTCGCCGGTCGCGATGCCGGCCACGTGGGTGCCGTGCCCGTTCTCGTCGGTGTCGCAGGCGTTGCCGGGCAGCGAGGCACTCCTGGACCACGGCCACGCCCGGGTCGCCCGCGTCGCCCGGTCCGCCCGCGACCTCGTAGTTCTCGACCACGTGATCGCGCGAGGTCCGCGTGCAGGCGCATCGACCCCCGAGTCGACGATGGCCACGTTGACCCCGCGGCCGTCGAAGCCCGCGGCCGCCATCTGCTCGCTGCTTGCCGCCGAACACCAGCGGGGTCGACTGGTAGAGCTCGTAGGCGAGCCGCCGGTCGGGGTGCGCGGCCACCACCCCGGGCGAGCGCGCGGCGGCGCGCAGCGCGGACGCCGAGCCCCGCGACGGCGACCATCGGCAGCGCCTCGAAGAAGTCCGGGGAGAGGTCGAGCACCCCGAGGCTCGTGCGCAGCCCGGCCCGGCGAGCGGCCTCCCGCCCGGCGTCACCGGCCTCGCTGTACTGGAGGATCGCCGTGCCCGAGTCGAGCTCGGCGCGCTGGGCCTCGGGAGCGGCGGCCGCCGCCGGGCCCGCCCCGGCCGCCGCGGCGAGCAGCGCGAGCGCCCCGGCGACCCGCCGGAGGATCACCGGTTGTCGCGAACGACTATGCGGCAGAGGCCGTAGGCGGCCACGTAGCGCTGCCGCGGAGCGCCACTCGTCACGGGCGCGCGGACGGTGGGCATGGCCGCCGTGCGCGCCGCCCTCGAAGGGGCCGGGACGGGTGAGCGCAGCGTGACGCGCGCGCGCACGATGATCTTCCGGCCGCGCCGCCCCGGCGACCGACCCGGGCGCTCATCGCGCGCGACTTGCCCGCGCCCGGCCCGATGCGGCCGAGGTTGAACACCACCGAGCGCACGCCCCGGACCCGGCGCCCTCCGCGCAGGTGCCTGAGCAGCCGGGGCAGGCGCACGTGGACCTTCACGTCGGTGGCCGCGACGCTGCCGGTGTTGCGCACGCCGAAGCGGTAGCGCACCCGGGCGCCGGACTTCGCGCCGCGACCGCCGCGCACGCGCAGCTTCAGGGTGGGCCGCCCGGTCTGGCTCGGGCCGGCGGAGCCCCCGCTCTGCGACGCCTGGGTGCTGGGCGGCCTGATCGGGCGGCTTCTTACAGCCGCCGCCAGCGCTGGTCGGGGGCCGCGAGGCGCAGTTGTCGGGCGCGGTCTGGCCCGAGGTGTCGGGGGGAGGCGTGACCGTGGGCGCGGGAGGCGCTCCGAAGCGCTCGACGTGCAGCACGTCGACGCCGCGCGAGTGGTCGAGGGCGTAGACCGTCTCCTTGTCGGTCGGGTGGAACACCGCGCCCCAGGTCACGTTCTTCTGCGGGATCCAGTAGCCCACCTGGCGGATGTCCGCGGGGTTGGTCACGTCGAAGAAGCGCGTGCCCTGCTCGTACCAGCCCTGCGCGAGGAGGCCTGCGTCCTCGTCGAAGTAGTGGGCCGAGCACAGCGCGTTGTCGCGCGAGAGAGCCGGGTCCTCCTCGACGTCCCACCGATCGAGGTTGCGGATCACGTTGTCCGCGCCGATGCGCCACGTCTGGAGCGAGCCGGCCCCCGCGCAGGTGGGCCGCTGGTAGTCCTCCTCGGTGACCACCATCACGTCGGAGTCCCCGTTGGGCGGCCCGGCGCGGGCCCTGCACCGAGGAGTTCGGCAGGCGGTGCGAGTTGTGGTGGATCAGGTCGTTGAGGGTCGAGCCGTCCGCGCCGAAGTCCGTCCCGTAGTCGCTCTTGCCCGAGGCGTCGGTGTTGGCCAGCAGCACCGGCGCCAGGGGATTCGTCACGTCGTAGATCGCCGTACCGCCGGCGCCGACGATGAGGGCGTGGCCCGCGCGGTCGAACTGCACATCGTGGGTGGCGAGGCCGCCGGTGGCCTCCGGCACGGGAAGGTTGCGCGGCGTGGCGTACTTCGGGTTGGCCGGATCGGTCAGGTCGACGACGTCGATGCCGTCGCAGGTGCCCGCCAGGTAGGCGTACTGGCAGTCGTCGAGCGGACCCGGAACGCAGCTCGCCGTGTGCCCGGTGCCGTAGGAGAAGAGCCCGCCGGGCAGGAACTCGAAGAATTGTTGAAGTCCGAGGCGCCGACGACGCCGGTCTCCATCTGCGCCGAGGAGCGTGGGCGCGGCCGGGTCGGCCACCGAGATCACGTAGAGGATGCCCTTGCCCTCCGAGGGATCGTTCGAGATCAGCACGAAGTCCTTGCCGACGCTGAGGTCGACGTCCTCGTTCTCGAAGTGGGGCAGGGGCAGCTTGCCGATCCAGCGACCGGCGCCTCGGCATTGCTCACGTCGTAGACCGAGAGGCCGTTGAGGGTGGAGAGGTACATGTACTTCCCGTCCTCGCTGAACCGCGCCGAGACCGCGTTGGGCTCGGGGAGCGTGGCCTTCCACGTCACGTTGTCCGACTTGCGCGCGGGCGGCTCGACGGGAGCCTGCGCACCGGCGGGAACGGCGAAGGCAAGGGTGGCGATAATCACCGCCACGCCACCGGCCATCCCGCGTGCGAGCCCCCGCATCGTTGAGCCCTAGGGCGGCGGCAGCGGTCCGCGGAAGGTGACGCGGGCGCGAACGATGATCTTTCGGCCGGCGGCATCGGGACCGACCCGTGCGCTCAGGGCGCCCGACCTGGCCTCCGACGGCGCTATCCGGCCGAGGTTCAGGACCACCGCGCGGGGGCCGAGCCGGCGTCCTCCGCGTAGATGCCGAAGCAGTCGCGGCAGACGCACGTGGACCTTCACGTCGTCCGCCGCCGCGGTCCCGGTATTGCGGACGATGAAGCGGTAGCGAACCCGGGCGCCCGAAAAGGCGCCGCTCGCCGCCGCGCACGCGCAACTTGAGATCCGGGCGATCCGTCTGGCTGTCCTGCGCGACCTCGGGACGCCCGACGAGCGGTTGCGCGGCCGGGGCTATCGCCGGGATGGCGAACGCGACAGCGGCGATCACCGTCGCCACGCCACCTGTCATCCCACCTGCGAGCCCCCGCATCGCCGGTGAGCATCGCATCGGGCGGGCCTCGTGTCAACGAGGTGCGGCCGCGGCCGTCGCGCTCAGCAGCTCGAAGCTGCCCCACGTCGTCCGCAGGCGGGCGTCGCAGCTCACGCCCCCGAAGCCCGCGGCCTCGATCATCCCCGGGATGCGCCCGGCGGGATGGTCCGAGGTGTTCGGGAAGCCGTCGAGCACCTGCAGGCCGGCGAACAGACCGCGCATGAGGGGATCCTGGGCGCGGCCGAAGTCGGCCACGTGGAGCCGGCCGCCGAGGGCGCAGGACGCGGCGCGCCTCGGCCAGGGCCGCGCGCTTGACCGGCGGCGCGAGGTGGTGGAGCAGCAGCGAGGTGACCACGCGGTCGAACGACGCGTCCTCGAAGGGCAGGGCATCCGCCAGGCCCTCGACGTAGGTGACGCGATCGGAGCCCTCCTTGGCGCGGGCCAGGCGCAGGATCTCGTGGATCGCCGTCGATCCCCGTGACCCGCGCACTCTCACTCGACCGCGCGATCGCGATCGCCAGCGTGCCCGTGCCGCAGCCCAGGTCCAGCACGTCGCGGGGATCGCCGGCGAGCAGGTCGCGCACGAGCCGGGGCCGCCACGCGCCCTCGCGCATCGTGATGGCGATCGAGCGGTCGTAGAGGGCCGTGGGCAGGAAGCGCCCGTTGGCCTTTACGTATCTCTGGTCCGCAGCTATGCGACGTCGCGCAGCTTCTGCGCTTCGGCCAGCGACTGCAGCTTCTTGAGCGACTGGTTCTCGATCTGGCGGATGCGCTCGCGCGTGACGTTGAAGGTCCGGCCCACCTCGTCGAGCGTGCGGGGGTGCTCGCCCCCGAGGCCGTAGCGCAGCTCGAGCACGCGGCGCTCGCGGTAGGAGAGGTTCTCGAGCGCCTCGCGCAGCGCCTCCTTGGTGAGGATCTCGGCGGCGCGCTCGTAGGGAGACTCGGCGCGCTCGTCGGCGATGAACTGGCCGAACTCCGACTCCTCCTCGTCCCCGACCGGCTTCTCCAGCGAGACGGGCGCCTGCGCGGAGCGCTTGATCGAGTCGACCTCCTCGGGCTCGATGCCGGTGACCGCGGCGATCTCCTCGGGGGTGGGCTCGCGGCCGAGCTCGGTGACGAGCTTGCGCTCGGCGCGACCGATCTTGTTGAGCTTCTCGACGACGTGCACCGGGATGCGGATCGTGCGGGCCTTGTCGGCGAGCGCGCGGGCGATCGCCTGGCGGATCCACCAGGTGGCGTAGGTCGAGAACTTGAAGCCCTTGCGGTAGTCGAACTTCTCCGCGGCGCGCACCAGGCCGAGCGTGCCCTCCTGGATCAGGTCGAGGAAGGGAAGCCCCTGGTTGCGGTAGTTCTTGGCGATGGAGACGACCAGCCGGAGGTTGGACTCGACCATCTTCTGCTTGGCGTCGAGATCGCCGCGCTCGATGCCCTTCGCGAGGATGACCTCCTCCTGCGCGGTGAGCAGGCGCACCTTGCCGATGTCCTTGAGGAACAGCTGCAGGCTGTCCGTGGTCATGTCCGGCTTGAGGTCGATCGTGGCCTTCTTGCGCCGCGTGCGCTTGTCGGGCGCGCGCTCGACCTGCGAGGCCGCCACGGCCGGGTCGATCTCCTCGACCAGCTCGATCTCGGACTTCTCGAAGTGCTGGTGCAGGTCCTCGATGTCGCCGTCGTCGAGGTCCACCTCGGCGAGCGCGGTGGCCACCTCGGCGTAGGTGAGAACTCCTGCGGTCTGCCCCTTCGTGAGGAGCAGCTTCACCTCTTCGAGCTCTTGTAGTTCGGCTGCTGACATCGGGATTCTCGTACCTCTAAACGGGGCTCGGGCACGCGCCACGGGCCATTCAACCAAGCGTTTCCACCATAGGGCTAACTCTGCCTAAGTCAAGCAGGTGCGAATCGGGGCGTCCGCACCTGACCAGTCAGTCAGCCAGGTACAGACTTCTACCCTCTTTCGCCGGTTTCGATGCCTGCCCCTTCCGGCCGGGCGCCGATTTTCCGGGAACGGCCGAATACACTCCCGCCACGATGAGCCCCGACGACCCGGGCCTGCTCGGGAACCTGCCCAGATCGCGGCCCGGCACTCGCAGCGGCAAGCGCGAGACGGCCGGAGCGAAGGCGAAGGCCAAGGCAAAGCCGGCCGCGCGTCCGGCCCCGGCGGCGAAGCGGGCCAAGGCGGCTCCACGGGCAAAGGCCGCGCCTCGGCCCAAGGCGGCCCCGCCGGCCGCGCCTCACGGCGATCCGGTCAGCGGCGCGCTCAAGGGAGCGGCACGGGCCGCGGGCGCCGGTCTTCGGGTGGCCAACGGGGTCACCCGCGAAGTGCTGCGCCGCCTCCCCCGGCGCTGAGCGATGCCCAAGCCGGCCGGTAAGAGGCACCGGTCGGTGTGGCAGCGCGGCCAAGGACTTCTACGTCAAGGCCTACGAGGACAACGTGACCGGCCTCTCGGGCATGGTCGCCTACAACCTCCTGCTCTCGATCTTCCCGCTGGCGCTGCTGGCGCTCTTCATCGCCGGGCGGGTGCTCGAGTCGGGGGACCTCGAGCGCAGCGTGCTGCAGGACCTCCAGGGCCTGTTCCCGGCGGCGTCGGAGAACACGCTCACGGAGGCGCTCGACAACGTACGCGACTCATCGACCCAGTTCGGCGTGATCGCGCTGATCGCCAGCATCTACATCGGCGCGTCGTTCTGGGGCGTCGCTCGACACGGCCTTCTGCCGGATCTACCACGTGCGCTGCCGCAGCTGGCTGGAGCAGAAGCGCTTCGCGCTGGCGATGCTGGTGGTGGTCCTGCTGTTCATGGCGGCCACGGTCGCGGTGCCCACGCTCCAGAGCCTGCTGCGCTCGAGCGCGGACGACCTTCCGTTCGGCCTCTCCGACGTGGACGGCGTGATCATCGGCGTGAGCCTCGCCGCGGGCCTGCTCCTGCTCTTCCTCATCCTCTGCCTGATCTACGTCACGGTGCCCAACCGGGCGCTGCCGTGGCGGGCGATCTGGCCGGGGGCGCTGGCCGCGACCGTGGCCATCGGCATCGTCGACCTCGTCTTTCCCACCTACCTGTCGACGGTCACCACGGTCGCCCGGTTCGGGACCACGTTCGTGTTCGTGGTGATCGTGCTCATCTGGTTCTACGCGCTCGCAATCATCCTGCTCGGCGGCGCCGTGATCAACGCCATGCGGTTCGAGATCCACGACACCGGCGACCTGTCGATCGGCGACGATTGACCAAAAGGGGGGACACGCTCTCGCCGAGGAGGGTAGATTCCCATTCGGAATGGTGGCCTCGAAGATCCCGATCCGCGCCACGATCGTCGACGAGCACCCGATCGTCAGACATGGGCTCCAGGCGCTGCTCGAGCAGACCTGGCCCGGGGCGGTGGTCTCGGGCGCGCGGGACATCGACGCCGCGCTGGCCGCGACGAACGGCGGCACCGACGTGGTGGTGGTCGACCCCTGGAAGGCGGGCGCCGGCGTAGCCGAGCTGGTGAAGCGCCTCCGCAGCGAGCTGGGCGCCCCGATCGTGGTCTTCACCGCCGACGGCGGCGCGCGCCTGCTCGGCGAGGCCCTGAGGGCCGGGGTCCACGGATACGTGCGCAAGGACTCGCCGTCGAGCGATCTCGTCCGTGCGATCGAGGCCGCGCGGCAGGGTGAGTTCTACGTCGACCCGGGCCTGTCCGCGACGATCGTGCTCGAGGAGGGCGACCGGACGCTGAGCGCCCGCCAGCGCGAGATCCTTCAGATGCTCGCGTACGGCATGCAGACCGACGGCGTGGCCAAGGAGCTCGGTCTCTCGACGGAGACGGTGCGCACGCACACGAAGCGGATCCTGGCGAAGCTCGAGGCCTCCACGCGCACCCAGGCGGTGGCGATCGGCATCCGCTACGGCCTCATCGACTGAGGGGTCGCCCCGCCGCCCCACGGTGCGCCCGCCGTAGGGCGTGCCGCACCGTGTCCGGGGGCGGGACCCCCCGCTAAGTACTGCGCTTCACGGTGATCTCGGGCTCCGCCGGGGTTCCCACCGCCACCGCCTCGCCGCCCGCCTTGGCCCGGTACATCGCGCCGTCGGCGGCTTCCAGCAGGGCGCTCACGTCCTCGCCGTGCTCGGGGCAGGCCACCACACCGATCGCGACCCCGACGCCGGGGCCGTCGGGGGTCGAGGTCTCGAGCCGGACCGCCTCGGCCAGCCTCAGCCCCAGCGTGCGGGCCGAGTCGGAGCTGCCCTCGGGCACGAGCAGGCAGAACTCGTCCCCGCCGATCCGCGCCGGGAGGTCGACCGAGCGGATGGTCCGCCGTATCGCGAGGGCCACCTGGACCAGCACGCGGTCGCCCGCCTGGGTTCCCTGCGAGTCGTTGACCTGCCGCAGGCCGTCCACGTCGAGCGCCAGCAGGCCGAACGGGTGGTCGTAGCGCTTGTGCAGCGCCAGCGCACGCCCGATCTCGTGCTGGAGGCTGCGAAGCGTGCCCAGGCCGGTGAGCGGATCGGTGCCGGCCGCCGAGTCCTGCTCGCTCGCGCGGCGCGACATCAGGCTCTCGACCGCCGCCTCCTGGACCCCGGCGGCGGCGTCGGCGACGCCGGCGGCGAGCTCGGCGACCCCGGCGGGCTCCAGGTCACCGGCGTCGTGACGCAGAGCCTCGAGGATCACCAGCTGGAGCGCGGTCACGTCCCGGCTCACCTCGACCGCGGTGAGCGATCGCGAGTCGCGCAGCTCGATGATCCGCTCGGCCCGCGCCCGGGCGCTGTCGCCCGTGGCGGCGTCCACCCCCTCACCCGAGGCGAGCGCGAGCACCTCGGAGATGAGCTCGGGCAGCTCGGCGGCGATACGGGCCGTGGGCAGGTCCGAGATCTCGCCGAGCGAGGCGCGCTCGATGATTCGCATGAGCCACGCCTTGGCCAGCGCATCCCGGTCGCGCTCGAGCCGCGCGAGGGCCCCGCGGAGCGGCCTTGCTGAGCTGCGATCTGCTTCGGGCACGCTTCTTCCTCCTCCGCGGGGCGCACCGACTGTACGAAGGGCCCCGGATGCAACCGGACGGCTGACAATATGGCCGCGTGACCGCGCTGGTCGGAATCGACGAGGCTCGGCGGCGGGTGCTCTCGTCCGTCCGGACCCTCCCGGCCGAGGCGGTGGACCTCGAGACGGCCCTTGGGCGCGTGCTGGCCGAGGACGTGCACAGCGCCACGGACTCCCCGCCCTTCGACTCGTCGGCGATGGACGGCTTCGCCGTGGCGCCCGGCGCCGAGGGCGACCTTCGGGTCACGGGCGAGGCGCGCGCCGGGAGCGCGTCGCCGGTGGCCGTCGAGCCCGGCTCGGCCGTGCGCATCTCCACCGGCGCCGTGGTTCCCGCCGGCACCGGCGCGGTCGTGCCGATCGAGCGGGTGGAGGACGGGGGCGAGACGGTGCGGGTCCCCGCGTCGCGCGAGGGGGCCAACATCCGCCGGCGCGGCGAGGCGCTCGCCCGGGGCGAGCTGCTGCTCTCGGCCGGCGACGAGCTGACCCCCGCCGCCGTGGGCGTGCTGGCCGGCGCCGGTCACGCGCGTGTGCGCTGCGCGCGCAGGCCGCGGGTGGCCATCCTGGCGACCGGCGACGAGCTGGCGGCTCCCGGCGCGTCGCTCGCCCCGGGGCAGATCTGGAGCTCGAACCCGCTCGCGCTGGCGGGCCAGGTGCACCTCGCCGGAGGGGAGGTCGAGCGCACCCGGACGGTGCCCGACGATCGCGCGCGCCACGCGCGACGCGCTGGCCTCGGCCCTGGAGGCGGCCGACGTGGTGTGCGTCTCGGGCGGGGTGTCGGTGGGTCCGCACGACCACGTGAAGGGCGCCCTGGCCGAGCTCGGCGTGAGCGAGTCCTTCTGGGGCGTGGCGCTCAGGCCGGGCAAGCCGACCTGGTTCGGCCGCCTCGAGCGCGACGCCGCGACGGTGCTGGCGTTCGGCCTGCCGGGCAACCCGGTGTCGGCCATGGTCACCTTCCAGCTCTTCGTGCGGCCCGCCCTGAGGGCGCTTCAGGGCGCCGACCCCGAGGCGCCGCGGGCGGAGGCCGTGCTCGACACCGAGATCGCCCAGGTCCCCGGCCGCGACCACGCGGTGCGCTGCCGCCTCGTCGCGCGCGACGACGGCCTCCACGCCTCGCCCACCGGGCCCCAGGGCTCGCACGTGCTCACCTCGATGCTGGGGGCGGACGCGCTGGCCCTGATCCCGGCCGGCGACGGCACGGTGGAGGCCGGCGCGCGCGTGCCGGTTGAGATGCTCGCCGGGATAGGCTGACCCGATGCGAAAGCGCGACCCGAGGCGGATCGTCGGTCGCCGGCGTGAGGCCCGCGCCCGCGTGAAGATCCTCGACGTGCCCGAGTCGGAGTCGGCGCCCGACGGCAGCGTGAGCACCAAGCAGAAGGCCGAGGTCACGCTCCCCCGCTCGGAGCTCGACCGCATCTGGAGCCCCGAGTACCTCGAGCGCCTGGCGGCCACCTACTGGCGGTTCCTCACGCGGGTCTCGCTGGGGATCCTCCGGGTCCTCTACAGCGAGGACGGCCGCGAGATCGCGGTGTTCGGGAGGCCGTTCGTGCTGCTCACCTTCCACAAGCCCGAGTACGAGACCGAGGGCGACTGCGGCGTGGTCACGTGGCGGATCAAGGAGGGCCTGCTCGTGGCCCCGACGGGACGCACGAAGGGCCACCTGCGCCTGTCGGTGCGCCGCCCCCCGTCCGACGGCGAGGAGTACCCGGGCTCGGACCTGGTCACCGGCACCGTGGAGTCCGAGGTGGCCAACTTCTACCCGCTCATCGCCGGCTGGGGCTGGTTCTCGCGGATGGGCCGCCACCTCTACCGGATCACCCAGCTGAGGATCCACATCATCGTGACCCACGCCTTCCTGCGCTCGCTCGCCCGGCTGGACCTGGCCCCCTCAGCCGTGGGGGCGCTGGCGGCGGGCGCGACGGAGTCGGTGGAGGAGGAGGGCGACCGCGAGGCCGCGCCTACGCGGCTAGCCGACGCGCTCGCCGGTGATCTCCCGCAGCTTCGCCCTGTCGTGGTTGGCGTGCACGCGGCGCACGGTCCCCGAGCGGGAGCGCATCACCAGGGACTCCGTGGTGGCGCCCTGTCCCCGGAAGACGACCCCGCCGAGCATGTCGCCGCCCGTGACGCCGGTCGCGGAGAAGAAGACGTTGTCGCCCGACACCAGCCGCTCCGTGTCGAGCACCTCGTCGAGGTCGTAGCCCGCGTCGAGCGCGGCCTTGCGCTCGCCGTCGTCGCGCGGGTACAGCCGGCCGACGATCTTGCCGCCGATGCAGCGGATCGCCGATGCGGCCAGCACGCCCTCCGGCGTGCCCCCGATGCCCCAGAGGAGATCGACCTCCGAGCCCTCGGTGACCGCGGTCAGCGCGGCCGCCACGTCGCCGTGGGGGATCAGCCTGATCCGCGCCCCGGCCTCTCGCACCTCGCGGATGTAGTCCTCGTGGCGCGGGCGGTCGAGCATCGTGACCACCACGTCGCCCACCGACGAGCCCTTCTCCTTCGCCATCAGCTCGAGCGTCTCGGGGAGCGGGCGGTCGAGGTCGAGCAGGTGGGCCATGTCGCGCGAGGTCGCCGCCTTGAGCATGTAGACGCACGGCCCCGGGTCGAACATCGTGCCCCGCTCGGCGAGCGCGATCGTCGCGAGCGCGTTGGGCATGCCGTCGGCGCACAGCGTCGTGCCCTCGAGCGGGTCGACGGCCACGTCGCACTCGGGCTTCGAGCCGTCGCCCACGTGCTCGCCGTTGTAGAGCATGGGCGCCTCGTCCTTCTCGCCCTCGCCGATCACCACGACGCCGTCCATGGTCACGGTGTCGAGCATGAGCCGCATGGCGTCCACGGCGGCGCCGTCGGCGGACTCCTTCTCCCCCCGGCCGATCCAGCGCGCGGCGGCGAGGGCGGCGTACTCGGTCGTGCGCACGAGCTCGAGCGCGAGGTTGCGGTCAGGCCGGCTGGCTGTGGGCTCGGATACCAAGGGCGCGGGCTACATCACGCCCGGGGGCTTGCGGCCCTCGGTGTAGCGCGATTGGCGCAGATAGCCGCTCACCGCGAGCACCATCGCGGCCACCAGTCCGCACAGATAGCCGATCTGGAGCGAGATCTCGATGCTCTCCCCGGCGGCGTTCTTCGGCTTTCCGAGGATGATGCCGTTGCAGAGGATGAGCACGAAGGCGACCGTGCCGACGATCATCGTCACCTCGCCCGGCTTCCACGAGAGCTTGTGCCCGCGCGCGACGATCCAGGCCAGGATGAACGGCGCGGCGCCCGCGGCCACCAGCAGCCATCTGAGGATCGGGAAGACGTCCCAGGCGGACACCGAGTCGCCGCCGCTGGCGCCCGCCAGCGTCGAGTTGGGGTTCTCGCTCGTGCCGAACCAGGGCAGGAACAGCGACAGCGCCAGCGCGACGCCCGCCACGCAGCCCAGCAACTCGGCCAGCGTGAGCCGACGCAGGTCGATGAATCCGCCGGCCTCCGCCCTCGAAGCTTCCACGTGACGAAAGCTACCACCGGCCCGGCGACCGCGCAGCCGCTGTGTGCCGGCGAGTCCCGCGGGGTAGGCTTCGACAGCGGAAGCGGTCCCTTGCGTCCTGACCATCTTCAGACAGTGCCCCGAGGAGGGGCAGACCCGCTGCTCGAACGGCGCTACCGCGCCGCGCTGGCCGAGGCGCGCGAGCGGACCCTCGCCCTGGTCGCCCCGGTGAGCGAGGCGAACCTCGACAAGCAGCACCACCCGCTGATGAGCCCGCTGGTCTGGGATCTCGGTCACATCGCGGCGTTCGAGGACCTGTGGCTGTGCCAGCGGGCGGGCGGGCTCGAGCCCCTGCGGGCCGACCTCTCCGACGTCTACGACGCAGCCGAGACGCCGCGAGCGCGCCGGGCCGACGTGCCCTACCTGCGCCGCGGCGAGGCGCTCGACTACATGGAAGCGGTCCGCGAGCGCGCGCTCGGCGTGCTCGAGCGCGTCCGACCTCTCGGAGGACGGCGACCGGCTGAACGCGAACGGCTTCGTGTGGGAGATGCTCGTGCAGCACGAGCACCAGCACAACGAGACGATGCTCCAGACGCTCCAGCTCGTGGGGCCCGACGTCTACACGCCCGAGCGCCGAGGGCCGCCCGAGGATCCGCCGCGGGACGGCCCGCCGACGGTGCGGGTACCGGGAGGGCCATTCGCCATGGGCGACGCCGGGACCGGCTTCGCCTACGACAACGAGCGGCCCCGCCACTGGGTCGACCTCCCGGACTTCGAGATCGACCGCACGCCCGTGACCAACGGCGCCTACCTCGAGTTCGTGGCCGACGGCGGCTACGCCCGCGAGGAGCTGTGGTGCGCCGAGGGCTGGCGCTGGCGCACCGAGGAGGCCGTCGAGCGCCCGCTCTACTGGGACGCCGAGGGCGACGAGCGCCGCTTCGAGCGCACCGATCCCGATCGACCCCGCGATGCCGGCGATGCACGTGTCCTGGTACGAGGCGGACGCGTTCGCGCGCTGGCGCGGGAGCGCGGCTGCCCACGCGAGGCCGAGTGGGAGAAGGCGGCGGTGTTCGATCCCGCGGCGGACGGGGTGCGCCGCCAGCCCTGGGGCGACGAGGACGCGTCGCCCGGGCGGGCCAACGTGGACCAGCTCGCCTTCGGCCCCGCGCCGGCGGGATCGCTGCCGGACGGCGCCTCGCCGTGCGGCGCGCTGGGCATGATCGGCGACGCCTGGGAGTGGACGTCGAGCACCTTCGGCGGCTTCCCGGGGTTCTCGGCCTTCCCCTACCCGCAGTACTCGGAGGTCTTCTTCGGCGGGCGCTACCGGGTTCTTCGCGGCGGCTCGTGGGCCACCCGCCCCAGCGTCGCCCGCGCGACGTTCCGCAACTGGGACCTCCCGGAGCGGCGGCAGATATTCACCGGCTTTCGCTGCGCGAGGGACGCGTGATGACGCCCGCCGCCGCCGCCGACTCCGTCATGGCCGCCGACGTCCGCGAGGGCCTCGGCCGGTCGCCCAAGGAGCTCGCGCCCAAGTACTTCTACGACGCTCGCGGCTCGGAGCTCTTCGACCGCATCACCTCGCTCCCCGAGTACTACCCGTCCCGGTGCGAGCGCGAGATCCTCAACCGCCACTCGCCCGAGCTCACCCGGGGGTTCGAGGAGCTGGTCGAGCTGGGGTCGGGCACGGCCTCGAAGACCCGCGCGCTGCTCTACGCCATGGCCGGCGCGGACGCGCTGCGCCGCTACGTGCCCTTCGACGTGGACGAGTCGGTGATTGCCGCCTGCGTCGAGGAGCTCGAGGAGGCCTACCCCGGCCTCACCGTGCACGGCGTGGTGGGCGACTTCGAGTCCGACCTCGGGCTGATCCCGGAGGGCGAGCAGCGGCTGTTCGCGCTGCTGGGCGGCACGATCGGCAACCTGCATCCCCCCGAGCGGGCCGCCTTCCTCGCCGACGTGGCGGGGCTGATGGGTCCCACCGACCGCTTCCTCCTCGGCACCGACCTGGTCAAGGACCGCTCGGTGCTCGTCGCCGCCTACGACGACAGCGAGGGGGTCACGGCGGAGTTCAACCGCAACGTGCTGCGCGTGCTCAACGAGGGCCTGGACGCGGACTTCGATCCGGAGGCCTTCGAGCACGTGGCGCTGTTCGACGAGGAGAACTCGTGGATCGAGATGCGCCTGCGCTCGCTCGGCGACCAGCGCGTGCGGCTGCCCCGCGCCGGCATCGAGGTCGACTTCGCCGACGGCGAGGAGATGCGCACCGAGATCTCCACCAAGTTCACGCCGGAGGTCGTCGAGTCCGACCTGAACGAGGCCGGCATGCGGCTCGACGCCTTCCTGACCGACGACGAGGGCCTGTACGGCATGGCCGTCGCGTCCCACGCTGACAACCTCGCATAGACTCGCCCGCCGCATGGACCTGGACGGCATAGGCGCCTTCGTCACCGGCGGCGCGTCGGGCCTCGGCGAGGCCACCACCCGCGCGCTGGTCGAGCGCGGCGCGCGCGTGGCCGTGGCCGACGTGAACGACGACAAGGCCGATGCGCTCGCCGGCGAGCTCGGCGACTCCGTTCTCGCTCTGCACTGCGACGTGACCGCCGAGGACGACGTGAAGGCGGCGGTCGAGAACGCGGTGGAGGCCTTCGGCTCGATCCGCTTCGCGGTGGGCTGCGCGGGAGTGGGCTGGCCGGAGAAGATCGTCTCCAAGAAGGGCCCGCATCAGCTCCTTCCGTTCGAGACCGTGGTCCGGGTGAACCTGATCGGCATGTTCAACTTCCTGCGCTTCGCCGGCACGGCGATGAACGAGAACGAGCCGGACTCCGAGGGTGAGCGCGGCGCCGCGGTGATGACCGCCTCGATCGCCGCCTACGACGGGCAGATCGGCCAGGTGGCCTACTCCGCCTCCAAGGGCGGGATCGCCTCCATGACCCTCCCCGCGGCGCGCGACCTGGCGAGCCGCGGAGTGCGCGTGTGCACGATCGCCCCCGGCCTGTTCGACACCCCGCTGCTCGCCGCCCTGCCCGAGGAGCAGCGCCAGGCCCTGGGGGCCACCATCCCCTTCCCGCCCCGGCTCGGCCTCCCCGCCGAGTACGCGCAGCTCGCCATCCAGATCGCCGAGAACACCATGCTCAACGGCGAGACGATCCGCCTGGACGGCGCCCTGCGCATGGCGCCCCGCGGTAGCGCTCCACCGGCCGGCTCAGCGGGCACGCAGGCTTCCTGTGCGGAACCGCCCGAGCGCGGCGAGCGCGAGGACGAGCAGGCCGATCCCGGCGAACATCGCCACCCAGAGCCACCAGCCGACGCCAGGCCGCCCGGGGGCGACGAAGAACGGGCGCTCCTCGCGGAGGATGCCGCGGCGCCCGAGGCGACCGAACGGAAGCTGGCGGCAACTCAGCTCCACCCGGCCCTCGGGCGCCTCGAACGTGCCGACCGTCGAGCGGTCGCCCACCGTCACGCTCGAGCCCTGACGGGCACCGCGGAAGCGAGCGGAGCCGCCCTCGGCGAACCGGGCCTCGCAGTTGGTGGCCGCCACGATCGTCTCGCGGTTGTTGGAGAGCGTGACCCCGGCGGACACGAGCCACACCGTGTAGTCGCCGCCGCCGTCGAAGCGGACGACCGGGGTGTCCTCGCCGTCCAAGGCGGCCACGCGCCCAGCGGCCACGGCCTCGTCGCGCCCGGGAGCGTTGTCCACCTGCTCCTTGACGAACCAGCCGATCCCGGCCAGGCCCGCGACGGCGAACACGATCGCCAGCGCCAGCCAGAGCGGGTTGCGGGTGCGCCGAAGCGGCGCGCCGGGCGCCTCGGTCGCCGCGAACCCGACCGGCGTCACGTCGGGATCGTTCGGTCACCTCGCCGGCGGCCAGCAGTACCGGTGCGGCGGGATGTCCTCGAACGGATCGTCCCCCACGGCCTCGACGAAGTCGTAGACCTCGCGGGCGGCGCGGGTGAGGCCCCCCAGGGCGCCGCGCTCGAACGCGCTCTGACTCTCGACCGGCGCACGCACGTCGGTCCCGTGCGACAGCGCCGCTTCGAGCACGTCGCGCTCGTAGGCGCTCCAGCGCGCCCGGCCTTCGCCGTACTCGGGCCGATCGGTGTAGACGACCACCACTCGTGCCCCGCCCGTGAGGCGCGGCCGCTCCTCGCCATCGGCACACGGCTGCTTCTCGCCGCGGTTCGTGCCGAGCGTGAAGATGCCCTTGTGCGAAACGCCGGTGATGTCGCGCGGGTGATCCTCGGTCACCTGCGCGCTGTAGCAGTCCGCCGGGCGGAGGCCGACGACCTCGATGTACGCGCGCAGGAGCTCCTGCGGCGTGCTCGGCAGATACGGGAAGGGCGAGGGGATCGGATGGCGGCGATGGGACTCGGGCCGGACGGCGCGGGAGATCGCGCGCCAGTTGAGGACCTCGGCGTGCACCCCGGGCGAGGGCGCGGTCGCCAGCGGGCGGCGGCCGCGCAGCTCCTCGAACGCGCCGGCGCGGAGGCCGGCCGGGTGAAACGCCCACACACCGGTGACCCGGGTGATCGTGTAGCTGGCACCCTCCTCGCCGCCGCCGGCCTGGCTGATGTCGAGCGAGCGCGCGATCCCCAGACACCGCTCGGGGCCCGCGCCGGCGTGCGCGAGGTACTCCACGGCGAGGTCCTCGTCGAGCACCGCCGGCTCGCCCTCGCGCCGCTCGACCCAGCGCTCACCGGCATCGAAGAACGCCGCCGTCGGCGGGCGCGGCCTGCGCCGCCTCGGCGGGCGCGTGGACCACGTCCCACTCGACCATTCGGGAGCCGCCGCCGATCATCATGCGTCCGCTGTCGATGTGGTCGGGGACGCGATAGACCCCGAACACGAGGTCGGGACGGCCGGCAAGCCCGCTGGAGCCGAGGTAGGCCGCCACCTCCTCCGACTGCGTCTTCTGGCGCGTGGCAAGGCGGGTGAGGCGCAGCTCCGGCCGCTCCGGCGCCAGGTAGGGCTCGCGGGCGGCGTCGCGCGCGGCGCGCTCGGCGGCAGCCTGGCGGTCGCGGTCCACCGGCCCCACCGGGGCGTCGGGTGCCGGGGGAGGTCCGCGCCTGCCGAGCGGGTTGCGTAGCACGTCCTTCAGCTGCTCCTTGGACTTCTGGAGCTCGCCCGCGACCGTCGGCACGCCGAGCTCGGCCTCGGGTAGGGCTCCGTAGACGTACTCGCCCGCCGGGCCGTAGAGCGCCCGGCGCCCCAGCTCCCGCTGCACGAACTCACGGTGGGCGGCGACGGACTCCTCCTGCGCCTGCGCGACCTGGGCCATGTTCGCCTCGTAGGCGGCGCGCTGCTCGGGCGTCAGCGCGGCCAGCTGCTCCTCGGTGGGCTGGAAGTTGCCGGAGAGCGCCTCGCGGCTCGCCGCCAGGCCCTGCTTGAGCGCGCTGGGCGAGAGACCCTGCCTCAGGTCCTTGAACAGCCCCACGGAGGCGAGCCTCCCAGAAGGAGCGGCTCAGCGCCAGCGGAGCGCCGACGCGTAGGATTCCCGGCCCCTCGACCCAGGAGACCTGAACCCAGATGCCCGAAGCAGTCATCGTCGACATCGCTCGCACACCGATCGGCCGCGCCTTCAAGGGCTCGATGGCCTCCGCTGCGTCCCGACGACACCGGCGGCCTTCATCGTCGACCGGCTCCTCGAGCGCAACCCCGACGTCGACCCCGCCTCCGTCGAGGAGGTCGTGGCCGGCTGCGGCCTGCCCCAGGGGCGCCAGGCCTTCAACATCGGGCGGATCATCGCGCTGCTGTCCGAGAAGCTCCCGCAGGAGGTCAACGGCTCGACGGTCTCGCGCTACTGCGCCTCGGGGCTCGACGCGATCCGCATCGCGGCCAACAACGTGGTCGCCGGTCAGGGCGACACCTACATCGCCGCCGGCGTGGAGTTCGTCTCCCAGTACAACGAGCGCCAGGAGGCGGCCGGGGCCGCCGACCAGAACGAGCGCCTGCAGGGCAACGAACGGCGATCCGAACGTCTACATCCAGATGGGCGACACGGCGGTGAACGTGGCCAAGCGCTACGAGGTCAGCCGGGCGGACATGGACAAGTACGCCCAGCGCTCGCAGGAGCTGGCCGTGCAGTCACAGGAGGACGGCTTCTTCGACCGCGAGATCGTGCCCGTCAAGCTCGCCGACGGCACCGAGGTCGAGAAGGACGACGGCCCGCGGGCCTCGTCCACGCTCGAGAAGCTCTCGCAGCTGCCCGAGGCCTTCGAGGGCGGCGGCGGCGTGACCGCCGGCAACTCGTGCCCGCTCAACGACGGCGCCGCGGCGGCGCTGATCATGTCCGCCGACAGGGCCAAGGAGCTGGGGCTCAAGCCCCGCGCGCGGGTGGTGACCGCGGCCACCGCGGCCAACGAGCCCGAGTACATGGGCGTGGCCCCCATCCCCGCCGTGCGCAAGGTGCTCGAGCGCGCCGGGATGACGATCGGCGACGTGGACACGGTCGAGCTGAACGAGGCCTTCGCCGCCCAGGTGATCCCGATCATGGCCGAGTGCGACATCCCGCTCGAGAAGCTCAACCCCCACGGCGGGGCGATCGCCCTCGGTCACCCCTTCGGCATGACCGGCGTGCGGATCATGACCACGCTGCTGAACGGCCTCGAGACCGACGACAAGACGATCGGCCTCGAGACCATGTGCGTGGCGGGCGGTCAGGGTGAGGCGTTGATCGTCGAGCGGCTCTCCTAGGCGGGAGCCGCCGACAGCCTGCGCTCCCGCGCCCACAGGAAGAGCGGCAGCGCGAAGCACAGCCCGCCCAGCGCGGCGACGGCGTACGGCCACCAGCGGGTCGATGCCCGCGCGCTTGGCCTCGCGCGGCATCCACAGCAGGAACACGAGCGCGCTGAGCAGGACGTCGGTGAGCGCAAGCACGGCGATCGTGGTCTCGACCATCTGGTCGCCGAGCTCGGCGAGGTCGAGCCCCTCCTCGCCGAGGAAGACCCCGAACACGGCGAGCTGAACGGCCAGGCCCAGCAGCGCCAGGCCCAGGTAGAGCGCCGCCCGGGAGTTCATGCCGTCGCCTTCGCGCCGGCCGGCTGGCGCGCGAACTCGGCGATCAGCTCGGCCAGGCGGCCGGGGTTGTCCTCCATCGAGAAGGTCCGGGCGTCATCGATCCACTCGAGCGCGGGCGTTCGGGAGATCCTGCGCGAGCCGCTCGGCGTGGGCGGGCTTGAAGAGCCGATCCTCGCGTGACCAGGCGATCAGCGCCGGCTTGTCGAAGCCGCCGAGCCGATCCGCCGCCCGGTTGAGATCCGCCGTGTCGATCCCGGCGATGACCCGCTTCACGTCGACGTCGACCCCACTCACGGTCCCGACCGGGAGGATGTAGGAGTCCTCGGCCTCGCGGTCGATCTTGCGCTTCACCAGCCAGCCGAAGGCGAATCGGCAGGTAGCGGGGGAAGCGCAGCCGCATCGGCGCGAACAACACCTTGAGCGCACCCGGGATCCGGGCGGCGGGCTTGAAGTAGGCGAACATCGCCGGCGGGAACTGGTCCCGGTAGTCGCACGAGGTGAGCACCAGCCTGCCGATCCGCTCCGGCCGGCTGGTCACGAGCATCTGGCAGAGCGCACCGCCCGTGTCGTTGCCGACCAGCGTCACGTCCTCCAGGTTCAGCGCCTCGAGCGTCTCGGCGATCAGCTCCGCGATCGCGGGTGGCGCCAGGTCGGCGCCCTCGGGCATCGGCACCGTGTGGGAGCCGAGCGGGAGGTCGAGGACGATGCACCGGAAGTCGGCGGAGAGCGCCCCGACCACCTTGCGCCACAGGTTGGCGTTCACGAGGAGCCCGTGGACGAAGACGAGCGGCGCGCCCTGACCCGGCCTCGAAGTACGCCAGGCGCCTGCCTCCGCTCAGGTTCACCTCGTGCCTCTCGCCCAAGAGCGGCGACCGCCACGTGCTGCGTTCCTCGTGTGCTCATGTCTCGTCTCCTCTGTTGCGTACAGTCTGTATGTCGATGTGTGCGACAGTAACATACATGGTGTATGTCTGTCCCTTAGGCGCCCGTGCGAGCTGAGCGGCGCGCCAACGCCGAGCGCTCCGCGGCCACGCGTGGGATGCTCATCGAGGTGGCCCGCCGGCTCTTCACCGAGCGCGGCTACGTGGACGTCGGCACCGAGGAGATCGTGCGCGAGGCGCGGGTCACGCGGGGCGCCCTCTACCACCACTTCTCCGACAAGCGCGACCTCTTCCGCGCCGTGCACGAGCAGGTCGAGCAGGACATGGTCGGCGCGATCACCGAGGCCATGGCGGGGATCGAGGACCCGATCGAGCTGCTGGTGGCGGCCAACCGCCGCTTCCTCGACCTGTGCACGGACCCCAACTGGACGCGGATCCCGCTGATCGACGCGCCCTCGGTGCTCGGGTGGGCCGAATGGCGCGCGACCGACATGCGCTACGGCCTCGGCCTGGCGACGATGGCCCTCACCGCCGCCATGGACTCCGGGGCGCTGCGCCGCGCGCCCGTGCGGCCCCTGGCCCACCTGCTGCTGGCGGCGATGGGCGAGGCCGGCCTGATGATCGCCAAGGCCGACGATCCCGAGGCCGAGCGAGCCGAGGTGGAGCCGACGCTGGTGGGGCTGATCGAGGGGCTGCGGGTCTAGGGCCAGGAGGCCGACGGGCGGCGATCACCTCCCGGGGCGGCTGTGGACCTGCGTCCATGTAAAGCGCAGCGGGCGGTAGCCGTTGGCCGTAGAGCCAGGCGTCGCGGCGGTAGTCGCGCTCGCGGGCGGCGGCGCGCTCGTGGGCGGCGCGGCCGTCGGTCTCGACCGCCACGCGGTGGTCGGGCCAGAGGAAGTCGATCGTGTAAGGGCCGAGCGGCTCGTTGACCCGCGGCTGGGGCAGGCCGGCCGCTGCGGACGAGCAGCAGAAAGGCCTCCTCCAGCGGACTTCGGGTGCGGGTGGCGCCGGGCGAGTGGCGGTCCACGACCTTCCGCAGGCCTCGCGGCGCCTTGGGGGCCGCGTCTCGAGTGCCGCCTCGAGGTCCCGGCGGTCCAGCAGCTTCAGGTACTCGGCCTCGTCGAGGGCGCGCTCGAGCGAGCGGTCGCCGAGGACGGTGGCCAGGTCGATCAGGGTGCGGGCCACGGTCGTGACCGGGATGCCGCGGTGCTCGGTGACGTCATCGGGTCGAAGGCTTCGCGGTCGGTGCAGACGTATCCCGTCGCGCGAACCTCGCCCACTGCGGGCAGCGAGAGAGACGTCGATCACCGCCGGGTCCACGGGCCTGATCTGCCCACAGCGCCGCCGCCGAGAGATGGCTGAGCAGCGCGCCCGTGCCGCACGCCAGCACCGCGGCCGCCCACCGGCGCTCGCTGCGTCGGAGGAGAGCCGCCGAGCCGCGTAGACGCCGCGATGGAGCCTGACCAGGCGCCCCGACCGCAGACGCCTGCTCGATCGCGTCGGTGTCGACCCGAGCGCGAGGAGTTCGCCGCGACTGACGGCGTGCCGGCGCAGCGAACAGGGCGTTGACGCGCCTTCGACGTCCGCTTGGGCCGGTTTGTACGCGCATACCGCATAAAGGCGGCCCAAAGCCGATATTCGCCCCCCCGGGGCGCTGCCCCGGGCCGCCTCAGCCCGTGATGAGCACGATCTTGCCCAGCTTGCCGCCCTCGGCGAAGCGGTCGTAGGCGGCCTCGGCCTCGGCGAGCGGGTAGGTCGCCGCCACCGGCACCTCCAGCGCGCCGGAGGCCAGGTGCCCGAGCACCTCGCGTTCCACCCGGCGCATGGCCAGCGCCTTCTCCTCGAGCGGTCGGGCGCGCAGCGTCGAGCCGCGCAGCGTGGCCCGCTTGCCCATGACGGCCAGGAGGTTGATCTCCGCCTTCGGCCCGCCGCCGACGCCGATGACCACGATGCGGCCTCCGGTCTCCAGCGCCTTCAGGTTCTCGCCCAGGTTGGGGGCGCCCACCAGCTCCAGCACCACGTCGAAGGGGCCGTGCTCGGCGAAGCCCTCCGGGTCGATCACGCTCCGGGCGCCCAGCCTCTCCACGCCCTCGCGCAGCTCCTCGCGCCGCACCGTGGCCGTTACCGACGCGCCCGCCGCGCGGCCCAGCTGCACGGCCGCCGTGCCGACCCCGCCGGCGGCGCCGTGCACGAGCAGGCGCTCGCCGGGCCGCAGGCCCGCCTGGGTGAACAGCGCGTCGTGCGCGGTCACGAAGACCTCCGAGGCGCCGCCCGCCTGGGGCCAGTCGAGCCCGTCGGGCACCGGCATCGCGGCGCGCTCGTGGAGCACGCACAGCTCGGCCTGCCCGCCCCCGCCCACGATCGCCATCACCCTGTCGCCCTCGGAGAAGCGCTCGGCGCCCTCCCCCACCGCCGCCACCTCGCCGGCCAGCTCGAGCCCCGGGATGTCCTGCGGGGACCCCGGGGGCGCGGGGTACGCGCCCTTTCGCTGGAGCATGTCCGCGCCGTTCAGCCCGGCGGCCCGGACCGCCACGAGGATCTCGCCCCGCGCGGGCGCGGGATCGGCGTGATCCTCGAGGCGAAAGCGCGCCGTCGCGAATGGTCACGGCCTTCACGAGGGAGACCCTAACGCGGCGTCAACCCGCGCCCGGCCCGCGTTTGCGCGATCCCCGACTCGCTCCTACGATGGCGTCACGGAGGAGGGACACGGAGGTCCCGGCATGACAGGCAGGGAAAAGGACAGATCAGAGCCGTCACTGCGGCGCGTGCTCGTATGGGCCGCGCTCACCTTCGCCATGGCCGGAGCGGCTGGGGGCACCGGCTACCTGGTCGCCACCGCGGCGGCCGAGGACGCCTCGGCCCAGGCCCCGGCCGAGGATCCGCTGCTGTCGGCGGGTCCCGGGCTGATCGACGTGGGGGCGATCCACCGCTCGGGCTTCCGGGCCGGCCGCCGCGCGCCCACCCGGCGCGCTCTGGCCCGCGGCAGGCGGGAGGGGCGAGCCGAGGAGCGCCTGGTCTGGCAGCGCCGTCTGCGCCGCGACGGCCCGATGTACCGCGCGCATCTACGCGGACGGGGCGGCCGCGGGGTCGCGACAGGCCCTGGCGAGGTTCTCCTTCGTGGGCGACGGCCTCTACGCCGTCGGCGTCGCGCAGCGCGGGAGCGAGGTCAACGCCACCTACGGGCCCCTGCGCGACGACGCCGCCTACCGGGTGTGCAAGGGCGGAACTGCGCTCTGCAACGCCGAAGGGAGCGGGTCTCGGCGCTGATGGAGCCGACCGTCGGGTCGCTCGAGTAGGTTTCCCGCGCCTCAGATGCCGAGCCTCTCCCCCCATCCCCCTCTCTGGCGCGAGGCCCGGGCCCCCCTCGAGCTGGCGGCCCTGGTCCGAGACCCGGTCTTCCGCGGCGAGGGCGTGACCGACGGCAGGGGCCAGCCCGTGATGCTGATCCCCGGCTTCCTGGCGGGCGACGACTCGCTGCGGCTCATGGCGCGCTGGCTCCGCGGCACCGGCCACCACCCCAGCCGCGCGGGCATCCGGGCCAACGTGGCCTGCTCCGCGGCGGCGATCGGCCGCCTCGAGCGGCGCCTCGAGCGGCTCGTCGAGCGCCAGGGCCGGCGGGCGGCGATCATCGGCCACAGCCGGGGCGGGAGCTTCGCGCGGGTGCTGGCCCGGCGCAGGCCGGAGCTGGTGTCCGGCATCGTGCTGCTCGGCTGCCCGCAGCTCGACCCGCTCGCCACCCACCCGCTCGTGCGGGCCCAGATCGAGGCGGTGGCCACCCTCGGGGGCCTCGGCCTGCCCGGCCTGTTCTCGCGCGGGTGCCTCGAGGGCGACTGCTGCACGACCTTCTGGGACGAGTTCTACGCGCACATCCCGCGCGGCGTGGGGCACGTGTCCGTGTACTCGCGCAGCGACGGCGTCGTGCGCTGGCAGGCCTGCCTGGACGAGCGCTCGGAGCTGGTGGAGGTCGAGTCGAGCCACTGCGGGATGGCGTGGCACCCCGACGTCTACCGCGTGGTGGCCGACTCGCTCGCCGAGTTCCGCCGCCGCGACGCCCGCCGGCGGCGCGTGACGCCCGCTCGCGAGCGGCCCCGCCTCACCGCCGTGGCCTAGCGGCCGCCGTTCCATCCACCCGGAGGAGGAACATCGACACGCGGTGGAGGAGTGAGAGACAGAACCGGTCTCGGCTTCCGGGTGGCACGCGCCCTGCACGGTCGCTGGCAGCGCCTGGGGCACCCCGTGCGCGAGCGCCTCGAGCCGCTGGCCGAGGACGTGCGCGAGCGTGCGCTCGACGTGCGCGGCGCCGGCGATCGCGATGCGGCCACGGACGCGCTCAACGAGGCGAGCGAGCGGCTGGCCGGAGCGATGGTGGAGTCGGCCGAGGCCGACCCCGAGGTGAGCGAGCAGGAGGTCGTGAGCCTGCGCGACGACCTGGCGAGCGAGCTGGCCCGGTTGGCGTCCGCCGACATCCGCGCCGAGCGCACGCGGGACGGGGGCGGCAGCGAGGAGGACCCGGCAGGGCGAGCGGCCCCCGGGTAACATCCTCTTCACCGCCCAGGCCGCCGCCCGTGACAGACCCTCTGCCCGACTCCAGCAGCAAGTCGAGCGATCGCCAGGCGGCGACGCTGGAGTTCCGCAACGCGACCAAGCGCTACCCGGGCCAGGACGAGCCGGCGGTCGAGGATCTCTCCCTGGAGGTCCCCGCCGGCGAGATCTGCGTGCTGGTGGGACCGTCGGGATGCGGCAAGACCACCGCGATGCGGATGGTCAACCGCATGATCGAGATCAGCGAGGGCGACATCCTCGTCGACGGCAGCTCGGTGACCGAGCGCTCCCCCGCGGAGCTCCGCAGGGAGATCGGCTACGCGATCCAGCAGATCGGCCTCTTCCCCCACCTCTCCGTGGCGGACAACATCGCCACGGTTCCCAAGCTGCTCGGCTGGGACAAGCAGCGCATCGGTGCGCGGGTCGACGAGCTGCTCGAGCTCGTCTCGCTCGACCCCACCGACACCCGCGACCGCTACCCGGGCCAGCTCTCGGGCGGCCAGCGCCAGCGGGTCGGCGTCGCGCGCGCGCTGGCCGTCGATCCGCCGCTGATGCTCATGGACGAGCCCTTCGGGGCGATCGACCCGATCAACCGCGAGCGGCTGCAGAACGAGTTCCTGCGTCTCCAGCAGGAGATCCGCAAGACCATCGTGTTCGTGACCCACGACATCGACGAGGCGATCAAGATGGGCGACAAGATCGCCATCCTGCAGAAGGGCGGCAAGCTCGCCCAGTT
This sequence comes from uncultured Thermoleophilaceae bacterium, assembly GCA_963731645.1. Taxonomy (GTDB): domain Bacteria; phylum Actinomycetota; class Thermoleophilia; order Solirubrobacterales; family Thermoleophilaceae; genus JAAYBF01. The sequence continues at coordinate 222,035 of CAVSWF010000012.1, read as the reverse complement.
CGCCTCGCCCGCCGAGCTCCTGATGTACCCGGCGTCGAAGTTCGTGGAGGACTTCGTGGGCGCCGACCGCGCGCTCAAGCGCCTGGCGCTCCAGCGCGTCAAGGACATCGACCTCTGGCGCGCGGCCACCGTCCGTGTCGGAGAGCCCGTGAGCGAGGCCAAGGCCAAGCTCGACGACGCCGACCTCGAGTACCCGCTGCTGGTGGACGACGCCGGGCGCCCGGTCGGGTGGCTGAGCGCCCGCGCGCTGGCGGGCGAGCGCGTGACGGAGGACCTCCGCTCACCCGCCGAGCCCGTCGTCGAGCTCGACGACGTCCTGCGCGACGCCCTCTCCGACCTGCTCGAGTCCGATACGCGCTACGGGCCCGTCGTGGACGCGAAGGGCTGTGTGCAGGGGGTGCTGTCCCTCGAGGTGATCGGCCACACGCTGCAGGCGCCTCCGGACGAGATCCCGAGCGGCGCCGACGCTGCCCTGGCCGGCTGATCCGACCACTCCCGTGCTGCTCGCCCAGATCCAGTTCGAGAAGCGCGAGGGGAACACCTGCGAGGCCACCAACGGCTTCTGCCCCGACTGGATCGTCGACAACTTCGACCGCTACATCGATCCCTTCTGGCAGCACGTCTTCCTCACGGTGACCTCGGTGGTGATCGGCTTCGCGATCGCCTTCGGCCTCGCGCTCCTCGCACACCGCAACCGCTGGTTGATATCCCCGATCTCGGCCGGCTCGCAGATCCTCTACGGCATTCCCAGCGTCGCCCTCTTCCTGCTGCTGCTGCCGCTCAGCGGCCGCGGGAACACGACCGCCCTGATCGCGCTCGTCTCGTACACGCTGGTGTTCATCTTCTTCAACGTGACCGCCGGTCTCGACGGGGTGCCCGGCGAGTCGGTGGACGCCGCCCGCGGCATGGGGCTCACCGAGCGTCAGGTGCTGTGGCGCGTGGAGGTGCCGCTGGCCCTGCCCGAGATATTCGCCGGGCTGCGGATCGCCACGACCACCACCGTGGGCCTCGCGGCGCTGGCCTTCTTCGCGGGCGCCGGTGGCCTGGGTGAGGAGATCTACGCCGACATCGGCTACAAGTCGAACGTGGCCGTGGCCGGCGGCCTGTGCGTCCTCCTGGCCGCCGTGCTCGACGTCGCGATCCTCGGTGCTCAGCGCGCGATGACGCCGTGGCGGAGGGCGGCCCTGTGATGTTCCAGATCGCGGACGTCCTCAGCGACTTCGAGGGCGCGATCGACTTCCTGCTGCACGAGCGCGAGTCCGTCTCGGGCGAGACCCTCATCGGCGGCAGCGAGATCATCGACCTCCTGCTCAACCACCTGGTCCTGTCGGCCGGGTCCGTGGCGCTCGCGGCGGCCGTGGCCGTGCCCCTCGGCCTCTACCTCGGGCACATCGGCAAGGGGGAGTTCGCCGCGATCAACGCCTCGAACGTCGGCCGGGCGGTGCCCACCCTCGTGCTCCTGGCGGTGTTCATCGCCTACCTCGGCGTCGGCTTCGTGCCGATCATGATCTCGCTCTCGCTCCTGGCGCTGCCGCCCATCCTCACCAACGCCTACGTGGGCACCAGGCAGGTGGACGCCGACTCGGTCGACGCCGCCCGGGGCATGGGCATGACGCGCGCCCAGCTGATCCGCCGGGTGCAGCTGCCGCTGGCCCTCCCCATCATCTTCGCCGGCATACGCGTGGCCTCGGTGAACGTGGTGGCCACCGCCACGATCGCGCCGCTCGGGAGCGTCGACTCGCTCGGCACGCCGATCATCTCGGAGAACGTGTACGGCGCCGACGGCCGCCTGGGCGCGGCCATCGCGGTAACCCTTCTCACGCTCGCCATCTCGGCGGGCCTTGCCGCCCTGCAGTGGGCGGTCACCCCCAGGGGGCTCAAGGTGGCGGCGCAGTCGCCGCCTCGCAAGGGCCTCCTGTCATCCCTACGAAGGAGGACGCAGACAGCATCATGATCTCGAACAGAAAACTCACGGCGTTCCTAGCCGCGTCGGTCATGGCCCTGGGCGCCGCGGCCTGCGGAGACGACGACGAAAGCTCGTCCTCCGGCGGCGGCGGCGGTGGCGGCACCGCCCCCGGCTCGGAGATCCAGAAGATCGACGGGGCCGCGGACGCGGGCACGATCACGGTCGGCTCGAAGAACTTCCCCGAGCAGTACATCCTCGGCAACATCTACGCCGACGCCCTCAAGGCGGCGGGCTTCAAGGTCGAGAAGTCGCTCGACCTCGGCTCGGAGGTGGTGGCCTACAAGGCGCTGACGCAGGGCGAGATCGACGCCTATCCCGAGTACACGGGCACGGCGCTGACATCGTTCTTCCAGGTCCCCGTCCTGAAGGTCCCGAAGGACAAGGACGAGGCCTTCGACGCAGATGCAGAGCGAGCTGAAGAAGAAGGACCTCACGGGGCTGCCTCAGACGCCCTTCGAGAACACCTTCCGGCTGGTGATGGCCAACGAGAAGCACAAGGAGATCGGCAGCCCGAAGACGACCTCCGACCTCGAGGGCAAGTCGCAGGATCTGCGGATCACCGGCTTCCCCGAGTGCAAGCAGCGCGTGGACTGCCTGCTGGGCATCGAGAAGGACGTACGGGCTCAAGTTCAAGAAGTTCGTCGCGAGCCAGCAGCAGTACGACGTGCTGGACAACGGCTCGTCCGACGTCCTGTTCGGGTTCACCACCGACGGTGAGCTGACCACGGGCAAGTACGCGATCCTCGACGACGACAAGCAGCTGTTCCCGCCGTACAACGTCTCGTTGCTGATCCGCAACGACGCCCTGAAGAAGATCGGGCCCGAGGGCCAGAAGGTGATCGAGGACGTCCAGAAGCCGCTCACCGAGAAGGTGATGGGCGAGCTGAACTCGCGGGTCGTGCTCGACAAGCAGGAGCCGGAGAAGGTGGCGGCCGACTACCTGAAGGAAGCCGGCTTCGTCAAGTAGGAGAAGCACCCGGAGCCATCTGCGCCCGCCGCCGGTTGAGGTCAGCCGGCGGCGGGCGCGGTAGCGTCAGCCGCCGTGGAGATCGCACCGCTGAGGTGGGAGGACGGCGCCCTGCTGGTGCTCGACCAGCGCGCCCTGCCCGCCGACGAGCGGTGGCTGCGATGCGAGCGCCCCGGTGAGGTGGCCGCGGCGATCCGCTCCCTGGCCGTCCGGGGCGCGCCGGCGATAGGGGTGGCCGCCGCCTACGGCCTCGTGCTCGCCCTGCCCGGCGGCGAGCGCTGCGCCGAGGAGGAGCGGGTGCGCTTCGACGAGGCGGTCCGCGAGCTCGGCGCGACCCGGCCCACGGCGGTGGACCTCGGCTGGGCGCTCGAGCGCGGACGGCGCACCTTCGAGGCAACCCAGGCCACGGGCGCCGACCCGAGACCGGCCCTGCTCGAGAGCGCTCACGCCCTCGCGTCCGAGCGGATGGAGAGCGACCGGGAGCTGTCGCGCCTGGGCGCCGAGCGCTTCTTCGAGGCGGGGCACCGCGCGCTCACCCACTGCAACACGGGCCCGCTGGCCACCGCCGGCCACGGCACCGCGGGCGGGATCCTGCGCACCGCCTTCGACAGCGGCCGGCTCGCCGAGGTGTGGGTCTCCGAGACCCGCCCGCTGCTCCAGGGCGCCCGCCTGACCGCGTGGGAGCTCGGGCGCGCGGGCATCCCCCACCGCCTGGTCACCGACTCGAGCGCCGGGGGCGCTGATGGCGAGAGGCCTGGTGGACCGGGTGGTGGTCGGCGCCGATCGCATCGCGGCCAACGGCGACGTGGCCAACAAGGTGGGCACCTACCCGCTCGCGGTGCTCGCGGCGCGCCACGACATCCCCTTCATCGTGGCCGCCCCGGTCTCGACGCTCGACCCGGCCACGCCCGACGGAGCCTCGATTCCCATCGAGGAGCGCGGCGCCGAGGAGGTCACCGACACGCTGGGCGGCGCCGGCGCGCCTCCGGGCACGGCCGTGCTCAACCTGGCCTTCGACGTGACGCCCGCCGAGCTGGTCACGGCCATCGTGACCGAGGCGGGCGTGCTCGAGCCGCCCTACGGCGAGTCGATCCGCCGGGCGACGGCCACGCGCCGCTCAAGCGCCGTGCGCTAACTGCCGTGTGACGACTCCCACAGTGGGCGCCCGGCCGAGCGCCGATAGTGGAGGTCATGGAGCACGTGCTCAGAGACGGACATCGTGTTCTCATCCGGCCGATCGAGCCGCGCGACAAGGCCGAGCTGGCCGCCGGCCTCACCGAGCTCTCGGACCTCACCGTGCACCGGCGCTTCCTCTCACCGAAGCGCCATTTCACCTCCGCCGAGCTGCGCTACCTCACCGAGGTGGACGGCCACGACCACGCCGCGTTCGTGGCCGAGGCTCTCGATCCGGAGAGCGGCGACCGTCGCGTCGCCGCGGTGGCGCGCTGGGTCCGCCTGGCCGACGAGCCGGACACGGCCGAGGCGGCGATCGTGGTGGCCGACTCCCTCCAGGGCAACGGGCTCGGCTCGATGCTGGCGGACCTGCTCGCGGAGACCGCCGCCGCGGAGGGCGTGCGGCGCTTCACGGCCACGATGCTCAGCGACAACCGCCCGGCGCAGAGGCTGATGGCCCGGCTCTCGACGAGCCTCGAGAGCCGGCACGACGGGCGCCGGGCAGACGCACCTCTCGGCGCCTCTGGCCGCGTAGCTACAGGCCGGCGAGGCGCAGGTAGCGCCTGAGCAGCTTGGGCCGGGCGATGAGGCCCCTCGGGCCACGGCGACGCCGCGGACCCGGCCGCGACGGACCACGATCAAGCCGCGTGCTGCGAGGACCGGCCCGGAACAGGTCCCGACCCAGGGAGCGTCGCGCGCCTGTAGGCGGTCGCGGACCCGCCGGGCGGGCATGCCCGGGCGCAGGCGGCGGTTGCCGTGCGCGCGGGCGGTCGTGGCCACGAGGGCGACGCGTCCCTTGGCCGTGAAGGCGGCGAAGACCCTTCCGCCCCCGCCCTTGACGCACCAGCGCCACGAGCGCCGCGTGGTCGTGCCCGGGCCGGGCACACGGCGGGCCAAGGCCCCGGCGGCTGGCCCGCAGCCTCACCCGCCCCACGTTGCGCGTGCCCACCGGCGAGCGCCGGGCCAGGCAGCCGAACGAGGCCGAGCGGGGCGTGGGCCCGAGCGGCCTGCCGCCGGGGCCGTCCGCGTAGCTCAGCCACGGCACGGTGGGGGTGCGGTCGACGCCGGGCTTGGAGTAGTCGCAGACCCCGGTGGGGAACGCCGCCTGCAGCTGCGCGAACTGCGCGTCGGTGAACTGGATCGCGCCGTAGCCGTCGCGGCGCAGCGGCTGCAGCTCGCACTTGATCGTGTCGTCGGCCTGCGGCATGCCCGCCTCGATGCGCGGGGTCGAGTAGCTCTGCACGGTGGCGTCGCAGGTCTCGGCCGGCAGGTCGCTCCCGCCGGGCGCCCCGTCCGTGCAGCGCTCGCCCAGGTCCTTGGGCTTGTCCTGGATGATCTTGCGGGCCAGCGGCACGTCGCGCTTGTCGGCCTCGATCGCGGCGAGCCACTTGTCCATCGCCACGATCGCCTGGTCGGTGTAGTCGGCGTCGCCCAGGAGCGGCGTCTGGCCGCGCCACAGCACCTGGTTGGCGGCGGTGCCGTGCTCGCGCATCGAGCCGGGCGCGCAGCGCGTAGGTGCGGTAGACGTCGTGGAAAGCGCCCGGGTCGGGGCCTCTCAGGTCGATGATCGCGACCTTGTCGAGGTGGGTGCCCTGGTTCACCGCCCCGCTGCGGTAGACGCGCGCGAGCGCGGGGCGGTCGGCCGCGGCCCGCTTGGGGCCGATGTTGACGTCGATGTCGCCGCCGCCCGCCTTGGCGTTCAGGTCGACGAACTGGGCCGGGGAGATCGTCCCGTTCTTCAGCGCGCTTGAGGCCGTACTGGACCCCGACGTTGTCGAACGGCCGGCCGGCGAAGCCGCGGCCCAGCTGCTTCTCGACGCGCTCCCAGACGCTCTTGTCCCGGCGTCCGAAGATGTTGACCATGTAGTCCTGGAGGGTGCAGCGCACGCCGTTCGGGTTGGTGTTCTCGTCGTAGACCTTCTCTCGCGGGACGCCCGGGCAGCTGCGCGTGGGCTCGCCGCTGAAGGGGATGGCGGTGGTGAAGGTGATCGCGTTGAGGGGAGTCGGGTGCCCCTCGACCGCCGCGATGTCCTCGGGCGTCCACGCCACGCCGAGACGCCCACTTCTCCGGGTGCTCGAAGTAGTTGCGCGCCCCCACGTAGTCCACGTACTGCATCGCCGACGACCACGCGTCGGTGAAGCTGCAGGCGGGCGTGATGCCCTGGTAGAAGCCGGGATAGGCGTTGGCCACCTGCTGCTGGGCCAGCGCACCGCCCGAGCACCCGCTCCCGATCGTGTAGCGCAGCTCTCCGTACTGCTCGGCCACTCGCTCCTTGGTCATGATCAGCGCCTCGGCCTGCGTGGCGATGTTGCAGTTGTGGCCCGCGTTGTCGAGCGCGTGGGACATGGTCGCGAAGCCACGGCCGAGCGCCGTCTCGTTGAGCACGTCGGGCGCCGACGCCTGCTCGTAGGCGGTGTCGCAGCTCGCGCCGTGGAAGACCACGAGCTTGCGGTTGAAGCCCGGCTGCGGAGCCCAGGGCGCGAACGGCTTGCCCGGTTCGTAGAGAACGGCGATCCGGTACTGGTCGCGATTGATCGAGCCGGTCTCCTGACGCACGATGAACGGGACCTTCTTGCCCTGGTCGGTGGTGGTCGTGGCCACACCCGCGGGCGGGCTCTCCGGGTCGTAGGGCTGGAGGCTCGCCCCCGCTCGAGGGCATGTAGAAGAACTCGTACTTGACCGGTCGATTGCACTGGGCGTCGACCGCGCCCGCGAAGCATTTCCAGGGCTGGATCTGGGGACCGGAGGTGACCGGACCGCCGAGCGGATGGTTGACGATCGCGATGCGCGCGCCGTCGCCGTTCGGGAGCTTGGCGGTGACGGTGCTGCGGCCCGCTTTCAGATCCTTCAGCGAGCCCCTCGAACTTGCCGTTGGGACGCAGGGCGAAGGCGCCGCTGACGTCGCGCCCGTCCACCTCCACGCGTACCCGCGACGCATCGGCGCGCCGCGGCAGGTTCACGGCGACCAGCGCGTCGCCGCCCGAGATCAGCTCCGCTCGGTTGGACAGGACGTCGATGGAGACCGATTCCCGAGCGAGCGCGGCAGGGCTGGCCACAGCCCCGAAGACGGCCAGCAACAACAGCAGACGAAGGGCCCCGCCCCCGATGCGCGCTCCCACGCCCGGCATCGTACCGGGGGCCGCACGGCACCGCTGCAGCCGGCGTCATTATCCTCACGCGGCCTCCATGAAGCTCTCTGTCCCAAAGGAGGCCTCCGAGGGCGAGCGCAGGGTCGCCTGCGTACCGGAGGTCGTCAAGAAGATGTCCTCGGGGGGCATCGACGTGGTGCTCGAAACGGGCGCCGGCGCGAGCTCCCACCTGCCCGACGCCTCCTTCGAGGAGGCCGGCGCCACCCTGGGGGACGGCTTCTCGGGTGACGTGGTGGCCAAGGTCGCCCCGCCCACCGCCGACGAGATCGGCCGCATGAGGGAGGGCACGGTCCTGATCGGCTTCCTCCAGCCGCTCACCGCCCCCGACACCGCCAGGGCCCTGGCCGAGGCGAAGATCACCTCCTTCGCGATGGAGGCCATCCCGCGCATCAGCCGCGCCCAGTCGATGGACGCGCTCTCCTCCCAGGCCACGGTGGCCGGCTACCGGGCGGGCCTGATCTGCGCCCAGGAGCTGGGGCGCTTCTTCCCCATGCTCACCACCGCCGCGGGCACCATCCGCCCCGCGAAGGTGCTCGTGCTCGGCGCCGGCGTTGCCGGCCTCCAGGCCATCGCCACCTCCAAGCGCCTCGGCGCGGTGCTCCATGCCTTCGACGTCCGCTCCGCCGTCGAGGAGCAGATCCAGTCGCTCGGGGCGAAGTTCGTGAAGCTCGACATCGGGCTCGAGAACGCCGAGGACGCGGGCGGCTACGCGCGCCAGCTGACCGATGAGGAGCAGCAGCGCCAGCGCGAGGCCCTCGCGGACGTGATCGGCCAGATGGACGGCGTGATCTCCACCGCCGCCGTGCCCGGCCGCAAGGCGCCGCTGCTGATCATCGAGGACGCGGTGAAGAAGATGAAGCCCGGCTCGGTGATCGTGGACCTCGCCGCCGAGACCGGCGGCAACTGCGAGCTCACCCAGCCCGGCGAGACGATCGTGGCCCACGACGTGACGATCGCCGGCCCGCTGAACCTCGCCTCCTCCATGCCCGACCACGCGTCCCAGCTCTACGCGAAGAACATCCAGTCGCTGCTGGGGCTGATGGTGGACGACGAGGGCACCCTGCACCTGGACTTCGACGACGAGGTCATCGCCGGCGCCTGCATCACGCACGACGGATCGATCGTCCACTTCGGCGCCATGAAGGCCGCCGGGCTGCTGGGGCAGGCGGCCTGATGGATCTCCTCACCGAGCTCACCATCCTCGTCCTCGCCGCGTTCGTCGGGTTCGAGGTGATCTCCAAGGTGCCCAACACCCTGCACACGCCGCTCATGTCGGCCACCAACGCCATCCACGGCATCGTGCTGCTGGGCGGGATCCTGGTGATCGGCGAGGCCACCGGCTTCTTCAGCGAGCTGATCCTGGTGATCGCGATCGCCTTCGGCACGATCAACGTGATCGGCGGCTTCCTCGTGACCGACCGGATGCTGGAGATGTTCAAGGCGCGGCCGAAGCCCGTGGCGGCTCCCGAGGAGGAGACGAAGGCGATACCCGAGGCCACCAAGTGAGCCTCCCGGTGGCCACCTTCCTCACCGACCCGGACTTCATCCAGTTCCTCTACATCGTCGCCTTCGTGCTCTTCATCCTGGGCATGAAGGGGGTCACGCACCCCACGACCGCGCGCCGGGGCAACTGGATCGCCGCCGTCGGCATGGCCATCGCCGTGGTCGCGACGCTGCTCGACGAGCGGGTCGGCGACTACGGGCTGATCGCGGTCGGCATCGCGGTCGGCACCGCCGTCGGGGTGCCCGCGGCACGCCAGGTGAAGATGACCGCCATGCCGCAGATGGTGGCGCTGTTCAACGGCGTCGGCGGCGGCGCGGTGGCGCTCATCTCGTGGGCGGAGTACCGCGAGGCGCTCCACCTCGGCGGGAACCCCGAGCTCGAGACGCTGGTCCCGATCCTCTTCGCCGCGATCATCGGCTCGATCTCCTTCTGGGGGTCCAACATCGCCTTCGGCAAGCTCCAGGAGATCATCCCCGGCAAGCCGATCAGCGTCCCCGGGCAGCAGTTCGTGAACCTGGCTCTGCTGCTGGTGGCCGTGGGCGCCGCCGTCGCGATCGCCGCCGGCTCCGAGAGCGAGGGCCTGTTCATCCTGATCCTCGTGGCCGCGGCGGTGCTCGGCAACATGGTCGTGCTCCCGATCGGCGGCGCGGACATGCCGGTCGTGATCTCGCTCCTGAACGCGCTGACCGGCCTCTCGGCGGCGGCCGCCGGCATGGCCCTCGACAACGTCGCGTTGATCGTGGGCGGCACCATCGTCGGCGCGTCGGGCTCGATCCTCACCAACCTGATGGCCGAGGCCATGAACCGCTCGATCCCCAACATCGTGGCCGGCGGCTTCGGCGGCGGTGGCGCCCTGGCCGCCTCGGGCGACGGCGAGGAGCGCCCCCACCGCTCCACCGACGCCATCTCGGTGGCCACCCAGCTCTCCTACGCCGACCGTGTGGTGGTGGCCCCCGGCTACGGCCTGGCCGTGGCGCAGGCCCAGCACACGGTGCGCGAGCTGGCCGACGAGCTCGAGAAGCGCGGCATCGAGGTCTCGTATGCCATCCATCCGGTCGCCGGGCGCATGCCGGGCCACATGAACGTGCTGCTCGCGGAGGCCGACGTGCCCTACGACGCGCTCAAGGAGATGGACGAGATCAACCCGGAGTTCGCCCAGACGGACGTGACCCTGGTGATCGGCGCCAACGACGTGACCAACCCGGCCGCGCGCGAGGACAAGGGCAGCCCGATCTACGGCATGCCGATCCTCGACGTGGACAAGTCCGAGCAGGTCGTGGTGCTCAAGCGGTCGATGAACACCGGCTTCGCCGGCATCGACAACCCCCTCTTCTACAACGAGAACACCGCGCTGCTCTTCGGCGACGCGAAGGCGTCCGTGCAGGACGTGCTGGCGGCCGTCAAGGACCTCTGAGCGCCGGGCCGCCGGTGACGGCCGGCTAGTGCTTGACGGCGAAGGCCTCGCCGCCGGCGCCCACCGGGCGCGAGGCCTCGTCCGCGCCGCGCTCGGCCACGTCGCGCTCGAACGCCGGCGTCGAGCTCGGCCGGGGTGTCGCCCGCCGTGCGCTCGGTGAGCAGCGGAAGCGCGCCGCGGATCGCGATGAGGCCGCGGATCCACCCCGGCACGACCACGATGCGCCGCCGCTTCGCGACTCCGTCCAGCACCGCGTCGCCCACCGCCGACACGGGGTAGGTCTTGGCCAGCGGCCCGGGCAGCTCCGCGCGCAGCGAGCCGTAGGCGGGGTGGCGGTCGGCGCCGCGCACCATCTCGGTGTCGATCCACGAGAAGTAGCCCACGCCCACGTCCACGCCCAGGTGCTTGACCTCCGCGCGCAGGCTGTTGGAGAAGGCCTCGACCCCGGCCTTGCTGGCCGAGTAGGCCGACATCCCCGGCGCGTGGCTCACGGCGGCGAGCGAGGCCACCACCAGCACGTAGCCCCGTCGCTCGATCACGTGCGGGAGGCAGGCGTGCACGGTGTTGAAGACGCCGTTCAGGTTCACGGAGATCACGCGGTCGAAGGCCTCGGGGTCGGCGTGGCGCACGGGACCGCCGCCGCCGATGCCGGCGTTGGCGATGCAGACGTCGATCCCGCCGAAGCGCTCGAGCGTCCCCTCGACGGCGGTGCCCAGCTCGTCGCGATCGGTCACGTCCGCCTCGAACCACGCCGCGTTGTCGCCGATCTGGCCCGCCACCCGCTCCAGCTCGTCGGCCTCGAGGCCCACGAGCGAGACCCGTGCGCCCTGGGTCGCCAGGCGCCGGGCGCACTCCGCGCCGATCCCGCGCGCGGCTCCCGTGATGAGGACGGTACGACCAGAGGGGCTGTAAGTGGAGGAGGGCATGGCGCCAGCCTAGATGAGACGCTCCTGCCCCGGCGGGACGCCCGGCCGGCGGCGTCGCGGACGTCGCCTGCTCGCCGAGGGCCGCCTCCACGTCGCCGGCGATCGCCCGCTCCGAGCGCGACGCCAGCAGCGGCTCCTCGATGCCCTCCACGAAGACGCGCGTGCGCCGGCCGTCCCTGCGCTCCGACCCCTCGAGCGGCACCAGCGCGAACACGCGATCCGCGCGCACGAACTTGCCGTAGCCGAGCGGGACCAGACGTGGCTGCGTGCGGGCCATCTCCGGGGAGAGACGATACCCCCGCTTGGATCCTCGCCCCCTGGGTAAGTTGCCAGCAACGACAGAGGGAGGAACGATGGACGAGGAGACCAAGGAGCGAGAGGAAGCGGAGTCGGAGCAGCGGCGCCGAGGGCAGCGAGCAGTCCGAGGCGAGCGCGAAGGCCTCCGAGCACGAGGACGCCGACAAGGAGGCCGAGGAGAAGGTCAAGGCGCTCGAGGACGACCCGCCCGAGAACCTCGAGGACTGGCCCGACGACCAGGCCAAGTACAAGACCTTCGGCGGCGCCGACGACGAGACCGGCTACGAGGAGGGCGCGACCGCCAAGCTCGGCAAGTCCGACGTGCGCTACCACGACGACGGCAGCGTGAGCGTCGGGGGCGAGAAGGTCGACAACCCCGACGACTACAAGGGCGAGCCGATCCCCGGCGGTCCCACCGACCCGAACACCCCCAAGGTCTCGGGCGAGCAGGACCTGACCGACGAGACGAGCGTCAACACCGAGGGCGACGACTCCGACGACGACGGACGACGAGAGCGACGAGAGCGAGAAGAACGACTAGCCGGCGCGGTCCGAGCCGGCCGGCTCGGACCGCGAGTAGGCTCATCGTGTGGCCCTGGAGGACCTTCAGGAGGACATCTCACCCGAGCGGGCGGCCGAGCTGCACGCCGCCGGCGAGGTCCAGATGATCGACGTGCGCGAGCCCCACGAGCACGACGCGGGGCACATCGGCGGCGACCGCCACCTGCCGTTCGCGCGTCTGGCCGAGGGGGCCGAGTCGATCGACAGGGACCGGCCGGTGGTCTTCTACTGCCGCACGGGGTCGCGCTCGGCGGCCGCCACCCAGGCCTTCAAGGCGAGCGGCTACGACGCCCACAACCTGGCGGGAGGGCTGTTGGCCTGGACCCGGGAGGGGCAGCCGATCGACCCCGAGGACGGCACGGTCGCCGACCACTGAGGCCTAGACGTCGGCGGCGGTGAGCTGCGCCGAGTACGGGCCGCGGCCCGTGAGGCACGCCGCGCCGCAGCGAGCGCCGATCCGCAGGGCGTCGGCCACCTCCATCTGCCGCCCGAGGCCGAAGGTGACCCCGCCCGCGAAGGAGTCCCCGCAGCCGTAGGCGTCGGAGACCGGGCCGGGCAGCGGCGTGGCCTCCCACCGGCCGGCCTCCCCGCCGGAGCGGGTCCACTCGCCGCCCCGCTTTCCGGCCGTGCGGATCACCAGCCCGGGCTCGGGCGAGAGGTCGCCGGCCTCGTAGCGCTCGCCCGCGTCGGTGGAGCTCGCCACCAGCGCGTCGATCTGCTCCCCCGCCTCCCTCAGCGGCTCGAGCGAGCGGGTGGAGGCCACGAGACAGCGCGCGGCCCGCGCCGCCCGCACGGATCCGGCGTCCCCGGCGGTGAAGTACACGGCGTCGGCCCCGGCCAGCTCGTGCCAGGGCAGGGGATCGGAGTCGCTGGGGCCGAGCCGCGATCCGATCACGGTGATGGTGCGCTCCCCCGCCGAGTCCACGAACACGAAGCCCCGGCGCTGGGGCTCGTCTCGCCATGCCACCTCCACGCGCAGTCCCAGCGCCTCCAGCTCCCGGTGGGCGCGGTGACCCAGCTCGTCGTCGCCGAGCGCGGTGAAGAAGGTGGCGCCCCCGGCCAGCTTGGCCAGCTGCACCGCCGCGACGGCCCCGCCGCCGCCCGGCTCCTCCCAGGCCTCGAGCGAGTGCACGATCTGGCCGGGGAGCGGCACCTGCTCCACCCGGGCGAACTCGATCCACTCGACGTGGCCCACGCAGGCGACCTCCATGGCCGAGAAGCTACCGTCGCCTGCGTGGAGGACCCGATGCGAGTGACCCGCGACCTGGCCATCCCCCTGGCCGAGATCGAGCTGCGCGCGAGCCGCTCCTCCGGTCCGGGCGGCCAGCACGCCAACGTGACCGCCTCGCGGATCGAGGCCGTGCTCGACCTGGCGGGCTCCCCGTCCCTGACCGACGACCAGCGCCGGCGGGCGTGCGCGCGGCTCGGTCCCCGGCTGACCGCGGTGGCCCAGGACACCCGCAGCCAGGCCCGCAACCGCGAGCTCGCGCTCGAGCGCCTGCGCCGGCGCCTGGCCGACGCCCTGGTGGTCCGCCGGCCGCGGCGCCGGACGAAGCCGACGCGCGGCTCGCGAGAGCGCCGGCTCGAGGCCAAGCGCCGCCGGGGCGAGACCAAGCGACGGCGCGGCGGACCGTCGAAGGAGGACTTCTAGGGGCGGTCCCCGTCAGGGGGCCACGGCGCCGCCGCCCTCGGAGGCCGGAGGAGTGGGCTCCGGCTCGGGGGCGGGCGCCGGCGTCGGGCGCCGGCGCGGGCTCCACGGGCGTGACGGTGCCGCCGCTGTCGGGGGCGGGCGCCGGGGTCACGGGCACGTCCGAGCCGCCGCTGTCCGGGGCCGGGCTGGGCACGGCGGAGTCGCCGTCGGTGGTCGTCTCGGTCTCGTCTCGCGTGGTCGAGGTGTCGTCCTCCAGGGTGGTCGGCGCGACCGGGGCCACGGGCTCGGTCCCGGTGGGCTCGTCGTCCCCCCCGCCGGCGAGGGCGGCGATCACCACGATCAGGAAGATCGCGGCCGCGAGACCGGCCACCAGCCGGCGCCGCATGTAGACCGAGTCGTCCTCGCGGCGGTCGGGCCTGCGCGGATCCCTGGTGGTGTCGAGACGGCGTGTGGGCTCGTCGTCCATCGCCCGGGGGATTAAACAAGGCCCCGCGGCGATCCGGGGACGGTCGTCCGGCGCACGGGGCACACGGGCGATGTAGATTTACCGCGATGCCGAGGCTCGCCAGGCGATCTTGTGTAGGGGTTCTCGTGCTGTCCCTGGGCGCCGGAATGTCCGCTGCGCCGGCCTCCGCGCAGCAGTCCTCGCAGGTCCCGGCGTGCAGTGATCAGGTCCCCACCCTCGTCTGGCAGGTACGCAAGGACCGAAAGAAGCGCTCGGTGAACCTCCGCTACAACAAGGAGAGGGGCGCGGGCGTCCCGGGCGCCCCGCTGCGCCCGGTGCAGGTGCAGATCGAGCGATCGGCCGGCACGCGGTCCTTCGAGTGGACCCAGCTCAACCGAGAGCACTACTTCTACCGCCGCCGCGGCAGCGAGGCAGCGAGGCTGACCGCCCGCTACGTGGAGAACCGCTCGCGCTACGAGCGCCTGAGCACCCAGGAAGGGAACCTCGGCCTGCCCGCGCTGCCGATGCGTGCCGACCATCATCACCCTCCCCGGTCTGCCCGATCTTCCGGGCATCCCCGTGCCGATCATCCCGCTGCTGACCGGTCCGCTCGGTGGCAGCGGCGGCCAGTTCAAGGCCGACTACTGCGTACGCACCCTCACGCGCACCGTCCGCTGAGCTAGAGCCCCGGCACGTGGCGCACCGCGTACCCCGCGGCGCTGCGCGAGTCGGCCTGCCAGCGTGTGCCCGCCCGGCCCTGGCCGCTCGTGTCGAAGCGCAGGCCGGCCACCACCATGAAGATGTGGCCGTCGTTGGCGTAGATGGTGATCCACTCCCCCACGCCCGGGGCGCCGTAGTTCATGAACGCGCCCGACGCGCGCGGCGTCTGCAGCAGGCCGGCGCCCGCCAGGGCGAACGAGACCGAGCCCGAGCAGTCGTAGCCGTTGTCGCGCCAGGCGCCGTGGCCGCCGCCCCACTTGTAGGGGAGCTTCGCGATCGCGTTGCCGGCCTGGATCACGCGCTTGACCGGCTCGGGCGCGTTCTCGGGCGCCACCGCGGTGCCGTCGGGGAGCACGCGGGCCCGGGGGCCGGTCTGGAGGAAGGCGGTGGTGCCCAGGTAGGCCCTGAAGCGGCTGAGCTGCTTGCGGGCCTCGCGCAGCTCGGCCTTGACCTCGGCGTCGGTCGGCGCGCCTGGGCTCACGTGATCGTCCCCGGAGGCGTAGGTCTGGCGCTGACCCGCCCCCCGCAGCTCGACCACCCGGGCACCGGTGCGCTTTCCCGCCCTGGCCGCGGCGCGCGCGTCGGCGGGGTCGACCACGTCGGGCGTCAGCACGATGTCGTCCTGGGCGCGCTCCTGGGGCCTCGGCGCCTCCTCGGCCTCGGGCGAGCGCCCGCAACCGGCGATCAGCACCGCGCCGAGAGCGAGCGGCACGGCGACCGGCGCCCGGAGGCGCCTCACTCGGGCGCCCTCTCGGTCTGGTGGCGCGCCTTGTACTCCTCGTAGGGCATCCCGTACACGATCTCGCGGGCGTCTTCCTTGGTGATCTCGGTGCCGCGCTCCGCGGCCTCCTCGGCGTACCAGCGCGCGAGGCAGTTCCGGCAGAAGCCGGCCAGCTCCATCAGGTCGAGGTTCTGGACGTCCGGATGGTCGCGCAGGTGCTCGACCAGCCGCCGGTAGGCGGCGGCCTCGAACTCGGTGCGCTGGTCGACGTCCACCTCGCCAACGGTATCGGCCGCGACCCGCGGCCCGATCCACCCTCGGGCGCCCGTCTGCAACCATGGATCGCATGGACGAACGCCGCCCGAGATCCCTGCCCGACGACCCGACCGGCATCGAGCAGCCCCACGACGTGCTCGCCGCCGAGGAGTTCGCCATGCCGATGCGCTGGCGCGGAGATGTCCCTCACGACCCCATCCACGAGCCCCACGACGTGCTGGCGGCGGAGGAGTTCGCCATGCCCACCGGCGGCGTCGGCCCCTCGAGCGGGGGTGGATTCGACCCGCGAACCCTGCTGCCGGCCGCCGCCTTCCTGCTGCTCGTGACCCTGCTGCTGCGCCGCCTGCGGCGCTAGGACGAACCCGCCACCTCAGGGGTAGAGGTCGCCCTCCTCGCCGCGAACGAAGATCGCGGTCACGGGGCAGTTTCCCGCCGCCTCGAGCACCAGGTCCGTGGGCGCGCCGTCGGGGTCGATCACGCGCGCCTTGTCCTCCTCATCCAGCTCGAAGACGTCGGGCGCGGTGTCCACGCAGTCGCCCGAGCCGATGCACAGCGCGCGGTCGACCTCGATCTCGATGCGGTTCTTGGGCGAGAGGGCCACGGGGCGGCCAGGTTAGCCGCCCTGATCCGCCGCCAGAAGCTCGTGCGCTTCCGCGCCCCGGCGCGCGAGAGGCCGATGTGCACGTGGTCCCGGTGGGCGAGCGTGTCGCTCACGCCCCGCCGGCGCTTGCCCTTGCGATCGAAGCAGGGCGAGTAGTCATCCATCCCCTCCGAGCCCGACCACCACGAGCGGCAGTTCCAGATGATCTCCTGCACGCCCATCCGGCGGGCGAGGGCGTGGGGGTTCCCGACCCGGTCGGGCGCCAGCAGCAGCGCGATCAGCCGCCGGGCGGCCCGCCGGTCACGCGCGTCGTGCACGCTGAGGTGCCAGTCGAGCGCCCGGCCCTCGGCGTGCAGGCTGAAGTTGCGCTTCGAGAGGCGCTCGCAGCGCATGATCCCCCAGGAGACGCCGCGCGAATGGCGCCCGAGCCAGGCCTGGAGCGCGAGCGTCCCCCGCGCGGGCTTGCGGTGGCAGCCACGCGCGTGGTCGTAGGCGTAGTCGTCGATCGGCAGCGACGCCATCCGGTCGGCGGGGTTGCCGGACACCCGTCGGGGCCCGGCCGCCGCGGGAACCGCGAGCACGGCGGCAGACCAGCACCGACGCGACGAGGATGGGCAGCCAGAAGCGCATGCCCACCCACATCGGCCGCGCCGCCCGGCCCTTTGAACCGAGCGGCGCGAGACTGGACGCGCGGCTACGTGCGCTTGCCGCGCCCGTACAGCAGCTTCATGAACCCGCCGATCAGCTTCGCCGACCACCCGGCGTAGGGGAACATGAAGATCTCCCGCTTCATGCCGAAGCGGGTGATCACCGACGCCTGCTTGCGCGTGTACTTGCGGATGCCGTCGGGTCCGTGGCGGGTGCCGAGGCCCGAGTCCTTCCACCCGCCCATGGGGATCTCGAGCCCCAGGTAGTTGACCTGGTGGTCGTTCACGCTCGACACCCCCGCGTCGATGCGCTTGGCCACCTGCTCCCCGCGCGACACGTCCTTGGTCCACACCGAGGCCTGGAGGCCGTACACCGAGTCGTTGGCCAGGCTGATGGCCTCCTCGGCGTCGCGCACCTTCATCACGGGGAGGGTGGGGCCGAAGGTCTCCTCGGTCATGCACTCCATCGTGTGGTCCACGTCGGTGAGCACGGTGGGCTGGTAGAAGCGCCCGGGCCCGGGGCCGCGGTGGCCGCCCACGGCGACGCGGGCGCCCTTGTCCACCGCGTCCTTGACGTGCGACTCCACGGTCTCGATCTGGGGGCCGAAGGTCACGGCGCCCACGTCCACCTCGCCCGGCTTGGTGGGCACGCCCTGGCGCAGCTTGCCGACCTTGTCGGTCACGAGGCGCACGAACTCGTCGTGCACCGGCTCCTCCACGTACACGCGCTCGACCGAGATGCAGGTCTGGCCGCCGTTCTGCATCGAGTAGTAGGCGGCGGCGTTGGCCGCCTTCTCGAGGTCGGCGTCGCGCAGCACGATCATCGGATCCTTGCCGCCCAGCTCGAGGCCGACCGGGGTGAGCGTGCGTGCCGCGCGCTCGGCCACCTTCTTGCCGGTGGCGGTGGAGCCGGTGAACATCACGAAGTCCACGTGGTCGACCATCTCCGCGCCCACGTCGCCCAGGCCGGTGATCACCTGGTAGACGTCCTTGGGCAGCCCGCACTTCTCGAGCATCTCGGCCATCAGCAGCGAGGTGAGAGGGGTGATCTCCGAGGGCTTGAGCACCACGGCGTTGCCCGCCGCGAGGGCGGGGATGCAGTCCCCGAAGGAGTTGGTCAGCGGGTAGTTCCACGGTCCGATCACGCCCACCACGCCCAGCGGGCGGTAGCGCAGCACCAGCTTCTTGCCGGCCAGGAAGGGCGAGGCCGAGCGCACCCGCTCGTCGTCGAGGTACTTCTCGGCGTTCTTGGCCCAGAAGCCGAAGGCAGACGCCGCGTAGCCGATCTCGGCCGTCTGGGCGTCGTCGTAGGTCTTGCCCGTCTCCGAGACGATGGTCTGCATCACCCGTCCGGAGTTGTTGAGGACCCACTTCTGGGCGCGGCGCAGCACCTTCGCGCGCCCCTCGAAGCCGAGCGCCTCCCAGCCGGGCTGGGCGGCGCGCGCACGAGCCACGATCGGGCCGACCTCGGCGGGGCTCATCTTGGGCACGCTGCCGGCGATGCCGCCCGTGGCCGGGTTCTCCACCTCGATCTGCTCGCGAGCGGCCCCGTTGGTCTGTGCGGTCTCCTCGGGGGTTGCGGTTGTGGTGTCAGCCATGCCCTCTCCTCTCCTTCTCACGTTTGCGCTCACCGACTCGGTGCATCCAGCCCGCCGAGCGAAGTCCGAACCGCGGCGACATCGCGGCCGCTCGCGCCTGCCACCCACGGTACCGCGGTATGGCCGCCACAAGCCGCTTGCCGTCCAGCAGCGCGACCGTCCGGTCGGCCACCTCCTGCGGCGTAAGCATGCGCGGCGTCGACCAGATGATCGCCGAGTCCTTCTGGTCGGCCTCGTCGCGCACCAGCGCGGTGTCGGCGCCGTCGGGGCAGACGCAGTGCACCGTGATGGGGATGTCCGCCATCATCAGGTCGCCCTGGAGGGACTCCGAGAAGCCCAGCACCCCGTGCTTGGTCGCGCCGTAGACGGCGAGGCCCGGAACGGGTGCGAGCGAGGAGAGCGACCCGATGTTGATCAGGTGCTTGTCCCCTCCCGGCGCTGCGCGCATGGCGTCGACCGCGGCGCGCGAGCCCCAGATCACGCCGTAGAGGTTCACGTCGGTCATCAGCCGGACGTCGTCGTCGGAGTGCTCCCAGGACTTCACGGTGCGCATCACGCCCGCGTTGTTCACCCACACGTCCAGGCGCCCGTGCTCGCTCGCCGCCCGCGCCAGCGCGCGGTGGGCGTCGGGGTCGCGAACGTCGGCCTGCGCCGACCACGCGCCCGCGCCGATCTCCTCCGCCGTGGCCGCCGCGGCGTCGCCGTCGATGTCCGACGCGAGGACCGCGTATCCGCGGCCGGCCAGGCGGCGGGCGATCTCGCGCCCGAAGCCACGGCCCGCGCCGGTCACGACTGCCACGGAGACGGTCGTCATGCCGTCACGGGCTCGCGCTCGCGCTGAGCGCGCGCCGGCGGCGCCGCCCGGCACGCGGTAGCGCTGTCGCTCCTCCTTGAGCCGGCGCTTGTACGGCGGCCCGTCCACCTGGATGGTGTGGCGCTTCGAGGCCACGTAGCGCTTGCGCATGGCCGCCTGCTCCTCCGCGATGTCGGCCATCATCGTCGGGCGATCGGGAAGCCTCACGGTGCCCTCGAGCAGGTCGGCCACCCACTCCGACTGGAGCTCCGCGAGCGGCATGATCGCGTAGAGCGGCTGGATCAGCCCGATGAAGAAGAGGCCGTCGAGGTCGGGATGCACCACCCGCCGGTAGAGCTCGATGCGGTTGTCGCCGGACGGGTCGAGCAGCGAGCGGTCGAAGAACGGGAAGCTGATCTTGTAGCCGGTGCAGTAGACGATCTTGTCGATGCGCTCCACCGAGCCGTCCGCGAAGCGCACCGAGTCGCCCTCGAGGCGGGCGATGTTCGGCTTGACCTTGACCTTGCCGTGCCCGATGCGCCCGTAGAGATCCGACGAGACCGTGGGGTGCGCCTCGCCGAGCTTGTGGTCGGGCTTGGGCAGGCCGAAGTCCTCGGGGCGGCCGTTCGTGGCCTTGATCCTCTGGAGGAAGAGGAAGCGCTGGAGCCAGAAGGGCATGCGCTCGGTGAGCCACTCCGGCGCGAGCTCGTCGCTGGGCGTCGAGCCGAAGTACTTGGGGATCACCCACGCGCCGCGGCGCATGGCGATGAAGGTCTGCTCGGAGACCCGCGAGGTCTCGACCGCGATGTCGCAGGCCGAGTTGCCGATGCCCAGCACGAGCACGCGCCTGCCCTCGTAGCCCGCGGGCGTCTTGTAGTGGTGCGCGTGGATCTCGTCGCCGTCGAACTCGCCGGGGTACGCCGGCTCGGGCCAGCGGGGGTCCCAGTGGTGGCCGTTGGCCACGAGCACCGCCTCGTAGGTCGTGGTGGTGCCGTCGTCGAGGGTCACGTCCCAGCCGCCGCCCTCGCAACGGCGCACGTGGGTCACCTCGGTTCGGAAGCGGATGCGGTCGCGGAAGCCGAAGGCGTCGACGTAGTCGTCGAAGTACGAGGCGATCTGGCGGTGGGTGGGGAAGTCGGGGTAGGAGTCGGGCATCGGGTAGGCCGCGTACTCCATGATCCGGCGCGACGTGTTGATCGACAGCGACTCGTAGGCCGACGACATGCCGTTGTCGTTCATGTAGCGCCAGTTCCCGCCGACCTCGGAGCCCTTCTCGAAGCAGTCGAAGTCGATGCCGCGGGCGTGAAGGACCTGGCAGGAGGCGATGCCCGACGATCCGGCGCCGATCACGCAGACGCGTGGGGTGCGAGAGGCCATTCGAAGCGCCGAGGCTACCGCATGGCCCGTCGCTGGCTGGCCGGCCAGTCAGGCACCGAATAGCCTCCGGCCATGGCCGACGAGACCGAGCCCCGCAGGGAGGCCACCGGCTTCGACGGCGTGTCGCGCTTCATGGGCTTTCGCTGGCGCCACGCCAACGAGCTGGCGATAACCATCGGCCCGGAGCACATCAACGGCGCCGGCCTCCTCTCCGGCGCCGTGACCTACGCGATGGTCGACTACTGCATGGGCTCGACGCTCTGGAAGCAGACCGCCGAGGACGAGGGCATCGCCACGGTGAGCATCTCGATCAACTACATCCAGACCGCCACCGAGGGCGACGTGACCTGCACGACCACGCTCGACCGGCGCAACCGCCGGCTGGCCGTGCTGCGCAGCGAGGTGCTCGCCGAGGACGGCAGGCTGCTGGCCACGGCGATCGGCAGCTACACGATCTACCCGCGAAACCGCGCTCGGGAGCTTCCTAGCCAAAGGTGAACGCGTAGCCGGTCACCCCGGGCGGGAAGCGCAGGCTCAGCAGGTGCTCCCCCGCGCGGGAGCCCGCGATGAGGCGGTACAGGCGCTCGCCGGTGACCGTCACGCGGCCCACCGGCTTCCCGTCCTGGATCACCTGCACGCTGCGGGGCCGGCCGCCGCGCGAGCTCATCACGAGGTACACCTTCTTCGCGATGTAGCGCGCGTCGAGCGTGGACCGGCTCACAGCGGTGGCGGACTCTCCGTCCACCCGCCAGGCGCCGCCGAGCGAAAAGGTGTTGGGCGCCAGCTCACCGGCCTTGGCGTAGGTACGGGTGCCATCTCGCGGGAGCGCGGGCACGAAGCCCTCGGCGCGGTCGGAGCCGAGATAGGTCTCCGGGGTCCGGGTGGCGGGGTCGGCGGTCTCGGCCTCGGCCTGGGAGAAGCCGCCCAGCCCCTCTGCGCCCGCTCTCGGCGAGCAGGGCCCGGATGGCCTCCTCGGTCTGGCGATCGTTGCCCTCGCCGAAGTGCGTGTAGCGCACGTGGCCCTCGGCGTCGATCAGGTACTTGGCCGGCCAGTACTGGTTGCCCCACGCGTTCCACGTGCCGTACTCGTTGTCCTGGGCCACCGGATAGCGCAGGTCGTTCTGGGCGATCGCCTGCTTCACGTTGCCCGCCTCGCGCTCGAACGCGAACTCGGGCGTGTGCACGCCGACGATCGCCAGGCCCTTGTCGCGGTAGCGGGCATCCCACGCCCTGAGGTGGGGAAAGGTGCGGATGCAGTTGATGCACGTGTAGGTCCAGAAGTCCACCAGCACGACCTTCCCCCGCAGGTCGCTCAGGCTCAGCGCCTTCCCGCCGGGCGTGTTGAACCACATGTCGTTGCCGGTGAAGTCGGGCGCGACGCCGAGGTCGGGGTAGGCGACGGCGGGGCTCGCGCCGTGCGGTCCGGTGGCCGGGGCCTCGCCCGAGTCGAAGCGCGGAGCGCCGCGCAGGTCGGCGAGCCGGCGCTCCACCGCGTCCGAGTCCTCGATCGCCCTGGTCGGGTTCACCAGCACCGAGGGGAAGTCGTTGGCCAGGGCGGTCTGGAAGCGCACGTCCAGGTCGGCGGCCATGGCCACGGCGGTGAGCACCATCACCGCGCCCATGACCCGGGTCAGGGCCGGGCCGCGCCCGGCGCGGCGGATGCGCTCGCCGATCCGGCGCCCGCCGAGAGCCAGCAGCAGGAGCACGAAGGCCGAGCCGGCGCCGTAGGCCACGGCGATGGCCACGATCTCCGCCGTCGCGCCCTGCGACGCGCTCACCGACACCACCGCCGCGAGGATCGGTCCCGCACACGGCGCGTACACGAACCCGAGCGCACCGCCCACGAGGACGCCGGAGAAGAACCCCTCGCCGCCGCTCTTCGGGCCGAAGCGCGCAAGCCGCGAGAGCGGCGCCTCGACCCAGGCTGCGACCGCGGGCACCAGCAGCACCACTCCGAAGCCCAGCAGCACGAGGATGGCGAAGGTGCGGGTCGCGCCGTCGGCCAGTCCCACGCCGTCGATCACCGTGGCCAGGGCGACGATCGTGATCGTGAAGGTCACCGTGAGGCCGAGGACGATCCCGAGCGGGCGCCTGCGGCCCCCGGCGGCGCTGGCCGAGAGCAGCGCCGGCAGGACCGGCAGGACGCACGGCGTGATCGCGGTGGCCGCGCCGGCGATCAGCGCGAAGAGGATGAGAAGGGCCATACCTCCCCATTGTTCGGGGCGCACGTTGCGTTTGGATGAAGTCCCCTGCCGAACCGGCCCCCTAGGATTCCCGCATGCCCTTCCTCGACATCGACGGCCGCTCCCTGTACTACGAGGTCCACGGGGACGGGGAGCCGCTTCTGTGCGTGCACGGCCTCTCGGTGGACACGCTCGCGTGGGCACTGCAGCTTCCGGCCTTCTCGCAGTCGCACCGCACCGTGATCTTCGACAACCGCGACGTGGGACAGTCCTCGTACGTCGAGGGCGAGTACGAGGTGGCCGACATGGCGGCCGACGCCCTCGCGCTGGCCGACGAGCTCGGCCTCGAGACCTTCCACCTGCTCGGGATATCGATGGGCGGCGCGATCGCGCAGGAGATCGCCCTGGCGGCGCCCGGGCGGGTACGCACGCTCACGCTGGCGGTGACCTTCGCCCGCGGCGGAGCCTGGGCCGCGAAGCTGGCCGAGCTGTGGAGCACCAGGGTGCGCGAGATGCCCCACGAGCGCCACATCGACGAGCTGATGCTGCTCAACCACTCCGAGGAGTTCTACGAGAACGCGGCGGGGGTGAAGTACCTGCGGGACATGATCCTGCAGAACCCCAACCCCCAGACGCCGGAGGCCTTCGGCCGCCAGCTGGCGGCCAGCTCGCGCCACGACGCGCTGGAGCGCCTGCCCTCGCTCGAGATGCCCGTCCAGGTGATCGGCGGCGAGCGCGACATCCTCGTGCCCGTGTGGAAGTCGGCCGAGCTGGCGGAGCTGATCCCGGGAGCCCGGCTCACCGTGCTCGAGCGCGCCCCCCACGGTCTGCCGCTGGAGCGTGCCGAGGAGTTCAACCGGCTCGTGCTGGACTTCGCGGCCGAGCACGAGCGCGTGGCCGCGGTCGGCTAGCTCGAGCACGAGGCCCTCCTCCCGCAGCCAGGCCGCCGTGCGGCCCATCCCCTCGGCCAGATCGACCGCCGGCTCGTACCCGAGCACCGCGCGCGCCTTCTCGATCGAGTACGTGCCCGTGCGGGCCAGGTAGGCGGCGCTCGCGGCGTTGATCTCGGTGTCGATCCGGGCGAGCCGCGCGAGGCCGGCCGCCCCGGCAGCCAGCAGGCGCGCCGCCCAGGTGGGCAGCACCGGCACGCGGCGGCCGAGCAGGCGTCCGTAGTGGCCGAAGAACTCGCTGCCGGTGACCGCGGTCCCGTCGGACAGCACGAACACCTGGCCCACCCCCTCGTCGCGGGTGGCCGCGAGCAGGAGGCCGTCCACGAGGTTGTCGATGTAGAGCGGGCTGAAGACGCCGCGGCCCATCGCCGGCAGGACGAGCCGGCCGCGGGCCAGCTCCTGGACCGGGAGCACCGTCCACGGCCGCGACCCGGGCCCGTAGACGTCGCCGGTCGCACGATCGTGCAGGTCACCTCGCCGGCGGCGTGGGCGCCGAGCACGACCGCCTCGGCGGCCACCTTCGTGTCCACGTAGGGCACCCCGTTCGCGCGCACCGGCCAGGCCTCGGTCACCCCGTCGGGGAAGTCGAACGAGAAGACGGTGACCGACGAGAGGTGCAGGAACCGCTCCGCGCCGGCCTCGCGCGCGGCGTCGAGCGCGTGGCGGGTGCCGAGCACGTTGGCCCGCCAGATCGGGCCCGGGCCGGTTCCTCATGGACACGCTGGCCGCGGTGTGCACCACGAGGTCGCACCCCTGCCGCGTGACGCTGCCACTCCCCCTCCTCGGCCACGTCGCCGGCGACCACGCCCAGCGACGGATCCGCCCTCAGGTCGACGCCGCGGACCTCGGCCCCGCCGGCCGCGCAGGCGATCCGAGACCGCTCGCCCGATGAACCCGAGCGCGCCCGTGACGAACACGCGCGAGGGCTCAGGCACCACCACCGACGCGGCGGCGCATCCGCACCACCGTGCCCTCGTCCCCCGGGGTGACGTCGACGGAGTCCATCAGCGCCCGCATCAACCCGAGACCCCTGCCGCCCGTCTCGCGCTCGTTGCCCTCCTGCCAGGTGCCGTGGTCGCGGATGGTGATGTCCACCTGTCCGTCGTCGAGCATGCCGGTCACCTCCACCTGGCGGACGTTGGCGGTCCGCGCCGTGCTCGATCGCGTTGGCCGCCGCCTCGCCGGTGGCGGTGAGGATCTCCGCGATGTCGTCGGGCGTGCCGCGGGTCTGGGACAGCCAGCGGCGCAGCAGCGTGCGCATGGACGCCAGCTCGCCGGGGTCGGCCGGCAGGGTGAGCTCGAAGCGGTCCTCCACCGGGGGGCTGTGCAGCGCGAGAAGCGCCACGTCGTCCTGGGCCGCGCCTTCGGGCACGAGCGCTGCCAGCAGCTCGTCGCACAGGCGCTCCGGCCCGCCCTTCACGTGGCGTGCCGCCTCCACCAGGCGAGCGATGCCGTCGTCGATGATCTCCCCGGGGCGCTCGACCAGGCCGTCGGTGTACAGGACCACGGTGGAGCCGGACTCGAGCTGCGCCGTCCCCGCCTCGTAGGTGGCGAAGGGCATGACCCCGAGCGGCACGCCTCCGGTGCCCTCGAGCAGCCGCGGCCCCGCCGGCTCCATGAGCAGCGGCGGCAGGTGACCCGCGTTGACCCAGGTGAGCGGTGCCCTCGACGCCGTCGACGATGAGGAAGACCATCGTGGTCATCTGCGGTCTCCCCCGCCTCGGCCCACAGGTGCTGGTTGAGCCGGCAGACCGCCGCCGGGGGATCGTGTCCGTCGAGGGCGTAGGCGCGCATCGCGCTGCGCAGCCGGCCGACCAGGGAGGCCGCGGCCAGGCCCTTGCCCGCCACGTCTCCCATCACCAGCCCGACCCGGCCCGCCGGCATCGGGATCACGTCGTACCAGTCGCCGCCCACCTCGGCCTCGTTCGCGGCGGGCAGGTAGCGCGCCGCGGCCGCGAGGCCCGGCAGCTGCGGGAGGCGGTCCGGCATCAGGCTGCTCTGGAGGGTCTCGGCGATGCGGTGCTCGCGCTCGAAGACCTTGGCGTGATCGATGGCGATGGCCACCCGGTCGGCCGCCAGCCCGAGCAGGAGGAGGTCGTCCTCGGTGAAGTGCCGCGGGGCCGGCACCCCCACCTGGATCACCCCGGTCACGACCCCGCCCGCCTTCAGCGGGACGCTGAGGATCGAGCCCATCCCCTTCAGCGCGGGGTCCTTGGGCAGGTCGGGCTCGGGATCCTGGAGCAGCAGCGGCTCACCGGACTCGGCCACCAGGCCGGCCACCGGCTCTCCGAGCTCGATCCGGGTCGGCTCCTCGCCGACCCGGGGAGCGGTCGAGGAGTGCACGATCAGCGCGCCGTCGGGGTCGGAGAGCGCGATGGTGCCCGCCTCGGCGTTGAGCACCTCGCATATGCGCGGAAGCAGGGCGCCGAGCATGGTGTCGAGGTCGCGGTGGACCAGGGCCGCGTCGAGCAGCACCTGCAGGCCGTGCACCATCCCCGCCATCTGCTCGGCCTCCTGGCGCGCCGCCTGCTCGCGAAAGAGCTGCTCGCGCTCCAGCCGCTGCTGCTCGCGCTGGCTGACGTCGCGGATGAACGCGGCGAGGAGGTCCGTCTCCCCGGCGCGCACGCGCGACACGCTCATCTCGGCCGGGAACCGCGAGCCGTCCGCCCGGCTCATCTCGACCTCGTAGCGCGAGTAGGCGCCCTCGTCCAGCTCCGCCAGGAGCCGCGCGCGCCGCGCGTCGCTCTCCCGGCCCTCCTCCGGGGTCTGGAACATCAGCTCCGTGACGGGCATGCCCACGGCCTCTGCGTACGACACCCCGAACAGGCGCTCGGCCTCGCGGTTCCACAACACCACGATCCCCTTCTCGTCGACCGTCACGAAGGCGTCGGGCGTGGCCTGCACGATCGCCCGCGTCCGCGCCTCGGACTCCCCGGCGACGCGCGCGCGCTCCTCGGCCACCTCGGCGCCCTCGCGAAGGCGCCGGATCAGCTGCGAGACGACGACGCCCGTGACCAGGGGGGTGCCCATGGCCAGCAGCCAGCGCGTGACGGGGCTCGTGGGGGCCTGGATCGCCAGCACGACCAGGTACGAGCCGGCGATGAGCGCCATGTGGAGCAGCGCGGGGCGCAGCGCGAAGAACGCGAACGCGTACAGGGCCAGCCAGCTGTAGAGGAACGGGTAGGACGCCGTGGTGCCCACGAGGTAGTTGGCCACGCCGAGGATCGCCGTGCCGAAGACCACGGCGGCGTGCAGCGCGCGCTCGGACATCGAGTCCGCGCCCGCCAGGACGCCGCCGCCGACCGCCGCGGTGAAGACCGCCAGGACGACGATCGCCAGCTCGTCGACCATGTTGCCGTGGGGGAGCAGCAGGGTGAGGCCCGCTATCACCCCGCCCGCGATGAACAGATACCCGAGCGTCCGCGCCCCGGTGGCGCGGTCGAACCCCGCCGACGTCTGGGCCCCGCTCATTGGCCGGGCGGCTGGTCCGGCTCGGCGCCGCTCTCCGCCGCCAGCCGTGCGAGCGCCTCGTGGCCCTTCACGACGCGGCGCTTCACCGGGTCGTCGTCGGGACGATCGTGCACGAGGTCCCAGGTCTTGTCGGCCACCTCGCGCGCGGTCTGGGGCGTGGCCTCGGCGAACATGAGCTCGACGACCTGGAGCTCGAAGGTCTCGATCTGCTGCGAGGGCTCACCCGGGGGCATGCGCGGCAGCGGCTCGTCGGTGGTCTCGCGCCACATGCTGGTGGCCATCACCAGCCGATTGCGCAGCGCTGCGGGATCCATGGCGCCCAGGCTATCTTGGCTTCCATGCCCTCTGAGCTCATTCACACCTGCTACCGCATCGGCGCGATCGATCCGTCGGTGGAGTTCTACGAGAAGCTCGGCTTCGAGGAACGCCGCCGCATGGACCTCCCCGACGGAGCCATCAACGTCTTCATGGGGATGCCCGGGGACGGCGATCGGCTCGAGCTCACGTGGAACCCGGGAGTCGACTCGTACGAGCTGGGCACCGGCTACAACCACATCGCCCTGGTGGTCGACGGCCTGGACGGGGTGCTCGAGGAGCTGGCGGCGCACGGCATCGAGCCCGAGAAGCCGCCCTACAACGTCGGCGAGGGCGGGTCGCGGATCTGCTTCGTGCGCGATCCCGACGGCTATCGGGTCGAGCTGATCGAGCGCTAGCGGCGTGGGCGCCGCGGCGCCCTGAGGGTGAACGCCTTCCTGAAGGAGCGCCCGGGCAGCCGGATCGTGACCGACATCCTCACCCGGCCCAGCCGGCGAAGGACCGCGCGGTTGCGCCGGGACAGCCTCAGCTTCAGGCTGACCGCGCCCCTCGGCCGGCACCGTGAAGCCCCTTCGGCCGAGCCGCAGCGGTCCGTCGACCCGCCGGCGCGAGGACCGGTGAAGGTCGCGACTCCCCTCGCGCCCGGCGGGCTGCCGAGGAACCGGAAGCGAAACCCGCCGGCCGAGGCTCACGGTGATCGTCCTTGCTCGAGGGAAGACGACGAGCGGAGACGTACGGCGGTCGCCTGCCGGGGTGGCTCCGCCCGGGATCGCCGGCGTCGGTTGCGTGCCGGCGGCGGCGGCGGCGCCGACGTGGTGAACGTCCTGTCGGCGGCCGTGTCCGCGATGACCCCGTCGCGGATCGCCAGGAGCCGGAAGTGGTACTGGACCCCGGGCTGGAGCCCGCCGACGGTCGCCGCGACGGCCACGGGATCGGTGCCCGCGCCGGCCGGCACCGTGGCGGTCTGCTGGCCGTAGGCGGTGCTCGTGCCGTACTCGAACGCGTAGCTCGTGGCCGTGCCGTTGGGGTCGACCACCCCGTTGAGGGTCGCCCCGGTCGCCGGCGACCGCGCTCGCCGCGCCGGTCACGGCGGTCGGCGGGGCGCTGAAGTCCTCGGTGACGCTCTCGGTGCCCGGGCCGGCCGTGGAGGCGCCGACGCCCATGCCGCGCGCCGCGAAGACCTGCCAGATCGCGTCGCGGTGGGTCCCCGAGTAGGTGGTCACGTCGGCCTGGAGGATCGAGTCGCGCATGGTCAGGAACGACGGGGCGTTGGGGGACAGGCGCAGGCCGCCCGTGACGAGCCCGCGGGCCACGGTCGGGGCCCACCGCGTCGCGTAGATCCCACAGGGTCTGCGCCCAGATCTCACCGTTGCCGTGCACGCTCCCGGCGCCCCCGACCTTGCCGAGGTCGCCGTAGGTGTAGCCGCCGGATCCGGCCGCGCCCGTGCCCGGGCAGCTGGCGGAGGAGGCCCCCACCCGGCAGTCGGTGCCCTCGGTCCGCACGCCGTTGGGCGGGAAGCTGTGCCGTCCCAGCTTGAGCTCGGCCTGCGCGGCGGAGTCGCCCTCGAAGCCGTTCGCGACCAGGTAGTCGAGCGCGTACCAGTCGCTCCAGCCCTCTCCCATGCTCCGGGACTGGAGCGCCGTGAGCCCGCTCACGTTGCCCACCAGGCGGTTGGTCAGCCCGTGTGTGTACTCGTGGAGCACGACGCTGGCGTCCTCGCCGGTGTTCTGGGATTGGCCACCCGCCGCGGTGAAGTACATCTGCATCCGCGGCGGGCCGCCGTCCGGGAGGGTGGTGAAGCTCGCGTTGTTGAGATCGCTGCCGTCGTTGGCCTCCGCCAGCACCCGGTCGTGTCCGATGCCCTGCCCGCTGGAGTTCACGTGCTCGAAGTTGCCCGACGCCTCGTCGAAGCCGATGGGGGCCGCCAGCAGCCAGTCGTGGAACCTGTTGACGAGGTAGAAGACCTGGGTGGTCACCTGGTTCTCGTTCGTCGCCTTGCTCGAGGAGTCGGCCGGGTCCCAGGCACAGCCGGCGACGGGGCAGCCGGGCCGGGCGAAGGGCGTGCGCGGGATAGATCCAGTTGGTGCCGTCGACCGCCGGCACCTCCTCCACCGCGTCGGCCGAGTCGTTGGCGTTCACGTCGGCGTAGGCGTGGGCGTTGTTGCCGTCGAGCTTCGTGCGCCCGGCGCCGGCCAGGTTGATCCAGGCGCCGCCCTCGGGAGCCTGGAGGTCGACGGCCGTCGGGGTCCCGCCCTCCGAGGCGCCGGGGTGGTTCTCGTAGACGGTCGCGGCGGCCACGGACTCGGTCAGCGACCGCCGGGCGAGCACCGACCCGCGGTCCGCGTCGACGATCACCTCGTAGAGCGACCCCTCCTCGTCCTCGGCCGTGACCTTCCAGGCCAGGCGCTCGCCATCAGGGTCCGCGAACACCACCAGGCCGGCGCTGTCGCTGGTGGAGGCGCGGCGCGGGGCGCGGATGTCGAGCTTGGCCACGAAGAGGGCCTGCCTGCGTGAGAGCTGCGGCGCCACCGAGGGCGCCTCGAAGTCGGGGACCGCGCGAGCGCTGATGGCCGCGATGCGCCCGCGGGCGTCCACGTGGGCGTCGACGCCCGTGTCGCAGGGACGGCAGGCCTCGGCTCCTCTGGACGAAGTACAGGTGGGTCACGCCGTCCCACGACCTGTAGCGGCGGTCGAGCGACAGGCCCCGCACGTCCCCGGCGTCGAGGCCGAACACGTCGGGGTGCGAGCGCACGTAGCCGAGCGCGACGTCGACCGGCCGGGACCCGGAGGGTCCGGTGAGAAAGCCGTCGGCCCGTCCGGCGCGGATGACCCCCCCGGTGAGCGGGTCGCTCTCCACGAAGCCCTCGGCGCCCAGGCGGGAGTCGAGCGAGCGGCGGGCGCGCCGCGAGGCCGCCGGCACCTCGACGGCCTCCCCCCTGCGGCTGTCGAAGTTCGCGAGCCTCTCCTGGCCCCGCGAAGCGGCGGCGAGGGCCGGCGCGGGCGCGAGCGTCGCGGCGACCAGCGCGAGGGTGATGGCGGACTTGCCCACATCATCCTCTCGACGGTCCGGGCGAGCCTCTTTAGCGGCGCCTCCCGCACTGGACCACGGGTCGCGACAGGCGCACCGCCCGTCCGTCGCCCAGGCGCGCGAACGCTCTCACGCCCACGCGGCGGCGGGGGGCGCGCAGGGTCCGGCGAAACGGCCTCCGGCCGTCGGCCGCGCGCGTCCGGGCGACCCGAAACGCCACCCGGCGCACGAGCCCCACGTCGGCCCCGCCCACGGTCGCCGTGACCCGGCACGAGCGCCGCGACCGCCGCGCGCGCAGGGTGAGCCGCGGGCGCGGCGCACACCCGCGGCGCGCGCCGGCCGGGGGGCCCTTCGGCGGGGTGGCGTCGGCGATCCGCACGAGCCCGCCCAGCACGCCCACGTAGGCCGTCCCGTCAGGGCCGAGCGACACCGGGGCGTAGTTGTTGTTGTAGCCGAGGCCGGTCCCGGTGAGGCGCCGGTACTCGCGCTTGCCGGTGCACCAGTTCAGCGCCGTGAGGTACCACGCGTCGATCCTGTCCTGGCGCGCCGGCTTGGTGTAGGTGTAGACCAGCCCCGTCTCCAGCGAGAGCTTGGGCACCACGGTCGGCGCCGTCTCGTTCGAACGCCAGACGGTGCGGCAGCCGCGACCACCGCCGAGCACGTCCACGCGCGCGAGACCGGGCTCCGTGCTCTGGCCGTTCATGGTGGCCGTCGGGCCGGAGTAGCCGTAGTTGTTCTCCACCACCAGCGAGTTGCGCGCCGCGATGAGCGAGTTGTCGGTGGCGCTCGCTCCCTTGCGGAACACGGGCTCCTCGCAGATCAGCCGCCGTCCCGAGACGCCGGTTCCGCGGCGGTAGACCACCACGTTCATCGGGTCGGCGTTGTCGGCGATCGCCACCCGCCCCCGGCCATGAGCGTCGGGGTGGTTCCCGAGCCGTCGTGCACCTGCCCGGGCTTCGCGATGCCCGAGTTGCGGTAGACCTCGCGCCAGGTCTGGGCCGGCGCCCCGCCGGGACCAGTGTCGAAGCGGTAGAGGGCCTTCTTGCTCACGATGTAGACGCCACCCGTCTCGTCCACCGCGAACGAATTCGACACCTCCTCGCCCAGATCCAGCGAGCGCACGGCGCCCGAGGCGAAGTCGAGCGTCCCCACCACGCCGTTGGCCGACACGAACCACAGCCGGCCCGAGAAGTCCGGCAGCGCCGAGACGATCTTGTCCCCGCTCGGCACGGCGGAGGTCAGGTCGTAGTCGCGCCGCAGGGTCAGCGAGCCGTCGGGGCCGACCGCGATCACGAAGAGGTGACGGCTGGTGGTGGGGATCACCGCCCGGTCGGCCTGGTCGAGATAGAAGTACCCGCCGCCCGAGAAGTCGTTGAAGATCGACCCGCCGCCGGGATTTCGCGGGGGCAGCGAGTACTGCGCGAGCTTCTCGAGCGTGCGGGGGTCGAACACCGAGAGCACGGGTCCCGCCACGCCCACGCAGGCGGTCACGATCCGCCCGCGCGAGTCGAAGGTGACCGAGGCGCAGTCGGCGGCCTCGAAGGTCGAGGTCACCGTCATGTCCTTCCCGCCGAGCGGCCCGGCCTGGCGATAGGCGTCGGTCTGGTAGGCGTCGTCGTGCAGGTTCGAGCGGCCGTTCGGGGCCATGAAGGGATGGCGGGGAGGCTCGGGGGAGATCAGCCGCCGCGGGGTCGCGGTGCCGCCCTCGAACGCGGGCGGTGTGCCGGTCCGGGTCGTTGGGGATCGGATCGGCGGCGGCGGCGGTCGCGAGCGCCAGCGCCACGATCGCTCCGGCCGGCGCACCGCCTGCGGCCTTCCTCAGGACTCGCCTCGGAATCCGCACGCGGCGGATGCTCTCACGGATCAGCTCTGGCCGGGCGCGAGCGTGGGGCCCAGGCGGGCCAGATCCGCCCAGTGCTCCAACAGGGGCAGCGGATCCCGCGGGGCGCCGGTCAGCGCGCGCCCCGAGCGGACCTCGAAGTGCAGGTGGTCGCCGAAGCAGGAGCCCGTGCACCCCACCCCACCGAGCCACTCGCCGGCGCGGACCCGGTCTCCGGCCTTGACGTTGGGGGGCCGGACCATGTGCAGGTAGACGTAGGTCCGGCGAGCGGCGGGGTCGTAGAGGCCCACGTAGTTGCCGCGGCCGCCGTCGTTGCCGGTCTCCAGCACCACACCATCGGTCACCGCCAGCAGCGGCGTGCCGGTGCGCGCGAACACGTCCTGGCCCTCGTGGATGTGCCCGGAGCGCGAGGCGCCGTAGCGCGCACCGCCCTGGCCCCAGTTGAACGCGCCGCCCACGGGGAAGCGCGTGCGCTTGCGCTCCGCGGCGACGGCCAGGCGCTGCACCCGCACCGCCAGGCTCCTCTCGGTCGGCACCGGCACGCCCAGGTCGGCGAGGCCGGCCCGCAGCTGCGAGAGGGAGTCGCCGGGACCCGAGGGCTCCGCGCGGGACGCGGGTGCGAGGGCCGTCCCCGCGAAGAGGGCGACCGCCCCGAGGGCGCCGACGCGCAGCAGACGTGTTGCGTTGAAGGACATGACGTGACGGAGTGGCCTACGAGGTGAGCTGTCGGGCTCGCGCCTCCAAAGCGCTACGCCGCACACCGGCGGCGATTCGCCCCTGACCCCGGCTCGCGCCGGCGTCTGTGGGTCCCCCGTTCCCCGCCGCAGGACGGCGAGGACTCGGCTCAGAAACGCGGCAGGCTAGCACAGCCCGCGCAGATATGTCCAATTAGCGGGACTTTCCCGCGCCTGGGACACTCCTGACGTGTCCTTCCCCGAGCTCAGCGTGCTGCGTGTCTTCACCGCGGCCGACGCGTCGGGAGGCAACCCGCTCGGGGTGTTCCTGGACGGCCCGGGCGTGCCGCACGCCGAGCGGCAGGCCGTGGCCGCGGACCTGGGCTTCAGCGAGACGGTCTTCGTCGACGACCCGGCGGCGGGCGAGGTGCGGATCTTCACCCCCGCGGTGGAGCTCGAGTTCGCCGGCCACCCCCTGGTGGGAACCGCGTGGCTGCTCGCCGAGGAGGGCAGCGCGGCCGCGGTCGCTGCGTCCGCCGGCGGGCGAGGTGCCGGCCCGGACGCGCGACGGGCACGCGTACGTGGCCGGCCGGCCCGAGTGGGCGCCGCCCTTCGAGTGGAGGGAGCTCGGGTCGCCCGAGGAGGTGGACGCGCTCGACGGACCCCCCGACGGGCACGACCTGGTGGGCGCCTACGCCCGGATCGACGAGCGAACCGTCCGCGCTCGTGTGTTCCCGCTGCGCCTCGGGATCGCCGAGGACGAGGCCACCGGCGCCGCCGCGGTGCGGCTGGGCGCGCTGCTGGGCGAGCCGGTGACCATCCACCAGGGCCGGGGCTCGGTGATCGAGGTGGTCCCGCGCGACGACGGCCTCGTCGAGGTCGGCGGGCGGGTGGTGCTGGTCGAGCGGCGTCCCTACTCGCCGGCCGGCGGCGGCGAGATCAGCGAGCCGAACAGCAGCCCCCAGAGCTTGGGGTAGAGCTCGAGGGGAACCGCCTCGGGATCCACCAGGTGCTGCACGGCCAGGCCGATGTCCATCGCGATCTGGGCGGTCGCGAGGTCCTTCGCGTCGATGGGCGGCTCCCGCCCGGTCTCGGCGAAGCCCGCCTCGATGAGGCGCGCGGTCATCGCGCGGTTCCCGGTCCAGAACGTGGCCGCGACCCGCGCGAACTCCCGGTCCCGCGCCGCCTGGGCCAGCAGCTCGAGCCACAGCTCGAACAGCCAGCGGTAGTCGTCGTCTCGCTGGCGCTCCGCCAGCTGCTCGGCCGCCCAGAGCAGCCGCTCGAGCGGGGTGCCCTCGCGAGGGAGGGTCTCCCCCATTCGCCGGTAGCCGTCATAGACGCGCTCGTGCAGCAGCTCCACGAAGAGCTGCTCCTTCGTCTCGAAGTTGGAGTAGAACGCGCCGCGGGTGAAGCCCGCGGCGGCGGCGATGGCCTCGACGCTGGCCGCGCCGAAGCCGCGCTCGCGGATCACCTGCGCGGCCGCCTCGAGCAGCCGCCGCCGGGTCTCCGCCTGCGCCTCGGCGCGCGAGCGCCGCTGGGGCGGGGCCGGCAAGGCCTAGACGCGTCCCGAGCGCTGGTCGATCGGCGAGCCCGAGAAGAAGAAGAACCACACCTCGAAGGCCACCACCGCGATCACCACGCAGAGCACCAGGATCACGTCGAGTGCCGAGAGGCCCGCCTTCTCCCCCATCTCCCGTGGTCGCTCACCGCGCATGCTGCGCAGCCACGGCAGGTGGGCGCGCACCGTCGGCTCACGACCGGTGAGTGACTCGTACCGCTTGTTGGTGAAGCCGAGGGCCACCACGAGCGCCCAGCTCACGGCGGCCATGGTCCCGAAGAAGGTGAAGAACGCGGCCATCGAGGGAGCGGCGTCGCCCTGCACGCGCGACCCCACCCACAGGGCGAGCAGCGGGCTGCCGGTGAAGATGTTCAGGGCGAGCACGCTCATCAGGGCCAGGAGCCCGACCCGCTTCAGCGCCGGCACCGGATGCATACCTGTATTCAAATACAGACATGTATCTGTGTCAAGCGGCGCCTTCGCCTCGGTCGAGGATCGCGACCGGCAGCCCCAGCCCGGCCTCGCGCCGGAAGGTGGCGATCCGCCTCCCGGGCTGGACCGCGTCGCGCGGCTCGCCGATGAGCGGGCCGAGCCGTTCCGCGGTGGCCCCGAGATCCCCCGTGAGCATCGCGAGGCCGTAGAAGTGACTCGGGGCGTGGCGATCCTCCGCCGCCGGTGTCCCCGGAGGGTGCTCGACCACCTCGAGTATCACCTCGCCCAGGCGAAAGAACGCCTGGCGCTGGGCGCCCGCGGGCGTCGGCCCCTCCCTCACCCGCCGAAGGTCGAGGCCGGCGGCCTCGAGCTCGCGCCACGGTGCGCTCGAGGTCGGGCGAGAAGGCGACGACGTGGTCGAGGCGCTCGATGCCGTTCGGATGGGCCGGGCCGGGCTCCCGCTCCGGCTGGTCCGACCGTGCCGTCGCGAGCCCGTCCAGGTCGGGCGAGGCCACATCGCGCAGCGACCAGGAGACGATGCCGCGGCCGGCCGACGAGCCGGCCAGGCGCACCACCACGGAGCCGAGGACGGCCACGTCGCCGGTCACGTGAAAGCCGGCCTCGGCCCACGCGCCCGGCTCGGCCGCCACCACGATCTCGTCGACGGTGGCCGCGGGGCCCACGCCCCTACTTGAGCTTCGGCCCGCCCACGGGCGGGTCGGGAAGGGCGCGGGGCGCCGGCACCCGGCCGGCGTCGCGTCTTCTCCTTCGGCGGCTTCGACTGCCCGGGCACGGCCCTGCGCGGGCCCTGAGCCCGGCTGCGCCCACGGCTCTGCGGGGCCGGGCGCGCCCTGGGGGGCAGGGGCCGAGCGGGCTTCACCTTCGGCGCGCCGCGCGACCTCGAGCCCGGCTGGGGCTGGCCGGCGGGGCGGCCGCGCCCGTTGCCGCGGCCCTGATTGCCCTGCCCCTGTGCGGGCTGCGGCCCTCGGCCATTCGCGCCGCGGCCCCGGCGCGGTGTGTCACGCGGAGAGTTGCCACGCGGCGCCGCGTCGCCGCTCCGGCGCCGGGCGCCGCCCGAGCCGGTGGTCTCGGGCGCGCGCCGGCCGGGGGCGGCGGCCGCCGGAAGCGGCACCACCGGCGCCTCGCGGCCGGACCGTTGCGAGGCGGGCGTCGCGTCCTGCCGCCCGGCGGGCTCGTCGTCGAGAGCCGCCTTGCCGGCCACGCCCGCGCCTCCGATGAGCGCTCCGGCCACGGCCAGCTTCGCGAGCGTGGCGGCAAGGGGCGCTCCGGCCGCGGCGGCGCCCACGGCCCCCAGACCCGTGGCGCCCCCGAGCCCGGCTCCGGCCGCTGCGCCGGCGCCGGCCGCGCCGGCGCCTCCTCCCAGGCCCAGCGCGCCGAGCACCGAGCCCTTGAGGCCGGCCGACGGGATCACGGGGAGGATGAGGGCCATCATCTTGCGCTGACGGCGGAGGTCCGCCAGGAACGCGGTGCAGGACGGACAGCGCATCGAGGTGATGGCGCAGGCGTCCACGACGGAAGGTGCCGCCGCGGGCGTTGGCGAGCTCCATCTGGATCTCGTCGCAGCCGGCTTCGCGCGCCTCGCGGCGCTCGATCAGGCCCGATCGCGCTCCGAACACGAGCCGCTTCACCTTGGCCTTGTCGCAGTCGAGGACTTCCGCCACCTGCTCGTGGGTGAGCGCCTGGAGCTCGGTGAGCACGAGCGCGGCCCGCTGATCCTCGGGAAGCTCGCGCACGTCCGCGAGCAGCTCGCGCAGCTCCGCTCGGCGTTCCACGTCCTCGTGGAGCCCGGCGGTCGAGACCTCCACCTCGCCGACCTGACTCTCACGGCGGGCGCGCAGCATGGACAGGCAGCGGTTGCGCGCGATGGCATAGAGCCAGGGCCTGAGGTCGACGACCCGGTCGTCGGCCTCGAGGTGACGATGGGCCGAGGCGAACACCTGCTGCACCGCGTCCTCGGCCTCCTCGCGCGAGCCGAGCATGTGCCGGCAGAACGACAGGATGCCGGGCAGGTGGCGCTCGTAGAGCACCTCGAAGGCGTTGACGTCGCCCGACCGCACCCGCGCGACGAGCTGGGTGTCGGCGCGCAGGGCGAGCACGCGCTTGGAGGCGCGTACCCGCGGACGCGCGGGAACGGGTAGGACGGCTGTTCGCACACATGCATCTTTACCCCAAACGCAGCGCCGCGGCGGAAGTTCGCCGGTACTGCCGAACCTTCTTCATGCCGCAAAGCGTTCCTACTCCCGAATCTGGAAACGAGTGAAAGGACCCCACATGAGACGAGCATTCACGGCAGGCGCTGCGCTGGCAGTGCTGGCCCTCCCGGCCGGCGCCACCGCCGCGCCCTCCAACACCGACCGCACCAACGCAGCCCAGGAGTGTCGGACCGAGCGCGGCAACACCGCGCTGACGCGTGAGGCGTTCAGGGCCCAGTACGGCACCAACCGGAACGGCAAGAACGCCTTCGGCAAGTGCGTCTCGAAGCGTTCCCGCGCCGAGGAGCGCCAGCGGCAGGCGGCCAAGACGAACGCCAGCAAGGAGTGCGACGCCGAGCGCACGGCCGACGCCGCGGCGTTCGCCGAGAAGTACGGCACGGGCAAGAACGGCAAGAACGCCTTCGGCAAGTGCGTCTCGCAGAAGGCGCAGGAGAACAAGCAGGAGGCCGACGCGAAGGACGCCGAGCAGATCAAGGAGCGCAAGAACGCCGCCAAGGAGTGCGGCGCCGAGCGCAGCGCGGACGCCGAGGCGTTCCGCCAGAAGTACGGCACGAACGCCAACAAGCGCAACGCCTTTGGCAAGTGCGTCTCGCAGAAGGCCTCGGCCTGAGCGAGTAGCCCAGGGGCGGCCTGGACACCCGCCCCGACACCGGTGAGAGCCCCGCCCTCGTGCGGGGCTCTCGTCGTTCCGGGCAATCCTCGATCATGCGGCGGTGACCGCGAGCCTGTCAGTCCGGGCGCCGCTGCGGATCGCCCTGGGCGGCGGCGGCACCGACCTGCCGTCGCACTTTCGCGCCCACGGGGGCTTCGTGGTCTCCGCCGCGATCGACCGCCGTGTGCGGATGACGCATCGCGCCGGCGACAGGACCCCGGTACAGCCTCGACCATCTCGAGCACGAGACGCCCGGACCGGCCGGACTCCATCCGCCACCCCATCCTCCGTGCCGCGGTCACCCGGCACGGCGACGGGCGCCCGTTCGAGCTGGTGTCCGAGGCCGACGTGGAGCCCGGCACCGGCCTCGGGTCGTCGGGGGCCTACACGGTGAGCGCGGTCAAGGCGATCGAGCTGGCCGCCGGCCGGGAGATCGAGGGGCGGCAGCTGGCCGAGGCGGCCTGCACGATCGAGATCGAGGACATCGAGCGGACGGTGGGAAAGCAGGACCAGTACGCGGCCGCCTTCGGCGGGGTGAACTCCCTCACCTTCGGTCGCGACGGCACCGTGGAGGTGCGCCGGCTCGAGCTCTCCGAGCGCGTACGGCGAACACTCGAGTCGTGCTTCGTCCTCGCCTACACGGGCCAGAGCCGCTCGGCCTCCGACATGCTCGCCGGCCAGGTGCGCAGGACGCTGGCGGGCGACTCGGCGCTCACCCGCAACCTGCTCCGCACGGCGGAGGTGGCCCGGGCCACCGCGGCGGCTCTGGAGGAGGAGCGGCTCGAATCCCTCG
Source organism: uncultured Thermoleophilaceae bacterium (assembly GCA_963731645.1). Lineage (GTDB taxonomy): Bacteria > Actinomycetota > Thermoleophilia > Solirubrobacterales > Thermoleophilaceae > JAAYBF01. Next base: position 183,117 of record CAVSWF010000012.1, on the reverse strand, counting down.
GCGACCTGATGAACGAGAGCTGGCGCCTCAAGCGCGAGCGCCTGGCCCACGTCCCCATGCCCCGCATCGAGGCGCTTCGGTCGATCGCGCTCGACCGGGGCGCGCTGGGAGCCATGCTCATGGGCGCGGGCGGAGGCGGCTACCTGCTGGCCTACGCGCCCGATCCCCAGCCCGTGCTGGCCGCGCTCGCCGCGGAGGGGGCGCCCGAGCTGCCCTTCGGGCTCGACGACGAGGGCTGCGTGGCGACCGCGAACGGTCGCGGCTCGCTTTAGTCTTCGCGCGCATGGCCCGCGACCTCAAGCTCGGTCTCAACACCGGCTACTGGACGGCGGGGCCGCCGCCCGGCGTGCAGGAGGCCATCGCGGAGGCTGAGAGCCTGGGCTACGACTCGATCTGGACGGCCGAGGCCTACGGCTCGGACGTGCTCACGCCGCTCGCGTGGTGGGGTGCTCGCACCGAGCGCGTGAAGCTCGGCACGGCGATCATGCAGATGTCGGCCCGCACGCCGGCTGCCGCCGCGATGGCGGCCATGACGATGGACCACCTCTCGGGTGGGCGCTTCGTGCTCGGCCTCGGCGTATCGGGGCCGCAGGTCGTGGAGGGCTGGTACGGCCGGCCCTTCGCCAAGCCGCTCGCCCGCACTCGCGAGTACGTGAGCATCGTGCGCGACATCTGCGCGCGCGGCGGCCCCGTGACCGCCGACGGGCCCCACTACCCCCTGCCCTACCCCGACGGCACCGGGCTCGGCAAGCCCCTGAAGTCCACCATCCACCCGGTCCGCGAGCGCATCCCCATCTACCTCGGCGCGGAGGGCCCGAAGAACGTGGCCCTCGCGGGGGAGATCTGCGACGGCTGGCTCGCCCTCTTCCTCTCGCCCAAGAGCCAGGGCTTCTACCGCGACGCCCTCGAGGAGGGGTTCGGGCGCGAGGCCTCCGGCCACGACTTCGAGTCCTTCGAGGTGGCCGCCACCGTGCCGCTCATCGTGCACGACGACGTGGAGGAGGCGGCCGACATGCTGCGGCCCATGTACGCGCTCTACTTCGGCGGCATGGGCGCCCGGGGGGCCAACTTCCACAACGACGTGCCCCGGCGCATGGGCTACGAGGCCGAGGCCGAGAAGATCCAGGACCTCTACCTCGACGGCAAGAAGGACGAGGCGGCCGCCGCCGTGCCCACCGCCCTGATCGAGGAGCTGGCGCTGATCGGGCCGGAGGACAAGGTCCGCCACGACCTCGAGGCGTGGCGCGAGTCGATCGCGACCACGCTGCTCGTGGCCGGCGACGCGGCCCTGATCCGCCGCGCCGCCGAGCTCGTCCTGGGCTAGCTCGAGACCCCGGGCGGGGGTCCGAAGTCCCCGTCGCCCGGCCCGAAGTCACCGTCGCCGGGGCCGAAGTCCCGGTCGCCGCCGCGCGGTCCGCCGGGCGGTCCGAACGGCATTCCGTCACCCAGGCGGTCCACGTGATCCTTCATGTGCTCGAGGATCTCGTCGGCCTGCTTGCGCGTCAGGTCGCCGTCCTCGACCGCCTTGTCCAAGCGCTTCTCCGCGGAGGCGCGGAGGGTCTTCTTCACGTCGGCCAGGCTCTTGCCCTCGGCCTTCGCGATGTCGGCGATCGACTTGCCGTCGCGCAGCTGCTCGAACAGCTTCTCGGTGCTGATGCCGAGCGCCTTGGCCACGTCGTCCAGGGGACCTCCGGGTCCGCCGAAGCCGCGGACCCCCGGGTCCGCCGAGCCGGGGCCGAACATGCCGGGCCCGCCCGTGATGCCCGCCGGGGAAGCCGAGCACCCGCCCGGACTCGCGGCGGTGCTTCTTGATCTCGTCGGCCTGCTCCTTCGTGAGGTCGCCGTTCTCGACCGCCTTGTCGATCTGCGCGTCCTCGGCGTCGGAGAGGGCGCCGCGCAGCTCGCTCGGCTCGACGTTCAGGCGCTTGGCCGCATCGTCGATCACCGCCTGCTCGGTCTTCTTGCCGTCGTCGTCGCCGATGGCAGCCACGGCGGCGCCGCCGCCGACTGCCAGCGCGGTCACGGCGGCTCCTACTACCGCTATCCGTCCTATGGCCATCGGGTGCTCCTTCGGTCGGGTTCTTGGATGACGCCGAGCGTGGCAGCGGTGTGTAAGCGTTCCCGAAGAAACGCGGGCCGGGCCTGCGAACGGCGTCAGAATGGCTGGGGTGAAGACCCTCGTGATCGACGACGATCGGGCGCTGCGCGACGCTCTGCGCAGGGCGCTCGCGGTGGCCGGTCACGAGGTCGAGGTGGCGGAGGGCGGCCAGCACGGGCTCAGCCAGGCCGCGGCCACCGATCCCGACGCGGTCGTGCTCGACGTGGGCATGCCCGACGTCGACGGCCTCGAGGTGTGCCGGCGCCTGCGCGCCGCGGGCAACCGCGTGCCGATCCTGATGCTCACCGCGCGCGACGCCGTCGAGGACCGCATCGACGGGCTCGATGCCGGCGCGGACGACTACCTCGTCAAGCCCTTCGACGTGGGCGAGCTGAAGGCCCGCCTGCGCGCGCTGGTGCGGCGGTCGGGAGCCGAGGGCGACGGCGACGAGATCGCCTTCGGAGACCTCCGCCTCGACGCCGCCCGCCACGGCGTGACGGTGGGCGAGACCTTCGTCGAGCTGACGCGCACCGAGCTGGGGCTGCTCGAGCTGATGATGCGCAACCCCGGCCGGGTGCTCACGCACTCGGTCATCTACGACCGCGTGTGGGGCTATGACTTCGGGCCCGAGTCGAACGCGCTGCGCGTGTACGTGGGCTACCTGCGCCGCAAGCTCGAGACGGCCGGCGCCCGCCGGCTCATCCACACGGTGCGCGGAGTGGGCTACGTGCTGCGCGAGCCATGACCCTGCGCACCCGCATAGCCGCCATCGCGGGCCTGGCCGTGGCCGTGACGGTGCTGGCGGCCACCGCCACGGTCTACCTGTCGGTGCGCTCCAACCTGCGCAGCGAGGTCGAGCGCGGGCTCACGGAGCGCGCCGCAGCCCTTCGTGGCGCTCGGCGGCCGTCTGGACGGCGGCCCCGGTTTCCCGGCGGCGACGGCGGCCCCGGCCCCGGCCCGGCCCGGGGTTTCGCGACGGTGGATTCGGGCCGCCGCCCGGGGTCGCGGCCTTCGGCGGCGCCGAGGGGGTGGTCCAGCTGCTGAGCCCGCAGGGCGAGATGAGCCGGCCGCCCGGCAGCTCGACCGAGCTCCCGGTGACCGCGGAGGCCCGCGAGGTGGCCCGGCGGGGCGAGGGGGAGATGTTCTTCGACGACACCGTCGACGGCGTCCACCTGCTCGTGCTCACCGCCGGGCTGGGCGACGCGGGCGCGATCCAGGTGGCGCGCCCGCTCACCGAGACCGACAACGTGCTGGACCGCGTGCTGGTGCTGCTGATCGTGGTGGGCCTGGTGGGCGTCGCGCTGGCCGCGCTGCTCGGCGCGCTGGTGGCCCGCACCGCGCTGGCGCCGATCGCGCGCTTCACCCGCGCACCGAGGCGCTGGCCGGGACACCGGACATCACCGAGCGCATCGAGGTACGGCGGCCGCGACGAGCTCGCTCGGCTCGCGAGCAGCTTCAACACCACGCTCGATGCCCTCGAGCGCGCCGTCGAGGCCCAGCGCCAGCTGGTGGCCGACGCGAGCCACGAGCTGCGGACCCCGATCGCCAGCGTCCGGGCGAACATCGAGACGCTCGAGTACGCCGATCGGCTGCCCAGCGAGGAGCTCAGCGCCCTGCGGGCGGACATCCTCTCCGAGCTCGACGAGCTGACCGCGCTGGTGGGCGACGTGGTGGAGCTGGCGCGCGGCGAGAAGGCCGGCGAGGCGCTGGACGACGTCCGGCTCGACACCGTCGTGACCGCCCTGATCGAGCGGGCCCGGCGCCGGGGTGACCCGCGCGTGGAATACAGCGCGAGCCTCGAGCCGACGCTGGTGCGCGGCGAGCCGGACCGCATCTCCCGCGCCGTGGGCAACCTGCTCGACAACGCGCGCCGCTGGAGCCCCGAGGGCGGCGTGGTGGAGGTCACGCTGCGCGACGGCACGCTCACCGTCCAGGACCGCGGTCCCGGCTTCGCCGAGGCCGACCTCGGGCACGTGTTCGAGCGCTTCTACCGCTCGCGAGGCCGCCCGCGGCACCCCGGGCTCGGGGCTCGGGCTGGCTATCGTGCGCCAGGCGGCGGAGGCCCATGGGGGCTCCGCCGAGGCGGCCAACGCGCCCGACGGCGGGGCCGTGCTGAGGGTGCGCTTCGGGGAGCCGATCGACGTGGCGCCCGAGAGCACGCCGGTGCCTCTAGGCTAGGACCGAGAAGCGCGATCCGTTTCTGGGCGCATTCGTGCAAGTTGCCCGGTCTGCAACAAATCGTGCAACGTGCAGGACTTTCGCCTGTTAGAACGACGGCGCACGCCGAGTCGCTCTGGCCCTGACCAGGCGAGCGGGGGAACCGTGCGGTCCCAGACCGCAGGGGCGAATCGCCGGCCACGGCAAGACCGTGACGCCGGGGTAGCGTCGCTTTCCGCGACGCGAGCCCGACAGCTCACCCCGTAGGCGCAACCCGACTCAAAGAGGTTTGATCAGTTGAGCCACGCCCCCCGGGACCTGTCCTGCCCTGAGCCATGGGCCCAGTCGCTCGAGCGCTCCCTCGCACGGCGCGAGGCGGCCGCGCGGCGGCGTGAGCTGTCCGTGCCCTCGGGCCGCGGCGCCACCGTGGCCGCCGCCGTGGTCGTGGCCGGCGGATCGGCAGCCGGGCTCGCGGGCGCCCTGCCCGGCTCGGTGGACGACGCCGCCGCGGCGAAGGTCCGCCACCGCGGCAGCGGCGTGGCCGAGATGCAGCGCAAGCTGGGCGTCTCCGCCGACGGCGTCTTCGGTCCCGGCACCGAGCGCGCCCTGCGCCGGTGGCAGCGCCGCCACGGCCTGACGGCCGACGGCGTGGCCGGTCCCATGACCCGCCGCGCCATGGGGCTCGGCCCCGGAGCCGTGCTCAAGCGGGGCCGCCTGCACCGCGCGGGCGCGCGCCGCTCCGGGGGCCGGCGGGGAGGTCGCTCGCACCACCGCCGCCGCTCCCACGGGGGAGGGGGCGTTCGCGGCCTGCAGCGCCGGCTCGGCCTCTCGGCCGACGGCGTGTTCGGCCCCAACACCGCACGGGCCGTCAAGCGCTTCCAGCGCCGCCACGGCCTGACGGCCGACGGCGTGGTCGGGCCCGCCACCCGCCGTGCCCTCGGCATGTCCCCGGGGCGCATGCTCAAGCGCCGCGGCGGCCGCGGCGGCTCGCGCACCCGGCGCGGCTCCTACTCGGTGGTCGCGCGCGTCATCCGCGCCGGCAACCGGATCGCCCGCGCGCCGTACCGCTACGGAGGCGGCCACGGCTCGTTCACCGACTCCGGCTATGACTGCTCGGGCTCGGTCTCCTACGCCCTCCACGGCGGCGGCCTCCTGCGCTCGCCGCTGGACTCGAGCGCGTTCATGTCCTACGGGCGCCCCGGGCGCGGCCGCCACATCACGATCTACGCCAACCCCGGCCACGCGTACATGGTGGTCAACGGACGCCGGTTCGACACGAGTGCCCGCTCGATCAGCGGGTCGCGCTGGACGAGCGTTCCGCGGAGCACCAGCGGCTACGTGGCGCGCCACCCCGCCGGGCTGTAGACGGCCGCGTTCGCGGCGCTGACGCTCGATGAGGGCCCTGGCGTAGCCTGAGCGAGCGCATGCCCGCCGGCCGGTTCGCACCCTCGCCCTCCGGGCCCCTGCACGTGGGCAACCTCCGCACCGCGCTGCTCGCCTGGCTCTTCGCGCGCTCGGCCGGGGCCGGGTTTCTCCTGCGGATCGAGGACCTCGACCCGCAGCGCTCGCGCCGCGAGCACGAGGAGCGCCAGATCGCCGACCTGCGCGCGATCGGCCTCGACTGGGACGCGGAGCCGGTGCGCCAGTCGGAGCGGTTCGGGCTCTACTCGGAGGCGCTCGCTTCGCTCGAGCGCGAGGGGCGCGTCTATCCGTGCTGGTGCTCGCGCGCCGAGATCCGGGCCGCGGCCGAGGCTCCGCACGGCCCGCTGCCGGAGGGGGCGTATCCGGGTACGTGCCGCGGGCTGTCGGAGGCCGAGCGCGCCGAGCGCCGGCGTGAGCGTCTGACCGCCCGCCCGCGCTTCGCCTCGATGCGGGGGCACCTAGGGTGGCGTTCACCGATCGCTTGCTCGGGAGATCGTGTCGGCGTGGTCGACGACTTCGTCCTGTGGCGCGGGGACGGGACGCCGGCCTACAACCTCGCGGTGGTCGTCGACGACGCCGACGCAGGGGATCGGCGAGGTGGTCCGGGGCGCGGACCTGCTCGACACCACCCCGCGCCAGGTGCTGCTCGGGCGCCTGCTCGGGCTGCCCGAGCCCGTCGCTACGCCCACGTGCCGCTGGTGCTCGGGCCCGACGGCGCCCGCCTCGCCAAGCGCCACGGGGCCGTGACCCTGGCCGACCGGGCCGAGCGGGGCGAGACGCCGGCGGACGTGGTGGCCTGGATGGCCCAGAGCCTCGGCCTGGCCGGCGACGACGAGCGCCCGAGCGCCGCCGACCTCGTGGAGCGCTTCGACCCGGACCGCCTGCCGCGCGACCCGTCGGTGCTGCCGACTGGCAAACGAACGCTTGGCCCGAAACGCGCTATATCGCCGTTTCGGGCCAAGCGTCTACAAACGCCGCGCAGCGAGCCGCACGACCGAGCGCCGCCCGCCGGCCCGGACCACGATCCTCACCCCATAGGTGCCCCGCCCCAGGCCGCGCAGCGGCACCGAAAGCCGGCGAGCGCCCGGGCGCTGGCCCGCGCCGGCGCACCCGGCGCACGACCCGCCCGCCGCGCACCAGCGCGACGGAGACCCGCGCCCGGCGCCCGAGGCGTACCGCAGCCGCAGCGCACGCCGCCCGAGCACCGGCGACCCCAGCGTGGCCGAGCGCAACACCCCGCAGCGCTCACGCAGCGAGAAGCCGCGGCGCGCAGCGCGCACGCGCCCCGCCGCGCACGCGGAACGAGACCTCGCGGCGGTCCGCCTTCCCGGTCGGCCCGAGCGCGGTGAAGCGCGCCACGTAGGAGCCGGCCCGCAACCGCCTGCGCAGGACGAACGACCGCGCGCGGCGCACCCGCACCACCCGCCGCAGCCGTCCCGGCGAGGCGCGGAGCACCTCCACGGTCACCGGCAGCCGCACCCGCCGGCGGAAGCCCAGCCGCACGCGCCCGCGAGAGGCGCCGCGCACGCGGACGGAGCGGAAGCCCGCTGTCCGGGCACGCAGCCCAGCTCCGTGACCCGCAGCGCGCGAGTCGCGCAGCACCTCCTCGGGACAGAAGCGCATGTCCACCCAGCGCTTGTCCGAGAACAGGCGGGTCTGGTCGGCGAAGTAGGGCGACTGCGGGTTGGCCGACTGCGAGTAGGTGAGGATCGAGCGCGACTCCGGGCAGCGGGTGCCGTTCAGGTGCGCGGCCATCACGAAGCTCGAGCCCGAGCCCACGTCGGGGAAGCCCTCGCGCCCGCGGAACGGCGCGGAGATCGCGTTGAACACGCCGAGCGTGCCGGGGCCGCCGTGGATCGGCACGCGCTCGGAGTTCTTGAGCTCGTACTGGTACTCGCGCAGCCGGGCGTCGAGCGGGATGCCGTTGTCGCGCAGCTCCTTGACCGCGTCGGCGAGCGCGGCCTGCGTCTCGGGCCCGGTGCTCAGGCCGCGCGGCGTGTTCACCGGGTCGCTCACGTCGAAGGGCTGCGCGAAGGCGCGCGGGTTGCTGGCGGGCACCGCGGCGAGCGGGCCGGGCAGCGGCAGGAGCTTGGCCGCGAAGCGCCGGAACAGGACGGCGCCGCGGCTGTCGAGGTCGTCGCGCAGGTTCCAGCGCTCGAGCACCGGGCAGGCCGCGCTCACGTCCACCGGGCCCCCGGTGCCGGTCATCATCGGGCTCGACTTGCACAGCGTCACGAGCTGGTCACGGAAGAGCTCGCCCGCGTACTGGCGGTTGTTGAACACGGTGTCCTGCACCTGCTCGAGCGTGAAGCGCTTGCCGGGGCGGCCGTCGGTGCCGGCGAGGCGCTCCTGGACCATCCGCAGCCCGAGGCGGGTGCGCAGCGAGCGCACCGTCCGCTCGTCGCCGATGATCCGGGCGAAGCCCTCCAGCGGGTGCTCGGGGTTGGACAGCCAGTACGAGTCGTTGGAGTTGGTCACGTAGTCGCGCCGGAACAGGCTCGGCATGTTCCTGGGGCCGAACGTGCCGGGCTGCAGCGCGTCGGGGTCGTTGTCCCAGCGGCACGCGGAGCGCGAGCCGTCGAGGATCGGGATGCCCAGCAGATCGGTGGTCTGCGTGCCCAGGGCCGAGTTGCACGCCGCGGCCTTGGCGTTGGGCACGTTGGGGATCGCGCCGATGTCCGCGTAGTAGGCCTCCCCCCTCGAGTCCGCGGCGATCGAGTTGACCCACGGAATGCCCTGGTTGCGCCGCTCGACCCGGTCGTACTCCCGCACGCTGTCCGCCAGGTTGGTCTCGAAGAAGTGGTTGAGGTAGCGGAAGTTGGCCGCGTTGGCGTCGCCCATGGCATGGGCCTGCGCGGACGTCCACGGGAACAGCGGCAGCCCGAGGATCGAGGTGAACACCGGGCCCTGCACCGTCGAGTAGAGGGTGCGCGAGCGCGGCTCGAGCCTGCCCGAGGGCCCCGGGCACCTGCACCGTCACGCGGTCGGCGTCCATCTGCTTGACCTGGCCGTCGTACAGGTACGAGGTCGGCGACCCCGGCACGAGCTTCAGCTCGAACGGCGTGAACCGCCGCGCAGTGGAAACCGTGTGGCTCCAGGCGAACGTGCGCGTGTGGCCGATGAGCACGATCGGCACCCCGAACAGGCTGGCGCCGGCCACGTCGGCCTTGCCCGGGATGGTGAGGTGGGACTGGTAGAAGCGCTGGGAGCCCTGCCAGGGGAAGTGGGGGTTGCCGAGCACCATCCCGTGCCCGCTCGCGGTGGCCTGGCTGCCGAGCCCGTAGGCGTTGGAGCCGGCGTCACCCAGGCTGAAGCGGTCGAGGTTGCCCCGGATCAGGTTCATCGACTCCTCCGTGGAGGGCGGCGATGCCGGCGGCCAGCGCCGGGGTGGGCGGCTGGGCGCCGCCGATGCCGTCGATCGCCACGCCCGACGACGGCGAGCAGCGCCAGCTTGTAGAAGTAGCGGTACACGTCGATCTCGGTGATCGGGCGCACCCACTCCTTGCCGCGGCACGTGGGATCGGGGAGGTTGGCCACGCCGGTGTCGCGCAGGTAGCGGTTGTAGCCGTCCACGTAGCCCCGCACGCCCTCGCGTATCTCGTCGCGCGGGCCCTGGGGCGGCTTCTGCGCCAGCAGCTTCTCGACCGTCCGCGTGTCGATGATGCGCTTGAAGAAGAAGTCCGAGTTGAGGTTGTTGGCCGTGGAGCCGTTGCCCTCGAAGCGCCAGCTGTTGTCGGGCCCGAAGAAGCGCGAGCGCTCGGCCCGGATCGTCACGTACGAGGAGGCGATCGTGCAGATGTTGTCCTCGGCGAAGGCGTACGCGTAGCCGTAGCCCATGTCGCGGAAGCTGCGGGCCAGGATGTGGGGGATGCCGTGGGAGGTGCGCCGGATCACCACGTCGGCGCCGTCGCTGCCGGGCAGGCTCTTGACCGGGCGCGGCGGCCGCGCGGCGCGGCAAGGCGCAGAGCCAGCAGCAGCCCGGCCAGCAGCACGTCCTCCCCGCGCATGCGGCGGCCTGAATCTACACTCGGAGCTCGGCGTGAGCTACGTGGCAGACAAGGACACCGCGGTCGGCCACGTGCACCTCAAGGTCTCCGACCTCGAGCGCTCGATCGCCTTCTACCGCGACGTGCTCGGCTTCGAGCTCCAGCAGCGCTTCGGCGACAGCGCCGCGTTCCTCGGCGCCGGCGGCTATCACCACCACGTGGGGCTGAACACCTGGCAGAGCGAGGGCGGGCCGCCGCCCGCCGCCGGGCACCACCGGGCTGTTCCACGCCGCGTTCCTCTACCCCACCCGCAGGGCGCTCGCGGTGGCCGTGAACCGGGTGATCGACGCCGGCGTGCCCCTGACCGGCGCGTCGGACCACGGGGTGAGCGAGGCGATCTACCTGAACGACCCCGACGGCAACGGAATCGAGCTGTACGTGGACCGCCCGCGGGAGGAGTGGCCCCGCTCCGGCGAGGGAATCGAGATGTTCACGCGCCCGCTCGACCTCGGGGCGCTGCTGGCCGAGGCCGTAGAAGGCCCCGGATAGACGAAAGCCCCGCCGGCACGCTGTGCCGACGGGGCGCTCGCTCGTTGCGATTTGCTTACGACTGAGCGACGTTGACGGCCTTGGGGCCCTTGTCGCCAGACTCGGCCTCGAAGGAGACCTTGGAACCCTCGGTGAGCGACTTGAAGCCGTCACCGGTGATGCCCGTGTGGTGCACGAAAAGGTCCTTCCCCCCGTCGTCGGGGGTGATGAAGCCGAAGCCCTTCTCGTCGCTGAACCACTTAACGGTTCCGGTAGGCATGAAACCTCCACTGTCCTTTTGTTCGTGCTGCGTACGCGGAGGATGCTTGAAGCAACGACCTGCGAGCGCCTGCACTAACTTCACCGGGCATGTCAGCCCGGTCTTACAGTTGCGAACCGTAGCACCGTGAGCGGCGTCGCACCGCTTCTGGTGGTGGATACCCCTTACCTGCTCTACCGCGCCTTCTTCGCCCTTCCCGACTCGATCACCGGGAACGACGGCAAGCCGGTCAACGCCCTGCTGGGCACGGTGAACACGATCCTCGCCGTCGCGGAGGAGGAGGGCGCCCGGGCGGTGGTGGCCTGCTTCGGGCCCGATGCCGCCCCCTACCGGGTCGAGCTCTACCCCGCCTACCACGCCCACCGCCCGCCGATGCCCGCCGATCTGCGCCACCAGTGGGACCTCGCCCCCGGCCTCCTCGCGGCCTTCGGCTGGCAGGTGCTGGAGGATCCCGAGCTCGAGGCGGACGACCTGCTGGGCGCCCTCGCGCGCGTGGAGGAGGACGCGGGCGGCGAGGCCCTGGTGCTGACCGGCGATCGCGACCTGTTCCAGTGCGCCACCGATTCGGTCACGGTCCTGCTCCTGGGGGGCCGCGGGAAGAAGGGCCCGGAGCGCATCGGTCCCGCGGAGGTGGAGCGCCGCTACGGGATCGGCCCCGCGCTCGTGCCGGACTTCATCGCGCTGCGCGGCGACCCCTCGGACGGCCTGCCGGGGGCCAAGGGCATCGGGGAGAAGCGCGCCGCCGACATCCTGCGGCGCCACGGCTCGCTCGCCGCGGCCCTCGACCAGGCCGAGCGCGACGGCGAGGACGCCAACGTGCTGGCCCGCCAGGCGGACGAGCTGCGCGCCTTCCTGGACATCGCGACCCTGCGGCCCCCGGAGCTCGAGCGGCCGGAGGACGCCCCCACCGACCGGGCGGGCGGGGCGGCCGCGGCCCGCGAGCTGGGGATGGAGCGCCTGGCCAAGCGCCTCGACGAGAACGCCTAGGCTGCGGCCATCGCCTGCCCCTCCTACTCAGAGCGCCTGGCCGTGGAGGGCGCCGTGCTGGCCGGCTCCGGCGCGGTGGGCTCGGCCGCCCTGCTGGCGTTCGTCGACGGGGCACGCGACCGCCCGCTGAGCACCGCCGTGCAGCTGGCCGTGGTCACGGGCCTGTGCGCGGGCCTCGGGCCGAGGCTGGCGAAGAGGTGGACGGGGCGGGCGGAGCCGGCCGAGGGACAGGACGTGAGCGGCGACCCCACCCCCCTGTGGCAGCTGCCCGCGATCACCGGCGGCCTGACCCTCTCCGTCGTGGCCCTGACGGGTTGGTGGGACGCAGGCCTGCGCGTGACCGGCGGCTGCGCGCTGGTGGGCCTGACCCAGGCCGCCGTCATGGGGCCGATCGTGAGGGCCGACGAGCGCCGCCGGGGCCGGCGCTACGTGCGCCTGCCGGGCTCGAGCCTCTTCCGGGGCACCCGCCTGGGCTACTTCGAGAGCTGACCCTCCGCCGCGCCGCGCTCGCGGGCGAGGCGCTCGAAGAAGTCCAGCGAGGCCGGGTTCTGGAGCGACTCGCGGCTCGCGGCCCTGTCGGTCGGCGTGCCGGTCAGGATGCGCTTGACCGGGACCTCCAGCACCTTGCCCGAGAGCGTGCGCGGCACCTCCTCGATCGCGAACACCTCGTCGGGCACGTGGCGGGGCGAGCACGCCTCGCGCACCGACCTGGCCAGAGCCTTTCGCAGGGCGTCGTCGAGCACGGCGCCCTCGCGCAGCACCACGAACAGCGGCATCCAGTTCTCGGCGCCCTCCCGCGGCACGTCGACCACCAGGGCGTCCACCACCGCCTCGGAGTCGAGCACGGCGCGGTAGATCTCGCTCGTGCCCATCCGGATGCCCCCGCGGTTGATGGTGGAGTCCGAGCGCCCGTAGATGACGGCGGTGCCGCGCTCGGTGATCTCGATCCAGTCGCCGTGGCGCCACACGCCGGGGTACATGTCGAAGTAGCTCTCGCGCAGCCGCTCGCCGTCGGGGTCGTTCCAGAAGTAGATCGGCATGGAGGGCATCGGCTCGGTGATCACGAGCTCTCCCACCTCGCCCACCAGCGCGTTGCCCTCCTCGTCGAAGGCCTCGACCCTGGCGCCGAGCGCCCGCGCCTGCAGCTCGCCGAGATGCACGGGGAGGGTGGGCACCCCGCCCACGAAGGCGGTGCACACGTCGGTGCCGCCGGAGGTGGAGAAGAGCCAGGTGTCGGCGCCCACGTGCTCGTAGACCCACCCGAAGCCCTCGGGCGAGAGCGGCGAGCCGGTGGAGCCCACGCTGCGCAGCGCGGAGAGGTCGCGGCCCTCGCCGGGCTGCACGCCGCCCTTCATGCACGAGGCCACGTAGGCCGCCGAGGTGCCGAAGCAGGTCATGCCGCGTGCGCTCGGCGAGGTCCCAGAGCACGCCGAGGTCGGGCTCGCCCGGGCTCCCGTCGTAGAGCACGATCTCCGCGGGGGTCAGCAGCACCCCGACCAGGAAGTTCCACATCATCCACCCGGTCGTGGTGAACCAGAAGACGCGGTCGCCCTCCTGGGCGTCCAGATGCAGGTGCATCTTCTTCAGGTGCTCGAGCAGGATGCCGCCCTGGCCGTGCACGATCGCCTTGGGCAGCCCGGTGGTGCCCGACGAGTAGAGGACCCACAGCGGATGGTCGAAGGGCAGCTGCGCGAACTCGAGCTGCGCGTCCTCGCCCCGGAAGGCGGCCGGCCAGCCGGCGCCGTCCAGGTAGCCGAAGGACACGAGCTCGGCCCCGATCTGCTCCGCGATCTCCTCGCACCACCTCGCGGCGGTCGTGGTCCCTGCCCGCGTAGCGGTACCCGTCGACGGCCAGCATCACCTTGGGCTCGATCTGCTCGAAGCGGTCGATCACGCTGCGGGCGCCGAACTCGGGCGCGGCCGACGACCAGATCGCCCCGATCGACGCGCAGGCGAGGAAGGCGGCCACCGTCTCGGGGATGTTGGGCATGTAGGCCACCACCCGGTCGCCCTCCTCGACGCCCAGCGCCCGCAGCCCCGCCGCGATCGCGCCCGCCTCGCGCCGCAGCCGCCCCCACGTCCACGTGTCCAGCTCGCGCAGCTCGGAGGCGTGGTGGATCGCGGGCAGCGGAGTCGTCCTTGCCGCGGAAGATGTGCTGCGCGTACGACAGGCGCGCGCCCGTGAACCACTGCGCGCCGGGCATCCGCCGGCTCTCGAGCACGGTCTCGTAGGGCCGTTCGGCCTCGACCTCGAAGAAGTCCCAGATCGAGGCCCAGAACTCCTCGATCTCCTCGGTGGACCAGCGCCAGAGCGCCTCGTAGCCCTCCGGCTGCAGGTCGCGTTCTGAGCGCAGCCAGTGCGTGTAACGGGTCAGCGTTGCGTCGGCGACCCTCTTCGAATCGGGCGCCCAGAGGACCGGCGGAGCGTCGTCCGAGGGCATCCCGCGGACCCTACTCGGACAAGACCAGGTCCCTGCGCTTCTCGCCCACCATGGCGATGTAGTGCAGCGGCTCGCCGGCCACCGACAGCCGGTGGCGGTAGTGGCGTTCGGCCTCCAGCTCCAGGCAGCCGTCCTTGAGCGCGTTGCGGATGAGCCGCGAGAACCCGCTGGCGTCGTTGCCGTTCACGAAGTCCTCCTTGATGGTGAAGGCGATGTGGCCGCCCTCCTGCACGAGGTTGTAGGCGGCGGCGAACGCGTCCGGGGGGATGTCGCCGAAGCCGAGCGCGGCCACGGTGGTGAGGCAGTTGAAGTCGTGCTCGGTCAGATCACGCAGCTCGTCGTCGCCGAGATCCGTGAGATCCACGACCTTGTAGGCGTCGTAGACGCCCGGCCGGTCGCGCTCGGTGGCCTCGGCGGCCTCCTCGATGATGTCGGCGCCCACGATCGTGCCCGCGCCCAGCTCCTTCAGCTGCTCGCCGACCATCCCGTTGCCCGCGCCCACGTCGAGGACCCTGAGATCCTCCGGGTCGCGTCCGCGAGGCCTCGAGGTGCTCCGAGAGCAGGTCGCAGACGGTCCGGGGCGAGTCGCACTTGAGCTCCTCGTAGAAGATCTGCTCGTAGAGCCCGGGGATCGCGTAGATCTCGTGGTAGTCGTGGAAGCGCAGCCGCCGGAACTCGCCGCCGTCCAGGCGTACCTCACACCACTCCTCGTCCTGGTCGTACTGGGCCTCGGCGGCCCGCGGGAAGCGGATGTCGAACTTCTCGATCGTGCCTACCTGCATGCGAAGGTGACCCTGCTGATCCACCTTGCTCCTCTCAAATGCGTAACGGCCCGAGCACCTCGGCGGCTCTGGGCCTCTCATGCCGCTTTATTCGCCGACCATGTGTTCGGTCTCTCGACCCGCCGGCGCGTATGGGCGCGATGCATAATACCCCGTTCGGGGTGTCACACACGCGCCAAGGGGAGGGCGAGCCCCTAGCGGCGCCTGCGCCGGCCCTGGCGCGACCGCGGCTCGGAGTGCGCCTGCCTGCGCGCCGGTCCGCCCCCCGCCGTGTCGAACTCCTGCCCCAGACCGAGGCCCACGGCGATCTTGCGCATGTCGTTGGCCTGGTCGGGGAGCACGAAGCTCACGCCGGCGCCGCTGCGTCCCGCCCGGGCCGTGCGGCCCACGCGGTGCACGTAGGCGTCGCTGTCGCCGGGAGCGTCGAAGTTGATCACGTGGGTGATGCCGGCGACGTCGATGCCGCGGGCGGCGACGTCGGTGGCCACCAGCGTCATCACGTCGCCCGACTCGAAGCGAGCCAGGGCCTTCTCACGCTGGGACTGCGACTTGTTCCCGTGCATCGCCACGGCCTTCACGTTCTGGGTGCCCAGGCGCTTGACCAGGCGGTCCGCCCCGCGCTTGGTGCGCACGAACACGAGCGCGCGGCCGCGGTCGGCGTCCTTCAGCTCTCGCACGAGCGTGTCCACCTTGGCGGTGTGCTCGAGGTGCACGAAGCGGTGGGTCACGTCGGCCTTGCGCTCCTGCGTGGGCTGATGCACGTGGCGCTTGGCGTCGTGGGTGTAGGCCTTGGCCTGGCTGCCCACCTCGCCCTCCAGGGTCGCCGAGAAGAAGAGCGTCTGGCGCTTCTTGGCCGTCTGGGCCACGATGCGGTCGACAGCGGGCTTGAAGCCCATGTCGAGCATGCGGTCGGCCTCGTCGAGCACGAGGATGCGCACGTGCTCGAGGGTCAGGTCGCGGCGCTGGAGCAGGTCCTCCAGGCGCCCGGGGGTGGCCACCACGATGTGGGCTCGGCGGGCGGCCTTGGCCTGCTTGTCGAAGCCGACGCCGCCGTGCACCACGGCCACGGAGAGGGCCCGCGACGGTGGCGATACCGCGCAGCTCCTCCACGATCTGGCCCGCCAGCTCGCGGGTGGGAGCCAGGATCAGGGCGGCGGGGCGCCTGGCCTCGGGCGAGATCAGATCGACCATCGGGACGCCGAAGGCCAGCGTCTTGCCCGACCCCGTGGGGGACTGGGCGAGCACGTCGCGACCGTCGAGGATGTCGGCGATCACCAGCCTCTGGACTGCGAAGGGCTCTGTGAAGCCGCGGGCGGCTAGAGCGCCCAGGACCGGTTTGGACACGCCGAGATCGGCGAAGGACTGCGAAGACATATATGCGAACTCCTTGAAAACGTCGGGGAGATCCAGCGACCCCGGACGCGCAATGGAGCGCAAGCAGGAACGGAACCTCTCGGGCGGCAGGGTGCCACCCGACGTCGGGAACCGTAGCAGGCCGGTTGGCGTTATCCGGCTGGTGCAGGCTTTTTGCCGCTCAGGCGACCACCCTGAGGTGGCGGTACGGCCGGTTCCGCAGGTCGCGCACCACCGCGTCCACCAGCCGCTCCTCGTCGCGCACCTGGCCGTCGGTCACCGCCCCGATCAGGGAGCGCTTGCGCTGCAGCAGCTCGGCCATCGTCTCGTCGATGGTGTCCGGCGCGAGGAGGTACCAGGCGGTCACGGCGCTGTCCTGGCCGATGCGGTGGAGGCGGTCCTCGGCCTGGTCGTGGCGCGCGGGCGTCCAGTCCAGCTCGAGGAAGGCGACGTTGGAGGCGCGCGTGAGCGTGATGCCCTGCGATGCCGCCCGCATCGAGCAGACGATGAGCTTGGCCCCGTCGCCCCGCTGGAAGGCGTCGATGGCCTCCTGGCGCTTGGCGCCGGAGTCCGAGCCGAGTATGTGCCCCGCCTGCGGGAAGCGGTCCAGCACGGCGCGCTGCGTGGCCCTGTGCTCGGCGAACACCACCAGCGGCTCGTCCGAGGCCATGAAGTCCGAGATCCAGGCGAGGGCGGTGGGCAGCTTGCCGCTCGCCGCGAGCTGGCGCAGGTGGTTGAGCCGCACCAGCTGCTCCGCCCGCAGCGCCGCGGCGACCTTGGCGTCGATCGACCGCAGGTCGAGCGGCAGCGACTGGAGCCAGGCGATCACGTCCGACTCCGCCAGCCGGTACTCGCGCTCGTTGGAGAGCAGCACCGGCACCGTCTCCTGGCGCTTGGCGGGTAGCTGGGGCAGGACCTGCTGCTTCGTGCGGCGCACGTAGCAGTGCGCCCGCAGGTTCCAGTGCAGGCGATCGTTGCTCGCGGCGTTCTTGAAGCGCCGCGTGAGCCGCGCCCCGCTGCCGAACTCGCGCAGGCGGCCGAGCACCCGCAGCTGGGCCACCAGCTCCTCGGGGCGGTTGAGGATCGGCGTGCCGGTGAGAGCGAGGCGCATGGCGTCCTCGGGGAGCGCCTCGACCAGCTCCAGCGCCGCCTTCGTGCGCCGGGCGCCGGGATTCTTCACGTAGTGCGACTCGTCCAGCACGAGGGCCCGCGGGCCGAGCGCGGCGAGCGCGTCCGCGTGGCCGTCGAGGATGTCGTAGTTGAGGACGGTGATGTCCGGCGTCGGGCCCGCGTCGCCCTCCTCCCGGCCGGCCCCGGGCGCCCGCGGCCCTCCAGCACCTCCACGCTGCGGTGGGGCAGCCACTTCCCCGATTCGCGGCGCCAGATCAGCTTCATGCTCGCCGGGCAGACCACCACCGCCGGGAACGCGCCGTCGGCCTCGAGAGCGGCGAGCGCCTGCACGGTCTTGCCGAGCCCCTGCTCGTCGGCGATGAAGGTGCGGCGGCGCTCGAGCGCGTAGCGCACCCCGGCGCGCTGGAAGGGGTGCAGCACCCCGCCGAGCTCGAGGTCCAGGTCGGCGTCCTCGGCGTACGACAGCGCCACCGTGGCGCCCGCCCGCTCGAACTCCACGCGCAGCTCCTCGAGGGCCTCCCGTGCCGCCTCGTCCAAGGTCACGGCCGGATGCTCCGAGACGAACGCGGCCAGCTCCTCGCGCCAGCGCCGGATCGGCGGGCACGGCGACGGCAGATCCCGAGTCGCGCCTGAAGAAGCGCCCGTGACGCTCGACCCTCCGGGCCTCGGAGAGCTGCCCGAACTCGCGCACCGGGGTGGCGTCCCAGCGCGCGTAGAGCACGAGCTGGGGCTCGCCGTCGTCGTCGACCTCGTGGGCCAGCTCCGCGGGCGCCGGCGCGACGCCCGCCCGCAGCTCGCGCGCGCACGCGCGCGCGAGGTCGTCCAGCTCGGCCCCCTCGAGGTTCTCGAGCTGCTCGGCGGCCCGCGCGCCGAAGGGCACCAGCAGGAGATGGCCGTCACCGGGCGACACGCCCTCGGGCATGTCGTCGGGCTCCTCACCCGAGAGCGAGCGGACCACGAAGGCGCCCGCGCCCTCGTGGGAGGTCACCGACACGAGCCCGCGCCACTTGTGGGAGTTGCTCATCCACGCCCGCACCTCGGGCGTGGGGATCAGTGCGGGGAAGCGCGGCAGGAGGTCCCCGACCAGGGGAGCGGAGCGCGGATCCGCGGGCACGCGCCAGTGGCGCCGGCGCCAGTCGAACCATCGCCCCGGCAGGCGCTTGACGGCGGCGTTCAGCTCATCGTCGGCGGGGAAGGCGAACACCAGCTCCGCGTCGCGCGAGCCGGAATCTCGCAGCCAGACCTCGCCCCACGGGGACGAGAGATCGGTCTCGAGCGGATCAGGCACGAACGAGGGAGACTAGTGGCCGCCCAGGCGGCGCGGAAGGGTGGGTGCGCCTATGCGGGCGGAGCGTCCGCGTTCTCGGCGGCGGGGGAAGACTCCCCTGCCGGTGGCGAGGACTCGGCCGGCGGAGGGGTCGATTCCTCCGCGGGCGGAGACGGCTCGGCCGGGGGCGGTTCGGCCGCCGGCGCGCCACCGCCCTCCCCGGCGGCGGGATCCTCGCCCGCGGTCTCGTCCGTCGCGGCCTGCTCGTCGGTCACGAGAATCTCGTCTTCGCACGATGCCCTCGCTCCGCGTCGCCGCGATTGGCACGCCACCGGATCGGCGAGCCCGACCGGGTACGCGAAGTCGTAGCCCGTGAGCGGCTGCGGCGGCGGCGGGGGATCCGGGACCTTGGGGCTCGGAGGGAGCGCCGGGGTCTTCACGGTCTTCACCGGATCGCCGTCGGTTTGCTCGGGCGCCGGGGCGGCCGGCGCCTCGGCCCGCACCGGGAGCTCCGCGGGGGGCACCAGCTTGTGCACGGCCGCGGGCGCGGGCACTCCGCCGGGGGCGGCCGGGCTCTGGAGGGCCGGCACCGCGCTCGGATCGGGGACGGCCGCCGCGGCGATCGCGCGAGCCGGCGCGTCGCGGCTCGGGGAGGATTCCTCGCGCAGGTCGCCGACCCCGGCGCAGGTGACGATGGCGACGGCGCAGACCTGAGCGACCATCACCGGGGCGCCCGCCCCGCCGACCATCTCGGCGACCCTCGCCGTGAAGGGCTCGGAATGGGTCATCGGCACGCGGCTCAGCAGGCTGTACGGGGTGAGCGCGGTGGCACCGGCGCGCAGTGTGGTGCGGGCGCGGGTCAGGAGCTGGCGCACGGCGCCGCCGCTGACGCCCATCTCGCGCGCGATCTCCTCGTAGCTGCGCCCCTCGAGCTCGCGGAGCACGATCGCGTCGCGCTGGCGCGAGGGCAGGCCGTTGACCGCCGCCACGACCTCACGCAGGCCCTCGCGACGCTCGAAGGCCTGGTCGGGCCGCTCGACCCCGTTGATGCTCTCGTCGAGCTCCACGTGCGTCAGGGAACGGTCCTTGAGGGAGTCGAGCGCGGCGTTGTGCGCCACCCGGAACAGCCACGCCCTGAGGTTCTGGGCCTGTTGGCCGGCGCTGATCGCCTCGTAGGCGCGGATGAAGGTGTGCTGGACCACGTCCTCGGCCCGGTCGTCGGCCAGGATCCGCTTGGAGTAGCGCATCAGCTCGCCGCGATGGCGCGAGACGAGGACCTCGAAGGCCGGCTCGAGGCCCCCGGCCGTGAGCTGCGCCAGCCGTCTCGTCGGACTGGAGCGCGGAGGGTGGGGTGCTTGACCGAGCGCCGGGGCGCTAGGAGGAGGGTTTGCACCTCTTCACTATGGACCAGGTTCGCGATTCTGTCGAGTGGGAACCGTCGGGCGGCGTTAGTCTGCCCGCTCGATGGAGGCGGAGCGGCGGTGGACCCGCATTGCGTGGGGGGTGATCGCCCTCGGGGCCGTGATCCGGCTCATCTACGGGGTCATCGAGCACCCACCGGCCGACTACGTCTTCTCCGACATGAAGGGATACGTCGACCGGGCCGTGCGCCTGGCCTCCGGCGCCCCGCTCCAGCGCTACGACGCCTTCTACCCGCCGGGCACGCACATGCTCCTGGCCGCCCCCCTCAAGGTCTTCGGCACGGGCGATTCCGGGCTACGAGCGGGCGCGGTCCTGTGGTGGGTGCTCTCGAGCCTCACGCCCCTCTTCGCCTGGCGGATGGCGCGCCATCTCATCTCCCCCAAGGCCGCGGCCGTGACGGCCGTTCTGGTCTCCCTCTATCCGCTGTTCATCCTCTACGGCGGCTTCTTCAGCTCGGAGACACCCGCCCTGGCCCTGCTGGTGGGGGCCCTCTGGCTGACCTACCGCGCGCGCGACCAGGTGGGCCGCGCCGCGGTGATCACCGCCGGCGCGGCGGGCCTCGTTGGCGCCGCGGCGGTGGTCAACCGTCCCCAGTTCCTGCTCAACCTGGCGGTGGCCGCCGCGCCGTTGCTCTGGGCCTGGCGCGCGCGATGGCGACCTGCCCTGGCCATGGTCCTGGCCGGAGTGGTCGTGCTGGCGCCCGTGCTCGCCTACACCAGCTCGGCCACCGGCAAGCTCACCGGCGTCAGCGAGAACGCCGGGCTCAACTTCTTCCAGAGCCACTGCGACGTCCGCCTGGTCCGGGCCGGCACGCCCCGTCTGGGCACCTACGAGTTCGGCAGCCCCGTGCCGTTCCAGCAGAACACCGGGCGCGACTACGCCTTCCCCAAGCACCAGATCTGGGAGCAGGGGTTCTTCTACCGGCAGGGGCTCGACTGCATTCGCGACGACGGCCTCGGGCACGTATCGCTTCTCCTGCAGAACGTGGTCGACGCCACCGCCACCACCATCCCCTTCCCCCTGGCCGACCCGCCCGGGCCCAAGCCGTGGGCGAAGGCCACGAACCTGGCGTACTGCCTCCTCCTGCCGATCCTGGTGATCGTCGCGCTGCTGCTCTTCGCGCGCGGTGATCCCACCGACGCGCGGGGGAGGAAGGAGCTCCTGCTCCAACTCGCCTGCATCCTGCCGGTCCTCCTGATCTACGACGCGGAGCCCCGGTTCCGGGTGCTCTACGACGTCTTCGGCCTGGCGCTGCTGGCCTCTCTGGCGGTGGAGGCCGCGGAGAGGGTGCTACCGAGGCTCAGGGGACGTTCCGCGGGCTAGTAGGCGATCTTGTCGAGCTTCTGCTCGCGGGCGAAGTCGAGGACGCGCTGGGCCTGGGCCTGGGGGTCGATGTCGTCCTTCTTCTTGATCTCGCCGCTGTTCCAGTAGAGGGCGAGCCGGCCGAGGAGCAGGACCGCGCAGGGCTCGCCCTTGGGTGCTCCCTCGGCCTCGTCGAGGGCGTCGTCGGTGAGCTCGCGCAGCTCCTCCGTGTCGCCGTCGGAGTAGGCCTTCTTGATCGGGCGCTCGAGGTCTCTGAGGGGACGGCCCTCGGAGGAGGCGCACCAACCCGTGGGGGACACGGTCGCTGCTCGATGTCCGAGTTCTGCCCGCCGGTTGAGCCACCGCCCGTCGAACTCTGCCTCTTGCCGTTCTTCTTGTTCGCGGCTGTCCTGCTTGGCGCGCTTGCGGCGTTCGGCCTTGATCTGCTCGATGTCCTCGGTGAGCTGCTGGTCGACCTGGGAGCGCTTGCCGTCGCTCTTGGCCTCGTCGTCGTCGTTGCAGCCGGCCGCCGCCACGAGCAGACGCCGAGAACGGCGAGCAACGCAATACGAACCGGCAACGCCGTATCCCTTTCGATTACGACAGAGGGGCCCGCGAGCCGCCTGCGGGCCCCTCCGTCGCTCGACGTGTCGAATCCGTGCTTGTTGGTTGTCGACGGCACCGGGGGTGGCACCGTAGTTGACCATCAGCTCGTAGGACGGGAGCGTGGCGTCGTTGCCGAACTCCTCGACCGAGATGTAGTAGGTGCCGGCCTTGAGCTGCCTGCTCGATGCGCGAGCAGAAGCTGTAGCCGCTCGTCGTCATCTGAACGCGATCTGGGTTCCGGCCGCGTTGTAGAGGCGGATCACGGTGTCGTCATTGACAGTCGCAGCTGTCGCCCTGGCTGGGCGTCAGGGTGTCGAAGCGCAGCCGCGATCCCCCTGCCGGGACGGTGAACTCGGAAGAAGTCCCTGTCCCCGGCGGGGGTGATCGCCCCCGAGATGCGCGTGTCGGCGGCGATCGCCGTCGCGTCGACGTCGGCGAGGTTGTTGTTGCCGCTCGCCCTCGTTCTCGCTGACGATCGCCGGCGGCGTCGAGCCTCGTGCGCGGGTTGGTCTCGAACGACTGCTCCTCGAGGTTCATCGCCGAGTCCCCGTCCTCGTTGTCGGCCACCGTCGTTCGCGTCGCGTCGCCGTCGGTGTCGACGTCGTTGGGGTCGGTCTGGGAGCGGAAGACCTCGAACCCGTCCCCGAGCCCGTCTTCGTCTGAGTCGGGGTCGTCTCGGGTCGGTCTCGGTGGAGAACACCTCCTGGCCGTCCTCGAGCCCGTCGTCGTCGGTATCGGGGTCGATCGGGTCGGTGCTCGGTGTCGTTGACCTCCTGGCCGTCGGTCAGCCCGTCGTCGTCGGTGTCGCGATCACCCGGATCCGACCCCTGCGTCGGCCTCGCCACCGTCGTTGAGACCGTCGTCGTCTGAATCGGTGATCCTGCGGGTCGGTCCCGTCGATCGCCTCCTGGGCATCGGAGACCCCGTCACCGTCGGTCGTCGTCCTCACACGCGTCGCCCGGCACCGTCGGCATCCGAATCCTGCCTGGGTGCCATTGGTCGCGTTCGGGCAGTTGTCACACACGTTGCCGACACCGTCACCGTCGCCGTCGGCCTGGTCGGTGTTCGCGTCCAGGTCGCAGTTGTCGCCACCGTCGGCGACGTTGTCGTTGTCGTCATCAGGGTCACACGCATCGCCCTGCGCGTCGTTGTCGGCGTTCAACTGCGTCGAGTTGGGCGTCGTATCGCAGTTGTCGTTGGCGTTGGTCGACGTTATCGTCGTCCGGATCAGCCGCCGGATCGCACGCGTCGCCCACCCCGTCCATGTTGCAGTCCTCCTGGCTCGGGTTCGCGACCAAGTCACAGTTGTCGGGCCCGTCCGGCGACGCCGTCGTTGTCGTCATCGGCGTCACACACATCGCCCTGCCCGTCACCGTCGGTGTCCAGCTGATCGGCGTTCGCGACCAGCGCGACAGTTGTCGGGCGTGTCGTCGGGGACACCATCGTTGTCGTCGTCGGCGTCACACGCATCGCCCTCACCCGTCACCGTCGGTGTCTGCCTGGCCCGGATTCGCGTCGCACGGACAGTTGTCGGCGAGTTGTCGAGACGCCGTCGTTGTCGTCGTCAGGTCGCACGCATCGCCCCGTGTCCCGTCGTTGTTCGTGTCGCGGATTGGCGGCGTTCTGACGAGTTGTCGGCGTTATCCGGGTCGCCGTCGTTATCGGCGTCGTTGTCACACGCGTCCCCGATGCCGTCACCGTCCGTGTCGGCCTGATTGGCGTTCGCGACCGTGTCGCAGTTGTCAGGGCCGTTGTCGACGCCATCGCCGTCGACGTCGGCGTCGCACGCGTCGCCCAGACCGTCACCGTCCTGGTTCGCCTGGTTGGGGTTCGGCGTCGTCGGACAGTTGTCGGCGTTATCAGGATCACCATCGCCGTCCTGATCAGCCGCCGGACAGAACTCCTGGCTCGTGCACGACGTATCGGTCCCGCCGGCACGGTTGTCCGTCCGCGAGATCGTCCCGTTCCCGTTACGACGCTTACAGAGGAAACCGTCCTTGTTGCCGTTGTTGTCAACCGTCTTGTCCTGCGCATCGTCCTGATTGACAGGCGCCAGCGAATACCCCTGGCCCGCCGGACAACCCGTCCCCGGCTGCGGCGCCGCACTCGACTCCGACACCCCCCAGCTCAACAACGACCACCACCGCGGCGACCGCCAGCAACACACGCGAGCGCCTACGCGACGCAGCCGCCCAACAACAAAGACAGAACCCATCAGTGACCGTCCTCCCGAGCGACACAGCCGCCCAAAATTGCCCGTACCAAGATTTACGACGCCGCCCACTCGGTAACTCACCCATCGAGTGGCCGGACGTACCCGGCGCGCACCCTAAAGGCGACCTAAGGACATCTGTCAAGCGCGGTACCGCGGACGGTCTGGCGCGAGCAGGCCCACTCGGCCGGCCGGTCATGCCCGGCACCCTCAACCTCATCCAGAGGTTGCTACTTGGCCCACTCCCGCTCGAGCAGCACCCGGCGAGCCGCGCACGGCTCGCTGACCGCCTTGAAGGTGATCGTGTCGCCGTCCAGCTCGTAGCGGTAGACGCCCTTCTGCCCTGCCACACACGGGCCGGCGAGCTTGCGGGCCGCCGCGAGCCGCCGCTGCTCCGCTGCTTCTCCTCGGCCGCCTCCTCGCGATCTTCCTCGCTCCTGCTTCCCCTCCGTGGCGGGCTCCGGCGGCCGGGTCTTGACCTTCCGCTGGACGAAGCGTCATCCGTCCGTCCGAGGCCGTCGACGGTATTGGCGAACCCGCGCTTGGAGCTCGAGAGGTTGACCAGCCCGACGGACAGCCTCATGCGCCACTGCCCCGCCGTGCCGAAGACCGGAGCCAAGCTTCTCGGCGTCACCCGAGTCGACGTCGGCCAGTGTAGTCGCCGGCGAACGTCGGAGGCTTGCCGGTCGCCGGAGGCTTCGTCATCGGATTCCTGCCCTCCGCCTCCGCCCTTGGGCTGCTTGCCCGTGCTCGAGCCGCCGCCGTCCTGCTTGTCCGCGCCGCCGGTCGTCGTCGGCTGGGTCTGTGCCGGCCGTGTCCGGTCGGTGCTCGTGATTCGTCGTCCGAGCCACCGCAGGCCGCGAGGGCGAGCGCAGAGGCCGCAGGATGGCGGCGAGCAGGCGTGAACGAGGTGTGAGCATCTGTGAGGACCTCCGAAGAGTCGGGTGGCGGGGCGCCCGCGTGGTCAGGGCGTCAGCGCGGCATGGTAGCTGGGCGATGGCGATCAGGCCCCGCAAACGCGGGAGGGGCGGCCGTTTGGCCGCCCCTCCCGGGTACTTCAGGTGTTGCTTGCTTCTGGGCCTAGCGGCGGACCCTCACCCTCCTGGTGGGCGAGAGATCGCTGACGCAGCCGCGAGTTGCCGCCATAGCGGTACGCGATCCGCAGGATCAACGCACGGCTACGCGGACGCAACCGCGCCGGCAGACGCCGCGTGGAGAAGCGATACCGCGCCGTGAAGCGACAGTTACGCCCCATCCGCGCGAACCGCGTCACGCGCCGGTTACCGCCGAAGCGGGTACCGATGCGCACCCGGCCGCCACACGGACGACCCCGGATCGAGGTCAGACGACCCCGGACCAGCACGCGAATCGTGCCGGCCCGCTGAGACACCGTCGCCCCAGCCGAAGCAGCACCGCCAACCTGACGAGCCGATGCCGTCGGACGCACCGCGTTCGGAAGAACGCGCGCACCGCCCGTGCCACCGGTCGTGGTGCCCGGACCCGTCGTGGTGCTCGGACCCGTCGTGGTGCTCGGACCCGTCGTGGTGCCCGGACCCGTCGTGGTGCTCGGACCCGTCGTGGTGCTCGGACCCGTCGTGGTGCTCGCCGGTCGTGCCGGCCCGTCGTGCTCGTCGTGCCTGTCGGCGCGCCGAGACCCACCGTGTTGATCGGGTTCTCCTCGTCCTGGAAGTCCTCTGCGACTCCCTCGTCGACGCGTGCCTCCGACAGCGGCGTTCATCTGGCCGATGTCGAACTGCTGGACCACGTCGGTGCCACGAGGCGCTGACGAAGCCCTGGCGAGGCAACAGGTTCCCGTCACCGTCCACCAGGTTGTAGATGCGAGTCCTGGACGTCGAACGGGTCGACCCGCTCGTCGAACCGGAACGTGCCGGTGTTGTTGTTGCGATCGAGGATCACCTGACGGAAGTCCGGCGACGTCGGTGTAGCCCTTCGCGATGTTCAGCGCGCGCAGCGGGAAGTACGTCTCCGTGCTGCCGCCCTGCGGGAACGGTGCCCCGATCGCCTCCGAGGACCTGACCGCACACGTCGTGCCGCCGTCGTTGGCGTCACAACCGAGATCGGCCAGCGCCACGATCTGATCGCTGAACTCCTGCACGCCGTTGAACGTGACCCGCAGCTGTGCCGGGTTGCCCGTCAGCGTGAACCCCGTGGCGTCGTAGCTGTCGCCCTCGTCGTCGTACACCGACGAGCCTGGCTGATGTCCTCGACCGACACCTGCCGGTCATAGGTCACCAGGAACTGGTTCGACCCCAACGGCGCCGGCGTCACCGCGGTGATCTCCGGCGACTGAGTGCCACCGCCGGCGTGACCCTCGGTGTTCTCGTTCTCGTTGTCGGCGTTGTCCGCGTACTGCAGCGACCTGACCGCCGCCTCGTCCACGAAGAAGCGGATCGGAGGCTGGCCCGCGTTGATGTCGGTCGCGAACTGGACCGTCACCGGGTTCTCGTCGACATTGACGATGCTCGCCACCCCGCACGTCCTGGGGCGCACCCGCCTCGTTACCCGTGGCCTGGTAGTAGCCGAAGTCGTCGGGTTCGGGCCGGCGGGACCGCCGTCGGGCACGATCGCGTGGTCGAACGGAATACGTGATCCGGTCGTTGGTGAAGTCCACCTGCGGCGAGAACGCGCCCGCCGAGATCCAGCAGGTTCGGACCGCCCGTGTTGCCGTTGCGCGGAGACTGAAGGCTCCCGTCCAGCGCAGCCGAGCCCTGATGGCTGACACGGCCGTCGATATCCGTGATGCCTCCGCCGTGGTCCGTGGCCACCGTGTACTGCTGCACATCGGTGCCCGCCGGGAACTCGACCCGGACGCAGCGGTTGTTGCCCACCACGACGTTCGCCGTGCCGTTCGAGGTCGCCGACGGTGTCCTCGCCGTAGCCCGTGAGCTCGTACTGACCGGCGTTCTCGGTGTTCGGATCGAGCGCGTTCGGAGCCGAGTAGCAGAAATCGACCACCGACGGCTGACGACTGGCTCACCGGGGTGACGACGTTCGCCGACTCGAGATCCGGCGCCTGGGTGCTGATCAACGACCCACCGGCGGCCGGCGCGCCGACGGCGATGGCCGTCACGGCGACGGCGGCGATCAGCGTCAGCACTACTGCCGCGTACCACCTCCGCCTGTGTTTAGACACGTTCTTCAACGTGTGCCTCCTATGTTTGACGTTTCGACCCGCGGAGACTTCCCGCCAAGCCTTCTTCCCTACTGATGCAAGCCCTGCCCGAAGCGGGACGGCCGCATTGTCTCACGTTGAGACGTTTGACGGCCCCGAAAATCACGGAGGCCAGCGGGGTACCCTAACGCGGCCCGCGGCAGATAGTTGCGGTTGCACCGCATTTTGCGCTTTGCGGGCCTTATCGGGCCCTAACTTCTATATACCTTCCCGAGTGAACGGCGCCGCGGGCCAGAGCCTGCAGCAGAGGATCGAGGACAGCGTGCCCGGGAGGGCGCTGATCAGCCTCCTGATCGTGTTCACGCTGCTCGCGGTGGTCGTGATCAACCTCCCCGACTCCTCGCTGCGCCGTTCGCTCTCCAAGACCACCCAGCCCTACCTGAACGCGATCGGGCTCGACCAGGCGTGGGGGGTGTTCGCCCCCGATCCGCGGCGCGAGTCGATCCGCCTGGAGGTCCGGCTGGGCTACGCCGACGGCACGACCGAGGTCTGGAAGGCGCCCGAACGCGGCGACCTCATCGGCGGCTACAGCGACTACCGCTGGCGCAAGTTCGAGGAGAACCTGATCAACGAGGGGGCCGGCGAGGGCGCCTCCGCCGAGCAGCTGGCGCGCTGGGTGATCCGCGAGGAACGCAAGCGCTCGGCGCCGCCCACGACCGCGGTGGTGGTGAGCGGGAAGTCGGTCCTCGCCCCGCCGGGGCCGGACGCCGACAAGCCCGCGTCCTACTCCGAGGAGCAGCTGCTGAATCTCGACGTGACTCCGGCGATGCTCAAGGAGCCCAAGTGAGGGATCCGATCGCGGCCTGGGAGCGGTTCTGGTTCGCCCCGCGGCCGACGTCCACGCTGGCCCTGGTGCGCATCGGGGTCGGCCTGGTGTCCTTCGGCTGGGCCCTGTCCCTCCTTCCCGACCTCATGTCCTTCTTCTCGGAGGGCGGGGTCTTCCCGGAGCAGCCCGAGGCCCAGGGCAAGGCGGTCTGGGGCCTCCTCGGGATCTTCTCGAGCGACGCCGCGGTGATCGTGCTCTACGTGGCGCTTCCTCGTGGCGTCCGTGGCCCTCATGCTCGGCGCCTGGTCGCGCATCGCCGCCCTGGTCGTGTTCCTCGCGCCTGCTCGCCTTCCACCGCCGGGCGCCGCTGGTGCTCAACTCCGGCGACGGCCTGCTGCGGAACCTCGCGCTGTTCCTGGCGCTCGCCCCCAGCGGGCGCCGCGCTCTCGCTCGACCGCCTGGCGCAAGCACCGGGAGAGCTTCTGGGAGTTCCCGGAGCGCTCGCCGTGGGCGCTGCGGCTGATCCAGGTCCAGGTGAGCGTTCTCTACGTGTCCACCGTCTGGCAGAAGGTCCGCGGGGTGAACTGGAACGACGGCACCGCGGTGTCCTACGCCAACCGCCTCGACGACCTCACGCGCTTCCCGCTGCCCGCCGTTCATGACCGACAGCGTGACGGTGGTCGAACCTCCTCACCTTCGGGACGCTGGCGGTCGAGCTGTCGCTCGGCATCCTGATCTGGAACCGCGGCTTGCGGCCGTACGTGATCGCGGCCGGCGTGGCGCTGCACCGGGGATCGACTACTCGCATCCGCGTGGGGCTCTTCTCCTACGCGATCTTCGCCTCCTACCTCGCGTTCATCCCGCCGGAGACGGCGAGCAGGTGGATCCTGAAGGCCCGCGACCGGCTGGCGGCGCTCCCGCCTCGCGCGGCGAAGCGGCTCCGAGCGCCCGGCGGCGCAGCCGGTGGCCGTGGAGGGCCCCCGGGACGGTCCCTGACCGCCGTCTAGCCTCACGGGTCGCCCATGGCCCTCCGCTCAGACCTGCGCAACGTGGCCATCGTGGCCCACGTCGACCACGGCAAGACCACCCTGGTCGACGCGATGCTCTGGCAGTCCGGCGCCTTCCGGGCCAACCAGGACGTGAACGAGCGCGTGATGGACTCGATGGACCTGGAGCGCGAGAAGGGCATCACGATCCTCGCGAAGAACACCGCGTTCGAGTACGCGGGCGTGAAGCTCAACATCGTCGACACCCCGGGGCACGCGGACTTCGGCGGCGAGGTCGAGCGCGGCCTGACGATGGTCGACGGCGTGCTGCTGCTGGTGGACGCCTCCGAGGGACCCCTGCCCCAGACGCGCTTCGTGCTGCGCAAGGCGCTCGAGGCGCGGATGCCCGTGATCCTCGTGGTCAACAAGGTCGACCGCCCCGACGCCCGCATCAAGGAGGTGGTGGACGAGGTCTACGAGCTCTTCCTCGACCTCGACGCCGACGAGGAGCAGATCGAGTTCCCCATCGTCTACACCAACGCCAAGGCGGGCTGGGCCTCCCTGGAGGAGGGAGCCGAGGGGTCCGACCTCTCCCCCCTGCTCGACCTCCTGCTGGAGCGCATCCCCGCCCCGGAGTTCGACCCCGACCACCCGCTCCAGGCGCACGTGACCAACCTCGACGCCTCCCCCTACGTCGGCCGCCTGGCCCTCTGCCGGGTGCGCAACGGCACGATCAGGAAGGGCCAGCCGATCGCCTGGTGCCGGGCCGGCGGCGAGATCGAGCGCGCCACCGTCTCCGAGCTGTACATCACGGAGAACCTCGACCGCGTGGACGCCGCCGAGGCGGGCCCGGGCGAGATCATCGCCGTGGCCGGGCTCCCCGACGTGACGATCGGCGAGACCCTCGCCGACCCCGACGACCCGCGGCCACTGCCGGTGATCAGCGTGGACGAGCCGTCGCTGAGCGTGATCGTGGGCATCAACACCTCGCCGCTGGCGGGCCAGGACGGCACCCGTCTCACCGCCCGGCAGGTCAAGGACCGCCTCGACCAGGAGCTGATCGGCAACGTCTCGATCCGGGTGAACGACACCGAGCGCCCCGACGCCTGGGAGGTCCAGGGCCGGGGCGAGCTGCAGCTCGCCGTGCTCGTGGAGCTCATGCGGCGCGAGGGCTTCGAGCTCACCGTGGGCCAGCCGCAGGTGCTCACGCGCGAGATCGACGGCAAGGTGCACGAGCCCGTCGAGCGCCTGGCCATCGACGCGCCCGAGGACTACGTGGGCGTCATCACCCAGCTCCTGGCCCTTCGCAAGGGGCGGCTGGAGCAGATGGTCAACCACGGGACCGGCTGGGTGCGGATGGAGTACCGCGTGCCCGCGCGAGGGCTGATCGGCTTTCGCACCGAGTTCCTCACCGAGACGCGGGGCACCGGGATCCTCCACCACGTGTTCGACGGCTGGCAGCCGTGGGCCGGGGAGATGCGCACCCGTCCGAGCGGATCGCTGGTGGCCGACCGCCGCGGGCACACGGCGAGCTTCGCCCTCTTCGGCCTCCAGGAGCGCGGCACCCTGTTCGTGGGCCCCGGCGAGGAGGTCTACGAGGGCATGATCGTGGGTGAGAACGCCCGCGCCGAGGACCTCGACGTGAACGCCGTCAAGGAGAAGCACCTCAACAACATCCGCTCCTCGACCGCGGAGGTGCTGGTGCGCCTGGTGCCCGCCCGCCAGCTCTCGCTCGACCAGGCGCTCGAGTTCCTCCGGGAGGACGAGGCGGTGGAGGTCACGCCGGCGTCGGTGCGGCTGCGAAAGCTCTACCTGGACCGGAACGACCGGGTGAAGATGGCCCGCAGGGCGAAGAACAACTAGGACTCGGCGCGCGCAGCTTCGAGAGCGGCCAGCACCTCTTCCGGCCGCTGGGTGACCTGCGCCCAGGTGAAGCGCAGGGGCCGGTAGCCGTGGGCGGCGAGCCAGGCGTCGCGGGTGCTGTCGCGCTCGCGCTGGCGATCCCGCTCGTGCGAGCGGCGGCCGTCGGTCTCCACCGCCAGGCGCTCGTTACGCCAGAGGAAGTCGATGGTGAAGGGCCCGAGGCGGCGCGTTGATCTCGGGCTGCGGGAGGCCGGCGCGCGCGGATCAGCAGCAGGAAGGCCTCCTCGAGCGGGCTGCGGGTCCGGGTGGTGCCGGGCTCGTGGCGGGCCAGGGTGGCGGTTAGCCGCGCGGCGCCGGTGCGGGTGCGGTTGCGTTCGATCGCGCTCGTCAGCTCGCCGCGGTCCAGCAGCCTCAGGTACTCGGCCTCGTCGAGAGTGCGTTCGAGCGAGCGGGTGCCGAGGACCTCGGCGAGGTCGATGAGCGTGCGGGGGACGGTGGTCACGGGGATACCGCGGTGATCGGTTCGGTCGTCTTTGACGAGGCGCCACTGGCCTGTGCACGCGGATCCCTTCGCGCCAACGGCGCCCACTGCGGCTGGCTAGGGAGACGTCGATCACGGCGGGGTCGTTCTCCCGTAGTCGCCACAGCGCCGCGGCGGAGAGGTGGCTCAACACCGCGCCCTCACCGCACGCGAGCACAGCCGCCATCCATCGCCCCTCGCGCGTCAGCGGCGCCGGCCAACCGCGTAGACGCCGCGATGGAGTCGGAGGAGCCAGCGCGAGCGCACCCGGTGACGGATCGCCTCCGCTCCGAGCCCGAGCCCCAGCAACTGGCCGCGCGCCACGACCCCGAACTGGCCCCGGGCCAACGCCTCAACCCGTCGCTCCACCGCCATCCGGCCGCGTTTGCGTTCCATAACCACCCCAAGGCGGCCGGACGCCCGGATTCGCCCCCCTCATCCGTGAGGGCCGTGGCCTGACCACACCCCGGGCACTACGAGCGGCCCCGCCGGCGGCGGGGCCTCTTCCTTGCCTAGTTGACGCCCGCCGGGGACTGGCCCCGGATCCACTCGCGAAGCACGGTGTCGCCCACGCGGGCGTAGACGCCGGGCTTGTTCGGGCGGGCACATCCCTCGCCGAAGCTCGTGGCGCCCACGACCCTCAGCTCGCCGGTGGCGGCGCGGCCGAACATCGGTCCGCCCGAGTCGCCCTGGCAGGTGTCGACGCCTCCCTGCGGGTAGCCGGCGCAGACCATGGTGCTCGGCGTCGAAGTCGTCGTACGCGCCCGCGCAGTAGGCATCCGTGGTCACCGGGACCTGCGCCTCCTGGAGCACGTCGGGCGGATCGCCGCCCTCGGAGGTCACGCCCCAGCCGACGATGGTCTCCACGGTGCCGGGCGCCCAGATGCCGGTCTCGCTCGCCCCCGCCACCTTCGTCGGGCGTGCTCGCCGACGCGCGGCTGAGCTTGAGGATCGAGATGTCGTAGCCGGAGGTGAGGAGGTAGTCCGGGCTGCACGGTCACGCTGCGAACGGGCACCTGCTCGCCCTCGCCGGAGCGGGTGCCGCCGATGCGCACGTTGATGAGCTGGGGCGGATACGCGGCGGGCGAGGCCACGGCGGCGCCGGTGAGCGAGCCGCAGTGGCCCGCGCTGAGCACGGTGTCGGGGGCGATCAGGGTGCCGGTGCAGCCGAACGCGCCAAAGGTGATGTCCGCGACCGAGGGGTACTCGCCCGGCGACGCGTCGTTGCCGCCCACGATGGCCGAGGCCGGCGCGGCGAACAGGAAGATGACCGCGCAGACGGCGACCAGCACGGAGAACGACCGACGGGCAAGCAACACGAGACCTCCAGAGATAACCGGGCCGCGGCACTCCCTGCCGCGGCGAACATCCGGCGTTATTCCCATCCGGCGACGGAAACTGAACATCAGCCCCGTAGCGCGGGGAGCACCTTCTCGCCGTAGGTGCGGATGCTGCCCATGGGATCGGCCTGGCCGATCAGCTGGAGGCAGATCACCGTCGCGCCGACCTCCTCCATCTCGCGGATGCGCCTCACGTGCTCGTCGGTGTCCGAGCCCACCAGGAACCCCTCCTTGGCGAACTGCTCGTCGGTCATCTGCTCGTCGGCACGGCGCTGCATGTCGTCCTGGTCGGGGATGTCCTCGAGGTAGAGCTCGGGCAGCTGCGTCGGCTTCCACCGGCGCGCGCCGCGCACGGCGTCCTCGTCGTTCTCCGCCCACGCGAAGCCGGCCTGGAGGATGATCTCCCCCACCTCCTTGCCGTTGCGCTCGCAGGCCTGCTTGTAGGCCTCCACGATCTCCGGGGCGGCCTCGGGATCGCCGAGCGTCCACAGCCCGTCCCCGTAGCGCGCCGGCCACCTCGGCCGCCTGGGGCCCGAAGGCCGACACGTACATCTTCGGCCGGGTCTCGGCGCGCGTCCAGAGCTTGGCCTCCTTGAGCGAGAACCAGCCGCCGTCCATCGTCACGGTCTCGCCGTCCCACAGGCGGGTGATGGCCTCGAGGCCAGACTCGAAGCGCTCCTTCTGGTCGGAGAACTCGGGCCAGGCGAGGCCGAGCGGCACCTCGTTCACCGCCTCGCCGGATCCCACGCCCAGGAAGACGCGGCCCGGGTACAGCTCCTCGAGCGACATGAACGCCTGGGCGATCAGCCCCGGGTGGTAGTGGTGCACCACCGGCGTGACGCCCGTGCCGATCGGCTTCGACGTGACCTGGCCGATGGCGCCGAGGGTGACCCAGGCCTGTGACGCCTCGCCGTCGGGGAACCACGGGGCGTAGTGGTCGGAGCAGCCGAGCCCGTCGAAGCCCGCGGCCTCGGCCGCCTTGGCCTGCTCGACCATCTCGCTCGGGGTGAACTCCTCCGTGGACGCCGCGAACCAGTAGTCCATGGCGCAGAGCCTTACCCAGTGCGGTATGAGTTGATGCGGCATGTCGCGCGCGCCGCGTGTGCGCGCGCGTGAGAGACAACGCCAGCGTCACGCCCGGTGGGGCTTCACGGCCACGAGGTACGTCAGGCCGGAGACCGTGATCGCCGCCAGCAGCATCGGCGCGGCCCACACCTGGTAGAACGGCGCGCCGACCGGGGCCAGCGACTCGCGCGGCCAGGCGATGTTCACCGTCTCGAAGCAGAGCCACGCCACGGCCAGCGCGTTCACGACGAGCCCGGCGCGGCCCAGCTGCACGTGCGCCCCCGGCCTCCACCTCCGCTCACGCGGGCCACGAGCGCGGCCACCGCGATGAGCAGGAACGTGAGGTAGATCGCCGCGGTGCCGAAGATGAGGATGCTGCCGATGGCGGCGGAGTCGAGCGCCAGCAGCAGGCCGGCACAGGCGAGCAGCGCCGTGACCACGATCCCGCCGACCGGGGTGCCGCGCCGATCGACGCGGCGCAGGAATCCCGCGCCCGGGCAGCACACCGTCGCGGGCGATCGAGTACATCGTCCGCGCCGTGAGCCCCTGCGCCGCGATCCCGCACGAGACGAAGGCCACGAGAACGAGCGCGGCGAACGGCTTGGTGGACCAGGAGCCGAATGAGCTGACCACCGCGGTCGTGACGGGATCGATGTCCTCGACCGCTCACCACGGCGCGCGGGTCGGGATGGGCAAGCACGCTGGCCAGGGCGTTGAGCAGCACGATGGCCGCCACCGAGAGGAGCACGAGCCACACCGAGCGGGGCACCTGCCGGGCGGCGCCGCGGGTCTCCTCGGCGCTGCCCACGCACGCGTCGAAGCCGATGAACACCCATCCGCCCACCGCCAGCGCCGCCAGCAGGGCGGCGCCCACCGAGCCGCCCGAGAGGGCCTCGGCGCCGAAGGTCTCCCCGAGCACTGAGAGGTCCTGCTCGCGAAAGGCGAGCAGCAGCACGAGCCCGATGCCCACCAGCGCGATCACCTCCGCCGCGACGCCCGCGCCGACCACACGCCTGAGGACCCCGATGCCGCCCATCCCCACGAGTGCGCAGACGACCACGAGGATCATGCCCGTGAGGACCAGCGTGTTGGCCGTCGGCTCGATCTCCAGCAACGTCAGCGCCCAGGGAGCGCCCAGGTAGGCGATCGTGGTGTTGGCGGCGGCGTAGGCGCACATGGCCACCCACCCCGTGAACCAGCCGTAGCCGCCGCCCATCAGTCGGCGGGTCCATTGGTAGGCGCCACCGGTGATGGGGAACTCCGCGGAGAGCTCCGAGTACACGACCAGCAGCAGGCACTGGCCGGCCAGCGCCACCGGGAGCACCCAGATCCAGGCCGGCCCGGCCAACAGGCTGCCCAGGAAGACCACCGCGTAGAGCCCGACGACGGGGGAGGTCGTCGCGAAGCCCATGGCCACGTTGCCGAGGCCGCCCAGACGGCGGTCGAGCTCCTGCTCGTAGCCCAGCTCGCGCAGCCGCGCCGCATCGGGATCGACCGCCGCCATCACGAGAACCTAACCGAGCGCAACCAGGCCCCAGGTATCTTCAGGGCGATGTCCGACCCCGAGCTCGAGGCCGCCGCGTGGGACCTCGAG
This sequence comes from uncultured Thermoleophilaceae bacterium, assembly GCA_963731645.1. Taxonomy (GTDB): domain Bacteria; phylum Actinomycetota; class Thermoleophilia; order Solirubrobacterales; family Thermoleophilaceae; genus JAAYBF01. Next base: position 147,816 of record CAVSWF010000012.1, on the reverse strand, counting down.
CCCCTCGTGGACAACGACGGCGCGGCGGGCGTCGAGCGCAAGCTCACCGAGGCGGCCGAGCGCGCCGAGCGCTTCGCCGAGCGCTACGAGGGCAGGGTCGACGAGTTCGACTCGGGCGAGCTGGTCGAGGCCATGACGGAGATGGCGGCCATCTCCGAGCTGGTCGGCCGGGCCGGCACCTACGCGTCCCTGCGATTCGCCACCGACACCGCCGACCCCGAGCGCGGCGCCCTGATGCAGAAGGTCTCCGAGCGGGCCACCGCCCTCCAGACCCGCCTTCTGTTCTTCGAGCTGGAGTGGGCCGCGCTCAGCGACGAGCGCGCCGAGGAGCTGCTGGCCGGCGAGGGCCTCGACTTCTGCCGCCACCACCTGCGCTCCGAGCGCCGCTACCGGCCGCACCTGCTCTCGCAGCCCGAGGAGAAGATCCTCACCGAGAAGAGCACCACCGGGCGCTCGGCGTGGGGGCGCCTGTTCGCCGAGCTGACCTCCGCCATCGAGGTGGAGATGGACGGCGACAAGGTCGCCCTCGACGTCGCGCTGTCGAACCTCTTCTCCCCCGAGCGCGAGGTGCGCCGCGCGACCGCCGAGTCGGTGACCGCCGCGCTCGAGCCCGGCCTTCGCACCCGGGCCTTCATCTTCAACACGCTGCTGCACGACAAGGCCGTGAACGACCGCCTGCGCTCCTACCCCCACTGGCTGGCCAGCCGCAACCTCTCCAACGAGGCCTCCGACGAGTCGGTGCAGGCCCTGCTCGAGGCGGTGCGCAAGCGCTACGAGATCCCGCGGCGGTGGTACCGGCTCAAGGCGGAGCTGCTCGGCATCGACAAGCTGGCCGACTACGACCGCATGGCCGCGGTGACCTCCGAGGACGCCAAGATCGGCTACGGGGAGGCCCGCGAGCTGGTGGTGGACTGCTACGCCTCGTTCTCGGACGAGCTCGGCACTCTGGTCCGGCGGTTCTTCGACGAGAGCTGGATCGACGCCCCCGTGCGCCCCGGCAAGCGCGGCGGGGCGTTCTGCGCCTCGGCCGTGCCCTCGGCCCACCCCTACGTGATGCTCAACTGGACCTCCCGCCGGCGCGACGTGCTGACGCTCGCGCACGAGCTCGGCCACGGCGTGCACTTCGCGCTGGCGCGCGAGCAGGGGGTCTTCCACCAGGGCACCGGGCTGACGCTCGCCGAGACCGCGTCGGTGTTCGGCGAGGAGGTGACCTTCGCCCGGCTCTTCGAGCAGGCCGAGACGCCCGAGTCGCGGCTCGCGCTGCTGGCCGAGTCGATCGAGGACACGATCGCCACCGTGTTCCGCCAGACGGCGATGAACCGCTTCGAGGACCTCGTGCACACCTCGCGCCGCGAGGAGGGCGAGCTGTCGGTGGACCGCCTGGGCGACCTGTGGGAGGAGTCGCAGGCGGAGATGCTCGGCGACGCCGTGGAGATCACCCCGGGCTATCGCACCTGGTGGTCCTACGTGCCCCACTTCGTGAACACCCCGGGGTACGTCTACGCGTACGCCTTCGGGCAGCTGCTCGCGCTGTCGGTCTACCAGCGCTACCGCGAGGAGGGGCCGAGCTTCGTTCCCTCCTACCTCGAGCTGCTGGCCGCCGGAGGCTCGAAGCCCCCCGAGGAGCTGGGCAAGATCGTGGGAGTCGACCTGACCGACCCCGGCTTCTGGGACCAGGGCCTCGACCTGGTCGAGCGTCAGCTCGAGGCCGCGGAGGCCGCCGCCCGCGAGGTCTGAGCGCGCCCTGCCATCCTTCCACGGCGCCTGGACAAGCGGAGCTCAAGGGTCTCCGGCGAGCCGATGGATCCAGCACGAGCAGCAACCATGGAATCGTGCCGTAGACCGGAGGTGCCCACCAGCTCGACCGTTCCGAAGCAGTACTGAGCATGGCTTCGAAGGGGATGCCGGACGCGAGCCGATTCGGCTTCGGCGCCGCTCCGGACGAGTACGAGCTGGCTGAAGACGCCGAGGCCGCGACCTCGTATGAACTCGAGCGCTCCAACCGAGCCGAGCTGGTCGGCAGGTCGAACTGCGGGTACTCGGCGAGGAACTTCAGCGCGAGTCGGGCTCGGCGAGCTGCTCCGCGAAGGCGCCCGCGGAGCTGGACAAATGGCGCGTGACCGCCCGCGTCGGCGCGGGAGTCCACGGGCAGATCGACGCGGCGCAAGCGTTGGCCCTTCATCGCCCTCCTCGCCGGCGTGCTCGCACCATCGCGACGCTCGCGTCTTCGTGGGCGAGGAGAAGGACGTCAGCGAGGCCGTGCCCCCGATCCCAATCCGCGGCGGACTCCCCCGCGCACGACCCGCCCCGCACTCCGCACCTCCGCGCCGCACCGACCAGCCCCCGTCGCGGGCGCTCGGGTCGCCGACGGAGGGAAGGGCGGGCCGAGCATGTCCACGCGCTGCACGACCGCCGAGACGCCGAACTCGGCCATCCCGAGCGGGCCCGCCAGCACGGCGGAGAGCGCCCTCGCGAACGTGCCACCGGCGGCCATCGAGATGGCCACGACGACCATGACCGCGCCGAGCGGAGCCGGCGACGTTGGCGTCGAGGTCCATGGCCGGGGACAGGTAGGAGCCGAGGGACAGGAGCCCGATGAGCGCCACCGCCAGATGGACGCGCACAGCGAAGGGCATGTACATCGCCATCGCGCCGAGGAAGGGGATGTCCACGCCCGAGCGCCGTCGCGAGGCGACGCGCACCGCGGCCGTGATGGCCACCGCGCCCGCGAGCAGGCCGAGCGTGAGCGGCTCACCGGCGAACGCACCAGTCGGTCGCGACGTCGTCCTCGACGAACCAGCGTCTCGTGCGCGAGGGGGAGCGCCACGGCCGGCGCTCAGTCGTCCTTGGGCTCCGGCCTGAAGATGACCCGCTTGAGCTCGTTCGCGGACTGCGCCGCCGAGCCGCAGCGCGGTGTTGAAGCCCTCGGCGCCCAGCTCTCCGGCGTCGAGCGCCTTGCGCAGCTTGTTGAGCGCCGGACGGTCCTCCTCGTCCACCTCGTCGCGAGGCGATTCCACGAGGATGAGGTGGCACGGCCGCCTGAGGGCGTTGGCGGGACGCACGTAGTGGTCGCGCTCCTCCTGTCCGGTTCCCTCCAGCACGATGGTCACGGTCTCACTCGCCTCGAGCCGCTTGGCCACGGCGGCGTCGAGCAACTCGGCCGCCCGGCTCTCGGTCTCCTCCTCGGGCACACGGCCGGCGAGCAGCCCGCGGACCTTGGCCATCGAGAAGATCGACCCCTTCTCCTCGACCACCCGCTTGACCAGCGCCTCACCCGTCGAGGGAGGCGAGGAGACGATCAGCAGCAGGCTGCCCGGCGAGTAGCGGATCTGCTCGGCGGGGCGCAGCACGCGACAGCGCACCGACAGGTCGGCCGGCCGCGGGGGCGCGCCGTCGCGGCGGGGCCGGTCGGAGGACCACCCGCCCCGCTCGTCCTGATCGATCTTGATGCTGCGCGTGGAGGGAGGGGTGGGCATCCCCACATACTGACAACGCTGCTCGGGTGGTCAGCCGCTTCCGCGCAGCCCGGCGTCCTGACGGCGCTCGGCCTCCTGGCGGTCCCTCACCTTCCCGAGCTCGCGCTCCTCGCGTCGCGCCTGGGCCTCCTTCTGCGAGACCCTGTTGCGCTCCGTGACCCCGGCCAGGTGGGCCGCGTAGGCCGACCCGTCGGGCTTGCTTCGCTGCTGTTCTTCCTTTTGACTCATCCCTTCAGCCTACGCCTGTGGCGAAATCGGCGCCGAGGCTGCGCTCACCCCTCGTCGGGCATCGAGACGCGCACGCCGTCGCTCGGCTGCTCGGGGCCCGAGCCGTTCGAGCCGGTCGGCTCGGAGCGCGTTGCCGTTCGTGCTCGCCGGCGCGGCGTCGGGGCCGCGGTAGGGCCCCGGCTTGGCGCGCGGCTTGCCGCCCGGGAACGCCAGGCGCAGGATCGTGCGCTGCACGGTGGCCAGCTGCTTGAGGAACGGCCCGGTGTTGTACGGCAGCTCGTAGCGCTCGCACAGCTCCTTCACCCGCGGCGCGATCTCCGCGTAGCGGGTGCTCGGCATGTCGGGGTAGAGGTGGTGCTCCACCTGGTAGCCGAGGTTGCCGCTGACCACGTGGAAGAGCGGCCTGCCCTCGATGTTCGCCGCGCCCAGCAGCTGGCGCACGTAGAACCCGCCGCGCGACTCGTCCTCCACCTCCTTCTGGCTGAAGGTGTAGGTCTGGTCCGGGAAGTGGCCGCAGAAGATGATCGCGTAGGCCCAGACGTTGCGCACCACGTTCGCCGTGACGTCCGCCTTCAGCGTCGAGCGGAAGGTCCGCGCGAACACCGGAGCGCTCTCGGCGAGCTGCCGGGCGATCGGGCCGTCGCCCCGGGGGTTCTTGTTCCTCAGCCCGCGCGCAAGCCGCCTGCAGCGGTGCGCTTCGAGCGCGACCGGCGCGACTCGCGGACCATGCTTGACCCCGAAGTCGGCGGCCACGGCCGCGAGGCCGCTGAGAACCGGGAACACGATGTAGTCCTTCGTGATCTGCTGGCGGCCCTTCTTGGCCATCCCCTTCAGCTCCCGGAAGATCTTCTCCTTGGACTTCTCGCCCGTCTTGATGGCCTCGAAGTCGAGGTCGTGCAGCGCCACGCCCCACTCGAACAGGGCCGCCAGCACCAGGTTGTAGAACGGCTGGGCCAGGTAGACCGGGTTCCACTTCTGGTGCGGGTCGATGCGCATGATCTCGTAGCCGAGATCGCGGTCCTTGCCGCGGATGTTCGTGTAGGTGTGGTGGACGTAGTTGTGCGAGTGCTTCCACGCCTCGGCGGTGGAGGCGGAGTCCCAGTCCCAGGTGGACGAGTTGATCTGGGGATCGTTCATCCAGTCCCACTGGCCGTGCATCACGTTGTGGCCGATCTCCATGTTCTCCAGGATCTTGGCCAGCGAGAGCATCGACGTGCCGGCGATCCAGGCCGGCTTGGCCCGCGAGCCGAGCAGCAGGATCCGGCTGAGCACCACCAGCCGGCGGTGCATCTCGATCATGCTGGTGATGTAGCGCCGGTCGCGGTCGCCGAGCTCGGCGAAGACCTCGTCGTGGATCGCGTCGAACTCCTTGCCGAGCTCCTCGATCTGCTCGTCGGTGAGCCGGGCGAGCGGGCTTTCGATCATCGTGGTCATCAGGTCCTCTCTCTCTTTGATGTGTCGTCACAGTGCGATCTCGACGGGTCCCTCGGGCGCGTTCACGCAGGTGCGAACCATCTCACCTTCGGTGCCCGATACCTCGCCGGTGCGCAGGTCGCGGATCTGGCCCGAGCACAGCTTGCCCACGCAGGTGTGGCAGATGCCCATGCGACAGCCGAAGGGCAGCGTCGCGCCGGCCTCCTCGCCGGCGACGAGGATCGGCTGGGTGCCGTCGCTCTCGGCCTCCACGTCGCTGTCGGTGAAGCGCACGGTGCCGCCCTCGCCGTGCTCGGCGTCCTCGCCGCCGACCACCGGCTGGAAGCGCTCCATGTGCAGGCGGTCGCAATCGCCCTCGCTGGTCCCAGTGCTCGTCCATGCCGTCGAGCATCTCCGCGGGCCCGGAGATGAAGGTCTCGCGGTCGCGCCAGTCGGGGCACAGGCGGTCGAGATCCTGGGGGCCCATGCGCCCCATCTCGTCGGTGAGCTGCTCGTGCAGCCTGAAGCCCTCGTGGCGCTCGGCGAGCCGGCGCAGCTCGGCGCCGAAGATCACGTCGTCCGGATGGCGCGCGGAGTGCAGCAGCACGACGTCGTCGAGCGCGTCGCGGCGGGCGAGCGCGCGGAGCATGCTCATGATCGGCGTGATCCCGCTGCCGGCGCTGATGAAGAGGAAGCGCTCGGGCAGCGGGTCGGGCAGCACGAAGGTGCCCTCGACCCCGCCGAGGCGCACGATGCCCCCGCCGCGCGCCTTCTCGCACGAGGTAGGGCGAGACCTTGCCCTCTCGGGACGAGCTTCGGCGTGATCGAGATGCAGCCGTCGGGCCGTCCGGGGTCCGAGGTCAGCGAGTACGCGCGCCAGTGGTGGACGCCGTCGACGACCACGCCGATGCGCAGGTACTGGCCGGGCTGGTGGCCCTCCCACTCCCAGCCCGGCTTGATCAGGATCGTCGCCGCGTCGTCGGTCTCGCGCTCGATGCGCTCGATGCGCCCGCGCAGCTCCTGCGTCGACCAGAGCGGGTTGATGAGCTCGAGGTAGTCGTCGGGCAGCAGCGGCGTGAAGAGACTGCGCAGCGCCCGCAGCGCGCGCAGCCGCCACTCGGGGACCTTCGGCTTGGCACCTCGCTCGGCCATCGGCGGGAGACCGTAGCAGGATCTGTCTTGGATCTATGTGACATAGATCCATGTCACGGCGGCACTGTCTTACGCTTGCGACGGGCGCCCTGTCGCCCTCCCCCGACGGAAAGGAACCAGATGGACGAGCAGCTTCCGGCCGACGCCTACGCCGCCCGCGGCCTCGACGAGCTGCCCCAGCTATGGGACGGCTTCGCCAAGCTCGTGCGCGAGGGGCTCGGGATCACGGCGTTCGGAGCGCAGATCATGGATCTGCCCCCGGACTACTCGACGCGGTCCCACAACGAGGGCGATAGCGGCCAGCAGGAGCTCTACGTGGCCATGAGCGGGTCGGGCGCGGTGGTCGTCCACGGCGACGCCGACGAGCGCCTGCCGCTCGACCCCGAGCACGTCGTGGCCGTCGGCCCGGAGGTCGAGCGAACCCTGGTCAGCGACTCCGGCGGGCTGCGCGTGCTCTGCATCGGGGCCGCGCCGGGCCGGCCCTACGAGCCACCGAGCTGGACCACCGGCAAATCCGACTGAGGCACCTTCGCCAGCGGATCGCAGAGATCCGGGCGCTCGGGGTTGTCGAGGCCGCGCCGGAGCGCGGCGAAGGCCACGCCGCCGACGACCAGCGGCAGCCAGAAGAGGATGAGCCGGTAGGCGAGGACCGCCGCCGCGGTCACCGCGGCGGGCAGGCCGAACACGATCAGGGTGCCGATCAGGCCGCCGTCGATGCCGCCCACGCCGCCGGGGATCGGCAGCAGTCCGCCCAGCTGCCCGATCAGGTAGCCCATGAGGATGATGGTGATCGGCGGGCTCTCGCCGAACGCGTGAAAGCACGCCCACAGCACGGCGTTGTCGAACGCCCAGTAGCCGAGCGAACCGGCGATGACCCGCCAGTCTCGCCGGCGCAGGATCCGCCCGGACTCCCCGACGCCCTCTGCCAGGGCGTCGAGCCCGCCCGCGACCTTCGCCCACCGGCCGCCGCGCTCGCGGAGCGAGGCGCCGCGGCGAAGCACCGTCGGCAGGGCGATCACGGCGGCGATCGTGAGCACCGCCAGCCCCGCCGGGAGGATCGTGAGAAGCGGAGAGAGCTCGGGTCCGACCCCCGCGAACATCAGCGTCCCGATCACCGCGACGGCAACGAAGTTGGCGGCGCTCTTGATCGTGAAGAAGGCCACCGTGCGCTCGGCGATCTCGCGCGCGGGCATGCCCCCCTTGCCGAGGGCCCAGGCCCCGAAGGCCAGTCCGCCCGCCCCGCTGGCCGGCACGATCGAGCCCACGGCCAGCTCGGACATCCCGAGCTCGTACGAGGAGCGCCAGGTCATGCGCGGACAGAAGATCGGCTTGAACATGAGCACGTAGGACGCGCACGACAGCGCCTCCAGCACGACGCCCAACGCCAGCCACCCGGGCTCCGCGCCACTGAGGCGCTCGCGCACCTCCCCGAGCCCGGGGGCGAGCCACGCGACGAGCCCCAGCACGGTCAGCAGGCCGATCACCTGGAGGACCCGCTTGCGCAGCTGGCGCGGGTCGATCTGCGACTCGAGCGACTCGGTGGCCGGGAGCGGCTTGGCGACCATTTCCTGCATGGACGATCAGATGCTAGGGGTGGGGACGTTGTTCCGCGTGTAGATTCGCTCCCGACGGTCGGGTAACGCCGCCGGGGAGACGCAGGGGACGTCGAATGAGAGGAGGAGAGAGCGGTATGGCTCAGACCAATACGACGTTCCTCGAGCAAGCGAAAGCATCGTCCGGCGGACAGCAAGTCCTCACCCGCAGGTTCGTCACGCGCCGCGTCCGGCGCCACCGAAAGCGAAGAACGGGGGCGAACGCTCGCAGGCCAAGTCGGGCGCACAGGCCAAGTCGAAGAGCACGTCGCGTAGCACCGGCCAGCGCTCCCGTTCTCGCACCAGCGCGCGCAGCCAGAACGGCTCGAGCGCGAGCGCTGCGTCGCGGAGCGGCGGAGCCTCGGATCCTCGAACGGGAACGCGGCGTCAAAGGGCGCCGGCACCGTTCTCGCCGGGGTCGGCGCGGTTGCCGGTCTCGTCGGCGGCGTGGTCCTCGGCAGCCAGTTCGCCAAGAAGCCCAAGCGCGTGCTCGGCGTACCAGGTGCCCGGCACCGGGCGCCGGCATCGGCGGCCTCACCAAGCAGATCGGCAAGGCCGGCAAGCAGTTCACGCAAGGCGGCAAGCAGATCGGTGAGCTCACCGACGAGGTGCGCGCGGCCCGCGAGAAGGCCGAAAGGTCGGCAAGGTCATCTCCTAGATGGCGCCAACCCGCAGAACTACCCCGAGTCACTGAGAGGCGAGCATGGCGAGCCAGCGATCCAAGCGGTCGACCTCGAGCCGTTCGGAACGGCTCGAGCAAGTCGAAGGCACGGGTCCGGTAGCAGCGGGCCAAGCCGAAGCAGGAGTACGACGACTACTCGATCGTCGATCCGAAGGAGATCCCCGACGGGCCGGACGTCCTGATCGACGTGCCGGTCGTCAAGGTCGACGAGATCGACCTCGAGGTCGAGGACCTGCACGCGCAGGTGGCCGTGATGGCCGAGGTGCGCGACCTCGTCCGAGCTCAGCGTCGGAGCCGACGTCCGGCTGGGCAAGGTCGAGCTGAAGATCGAGGGCGTCGAGGCGCAGGCGCTGCTCAAGGCGCGGCTCGACAACGTCACGCGCGATCCTCGAGCGGGTGCTGACGACGCTCGACCGCAACCCCGAGCTGCTCGAGAGCGTCGGGCGCGCGGTGGAGGAGGTCGGCGGCGGCGCCGCGGAAGACCCTGCGCAGGCGCCGGCGAGGCGGTCGAGGACGTCGGCGAGGGCGCCGAGGACGCGGTTCAGGACGTCGGCCAGGGCGCGGGCCAGGCGTCGGGCAGATCGGCAGGGCGCAAGCCAGGGCGCGCTCAGTGGGCCAGGGAGCCGGCCAGGCGGCGAGCCAGGTCGGGCAGGGCGCGGGCAGGCGGTCGGCAGGTCGGCCAGGGCGCGGACAGGCGTCGCCAGGTCGGCCAGGGCGCGAAGCAGGCCACGGACAAGCTCTCCCAGGGCGGCGGTGAGGAGGCTGTAATGGCACAGGCAACGCCAAGAGGCGGCTCAGCTCGAGAACGGACGCAGCGCCTCCCAGAAGACCGAGAAGTACCGGTTCGCCCAGAACGTCGACGGACGAGGGGACGGTCGCCGAGCGCGAGTACCGCAGCTACGCGGCCGAGGGCGCGCGAGGACCCGGGCGCCGACCCCGACGTGCTGCTCGCCGTGCCGGTCGTGAAGGTCGACTCGATCCACCTCGAGCTCGACGACCTCGACGCGCACGTGGCCCTCAAGGCGAAGGTGCTCGAGCTCGTCAAGCTCAACGTGGGCGTCGACGTGCACCTCGGCAAGCTCCGCCTCGACATCAAGGGCGTCGAGGCGCAGGCCCTGGTCAAGGTCCGGCTCGACCACGTCGCGGCCATCGTCGACCGGGTGCTCACGACGATCGACCGCAACCCCGAGCTCGTCGAGAGCCTCGGGCAGGCGGTCGAGGACGTCGGCTCCGGCGCCGGCCACACGCTCGGCGAGACGGGCGAGGCCGTCGAGGACGTCGGCGAGGGCGCCGAGGAGCGCCGTCGAGGACGTCGGCCAGGGCGCCGGCCAGGCCGTCGGCGAGCTCGGCGAGGGCGCGAGCCAGGCCGTCGGCGACGTCGGCGCCAGGCGCCGGCAGGCCGTCGGCCAGGTCGGCGCAGGGCGCCGGAGAGGCCGCCGGCCAGCTCGGCGAGGGCGCGGGCAGGCGGTCGGAGACGTCGGCCAGGGCGCCGGCGACGCTGTCGGGAACCTCGACCAGGTGGCAGGCGGGCTCGGCCGCGGCAGCCGGGCAGGCCGGCGAGGCCGTGGGCAGGCAGCAGGCCAGGGCCGCGGGCGGCGCAGGGCGAGGCCGGCTCGGGAGCCGGGGGCGCGGGCGACGCTCGCCCAGGCCGCGGCCGGTGGACCGGGACAGCTCGCGAAGGAGATGGCGAAGACGATGGCCAAGGAGATCGGCTCGGCTGCGGCCGACGAGGCCAAGGACCTGGGCATCGCCGCCACCCGCAAGGTGCAGGAGCTCGGCGAGCGCCGTCGCCAGCGTCGCGCCGAGAAGCTCCACGCCACCGAGGCCGCGGTGAACCTCGCCGACGAGCTCGACGTCGACATCGACGAGGTCGACGGAACCGGAGCCGACGGCCGGATCACCGTCAAGGACGTCCGCGATGCCCAGGAGCACTGACCGGCCCGACATCGAGCTGGGGGCAGCCTTCAGGGCGAAGAAGCTGCGCTTCGACCGCGTGCCGGATACGGACGTTCAGTACACGGGCGATTCGAGCTCGGACGAGGACCGCGAGAACCTGCCCCAAGAGGTAGAGCAGGGTGTGACCTACCGCGACGTCGAGATCCGGTGGCACGCGCAGGTGTCTGTAGATGACCAAGTCGCGAAGAGACGAGGAGGTAAGGGACCATGAAGCTCAAGGAAGTCGTTCCGAGCAGTAAGCAGCTCAAGAAGGTCAAGAAGGTGGCCGGTGCGGTCAAGGACAACGGCCTGCTCGAAAAGCTGCCGCTGCCCGGCGCCAACGGCGACGAGGAAAGCCAGGAAGGTGTGGGCGACGGCCGGCGCATGCCCATCCAGCAATCCGTGGACGTGGCCGCGCCTGTCGAGACGGTCTGGAAGCTCTGGAACCGCTACGAGGACTACCCGAAGTTCATGCACCGCATCGAGGCCGCGGAGAAGGTGGATCCCAAGCACGTGCACTTCACGGGGAAGATCTGGGGCATCCGCAGGGAGTGGGATGCCGAGATCATCGAGAAGCGCACTTACGAGACCATCGCGTGGGTCAGCGAGGACGGGCTCGAAAACGCGGGCGTTGTCACATTCCACAAGATGGGGCCACGACTCACCCACATCGAGCTCAATCTGGACATCGCCCCCCACGGTCCGATCGAGAAGATCGGGCGAGGGATGCGCTTCACCAAGCGGGCCGTTCGCGCCGACATGCATCGCTTCAAGGCCTACGCGGAGATGAACGAGGCCTAGGCGCGACTCTATGAAAGCGGTGAAGTTGCTCGAGCGCGCCGTCGTTCGAGCGGCTGGCGGGAGGCAAGCCGTCGCGCCTGCGTGCATCGGTGAGCGCCGCCGTCGCAGGGGGAGTGGCCGCGGCGGCGGTGTACCGCGGGCTGCGGAGCTAGGCCGGACACTGAGTCGAGAACGACCGGTGCCCGCCAGAGGCGGGCACCGGGTCCTGCCGGTATGTGACCTGTGCGCTAGGCGGTGGCGGGCTGCACCTCCCCCTCGGGCGAGACCTTGGGCAGCCAGCCGAGCTTCCTCGGCAGCCACCAGTTCCAGTCGCCCAGGAGCTTCATCGTGGCGGGCAGCAGCACGCCGCGGATGATCGTGGCGTCGATCAGGACGGCGGCCGCGAGGCCGATGCCCATCTGCTTCATCTGCAGCTCCGACGACAGCGCGAACATCGAGAACACGGCGACCATGACGATCGCTGCGCTCGTGACCACGCCGGCCGTGCTCCTGATCCCGTGGGACACCGCGTCCTCGGTCTTCATGCCGCCATCGAAGGCCTCGCGGATCCGGCTGAGGATGAACACGTGGTAGTCCATCGACAGCCCGAACAGGATCACGAAGAGGAAGAGCGGCAGCCAGCTTGCGATGGCTCCGTTCCCCTCGAACCCGAGGAGGCTCTCGCCCCAGCCCTTCTGGAACACCAGCACCAGCAGCCCGTAGGCGGAGCCCACCGACAGCAGGTTGAGCACGATCGCCTTCAGCGGGATCACGATCGAGCGGAAGGTGACCAGCAGCAGCAGGAACGCCGCCGACAGCACGAACGCGAACACGTAGGGCAGGTGCCCGATCATCGCGTCGTTGAAGTCGCCGGTCGCAGCCGCCTCACCCGTGGTGTAGGCCTCGACCCCGTCCACCTTGCCGACGGTGGCGGGAACGAGGTCGTCACGGAGCTCGTCGGTCGCCTGGTTGGCCAGATCGCTGGTGCCGGTCCCCGTCGTGGGGAGCATCACCGTGGCGATCGTCCTGTCCTCTGACATCTCCACCGTGGCCTGACCCTCGAAGAGGTCAGAGCGCTTGGCGGACTCGGTCTCGAGCGACTCGATGGCCGAGGCCACGGGGGCCGCGGTCACGTCGTCGGCCTTGACCACGACCATCTCCGCGCTTCCCTCGCTGGGGAACGCGGCCTGGATGCGGTCGTAGGTCTGCATCACCTTCAGGTCACGCGAGGTGTCGTCGATGCCGCCCAGCGAGGTCTGCATCCCGATCGCCGGGATCGCCAGGGCGACGAGCAGGCCGGTGGCCACGAGGGCCGCGACCAGCGGGCGCCGGAGCACCCGGTCGAGGACGCGTGACCACAGGCCGGCCTCTCCGATCCTGTTCTTGAGCCGGCCGACCAGCGGGACCTTGCCCTTGTTCACCCGGTCGCCGAGCTTCGACAGCAGCGCGGGGAGAACGGTGAGCGACCCGAGGACCGCCACCGCCACGACCATGATCGTGCCGGTTGCGAACGAGGCGAAATTCGAGATCCCGCCCAGGTACATGCCGGCCATCGCGACCATCACGGTGAAGCCGGAGATCAGTACTGCCCGCCCGGACGTCGCCGCGGCGGCCTCTATCGATGCGTCGGTGTCACGTCCGGCCTCGCGCTCCTCGCGGGCCCGCCTCATGTAGAAGAGGCTGTAGTCGATCCCCACGGCCATGCCGACCAGCAGCACTACGTGCATGACCGAGGCGTCGACGGGAGCGAGCTGGCTCACCGGGCCCAGCAGCCCCATCGTGGCGGCCACGCTCGTGAGGGCGAGCAGGATCGGAATCCCAGCCGCCAGGAGAGCACCGAAGGCGAACACGAGGATCACCAGGGTGAGCGGCAGCGACAGCATCGTCGACTTGCCCATCTCCTCGTTGCTCTTCTCGAGCAGCGCCTTGTTCAGGCTCGCGTCGCCCATCTGCTCGACCCGGAGCTCGGGGTGGGCCTTCGCGGCGGCGGCCATGGCGGCCAGCGAGTCCTCGACGGACACGTCGGTCTTCTCGCTGTCACCGGGCAGCTCGAAGGCCACGAGCGCCGAATGCCCGTCGTCCGAGACCTGCCGGCCCTTGTAGGGATCGACCACGTTGTCCACGCCCTCGGTCTCCCGCAGGCGCTGGGTCACGTCGGTGACCGCCGCCCTGAACTCCGGGTCGCCGGCCTTGAGCTCCTTGCTCTGGATCAATACCTGCTCTGCCGCCTTGTCGGGGAAGGCCCCGTCCAGGGCCGTCGCTGCCTTACCGGACTCCCCGGGAATGCCTTCGCTCTGCTCGATGGTCTTCTGGGGGGCGATGTTCATCCCGACGAAGAGGGAGATGAACACGAAGGCGAGCCATCCGAAGACGGCCTTCTTGCGGTTCTTCACGCTCCAGCGCGCTGCACGCGCCGCGATGTTCGTTGACTGTTGCATCAGTGCTCCTCCTGTAGGTGCGGATTGCATTGAGGGCAGCCTGCTCCGATAAGCGCCCCCGAACATCGGGCGAGACCCCTGAACCCGCACCCTGAAATGACACCCCCGGTTGCAGTTAGGCTCGCGCCAGGAGTGGCCCCGAGCCCAGGAGAAACGGTCGGGCGGCAGCCCGAGTTGGAGCGCCTGGAGGCTGCTCTCGATCGACTGGAAGCGGGCTCGGTGGGCTGTCTCGCCGTGGAGGGCGAGCCCGGCATCGGCAAGACGCGGCTGCTCGCGGAGCTGCGCGAGCGCGCCGACTCGCGCGGGCACCTCGTGCTCGCCGGCTCCGCGGCGGAGTTCGAGCGCGACATGCCGTTCGGGGTCTGGGTGGACGCGCTCGACGCCTACGTCGCGGCGCAGGATCCGCGGGCCGGCAACGGCTGGGACGCGGCGCTGCTCGCCGAGCTGGCCGGGGTCCTTCCCTCCCTGCGCGAGGCCGGGAAGGACGCCGACCCGGGGCTTGCCGAGGAGCGCTACCGCGCCCACCGGGCCGTCCGGAGCCTGCTGGAGGGCCTGACCGACCCCAAGCCCCTCGTGCTGGTGCTCGACGACCTGCACTGGTGCGACGGCGCGTCGATCGAGCTGATCGCGGCCCTGCTGCGGCGCGGGCCCGACGCGCCGGTGCTGCTCGCGCTCGCGTTCCGCGCGGGCCAGGCCCCCGAGCGCCTGCGCGCCGCCCTCGCCGCGCCGGCGGTGGAGCGGCTCGAGCTCTCACAGCTCAGCGAGGCCCACGTCGAGGAGCTGCTCCAGGGAGTGGATGCACCGACCCGGAGCGCGATCTACGGCCACGGCGGCGGAAACCCCTTCTACATCGAGCAGCTCGCGCGCGCGAGCGAGGCCGGCCGCCTGCCCCCCGCCGACCAGGGAGACGGCCGCGCCGGCGACGGCCTGGTTCCCCCCGCCGTGGCGGCGTCGCTGGCGGAGGAGCTCGTACCGCTGCCGGCGGCCTCCCGTGCGCTGCTCGACGCGGCCGCGGTGGCCGGCGAGCCGTTCGACCCGGACCTCGCCACCTCGATCGGCGAGCTTGCGCGCGCCGAGGGCCTCGCCGCGCTCGACGACCTCCTCGACCGGGACCTCGTGCGCCCGACCCAGGTGCCGCGGCGTTTCGTCTTTCGCCACCCGCTCGTGCGCCGCGCGGTCTACGAGTCCACGCGCGGGGGGTGGCGGCTCGCGGCCCACGCGCGGGCGGCCACCGCCATGGGCGCGAGCGGCGCCGCCCCCGCCGAGCTCGCGCACCACGTGGAGGAGTCGGCCGGGCAGGGCGACGAGGAGGCCATCGGGCTGCTGCTCGAGGCGGGCGAGGCGACCGCACCGCGCGCCCCCGCCGCGGCGGCACGCTGGTTCGACGCGGCCCTGCGGCTGCTTCCGGCGGGCGACTCCGAGCGCCAGGCGGAGGTGCGCGTCCGCCTGGCGTCGGCGCTGCGGTCGCTGGGCGAGCTCGAGCGCTGCCGGGACACGCTGCTGGAGGCGGTGGAGCTGCTGCCGGGCGACGACACCGCGCGGCGAGTGGAGCTGACGGCCCGATGCGCGGCGGTCGAGCACTGGCTCGGGCGCCACGAGGAGGCGCACCGGCGCCTGACCCGAGCCTGGGACGGGCTCCCGCGGTCGGGGACCGCCGAGGAGGCGACCCTGCAGATCGAGCTCGCGGTGGACGGGCTCTACGTGCTCGACCTCCAGCAGACACTCGACCGGGGGCGCGGGCGCGCTCGAGATCGCCCTCGAGCTGGGGGACCGGCCACTCATCGCGGCGGCAGCCGCCGCGCTCGCCCTCGGCGAGGCCGCCGACGGGCGCATCGAGTCGGCGCGCGAGCACCACGGGGTGGCGCTGCGGGAGATCGAGCAACTGACCGACGCCGAGCTGGCCCCCCAGCTCGAGGCGCTCTACTACCTCGGCTGGGCCGAGAACTACCTGGAGCGCTACGACGAGGCGATCGAGCACGCCGACCGCGGCATCGCGATCGCCCGCGCCACCGGGGAGGGGCGGCTGCTGGTGCCGTTGATGCTCGTGAAGCCCTACGCGTTCGAGATGGTCGGCCGGTTGAGCGAGGCGCTCGAGCTGTGCGAGACCGCGGTCGAGGCCACGCGGCCGTCGGCCAACTCGCACTACCTCTTCTGGGCCCTGTCCGAGCTGGGCTTCGCCCTGTACCACGTCGGCGACCTCGACGCCGTGATCGAGACCTGCGAGGAGAGCGCCCGCGTGGGCGGGCGCCTGGTGGGCGGGACGATGCCGGCCGGCGGCGGAGGCCCGGGATGGATGCTGGCCGCCGCGCAGTTCGAGCTCGGCGAGCTCGACCGTGGCTTCGAGACGATGCGCGCCCTCGGCGGTGGGGAGCTGCACCAGGCGATCCCCGTGGAGCGCTGCTTCTACTGGGAGACGCTCGCCATCGCCGAGCTCGCCCGGGGCCGGACCGATGAGGCCGACGCCTACGCCCGGCGGGCGGAGGAGCACGCTGCGCAGCTGGGCCTCGGAATCCCCGCGGCGACGTCAGCCCGGGCCCGAGCGGCGGTGCTCCTGCACGCGGGCGAGGCGCTCGAGGCGGCCCGGGTGGCCGAGGGCGCCCAGGCTGCGGCCGCGGGTGTCGGCGCCCTGCTGCAGGCCGCCTTCGCGCGCACCCTCCAGGGCCGGGCGCTGGTCGTCGCCGGGGAGCGCGAGCGGGCGATCGAGGCGCTGCGCGACGCCGAGAGCGATTTCGATCGCTTCGGCTGCCTTCGCGAGCGCGACGCCGCGCGGCGAGAGCTGCGCAAGCTCGGCGCCCGGGCCGAGCGCCGGGGCCCGGCGACGGCGGAGGACTCCGGGGTCGCCGCCCTGACCAAGCGCGAGCTCGAGATCGCGACGCTGGTCACCGATCGCAAGACCAACCGCGAGATCGCCTCCGAGCTGTTCCTGAGCGGCAAGACGATCGAGTCGCACATGCGCAACATCTTCGTGAAGCTCGGCGCGTCGTCTCGCGTCGAGGTGGCCCGGACCCTCGAGCGCGAGCGGCGCGCGCAGGAGGGGTCCGGCGGCGGGGGCTGACGGTCAGGCCCTGGCCCAGCTCACCACGGCGGCCGCGCGGCGCAGCCCGCGGGGCCGGGGTGCTGCCGCGCAGCGCCGGCGGCGGTGCTCGGAGAGGGTGATCCCCTCGGGGATGTCCGAGAACATCACGGAGATCGAGTCGGCCTGGAAGGAGGCCTTCGAGGGGCGTTCGCGGAGGGCTGTGCGGGCTTCGGTGGTCATAGGTCGATCATGCGCCCGAAGCCCGCACCGCTCATCGGGCAAAGACCCTGAACCGACACCCTGAACCTGCGGGCTCACGGGATGTCGACCTCGCGGACCTCGACCGGCACGGTCCGCTCGGCCACGAATCTCGGGAGGAGCGCGAGCGCCTCGCGTGGCCCGCCGGGCGCTCACCCGCCACCAGATGGCGTGACCGCCGGCCAGGCAGGTCGAGGGGACGCGGCCGTGGCGCAGCGGGCTGTCGAATCCGAGCCAGGCCGCGAAGGCGGCCGCGCACTCAGACGGGTCGTGACGGTGATGGAGCAGGTAGGCGTTCATGGCTCACGCTGCCGCCTGGTAGGGGTGGGCCGCGCGCTCGGCGTACAGGCGCGCCTGGCGGGCGCGGAGCAGGTCACCGGGGCGGCGCGAGATCCTCGCGCGGCTCTCGGCGATCCTCGCGCGGGCGGCGGCGTTGCGCCGCTCTCGCTCCAGGCCAGGGCTGAGTGGTGTCGGCTGGGTGCTCATGCTCTCCTCCAGGACGGTCAGTGGCATGGGTGCAGCCTGCCTGGAGGGGCGACGCGAAACATCGGGGGGCCTCCCTGAACCGACCCCCTGATTTCCCTAAGGGGCGCTCATCGGGCGAGGTGGCGGTCGAAGAAGCGGGTGACGCGCCGCTCGTACTCGCGCGGCCGGGCCTCGAGGCCGCCCACGTGCTCGGCCTCGGGGATCTCCCAGATGGCCTTGGGCTCGCCGGCCAGCGCGATAGAACGCCCGGTTCGCGGTGTGCTCCTCGCCGCCGGTCCCCTTCGTCGCGTAGATGAGGAGCATCGCGCGCGGAGAGATGCGCGGGACGAGGTCCCGCAGATGCGGCGGCGGCGCGGCGTCCGCGAACAGCGCCGTGCCCGCGGTGATGCCGGCCGTCATCACGGTCGCTCCCAGGTCCGCCCCGGAGACGCTGCGCAGCTCCCCCACCGAGCGGGAGCTGGCGCCCTCTGAGACGACGGCCTGGAGGTCGTCGCGGCGCGCCGCCGCCTGCAGGAGCGTCTCGCCCCCCACCGACAGGCCGAGACCACCGATGCGGTCCGGGTCGACGTCGCGCCGCTTCTTCAGGAACGCCGCCGCGGCCCGCACGTCGAGCTCGCCCTCGTTCCACGCGAAGGCGTTCGGATCGCCATCGCTGTCGCCCTCGCCGCGGCGGTCGAAGATGAGGACGCCGTAGCCGTGGCGGATGAGCATCCGGGCGTGGGGCTGGGTCTTCTTGCGCCCGAAGGCGACGATCACCGCCGCGCCGTTGCGCGAGGGCACATACGACCCATGGAGGGTCAGGCCGTCGCTCGTGTGGAGCTTCACGGCCTCGGCGTCCGCGCCGCCGAGGTCGATATCGGCCTCCGGGGCCCGCGCCACGTGCGTGATCACGTAGGCGAAGGAGAGCGGGAAGAGCACGAACACGAGCGCGATAAGCGTCGCCGCGCCGATGGCGAGGCGGCGGAGGGACCGGCGCACGAGGCCCCCGTCTCTCCGGCGGGTGCGCCACAGCGTGACCAGTGCGAGCCCGAGCAGGGCGACCCCGGCGGGAAGGCACAGGAGGCTGGTGAAGTCGTCGCCCGTCGGGCTGGCCTTCAGGGTGTAGTGCGCGCCCTCGATCCCGAGGGCGATCCCGAACACGCCGAGCACGAGGGCGATCGCGGCGCGCGCCCCTCCACGCACCCGGGGGTAGGCCACCGCCGCCAGGGCGAGCACACCCAGGGGCACGAGGCCGCTGAGAAGGTGATCGCCCGCCGACGTTCCAGGCTGGGGCTGCACGAATGAGTCGTCGACGACGTGCAGCGCCATCACGCCGACGGCCACGAAGAAGACCCTCCGCTCGAGGCGGCCCGGGTCCTGCTCCCTCGCAACCGGGCGCGAGTGCTGCACCGGTGGCCGCCTCCTCCTGGCTCGGGATCCCGCCGACACTAACTCAGGTGAGCCTGCCCGGTATTCGAACCGATCGGCGGGCGGTCCGTGTGTACGGTGCTCGGGGTGACCGGTACGCAGGCCGTCGAGACGCGCGCTCTCAAGCGCACGTTCAAGGGCGGCATAGAGGCCGTGCGCGAGATCGACCTCGACGTGGCGGCCGGTGAGGTGTTCGGCTTCCTGGGGCCGAACGGCGCCGGCAAGACGACGACGGTGCGGATGCTCTGCACGCTGCTCCCGCCGCACCGGCGGGCAGCGCCAGCGTGGCCGGCGATCGACGTGGCCGGCGACCCGGCCGAGGTGCGGCGGCGGATCGGCGTCGCGCTCCAGGAGATCGGGCTCGACCCGGTGCAGACCGGCCGCGAGCTGCTCGAGCTGCAGTGCGGGCTGTACGGGATCACCGGCGCCGGGCGCCCGGACGCGGACCAACGAGCTGCTCGAGCTCGTCGGTCTCAGCGACGCCGCCGACCGGCGCACGAAGACCTACTCGGGCGGGATGAAGCGCCGGCTCGACCTGGCCAGCGCGCTGGTCCACTCGCCCGAGGTGCTCTTCCTCGACGAGCCGACCACCGGCCTCGACCCCGCCTCGCGGCTCACGGTCTGGGACGAGGTGCGGCGCATCAACGGCGCCGGGCACCACCGTCTTCCTCACCACGCAGTACCTCGAGGAGGCCGACGCAGCTGTGCGACCGCCTCGCGATCATCGACGCGGGCGCGATCGTGGCCGAGGGCACGCCCGAGCGCGCTGAAGGCCGAGATGGGCCACGACGTCGTCACGGCTCACGCTCGACGGCGCCGACGCCGCGGCCACCGAGGCCGCGCGTCGGCACGCTGCCCGGGCTCGAGCGGGTGGTCGCCGAGCCCGACGCGCTGGCGCTCTACATCGAGGACGGCGCCGGCTCGATCGCCGAGATCGTCCGGCGGCTCGACCGCGCGGACGATCCGGGTCGGGCGCGATCGCGGTCGTCCCGGCCGTCGCTCGACGACGTCTTCCTGCAGGCCACCGGCCGCCGCCTCGAGGAGGGCGACGAGAGCCCGACGCAGCAGGAGGCGGCGGCATGAACGAGGTCCTGCTGCTCGGCCGCCGGTCGGTGCGCGAGATCGCGCGCTACCCCGAGGCGACGATCCCCGCGCTGTTCATCCCGCTCTTCTTCCTGGCCGTGAACATCGGCCAGGTCTCGGAGACCTTCCCCGCCACCACCCCGTTCCTCAACGGCCAGGGCTACGTGGCCTTCCAGCTGCCGGTTTCGCTGATGTTCGCGGTGGCCACCGCCAGCTCCGGTCTCGCGCTCGTCACCGAGATCGACAACGGCTACTTCGACAAGCTGCTGGCCGCGCCGATCCGGCGCTCGTCGATCATCTTCGGGCGCCTGGCCGCCGACCTCGTGCGCGGCGTGCTCGGCGTCCACGGTCGTGCTGATCGCCGGGCTCGCCCTCGGCGCGCACATGGAGAGCGGCGTCCTCGGCGCGGTGGTGCTCGTCGTGCTCGCGGCCCTGTTCGGCGTCGGGTACGCGGGCTTCGGCATCCTGGTCGCGCTGCGCACGCGCAACGTGCAGGCCACGAACACGAGCTTCCTGCTCTTCTTCCCGCTGCTCTTCCTCACGCCCGAACTTCGTCCCGTTCGACCGCCTGACGCCCGCTGATGGAGACGCTGGCTCGCGCTGAACCCGGTGAGCTACGTGATCGACGGCCTGCGGTCGCTCGTGATCGAGCGGCTGGGACGCGAGCGCGCTCGCCGCCTGCATCGCGGTGATCGTGGGGCTGGGCGTGGTGCTCACCGCGCTGTCGCTGCGGGCGATCGCGACCTACGACCGCTAGCTGCCGTCGTCGAACAGGGCGCGGCGCCGGGCGATCAGCTCGGCGTAGGAGGTCTGGGCCGACAGCTCTTTCGAGCAGGTCCAGCGCGGGGCCGATGTCGCGCTCGGCGAGCGCCATGCGGCCCAGCTCCAGCACGCCCTCGCGGGCGGCGAGCACCTTCTTCTCGAGCCGGCGCCCCTTCGCGGTGAGCGAGATCTCCACGCGGCGCCTGTCGCCGGCGGCGACGCGGCGCTCGACGAGGCCGGCCTCGACCAGGCGCTCGACCAGCCGGCTGGGGTGTCCCGCCTCGGCGATGAGCAGCCCTCCCAGGTCCCGGAGGGAGAGCGGCCCCGCGCGGCCGATCACGACCAGGCTGTCGGCCTGCGCCGCGGTCAGGCCGAGCGGGCGCATCGCCTCGTTGGTGGCCCGTTCCAGATCGCGCTGGATCGCCTTCACCGCGAGGGCGAATTCGAGAAGGGGATCCACGCCGCGAGACTACCGGCGTCCGATGACATATCACCGACTTTTGTATGATATGTGATCTTATGGCATCTCACTGGACAGAGGAGACCGATCAGATCCTCGGCGGCGACCAGGTGGTCGGCCTCGCCTACGTCACCCCCGCGAAGGGGGTCGTGGTCGCGCCCGTGACCAACTTCGGGATGCGCGACCGGACGGCGGGGACGATCACCGTGAACAGCTCGGTGGGCGCCTGGAAGAAGCTCGACCGCATCCGGCGCAACCCTCGCGTGGCGCTCGCCTTCCACACCCGCGAGCACGGGTTCAGCGACCGGCCGGAGTACGTGCTCGCCCAGGGGCGCGCACGGCTCTCGGCCCCGATCCCGGACTACCCGAGCTCGATCCTGGAGCAGTGGGAGCGCTTCGAGAAGTGGGAGGACGTCCACCCGCTGTGGAAGCGCTGGCAGCGCGTCTACGCCCTGCGGGTCGGCGTGGAGATCACCGTCGAGCGAACCATGGTGTGGCCCGACCTCGCCTGCCGCGGAGAGCCCACGGTTCACGGCGCCGCGGTCCCGGACTCACAACCGAGGCCGCAGGAGCCCCCGGCCCGCGGCACCGGGCCGCGCATCGACCATGCCCGCGCCGCCCGGCGGGCCCGGCGGCTGCCGAACGTCCTCCTCGGCTGGGTCGGCGCCGACGGACTGCCGGTGGTGGTCCCGGTGGAGGCCGGCAGGAGCGCGGAGAACGGAATCCCGCTGGATGCCCCCGGCGGCGTCGTCCCGCCGGGCGGCCGGCGGGCCGGCCTCACCGCCCACTGGTTCGCGGCGCGGGTGATCGGCCAGGAGCAGCGGGTGCACACCGGCTGGCTGGAGAACCCGGACGGGGGGCCCGTTCTGTACGCGCCCCACACGGACGCGAGCTACCGCTTCCCCGCATCCGAGCGCCTCTACCGCCTGGTGTCAGGCGCCGCGACGCGGTGGCGGTACCGCCAGGGACGGCGCGCCGGGCTGCTGCCCGACTAGGCCGTGACAGCACGGATCGTCCTCCTCGGCGCCACCGGCTACACCGGGCGACTGACCGGCGAGGCGCTCGTCCGGCGCGGCCACCGTCCGCTGCTGGCCGGGCGCTCGCCCGAGAAATTGCAACGGCTCGCCGAGCACCTGGGAGGCGGCCTCGAGGTCGCCGAGGCCGACGTGGAACAGCCCGATTCCCTACTGGACCTCGTCACACCCGGCGACGTGCTCATATCCACCGTCGGACCATTCGCCCGGTGGGGAGACCCGGCGGCCGAGGCCGCGCTACGCGGACGCGCGCACTACCTCGACAGCAACGGCGAGCCGTCTTTCACCCGTCGGGTCTTCGACGGCCACGGCCCGTCCGCCACCCGAGCCGGCATCGCGATGCTCACGGCGTTCGGCTGGGAGTGCGTGCTCGGCAACCTCGCCGCCGCGCTCGCACTCCGCGAGGCGGGCACGGCCGCGGTGCGCGTCGACACCGGCTACTTCTACACGGGGGTCGTCGGGTTCAGCGACGGCACCCGCGCCTCCTTCGCCAGCGCCATGGGGCGCCCCAGCTTCGCGTTTCGCGAAGGGCGCCTCCTCACGGTCCCGGGCGGCGAGCGTTACCGCACGATGGAGGTCGAGGGCAGAGCCCGGCCGGCGCTCTCCCTCGGAGCCTCGGAGCACCTCGCCCTCCCCCGCACGTTCGAGCAGTTGCGCGAGGTCAATGCCTACCTGGGCTGGCTCGGTGGGCTACCCGAGCGCCTCATCCGTCCGATGAGCGCGCTGTCGCGGCCCGCCTTCGCCGCGCTCCAACTCCGGCCGGTCCAGGCCTCCTACAACGCGGCGGTCCGGCGCCTGGCGGGCTCGACCACCGGCCCCTCGGCCGAGCGGCGGCGACGCGGACGGGTCCATGTGGTGGGCATCGCCTACGGCGAGAACGAAACGGAGCTCTCCGACGGTTCACCTCTCGGGAGCCGAGGGCTACGAGTTCACCGCGGCGATTCTCGCGTGGGGGGCCGAGCAGCTGGCCACGGGAAGAGACCGGCGGGTCGGAGCGCTCGGACCCGTCGAGGCCTTCGGCATCGACGGACTCGAGGCCGGCTGCGAGGAGGCGGGGGTCCGGCGCGTCTAGGCCGTGACCGTCAGTTGAGCCCGGCGCGGCGGACGAGCCCGTCGGCGGCGTCGACTACGCCCGCAATGCGCTGCTCCACCACGATCCGCGGCCCGTCGACGACGGACGCCGGGAGACCGGCGCCCCCGAGGATCAGACCCACGTCGTCACCCGCCTCGATGATCGCATCCACCGCTTCCGGCACGCGCTCGCCGGCGTCGCTCATCGTCGCCGATAGAGCGAAGAGCGCCGGATCGTGCTCGGCCACGATCGCGGGCAGCGCGTAGGTCGGCACGTCGGCGCCGAGCGCGAGCACGCGATAACCGGCCGACTCGAGCAGGTTCGCCACCATCTCGAGCGCGACCACGTGGTGCTCGCCCTCCACCGTCGCCAGCATCGCCTGGTGATCGGCGCGGTGAGCGGGCATGCCGGCCACGTCGTGCGCAAGGACGAGGACCCGGGTGGCGATCTCGGTGGCGAGGTGCTCGTGCGCGACGCTGATCTCCCCCGAGGCCCAGAGCCGGCCGATGCGATGCATCGCGGGCCCGACGACGAGCTCGTAGAGCATCGCTTCGCCGAGCGTCTCCTCCAGGGCGTCCTGCGCGATCTGCGCGGCCCGGTCCGAGTCCCCGGCCAGGAGCGCAAGGCCGAACTGGTCCGACAGGGACTTGGCCAGCAGGCGCTTGCGGAACTCGTTGCGACGCTCCAACGCCGCCACGCTACGCCATCGCGGCGCGGGGCGCCAGGCGTGATCAGGCGGCCTCGACGGGCAGGCCGTGCTCGGCCACCACGCGGTCGTAGTTGAGCCGCATCAGCTCGATCACGTCGCGAACATCGTCCTCGTCCGCGATCCGCCGGGCGGCCATCTTGGTCGAGTGAGGGTTGACGGGGTGGGGTCCGACACGCCCCTCCTCCCGGAGCCGGGCCCCGACATCCCTCGGGAACCCGAAGTGGGCGGCGTGGTCGCCGTGCAGGTGGCCGATCGGCTTGCCCCCGACCGTGAAGCCGAACTCGCCGCGGCTTCCCAGGCCCGCTTCGACGCCCGGCCAGGACGTGACCTCTGCCGTGATCTGATCGCTTGGCGTCTGCGTCGTCATGTTGCTCCACTCCTTCGGTCTCGCTGTTGAAAACGAGGCTACAAGTTCAAGTGAACTTGAAGTCAAGCGGACTTCGTGGTTTGCTCCCCCCATCGCGGAGACGATGACCATCGGCGAGGTCGCCCGGCGCAGCGGAGTCGCCGCCTCGGCGCTGCGGTTCTACGAGGACCGCGGCCTGATCATCTCCGAGCGCGCGGGGTCCGGCCACCGGCGCTACCCCCGTCCCGTGCTGCGGCGCATCGCGTTCATCGTGTTCGCGCAGCGCATCGGGCTGACGCTCGAGGAGATCGGCGGCGAGCTCGCCAAGCTCCCTCCCGGTCGCGCGCCGAACCGTCGCGACTGGTCGCGCCTCTCGAGCGGCTGGACCGCGAGGATCGACGAGCGAATCGCCGAGCTCGAGCGCCTGAAGCTGGGCCTCACCGGATGCATCGGCTGCGGCTGCCTCTCCCTCGATCGCTGCAAGCTCGCGAATCCCGGCGACCGGGCGGCGCGCCTCGGCCCGGGGCCCCGCTACTGGGTCGGCGACCGCCCGCTGGGCTGAGCACGACGCGCCCGAACCGGCGCCCGCGCGTGGCGGACGCCGGTCCTCTCCTTCGGGTTTCGGTCTCGCTATGCGGGCCCGGCTCGTGGGCGACCCGCGGCAGCCATCCGAGTGACCTCGGCAGGTACCAGTTCCAGTCGCCCAGGAGCTTCATCGTGGCGGGCAGCAGGACGCCCCGGATGATGCGTGGCGTCGATCAGGACCGCCGTCGCCAGGCCCACGCCCATCTGCTTGAAGTCGAGCGCGCCGAGCGAGGCGAAGATCGCGAACACCGCGACCATCACGGCCGCCGCGCTCGTGACCACCCCGGCCGTGCTCTTGATCCCGTAGGCCACCGCGTCCTCGGTCCGGGCACCCGCGTCGAACGCCTCGCGCACCCGGCTCAGGATGAACACGTGGTAGTCCATCGAGATGCCGAACAGGATCACGAACAGGAACAGCGGGAGCCAGGAGGTGATCGCGCCGGACGACTCGAAGCCCAGCAGCGACTCCCCGATGCCGTGCTGGAACACGAGCACCAGCACGCCGTAGCTCGCGCCCACCGACAGCAGGTTCAGCGCGATCGCCTTGATCGGGATCACGATCGAGCGGAACGTGACCAGCAGGAGCACGAACGCCATCGCCATCACGAACACGAACACCAGCGGCGCGCGCGACTTCATCAGGTCGTTGAAGTCGCTCGACTGCGCCGTGGCCCCGGTCACGCTGGCGTCGAGACCGGTCGCGGGGATCACGTCGTCCCGCAGCGTCTCGAGCGCCCGGTTCGAGACCTCGTCGGTGACCTCGCCGGCCAGCGGCATCGAGATCACGGCCAGCGTGTGCGCGCTGTTCACGTCCACGCTCACCGGCTCGGCGGACCTGCCCGGTCGCCAGGGCCTTCGTCTGCAGCCCCCGGATCGCCTCGGCGGTCTCCGGCGACGTCACGTCCTTCGCCTGGACCACGACCTGCGCGGGCAGCTCTCCGCCCGGGAAGGCCTCCTGGACCCGCTTGAGCGTCTGGGTGATCGCCAGGTCCTGGGGCAGCCCCTCGGCGCCCGGGGTGGCGGTGTGCAGCCCGAAGGCCGGGATCGACAGGGCCACGAGCACGGCCCCGGCCGCGATCGCCGCCGCGAGCGGCCGCCGGAGGACGCGGTCCAGCACGGCGCCCCAGATGCGCGACTCGCCGCCTGCCTCGCGGCGCCGGCCCAGGAACGGAACGCGCCCCTTCATGACGCGGTCGCCCAGCTTGGACAGCAGCGCCGGGAGCACGGTGAGCGACCCGATCATCGCGATCGCGACCACGAGGATCGTGCCGGTGGCGAACGACGCGAACGTCGCGCTGCCGGTCAGGTACATGCCGGCCATCGCGGACATGACCGTGAACCCGGAGACCAGCACCGAGCGACCGGACGTGGCGGCGGCGATCTGCAGCGCGGCCTCGGGGCTGCGGCCCTTCGCCCGCTCCTCACGCTCGCGCCGGATGTAGAACAGCGCGTAGTCGACTCCCACGGCCATGCCGACCAGCAGCACCACCGCGCTGATCGACTGGTCCACCGGGAGCCACCTGGCTCACGCCGGCGATCACACCGAGCGTGGCCAGCACTGCCGGTGAGCGCGAGCAGGACCGGGATTCCGGCCGCCGCCAGCGCGCCGAAGGCCACCACGAGGATCACGAGCGTGATCGGCAGCGACAGCCTCTCCGCCTTGCTGAAATCGTCCGCGAGGCTCTCCTCGAACGCCTTCTCCGCGCTGGCGTCGCCCATCTGCTCGATGCGCAGGCTCGGATGGGCCCGCTGCGCCGCGCTCGTCGTGGCGAGGATCGAATCGATGCGCTTCTGCGCCTGATCCGAGTCGCCCTTCACCTGGAACTCGACGAGCGCCGAGCGACCGTCGTCGGAGAGCGCGGGCTTGCGCACCTTCGTCACGCTCTCGTGCGCCGACATACGTGCGCTCACGTCGCGCACCCCGGCGCGGAACTCCGCGCCCTGCGCGCCGGCGTTCCGGCTCTGAACGAGCACCCGCTCGGTGGCGGGCTGATGGAACTTCTCGCCCAGCAGCTCATCGGCGTGCCCGGACTCACCGGTGCCGCCGTGGTACTGGTCGATGGTCTTCGTGCCCAGGGCGCCGCCGACGGCGAACGCCACGAGGACGAAGGCGAGCCATCCGAAGATGGCGGTCTTGCGGTGCGCGGCGCTCCAGCGTCCAGCCCGCGCGGCGATGTTTGTCCTGTCGGTCATCGTTCCTCCTATGGGGTTGGTGCGAGTCACGAACTGACCGTCGCACCGCGGAGGAGCGCTTCCGATGTGGCTGCCTGGTGTCTTGGGGTGCGGGCTACGCCGTATTGGAGTGAGCCGCCGTGCCGTGCCCAGAATCTCGGTGATGGCGACGACCGTCCTGATAGCCGACGATCACCGGGGCTTTCGTGCCAGCGCGCGGCGGCTGCTGCAGGCCGAGGGCTACGACGTGGTCGGCGAGGCCTGCGACGCGGCGTCGGCGGTCGTCGCCGCGCGCGAGCTGCGGCCCGACGTCGTCCTGCTCGACGTCCAGCTGCCCGACGGGGACGGCTTCGAGGTGGCGGCCGCGCTGACCGCGGAGGAGGATCCGCCCGTGGTGGTGCTCACGTCGAGCCGGGACGGCGCCGACTTCGGCCCGCTCGTGGCGCGCAGCGGGGCGCGTGGGTTCGTGCCCAAGGGCGAGCTGTCGGGGGCGGCGCTGGCCGCCGTGCTGCCGTGATCGGCCTCCGCCGCGCGCTGATCGGGCTCGCCGTCGGGGGGTTCGCCCTGGGCATGATCGACGGCGCCCTGATCCTCGGGTCCGACCACGTGGACAACCGGGGGCTCCTGGCGGTCGGCGGGCTGCTGGTGGCCTGGTCGTTCATCGGGACCGGGCTGTTCGCGTGGTGGCGCCGGCCCGACAACCGCTTCGGGGCCCTGATGACCGCCGTGGGCTTCGGATGGCTCGTAGCCGGGCTGGGAGCGGCCGACTCACCCGAGGTCTTCATCATCGGCCAGGCCTTCGGCGCCGTGGTGTACGGCCTGCTCACGCACATGATCCTGGCCTTCCCGAGCGGGAGGCTCGAGACCCGGGCCGAGCGCGCGATCGTCGCCGGCGCGTACGTCGACACGACCGTCCTGCAGGTCCTGCCGCTGCTGTTCACCGACACCGCGACGTCCGACGAGTGCGAGGGCTGTCCCTCCAACCCGCTGTTGATCCACGACAACGCCTCCCTCGGCGACGCGCTCTCCCAGGCACAGGGGGTCATCTCGGTCCTGCTCATCGCCGGCCTGGTCGTGGCCGTGTTCCGCCGCTGGCGTTCGCTTGCCTCGAGCCAGCGAGGCGCGCTCGCGCCGGTGCTGTGGGCGGGCGGCGCGACGCTCGCCGCCGTGGGGCTGTCCCTGTCGCTGAACGTGGCCGGCGCCCCCGACGGTGTGCAGGACGTGGCCTTCCTCGCGACCCTCGTGCCCTTTGCGGCCATCCCGTTCGCCTTCCTGGTCGGCCTGCTGCGGAGCCGCCTCTACCGCGCCGGTGCGCTGAGCGAGCTGATGGCCCGAGTGAGCGCCGGCCCGGATCGGCGGCTGGGTCTGCGCGACGCGCTGGCCGAGGCCCTCGGCGACCCGACGCTCGAGCTCGCGTACTGGCTCCCGAAGCAGGAGCACTACGTGGACGGCGACGGGCGTGCGGTCGAGCTGCCCGCCGCGGGCTCGGGACGGCTCTGGACGCAGGTCGAGCACGAGGGGCGCCCGGTTGCGGCGATCGTGCACGACGCATCGCTCGCCGAGGAGCAGGAGCTGATCCGCGCGGTCGGGGCGGCGGCGGCGCTCACGCTCGAGAACGACCGGCTCGACGCGGAGCTGCGCGCGCGGGTGGAGGAGCTGCGAGCGTCGCGCGCCAGGCTGGTCGAGACCGCCGACGCCGAGCGCCGCCGGCTCGAGCGCGACCTGCACGACGGGGCGCAGCAGCGGCTGGTCTCGCTGGCGCTCGGCCTGCGGCTGGCGCGCTCCAAGGTCGGTCCGGGGTCCGAAGGGGCGGGCGAGCTGCTCGACGAGGCGATCGCGGAGCTGGCGGACGCCACCCAGGAGCTGAGGGAGCTCGCTCGCGGCATCCACCCCGCCGTGCTCTCCGACCGCGGCCTCGAGGCCTCGCTCGCGGCCCTGGTCGACCGCGCGCGAGTGCCGGTGCAGCTGAGCGAGACGCCGGCCGAACGACTGCCCGCCGCCGGTGGAGTCCGCCGCGTACTTCGTCGTCGCCGAGGCGCTGACCAACGTGGCGCGCTACGCGAAGGCGAGCCGCGCCGACGTGCGCGTGGCGAGGGCGAACGGCCGCCTGCTGGTGGAGGTCAGCGACGACGGCGTCGGCGGCGCCGACCCCGGGCGCGGCTCGGGGCTCCGCGGGCTCTCCGACCGGGTGTCCGCGCTCGACGGCCGCCTCGAGGTGGAGAGCCCGAGCGGAGGCGGAACCGTGGTCAGGGCGGACATCCCGTGCGCGTAGTCGTGGCCGACGACTCCGTGCTGCTCCGCGAGGGGATCGTCCGCCTCCTGTCGGAGGCCGGCTTCGACGTGGTGGCCCAGGCCGGCGACGCCGAGGATCTGGTGCGCAAGGTCTCCGCCCACAAGCCCGACGTGGCCGTGGTGGACATCCGCATGCCGCCCACCAACACCGACGACGGCCTGCGCGCGGCGCTCGAGATCCGGAAGCGGCTGCCGGGCACGGGCGTGCTCGTGCTCTCCCAGTACGTCGACGAGGGCTATGCGCTCGAGCTGGTGACCGAGAGCGCGGAGGGGGTCGGCTACCTGCTGAAGGACCGCGTGGCCGACATCGATCGCTTCGTGGACTCCGTGCGGCGCGTCGGGCAGGGCGGCTCGGCCCTCGACCCCGAGGTGGTCGCCCAGCTCGTCGGCCGGCGCCGGCGCGACGACCCGCTGGCGGAGCTCACGGCGCGCGAGCGGGAGGTGCTCGGGCTGATGGCCGAGGGGCGGACCAACCACGCGATAGCCGAGCAGCTCGTGGTGACCGAGCGGGCGGTGGAGAAGCACGTGACCAGCATCTTCGGCAAGCTCGGCCTGGCGCCGGCGGCCGAGGATCACCGCCGTGTGCTGGCGGTGCTGACGTTTCTGCGGGCGTAGGCGAGGCGGTACATTCCCTCCGTGGGCAGGAAGCGCCTCGCTTGTCTCGGCGTCCTCATGGGGGTCTGCGCGGCGACGCTGCCGACCGCCGGAGCAGAGGCCAAGTCCCCGGCGCAGTGCGGTCCGAACGATCGACCGGAGACCGGCCTGCAGGGGCAGGTGCCCGTGCCGGATCGCAACAGCGGTCGCTCGGTCGACCGGCTACACGTGCAACCTCAGCGAGGTCGGATTCATGCCGAGCTCCTCGTTCGCGAACTTCGACACCTACGAGAACTGTGCCTACTACAGCGACACGATCGGGGCGTTCAACGCCGAGGGCGGCACCGTCGTGGTCGACGTGTCCGACCCGCGCAAGCCGGTTCAGACGGCCTACCTGACCGAGCGAGCCGCGGCGAACGCCGGGGAGTCCCTGCGCGTACATCGCAAACGCGGCCTGCTCGTGGCCGACCGCTACTACCTCGCCCAGGGCGCGAGCAACGCCGACGATCCCGAAGCCAACCGTGCCCTGGCGGTGTACGACATCTCGAGGGACTGCCGAAAGCCGAAGCTGCTGGCCGACGTGGTGATGCCGTCCGCCATCGGCCACGAGGGCTGCTTCCAGGCCGACGGGATGGTCTACTACATGGCGAGCACCGACTCGATCACCCCGATCGACATCTCCGACCCGCGGAAGCCCAAGCAGCTGTCGGAACCGCAGCCGCTCGGGATCCACGGCTGCTCGACCAGCGAGGACGGCAAGCGGGCCTACCTGGCGGACATCGGCACCGGGCGCCTGGCGATCGCCGACACGAGCGAGGTGCAGGCGCGCAAGCAGAACGCCCAGATCAAGGTGATCGGCGAGCTGCCGACGCCGGGCAACGACGGCCAGCAGTCGACGATCCCGATCTTCTACGGCGGTCGCCCGCACATCTTCAACTTCGCCGAGTACGCAGAGCTCGGCCAGCCGTGCACGTCCCGGCCCGACCGCGAGACCAACTTCGGCTATCCGATGATCGTCGACATCGCCGACGAGCGGAACCCGAAGGTCGTCTCGAAGATCTTCAACGAGGTGACGTTGCCGGAGAACTGCGACGAGGTCGCGGGCGACTCGGCCGCGTTCCCGACGAACGGGCTGACCAAGGGCGACGTCTTCGGCGTCGTCGGCTCGCGGGTGTTCCTCTACGACTCGCACTACTGCTCGACCGACCGCACGCACGACCCGACGATCGCCGCGTGCGCGAGCTTCGGATCGGGCATCCGCGTGTACGACATCCGCAACCCGCGCGCGCCGAAGGAGATCGCCTACTTCAACCCCGGCACCACGGACTCGCCCGCCGGGGCCGTGGCGAACGCGACCGTCGCGCGACCGGTCATCCGCACCGACCTCCGCCAGATCTGGTTCGCCGACATCGCCAAGGGCTTCTACACCGTGCAGTTCCGCGACGGCGTGTGGCCGTTCGCCGGCCAGGACCCATGCCCGCACAGGGATCCCTACCTCGCGCAGTACGACCTCACCTACCGCACCTGCCGCGCGGAACGCCGGGCGGCCGTCCGGCTGCCCGGCGCGAGGAGCTGCAACACGCGCCGCTCGCTGACCGTCCGCCTGCGCCATCCGGCCGGCGGGCGGATCACCCGCGTCGGCGTGCGCGTCCGCGGGAAGCGCGTCAAGCTGCTCCGCGGGCGCCGCGTCCGGAGGCGATTCACCATCCGCAACCTGCCGCGGTCGGGCCGCTACCGCGTGCGGGTCGTCGCGAGGACCTCGAGTGGACGGCGGATCGTGAAGTCCCGCCGCTACCGCGCCTGCGTACCGAGGACTCGCAGGAAGGCACGCAGCGCGTCGCAGCCGGCGGTCCTGTTCGCCGCCGGCGTCGACCCCCAGAAGTTCCTGTACTACTGCCGCCTGGTCGGCGCCCGCGCGGTCAAGAGCTTCGGCCCCGGCTGAGGACGAGGCGCAGATCGCGCCGGATGCGCGCGGGACGACCGACGACGGCCCGTGTGCCCACGGCCATGAAGGCGACCCGCCCGCGGCGCAGCCCGAACAACAGGCGACTCTTCGGCCCTGCGGCGTAGACCTCGCCTCGGAGGTGGACCCGGCCGGGATAGGAGCGGCGAAAGCGAGCAGCCGCCGAGCCCACGCGAATCCCACGGTTGCCGTGACCGGGAGCGGTGGTCACGACCAGCTCGACACGAGCACGCGCAGAGCGGCCCGAGAAGACCGCGGTGACCCGCCCGCGCGAGCCCTTCACGCAATACGACAGGCGGCGGTGGGCGCGGCGCGGAGAGCGGACCCGCAGGGCAAGCAGGGCGCGGCGGGTGTACCCGAGGCGGATGCGGCCGACGTTGCGCGCGCCGATCGGCGAGCGACGCGCGAGGCAGGGCCTGCGCCCGGCCCCGGCGCCGGGATCGCGCCGCCGCCGAGCGGAAGTAGATCGCCGAGGTGAGCCCCAGCATCACGACCCGGTTCGTGCAGTAGGTGAACGAGCCCGATGAGGTCGTCGCTCGGGATCACCGTGCAGCCCGCCTGGCGCCCCTCGGGCGTGTCCTCGCCGTAGAGCTGGGCGTGGAGCCCAGCTGGCGGACCTCGGGACCGCGAAGGCGTGCTCGAACTCCGCGGAGTCCACCGCGACCGGTCGCCAGCTCGCGCCCCCCGTCGCCGACCAGGCGCAGCGTGGCCCCGGCCGCGCCGAGCGATTCGCGCCCGCACCCGCGAGCCGGGGGGCACGGTGTCCCCCACCATGGCCTCGTAGCGCCCGTCGCGGTCGGCATCGGCCTCGAGGAACAGGCGCGGCCCCGCGTAGGCCGGCGGCTGGTGCGAGATCACCGTGCGACCGGCCCTCAACCCGGCCAGGACGCCTGCGCGGCGAGCGGTCGGCCGCGTAGACCCACGTGGTCGGCTGGCCGACTCCCTGGGCGGGCGAGGTGTAGGCCCAGTGGCTGTCGCTGCCTCCGGTGGCGCCGACCTTGGCGCCGCGGTCGAGCCAGCTCTGCCAGAAGCGCAGCGCCCGGTCGTTGTCCGCCGCGGCCGGGAAGGGCGGCTGGTAGTACCACGGCAGGTTCCACACCTCGCTCGTCTCGGCCGGCACCTGATACGCGTAGGCCCAGGCCGGGCTCGCGGGGTGGTTCACCTGGAACACGCCCCCGTCGGCGCGCAGCGCATCGGCCACCGCGCGAGTGGCGTCCAGGCCCTTGTCGCCGTTGTCGTATATGCGCCGAGCCCCGAGCATCTGGGCGTGCGTCTTGAGCGTGTTCTCGTAGCCCGGGACGGCCATCACGCCCGCCGTGCCGAACCCGGGATCCGACTGCGAGCGGATGTCGTTGTGGTCGGTGATCGCGAGGTAGTCGAGGCCGCGGCTGCCGGCCAGACGGAACTGGTCGCCCACGGTCAGCCCGATCGTGTTCGCGTCGTCCAGGCCGGTGTTGTCGTCGCCGGGGCCGCCGTAGGAGTCGTGCGAGTAGGTGGTGTGCACGTGCAGGTCACCGGCGAGCCAGACGCCGGCGAGGGCCGGGCCGGCGCCGACCGCGACGCAGGCGAGTAGCGAGCAATGCGGCAGCCGAGTCGGCCTCGCTCGGCACCTCCCATTGCGTGAATGCCTGAGCCGCGGCTAGCCGCCGGGCGGCTCGACCCGGAACGCGCCGCGCATCCACGGGTGTATCCGGCAGTAGTAGGAGTAGACGCCGGGCCCCAGGTCCGGCGGCGTCGTGGCGATCGGCTCCGGGCTGCCGCCGTCGATCACGTCGTAACCCAGCGTGCCCGAGTCCCACGCGCCGTCGGCGTGCGGGTAGTTGCCCACGTAGCGGCCGTTGCACGGCCACGGGCACGTCGTGACCGAGTGCCTGATGTTGAGCGAACTGGTCCTCGTTGACGAACGTGATCTTCTCCCCCTGCTTGACACTCGGGATCACTCCGCCGCCGGTCGATGCCGACCTGTCCCCCGGCAGGTACTGGAAGTTCGCGATGTGGACGAGGTTCTGGTCCACGAACACGTTCTCCGGCGGGCAGGCGGCTCCGGCTTCTCGCAGGGCGGCCGGCCGTAGCGCACCCCGCAGTACTCGTCCTCATGGCCCCACGGGCGGTTGGGCACGCCCTGCGGTCGGGTCCTTGACCTTCTTCTTGGCCGGGCCGACGATGTAGGGCTTGCAGCGCCCCTTCGGCGGCTGCTCGTAGTCGAAGTAGAAGCCGGCGTGGGTCATCGCCGTGTACCAGGCGTGGTCCTTGTTCTCGTAGTTGCCGGAGATCCGTAGGCGATCGCCCTTGCGCAGCGGCGCGCGCCACGC
This sequence comes from uncultured Thermoleophilaceae bacterium, assembly GCA_963731645.1. GTDB lineage: Bacteria > Actinomycetota > Thermoleophilia > Solirubrobacterales > Thermoleophilaceae > JAAYBF01. Next base: position 113,569 of record CAVSWF010000012.1, on the reverse strand, counting down.
CGGGTGGGTGACCTCGGTCTGGTAGTCCTCGGAGAAGGGCGCGTTGCGGTTGATCACGTCGGATTTCAAGAGCAGCGTGCCGCCATAGCCGCGACGCCGGCGGTCGGGCATGCACGGGTTCGCCGTGCTGCCGTAGTTCTCGATCGTCACCTGGGTGCCGCCCGGGTGGAGGTGCCCGCCGGTGCCGACGATCGTTCCGTCGCGCGGGGCGACCCACTCGATCGCGCAGCCCTCCTTGCGCTTGTCCTTGTCCGGACACTTCCTGTCCTTGACGTACTCCCACTTGCCGTCGCCGGAGGCCTCGCCGCGGAACGTCGAACGTCCGTCCCATGAGCATCCCGGCGACGTCGTGGTAGGGACGCTTGTGGATCTCCTCGAGCTGCGCGCGGGTGCCGTGCTTGAAGATCACGTCGAGCACGATGTAGACCGCCATCGGCTGGCTCGTCTTGTTGTGCAGCATGTAGATCACCGTCTGGTTGCGCCCGGCCGGGAGGAAGTTGCCGTAGACCGGGCCCTTCGGCTGCGCCGCGCTGCGGCGGCGGAAGTCGGCGCGCGTCTCCTCGTCGCCGTTGCCGAAGACCCACTCGTGGGTGCCCGTGCCCGTCTGCGCGAAGTAGCCGTCCTCCTCGTTGCCCGGGTCGAAGCCGAACCAGTGGGCGTGATGGATGTGCGCCTCGGTGTGCATCGGCTCGCTGAGGTCCTGGACGCGGCGCATGGCCGGCTCGAGCGAGATCAGGAAGCCGTCCTGGGTCGGCAGCTCGAGGTCCACGCGGTTCGCGTCCCAGCCCGGCGGGATGGTGTAGGGGCCGTAGTAGAGCGACAGGCGGTCGGTGGTGCCGGGCGGCTTGGGCATGTAGCGGTCGCCGCGCTCGCGGTTGGCCTTCAGCAGGGCGCCGCCGCGTCCCTGCTGATGGTGGTGCTCGCTGGCGTTGTGCTGGTCGGCCTTCCTGCGAGCGGCACGCCGCCTCGCGGCCCGGCGCTTCGCTGCCTTCCTTCTCGCGGCCTTCCTTCTCGCGGCCTTGCGCCTGGCTGCGCGCCTCTTCGCCGCTCGCCTGTCCTGAGCGCGGCCGCCTGCCGTCCTGCGCCGCGCGGCTCTGCGCCTGGCGGCACGTCGCTTGGCCGAGCGTCGCTTCGCGGCCTTCTGCCTCGCTATCCGTCGCCGCCTCTCCTTCGCCCGCTGCTGGGCGAGGTACTCGTCGGCGTTCTGCTCAGGGCTGTCCCACCAGTGATTGGCGGCCTGGAAGAGCTCGTCTCCCCGGCGGGCCCGGTAGGCCGCGATGTAGCCGGACGTTCCCTGCGTTCCGATCGCGACGAAGACGCTGCCGCCCGCGACCGACACGCCGCCCCAGGTGGGCGATCCGAGCGGAACCTTCGCCAGCGGGATGCCGCTCGCGGCCTGGCGCCCGATCAGGAAGCCCGACATGTCGGTGGTCCACACCACGCCGTTGGCGACCGCGGTCGAGTTGAACTTGAGCGGTCCGCCGTCGGCCGAGACCCACGCCCGGGACCCGTCGATGTTCAGCGCCCACTGCTCGCCGCGCGATCGTGTTGGGGCCGTAGATCCGCTCCCCGTCGGTGGCGGTCGAGCCGATCACGCCGCCGACCTGGGTGCCGATGCCCGACCTGCGTGTTCCAGGCGGGCTTCAGGCTGCGCCGGTCGAGCGCCCAGTACATGCCGGACTTCTGGCCGGCGCCCACCAGCCTCTGCCCGCCGGGGCCGATGAACAACTGCGGCGAGGCTCCGAAGTCGTGGTCCGGTCCGGCGGTGGCGTTGCTCGTGCCGTTCCAGACGTCGCCCGGGGTCGCCTGGTACTTGGCGACGATCTTGCCCGTGCGGGTGCCCAGCGCCAGGATCGCGTCGGTCGTGTCGGCCACCGGCTCGTGGTAGGCGTTGCCGGTGCCGACGTAGAGGCGCTTGGTCGCGGGGTCGATCGCGGGCGTGGTCCAGACCGACGCCCCGTCGTGGCCCTCGGGCGTCGTGTAGGTGCTCCACTTGATCTTGCCCTTCTTCGCGTCGAGGGCCACGACCTGCCCCCGCACGTTGACCTCCGGGTCGTTGAGCTCGCCGTAGAGCGCCGACACGCCGATGTAGACCGTGCCCTTCCACACCACGGGGCTGCCGTAGACGTCGGAGTCCTTCTGGGTCGAGACCCGCTTGGCCCAGAGCTTGCGGCCGGTCTTCAGCGAGAGCGCCATCACCTTCGGCTTGTGCGGGTCGGCGATCGGCACGTACACGCGCTTGCGAGTCGGTGGCCACGGTGCCGTTGATCGGCTTCTGTCGTGTGGTGCGACCAGCGCTGCTGGCCGGTGGCCGCGTCGAGCGCGTACACGGTGCCGCCGAACGATCCCGCGATCACGAGGCCCTTGCGCACGACGGGGGTGCCCGTGAAGTCACCGTCCGGCGCATGGAAGCTCCACGCCACGCCGAGGTTCAGCGCCTCGGTGGCGGAGGGGCCGTCGGCGCCGCCGTTGCGGCTGTTGGAGATGTCGCCGCCGTAGAGCGGCCAGCTCTCGGAGCCCACCGACGCCCGCGTGGCACGCGGCCAGATGTCGGCCGGGTCGGGCGTGGCGCCGCCGCCGCCCACCGAGCTGGTGGCGTCACCGGCGTCGCCGGGTCCCGTCGGCACGCCGCCTCCCGCGCCGGTGACGGAGATCGCGCCCTGCATCCAGGAGTGCAGCGAGCAGTGGAACTGGTACTGCCCGGGCGCGAGCTTCTCGGCGCCCTTCACCGGCGCCGACTCCCCCGCCCCGATCAGCTCGCTGGCGAACAGCCCCTCATGCCCGACGATGTCGTGCTTGGCGAGCGTGTCGAGGTTGTGGAACGTGAGCGTGTCGCCCTGGCCCATCGTGACGGTCGGTGTCGCGTAGTTCATCGCCGCCGCGTAGGCGTTCTGCTCGGCCGCCGATGCTCCGCCCGGCAGCGCGAGGAGTGCCGCGGCGGCGGCAACGAGCGATGAGGCTAGGCGAAGTAGGCCTACTGCGGCGATGCGGCAACTGTCCCCCTGGTGGACCAGAACCCCGACGTCCGGAGGTCTACCCGTTTTGGCGCATTTTGAACCCCCCGTGCGGGGGACAGGCGTCCTATATATCCACTCAGATATACTTCGCTCTCATGCATACAGCCCGCGAAATCTCGTCTGCACGCCGCGCGGCGGGCCTCACCCAGGCGGAGCTGGCCGAACGGAGCGGCACTTCCCAGGCAACGATTTCGGCCTATGAGCACGGCGCCAAGACTCCATCGCCCGCAACGCTCACCCGCGTACTCGCCGCCGCTGGAAGGCGCCTGACCACGGCGCCCGCCTCGGCACCCGTGTGCGTGCCGAGCGCCCACGACCTCGAGCACCGCGGCCGGGTACTTGCCCAGGTTCTCGAGCTCGCGGAACGCCTGCCCGCCAGGCGCTCACGGCGACTTGCCTACCCACGACTCGCCGCAGCAGGTCGGCCGTCCGAAGCGTGACCCTCGCCGACAAGCTGCTCGCTGTGCATCGGGAGCTGTCGCGGGCAGGGATCGAGCACGCCTTCGGCGGCGCCATCGCGCTCGCCTATTGGACGCTTGAGCCGCGCGGCACGCGCGACATCGACGTCAACCTGTTCGTCCCGGCCGCCGAGTGCGAGCCTGCGCTTGCCGCGCTGCCGGCGGAGATACGCCACGACGCCGACACGGTCGACGCCATCCGCCGCGACGGCCAGATCCGCCTCTGGTGGGACGACACGCCGATCGACCTCTTCTTCGACTACGAGCCACTGCACGAGCAGGCCGCGCGCAACCGCCGCAGCGTGCCCTTCGAGGGTGAAGAGATCCCAGTGCTCGGACCCGTGGAGCTCGCGGTCTTCAAGGCGATGTTCGACCGCACCCGCGACTGGGCCGACATAGAGGCGATGGCGGCGGCCGGCAACCTCGACATCGATGCGGTCCGCGATGAGCTCGAGGCCCTCGTCGGCGAGGAAGACCAGCGCATCGCGCGCCTTCAGGAAGCCTCGCGGCGGGCAGCCGAATGATCGCGACGGTACTTCTACACTCCGCGCCGTGCCCGCAGCCCTGGCCGCGACCGGCCTGACCAAGCTCTACGGCACCACGCAGGCGCTGGACGGGGCGGACCTCCGGGTGGAGCCGGGCGAGCTGTTCGGATTGCTGGGTCCCAACGGGGCGGGCAAGTCCACCCTGATGAAGATCGCGTGTGGTCTGGTGCGCCCGAACGCGGGCACCATCGAGGTGCACGGAACCCCGGCGGGATCCCTCGAGGCCCGTCGCGAAGTCGGGTACCTGGCCGAGCTGTTTCGCTTCCCCGGCTGGCTCGACGCCGACGAGCTGCTCGACCTCCACCAGCGCCTGGCCGGCTCGGAGGGCGGTCCCGCCGAGCGGGCAGAGCTGCTCGGGCTGGTGGGCCTCGCCGACGCGAGCAGGGTGAAGGTGGAAGCGATGTCGAAGGGAATGCAGCAGCGGCTCGGCATCGCCCAGGCCCTGGTGGGCTCGCCCCGTCTGCTGATGCTCGACGAGCCCACCAGCGCGCTGGACCCGGTGGGTCGCCGGGTGGTCCGCGACCTGCTCGGCGAGCTGCGCTCCCGGGGGGTTGCCGTGCTGCTGAACTCGCATCTGCTGAGCGAGGTCGAACTGGTGTGCGACCGGGTGGCGATCATGCTCGCCGGGCGCATCGTGCAGCAGGGTGCGCCGGCCGATCTGGGTCGTGCGCGTGGTGTGGAGGTCGAGCTGGCATCGGGTACGCGGCGCTTCGAGGGTGTGGGCGCGCGAAGAGGTGCCGCGCATCGTGTCCGAGCTGGTGGAGGCGGGCGAGCAGGTGTATGGCGTGACGGTGCTGGCCTCGAGCCTCGAGGACACCTACCTCGAGGCGGTGGAGGGCGCATGAGCGGCGCGAGCATCGTTGCGGGGTATGCCTTGCGCGAGAGCCTGCGCCGGCGGGTCTTCACCGTGGTGCTCGTGCTCACAGCGTTGTTCCTCGCGCTCTATGGCTGGGGGGCGGCCGCGGCCTTCGACAGCGTCGAGAGCTTCGCGGGCGAGGACGACCCGGTCGACGCCAAGGTGCTCACCGGGTCGACCATCTTCGGTCTGGCCATGTTCTCCACACTCTTCCTGGGCGCCGTGCTCGCCGTGTTTCTCACCCTCAGTGCGGTGCGCGGCGACGCCGAGCGAGGCCTCCTGCAGCCGCTGGTGGTGCGGCCGGTCGGACGGACTCAGCTGCTGTTGGGGCGCTTCGCCGCGGCGGCGGCGGTGTGCGCCGGGTACGCGGCAGGGGTCTACGTGATCGCGATGCTCATCACCGGGGCCGTCGGAGGGTGGTGGCCCGATCGCGTGCTCGCCCCCGGCCTGGCCCTCGCGGCGGCGGTGGTGGTGATCGCCGCCGTGGCGCTGCTGGGCTCGGTCTACCTGTCGGCCACGGCGAACGGCATCGCCGTGTTCATGGTGTTCGGCGCGGGCCTCGCCGCGGGCTTGCTCGGGCAGATAGGCGAAGGCCTGAACGTGGAGAGCCTCGAGCGAGTGGCGGAGGTCACGGCCTGGCTGCTGCCCTTCGAGGCGCTCTACCAAGCGGGCCTCAACGGCCTGACGGCCGACGCCAGCGGCGTGACCGACTTCGCCGTGCAGCTGGGGCCGTTCGGCGGCGCGGAGGACTCGGGCCCGTTCCTGTGGCCGTGGACCGTGCTCTACGTCGGGCTGGTGGGGCTGCTGGCGCGAGCCGGCTTCGCCCGGCGCGACCTCTGAAGCTCCGCCGAGGCCAGTGTCTTACGCAGTCCGTCGATGGCCTGCTCCGCCCAGCGCTTGATGAACCAGCGCCCGAGTGTCTTGTCGAACAGCCGGTACCGGAGCGCGGGTGGGTGGAGGCCCATCTCCATGTCCACGAACGTGCCGCCTTGGGCAGCGATCAGCCGCCAGTGCTGGAAGCCGCCGGTCGTCGGGCAACTCCACTTCAGTTCCTTGAGCTCGTCGCGCTGGTCGATCATCCGGGTGTACTCCAACGGCCGCCCAGCGAACGTCGCCAGCACCTGGGTATAGACGTCCCCAACCTCGAATGTCTCGCCGCGAATCTCTACGGCGACCGGCCACCACTGGGGGTACGTGGCGGGGTTGCCGACGAGCGCCCAGACCTCGTCCAGCGGCGCATCGAGATGGGCCTGCGCACGGTAGTCCGACACCATGCGATCTTCGCAGACCCCGTGCATCGACCGAAAGGACCAGCATGGATCTGAAGCTCGAAGTCGTTCCGATCCCCGTCACCGACGTCGACGCCGCGAAGGCCTTCTACACCGAGCAGGTCGGCTTCAACCTCGACCACGACATGCGTCCCGTGGAGGGGATGCGGGTCGTGCAGATGACGCCGCCCGGCTCGGCCTGCTCGGTCGTGATCGGCGTGGGCCTACCGCTGGGTGAGCCCGGCTCGGTCAAGGGCGTCCAGCTCGTGGTTGAGGACATCGACGCCGTTCGCGAGGCGCTGATCGTGGGGTAGGCGTCGGCGACGTGCAACAGCTCGGACCCGAGGGCGCTCCCGGCTCACGCTTCCTCTTCTTCGAGGACCCGGACGGCAACGGGTGGGCCGTGCAGGAGCGGTCGTCAGCCCCACTGGCCATGGTCGACCTGGTCATCGACGTCGAGAACACGCCTGGGGCGCTCGCGCGTTGCGGCCCAGATCAGCGACGCGGGGGTGAACATCGCCGCGGCCACGTGCGTCGGGCCGGGCGAGCGTGCCGAGCTCCACATCCTCGTCCCGCACGCCGAGGCCGCGAAGCATTCGCTGGCGATTTCGCATCTCGCGGTTACCCGCGAGCGTGAGGTGGTCGTGGTCGATGTCGAGGATCGCCCAGGCGCGCTGGCGGACCTGACTCGCAAGATCGCTCAGGCTGGCGTCGACCTCGATCTCGTCTGTGTCGCCACGCGAAATCGCGTGGTCTTCGGGGCAGTCGACCTGGATGGCCTCAAGGGCGCGCTAGACGCCGCGAGCTAGCCCGGACCTCCTTCAACGCGAAAGGCCCGCCTTAGCGGGCCTTTCGTGAATAGCGGGGGCGGGATTCGAACCCGCGACCTTCGGGTTATGAGCCCGACGAGCTACCTGACTGCTCCACCCCGCGGCGTGCGAGTGAATTTAGCAACCGAACCGGGATCGTCAACCCGGAACGGCGCTAGGACTTGCGCGCGAGAGCGGGTGGTTCGCCCACCCGACGAGGCGCTCTTGCGCGTGAGCCGGTGCTCTTCGCGCGGACGAGGTGCTCTTCGCGCGCGAGGAGGTGCCCTTCGCGCGCGAGCCGGTGCTCGCGCGACGAGCGGCTGCTCGTGCTGCGCGACCCTGCTGCTCGCCCGGGATCCGCCCGACGACGCCCTCGTCTTCGCCCCGCGCTTGGCGGCGGCGCTGCGCTCGCCGGCCTTGCGCTTGCGCGTGCGGGCCGCCTTCTGCGCTGCCTCGGCGCGCTTCGCCGGGCCACCGGTGGCGCGGTCCTCCAGCGTGTCCGCCAGGGCGCGGAGGTCCTTGGCCGTGTTGCGCAGCGCCTCGGGCGCCTTGCCCCCCGTGTCCTTGGCCATGGTCGCCGCCTCGGCGACCGTTCGGGCCACGCGCTTGCGCACCCCGCCCGCGCGGACCGCCTTGTACAGATCCTTGTCGATCCTCTTCGCCATTCGCCTCGCCTCCTGGTGGGTTCGGTCAACTCTCTACCCAGCGCGCCGCACATTGCAACAAATCGGCGCCCGGGGCGCCCGAGTAGCGTTGGCGCGGTGCCCGAGCAGACCCGCATCGCCGTGGTGGACCTAGGGCACGAACTCGACGCGACTGCTCGTCGCCGACGTGGACGCCCGACGGCGCGCTGGAGGAGGTCGAGCGCCGCACCGTGGTCACGCGGCTCGGCGAGGGCGTGGACGCCTCGGGACGGCTGAACGACGCCGCGCTCGAACGCGTCCACGACTGCATCGCGGAGTACCGGCAGATCGCCGACCGCCTCGGCGCCGAGCGCTCGATCGCCGTGGCCACGAGCGCCGTGCGCGACGCCCGCAACGGCGACGAGCTTCGCGCCCAGGTGCGCGACCGCCACGGGTTCGACATCCGCGTGATCTCCGGAGACGAGGAGGCGCGCCTCACCTTCCTGGGCGCGACCGCGGGACGGACGGAGGACGGTCCCACGCTCGTGATCGACATCGGCGGCGGGAGCACCGAGTACGTGGTCGGCGCCCCCGGCGCGGCACCGTCCTTCCACGTGTCCACCCGCCTCGGGTCGGTGCGGCAGACCGAGCGCCACCTGCCCGGCGACCCGCCGTCGCACGAGAGCATGGAGGCGCTGGCCGCCGCCGCCCGGGAGATCGTCGCGGAGGGGGTGCCGGAGGACGTGCGGCGCTCGGTGAGGTCGGGCCTCGCGGTGGCCGGCACGGCGACCTCGCTCGCGGCCGTCGACCAGGAGCTCGAGCCCTACGACCCGGCCCGGGTCCACGGCTACGTCCTGGGCCTCGCGGAATGCGAGCGCATGCTGGCGATGCTCGCCGCGCTGCCGGTCGCCAAGCGCCGCGAGGTGCCCGGGTCTGCACCCGGATCGCGCCCCCACGATCGTCGCCGGCGCTTCGATCCTGGTGGAGTCCCTGCGCCTGTTCGGACTCGAGCAGGTGGAGACCAGCGAAGCGGACATTCTGCACGGCGCCGCGCTCGATTCGGTCACCCGGACGTGATGGCCAATCGGTAGTACGACGCGGACAATGATTGGACAGATATACGTCAGGCCCGAGTGCTACGAGGTGTATAGTTCGTAGCGCTGGGTCGGGGAAGGGCTCTGCGGTGCAAATCGTCGTGTTCTTTGGCGACCCGGTACATAGGTCCGGGCGAAGCCGCATCGTATCGGCGCCTCCCGCCGTCTGGACCGCAAGGTCCTCTCAAGGCACGTACCCCTGCCCGTCCTGAGTGGACCGTTAAGGAACCGCCCGCGCAAGCGGGCGGTTCCGCTTCTGGCTCTCGCGGACGCGCGATCCAACCCGCGAAGCGGGCGGTTCCTTCAGGCCAGGTTGCTCTTGCGCGGGTAGACGACCGTCGGATCGGTCATCACGTTCACGAGCGCCGGCTTGCCCGACGCGAACGCGCGCTCGAGCGCCGCCCGCAGGTCCTGCGGGCGCTCGACCAGCTCGCCGTGACCGCCCAGCGCCTCGACCACCTGGTCGTAGCGGCAGTTGGGCTGCAGCTCGGCCGCCACCGAGTAGCCGTAGAGGAACTCCATCGGATGCTTCTCCAGCGCCCAGATCCCGTTGTTGCCCATCACGGCGACGACGGGCACGCCGTGGCGCACGAGCGTGTCGAACTCCATGCCCGAGAAGCCGAAGGCGCCGTCGCCCAGCAGCAGGCACACCTGGCGGTCGGGGTTCGCGAGCTTGGCCGCCAGCGCGTAGCCCGGTCCCGCGCCCAGGCAGCCGAACGGCCCGGGGTCCATCCAGCAGCCGGGCTCATAGGAGTCGATGACGCGACCGGCGTAGGAGACGAAGTCCCCGCCGTCGCCGATCACCACCGCGTTGCGGTCGAGCACCTGCGCGAGCTCGTGGTAGAGGCGCAGGGGATGGAGGGGGGCGCGGTCGTCGTTGAGCTCCTCGGTCTCTCCCTGCCGCTTCTCGGTCTCGGTCTCTCGCAGCGCGGCGATCCAGCTCGCCCGGTCGGGGCCGCCGGCGCCCGCGGAGCGCAGCTCGTCCAGCGTCGCCGGGACGCCCCCGTAGAGCTCGACCTCCGCGTCGCGGGGCGGCCGGCGGTCGGTGGCCGCCGAATCGAGCAGGACGATCTTCGTGTCCTCGCCGAACGACCCGCCGAAGCCCAGGCGGAAGTCCATCGGCACCCCGACCACCAGCGCGACGTCGGCCTCCTTGAGGCCCTTGCCGCGCGCGCGAGAGAAGAAGAGCTCGTGGTCGGCGGGCATGCAGCCGCGGCCCAGCCCGTTCACGAACACCGGCACCCTCAGCTCCTCGGCGAGCGCACGCAGCGCGTCCTCGCCGTGCGCCCAGTAGAGCCCGGTGCCGGCCATGACCACGGGCCGCTCGGCCGCCGCGGAGCAGCTCCGCCGCGCGGTCGGCGCCCTCGGCCGCCGGGAGGGCCCGGTGATCGAGGACCTCGGGAGCGGCGTCCGCGTCGACGTCGGCCTCCGTGAACACCACGTCGAGCGGGAAGTCCACGAAGGCGGGGCCCGAGGGCGGCCCGGCGGCCGCGGCCATGGCGGCGTCGAACAGCGCCGGGATCTCCCGGGTGGACCCGGCGGTGGCCGCGGACCGCGTGAGCGGCGCCACGAAGGGCACGTGGTCGATCTCCTGGAGCGAGCCCTGGCCCCAGCGCATGGCGGGCGCGCGGCCCCCGAGCGCCACCATCGGCGAGCCGTTCTGGAGCGCCGAGCCGAGCGGGCTCATCGCGTTGGTCACCCCCGGTCCCGCGGTGACCGCGCACACGCCCGTCTGGCGCGTGGCCTTGGCCCACCCCTCCGCGGCGAAGGCGGCCGACTGCTCGTGACGGGTGTCGACGATGTCGATCCCCTCCTCGCGGCAGCCGTCGTAGATCGAGAAGAGGTGACCCCCCGAGAGGGTGAACAGCTTGGTGACGCCGTGGGCCTTCAGGCGCTTGGCCACGAGCCGGCCGCCATGAAGTGCGGCGCGCTCGGTCTCCTGCTCGGTCGCCACCGGCGCAGCCTACCGCGGTCGCAGTAGAGTCGCCGGATGGCCGAGACCACGAGGGAGATCCGGCTCGCCTCGCGCCCGGAGGGCGAGCCGCGCCCGGACGACTTCGAGCTGGCCGAGGTGCCCACGCCCGAGCCCGGCGACGGCGAGGTGCTGGTGCGCAACTCCTACCTCTCGGTGGACCCCTACATGCGCGGGCGCATGCGCGACGTGAAGTCCTACATCCCTCCGTTCCAGGTCGGGCAGGTGCTGGACGGCGGCGCGGTCGGCCAGGTGGTCGGCCTCCAACTCCGACGCGCTCGACGAGGGCGACTGGGTCGAGAGCCTGCACGGCTGGCGCGAGCACTACACGGCCCGGCGGCGATGAGCTGCGCAAGATCGACCCGACGCTGGCGCCGGTCTCGACGGCCCTCGGCGTGCTCGGGATGCCCGGCCTGACCGCCTACGCCGGCATCCACGAGATCGGCAAGGTCGAAGGAGGGCGAGACGGTGTTCGTGTCGGCCGCCGCCGGCGCCGTGGGCAGCGTGGCCGGGCAGCTGGCGCGTCTGGCCGGGTGCCGCGTGGTGGGCAGCGCCGGGTCGCAGGAGAAGGTGGACTACCTGACCGGCGAGCTGGGCTTCGACGCCGCGTTCAACTACCGCGAGGTGGACCTGGTCCAGGCGCTGCGCGAGCACTGCCCCGACCGCATCGACGTGTACTTCGACAACGTCGGCGGCGACCACCTCGACGCCGCGCTGACCCGGATGGCCAACTTCGGCCGGATCCCGGTGTGCGGGCTGGTCTCGGCCTACAACCTCGAGGAGCCGCCGCCCGGGCCGCGCAACATCGCCGCGATGCATCGCCAACCGGCTGACGGTGCGCGGCTTCCTCGTGATCGACCACTACGACCTGCTCGCCCCGCTTCGCCGCAGGAGGTGGGCGGCTACGTGAAGAGCGGCGAGCTGCGCTACCGCGAGACGGTGGTGGACGGGCATCGAGGCCATGCCCGACGCGTTCATCGGACTGCTCGGGGGAGAGAACATCGGGAAGATGCTCGTGAAGGTGGGCCCCGGGCCCGACGAGGCGCCCTAGGCGGAGCTGCGCTTGGGGATCGCGCGCAGCTGCGACGCGGCCTCCAGGCTCATCACGTTGCGCGGCACCACCTCGACCTGCGTGCCCGCGACGCCGAAGCGGACGTAGAGCACGGCGCCGCCGTAGCCCCCGGCGAGCGCCCGGGCCTCGGCCGCGGCCTCGCGCAGGCGCGGCGGGCTCGACCGTGCACGCCTCGAGGAAGCGCTCGGCCATCCCCTTCTCGGCCTCAGCGGCGTCGATCTCGAGCTGCTCGGAGCGAAACCCGCCGGAGGTGACCCCGCGCGCTGGGGCTGAGCACGAGCGTCGCCATGTCGTCGGTCACCAGGCGGGCCTCCTGCGCGACGCGCGTCGAGCAGCCCCGCCGCGGTGGCGCCGCGGCCCAGCTCCTCGACGATGTCCGCCAGCCGCGGGCCGGCCGAGGATGCCCCTCTCGGTGCGCGCCTCGGCCAGGCCGTCGGTGTACAGGCAGACGACCGAGCCCGGCGGCAGCGGCAGCGTGGTCTGGCGCACGCCCGTCCGCATCCCGAGCCCGATCGGGGGCGACGAGGCCGCGAGCACCGGCTCCGGCCGGGTCGGGCCCGACCACGATCGGCGCCGGGTGGCCCGCGCAGGCGTAGGTGAGCGAGCCCGACGCCGGGTCGTGCACCGCCACGACGACGGTGGCGAAGTGGCCGTCGAGGTTCTCGTCGATCACCCGCCCGGCCACCTGGAGGGTGATCCGCGGGCTCGAGCCCCGCCTCCAGGTAGGCGCGCAGCGTGTAGCGCATGAACGCGGTGCGGGCGAGCGCCTGGCGGCCGTGGCCCGAGACGTCGCCGAGGATGAACGCCGCGCGCCCACCGGGGAGCGTCGAGCGCGTCGTAGAAGTCGCCGCCCGCGCCGGGTCCGTCGGACGGCCGGTAGGCCACCGACGTCCGCACCGCGCCCACGGTGGAGGGCACCGGCGGGCAGCAGGGCGGTCTGCAGCAGCCCCACCTCCTGGAGCAGGTCGGCGCGCTGGCGGTCGAGGCGCCGGGCCCGGGCCGCGACGAACAGGTACCCGCCTCCGAGCACGACGGAGAGCACGGCGAGCGCCGCCAACAGCGTCCGCAGCGACGCCGGGATGGCGTCGAGGACATCGAGGAGGGCGCCCGCCAGGGTCGTCACCAATGCGCAGGCACTCACCCACTGTGTCGGAGAACTAGGCTCCCGGCGATGAGGTCGGACCGCATTGGCGTAGGCCGTTCGTCTACTTCGGCGCCGTCCGCGGTGGCGTAGATCGGCACCGGATCGCGCTTGCCCTTCAGCGGGAGCGCGCCCCGCTCGTCGAGGTCGCGCTCGCCCGGGCGCTCGAGCAGGCAGCGGGTGGCCTCGGTGAGCAGCACCGTGTCGCCGGTCTCGCGCGTGACCGTCCTCCACCCGCGCGGCCACGTTGACCGCATCGCCGATCACCGCGAACTCCAGGCGCCCACCGCCGCCCACCGAGCCGACCACCACGGGCCCGGAGTTGAGCCCGATCCCGATCCCGCACCTCGTCGCCGAAGTGCCGGCTCACCGCGCTCGCGATGTCGCACGCCGCCGCCAGCGCGCGGTCGGCGTGGTCGGGGAGGCGCTCGGGCGCGCCGAACACCCCGAGCAGCGCCGTCGCCGACGAACTTGTTCGCGTGGCCGCCGTGCTCGAGCAGGATCGGCACGACCAGCTCGAAGAAGTCGTTGAGGAAGGCCACCGTCTCGCGTGCGCTCGAGCGCTCGGCGAACGGCGTGAAGTCGCGCACGTCCACGAACAGCACCGTGACCTCGAGCTCCTGGCCCTCCAGCACGTCGCCCTCCTCGAGCACGCGCTCGGCCACCTCGGGATCGACGTAGCAGCCGAACGCGTCGCGCAGGCGCTCGCGCTCGGCGAGGCCCGTCCATCATCTCGTTGAAGCTGCCCGCGAGCGCGCCCAGCTCGTCGCCCGAGGTGACCGGGACCCGCGCGCGTCGAAGTCGCCCGCGCTTCACGCGCTCGGTGGCCTCCAGCAGCTCGTCGACGGGCCGGGTGATCGACTTCGTGAGCAGCAGCGTGAGCTCCAGCGAGATGGTGAACGCCACGGCGACGCGCCACCACCACGTCCACGCCGAGGTCGGTGATGCGAGGCGGTCGACCCGTGGCCGACAGCCCGCTCACCACCACCCCGGTGATCACGTTGATGATCGGCAGCGCCCCGAGCAGCTTCCAGCGCAGCGGCGCCCCGGCGGGGCGGCCCGCCCAGTCGCTCGGCAGCTGGCGCACGATGTCCTCGATCACCGGCCGCAGGAACAGCTCCGCCGTGAAGAAGTGCAGGACCACCGCGTAGGCCACCGAGATCATCGACGCCGCGAAGAAGATCCCGACGCTCCACGCGGGCAGGCCCAGCTCCCACGTGAAGTACAGCGACAGCGGGATTCCGACCAGCCCGAAGGGCAGCCAGCCGTTCCGGCGCACCATCTCGCGCGGCATCGAGACCGCGGAGAGCCACGCCTCGGGCGCCAGCCGGCGCGGAGTCGTCGCTCTTCAGCCAGTCCTCGAGCGGGCGGAAGAGCGCGCGGTTGCGGTAGAGCGGTGTAGACGACCGAGGCCAGCATCACGACCTCGGCCACGGCGAACATGCGCCAGAAGGAGTCGCCCGGGATGTCCTGGTAGAGCGAGAGCAGCCCGATCGTGGCCAGGGTGATCACCGTCGCCGACCCGAACTCGAAGATCAGGAACAGCGGCAGGTAGCGCTTGCCGAATCGCCGGTAGAGCCATCCGAAGGTCTGCGACATGCCCCCATTGTCCCCCATCGGGGGACGAATCTCGACCTGGCGCGCTGCTAGCGGTCGGGGTCCGCGGGGAGGACGCCCTCGGTGCCCTCGGGCGCGTCGACCTTCGGCGCCTGTCCACGCCTGAGGAACTGGAAGAGCTTCCCGTCGTAGAGCGACGGCCCCTGCACGAAGCAGGGCGGGCTCTTGCTGGCGTTCTTGGTCGCGGGTTGGGGTTGTTCACCTGGTCGTCGGCGTTGGGCTGCTCGCCGCCCGAGGGCCGGCAGTCGAAGGCCTCGAAGGTGCCCAGCTTCTGGAGGCGGCTCAGGTACTGCGGCTCGGGATAGGCGTTGCCGCGCTCACGCTTGGGCCGGGTCGTCGTGACGCGTCGAACGAGTTGGCGTTGATCATGCCGATCTGGGCCTGGGTGCGGTTGCCCGAGCCGAAGTTGCCCGCCAGGTTGGAGCCGCCGTTGGAGATGAAGCCCGCGACCCGCGACTGCTCGAAGGACAGCAGCGAGAGGATCGGGTTGAGCTCGGGGAAGAACGCATGCGCCGCCTCGAACACCGGCTCGCCCGCCTCCAAGAACCGCTCCAGATCCGGCAACCCCGTCCGCGACGCCCGAATCACCGGATCCAAATCCCGGAACAACCCCTCCAAATCCGGGGCCAAATCCCCCAGATCGCGCACCGTCGGCCCCAAATCCGTAGCCGGCGCCTTCAACGCAATTCACCAACGGACGCGTGTCGTTCGAAAAACGCTCCAACCGAGCCAACGTCGCCCGCGACTCGTCCAAGAACGTCGGGAACACCCGGAACGTCTCCGCCAACGCATCGTCGCGCGACGCCGTCGCCTCGAACGCCTCGTTCGAATTCACAATCACATCCCGCAACGCACCCTCGCGCCGATTCGATCGCCCCGAACACCACCCCCGTGTTCTTGATCAACCGCCGAACCGCAACCTCCTGCTCGTCGAGCTTGGACAACAACTTCGCCCCATCCACCGAAAAGCCCTCGAGATTCCCAAACGCATCGTTCAGATCCTGGCCCCGACCACCATCCACCGCCTTCGACAGCTCCCGCACCCAATCCTGAAACGCCGTCCGCGTCGGCTTGTCGAACGCATTGAAGATCTCGTCCAACTCCACCGTCGGCTCCACGAACACATCCGCCAACCGCCCACCATCCGGCAACATCGGCCCCGACCGATCCCCCGTCGACAAGCTCCACATACGTCTCCCCCAACAACGTCTTCTGCCGCAAGATCGCCCGCGTATCCCGAGGAATCGGCGCATACGCCTCCTTGATCTCCAGCTCGGTGATCGTGCGTGGCGCCCTCCTTGTCGAGGCGCTTCTTCTTGACCTTGCCGACGTTCACGCCGGCGATGCGGACGTCGGCCTCGACCGACAGCGTGGCGGCCTCGGGGAACGCCGCCTCGAAGCGGAAGGACTCCGGCTTCAGCGGGATCGAGCCGCCGAACGCCAGCCACAGGAAGAGCAGGATCCCGAAGCACGACAGCGTGAAGACGACCATCCCGAGGATCCGCCCGAAGCTGGGGGTCTCCTTGACCATCTAGCAGGCCCTCCCTTGCCGGCGCGGCTCCTAGCGAGCGCCGAGCGTCGGCCGGCTCGGTGCCCTCGAGGCCCTCGGGCGCGTCGACCTTCGGCGCCTTGCCCGCGCTCGAGCCGGTTGAACTGCTTGCAGGCTGTACAGCGACGGCGGCTGCACGAAGCAGGGCGGGCTCTTGTTGGCGTTCTTGGTCTCGGGGTTGGGGTTGTTGAGCTGGTCGTCGGCGTTGGGCTGCTCGCCACCCGAGGGCCGGCAGTCGAAGGCCTCGCCGAAGGACGCCCGAGCGCCGTGCCCGCGGTTCGTGGGCGTTCGGCGCCACGTAGGCGTTGCCGCGCTCGCGCTTGGGCCGGGTCGCGTTCCGGACGAAGGAGTTGTTGTTGATCATGCCGATCTGGGCCTGGTACGCGGTTGCCCGAGCCGAACGTGCCCGGCGAGGTTCGAGCCGCGCGTTGGAGATGAAGCCCGCCACGGTGGCCTGGTGGAAGGACAGCAGGGAGAGGATCGGGTTGAGCTCGGGGAAGAACGCATGCGCCCGCCTCGAACACCGGCTCGCCCGCCTCCAAGAACCGCTCCAGATCCGGCAACCCCGTCCGCGACGCCCGAATCACCGGACCCAAATCCCGGAACAACGCCTCCAGATCCGGCGCCAAATCCCCCAGATCGCGCACCGTCGGCCCCAAATCCGTCAGCCGGCGCCTTCAACGCAATCACCAACGGACGCGTGTCGTTCGAAAAACGCTCCAACCGAGCCAACGTCACCCGCGACTCGTCCAAGAACGTCGGGAACACCCGGAACGTCTCCGCCAACGCATCGTCGCGCGACGCCGTCGCCTCGAACGCCTCGTTCGAATTCACAATCACATCCCGCAACGCACCCTCGCGCCGATTCAACGCCCCGAACACCACCCCCGTGTTCTTGATCAACCGCCGAACCGCAACCTCCTGCTCGTCGAGCTTGGACAACAACTTCGCCCCATCCACCGAAAAGCCCTCGAGATTCCCAAACGCATCGTTCAGATCCTGGCCCCGACCACCATCCACCGCCTTCGACAGCTCCCGCACCCAATCCTGAAACGCCGTCCGCGTCGGCTTGTCGAACGCATTGAAGATCTCGTCCAACTCCACCGTCGGCTCCACGAACACATCCGCCAACCGCCCACCATCCGGCAACATCGGCCCCGACCGATCCCCCGTCGACAGCTCCACATACGTCTCCCCCAACAACGTCTTCTGCCGCAAGATCGCCCGCGTATCCCGAGGAATCGGCGCATACGCCTCCTTGCAGCTCGAGCTCCACGATGGTGGCGTTCCCGCGCTTGTCCAGCTCCTTGGTCTTCACCTTGCCGACGTTGACCCCCGCCAGCCGGACGTCGGCCTCCTGGGTCAGCGTCGCCGCCTCCTTGAAGGCCACCTTGAAGCGATAGCCCTCCGGCTTCAGCGGGATCGAGCCGCCGAACGCCAGCCACAGGAACAGCAGGATCCCGATACAGGACATGGTGAAGAACACCATCGCGCCGAGGCGAAGAAGGCTGGGGGTTTCCTTGACCATCTACTGCCCGCATACTCCTGCAGCCCCGAGAGTGTTGGCGATCTGCTGCTCGTCGACCACCGGAAGATCGACCAGCGCCGTGACGGTGGTGCAGTCGAGGCCGCCCAGGAAGATCCGCCGTAGCGGGCCCTGCGCACTCGCGGTACTGAACAACGAGACGGTGTTCTGCGCCGTCCACGCGAGGTCGAAGAGGTAGCCCTCCTCGCGCTCGCGGTCGGTCGCGAGATTGCCGGTGAGTCCCTCGGCGCCTCTGGGGTTGTAGGCGCCGATGTTGAAGAGGCGGTTCAGCTTGTCGAAGGAGGCGGTGAGGCCCGGCTGCGCGCGCCGCAGCCCGGCCGCGGCCTGACCGAGATCCTTGGTGTAGGGGCCGGCGATCCGCGCGAACGGCCGGATCTGGTCGCGGATCTGGGGCGTGGCCTCGCGGACGAACGGCAGCACGGCGGCGTTGGCCTCGTCGAGCTTGCGGAAGGGCGGGCGCAGGGCCTCGAGCGCCGGACCCAGCTCGCCCCCGAGCGTGTCGACCTTGGCCAGGGTCTCCGACGTGGTGTTGAGCGCGCCGGGGAGCCGCGCCACGGTGCCCTGGATGTCGGCGTCGTCGGCGGCGAGGGAGTCGAACACCTGGTTCGACTGCCGCACGAGCCGCACGATCTCGCGGTCCTTGGTGGCCAGCTCCTTCGTGAGGAAGCCGTAGTTGTTGATCAGCCGCTTGAGGTTGGTCCGCCGGCGCGCGATCGCGGAGTTCACGCGGGCGATGTCGCGGTTGAGCGGCCCGAGCCGGGCGAAGGTCTCGCGCAGGTCCGTGCTGCGGCCCTTGAGGCCCTTGCCGGCGCCGGAGACCAGGAGCTGGAGATAGTCGCGCGTGTCGGAGTCGAGCGCCGCGAGCACCTCGTCGGGGTCGATGTCGGGCGCCGAGTTGGCCGAGGAGATGGTCTCGCCCTCCTCGAGCGGCTCGCCGGTGCCGGGATCGACCTCCAGGAACATGTCCTTGAGACCGGTCTTGGTGCGCAGGAGGACGGTGGCGTCCTCGCGGATGTAGTCCTCGTACTTGTCGCGCTCGAGCTGCATCTCCACGACGGCCTTGCCGTCCTTCAGCTCGACCTTGCCGATCTGGCCGATCTCGACGCCCGCCGTGCGCACGGTCTGGCCCTGGCCCGGCTGCACCGCCTGGGCATCGGGCAGCGCGACCTTGACCACGAAGGGCTTGTCCTCGATGAACGGGAAGCGCAGCCGCTGGTTGGTCAGGACGTACGCCGCCGATGCCCAGGGCGAGGACGATCAGCGCGGCGATGGCGATGAAGTCGCCGAGGTGGTCCTTGATGGCCTTCTTCACTTGGCCTCACCTCGGGCTTCGCCGCCGGACGCGTAGTTCTTGTAGGCGCGGCGCATCTTCTCCTGGCGCTCGGCTCCCTCGCCCTCCTCGTACTTCCTGAAGATCTCGGCGGCCTTGAGCAGCGATGCGGAGTTGAAGCTCTGCGGCGACTGGGCGCCGCCGCCGCCGAGGGCCGCCACCGCGGCGCCCGGAGCGTTGAGGTTCGGGGGCTCCTGGGTCTCGCAGGGCACGTCGGGGCGGCGATCGGGCGGCTGCGAGCCGCCGTCGAGCGGCGGTGCCGGCCGCACGCTGGGCGCGGCGGGCACGGCGCTCGTGTTGAAGTAGGACTGGTTGCCGTCGGTGTTGCGGCTCTCGCCCGAGAGGCCGACGAAGCCGCGGTTGGCCTGCCTGAAGACCGTCTGCCCGGTGTTGAGCGGCTCGTCGGGGTTGGGGATGGGCGTGTTGGAGAAGGGCACGAGCACCTCGTTGGTGCACGACGACAGCAGCCGCGCCTGGCGCAGGAAGGGCAGCAGCTCGCGGTTGAGCCCGACGAGCTGCGGGAGCTGGCGCCGCAGCTCTCGCGCGGCGCCCTGCAGCTCCGCGGGCGACACCAGCGCACGGACCTGCGTGATGAAGGGCAGCGAGGCGCGCAGCGTGGGTGCGGAGGAGCGCACGCCCGGCAGCGCGTCGACCGCGAAGGCCCTGAGCGAGGGCAGGGCGGAGTTCAGCGAGGCGAGCGCCGGCGAGCCGATGCGCAGGGTGTCGCGCAGCGCCGGCAGCGAGGCCTCGAGCGCCACGTCCTCGGAGGCGAACTTGCCGGCGACGATGCGGAAGTTGGTGACCAGGTCCTTGAGCGACTCCTCGTCGCGCACCAGGGCGGCGAACGTCTCCTGCTGGCCCTTCAGGAGCGCGCTGGATGTCCTTGGTCGGGTCCTTGCCGAGGGTGGCCTCGCTGGCGATGGCCGTGGTCCTGAAGGCCTCCTTGCCGTTCTTGAAGGACTGGTTGAAGCCCTCGGCGCCCTCGCCCGCGAGCCCCTGCGAGTACTCCTTGAGGAAGACCTGGAGATCCTCGCGCGTATCGGACTGCAGCGCGGCGAGCACGTCGCCGAACTGGACCGGCGCGGCCGTCTGGTTGACCGGGATCGGCTCGTCCCCGCTCTTCAGTACCGGGGCCGAGGGCGAGCCGGGCTTGATGTCCACGAAGAAGTTGCCCTCGAGGAACACGCGCGGGCGGATCTTGAGCGTGGCGTCCTCGTGGATGGGCAGCCCCGCCTCCTTGATCTCCATCTCCACGCGCGCCCCGCCGTTGCTCTTGCCGGGCACGATCGCGGTGACCTTCTTGACCTTGCCCACCTCCACGCCCGCGATGCGCACCGGCGAGTTGGGCTTGAGGTTGTTGGCGGTCTCGAAGACCCCGGTGAGCTTGTACGGGTTCGCGAAGGGGTTGGCCTTCGTGAAGCCGATGTACGTGGCGACCACGATCAGGATGACGGCGATCAGCCCCGCCTTGAAGCGGGAGATGCCCTGGTGGGACGGGTGCTTGCGCTTGCGCCGGAAGATGCTCATCGCAGCTTGTCCACGTCCTGGAGGTTGTTGATCCCGAGCTTGCGCGACACGTACGTGCCGCCGGAGAGCACGGGGAAGTCGTTGATGATCATCACGCCGTTGCCGCCGGTCGGCGTGCCGTCGGAGAGGGTGCCGGGGCCGTACCGGGAGAGCGGAGCGAGCGGGCCGCGCACGAAGCCGTCCTGGCCGTTCTGGCAGTCGGCGTTGCCCTGGGCGTCGATGGCCGGCTGGTACGGCGTCGCGTACTGACGACCCACGTCCTCCCCGTTGACCTGGGCGCCCAGCGGGTTCATGCCCTCGGGCGTGTCCCACGGCCGCGAGGCCTCGATGTTGCCGAAGGTGTTGGGCTGCACGTTGTTGACGATCCTCACGCCCTGGTTCTGCGTCGTGCCCGAGCCGTCGGCCGCGGGGCTCGACTGGTGCTCGCCCAGCGGGTGCACGAAGTAGTTGAAGTAGTTGCAGACGGTCTGGTAGGGCGCCACGAACTCCAGGCCGGGCCGCGAGACGTCGACCGTCGTCTGCAGGTCGCGGATGGTGAGGAGCGTGTTGGGGTTGGCGAACAGGTCCTCGAGCTCACCGAAGGCCCCCTCGAGGCGCGCGTTGAGGGGGACCGTGCGGGGAAGAACGTCGGTGCCCACCGCGAAGGCGCGGTTGATCGCCGGGAGCGACCGCGGCAGCTCGTTGACCGCCGGGCGCAGACGGCGCGAGAGGTCGGTGAAGTCCACGAGGAAGGGCCGCTGCACGCGGAAGGAGCGGATCGAGGTGTCGATCGTGGGCGGCGACTTCTCGATCGTGGCCCGCAGCGAGTCGGGGTTGCGGCTGAAGGCCTCGAACGTGGTGGCCATGTTGCGGAAGAGGTCGGTCTGCACCGTGGCGACCGGGGCCACCTGGGCCGAGGTCCGCCCGATCTGGCGGAAGAACTGGTCCAGCTGCGTCGACGGGTCGTTGAGGTTCTGCATGACCGGCGTGAGGCTGGCGAACAGCGGGTTGAGCGCGACGATCGTGGAGTTCAGCGAGTTGCCCCGGCCCGAGAAGGCGTTACCGAAGCCCTCCAGAGAGGCCTGGGCGTTGCGCCGCGTCTCGGGATCGAAGGTGGAGAACACGTCCTCGAACTCGAGCTGCTCGGTGGCGTTCGCGAGGGGCACGGTGCCGCCGGTCTTGTAGGTGGTGTCCGACTTGCCGGGGGTGATCTCCACGTACTTCAGGCCGAGCGCCGAGCGCGGGCGGATCTTGAGCCGCGTGTCCTCGGCGAGCGGTTCGACGGTCTTGTCGAGCTTCATGGCCACCTCGGCGATGGCCTTGCCGTTCTTCGCGGTGGCCGGCTTGATGTCGTCGACCACCCCGACCCGGAAGCCGCCGACCCGGACCTCGTTGCCCTTCACCAGCTTGTTGCCCGTGGGGAACTGCGCCTTGAGGTCGTACGTGGGCACGAACGGCAGCCCGGCGTTGGCGTTGTAGGCGATGAACACCGCGATGACCGACACCAGCACGGTGACCGCACCCACCAGCACGGGGCTCGCGACGAGGGAGGCTGTTCCCTGACGGCGGCTCATGGCGCGAGGAGGTAGTCGAGGAGCTGGCCGCCGTCGGGCAGGCCGCCGTCGCCGCCCACCGGGCCGTTGCCCGAGAGCACGTCGTCGACCTTGTCCTGCTGGCGCTCGGGGAGCTTCGGCAGGCGCTCGATCAGCTCGCGCACGCCCGGCGGGAGGGTGACCTGCGGCTTGGAGATGTCGCGCTGCCCGGCCACGGGACCGGCGTCGGGCTGCCCGGGGCCCGGCGCTCACCGACGGTCCGCGCGGGCTTGCCGGCCTCGGCCGCGAGGGCGGAGGCCTGCGACCCCACCGTGAAGTCGGGCTGGTTGATGCCGGGCTGGTTGGGACCGAGCCACTGGTTGCACTTCTCGATCTCCTCCCGCAGCGTCTCGTTCTCCGCAGGCGGTGTTGTCGGGGTTCATCGGGGTGTTGTTCTGGTAGGGCGTGCACTCGTTGACCTTGATGCTCAGGCGCAGCAGGTGGCCGACGTCGTCGAGCCCGTTGATGGACATGCCCTGCCAGAAGAAGTAGTTCCAGAAGGACTCGAAGCCGGTGAAGCCGCCCTTGCCGCCGTTGCGGTTGGAGGGATCGCCGGCCGGCGGGCCCTCCACGAGCGCGCGCGGATCCTCGTCGATCGCGCGGCGGTCGTCGTCGAGGGACTCGAGGAACTGGCGAAGCGGCTTGGCCATCCCCGGGATGTCACGTGCGAGCTTGCGCAGCTCCTCGACCTCGTTCGATCCCTCCGAGAACGCGCGCGTGCCCACCACGGAGGCCTCGCCCAGCGACCGGACGGCGGGCCGGGAGGCCTGGGAGAACGGCCCGAGGCGGGTGAGGAACTCGTTGAGGCTCGGGGCCGCCGCGCGGGCGTCGCGCAGGAGCGGGACCTGCTCGTCGGCCAGCTCGCCGAGGCGGAGCATGGTCGGCTCGAGCTCGTCGAGGAAGCCGGGGAGCTTGGCGAAGGTCTCGCGCAGCTGGTCGCGCCGCGAAGCGGTGACCTCGGCGGTCTCGCCCGCCTGGGCGATGAACCGGGTCAGATCGCGCTTGCGCCGCTCGAGCTGGGCGACCACCGTGTCGGAGTCGGTGATGAAGTCCTCGATGATCTTGTTCTGGTTGCCGAGGATCTCCAGCGTCTTGCTGGTCTCCCGCAGGCCCGGGTGCGCGCGCTTGAGGACCTCCTGAAGGTCCTCGGGCCGGCCGGCGAGCCCCGTGCCCAGCTCGGCGATGATGAGCCGCAGGCGCTCGCGGTAGGGCGTGCGCAGGATGTTGTTCACCAGGTCCTGCGGGATGGTGGAGGTGTTGCTGCTCGAGCGGGATCGTCCCGTTGTTCTCGATCTTCTTGTCGGACACGCCGGGCTGGCAGTCCACGTAGTACTCGCCGATCAGCGACTGCGGCTTGATCGTGCAGGAGGCGTCCTCGCGGAAGTCCCCGAAGCCCGGCTCGGTGATCTCCGCGGTGACCTCGGCCTTGGGCGGCGTGTCCTTGGTGGCGCGGAACTTCGTGGTCGACCCGGCGTTCACGCCGCCGACCCGGAAGTCGCCGCCCTCGGTGAGCCCGAAGGCGTTGTCGAAGACGATCTTGTAGGTCGACTTCGAGCCTCCGTCGCCCTTCGCGCCGGTGAGCACGACCGCCGCCACGCAGACGGCGACCAGGAAGGCGGCGGAGACGAGGCGCCTCATTCCACGTCCCCCGTCGCGCGATCGGACTCGTCGCAGTCCAGCGCTTCCCGCTCGGCCGCCGAGAACACGTTCGAGCCGTCGTCGGCCGCCTCCTCGGCGGCGCCCGGGCACCGCTTGAACTGGTCCTTCTTGATCGGGCCGAGCGGGTCGGTGGGCCGCGCGGGATCGGGGATGAACTCCTGGAAGGTGATGAGGCCGCGGGCGAAGGGCCCGTAGGCGTCGAAGTTGGCGCCCGTCGTGGAGAAGTCGTCGAACCAGCCGAGGAAGTCCTGCGTGTAGGGGCGCGCCTGGGCGATGATCGGCGCCCCGCCCCGGAAGGCGGCCACCGCCTCGGGGAACGCGCCACGCCGCTCGTCGCCGTTGCGCTGGCGGGTCTCGACCGCGAGGTCCACCAGCGGTGGGACCGAGTTCATGAACTCCACGAGGTCGTTGTCGGGGCCGCTTCGGCGGACGACGAGTCGCAGGTCGCGGATCGTGGGCTCGGCGTCGGCAGCGAGCCCGCGCGCCTGCGCGAGGAACGGAGTGAGTACGCGCGCGACCGGCTCGGAGGCGTCCACGAGCGGATCCACGTCGTCGAGCGCGGCCCGCAGGTTCACGAACGTGGTGTTCGCCCGCCGCATGAAGGGCGGCAGGCGATCGATCGACTCGGCCAGCGCCCCCTTCTGGTTGGCCAGGGCGCGCGTGGTGGTGTTGAGGTCGGTGATGAGGTTGGTGAGGTCCTCGTCGCGCTCGGCGAGCGCGGTGACCAGCTTCGACGAGTCCACGAGGAAACGCTCGAGCTGAGGCTCATCCTTGCTCAGCTCGCGGAAGAGGGCGCTCGATGTGGACAGGCCGGGGTTGAGGTACTGGAACGTGCCGTTGGCGGCCGTTCCCGCGTCGCGGAACTGGCGCTCCTGGTTCTTGAAGAAGTCCTGCAGCGCGAGGCGGGTCGGCGGGTCGAGCGTGTTGAAGAGCTGGTCGAGGTCGACCGCGGTCTTCGTGCTGTCCGACCCGATGGACCCGCCGTCGGGGATCTCGGCGCTGCCGTTGGGCGGCATCTGCAGGTCGACGTAGCGGTTGGCGATGCCCGACTGGGAGAACTGGCGGATCGAGGCCCGCGTCCCCTCCCGCAGGGGCTTGTAGTCCTCCTTGATCGAGAAGCGGATCGCAGCCTGGCCGTCGTCGGTGATCTTGATGTCCTTCACCGTGCCGATCGGCGTGCCGCCGGTCTGGACGGGGTTGCCCTTCACGATCTGGCCGGCGTTGACGAACTTGGCGGTGACCTCGTAGCCCCCGCCGCCGCCGCCGAACAGGACGATCGCCACGAGCGCCACGGCAGCGATGACCGCACCAAGTGCAGCTACGCGTCCGATCCCGCTCACGATCGCATCCGTTCCCTCAGTCTCCCTCCGGCCCGTCCCACGCCGGAATGGCGCGGGCCACGGCCTGCAACGCCCGACGAATCTACAGATCGGCGAGGCCGCACGTTGCACTCGTTGTTGCGGGGGGCGCAGACCGCGTTAAGCAGGCATTAAGCGAAAATGCGCCCAGCGGTCGCCCTCTAGCTCAGGTCGAGGTTGAGGACAGGTCAGAGGAGGACCACGATCGAGCAGCACGATGAGCACGAGCCCGATGCCCGCGGCCGCGAGGCTGAGGGGGCGCTGGCCGGACCAGAATGCCGGGTCGGCGCGCTCGCGGGAATGGCGTCCCTCGGGCGGCTCCCCCACCCAGTCGTCATCGTCGTCCCAGGGGGTCACAGAGCCGGCCTCACAGTGCCCGGGGTGGGATTCGAACCCACACGCCCCGAAGGGCCGGAGCTTTTAAGGCCCCTTGTGTCTACCGTTCCATCACCCGGGCACCGACAAGTCTAGGAGCCTGTCTAGGCTCGACTGACGCGCCGGCGCAACTTCGGCATCGTTACGGTGTCTGGCTTAGAGGGGATCGGTTTTCCCAGGGTTCCGCGTGGAAGCTTCCGCACTCCGACACCAGCCAGGAATCGGCGCTCTCGGCGGGCGGTCGCCCCTGCTCAGGCTGCAGGGAGACGAGCGGCTCGTGGCGCTCGTGCGCCAGGGCAACGCGGGCGCCTTCGAGGCGCTGGTGCAGCGCTACCAGGCGCGCCTCCTCGCCTTCTGCCGGCACATGCTCGGGCTCCAAGGAGGACGCCGAGGATGTCCTGCAGGAGGTCTTCGCCGCCGCCTACAACGCCCTCCTCGCCGACGAGCGGCGGATCAACGTTCGCCCGTGGCTCTACCGGATCGCGCGCAACCGGTCGCTGAACCATCTGCGCAAGCCCAAGACGGCGGGGATGGACTCCATGGACATCTTCGAGCGTGACAACGGCACGACGACCGCCGAGACCGTGCACCGGCGCGAGGAGTTCCGCCAGATCGTGTCCGACGTCCAGGAGCTGCCCGAGACCCAGAAGACCGCGCTGCTGCTGCGCGAGATCGACGCGCTCTCCTACGAGCACATCGCCGAGGCGATGGACACCACCGTGCCGAGCGTGAAGTCCCTCCTCGTGCGCGCGCGCGTGAGCCTGGCCGAGGCGGCCGAGGCGCGGCTGCTCACCTGCGAAGAGGTGCGGCTCGAGCTCGGCCAGGTGGCCGAGGGCCTCACGCGGTCCTCGGCCCCGGTGCGCCGCCACCTCAGGTCGTGCGAGCGCTGCCGCGTCTTCCGGTCCGAGCTTCGCAACACCAGCAAGGCGCTCGCCGCGGTCTTCCCGCTCGGCCCCCTCGTGGTCCTCAAGCTCGGGCTCGCCAAGCTCGGGTTCGGCGGCGCCGCCGCGGGCGGTTCCGCCACGGCGGGTGGCGCGGGCATCGCCGGCGGGCGCAGGTCTCGCCGCGACCGGCGCGGCCTCCACCGCCGCGGGCAGCGCCATCTCCGCCGGCGTGGGCACGGTCGCCTCGAAGGCCGCCGCGGGCATGGCCGCGGCGGTGATCGTGACCGCCGGAGCCGTGGAGGTCGAGCAGGTGGCCAGGCGCGAGGCCGCGCCGGCCCCGGTCGTGGCGGCGGCGCCTCAGCAGGCGCCCGTCGACGCCCATCGCCCCTCCGGCCGCGCCGGCCAGGCCCCGGCCGCAGGCAGCGCCGGCCGACCGCGCGAAGAAGGCCACGGCGGCCCGCCCGGCCGCACCCGCCGCCGAGCCGGCGCCCGCCCCCGCCCGGAGCCCGCGCCCGCGCCCACGCCCGCGGCCGAGGTGCCTCCGGCGCCTCCCCCCGCCCCGGCTCCCGTCCAGGAGGAGGAGTCGACCACCACCCTTCCGCCGCGCGAGAGTCCGCCCGAGACGGCGCCGGCCGAGCCCGTGGAGGAGCCGTCGTCGGGCCCGCCCCCGGGCTCCCAGCCCGCGCCCCCGGCGGGAGAGCCCACCCCGACCCCGCAGCCGCCGCCGCCACCGCCGCCGCAGCTGATCTCGTTCGACGACTTCCTGCGCGTCGACATGCGCGCCGGGCGCGTGCTGGCGGTGCACGACTTCCCCGAGGCGCGCAAGCCCGCCTGGAAGCTCGAGATCGACTTCGGCCCCGAGATCGGCACCAAGCGCTCGTCGGCTCAGATCACCAACTACACGCGCGAGGAGCTGGAGGGCCGGCTGGTCGTGGCCGTGGTCAACTTCCCGCCCCGGCAGATCGGGCCAGTCATGTCCGAGGTGCTGGTGCTCGGACTGCCCGACGAGGAGGGGCGCATCATCCTGCTGCGCCCGGACTCCGAGGTCCCGATCGGCGGCGGGTCTTCTAGTCAGGCCACGGGCGCGAGGCCGATGACCTTCATGCGTGCGCTCGAGCGCCTTCATCGCGAAGGCCCGCGTCTCCTCCATCGTGTAACCGAAGACCTCGGCGTTCTCGCTCTCGTCGTACCACGGCGGCTTGAGCACGCCGTCGGCGGCCGGGCCGGACTCCACCAGGGTGCGCTGGATGGCGTCGCGATAGCGCTCGTCGCGCCGAGCCATGTCGCGCAGGAAGCGTGCCCCGAAGGCCACGTGGCGATGCTCGTCGCGTGACACGTTCCCGAACCCCTCGACGAAGGCGGGCAGCGTCCCGATCGACTCGTTGTACTCCATGATGAAGTGCTGGCCGGTGAGGGCGAGCATCCCCTCGATGACCATGTGGTAGAGGGTCACGGCCTCCACGAGGGTCTCGAGATCCTCGGGCTCGCGCGCCAGGCGGTCGACCTTTCCGGCCAGCATGTCGTCGAACAGCACGGTGAAGTTCTCGTTGAGGTGGGCGCTCGTCTCCTCCAGGCGATCCTGCAGGTTGTCGGCCTCGAGCACGCCGACCTCCGAGTAGAAGCGGTCGAAGAACTGCACGTGACGAGCCTCGTCGGCGATCTGGGTGCAGAGGAACACGCGCATGTCCTCCTGGGGAGCGGCGCGCATCATCGGACCGAGCTCCGCGGCCACGCGCTGCTCGCCGATGAAGAAGCTCGAGAGGCCGTACATCCGCTGGAAGCGCTCATCGGCGGGGATGCGCTCGTGCCAGTCGATGCGGTCCTGCGTGAAGTCGAGGTCCTGGACGCTCCACTGCTGGCGCTCCCAGAGCGAGTAGAGCTGGGCGTAGGAGAGGAGCTCGACCTCGCCCCGGTCGGCGGACTCCTGAAGGGCCGGGTCGCTCGTGGCCTGATAGTCGGCACGCTCGGAGCGCTCCATCGTGGGCTCGGTCACGTCACTCTCCTCGGTGGCTTGCCTCGCGGCAGCGTACCGCAGCCTGGCTGGCCGGCCAGCTCAATCGGTCTAGGGGCCCGGCTCGGCCGACGCCTCCACCACCACCGCGCGCCCGCCGGCGCCGCTCAGGGTCAGACGCCTCCCGGGGCGCAGCCCGTCGAACGTGGCGCCCATGGACGACAGCCGCCCGCCGGCGCGCAGGGTCTTGCCGCCGCCGCGCAGGCGGTAGCGGGCCCCGTCGGCCGAGCGCAGCTCGACCCTGACCGCGATGAACGGCGGCACCCGCACCCGCCGCGGGGATATCCGCCCGCCGCGGCCGGTGAACAGCGCCTGGGAGCGGGCGGGGATCTCGTCGCCCGCTCCACCCTCCTGGTCCTCGGGAGAGGCCCCGCCCTCCTCCTTCGAGGTCCGGGGCCGGGCCTCGGTATCGGTGGGCGCCGGCGTGGTGGACGTCTGCGCCGGCGCCGCGCTCGTCTCCCCGGGGGCGGGCGCGGGCGCCGAGGTGATCTCCTCCTTCTCGCCGCACCCGGCCAGCAGGCCCGCGCACGCGAGCGCCGCCAGGGCGATGAAGCGGGCGGTCATCGCTCAGCCGAGGTTCGAGCGGAAGAACTCGACGGTGCGCCGCCACGACTCCTCGGCGGCGTCCTTGTCGTAGGTGCCCAGGCGATTCGTGTCGTTGAAGAACGCGTGACCCGCGCCCTCGTAGAACTCGAACTCCACCGGCTGGCCGGACGCATCGGCGATCTCCTTCTCGAGCGCCTTGGCGTCGTCCACCGCCACGAAGTCGTCGGCGGTGCCGAAATGACCGAGCACCGGACCCTGGACCTTCGAGAAGTCGGGCTTGCCGTGCGGCATCACGTAGTAGTAGGAGACCGCGGCGCGCACCTTCGGGTTGACGGTGGCCGCCCAGACGGCCAGGCCGCCGCCGAGGCAGAAGCCGACCGTGCCCACGCCGTCGCCCTCGTAGCCGTCCTGCGCGGCGAGGTGGTCCACGGCGCCGCGCATGTCCTTCTCGGCCTGGTCCATCGACATCGCCATCATCTTCTGCTGCGCCTCGTCGGGCTGCTCGGTGGTCTCGCCGCGGTAGAGGTCGGGCGCCAGCGCGAAGAAGCCCTCGGCGGCGAAGCGGTCGCACACGCCCTGATGTGGCTCTCGAGGCCCCACCACTCCTGGAGCACCACCACCCCGGGACCGGTGCCGGATTCCGGGGCGGCCAGGTATCCGGGCGCGGTGCCTCCGTTCGACTCGAACTCGATGTCGGGCATTCCTCTCTCCTCTCGGTCAGGACGACTCAGCGGGGGAATCTAGTTCGCGATGCAGTTCCCAGCCCACGGCGACGCCCACGAGCATCCCCATGCGCGTCTCCTCGGCCAGCAGCGTCCGAAGGGCCGCCAGGCGCTCGGCCGGGTCCTCGGGCTCGGCCGCCTGGCGGACCTGCGACTCGTGGGCCTCCGCGAACCATCCGCCCTCGTTGAGCGCCAGGCCGAGGATGCGCTGCAGCCCGGGCGCCACGCGCGCCACGCGCGCCTCGGCCTCCCGGAAGCGCTCGGGGTCGCTCAGGGCCTCCACGGCCCGGTCCAGCTCCTCGTCGGAGAACCGGCGCTCGCTCATCGCCGAAGCAGCGGGAGCGCGAGACCGAGCACCGCCCCCGTGAGAGCGCCCACCACGCCGGCAACCGCGCTCGCCCCGTCCACCGCGAGCGGCAGCAGCAGGAGCACCGCCGCGAACACGAAGACGCCGATCATGTCGCTGCCGCGGTCGTCTCCGGAGCGCAGTGCCCTGCGGTCGTCCACCAGCCACGCGGCGAGGAGGCCCAGGGCGGCCCCGTTGGCGCCGAACACGAAGTCGTACTCGAACGGCTCGCCCACGCTCTCGAGCCCCACCGCGGCCGCGACCCCGGCGGCGCCCGAGGCCAGGAACACGATCACAGAGCAGCACGGCGCCGAAGCGCCGCTCGATCAGCGAGCCGAAGACGCCGACCGCGACGAGCGCCACGAAGGCGTAGCCGAGGCTGGTGCCGTGCACGAACGGCGCGGTCACGTAGCGCCACGGCTCGTCGTAGCCCGGCACGACCGCCCCGACGTCCTCGATCCCCAGCTCGTCGCTGGCGAAGACGACCGATACGAGCAGCGAGATCAGGATGAGCGCGAGCGTGGCCGTGGGCCGCGTCTCGGGGGCGATCCCCTCGATCTCGTTGGCCCGCAGGCGCGAGAGCCTGGGCCGCCGGCGTCGCTTCGCGCGGGGCTGGTCGTCCTCGGGCGAGCGCTCCAGCTTGGGCGCGCGCTTTCTCACGCGCTGGCCGCAGTAGGGGCACTCCGTCACGTACGGACTGACCTCTGACCCGCAGTTCCGGCACACGACGAAGAGGTCGGGCTGGCTCACAGGGAGTGAGATTACCGAGGGGGCTTCGGCCCCGGGCGGGGTCAGGCCGGGGTCTCGGGCACCGACGGAACGGTGGCGGCGACGATCTCGCCCACCACCTCGCGGAGGTCGTGGTTGGCCTGGTAGACCACCAGCTGGCGGGCCCCGCCGTTGCCGTGCTCGAGCAGGTCCTCGACGGCCTCCAGAGCGCCCGCCGACCCCAGATCCTCGGCGTGTCCGCGCAGCCGGTCGACCAGGCGCCGCGCCAGGTCCTTCGTGCGGACGCGGTCCTTGCTGGGCAGGTCCACCAGCTCCCCCTCGAGACCGTGCCTGGCCGCGAGCCACTTGTTCTCGTCGAGCATCTCGAACGGGTAGTCCGACAGCTCCTCGCCGGTCTCGAAGTGCTCGGCCAGCTCCTTGACCATCGCCTGCACCAGGGCCGCCAGGCCGAGCGTGTGCTCGAGCCGGGTCTGCGAGTCCATCACCCGCACCTCGACGGTGCCGAAGTTCGGGTGCGGGCGCACGTCGTACCACAGGTATGTGTAGTCGGAGACCGTCTTGGACTCCTGCATGAACGTGATGCGCCGGCTCCAGTCCTCCCAGCTGTCGTAGCTCGGAGGCACGCCCACCCGCGGGAAGGCCCGGAAGATCGGGGTGCGGGCCGACAGCAGGCCGGTGGACGCCGCGCGCCAGAAGGGCGAGTTGGCCGACAGTCCCAGCAGGAGGGGCAGGTGGACGCGCATGCCGTTGGCCACGTGGATGGCCTTGTCGGGGTCGTCGAGGCCCACGTGGACGTGGATGCCGAAGATCAGCTCCTGGCGCGCCACGAAGCCGAGGCCCTGGATGAGGTCGCGGTAGCGCGGCCGCGCGACGATGCGCTGGTCCTCCCACATCGCGAACGGGTGGGTCCCGGCGCCGCCGATGGCGAGGCCGCGCTCGGTACGCGGCCGCTCCCACCTCTCGCCTCAGCGCGCCGAGCTGGCGCCCGGCCTCCTCGGTGTTCCGGCAGGGGGTCGTCGCGATCTCGCAGACCGACTCCATCAGCTCGGGCTTGACCTCGCCCTCGGTCTCCGAGTTGCCCAGATCCTGGAGCAGGCCCTCGATCGAGTTCACGAGATCGAGCGTCTCGGAGTCGACGATCATGAGCTCCTCCTCGATCCCGAGGGTGTAGCTCGGGCCGGTGAACCGGTGCTCCACGGCGGAGATCGTAGCCGCGCCGGGCGGGTATAACTTCCCCACGGCGCGAATCCATCAGGAGGTGGCACCCATGACGCTCGGCTACGACGGCAAGCTCTACATCCTCGCTTTCGATCACCGCGGCTCCTTCCAGAAGAAGATGTTCGGGATCGAGGGCGATCCCACCGCCGAGCAGACCGACCAGATCGCCGACGCCAAGCACCTGATCTTCGAGGGCATGGTCAAGGCCACCGAGCGCGGCGTGGACAAGGAGAGCACGGGCACGCTGGTGGACGAGCAGTTCGGCGGGAAGATCCCCGAACAGGCGAAGGAGCTCGGCCTCAAGCTGTCCATGCCCGTCGAGAAGAGCGGCCAGAACGAGTTCGACTTCGACTACGGCGACGAGTTCGGCGATCACATCGAGCGCTTCGATCCGCACTTCGCGAAGGTCCTCGTGCGCCACAACCCCGACGGCGACGCCGACATGAACGCGCGGCAGACCGAGCGCCTCAAGCGGCTGGCCGACTGGCTCCACGAGAACGACCGCAAGTTCCTCTTCGAGCTGCTCGTGCCCGCCGAGGACGCCCAGCTCGAGTCGGTCGGCGGGGACACCGACCGCTACGACGCAGAGCTGCGGCCCGAGCTGATGCGCCGCACGATCGAGCACTACCAGGAGGCCGACGTGGAGGTCGACGTCTGGAAGATCGAGGGCGTCGACACCCGCGAGGACTGCGAGATGCTGGCGCGCCAGACGCGCTCCGGCGGCCGCGACAACGTGGTCTGCGTGCTGCTCGGCCGGGGCGCCAGCGACGAGAAGGTCGACCACTGGCTGCGCCAGGCCGCCGGGGTCGACGGCTTCGTGGGATTCGCCATCGGGCGCTCGATCTGGTGGGACGCCCTCAAGGGCTTCCTCGACGGCTCCCTCGAGCGCGACGCCGCCAGCGACATGATCGCGGACAACTACCTGCGCTTCGTGGAGGTCTACAACGAGGCCGAGCGCCAGCCGCGCCAGCCGGCTGAGAACCTGCGTCGGTGCTCAGCCGATCGCCGACGGCCTGCGCTCCTCTCGCTGAGCGGCGAGTTTCCTCATTACGAGCTGGTGTTAGGCTCATCCGGCTATGAGGATGCGCCAGTCCCTCTCGCAGTTCGAGGCAGCTTTCCGCGAGGAGGCGGCCGAGTCCGTCGAGCGTCGTGAGCGGCTGCGCGCCCGTGCGGTGCACCGCACGCGGGCGCGGCGGGTGGAGCGCGTGCAGAAGGCCGGCACGATGCGCTTCCTGGGGCTGTGCCTGGCGATCGTCGCGACGACGGTCATCGTGACCCTCATCATGTTCCAGGCCTCTGGCCTGGATCGCCGGCTGACCCGCCTGCGGCTTGCGTTCGGCTATCGCCCGACTTGAGGTCGTCCAGGGCGGTGGAGACCGCCCTCGGTGTCCGGGCTCTCCTCGCGGTCGCTCTGGATGTCGACCCAGACCTCCTTGCGGAAGACGGGAACCGACCGAGGTGCCTCGATGCCGAGCCTGACCTTCTCGCCCATGATCGCGAGCACCGACACCTCGATGTCGTCCCCGATCATGATGCTCTGGTTGCCTTTACGCGTGAGTACCAGCACGGGCACCTCCAACCCCTGCCGCAGAATTGCCCATCACCTAAGCAGGTCCAAACGTTGTACTCAACCTAACGCGCGGCACGGTCGGAACCCTCAGCCTGCATTGGTAGTCTCCGCGCCTCCTTGGCACGCCGCTCGCTCAAGCCCCAGCTCAACCAGATCCGCACATGGGTGCGCCAGGGTCGGACCGACGCCTGGATCGCCCACCAGCTCGAGGTGTCGGTCAAGGACATCTCGGCCTTCAAGCGCGAGCACGACCTCGAGCCGGGTGAGGCCGCCGCCGGCGTGGACAGCGACCTCCACGGCCCGCGGGTCGAGGAGGAGGAGCCCGACCTGCGGGCCGCGGACGAGGCGCTCGTGGCCGCCGCGCTGGAGGCCGAGGCCGACGAGCCCGAGGATGAGGAGGACGAGAGCCGACTCCGACGGCGGCTCCGATGACTCCGACGAGGACCCGGACAAGCCGCGGCGACGCCGTCGCGGGCGCCGGGGCGGACGGGGACGCGGGCGCGGCCCGCAAGCCGCTCGAGGGCACCTTCGACCACGGCGAGGAGGGCTACGGCCTCTGGCTGGACCCCGCCGTGCAGGACGACGCCGTATACGCCGAGCACTGGGCGGGCCACCGCCCGGTGACGGTCGCGATCGAGCCCGATCGCATCGTGATCAGCCGCGCCGGCGAGGACGCCGGCGCCAACGGCGACGACGACTAGCTCAGTCGAAGCTCTTCAGGAGCCGCCGAGCCGGGATGCGACGTGCCGTCAGGCGGCGGTCGAGCAGGCCCACCTCGCGCACCTTGCCGGCGCGCACCTTGAAGACCACGGTGGCCCGGGGCTTGCGGCGCAGCACCCAGACGTTGATCCCCACCCGGTAGCCGCCTGCCGCGCAGCCGCCGTGCGCGGGTGCCGTGGCGGGCGCCGAAGGCGCGGTAGCGCGAGCTCGAGGTGGTCATGAAGATCGCGCGGCCGCGCACGCGGCGCCGCTCCGACCGCGGCAGGCGCCGCAGGAACGCCCGCGACGGATAGCCGATGCGCAGGTGGCGACGATCGGAGAAGCAGAAGCGATCGATCGTGCGCCGCGGCCGCGTGAAGGCGGGGAAGGCCCTGCGGTTCCGCGCCCGGGTGCGTCCTAGCGCCACGGGACCGATCCGCCGGCCGGCCAGCCGTCCCCTGGGGGTGGCGCAGCGCCGGCGCGCGGAGCGATGCGCTCTGGGTGGCGCAGGCCGCCGTGGCCGCCACGCCGTCGCGGCCGACCACCGCCGACGGGGCGCGGTTGTAGTTGCCGTAGGCGTCCTGGGCGCAGCCCGAGCCCACGTAGGCGGCCTCGCCCCGGCGCAGCGACCGCTCGCTGACCCAGCGGTCGCCGCGGCGCACGGCCGCGACCCTCTGGGCGCCGCCGGGGCCCACGAAGGTGAGGTCGACCGTCTCGGCGTCGCCCTCGTCCAGCCAGGGCCGCCAGGAGCACTGGACGCAGAACCACTCGAGCTTGTCGGGGTCGGCGGGCGCGTCGGGATCGCGCAGGAACTCCTTCTCGTCCCTGATGAAGGGAGCCGGCGACTTGTAGGAGTCGGGGTAGTCGATCGGCCCGATCTCGTCGGCGATGTCCGGGCCGCCCCCGCCCTTGGCCTCGCGGCGGGTGCGCGGGCCGATCCGCAGGCTCACCCGGCCGTCGTTCTCCGCGCGCAGGTCCCGCACCGCGATCCCGCTCCACGGGTTGACCTCGAACACGCGCGAGACGACCGTGTAGGGCACGACCGTGCGGCCCTCCCGGCGGCTTCCCTTGACCACGAACCGGTAGCGGGACACGGGGGTCGCCCGCGGCCGGTCGCCGAGGTCGAAGCGCGAGACGAAGGGCTCGAAGTGGGCGGTCCACTCCCAGCGGAAGGACCCCGACTCGTAGCTCGGCACCTCGGGCCCCTGCGGGTACTTGATGGTGATCGGGACCTCGCCGGTGCCGTCGGCGTACTCCCGCCAGGCGCTGCCCACCCTGCGCTGCACGCGAACGTCGGGGCTGTCGGTGAAGTTCGACCCGCCGTTCCAGGTGAACAGGGCCACCCCGAAGCGCTCGACGTCGGGTGGCTGGGTCACGGGCTCGGCCTTGCCCCCGTCGTCGGGCAGCCGGGCTTCGTAGGCGTCGATGAGCCCTGCGCCGGTCGTGCCGAAGGCGGTGGCACGCTGGTCGTTGAACGCGTTGTCGGCGGTGATGCGCCCGGTGATCAGCGGGTCGCTCTCCTGCTGCTGGTCGGTGGGGAGCGGCTCGTCGGGGCTCTTGAGCCGCCGGCCCAGCGTCACGAGGCGGGTGGCCAGGTAGTCGGCGGAGTGGGGGCCCCAGGCCGTGAGCGCCTTGCGGTAGTGGTCGCCGCGCTGGTACTCCCGGTAGGAGGCGATGTAGCCGTTGTAGTCGTTGGCCATCCCGATGGCGACCGTGAGCCTGTATCCCAGCTCGGCGGAGCGGGCGTCGTCGTCGTGGGTGAAGTTGCCCTTGATCTGGCGCGGGTCGGCGGGCTCGGACTCGGCCGTGGCCGTGTTCTCCTGGTTGTTCCACCCGTTGGCCGGGTTGTTCACCTGGGCGTTGACCCGCTGCACCTTCTCGTCGGACAGCCCTCCGAGCCGCTCGCCGGGCTTGCGCGGGTCGGGGCAGTCCCAGGTGCCGGTGCCGAAGCCCTCGGGGTCGGCCCCGTAGGTGCCGTCTCCGTTGGGCGTGCACTGCGCGGCCCAGTCGTAGCCGTTGTACTGGTTGCCCTCCACCCTGTCGGTGCGCGTCTTGATGTTGGTCCCCTGGTCCTTCCACTGCTCGCAGGAGCAGACGGTGAAGAGGATCTCCCCCAGCCGGAAGGCCTGGAGGTGGATGTTCAGGTCCTCCTCGAGCGCCCCGTACGACGGCGCGGAGTAGTTCGCGGGCACCGGGATGCCCAGCCGGGTGAAGGCGTGGGTGTTCAGGCCGGGGTTGGCGCCCTGGAGCGGATTCACCGGCGCCGTGTAGAGGGGGTTGTGGAACGGGCTCGCGCAGTCGGGCAGGCCCGACGACCGGGACCTGGGGGTCACCCTCGAGCGTCTTGTCGGTACGGCAGTTCGACACGCCCGGGAACGGGTGCGAGAAGGGGCCGGGGTACCACTTGTCGACCATGGCCACCGGGAAGTCGTCCGCGAAGGCGACGAAGCGGGCCGGGTCGCCCGACCTCGACGCGTCGCCGCTCCCGATGTCCTTGAAGGCGTCCACGATCGAGTCGGCCATCAGCCGGCCGGCGTACTCGGCCTGCGCGTACTCCTTGTGGGTGAAGTTGAGGCGCTCGTGGATCGAGTGGTAGGTCGAGCGCTCGGGCTCGGCCGTGCCCACGCTGCCCTGGGTGAAGATGGTGAGCGCCTCGGTCTCGCGGTCGACCATGCGCTGGAGCGGACCGAGGTAGTCGGCGGAGATGAGGTCGTTGCCGTCGAGGAACTCGGGGTGCAGCGCGAAGTTGACGAGGTTGGCGAGCGGCTTGGGGTGGGCCGGGTCGGAGATGTCGTCGAAGCGCACCACCACCATGTCGTGGTCGGTGTCCGACTTGGGGTAGCCGGCGGGCGTGCCGTCGTCGCCGATCTGGGGGCCGAACGAGTGACGGTGGGTCTTGTCGAACTGGTTCACCGAGGCGCCGACGCGGACCGGCTTCAAGCGTCGCCGCGGCCTTCTCCACCGCCTCGGCCTGCTTGCGGGCGTAGTAGTCGAAGAAGCGCACGTCGAACACGTCCTGGAAGGTCCACACCCCGGCCGAGGGCGACGAGTAGTACGGCGACGAGTGGTTGTGCAGTGGCCGCCATCGTGAGCGTCTCGCGGGTCACGCCCGAGCCGCCCGCCTCCAGGAGCTGGGCGGTGCGGCGGTGCAGCAGGTCGCCGGGCAGATAGAGGTCGTTCTTGACGACCGCGATGCGCTTGCCGTCGGCGCCCTCGACCACGATCGCGCGCACCTTGAGCTCCGACTGGCGGCCGTAGGAGGAGGCGCGCCGGTAGGAGTGCGTGGCGGGGTCGACCCCGTGGTCGGACGCGAAGGTGCCGTCGCCCGCGTACTGGCCCGCGGAAGCTCCGACGTGCCAGCTGGCGTCGACCTCCCCGACCCCGGCCCTCACCGCCGCGTCGGCGCTCGCGGGCACAACCGCCATCGCCGCGGCCACCACCACTGCTGTTCGTAGAAGGCCTCCCAAGGTCCTCTCCCCTGCGCCTTGTGACGCTAGCAACAAAGCCGGCCGCGGGTTACCGCGGATCGTCGTAGCGCTGGGTGCGTCCTCCCGCGAAATCGGCGGCCCACCGGGCGTAGCGGCCGAAGGCCGCGTCCACCACGGTCGCCGTGTCCGCGCCGGCGAAGCTGCGCTGGGCGAGATCCTCGGCCCAGTCGGTCCCCATCGAGTACAGCTCGGCGAGCTCGCCCACGAGAAAGGACGATCCGAGCCGCCGGCGCAGCTCGTCCTGGACGAGGGACACCGCCCGCTCGAGGAGGGCGCTCTCCCCTGCGGGGGCGTCGCGCAGGTTGCGCTCGCCCTCCTGCCACTGGGTCAGGGCGTTCTCGAGGGCGTAGGACACGCCCCGAAGCTACCGGGGCGGGTTCTCGATCACGAAGGAGCGCTCGCCCTGGCGCACCATGCCCAGACGGCGCGCCTCCAGCTCCAGAGCCGCGGGATCGCGCAGGTGCTTCGCGCGCTCGCGCAGGGCACGGTTCTCCTGGGTCAGCTCCTGCAGCTCCTCCTGCTGGGCCTTCGCCGTGCTCGACTGCTCGATCCAGTGCTTGGCGGGCGGGATGTAGAGGAGAAGGATCACGCCGAGCGTGGCGAGCAGCGCCACCCGCCCGAGGCGGTCCCAGCGGATGCCCGAGGGCGCGCGGGTGCGCACGCGGCGGGTCCGGGCGGTCGTGGTGGCGGCGGCCATGGGCGCACCTTCGCCCTCCGCCGGCTGCCTCCTGCCCTCGTCTCGTGAGCTCGCTCAGCTGCGAAAGACGCTGCGCCCCGGGTAGCGCGCCGCCGAGCCGAGCGCCTCCTCGATCCGCAGGAGCTGGTTGTACTTGGCCACGCGGTCCGAGCGCGAGGGCGCCCCGGTCTTGATCTGGCCGCAGCCGGTGGCCACGGCGAGGTCGGCGATCGTCACGTCCTCGGTCTCGCCCGAGCGGTGGGACATCACCGCGGTGTAGCCGGCCTCGCGCGCCGTCGCGATCGCGTCCAGGGTCTCCGTGAGCGTGCCGATCTGGTTCACCTTGACCAGGATCGAGTTGGCCACCCCGCGCTCGATGCCGGTGCGCAGCCGCTCCGAGTTGGTCACGAAGAGGTCGTCGCCCACCAGCTGCACGCTCTCACCCAGCCGTTCGGTGAGCGTCCTCCAGCCGTCCCAGTCCTCCTCGTCCATGCCGTCCTCGATCGAGAGGATGGGATAGCGGCCCGCCATCTCGGCCCAGTAGGCGGCCATCTCGTCGGCGGAGAGGTCGCGCCCCTCGTGCTCCAGGCGGTAGACGCCCCCCTCGTAGATCTCGCTCGTGGCGGGGTCGAGGGCGATGCCCACGTCCTCGCCGGGGCGGTAGCCGGCGGCCTCGATGCCGTCGATCAGGACGCCCAGGGCGGCCTCGTTGGACTCCAGATCGGGGGCGAAGCCGCCCTCGTCGCCCACGGCCGTGGCCAGCCCGCGATCGTGCAGGGTGCGCTTCAGCGCGTGGAAGATCTCGGCTCCGGTGCGCAGAGCCTCGGCGAAGGTGGCGGCGCCGGAGGGCACCACCATGAACTCCTGGAAGTCCACCTTGTTGTCGGCGTGGGCGCCGCCGTTGAGCACGTTCATCATCGGCACGGGCAGGACCGCCGCGTCGTCGCCACCCAGGTGGCGCCAGAGCGGCTGTCCGGCGTCGCCGGCCGCCGCCTTGGCCGCCGCGAGCGAGACGCCGAGGATGGCGTTCGCGCCCAGGCGAGCCTTGTTGGGTGTCCCGTCGAGCTCGATCATCGCCCGGTCGAGCCCCTCCTGGTCGGCGGCCTCGCGCCCGGTCACGGCCTCGGCCAGCTCCCCCTTGGCGTTCGCCACCGCCCGGGTAACGCCCTTGCCCGCGTAGGCGTCCCCGCCGTCGCGAAGCTCCACGGCCTCGAACTCGCCGGTGGACGCTCCCGAGGGCACCGCCGCGCGTCCGCGGGCGCCCGAGTCGAGCACCACCTCCACCTCGACCGTGGGATTTCCCCGGCTGTCCAGGATCTGCCTCGCCTCGACCCGCTCGATCCGGCTCACCCGTCCTCACGCTCCTTCACCGTCGCGATGTACCTGTTCGTGGCGGCCCGCAGCGCCAGCTCCGGATCGGCTCCCGCGCTCGCGGCGGCGGCCACGGCGTCGAGCAGACGATCGCCGGCCGCCTCGAATGCCTCGTCGCGATCGCCGGCCGCCTGCGCCTCGACGCCCTTCCCGCGGCGCAGGGCCTTCTTCGCGTAGAGGGTCGCGGGCAGCGTCTCGGGAAGGTCGCCGAACATACCCCCGCCCTCGGTCTCGGCCTTGATGCGGTCCCAGTTGCGCAGCACCTCACCGGCCGAGTCGGCCTCCACCTCTCCGAAGACGTGCGGGTGGCGGCGCACCAGCTTCTGCCTGCAGTGGTCGGCCACCTGTGCGAGGTCGCCGGCGCCGCGCTCCTCCATCAGCAGGGAGAGGAAGTAGACCTGGAACAGGACGTCGCCCAGCTCGTCCAGCAGCTTGGCGTCGTCGCCCGCGTGCGCGGCGTCGGCCAGCTCGTAGGCCTCCTCCACCGTGTGGGGCACGATCGAGCGCTCGTCCTGCTCGCGGTCCCACGGGCACTCGACCCGCAGCCGCCGGGTGATCTCGTCGAGGCGCTCGAGCGCGCGAGCCACCTCGGTGCGACCCACGGCGGGGTCCTCGGACACCTGTCTTACGGGCTCGCGGGGGCCTGGGGCGCCGGGTCGGACGGCGGCGGCGCCGTCGGCGTGCCCGGGGGCACCCCCTGCGGGGCGCCCTGCGGGGCCGGCTGGGGAGCCCCTCCCGACGGGGCCGGCGAACCGCCCGAAGCGGGCGCCTGGTCCGTCTCGTCCTTCGGTGCGTTTCCACACTCGGCGACGCGGTAGTCCTCCGCGCACTTCGTCTTGTCCGTGTAGCGCTTGCGGAAGTCCTCTACGAAGTCGTTGATGACCTTCTGCTCGTTGGTCGAGCGCAGCTGCTGCTTGATGCGCTCCTTGACCTCCTCGAGCGTGGGCTGCGAGGCGTCCTTGATCGCGGCGACCTGGAACACGTAGTAGCCGAACTGGGCCTTGATCGGGCCCTCGAGCTCGCCCTTCTCGGCCTCGAACGCGGCTTCCTCCAGCTCCTTGTCCTGCTGGCCCCGGGTGAGGCCCACGAGCTTGCCGCCCTGCGCCTTGGTGGCCTCGTCGATCGAGAACTCCTTGGCGACCTCCTTGAAGGGCGTGCCGTCCTCGAGCTGGGCCTGGGCCTCCTCGGCCTGCTCCTCGGTCTTGGTCAGCACGAGGTTCACGTCGCGCGACTCGGGGACCGCGAACTGCTTCGGGTTCTTCTCGTAGAAGGCCTTGATCTCTTCCTCGGAGGGGTCTGACTTGCCCTTGGTCACGTCCTCCGTGAGCTTGGTCTGGAGCTGCTCGAGCTTCAGGCGAAAGAGGATGTCCTCCTCGGACATGCCGCTGTCCTTGAGGAACTTCTCGTAGTCGGCCTCACGAGGGAACGCCTGCTTCTTCTGGTCGTCGAAGATCTTCTTGACCTCTTCCTCCGAGACCTTCACGTCGCGCTTCTCGGCCTCCTGCTGCACCCACTCCGCCTGAATCAGGAACTGCATCGTCGAGTCCTTGAGCTGCTCGTAGGACTGGCTGCACTGCTTCTTCAGCGCGGCGTCCGAAGGCTTGGGCGCCCCCGGCTGGGTCGGCTGCTTCTTCAGCCCGGCGACGCACTTCGTGAAATCGGGCGGATCGGGAGCGGGAACGCCCGTGCCCTGCGCCTGCCCCGCGGCGCCGCTCTTCAGCCAGTGGTTGAACTCGTCCTTGGTGATGGTCGAGTCGCCCACCTTGGCCACGCCGCTGGCGGGGATGTCGTTGCCGCAACCCGCCGCAACCGCGCAGAGCCCGGCCGCCGCGACCACGGTCAGAGAGCGTGTTGAGATGAGCGAACGCATAAGAAAACGAGGTTTGCCGCGATACCGGCGGACGCGGCGGTGGCGCATGGTAGCGAAGGCGTTTTTCTATTCCCCACCTTCGTGCTGCGGCGCGCTCGCGCTTTCCAGGATGGCCTCCGCCGCGGCCACCACCGCGGGGAAGCGCGCGGCGGGCTCGTCGGGCACGCGTACGCGCACCGTCGACCGGCCCGACTCGTACACGGCCTCGGGCAGGCGCGCGCGCAGCAGCTTGACCCTCCGTGAGTCGAGCTCGATGGGGGCCACTGCCAGCCGCCCGCCGGCGAAGTCCACCGTGCGGGCCCCCGCGCGCCCCAGCTTGATCCGGGCGTCCTGGAGGCGGATGAGGTTGTCCAGCGGCTCGGGGACGGGGCCGAAGCGATCCTCCAGCTCCTCGCGCAGGACGATCAGGTCGGCGATCTCCTTCGCGCCCGCCACCCGGCGATGGACCTCGATCTTGGCCGCCTCGTAGGGCACGTAGTCGCCGGGCACGTAGGCGGAGATCGGCAGGTCCACGCGAACCGGCTCCGCGGCCTCGTCGGCCGAGTCGCCCGACAGGGCGGCCACCGCGTCGTCGAGCATCGACACGTAGAGCTCGAAGCCGACGGCCGCCACGTGCCCCGACTGGTCCTCGCCGAGCAGGTTCCCCGCCCCGCGAATCTCCAGGTCGCGCATGGCGATCTTGAAGCCCGAGCCCAGCTCGGTGTAGTCCGACAGCGTGGAGAGACGGGCCGCCGCCTCCTCGCTCAGCGCCGCCGCGCTGGGGTAGAGCAGGTACGCGTAGGCGCGCTCCTTCGACCGTCCGACGCGTCCGCGGATCTGGTAGAGCTGGGCGAGCCCGAGGTCGTCCGCTCGCTCCACGATCAGGGTGTTCGCGGTCGAGATGTCGAGGCCCGACTCCACGATCGTCGTGCACACGAGCACGGTCGCCTCCCCGCGCAGGAAGGAGAGCATGGTCTGCTCGAGGCGCTTCTCGTCCATCTGCCCATGGGCCACGAGGACCTTCGCCTGCGGGCACATCGCGCGCACCCGCTCCGCGGTCTCGTCGATGGTGTCGACCCGGTTGTGCAGGAAGAAGGCCTGGCCCCCGCGGCTCAGCTCGCGCTCGATGGCCCGGCGCACCAGCTCCTCGTCGTACTCGCCGACATAGGTCTTGACCGGGCGGCGCCCCTCGGGCGGCGTCTCGATGACCGAGATGTCGCGCAGCCCGGCGAGCGACATCTGGAGCGTGCGCGGGATGGGCGTGGCGCTCAGCGAGATCACGTCCACGCGCAGGCGAAGCTGACGCATCAGCTCCTTCTGCTTGACCCCGAAGCGCTGCTCCTCGTCCACGATCAAGAGGCCGAGGTCCTTGGGGCGGACGTCGCGGGAGAGGAGGCGATGGGTGCCCACCAGGATGTCGACCTTCCCCTCCTCGAACTCCCTGAGCGCCTCGCGGGTCTCCTTCGCGGACCGAAAGCGCGAGACCATCTCGATGCGGAAGGGGTAGTCGCGCAGCCGCTCGGTGAAGGTGCCGAAGTGCTGCTGGGCGAGCACCGTGGTGGGCACGAGGAACATCACCTGCTTCGATTCCGCCGCCGCCTTGAAGGCCGCCCGCAGCGCCACCTCGGTCTTGCCGTAGCCCACGTCTCCGCAGATGAGCCGGTCCATCGGCCGTGCCTCCTCCATGTCCGCGCGCACCGCCTCGATGGCGTCCATCTGGTCGGGCGTCTCGCGGAACGGGAAGGCGCCCTCGAACTCCGCCTGCCACTCCCCGTCGTGCCCGAAGGCGTGACCGGCGCGGCGCTTGCGCTCCGCGTAGAGGTTGATCAGCTCGCCCGCGAGCGCCTCGGCCGCCCGCCGGGCCCTGAGCTTCATCTGCTCCCACTGCTTGCCGCCGAGCTTGGAGAGCGGCGGGTCGCCGGCGTCGGCGCCCACGTACTTCGAGATCTTGTGGAGCTGGTCGCTCGGCACGAACACGCGGTCTCCGTCGCGGAACTCGAGCTCGAGGTAGTCGCGCGTCACGCCCGCGACGGTCTTGGTCTCGAAGCCCGTGAACCGCCCGATGCCGTGGTCGGCGTGGACCACGGGGGAGCCGGCCCGCAGATCGGTGAAGCTGGCGAGCGCGCCGGCGCCGGTGCTCGGACCCGCGCGCCGCTCGCCCGGTTGGGCCCCGCCCCCTCCCCGTCGCCCGCGCAGGAGACGGTGCTCGGGCAGGATCGCCAGCTTGAGGCTGGGCGAGAGGAAGCCGTGGCGCAGGTTCGCCGCCGCGAACGACACCCCGGGCTCGGCCGGCGCGGGGTGCCCGTCCAGAAAGCCCGCCCGAACCCGGTCGAGGTTGTAGGCGGCACGCTCGGCCTCGCCCCGGCGCGCCCAGGCCACGAACGTGCGGTAGCCGGAGCGCACGAGCTTCTCCAGCTCGGGCTCGGCCTCGCGCAGCGAGCGGGCGGCCGTGTCGGCCGCCTGTGCGCGGAAGGAGTGGGGCTGATCGCCCGAGATGCTCGACAGGCGCACCGCCGCGCGCGCGTCGAGCACCTCGCTCAGGCGGTCCGGAGACACGTAGAGGTGGTGAGCGTCGTCGTCGTGGAAGGCGGCCGTGACGTCCTCCCAGAGGTCTCGGAGCGCCGGCTCGAGCTCCTCGTCGGCAGCCACCACCACCAGGCCGTCGGCGGGCAGGAGGTCGACCAGCTCCCGGAAGCGGTCGACGGGCAGCAGCTCGGCCACGTCCGGGCGGTCGCCCGCCTCTTCCGAGGCCGCCATCTCAGCCAGCTCGCGGTGCTCGGGCGCAAGCTCGGCCGCGGGCGCGATCTCCACCCGGTCGACCTCCTCCAGCGAGCGCTGGGTGAAGGTGGAGAAGAAGGTCAGCCGCTCGACCTCCACGTCGAAGAGCTCGCAGCGAACGGCGCGCTCCTCGGTGGCGGGATACACGTCGAGGATGTCCCCCCGCAGGGCGAACTGGCCCCGGTCCTCCACCTGGTCGAGGCGCTCGTAGCCGCAGGCCACCAGGTGGTCGGCCGTCTCCTCGAGGTCGAGCAGCCCCCCCTTCTCGATCTCGA
The DNA here is from genome assembly GCA_963731645.1 of uncultured Thermoleophilaceae bacterium. Classification (GTDB taxonomy): domain Bacteria; phylum Actinomycetota; class Thermoleophilia; order Solirubrobacterales; family Thermoleophilaceae; genus JAAYBF01. The sequence continues at coordinate 69,020 of CAVSWF010000012.1, read as the reverse complement.
AGCCGTGGGGGCGAAGCTCGGGGTCGGGCACCTTCTCGGCCAGCGCCGCGGCGCTCGCGACCACCACGGCCGCGCCGCGTTCGGTGTCCGGCGGCGCGAGCAGGGCGTCGAGGGCCGCGATGCGCAGGCCCACCAGGTGCGGGGGCGGCGCCAGGTGCGACTCGTAGGCCACGCCGCGCGCCGGATAGAGGCGAACGGGCCGGGGGTCGAGGAACTGCTTCAGGTCGGCGGCCAGGTCGCGCGCGGCGCGGTCGTCACCCGCCACCACGAGCGCGGGCCGCCCGGGCTCCGAGTCGAGGAGCGAGGCGAGCAGGTAGGGGCGCAGGCTCGCTGACACGAATGCCCGCTGGGGGGCCTCCCGAGCGGACTCGGAGAGGGCCTCGACCGCGGGGTCGGAGTGGGCGTAGGAGAGGAGCTGGCGAAGCGACACGGCAGGCTAGGAGGCTACGCACCGACCTATAGTTCGCCCGACGTGAGCGTGCGCGTGCCCGATGCCTCCGCCGCGGCGCCGCTCAGGGAGGCGCTGGAGCGCGCCAACTACACCGAGGGCGGGCTGATGGTGGCGCTGGGGGGACGTGCCGAGAGCTCGCCCGGCGACGCGCCCGTGCAGGCCCGCCGGCTGGGCGAGGGCGACCAGGCGGTGCTCGCCCGCCTGTTCCTCCTGGGGGTCGAGGTCGACGCCGAGGCCGCGCGCGCGGCGCTCGAGCCGGCCTCGCTGGAGGAGCTGCGCACGGCCGGCGTGGTCGAGGACGCCGGTGGCGGCCGCGTGCGGGCGCCGATTCGCATCACGCCGTTCGAGGGCGTCCTCCTCGCCCACGACCCCGAGGTGCTGGAGGGTCCCGAGGAGGACATCGTGACCGGGCTCAACTCCGCGGCCCGGACCCTGGCCTCGCTCACGCCGCGCCCGGCCACCGGGCGCGCGCTCGACATCGGCACCGGCTGTGGCGTGCAGGCGCTCCTGGCCGCGGTCCACTCGGAGCGAGTGGTGGCCACCGACGTGAACCCCCGGGCCCTGGCCTACACCCGGCTCGGCGCGGCGCTGAGCGGCTTCGATCACGTCGAGACGCGGGAGGGCAGCTTCTTCGACCCGGTGGACGGCGAGGAGTTCGACCTCATCGTCTCCAACCCGCCCTACGTGATCTCGCCCGACGACCGCCTCACCTACCGCGACGCCGGCCTCGAGCGCGACGAGGTCTCGCGCCTGGCGGTGACCGGAGCCGCGAGCCACCTCGCCGAGGGCGGCCACGCGATGGTGCTGGCCAACTGGGTGCACGACCCGTGGGAGCACTGGGCGGATCCGATCGAGCGCTGGCTCGACGGCGGCGGCTGCGACGCCGTGCTGCTCCACCACCTCACCGAGGACGGCCTGGAGTACGCGGCCAAGTGGAACGCGCGCTTTCGCCGGGACCCGGCGGCGCTCGGCGAGGCGATCGACCGCTGGACCGCCTGGTACGCCGAGTCGGGCATCCACTCGCTGGCCACCGGCGCGGTGGCTCTGCGCCGCAGCGGCCGTGTCGAGCCCCGCGTCACCAGGCTCGAGATGGCCACGGGTCCCAGCGGCCGCGCGGGCGACCACGTCCTGCGCCTGCTCGCGGCGGCCGACGCCCTGGCGGAGATGGACGACGCCGCGCTGCTCGGCGACGCCGCTGGCGCTCGTGCCCGAGCACACCCTGCACCGCGAGCGCCGGCACGACCGGGAGGGGTACGGGCTGGAGGAGGTACGCCTGGTGCTCGACCACGACGCCGGGCTGCGGACCCGGTTCGGCCCGGTCGTCGCCGCCCTGCTGGTGGGGCTGGACGGCGAGCGCACGGTCGATGATCTGCTGCAGCGCATGGCGGGCGCCCTCGGCACGGACCCGGCCGACGCCCGCGAGCCCGTGCTGGCCGCGGTGAGGTCGCTGCTCGAGCAGGGCTACGTGACCGTGGCGGAGCGCCCCTAGGACTCGCCGGGCTCCGCCGTCAGCACGCGCTCGAGCTCCTCCACCGCGCTCTCGACGAGGTCGCGCACCTCCTCGCGCGACTCCGAGAAGCGCCCGAGCACCCAGGCGGAGACGATCTCGGGGTCGGTCGAGTCCGGCCGCCCGACCCCCACCCGGATGCGGCGAAAGTCGGCTCCGCCCAGCTCCCGCTTGAGCGACTTGAGCCCGTTGTGGCCGGCGAGCCCGCCGCCGAGGCGGGACTCGACTCGCCCGAAGGGCAGGTCGATCTCGTCGTGCACGGCAACCACGCGTTCGAGCGCCACCCCCAGCTCCCCCCGCGCCGGGCTCGCGGCGCGCCCGGCCTCGTTCATGTAGGTCTGGGGCAGCAGCACGCCGACCCGCGGACCCCCCGGGCCCGTGCGGCCGTCGGTGTACATGCCGCCGTAGCGCTTCTTGGCCTTGCCCAGGCCCCAGCGCTCGGCCGCCAGCGCCGCCACCTCGAAGCCCACGTTGTGGCGGGTCCGGGCGTACCGCTCTCCGGGGTTGCCGAGGCCCACGACGAGCCAGTCCACCCTGCCGCCCGAGCCGGCGCGCTCCTCGCCGCGACGGCGAAAGAGAGCCCACGGAGTCGTGCTACTCGGAGTCGCCGGAGTCGCCGTCGGCGGATTCGCCGCCGGCGTCGCCCTCGGCGCTCTCGGCCTCGCCCTCGGCCTCGCCCTCCGGAACGGGCTCGCCATCCTCGCCGACGAGCTCGGTCTCCTCCTCGATCTCGGGCTCCTCGACCTCGGTCGGGACCACGACGGTGGCGATGGTGGTCTCCTCGAGGTCGTCGAGGAACTCGACACCCTCGGGCGCGGGGATCTCGGAGAGCATGAGCGTGGCGGCCACCTCCAGGCCCGGAGATGTCGACCGTGATCACGTCGGGGATGTCCGTGGGCAGCGCCTCGATGTTGAGCTCGCGGGTCACGTGCTCGACCACGCCGCCTTCGCTCACGCCGGGGGACTCCTCGCCCCCCTGCAGCTCGATCGACACCGTCGCCTGGATCTTCTCCCGGAGGTTCACCTCGAGGAAGTCCACGTGCATGGTCTCGCCGCGCACCGGGTGCTCCTGGCGGTCCTTGAGGATCACCGGCACCGACCTTCTCGCCTCCGATCTTCACGTCGAAGAGCGCCGAGCCGTCCACCAGGAGGCGGCGCAGCTCCTGCGCGCCGACCTTGAAGGAGACGGGATCGGGGTGGGTCGCGCCGTAGAGCACGCCGGGCACCAGGCCGGCGCGGCGCAGGCGGCGCGCTTCGCGCGAGCCGCGCTCGGGGCGCTCCTCGACCGAGAGGGATGGGCGTTTTCCTTCTGCCATGGCGGTCGGCCAGTCTAGCGGGGGTAGATTCGCGTTTCGTGCCCGCGCCGACGCCCACGCCGCTCACCGAAGGCGAGCGCTGGACGCGCGAGCGGCTGGTCGAGCTGCTCTCGGCGCGCTTCGCGCCCCGGGCGATCGGGCGCTTCTTCCTCGACTCCCAGCGCAGGGCCAACCTCGTCCGCGCACGACGCCCGGACCTGGCCCATCAGAGCCGCGTCTGCATCGGCTCGGGGGCGGCCCTGTGGGCGGCGCTCGCTCTGGCGGGGGTCGAGCCGTACCGCGAGCGGGTGCGAGAGGGCCTGGCCTGGTGGGCGCTGACCGGCGTGATGCTCGACTGGCATCTGGGGATGTTCGAGACGCCGGGCGGGTCGCCCCGGCCGATCGGGGTCGCCGACGGGCTGACGCTGGCGCGGGTCTGGCTCGCGCCGGTGGCGCTCGAGGACCCGCGGGCGCTCGTGCTCGGGGTGGGCTTCGCGACGGACGTGCTCGACGGGCAGGCGGCGCGCAGGCTCGCCCAGCCCACGCGGGCGGGGCGAGACCTCGAGGGCCTGGCCGACCTCTGCTTCGCCGGCGCCGTGCTGGTGGGCCTGCGCCGGCGGGACCGCGTGGGCCGAGCCGCTTCGGCGGCCGAGCTGGCGCGCCTCGGCGCCGGGCTGGCCTACGCGCTCCTCGTCTACTTCGGCCGGGCCGAGCGACCGGGCGAGCAGGTCACCCGCGCGGCGCGCCTGACGACGCCCGTGCGGGCGGGCGGCCTGATCGCCGCGGCGGCGGGGCGCCGCCGGGCCGGCACGACTCTGGTCGCCGCCGGTTGCGCCGCCGCCCTGATGCTGCACGGAAACCTTGCAAGTTCCGCAATGCCTACGACACGATTCACGCGCAAAATGCAAAAACCTGTGCGCGGCGGCTCGTGAGTCTGTGATAGTCGCGCGTCCCCAGGCGGGACTGGCCGCTGACGTGTCACGGCAGCGACGGGCCCATGAGAGGATTGTGATGCGCGCCACCCACGCAGGACCGTCCGTATTGACGGAGGCCGTGAATGCCATCGCCAGGGAGCAGGCGAGCGCCCGGCGCTACCAGGAGAGGCAATGGCATGCCACGCATGCCAGAGAGGGCTTCTCGGATGGAGCCCGCCCCTTGGAGTTCGACGAGAGCGGCTTCCCCATCAGACAACACAGCCCCAGCGTTCTCCAGCGAGTGGCCCGGCTCCTCAACCCCTTATAGGCCCCACGCGCCGCGAGCCGGCTGAACAGCTGCTAGTCGAGGAAGGGCAGCAATTCCTGGGTGTTCGTCAGCTCGAAGACGCGCTGGATCCGGCGGGGTCCGCGGACGATCCTCAGTCGATTCGAGTCGCGTCTTGAACGCGCTTGGGCTTCGAGCAACGCCCCGAGCCCCCTCGAATCCATGAAGTTCAGCCCGCTCAGGTCGAGGACGATCCGTTTCGCATCCGTCGCCTCTGCCGCTCGGAGCTCGGCCTCGAGCCGCTCCGACGCTCGACGCGTCGAGGTCGCCGGTGACGGCGACCACGTACCGGTCTGCGTGGCGGCTCGTTTCCACCGCCAGTGGCTGGTATGCCCCCGTGAACGATGTGGTGTGCTTCCGTGGTCACACCAGCCTCCCCCTCGACTGGTAGTAGGCGCAGGCTTGGTGGAAGAGCTCGCCGTAGATGCGAACGGCGACGTCCCTGCCGGAGACGGGCTTCTCACACGCCGCGCACGAGCCCTGACTGCGCGCGGCGGGAGGGGGAAGAACGGGCCTGAGCCGGTGGAGGGGCACTTTGCGGACTCCTTCGGATTGGGGATGGCCATTCCCCGATCCGTCCACCGTGACCTGTCCAAGTCCACGGAGTCCGCCTCGGTGCTCAGGGACGACCCCAGCGCCTCACACCGGCGTCGCCGGAGGCGATCGTAGCAAGGTCGGCCAGGCGTCACTGCGGTTCGAGCACGAACACCTCCACGGCGAGGTCGGGGTCGATGTGGTTCTGGCTCATGAAGGCCGATCACCTTGCGATCGAGCTGTCCCTCGACGACCGCGACCAGGTCGTCGCGCATCGCGAGCTGGAACTCGTAGCGGAGTTCCAGGACCCGCTCGGATCGGCCGTTGGCGACCAGCGTGCGCTCGCCCTGGGTGAGGGTGTCGGCGAGCAGGACCGTGACCAGGTCGTCGTTGATCAGGGTCTTGGCCTTGGTCGGTCCGCGGCCGGTGTATCGGCGCACGAGTTGCACCGTGGCCGTCGAGATCATCGCGGAGGGGCTGTGCTTCCCGAGCGTTCTGTCATGGGGAACCTCTGTCCGCTTCCTCGGCGGGTGTTGGCACCGCGAAAGGGAGAGGAAGCGTTGGAGCCCCGATGGCAGCCGTCTCCAGGCTACTCCTTCCGAGGGCGCCACCGCAGAACGCTGCAATTTCCGCACGCTGAGACGTGATCTCGCACGCAAAATGCAGAATCTCACGAGCGGCATCGAGTCTGTGATACTGGCGCGCTCCAGAGGGGACTGCCCGCTGACGTGTCACGGCAGCGGCGGGCCCAAGAGAGGGGACGCCATGCGCGCGACCCACGCAGGACCGTCGGTGGCCAGCTACCGGGAAGCCGTCACGCAGCTGGTCGAGGCGAACGAGCCGTTCGTGGATATCGAGGACGGCGATCGACGCGATCCCGGACCTCACGGAGGACAAGAAGGCCGCGCTGTGGCTGCTGGCCTTCTCGCTGCGCGACCGGGCCGAGCAGCTTCGCGACGCCCGCCCCCACCTCGCAGTCGTCGAGTAGCGGGGAGGGCGAGATGAGCGAACGAGCGCGACAGCGTGCGATGACGGCTGCGCTGAACGCCATCGCCAGGGAACAGGCCGACACCCAGCGCTACCAGGACAAGCAATCGCAGGCAAGGAGCGGCGGGATGGCTGACACAGCCGGAGCCCGCCCCCTGGAGTTCGACGAGAGCGGTTTCCCCATCAGACAAAACACCCCCAACTTCGTCCAGAGGGTCGCCCGGCTCCTCAACCCGAGGTAGCCCGGCTGCCGGCGGCCGGCTAGAACAGCTGGTTCTCGCCCTGGAAGATCTCCGAGACCGAGTCGTCGGTGAAGATGCGGCGCACCGAGTCGGTGAGGATGTCCGCGCACGTGAGAACGGTGATCTGACCCGGCGCGCCGTCGCGCAGCGGCACCGTGTCGGTCACGACGATGCCCGAGAGCGGGGAGGCGCCGAGGATGTCGAAGGCGCTGCCCGAGAAGACCCCGTGGGTGGCGACCGCGTAGACCTTCTCCGCCCCCTCGTCCAGCACGGTCTGCGCCGCCGCGCTCAGCGTGCCGCCGGTGTCGATGATGTCGTCCACGATCACGGCGACCTTGCCCTTCACGTCGCCGATCACGTACCCGATCTCCGCCACCTGCTGGGCCGGGCGCTCCTTCTCGAGGAGCGCGTAGGGGGCGCCGACCTTCTGGGCGAACTTGCGCACGAGCTTCACGCGGCCGGCGTCGGGGGCGATGATCACCAGGTCCTCGCCCGCGAGTTGGTCCTGCACGTACTGCGTGAGGATCGGCATGGCCGTCATGTGATCCACCGGCCTCGAGAAGAAGCCCTGCACCTGGCCGGCGTGGAGGTCCATGGTCACGAGGCGGTCGGCGCCGGCCGTCTCCAGCACCTCGGCCACCAGCCGGGCCGAGATCGGCTCGCGCGGGGCCGACTTCTTGTCCTGACGTGAGTAGCCGTACCAGGGCGCGACGGCGATGATCCGGTGCGCCGAGGCGTGCTTGGCGGCGTGGATCATGACCATCAGCTCCATGAGGGCGTCGTTGACCGTGAGCCCCTCGCTCTCGGAGCCGCAGATCGACTGCACGATGAACAGGTCGGCGCCGCGGATCGAGTCCTTGTAGCGGCAGTAGACCTCGCCGTCGGAGAAGGTCTTCAGGCCGGCGTCGATCGTCGCGACACCCAGGCGCTCGGCGATCCGGGCGCCGAGGACCGTGCTCGCGCGACCCGCGGCGATCATGAGCCGCTTGTCGTACTCGGCCGGGATGAAGGTTCCCGCGGTGGGGACCTCCTGAGTCTGGATCGAGCTCATCAGGGTGTGTCTTCTTCCTTGCGCCGGGCGTATCCCTCGATGTTGGTCTGCCTGCTGCGGGCCATGCCGAGGGCGCCGTCGGGCACGTCATCGGTGATGACCGAGCCGGCGCCAGTGTACGCCCCGTCGCCGATGTGAACGGGCGCGACGAACGCGGTGTCCACGCTGGTCTTCACACCGTCGCCGATCGTGGTCCGGTGCTTTCGCTTGCCGTCGTAGTTGGCCGTGATGTTGCCCGCCCCGATGTTGCTGTTCTCGCCCACGTCGGCGTCGCCCAGATACGACAGGTGGGGCACCTTCGTGCCCGCGCCGATCTCCGAGTTCTTGACCTCCACGAAGGTGCCGATCTTGGCCCCCGGCCCGATGCGCGCACCCGGACGGAGGTAGGCGAAGGGGCCGAGCGTGGCGCCGTCGTGCACGACGGCGCCGTCGAGGTACGAGTGCCGGGCGGCGACGCCGTCTCCCAGCGCGGAGTCGGTGATGGTGGTCTGGGGGCCCACCTCGCACGAGGCGCCGATGGAGCTGGAGCCCCGCAGGGTCACCCCCGGCCACAGCGTCGTGTCCTCCCCGATCGTCACGCCCGCGTCGACGCGGGTGGAGTCGGGGCCGAGCACCGTCACGCCGTTCTCGGCGTGCTCGTCGAGCACCCGCCGCTGGGCGCGGGCGTCGACCGCCATGAGGTCGGCGCGGCTGTTCACGCCCATCGCGCTCGACACGTCCGTCGTCCGGTGCGCCGAGACGCGGCGGCCGTGCGAGGTCATCACCGGGAACACCCCCGTGAGGTAGCGCTCGCCGCGCTCCTCGCCCACCTCGTCGAGGGCCGCGAACAGGTCCGGGGCGTGGAAGGCGTAGGTGCCGATGTTGATCTCGCGGATGGCGAGGTCGTCGTCGCTCACGTCCTCGGTGTGCTTGGTCTCCACGATCCGCTCGACCGAGCCGTCGCCCGCGCGGACGATGCGCCCGTACCCGGCGGGGTCGAGCTCCTCCGTGGTGAGGATCGTGGCGGCGGCGCCCTCCCGCCCGTGGGTGGCCACGAGGTCGGCGATCAGCTCGCTCGACACGAGCGGATGGTCCCCGGAGAGGATCACCACGCGTGCCCACCGCGCCGCTCGCCTCCCGCCCGGCGAGGATGGCGGCGCCCGTGCCCTCCCCCTCGCTCTGCTCGGCCACCGTCACGTCGTCGGGCAGGCCCGCGGCGACCCCGTCGCCGGGACGCACGATGCACACGACCCGTCCCGCCCCGGCGTCGCGTGCGGCATCGATGACCCACTCGACCATCGGCTTGCCGCACACCGGATGGAGCACCTTGGGCAGCTTGGAGTGCATCCGGGTGCCACGCCCCGCGGCCATGACGAGCACGGTGAAGGGCTCGGGCATCGAGGTGGAGGCTACCGGCGAGTCGTCGGGCGGGCGGTCAGCGGCGGCGGATCTTGCCGCCCATTCCCGAGTGGATGGTGCAGACGAACGAGTAGGTCCCCCGCCGCCGCAGCCTGCGGGTGCAGCTGCCCCGCCTCCGGAGCGAGCAGCCGCGCGGCTTGCCGCCCGGCGCCCGGGTGAAGACGAGGTCGTGGAAGCTGCTGCCCCGCCAGGTGAAGGTGACCCTGCCCGAGCGGGTGGACGACGATCTCGGGCTGAAGAAGTTGTCCCGGACGGAGACGTTCGCCACCGCGGCATGCGCGGGCTCGTTCGCCGGCGCGGCGCCCTGGGCGAGTCCGGCGACGCCGCCGGCGAGGGTCGCCGCGGTCGCCAGGACCGCCGCGGAGGTGCGTCGGTTGAGCCTCGGAAGCATCGGGGTCCAGACTACGGGTTGGGGCGGTGTGCGATCAAGGGGGGATGAAGGCTTGGGAGCCGGGATTCGAACCCAGGATCTCACGGCCTCCAAAGGCCGGCGTCATTCCGTTGAGACCACTCCCCAGCGGGTGCCGCGACGCTCGACCAGCGCATGGCGGTTCTTCCGTCCGCAGGCGTCTCAGTCGCGAACATATGTTCGTGTCTGTCGACGCTCGTCCCCGGATCCGTGTCGCCGACACCGTCGAGTGATCGAGCATGAGCGTCGACCGTGCGCTCGCCGGGCTCGTCTCGAGCGCAGAGCTCGCACCGTTCGTTTCCGGGTCCTCCGAGCAAACCGCGAGCGCTTCAGTCTTGCTGCGCGTCATAGGTCGACCGTTCGATCGTCGTCTCTCGCGGTAGGCGCGGTTGATGCGGTACGGCGACTCGGCGGTCACAGTTGGCCCCGCGTAGGAGCGGTTGGAGCACGGCCTATGCGCGTACGTGTCCGCGGAGCGTCGTGCGGTTGCCGCCTGCGATCGAATCCGAGCTGATGCCGAGCGCTTCGGGATACGACGACAGGCGCAGATCCGTCGCGCTCTTGCTTGCTACGCACCCCGAGACCGCGACGATCCTGACCGAGGACAAGGCACGATATGTCCCTCGTCGATGCTGTCGGAGAGGTGAGCTCGTGAGCCGGATGGTGGACCTGAGCCTCGACTTCCGAAGTGACGCGTGCTGGTGCATCTACGACCTGCACTCCCGCGGACGCACCGCTACCTGACAGGCACGCAGCGCGCGGCGAACCTCCTAGCGGTCCTTCTTCTCCCGCGGCACCCGCCCGGCCTCCGCGCCCGCCTCGTGGGCCGGGCCGCCGGGTGGGGCGATTCCCAGGACCCTCATCGACTTGAGGCCGAGCGACAGGCGCTCGCGGCCGTCGGTGGAGCCCACGTCGAGGCCGCTCAGCTCGTGCACCCGGTCCAGGCGGTAGCGAATGGTGTGACGGTGGGTGAACAGCCGCTCGGCGGTCTTGGCCACGTTGCCGTCGGCCTCGAGGAAGGACTCCAGCGTGCGCACGAGCTCGGTCTCGTACTGGTCGTCGTAGGCCACCAGCGGGGCCACCGTCTCGTCGTGGAACCGCTGGAGCTCGCGGGGGTCCTCGCTCATCGCGGGCAGCAGCAGCCGGTAGGCGCCGGTCTCCTCGAAGGTGATGCGGTCCGTCCTGCGGGCGTCGGCCACGTTGGCCGCGAGCAGCGCCTCGGACGCGGCACGGTGGAGATCCGTGGGGTCGCTCGCGGGCCGGCTCGTGGCCACCACGACCCCGTAGCCGGGCAGGCTCGATTCCAGCTCCTTGTGGACGGCGTCGGCCGTGCGCCGGCCGAGGTCGGGACCGAAGCCCGGCACGAGGATCACCATCTCCCGGTCCGGCCGCGCGGGGGGCTGACCCGGGGCGCCCACGCGGATCCTGGGTGGCCCGAGCTCGATGCAGCCCACCAGCGACGTGCGCTCCACCGCCCGTGCCCCCCGCCACACCACCGCGAGCACGCGGGCGCGCCAGTCGCCCTCCTCGGGCCCGTGGGGACGCGCCCGCGCCACCACGGCCGTCGCGCCGTCGCCGAGGTCGCAGCCCAGCTCGCCCGCCCGCGCGAGGATGTTCTCCCTGTCGGTGAGCCGGCGCTCCACCAGGTCGGAGAGGAAGCCTGTCGTGGCCGCCTCGCTGGCCCGCTCGGGCGCCCGGGCGCGCTCCACCTCCTGGGCGATGAGCGTGGTCACGATGCGCATGAGCGCCGCTTCCGGCGGGCCGCCGCGGGCCCGCAGGCGCAGACGTCCCACACGCTCGTCGGCCACGCGGAGATCGAGGACCTCGGTGCCGCCCTCGCCCGCCAGCACCGCCCGCTCGTCCTCGCTCGACAGGCAGGCCACCGCCAGCACGGCCTCCGACGGCGTCGCTCACCACCACGCTCGCGTCCAGGGCATGCGCCGCGGCCCGCGCCACCGACGGCAGGCCGGCGCCCGACTCCACCGCCACCGAGACCTCCTCGAAGGCCGTCAGGAACGGGCTGGCGTCGGGCTGCTGCGATCGCTGTCGCGCGGCGGTCATCCGGGGGATTGTAGGTCCGGGGAGGCAACTCCCCTGACCGTGGCGCACTACTAGGCGTAGCGGTCGTAGGACCAGACGATGGCGAGGCCGAGCGCGCCGCCGATGCCGAGCAGGGTGGCGAGGGTGAAGAGGGTGAGCAGCCCGGCCGTGACCTTCTCCCACAGCCGCCCGTACGCCGCTATCGCCGGCAGGAGGATGAAGGCGATGTAGCCGGCGCCCACGATGCCTGCCGCCATCGCGATGGCCAACTCGGTGGTGGTCAGATCGAGGCTCATGTCGACTCTCCCGGCGCGGCCGCCGGTACCCCGCCATTGTTGCGGATGAACGCGACGACGAGCGCGACGACCGCGCAGGTGCCCAGGACCGCGGCGCCGAGAGCCCAGCCGCCCGCCACGTCCGACCAGTAGTGCGTGCGCAGATAGATGCGCGACAGGCCCACGACCGCCGAGATGGCCACCGCGACGCCGACCAGGGCGATGTCCCGGCCGAAGCCCGGGATCACCCGGCCGAGCACGAGCGCCACGCCGACCCAGATCGTGGAGTAGGCCGCGTGGCCGCTGGGAAAGGACGAGCCCATCGGTGTCCTCGAGCGCCCCGGACGGGCGCGGGCGGTCGATCGCCGCCTTGGTGAGCTTGACCGAGGCGTAGATCACCAGCGACCCGACGATCAGCGCGGTGAGCTCGGTGAAGCGCCGGCGGGCCAGCAGCAGGATCCCGACCCCGAAGACGAGCGCCGCCACCGTGGTGAACGAGCCGAGATCGGTGACGCACCCTCGCGACGTCCACGACGGTGTCGTTGTGCAGCTGTCGGCGAGGTCGAGCGACCACTGGTCACCGGGAAGCAGCCGCCGCCCATCGGCCAGCGTCACGGTGTTGAGCACGAACACGTAGAGCCCGACGCCGGCCACGGCCAGGGCGCGTGGTCAGCTCGAGCCCGAGACGGCCGGGGGTCAGCCGATCGCGGAGGAAGCGGACCTGTGGAGCCGCGTGCACGAGCGCGCTTCGCAGCGGCCGCAGCAGCGGGCGCCGGCCCTGCCGGTCGAGCCAGGCCGCGATCCGCGCGCGCCGCTCGGGGTCGCGCAGCCGCCGGTAGGCCAGGTAGACGCCCACGCCCACCGCCACGGTGATGCCGAGTGCGAGCGTGGCCTGTCCGGCCACCGCGGTGACCCGGTCGAAGGAGCGGTAGAAGACGTACCCGAGGGTGGAGAAGAGCGACACCCACAACCCGCAGCCGATCACGCTGAAGGGCAGGAAGCGGCGGTAGGGGAAGCCCGAGGAGCCGGCCACGAAGGGCGCCAGTGCCCTGAGGAGCCCGACGAAGCGCCCGATGAGGATCGTCATGCCGCCGCGGCGCTCGAAGAAGGCCTCGACCTTCTCGAGGCGCCGCTCGTCGATCTTGACCCTCGCCCCGTGCTTGAGCACGAAGCTCCGGCCGAGCTTGCGGCCGATGAAGAAGCTCGCCGAGTCGCCGAGCACGCAGCTCGCCCAGACGAGTCCGATCAGAGGGAGAAGGTCGATCTCTCCCTGCCCGGCGATCACGCCGCCCACGATCACCACGGTCTCCCCCGGCACCACCAGGCCGACGAAGGCGCCCGTCTCCAGGAAGGCCAGCACCGGCGACGAACGCGTACGTGAGCCGGCCCGAGCGTGGTCGCGATGTCCTCGATCGCCTTCTTCGGGTCGGGCAGCTTTGGCAGGACGCCGGTCACGTAGAGCACCACGACCACCGCCACCAGGGCGAGCGCCGCCAGCGTCTTGCGGTGCCTTTTCATCCCGTTGCCGCCACGATCGCTCCGGGAATGCGCGCGGCGGCGGCCTGCGCCGACTCGCGGTCGTGGAACACGCCGAAGGCGGTGGGCCCCGAGCCGGTGATGCGCGCGCCGAGCGCGCCCGCCCCGCGCAGCGCGGCCAGCGTCTCTCCCAGCTCGGGGCGCAGGGAGAGCGCCGCCGCCTCGAGGTCGTTCTCCATCCCGGCCGCCAGCGCGGGGACGGCGGCGCCGGCCAGGCGCCGGGCAACGAGCGGGTCGAGGCGAGGCCGCGGCGGCGCCGCGCCCTGCGCGCGCAGGCGGTCCAGCTCGGCGTAGACGCTCGGGGTGGAGAGCCCCTCGTCGCTCGGCACCAGCACGAAGGCCATCGGGGCCAGCGCCACCGGCTCGACCTGCTCGCCCACACCCTGGACGAGCGCCGCCCGTGGCGCGAGTTGGCTCGGCACGTCGGATCCGACGCCCGCCGCAACGGCGTGCAGGGCGGTCGGACCCAGCGGCTCGGCGGTCAGGGCCTCGGCCGCCCTGAGCACGGCGGCGGCGTCGGCGCTCCCGCCTCCCAGACCGGCCGCCACGGGGATGCGCTTGGCGATGGAGATCCGCAGGGGCGCCAGCGCTCCGGGCGGCGAGGCCGCCCGGTAGGCCTCCAGGGCGCGGCTCGCCAGGTTCTCGCCCTCGACGCCCGGGCACGAGACCGCATCGTCGGCGCCGGGCTCGACCCGCACCTCGTCCTCGAGGTCGAGCGTGGCGAACAGGGAGGACAGGGGATGGAGGCCGTCGGGCGCGAGGCTCGCCCACGTGCAGCAGGAGGTTGAGCTTGGCGGGGGCGGCCTCGACCCTCACGCCGGCCTGCCCGCTCGGCCGCAGTCCCTCCAGCGCTTCCGCGCCGATGCGCTCCGCCAGCAGGGCGTAGTCGCCGGGGCTCAGGCGCTCGGCGCGGGCGTCGGGCGGGTGGCCGAGCTCCTCCAGGGCGGCCCGCGCCGCCTCGCGCAGCCCCGGGGGTGCTCCCGGAGCCAGGGCCAGAGAGCCACCGAGCGCCTTGCGGCGGTGCGCGAAGGCGGCGTGGACGAGCGACACAACGGCGCGCGGCGGCCAGGGCGCGTTCCGGCGCAGCGACACGAGCACCGAGTCCACCCTCGGCTCGGGGCGGAACACGGTGCGCGGCACCCGGCGCACGACCTTCACCGTGCAGGCGAGCTGGGCCAGCACCGAGGTCGCGCCGTAGCTCTTGCCCCCCGGCGCGGCCGCGAGGCGCTCGCCCACCTCGCGCTGGACCATGGCCAGCCACAGGTCCGCGGCGGGCATCTGCTCCACCGATCGCAGGAGGACCGTCGCCGCGACGCCGTAGGGCAGGTTGGCCACCATCTTGCCGGGCGGGGGATCGAGCGACGAGAGGTCGAGCCTCACGGCGTCGGCCAGGTGCAGGGTGGTGTTGGAGAAGGGCGCGAGGGCGTCGCGCAGCGGCGCCTCCAGGGACGCGTCGACCTCCACCACGTGCACGTGCCGTGCTCGCGCGGCGAGGTACTCCGAGAGCACGCCGAGGCCCCCGCCCACCTCGAGCACCACGTCGCCGTCCGAGAGCTCGGCCGCCCTCCCGATCACGTCGAGCAGGTTGTCGTCGATCAGGAAGTTCTGTCCCAGCTCGGCGTTGGGGCGGACCCCGAAGCGCTTGAGCCGGTTGAGGCTCGCCTGGCGCGGCAGCTCGGCGGCGCCGTCGCTCACCAGCGAAAGACGCGGGCGGCGTTGCGCTCGACCACGGCGCCGAGCGTCTCCACGTCGGTGCCGCGCACCTCCGCCAGGAGCGAGGCGGTGTGGATCACGTTGGCCGGCTCGTTGGGCTTCCCCCGCTCGGGCACCGGCGAGAGGTAGGGCGAGTCGGTCTCCACCAGGAGCAGCTCGTCGGGGAGGGCGCGTGCCGCCTCGCGCAGCGGCTCGGCGCTCGGATAGGTCACGTTGCCCGCGAACGAGCAGAGGTAGCCGCGCTCGACGCATTCCTCCACGCGGGTCGGGGCCGAGAAGCAGTGCAGGATCACCGTGGTGTCGGCCGCATGCTCGGCGAGCATGGCAAACGTGTCGGCCTCCGCCTCCCGGGTGTGGATCGCCACCGGCAGGCCGGTGCGCCCGGCCAGCTCGAGCTGGGCCTCGAAGGCGCGGCGCTGGTCGGCTCGCGGCGCGCGGTCTCGGAAGTAGTCGAGACCCGTCTCCCCGATCGCGCGCGCCGCCGGCTCGGCCGCCGCCCGCTCGATCTCCTCGAGGTCCGCGGCGCCGAACCCCTCGGCCTCGTGCGGGTGGCGGCCGACGATGGCGAAGACCTCCTCGTACTCGGCCGCCGCCGCGAGCGCGCGCCCGATCGACGGACCGTTCATGCCCACGGTGGCGATGCGGGTGAGGCCCGCCTCGCGCGCCCGCGCGATCAGCTCGGCGTCGGGGACCTTGCACGAGTCGAGGTGGCAGTGGGTGTCGACCACGGAGCCCTGCCCGGAGCGGTCAGGCCGCCGAGCGTTCCGACCCGTCGATCTTCGGGAAGAGCTGGCCGAGCTCGCCGAGGCGGGCTCCCCCGCGATCGGCTCCAAAGCTCGCGGCGTCGATCGAGCGCTCCTCCTGACCGAGCGCCGCCAGCAGCCGCTCGACCGTCTCGGGCATGTAGGGCAGCAGCAGCAGCGAGACCACCCGCAGGCCCTCGGCCAGCCCGTAGAGCACGGCGTCCAGATGGTCGGAGCGGGCCGGGTCCTTGGCGAGCTTCCACGGCTCCTCGTCCTGCACGTACCGGTTCAGCAGCCGCACCCGCTGCCAGATCTCGTCCAGGGCCGCGCTGACCTCGACGCGGTCGAGGCTCCTGCACACGGCCTCGACCGGCGCGCCGAACTCGGCGATGAGACCGGCCGCGGGCTCGCCGTTGGGGACCACGCCGTCGCGGTAGCGCTCGATCATGGCCAGCGTGCGGCTCGCGAGGTTGCCGTAGTCGTTGGCGAGCTCGGTGGTGTAGCGGCTCTCGAAGCCCTCGGGGGAGATCGAGCCGTCCTGCCCGAACGAGACCTCCCGCAGCAGGTAGTAGCGCAGCGCGTCCGTCCCGTAGACGTCCATCACCTTGAACGGGTCGAGCACGTTTCCGAGCGACTTGGACATCTTGTGGTCGTCCATCAGCAGATAGCCGTGCACGTAGAGGCGGGCGGGGAGCGGCAGGTCGGCGGCCATGAGCAGGGCGGGCCAGAAGACCCCGTGGAACTTGAGGATGTCCTTGGCGATCAGGTGGACGTCGGCGGGCCAGAACTCCGGCGTGAGGTCCTCTCCCTCGCGCGCGTATGAGAGGGCCGAGTAGTAGTTCAGGAGCGCGTCGATCCAGACGTAGACCACCTGCGAGGGATCCCACGGGACCGGCACGCCCCACGTGATGCGGGCCCGGCTCAGCGAGAGGTCCTGGAGGCCGCCCTTGATGAACGAGAGCGCCTCGTTGTAGCGCGAGCCCGGCAGGACCCACTCGGGGTTCTCCTCGTACAGCCGCTCCAGGGGCTCCTGGAAGGAGGAGAGGCGAAAGAACCAGTTGTCCTCCTGCTCGCGCTCGAGCACGATGAGGTGGATCGGGCAGCGGTCGCCGTCGAGCAGCTCGGAGTCGGTCTTGAAGTCGGCGCAGCGCGGGCAGTACCAGCCCTCGTAGGTGCCCTCGTACACGTGGCCGTTGTCCTTCAGCCTCGTGACGACTTCGGCGACCACGGCCGCGTGCTCGGGGTCGCTCGTGCGGATGAAGAAGTCGTTGGTGGCGTTGACCCGCGCCGCCACCTGCTTGAAGCGCTCCGCGTTGCGGTCGGCGAGCTCGCGCGGGGGCACGCCCTCGCGCTCGGCCGCCTGGGCCACGGGCTCGCCGTGCTCGTCGGTGCCCGTGAGGAAGAAGACGTCCTCGCCGCGCTGGCGCATGTGGCGCGCCACCACGTCAGCCGCGACGGTGGTGTAGACGTGGCCGAGGTGGGGCTCGCCGTTCACGTAGTAGATGGGCGTGGTGATGTAGAACGACACTGGCGATCGATGCTACTGGCGGCGCGGGGCGCCGGCCGTCGGCGGATTGCTCCGCCGGCCAACTGCGGCGGCTAGGGCGGCGGTGCCTCGGTCCGCCGGTCGCGGGCTCCGTTCGGCGTTCGGCCGCATTTGGGTTCCATATGGACCCAAAGGCGGCCGGACGCGCGCTGGGCGACTCAGCGCCCGCCGGTGAGCGGCTTCAACAGCGACCTGAGCCGTGGAGGCGTCGCAGCGCCGCTCACCCCCGCCCGAGCCCGGCCGGCCCAGGCAGGCCGCCGCCAGCAGCAGGCCGACGCAGGCGATCGCCCACCCGACGTCCGGCCCGCGCCCGCCCGAGCGGGCGTCCGGGCGCCGCGAGGCGGCGTCCGCAGGCACGGCCTCGCGGCGCGCCAGCGGTCCCGGGACGCTGGCACCGAGCGCGCGGCGGCGTCCGGCCCCACCGCCGGCTCGACCGGCCGGCTGCGAGCCTCGCTCACGACCGCCAAAGGTCTCTATCCCAGGTGCCCGCAACGGATCTCCGGCCGGCACGGGGACACCGTGACCCACCGGGGCGGCCGAGGGCCCGGGCCGGGCCGCCGGCACCCGCCGTCGCGCGGGCGCCCGCACGGGCCGCAACGCAGGCACCCGCACCCGCCGCCCGAGCGGCACCCGCCGCGCCGCCGGCACCCGCACGGGGGAGGCCACCGGCGCCGGGGCGGGCGCCGCGGGCACCGGCGCCACCACGGGCACGGGCGCACCGGGCGGCTCGGCCGGGCCGCGGCGCGCGAGGTGGCCCGAGCAGGCCGAGCGGGTCGACGTAGTCGTGACGTGTGCCCGCGAGGCGCACGCCGAAGTGCAGGTGGGGAGCCTGCGCCGACCGCCTGCCGCCCGTGCCCACCGCCCCGATCCTCTCGCCGGCGCCGAGCTCCTGCCCCTCCCGGACCCCGGCCGCCGACAGGTGCAGGTAGGACGTGTCGTAGCGCCCGTCGGCGGTGCGGATCGTGACGGTGAGCCCGTTCGAGCCCGCCACGCCCCGGAAGCGCACGACGCCCGCGGCCGCCGCGACCACCGGGGTCCCCGGAGGGGCGGCGATGTCGATCCCCCGGTGCTGGCCCGCGGCGTAGGGGTCGCCGCCGTTGCGGTAGCCCGTGATGACCTCGCCCTCGACCGGCCAGGCCCAGGACCCGGCGCCGCGAGCCTCGGCCGGACCGAGTAGCAGGGCGACTCCCACCACCAAGGGCAGGACGGCGAAGCCGCAGGAGACGGCGCGGATGGGCATGCCGGCGACCGTAGGGCGAGTCGGACCCGCCGTGGGGGCGGCGAGGGCGCATCGTCACGGGGCGAGCGTCCGCTGTTACGGATGGAGGCGAATCGTCACTCGGTGAGCGCCGCGTAGAGCGCGTTGGCGCTCCCCCCGGTGAGCTCGGCGACCGCAGCGGCCGCGGGGCGGGGCTTCGCCCCGGCCTCGACCAGGCGGCGCAGCTGCTCCAGGCCGGCCGGCGCGCCGCCCGCGCCGCCCCCGTCCCCACCGGACGGGCCGAGCACCAGGACCACCTCCCCCTTCGGAGGCGCGCCGGCGTAGCGCTCCGCGAGCTCCCGCGCGCTCCCCCGCACCACCTCCTCGTGGACCTTCGTCAGCTCCCGGCACACCGCCGCCTCCCGCCCCGGCTCGATCTCGGCGAGGAGCGCCAGCGTGGCGGGCACCCGCCGCGGCGACTCGAAGGCCACGACGGTGCCGCCGCCCTCCGAGAGCACCCGTCGCAGCTCTCCCTTCTTGCGCGGGAGAAAGCCGACGAAGCGCCACCGGTCGGCGGGCAGCGCGGAGGCCACCAGTGCGGCCATCGCCGCCGACGGTCCCGGGAGCACCTCCACCGGCAGGCCCGCCGCCACACAGGCGCGGACCAGCACGTAGCCCGGGTCGGAGACGAGCGGCATGCCCGCGTCGGACACGAGCGCCACCGTGTCCCCGCCCTGCATCCGCTTCACCAGCTCCGCGGCGCGGCGCTCCTCGTTGTGCTCGTGATAGCTCACGAGCGAGGCCGAGACGCCGTAGCGGTCGAGCAGCGTCCGGGTGCGGCGGGTGTCCTCACAGGCCACGACGTCCGCGTCGCGCAGGGCGGACAGGACCCGCAGGGTCACGTCCTCGAGGTTCCCGATCGGGGTGGGGCAGACCACGAGGCTCACGCGTGGCCGCCGCCTTCCAGGGCATCCAGGGCGAGCAGGGCCGCGCCGAGCATGCCCGACTCGTCACCAAAGGCGGCGGGCACGATCCGCACCCGCTCGGCGGCGGGCGGGAGCGCCCGGTCGGCCACCACCTCGCGCGCGTTGTCGAGCAGGAGATCGCCGGCCGCCACGGCGCCGCCTCCGATCACGATCACCTCGGGATCGAGCGCGTTCACGATGCTCACGAGCCCCGAGCCCAGCCGGCAGCCGATCTCCGCCAGGACCGACCGGGCCTGCTCGTCGCCGGCGTGCGCCAGCTCGGTGACGATCCCGCCGGTGATCTCGTGACCGTCGGCCAACCGGCGGCCCAGCTCGGACTCGGGCGTCTTCGCGGCCGCGATCTGCCCCGCGCGCCCGAAGGCCGCGCCCGAGGCCAGCACCTCGAGGCAGCCGCGTCCCGGGCAGTTGCCGGGGCAGTCCTCGCCGTCGTGCTCGACCACCATGTGACCGAACTCCGCCGCGAACCCGTGCGCTCCCCGGTAGAGGCGCCCGTTGAGCACCATGCCGCCACCGATCCCCGTGCCGAGCGCCACCAGCACGGCGTGCTCGGCGCCCTTGGCCGCACCATGCCGGTGCTCCGCGAGGGCCGCCGCGTTCGCGTCGTTGTCGACCACGACCGGGAGGCCGAGGCGCTCGCTCATGAGGTCGCGGAAGGGCAGGTCGTCGATCGGCAGGTGGTTCGACCAGACCGACCGGCCGCGGGTGAAGTCCACCAGCGAGGGCAGCCCGAAGCCCACGGCCTCCACGTCCGGGGCGCCGGCGCGGACCTCCTCGACCGCCTCCTGGACGATCCCGAGGGTCTCCTGGCGGTCGGCCCCGCGCCAGAAGCGGTGTACCCGGTGGCGAACCCCCAGATCGCCGTCCACCGCGCCGCCGAGAAGCTTCGTGCCACCGGCGTCCATCCCGATCACGCGGCGTGGCGGCATGCGGAGAACCATACGGCCGACCATCCCGCTTTCCGGCCACGGGGCCGACGCGATGGCTATAAGTGACGCCGGTGAGCGACCGCCCCGAGTACAAGGTCTACCGCTCGCGCGGGCGTGGCGGGCTGCTGCGGCCGAGCGGAGACCTCGAAGGCCTGCGCAACCGCATCCGCGGTAAGGACGGCGATCGTCCCCCCAAGGGGCCGAGGCGGTCGCATCACACCCGGCCGGGTCCTCAAGTGGCTCGCGATCGCGGTGGTGGCGTGGGTGGCGCTCTCGGCCGTGCTCTTCGTGGTCAGCGCCCAGCTCCAGGGCGGCGTGTCCGACGAGGCCGAGGCCGCGCTGGGCGGCAACGGCAACCTCTTCAGCGGCGCGACGATCCTCGTGGTCGGATCCGACGAGCGGAAGGGAAGCTCGATCGACGAGACCCAGAGCGGACCGGGCCGGGCCGACTCGATCATGCTGGTCCGCGCTCAGTTCGGATCGGTGCGCAAGCTGTCCATCCCGCGGGACGCGGCAGCGGTGATCCCGGGCACGGGCGGGGCGCCTCAGAAGATCAACGGCGCGTACTCCATCGGCGGGCCCAGCCTGATGATCAAGACGGTCGAGGACTTCCTGGGCAACGACCTGGAGATCGACCATCTGATCGAGGTCGACTTCGCGGACTTCCCGGCGTTCATCGACGCGATGGGCGGGATCACCGTGAACAACAAGAGCAGGATCTGCGCCCCGCCCTTCGACAACTTCTACAGGGGCTTCCGCTTGCGCAAGGGCGAGCGCGAGCTGAACGGCAGGCGCGCGCTGGGCTTCGCCCGGGTGCGCAAGAACAACTGCGCCCCCGGAGAGGACGACCGCGCCCGCGCGGGCCGCCAGCAGGAGGTGCTGAACGGCATCCGCGGTCAGCTCCTCTCCCCCTCGACCTTCTTCCGGCTGCCGCTGGTGAGCTGGCGCGCCCCGCGCACGGTCGACACCGACTTCAAGGCCCCGGGCATGGCGCTCCTGGCCGCGGACCTCGTGACCGGCGGCTCCGGCAAGACCCAGGTGATGCAGGGCTCCTTCGGCCCGGGCGGGACGCTCGTCTTCTCCGACTCCGAGAAGGCGGACGCCGTGAAGGAGCTGCTCGGGCGCTAGGCAGGAGTCGGAGGAAGAGGAGGCGGCGGCCGGCTTCTTCGACTCCTTCTTGGAGCCCTTCGAGTCCTTCGAGTCCTTGGACTCCTTGGGCTTCGAGTCGGAGGAGGCGGAGGCGTTGTTCTCCGACTCGCTCTTCTCCTTGCCGGCCTTGGCGCCCTTCTTGCCGTAGTCGGTGTTGTAGAAGCCCGATCCCTTGAAGTGGACGGCGACCGGGTGGAAGACGCGCTGCACCGCCCTGCCGCACACGGTGCACTCGGTGATGGGATCGTCCGCCATGCGCTGGGTCACCTCGAACACGTGGCCCTTCTCGCACTTGTACTCGTAGATCGGCATGGCACTCCGAGTATAGGAATGCCAAGGGCGCCCTACGCGGCTGGCGGGCGGGCTCGGCGACTCGAGGTCGTCGAGGAGCGAGACCCGGCTCGAGTGCCACAGGAGCCAGGCGGCCAGGTGTCCGATGGGGCGGAAGATCACCATGGGAGCGGCGCGCACGGTAGACCGTTATCCCGGTTCCCGCAGCCCAAACCCCGCATTTACCGGGCGCGGCCGACGTCGGCGGCTAGATTCGGGCGCAATGAGCGAAGACGCCGTGACCATGGAGAAGATCGTCGCCCTCTGCAAGCGGCGCGGCTTCGTGTTCCAGTCCTCCGAGATCTACGGCGGCCTGGCCTCGACCTACGACTACGGCCACTACGGGGTGCTCCTGAAGAGCAACGTCAAGGCCGAGTGGTGGCGCTCGGTGGTGCAGGAGCGCGACGACATGGTGGCTCTCGACGCCGCGATCCTCATGCACCCCCGCACCTGGGAGGCCTCCGGCCATCTCGAGGGGTTCACCGACCCGCTCGTGCAGTGCCTCGGCAAGTGCAAGCGGCGCTGGCGCGAGGACCATCTGCGCGAGGCCCAGCCCGAGGGCGAGCTGCACTGCCCCGAGTGCGGCGGCGACCTGTCGGAGCCGCGGAACTTCAACCTCATGTTCGAGACCCACATGGGCCCCGTCCAGGACGAGGGCTCTCAGGTCTTCCTGCGCCCCGAGACCGCGCAGGGGATCTTCGTGAACTTCAAGAACGTCATGCAGTTCGCGCGCAAGCACCCGCCGTTCGGCATCGCGCAGGTGGGCAAGGCCTTCCGCAACGAGATCACGCCGGGCAACTTCGTCTTTCGCACCCGCGAGTTCGAGCAGATGGAGATCGAGTTCTTCGTGCCGCCCGCCGAGGCGGTGGAGTGGCACGGGCGCTGGATGGAGGAGCGCATGCGCTGGTACACCGACCTCGGGATACGCGCCGACCACCTCCAGCTGCGAAAGCACGGAGCCGACGAGCTCTCCCACTACTCCAGCGCGACGTCGGACATCGAGTACCTCTTCCCGATGGGCTGGTCGGAGCTCGAGGGGATCGCGAACCGGGGCGACTTCGACCTGACCCAGCACGCGAAGTTCTCGCGCGAGAAGCTCGAGTACGTGGATCCGGGCACGGGCGAGCGCTACGTGCCCCACGTGATCGAGCCCTCGGCGGGAGCCGACCGCGGCACGCTGGCCTTCATGGTCGACGCCTACGACGAGGAGGAGATCGAGGGCCGCGAGCGCGTCGTCCTGCGCCTCCACCCACGGCTGGCGCCGGTGAAGGTCGCCGTGCTGCCGCTGGTGAACAAGGACGGCCAGCCCGAGAAGGCGCGCGACGTCTACACCGACCTGCGGCGCCGGATGCCCGCGGAGTTCGACACCGGCGGCTCCATCGGCAAGCGCTACCGCCGCCAGGACGAGATCGGCACGCCGTGGGGCGTCACCGTGGACCACCAGACGATGGAGGACGACACGGTGACCCTGCGCGACCGCGACTCGCTCGACCAGACGCGCATCGCCATCGCCGAGCTGGGCGCGGAGCTCGAGGCGCGCCTGGCGGCGCCGTGGACGAGCCCGAAGCCGAGCTGAGCTACGGCGGCGGGAACCGCACCGCGCCCTCCTCGGCGAGGGTCGCGAGCCGGTTGGCCTCGAGGCCGACTGTCGGAGAGCGTGAACAGCCGCCCCTTCACCACGAAGGAGCGCAGGATCGGCGTCGCGTAGCCCTCGCCCTCGTGCGACGCCCGGCCCCGCTCGCCGATGCCCGCGCCGCGGGTCACGCCGAAGCCGATCGCCCCGACGAAGGAAGAGCTCGACCCGTAGTCCTCGACGGGCACCACCGCGAGCTTCGCCGGGGCCCACCAGAGGAACGCGTGGTGGTCGAACTCGACCGCCGAAGAGGATCCCTGGCCCACCGACCGCGCGTGCAGGCGAGCGGGCTTGCTCAGGTCGGACACGTCGAACAGCGACAGCTGCGTGCCCGTCTGGGCGCCCTGCTCGGTCGCGTCCTGCCCGACCCCGAGCAGGAGGTCCCCTCCCACGGGATGGAGGTACGCCGAGTAGCCGAGGATCTTGAGCTCCCCGCGCACCCGCGGCCGCCGCGGGTCCGAGAGGTCGACCGCGTAGAGCGGGTCGGTCTGGCGGAAGGTCACGACGAAGCCGGCGTCGCCGATGAAGCGCACCGCGAAGATGCGCTCGCCCCGGCCGAGGCCGCCGGCCCGGCCCAGCTCGGCCAGCCGCCCGTCCCTGCTCGCCGAGCGTCGTCACGAAGCTCTCGCTCTCGCGGGCCGGCCTGCCCTCCCACCACAGCGGCGTCTCGGTGCTGGCCGCCCGCAGCACCCCGTCGTGCTCGGACAGCGAGAACTGGTTGAGCAGATAGCCGGGCACCTGACCCGTGCCCCGGTACTCGGTCTTCGACGGGTCGGAGATGTCGAACTTGTGGACGTCGGTGCGGGTGGCCGGCGGGCGGTCGGAGGGCGAGTCGGGATCGGGCACCCAGCGCTGGGCCGCGACGTAGAGGCTGCGTGGCGAGGCGTAGACGATCTCGGCGCTGGTCAGCAGCGCGTCGGAGTCCACCGCCGGCAGCCCCTTCGACATGTCGATCGTGAGGACGGTGAGCGTGTCGACCCCCGAGTAGGCCCTCGCGCGCCGCACCTGCCGGCAACCGGTGAGGCGCCGGGTGGAGCGGCGACCCGTTCGGCGGTTGTGCAGCGTCCCGCGCGGGACCCAGCCGGCGAGCCGCGGCCGCAGCTCCTCCTCGCGAGCCCCCTGGCGGGCGAGGAGAGGATCACGCGCGCCGTGTCGCCGGTGAGCCGCGCGCTCACGTAGGTGCCGCCGACGCGCTGGGAGCGCAGGATGCGCATGGCCCGCGGGCGGCTCACGTCGACCTCGGTGAGGATCGCCACGGGCCGGCCGTGGGCGGGGCGATGCTCGTCGCCTGCCGCCCGCCCGGAGCCTCCGCGTAGTCGTGGGACAGCACGAGCAGCCGATCTCCCGACAGGAGGAGCTCGTGCCCGAAGCCGGGGACCTCGAGCGAGCCGAGCAGGGCCGGGGAGGCTCCCGCCTCGACCGCGTGCAGCCGGCCGGCCGCGACCGCGAAGATCGTCGAGCCGCGCGTCTTGACGAGGTCGGGCTCGTCGACGCCCGCCTCCTGGACGTTGGTCGGCGAGGTCTCGGAGTCCTCCCGGGCGAAGCCCTGCGTCGGCTGGGGAGGTCCGCCTGTCGTGCCGCCGCCCTCCGGGCCGCCCTGCGCGGGCGGGACGAAGACCGTGGGCGGCCGCGGGAAGAACCGCGGGGGCGTCGCCCCGCGGCCCTCGTCGGCGTGCCTGCGCCCGTAGCGCACCAGCGGAGCGCAGGAGTCGAAGGCCCTGCAGCTGCCCCTGGCCGGCGCGAGGCCGCTTCTTGGCTGCCTCGTCCGCCGGCGCGGCGAGCGCGGCGCGCGCCGTGAGGCCCAGGATCACGACCACCGCTAGCGCACGGCCGACCATCGCCGCCCACGTTACCGCGAGGAGCCGGACGCGATACGGCGGTACCCACTCGTAGTCTGTGCCCGTGCAGCCCCTCTTCGAGCACCGGCTCGAGCTGGCCGGATACGAGACGCGCGCCCTCGAGCTCGAGGGCGACGGACCCCCGCTGCTGCTGCTCCACGGCTACGCCGACAGCGCCGACACGTGGCGCCTGATGCTCGATCGCCTGGGGCGGGCCGATCGTCGCGCGCGTCGCACTCGACCTCCCGGGCTTCGGCACCGCCGACCGCCTGGACGAGAGCGAGCCGATCCTCCCCCAGCTCGACCGCTTCGCCGCGGCCGCGGTCGAGTCGCTCGGCGGTCCGGGGGCGCGTGGTCTGCGGCAACTCGCTGGGCGGCTGCCTGGCCCTGCGGCTGGCCGAGCGCGAGGAGCTCGGCCTGGCCGGGCATCGTGCCGGTGGCCCCGGCCGGGCTCGACATGGCGCGCTGGTTCGCGGTGATCGAGCGCGACCCCGTCCTGCGCGCGATGCTGGCCGCGCCCGTGCCCATCCCGAGGCCGGCCCTGCACCGGATCGTGGGCGAGGTCTACAAGCGCCTGGTCTTCCACCGCCCCGGCACCGTCGATCCGCTCGTGACGCAGGCCTTCGCCTCTCACTTCGCCGACCGCGCGGTCACCGCGCGGCTCATGGCGACGGGCCGCCGGCTGATCCCCGAGCTGCGCGTCGCCGTTCGAGCTCGAGCGGATCTCGTGCCCGGTGCTGCTGGTCTGGGGGCGCCACGACGTGATGGTCTTCCAGACCGGCGCCGAGCGGGTGATCGCCGCCGTCGACCGACGCCGCGCTCGTGACGATCGAGGACTGCGGGCACTGCCCCCAGCTCGAAGCGCCGGACCGGCTGGCCGACCTGCTCCTAGACTTCCCGGCCTCGCTCGCGCGCGCCGCCTGAGCGCCTGCGAGCGAGCTCCATGCGCCTCCTCCCGGATCCCGACACCGTCATCGACTCGGCCGTCACGGCCTGGGACCTCTTCCTGGGCGACGGCGTGGCCGACCTGACCCGGACCCCCTCGTCGATCATCCACGAGGCGCCTCAGTGCACGGTGCACCGCTACCGCTCGCGGCGTCGCCCGCGCGCCGACCGCTCGCCCGTGCTGCTGGTGCCGCCGCTCGCCGCGCCGGCCACGTGCTTCGACCTGCGCCGCGGCTGCTCGCTGGCCGAGCACCTCACCGCCCTCGGCTACCCCACCTACCTGGTCGACTACGGCCCCATCTCCTACAGCGACCGCGCGCTCGGCCTCGAGCACTGGGTCGAGGACGTGATCCCCACCGCGGTCCGCGTCGTGGCCGAGGACGCCGGAGGGCGCCGTGCAGCCGGTCGGCTGGTGCCTCGGCGGGATCATGACCCTGCTCGCGGTGGCCGGCGACCGCGACCTGCCCGTGGCCTCGGTGACGATGGTGGCCAGCCCGTTCGACTTCGCGCAGGTGAGGATGCTGGCGCCCGATCCGCCGGCTGTCGCAGCTCACCGGGGGCGCGCTCGGCACCGCCCTCTACAAGGCGCTGGGCGGCGCGCCCGCGCCGCTGGTCAGCCGCGGCTTCCAGCTCACCTCCATCGACCGCCTGCTCACCAAGCCGCTCTTCCTCGCCCAGAACCTGCACGACCGCGAGACCATCGCCCACTCCGCAGGCGGTGGACGACTACATGGCGCACATGTTCGCCTACCCGGGCCGCACCTTCGGCCAGCTCTACCACGCGTTCTTCCGGGTCAACTCGCTGGCCGGCGGGCGGGTCGCGCTGCGCGAGAGACGAGTGCATCGACCTCGCCGAGGTGCGCCAGCCGGTGCTCTCGGTGGCCGGGGCCGCCGACGTGCTCGCCCCCGAGGCCGCCGTGCGCCACGTGGGCGACCTGCTGCCCAACGCGGCCGAGGTGCGCCTCGAGACCGCCCCCGGCGGGCACCTCGGCGTGCTCACCGGCCGCGCGGCGAAGGACACCACCTGGCAGTACCTCGACGAGTTCCTCGCCGGGCACGATCCGCTGCGCGACCCCGACGACGGCGAGCGCGGGGCAGCCGCGGCGGCCGCGCGCTAGAGAAGGGCTCAGGCGCGAGCGGGCACGCTGTCGGCGCGCCCCGAGGCCTCGAAGCTCGCGTCGGGCAGGATGCGCGCCAGCGGCGCGGGCAGCCACCAGTTCCACTTGCCCATGATCTCCATCGTGGCGGGCACGAGCACCAGCCGGACGAGGGTCGCGTCGAGTGCGATGGCCACGGCCAGGCCCAGCCCGATCTCCTTGATCGAGGGCACGCCGGTGCCGGCGAAGACGGCGAACACCGCGACCATGATCAGCGCCGCGCTGGTGATCGTGGCCGCGCTGCGGGCCAGCCCCTGGGCCACGGCGGTCTTGGTGTCACCCGTCGCGTCGTAGCGCTCGCGGATGCGCGAGAGCAGGAAGACCTCGTAGTCCATCGAGAGCCCGAAGACGATCGCCAGGAGCAGCGGCGGCGTCATCGTGTTGATGTAGCCGAGCGACTCGTAGCCGGTGATCGCGTCGAGCCAGCCCCACTGGAAGACCGCCACGAGCACGCCGTAGGCGGCGCCCACCGAGAGCAGGTTCATCAGCACGGCCTTCAGCGGCAGGAACACCGAGCGCAGCAGAAGGAGCAGCACCAGGTAGCTGAAGAGCAGCACGAACAGCGCGATCTTCCACATCGATCCCGCCACGAGGTCGCGGAAGTCCTCGACCGAGGCGGTGGCGCCACCCACCTCCACCCGCGCCACGCGGGCGAGGCCCTCCCCGCGGTCGGCCTGAGCGCGCAGCCGGTCGACGAGCGCTCGCGCCTCGCTGCTCTCGGGGTCGTGGCGGGGCGCGACCGCCACGCACGGCCCCGGTCCCGTCCGTCGACGCCACCGCCGGCAAGACCCGGGCGACCTCGGGGTCGCGCCGGACCTCCGAGGCGAAGCGCTCCAGGGCGGCCTGGTTGCGCGGGCTCGAGGCGCTCCCGCGGTCGAAGCTGGCCACGACCTGGGTCGGCCCGGTGGCGCCCGGACCCAGCTCGCGCGCCGCCAGCTCGGCGCCCACGCGGGTCTCGTTGCCCTCCGGGAACTGGCGCAGCGCGCCGTCCCCGAACTCGAGCGAGAGCGCGGGGATGGCGAGCACCAGCAGCACGCCGGCGCTGAGCGAGGCGGCGAGCACCGGGCGCCGCGTGACGCCGTCGGTCCACCGCTCCCACATGCCCGACCTGTCGCGGTCGGGCGAGGTGGAGCCGCGCCGCCGCCGGCGGCGGCTCTGCGCGCGGGCGAAGTAGGCGACGAGCCGTGGCCGGGCGGCCGCGCGTGTACGCCCGGTGGCCCATGATCCGAATGAGCACGGGCAGCAGGGTCACGGCGGCGAGGATCGAGACCGCCACCACCACGATCGCCCCGAGGGCCATCGAGCGGATCGTGGTCGAGTCGACCAGGAACAGGCCGGCCAGCGAGATCATCACGGTGAGGCCCGAGAAGGTCACGGCCAGGCCCGAGGTGCGCATCGCCGTGCGCCGCGCCTCCTCGGGCAGGGCGCCGGCGTGCATCTCCTCGCGGTAGCGGGCGAGCACGAAGAGCGAGTAGTCCACCGCGACGCCGATGCCGATCATCGAGGCCACGTTGGTCACGAACACCGACATGTCCATCGCCTGGGAGAGGAAGAAGATGGCCGCGCCGGTGATCGCCACGCTGACGAACCCCAGCGCCAGGGGAAGCGCCGCCGCGGCGAGCGAGCCGAACACCGCGAGCAGGATCAACAGGACGATGGGAAAGCCCGTGGCCTCGGCGGACTCGAGGTCCTCCTTCGAGAGGTCCTGCATCCCCGCCCACAGGGCCTGCTGGCCGACCAGGTGGGTGCGCACGGCGCCGGACTGCTCCTCGCCGAGGGCGAGGCGATCGCGCAGGTCGACCGCGGCGTCCGCGGCCTGATCCTGTCCTCCGGTCACGTCGAGGGGCACCACCACGACGTCCGCCCGCTGCGCGCGCCGCTCGGCGACGGCCAGCGGCCCGGTCCGACAGCTCGACGTGGGGGATGTCCGCGGCCACGCGGTCGACCCGCCGGAGTGCCGCCTGCGCCTCGCCGGGCGCGCCGCCATCCTCGCGGGAGACCACGAGGGCCAGCGACTCGCGCTGGGCGCCGGGGAAGTCCGGCAGCGCCGAGTCGACCGCGGCCGAGCCCGAGCCGGGCACGGAGAAGCCTCCGCTGGTCAGGTGGTCGGTCTGGCGGGCGGTGAAGGGAATCGCGACCACCAGGAGGACGATCCAGACGGCGAGGACCGCCCAGCGCCGCCGCTCGAGGAACGCCGTGAGCCTGTCCATCGCTGCCTGCATTTCTCTCCTCTAGACGCGGACTGGCTGGCTGGCCAGTTTTGCACAGCGAGAACACCACAGGGCGCCGCGCACCAGCGTGAGGTCGATCACAGAGTTGGGCCCGAGGGCCGTCAGTCGGGGCGCCGAGCATCCCGCGGGCGGCGCGGCGGCCGGCCTCGAGCGCGGCGCGGCCGTCCCAGGCGGGATCGGAGACGAGCTGGAGGCCCAGGCCGTCGCCGAGGGCGAAGAGGATCGAGGCCACGGCCTCGGGGGAGGCGTTCGAGCTCCACCACGCCCTCGGACTCCTTGCGGGCGCAGGACCTCCGCGAGGTGCTCCGCCAGCGGCGGTAGAGCTCGGCCAGCTCGGCGCGGATCTCCTCGCTGCGGCGCGAGGCCGACAGCAGCTCGTAGAGGACCGCCTGGGCGCCGGGCTCGTCCTCCACGTAGGCCTCGAGCGAAGCCGCGAGCGTGTCGACGATCTCCTCGACCGACCCCGCCGCCTCCAGGCGCTCCTCGACGGCGGCGATGCGAGCGTCGCAGTCGCGACGGACGACCTCGACCAGCAGGCGCTCCTTCGAGCCGAAGTAGTAGTGCAGCAGCCCGCGCGAGACCCCGGCCTCGCGGGCCACGACGTCGAAGGTGGAGCCGGCGGCGCCGCGCCTGCCGACGCTCGTCGCGCATCGCGGTCACGATGCGCTGCGCCTTGTCGCCGTCGAGCCGGCGGGGGGTTCTGGAGGGAGGCTTCCACGCGACAGTCAGGGTAGACCGAGCCTAGCAACGAAAGAGGCGCCCCGGGGGGCGCCTCTCGCACGAACAGATGTGCCCGGCGCCGCTAGGTGGCGACGGGCTCCGCGGGCTGCGACGACGGTGTGGTGGTCGAGCTGTACTCGAACTCCTCCTCGGCGCCGAACAGCGCGTCGAGCACCTTCTTGCGCAGATCCTCGCTCACGACCAGGGCGACGATGCCGCCGACGATCGCGATCCCGAGCAGCGACCCCAGCCCGCGGCGCTTGCGCTTCTTGGGCTTGTCGCGCAGCGCCGTCGGCCGCGCTCTGCAGGGAGACGCCGCCTCCTTGAGGTCCTTCTGCACCTTCTTGTCGTCCAGTGCCTTCGCGGGGCCCTTGCCGTTGACCCGGTTGTAGGCCCTGCGCGATGACTCGAAGGCCGTGCGCAGATCGTCCCGCAGGTCCGCGTCGCTCCACCAGGCGCTGCAGGTACTGGTTGTTGCGGGCGGCCACGCCGGCCGACACGGCCCCGGCGCCGGCCTTTGCGGCCTTCTTCTTGGCTGCCATAGCTCTCCTCGGTCCGCTTGCCTTCGCGAACCTTACCCTGACCGGCCTTCGGACACCGGAGCGCTCAGTTCGGGCGGTTGCCCCTGACCTCGACCGCCTGCTGGAAGGTGCCGCGATCCTGCCACGGGATCGGCGGCGTGGAGAGGGCGCCGGTGGCGGTGAAGGTGATCTGGTCGCACCGGGGCGGCGTCGTCTCGTCACAGGTGGCCGGCACCCGCAGCGACTCGAGCGGCGCGCCGTAGCGCGCCTCGGCCTTCGGCGCGGCCTCCTTCAGCGTGCGCACCAGGATCGCCCGGCAGCGGCGCCGCGACGCCCGGCGGCGCTTGCGCGAAGCCGCGGCCCTTGCGCAGCGAGCCGCGGCCGCAGTAGCGGCGCGAGTAGCGCCCGCGCACCGGCGGCCGAGCAGCGTGCGCAGGTCCTTCTCCACGTATCCGTACCAGCCGCCGAAGTAGGCGCTGCCGCCCGGGCCGGGCGGGTCGTCGAAGGGCAGCAGCGCGCGCACGCGCTCGACCAGGTCGCTGCCGAGCACCGGCTCGTAGATGCCGCGCACGAGCGGCTCCCACCACGCGTCCATGAGCGCGACGGCGCCCGAGTCCTCGTAGACGTTGTCGCCGTTGCGATCGACGCGGTGCGAGCCGCGCGCCGCCCAGCCGTCGAGGATCCCCAGCAGCCGGCGCTCCGGCGCGTCGCGCGGGCGCCCGATCACGCGGCGCAGCCACGGGTAGACCTCCTGCCCGCGCAGGTCGACGGTGCCGGCGTCGCCCATGATCGAGACGAGCTTGCGGCAGGTCGATCTTGCGCCGGGCCCGCGATCGCCGCGCGCACGCGATCCTCGAGGCGCTCGGAGCGGTGCACGGAGTTGAAGCCGAGCTGGTCGTCGGCCGCCCGCCAGCCCGGGCGCCTGCTTGTTGTTCCAGCTCACGATGTAGCCGCGCGCGCGGGTTGATGTCCTTGGGCAGCTGGCTGAAGGAGGCGCGCGCGGACTGGTAGCGTGGCCGGCGTCGAAGCTGCGCCAGTCGTACCGCCCGGTGCCGAGCGTCGGGCAGCGACGGGTCGGTGCCGCGCGCGCGCAGCGGGAACCAGCCCGACTGGAGATAGGCGATGTCGCGCTCGTCGTTGTAGAACCAGTTGAAGAGGAAGTTGATCGTGCCCATCGTGCGCTGGAAGGAGCGCGGCGTCGGTCACCTCGTTGCGGCTGAGCCGCTTGAAGGCGAGCGCCGAGTCGAGCTCGTGGAAGTAGGTCGAGCGCGCGCGAGGCGATCGCCACGGGCTTGCCGCTGCAGCGTGGCCGTCTTGGTGACCGGGCCGTGCACGGTGCGCAGCAGCTTCAGCTGGATGTCGCGCGCCACCGCGCTCTGTGTCGGCGGCCGAGGGGCCGGGCGTGCGCAGCACGCGCTGCTGGACGGTCATCGGCACGCACCGGCCCTTGTAGCGGTAGTGGGTCGAGCTGCGCGCGTGGGCGCGCCGCCGCCCGGCTCGCACAGCACCTCGACGAACTCGTCCACGTTGTCGGTGGTCGCGGTCGTCGCGCTCCACGAGTAGTCCTTGCCGCGGCCGATCAGCACGTAGAGGCTGATGCCGGGGAAGGCGACGCCGCGGGTGTCGTACGCCGCCGCCGTGGAGGTCGAGCTCGAGCAGGATCTCGGGCGAGTAGTAGGCCACCTGCGGGCCGGTCACCCCGAGCGGGCGTCCGGACGTCGGAGTCGCGCGCCGCGCACGAGCGTCGCGTTGGAGGCCGGGCCGTCGAGCCCGAGGCCGCCGGCGTGCGCAGGTCGCGCAGCCAGCCGGGCGCGCGCCGCCGAGGCTCGCCGGCGGCCCGGCGACCACCGGGTCGTGGTCGCGCACCGAGCCGCGATCGGGCACCGCCACCGCGCGCCGGCACCGGCGGCGCACGGTGCGACCGCGGCGGCGGACCTTGCGCTTGCTCGCCGGCGCGGGTCGGGGAAGCGGAAGCGCCGTCGGCGTGGTGACCGGCGCCTCGGGGTCGTTCAGCGCGCGGAAGTCGGCGAACACCCGGTTGCCGCGCTTGCGCCCGAAGCGCTGCGTACGCCGCGCGCAGCGCCGCGGCCACGCGCGGTCTCGGAGCCGCCGCCCTTGCCGAAGATGCCGCCGATCAGCGAGGCGACCGCCGCGGTGTCGGTGGGCCGCCAGTCGCGCGGCATGATCGCCGAGCGCCGCGTACTCGGCGGGCAGCTTCGTCGGGCTCGAGCGGGCCTCGCGAGATGAACTGGTTGATGCCGGCCACGTAGTCGAGCGAGGTCCGCTTGACCTCCTGCGCCCTCCGGCGCCGGCGTCCGCGGCGGCGGTGTCGATCATCCGCTGCAGCTCGGCCTCGGTGTAGTCGGCCGCCTGCAGCTGCTCGACGTCCATCTTCAGGTTCGCGTTGTTCTCGCCGGGCCCGACCAGCTCGGTGAGCTCGCCGCGGGCGGTGTGGCGCAGCACGTCCATCTGGAACAGCCGCGCGCGGGCGCTCGCGTAGCCGGCCCCGAACGCCACGTCGGCGCGCGTGTTGCCGTACACGTGCGGCACCTCGAGGTCGTCGATCAGGATCGTCACGCCCGGCCGCGGGTTGAGCGTCTGGGTGACGCGCGCCGGGGCCACGCCGAAGCCGGCGGGCTTGAAGAAGCGGCCGAGGTTGCTCGGCCGTGACGCTCGGGCGCGAGCGGGCCGAGGTCGGTGTACAGCGCGCGCTGGTTCGTGAAGCTCGGCGGGCAGCGAGCCGTCGGCCTGGTTGCGCGCGAGGTCGAGCGCGCTCGTGTTGCCGCCCTGGCCGACGCGCGAGCACGTTGGTGAAGCCGCCGGGGTCGCCCGTGCCGGGCGGCTGCACCTGGGCGGCGGCGGGCGGCGCACAGCGAGCAAGAGCGCGCACGCGAGGACAGCACGCATCGCAGAGCCCGGCTCGCCCTCCTCCCACGGGGGCGATCCTCTCAGGTCTGGCGGCCGCGGGCGAGTCGATGCCGCGACCCGGTCGCGCGACGGGCGCGCACGCCGGCCGCGTCGGCGCGAGCCCAGGCCGCCCTCGGGCTCGAGCGCGCGGCCAGCACCTCGTCCACCGTGTCCACGAACACGAACTCCATCCCCTTCAGGAGGTTCGGCGGGAACTCGTCGGCGTCGGGCTCGTTGCGCCGCGGCGCGATCACGCGCGTGATCTCCGCGCGCTGCGCGGCCAGCGACTTCTCCTTCAGGCCGCCGATCGGCAGCACCTGGCCGGTGAGCGTGATCTCGCCGGTCATGGCGGTGTCCGAGCGCACCGGGCGCCCGCTCACCAGCGAGGACAGCGCGGTGGCCATCGTGATGCCCGCGCTCGGGCCGTCCTTGGGGATCGCGCCCGGCGGGCACGTGCACGTGCACGTCGTTCGTCGCGAAACCAGTCCTCGGGCACGTGCTCGCCCAGCGATCGCCACGTTGCGCTTCACGTAGGAGAGCGCCGCGGCCGCGGACTCCTTCATCACGTCGCCGAGCTGGCCGGTGATCTGCAGCTTGCCCTCGCCCGGGAACGAGGTGGCCTCCACGAACAGCACGTCGCCCGCCCACCGGCGTCCACGCCAGGCCGGTGGCCACGCCGGCCTCGCCGGTGCGCCGGGCCACGTCGGGCTGGAAGCGGCGCTGGCCCGAGCAGCTCGGCCACGCGCCTTCGGCCCCACCGTGCGCTTCGAGCGTGCGCGTGCCCTCGGCGTACTCGCGCGCGACCTTGCGCGCCGATCGCGCCGATCTCGCGCTCGAGGTTGCGCACGCCGGCCTCGCGCGTGTAGCCCTCGATCATCTCGCGCAGCGCCGCGTCGGTGAACTCGATCTTCGACTTCACCGAGGCCGTTCTCGCTCGATCTGGCGCGGCACGAGGTAGCGCTTGGCGATCTCGAGCTTCTCCTCCTCGGTGTAGCCCGAGAGCTCGATCGTCTCCATCCGGTCGCGCAGCGGCGGCGGGAATCGGGTCGAGCTGGTTCGCCGTGGTGATGAAGAGGACCTTCGAGAGGTCGAAGGCGAGGTCGAGGTAGTGGTCGCGGAAGGTCGAGTTCTGCTCGGGGTCGAGCACCTCGAGCATCGCGCTCGACGGGTCGCCGCGGAAGTCGGTGCCCATCTTGTCGATCTCGTCGATCATCAGCACCGGGTTGTTGGACCCGGCGTCGCGCATCGCGCGCAGGATCGTGCCGGGCATCGCGCCGATGTAGGTGCGCCGGTGGCCGCGGATCTCGGACTCGTCGCGCACGCCGCCCACCGAGATGCGCTCGAACTCGCGGCCCATCGCCGCGGCGATCGACTTGCCCAGCGAGGTCTTGCCCACGCCGGGCGGGCCGACGAAGCAGAGGATCGAGCTGCGGGCGTCGGGCTTGAGCTTGCGCACCGCGAGGAACTCGAGGATGCGGTCCTTGACCTTCTCCATGTCGTAGTGGTCGTCGTCGAGGGTCTTCGCGCGCCGCCTTGAGGTCGAGGTGGTCGTCGGTGGCCTTCGACCAGGGCAGCGAGACGATCCACTCGAGGTAGGAGCGGATCACCCCGTGCTCGGCGGACTGCGGCGGCAGGCGCTCGAAGCGCGGCCAGCTCGCGCTCGGCCTGCTTCATCGCGTGCTCGGGCAGCTCGGCCGCCTCCACCTGCTCGCGCAGCTCCTGGGTCTCCGCCTCCTGCTCGTCGACCTCGCCCAGCTCGTCCTGGATCGCCTTGAGCTGCTGGCGCAGGTAGAACTCGCGCTGGCCGCGCTCCATCTCGGACTCGACCTGGGACTGGATCTTGCTGCCGATGGAGATCAGGTCCAGCTCGCGCGCGAGCAGCTCCGACAGGCGGCGCAGCCGGCGCTCGAGGTCGCGCTCCTCCAGCAGCTCCTGGCGCTCCTCGGTCTTGATCCGCAGCGACCCGGCGATCATGTGCGCCAGCTCGCCCGGATCCTCGAGGTTGGTCACCGCGAGCTGCAGCTCCTCGGGCAGGTAGGGGACCTGCTCGATGATCTGCGAGAAGGTGGTCTGCACGTTGCGGAAGAGGGCCTCGAGCTGGGCGGAGGCCTTCACCTCGTCGGGCGGCCTCGGTGATCCGGGCCACGAGGTAGGGCTCGCGCTGGACGAACTCGCCGAGCTCGACGCGCTGGGAGCCGTGCACGAGGATCCGCAGCGTGCCGTCGGGCACCTTGATCATCCGCGCGACCGTTCCCACCACGCCGACGCCGTAGAGCTGCTCGGGTGACGGGTTGTCGATCTCGCCGTCGCGCGAGGCCACCATCACGAGCATCCGGTTGCCGCCGAGCACGTCGTTGACCAGCTTCACCGAGCGCTCCTGGCCCACGGCCAGCGGGGTCAGCGTCTCGGGGAAGGGGACGCTGTCCTTCAGCGGCAGCACCGGCAGCGCCTCGGGAAGGCCGGCCTCGACCTCGATCTCCTGGGGAGCGGAGCCGTCCCCGGTGGGTACCTCGATCACCCCTCGCGCCCCTCCTCGATGGGCACGCGCCGGGCGTGCTCGTCACGCCGGGCGAGCGGGACCTCGACCACCAGGATGCCGTCGTCGTAGCTGGCCTTCGCCTCCTCCGCGATCACGTCGGCGCCGAGCTCGACCGAGCGGCGGAAGGGACCGTGCTCGATCTCGATCTGCTGGAAGAGCCGCCCCTCGGCGCCCTCGGCCCGGCGCTCGCCCGCGATCAGCAGCTGGCGACCGCGAATCTCGAGGGCCACGTCCTCGACGTGCACGCCGGCGAGGTCGGCCCGCACCACGGCCCGGGCCGGGGCGTCCTGGTAGAAGACGTCGACCGACGGGGAGAAGCCGCGGCCGCGAAAGCCGGTGCGCTCGAAGACGTCGCCGAACAGCTCGTCGATCTCGCGCCGCATGCGCTCGAAGTTGGCGAAGAGATCGCGTTCGCGGGTCACCGGTGAGCAGGGTACCGGCCACGCCCCGAGCCCGAACGGGCACCTAGGGGGCGAACGCGGGGGGCTAGGCGCCTTATCGGACATATGGCCGTCGATGCGCCTTACCCCTCGCCGATCGCGCGATCGCCGAGCTCGCCGACCGGCAGGAC
This sequence comes from uncultured Thermoleophilaceae bacterium, assembly GCA_963731645.1. Taxonomy (GTDB): domain Bacteria; phylum Actinomycetota; class Thermoleophilia; order Solirubrobacterales; family Thermoleophilaceae; genus JAAYBF01. Next base: position 32,382 of record CAVSWF010000012.1, on the reverse strand, counting down.
GGCGTGGTCGAGCCGAGGCCAGCTGCGTGAGCTGGGTCTCGCGGGCGCGGCGATCGACAAGCGCGTGCGCCGGGGCGGCTGTTCCCGGTCCACCACGGCGTGTACGCGGTCGGCCGTCGCCAGCTGACGTCCGCGGCCAGTGGCATGCCGCCGTGCTCGCCCTCGGCGACGGAGCGTGCTCAGCCACCGGGCCGCGGCCGCGCTCTGGGACCTGCGGCGATCCCGACGGGAGACATCGACGTGACGGTGCCAAGCCGTTCCGGACGAAGACGGCGCCCGGGGATCACCGTGCACCGCTCGAGCACCCTCTCCCTAGATGATGTCGTTCGCCGCGACGGCCTGCCCGTGACCACAGTCGCCCGCACGCTCCTGGACCTCGCCGAGGTCGTGCCGAACGAAGGGAGCTCGAACGCGCCCTCGACCGCGCCGAGCAGCTGCGCCTCTTCGACCTCAAGGCGATCGACGAACAGATACGCAGGGGCACCGGCCGGCCCGGCGCCGCCGCGCTGGCGCCGCTGCCTCGCCGAGCACACGCCCGGCTCGACCCTCACCGAGAGCGAGCTCGAGGAGCGCTTCCTGCGCGCTCGTCAGGCGAGCCGGCCTCGAGCCGCCCGCGATCAACGAGTGGATCGTGCTTCGCGACGGCGACCGCCATCCGCCCGGACTTCCTGTGGAAGGACCGCCGTCTGATCGTCGAGCTCGACGGCTTCGGCCCCCACTCCACCCGGCGGGCCATGCGCAGCGACCGTGCCCGCGACCGGCGGCTGCGCCTGGAGGGCTGGACGGTCCTGCGCTTCACCTACGAGGACGTGACCGAGACGCCCGGCGACGTGGTCGCCGAGCTACGCAGCTCACACCTCGTAGACGGCGCCCTCGCGCGCAACCTCCACCGGCGCCCCGAAGGCCTCGCTCGCCTGCTTGCGCGCCCACGTCGAGTCGAGCTCGTCGGAGATGTGGGTCAGGACGACCCGGCGGGCGGCGGCGGCCTTGGCGTGCTCCCCCGCCTCCTCGGGCGTCAGGTGGCCGCGCATCCCCGTGCGCTCGGGGCGCGGCAGGGTGGCCTCGATGATCAGCAGCTCGCAGCCCTTCACGAAGTCGACGAGGTCCTCCGAGGGGCTCGAGTCGGCCCCGTAGGCCAGCCGTCCGCCGCCGTTGGCCGCGGAGTCCACGGAGATCGCGAAGGTCTCGGTGAAGTGCGGCACCGAGCGGAAGGCGAACGTCAGCGGCCCCACCTCGGGGGTCGAGGCCTCCTCGTACTGCTCGATCTCGAAGGCTTTCTCGATCAGGTCCTCGTTGCCCCAGGCGCCCACGATGCGCCGGAAGGTCTCGATCGACCCGGGCGGGCAGATCAGCCGGGGGCGGGCGGGGTTGTCGGTGCCGGGCCAGGGCGGAACGGGCACCGGCTGCTGGCGCGGCGCGTAGGTGAGCGCGTAGGAGAAGGGGACGAGGTCGAGGATGTGGTCGGCGTGCAGGTGCGAGATGACCACGGCGTCGATGTCCACGTAGTCCACGAACTGGCGCATCTTGGAGAACACGCCGTTGCCGCAGTCCACGAGCACGGCGGTGCGGCCCTCCTGGAGGAGGTAGCCCGAGCACGCACCACCGGCGTCTTGCCAGGAGGGCGATTTGCCGAGCACCGTGAGCCGCATGTAAACGCGGACTCTACCCCCGTTAGGGCCTGCAAAGGGCGGTTACTCAGGCTGGGGAAAGGCGTACACCGCGCGGGTGCGCTCCGTCCTGAACGAGAACGCGAGCTGGCGCTCGGGCGCGAGGTTGCGTTCCGCGGCGCGGAAGGTCGTGCACGGGGCGTCGAGCTTCAGCGCGCAGAGCATGTGCTGATGAAAGAAGCAGTCCTCGCACTTCGCGCTCTTGCGCTTGCCCTTCGCCATTCGTTCGATCTTCCTCCTCGTGTGGTGGCTGCCCTCGCTGCCCGGCGTGCGCCATGCTGCACCACCCACGGCGTTCTCGCCCCCCGGGTTCCCGCAAAACCGTGACATTTCGTTTTCTCCGAAATTGCAGGCTGTTCGTCGTAGGCCCCGCTCCTTGCGGGGTTTCATCATGGAGCTGATCACCGGGGCCACCGGGTACGTGGGCGGCAAGCTCGTCGGGCGCCTGCTGGCCGAAGATCGCAAGGTGCGGGCGCTCGCGCGCGTGCCCTCTCGCCTGGAGCCCCGAGCCGGCCTCGAGACACTCGAAGGCGACGTGCTCTCCGGCGCCGGGGTGCGGGAGGCGCTCGACGGCTGCACGGTGGCCTACTACCTCGTGCACTCGATGGAGGCCTCCACCGACGGCGACTTCTCCGACCGCGATCGCCGCGCCGCCGAGAACTTCGCGCTGAGCGCGCAGGACGCGGGAGTGGAGCGCGTGGTCTACCTGGGCGGGATCCTGCCCAGCGACGGCGACCTCTCCCCCCACCTCTCGTCGCGCCTCGAGGTCGAGGAGATCCTCCTCGAGGCGGCGCCGGCCGCGACCGCCCTGCGGGCCTCCATCGTGATCGGCGCGCAGTCGTCCTCCTTTCGCATGCTCGTGCGACTGGTGGAGCGGCTGCGCCTGCTGCCGATGCCCGTCTGGCGACTCAACCGCACGCAGCCGATCGCCGAGCGCGACGCGATCGAGTACCTGGCCCGCACGCCGTCGGTGGACGCCGCCGCGGGCCGCTCGCTCGACATCGCGGGCCCCGACGTGATCACCTACGCCGCGATGATCGATCGGATCGCGGAGTCGATGGGGGTCGGGCGACTGCCGCTGTCGCTCGGCTTCTCGCTCAACTCGCCCGCCAGCGCCGTGGTCAGCGCCGTGACCCAGCAGCCGCTGGAGCTCGTACGCCCTCTGATGGAGAGCCTGCGCCACGAGCTGCTGCCCCGGGACGGCGCCGAGGCCCCGCGCCTGTACGGCATTCGCCCCCTGTCCTTCGACCGCGCCGTGGAGCGCGCCCTCGCCGAATGGGAGCGCACCGAGGAGCTTGCCGCGCGATGAAGGTCCAGGAGGAGATCGAGATCGCCGCGACGCCGCCCGAGGTCTATGACCTGATCGCCGACATCGACCGCCTCGACGAATGGGTGTCCATCCACCAGTGGGCGGAGAGCCGCACCGACGGGGAGCTCAAGTCGGGCGACGAGCTGACCCAGTGCCTCAAGCTCGCGGGCCGGTCGTTCAAGGTGCGGTGGAAGGTGGTGGAGAGCGACCGTCCCAACCGCCTGGTGTGGGAGGGCAAGGGCCCGGTGCGATCAAAGGCCAAGGTGGTGAACGAGCTCTCTCCTACCGAAAAGGGCACGCGCTTTTCCTACACCAACGAGTTCGAGCTTCCGGGCGGCGCGATCGGCCGCATGGCGGGCCCCATGGTCCGAAGAGTGACCAGCGGAGAGCTCGAGAAGAGCCTGAAGTCCCTGCGGTCTTTGCTCGAATAGGTGTGGATCTGTCACACTTTTTCTTTTCTGTAACTGAGGAGAAAAGGTATGACCGACTTTCTGAGTGAGAAGCGCAAGGAGATCGATGAGCGGCTCCGGGAGCTCAAGCCGCTCGTGGACGAGTACGCGCGCCTCGAGAAGGCCGCCGCGGCCCTGGCCGGCGTGGGTCAGACCTCCGCTTCCAGCGCGCGGAGGACCCGCCGCTCCTCCAACGGCCGCCGGCGTTCGTCCGGAACCGGCCGCCGCGGGCGCCCGCCCGGCACCGGCAAGCGTGCACTTCAGGCCCAGGAGCTGGTGAGCGCGCGTCCCGGCATCACCATCTCCGAGCTGGCGGAGGCGATGGACATCCAGGCCAACTACCTCTACCGGGTCATGCCGACGCTCCAGGGCCAGGGCAAGGTGCGCAAGGAGGGCAAGGGCTGGCACCCCGCCTGAGAGCCTCGCGGTGCTCGCCCGATCACCGATCGGGCTGCGCTCCTCCCGCTGAGAGGCTCGTTCAACTCCGGTCCGCACCCGCCTCACTCCCCGGGCGGCCGCCTCGCGGCGCTCGTGGGCGAACAGCCTGAGCCCGTGGCGCCCGGCGGGGTGGCGCCGGAAGGCCTCGACCTCGCGCGACCACTCCTCGGGGAGGTCCTGCTCCGGGCTGGGGGAGCGGCACCCCGTAGTGCGGGGGCACGAGCACGGCGGCCGCCATGCACGCGAAGGTCAGGTCCTCGACGCCGAAGCGCTCGCCGGCGAGGTAGGGCCGTCCGTCGGCCAGACGCTCGCCGACCTCGTCGAACGTGCGCCACACCACCCTCTCGGAAGCCGCGGCCGACTCGGGCGTGACGTTCAGATAGCGCTTCCCGACCCACCTCATCGGCACGAAGAACGCCGCGAACATCTGACGCTCCCGAACCGGCGCGTGCCAGGAGTTGGTGTCGGCCAGCTGCGGCGCCGCCAGGAAACGGTGGTACATCCAGCGCCGGGCGTGGGGGCCCAGCTCCTGCATCGAAGGAGCGCACCAGCGCGCGCGAGTCCTCCCCTGACCGCCAATCGACGCTCGGGAGGAGCCGCCGGGTCGGCGTACTCCACGATCGCGGCCGACTCGGAGAGGACCCGATCGTCGGTCACGAGGACCGGGACCGTGGCGCTGCCCGCCACCCGCTCGGAGACCAGCCGGTGGACGAGCTGGACGTGCGGCTCCTCGACGTACTCCACCCCGGCGTTGTCCAGCGCCCACCGCGCCTTCTCGCAGAAGTGGCTGATCGGGATGGTTATGAGGCGCGGCGGGGCCACATCTGCCTAGAGCAGCCCGAGCTCCTTCACCGACTCGCGCTCGTCGGTCAGCTCCTTGGCGGTGGCGTCGATCTTCTCGCGCGAGAAGTCGTCGATCTCGAGCCCCTGCACGATCTCGTAGTCGCCGCCCGCCGCAGGTGCACGGGAAGCTCGAGATGATGCCCTCGGGCACGTCGTAGGAGCCGTCGGAGGGCACCGACATCGACACGTAGTCGCCCTCCGGGCTGCCCAGGAACCAGTCGTGCACGTGGTCGATGGCCGCGTTGGCGGCGGAGGCCGCCGACGAGGCCCCGCGCGCGTCGATGATCGCCGCGCCGCGCTTGCCCACGGTGGGGATGAAGTCCGACTCGAGCCAGTCCTTGTCCTGGCCGATCGCCTCCCAGGCCGGCTTGCCGCCCACCTTGGCGTTGAAGACGTCCGGGTACATCGTGGGCGAGTGGTTGCCCCACACCGCGAGGTTGGTGACGTCGGCCACCGGCGCCTCCGCCTTCTTGGCGAGCTGGGTCATCGCACGGTTCTGGTCGAGCCGGGTCATGGCGGTGAAGCGCTCGTGCGGAACGCCGTCGGCGTTCGACATCGCGATCAGCGCGTTGGTGTTGGCCGGGTTGCCCACCACGAGGACGCGCACGTCCTCCGCGGCGTTCTCGGCGATCGCCTCGCCCTGGGGCTTGAAGATCCCGCCGTTGGCCTCGAGCAGGTCGGCGCGCTCCATGCCCTTCGAGCGCGGGTCGCGCGCCCACGAGCAGGCAGACGTTCGCGCCGTCGAAGGCGACCTCGGGGTCGTCGGAGATGTCGATGCCCGCCAGCAGCGGGAAGGCGCAGTCGTCCAGCTCCATCGCCGTGCCCTCGGCGGCCTTCACCGCGTCGGGGATCTCGAGCAGGCTGAGGCTCACGGGCGTGTCGGAGCCGAGCATCTGGCCGCTCGCGATGCGGAAGAGCAGGGCGTAGCCGATGGCGCCGGCGGCGCCGGTGACCACTACACGGACCGGGGCGTCACTCACTTTGCTGATCGTCTCCTCTGTCGCTCATTGCCTTTCGCAGGCCCTCGTCGATCGAGTCGAGGAACTCCTGCGTGGTCTGGAAGTCCTGGTCGTCGCCCACCAGCAGGGCGAGGTCCTTGGTCATCTTGCCGCTCTCGACGGTCTCGACGCACACCCGCTCCAGGGTCTCCGCGAACTCGGTGACCTCCGGGCGTCTCGTCCATGCGCCCGCGCGCCGCGAGCGCGCGCGTCCAGGCGAAGATCGAGGCGATCGGGTTGGTCGAGGTCTCCTCGCCCTGCCTGGTGGCGGCGGAAGTGGCGGGTGACGGTGCCGTGGGCGGCCTCGGCCTCGACGGTCTTGCCGTCGGGCGTCATCAGCACGCTGGTCATCAGTCCCAGCGAGCCGAAGCCCTGCGCCACCGTGTCGGACTGCACGTCGCCGTCGTAGTTCTTGCAGGCCCACACGTAGCCGCCCTCCCACTTGAGCGAGGCGGCGACCATGTCGTCGATCAGGCGGTGCTCGTAGGTGAGGCCGGCCTTCTCGAAGTCCTGGCTGAACTCGGCGTCGAAGACCTCCTGGAAGAGGTCCTTGAAGCGCCCGTCGTAGCGCTTGAGGATCGTGTTCTTCGTCGACATGTAGACCGGGTAGCCGCGGTCGAGCCCGTAGCGAAACGAGGCCCGCGCGAAGTCGCGGATCGACTCGTCGAGGTTGTACATCGCCAGCGCCACGCCGCTGTCGGGGAAGTCGAAGACGTCGATCTCGATCGGGTCGCCGCCGTCCGTCGGGCTCGAAGTTGAGCGTCAGCTTGCCCTTGCCCGGGATGAGCGTGTCCTCGGCGCGGTACTGGTCGCCGAAGGCGTGGCGGCCGATGATGATCGGCTTGGTCCACGTCGGGCACGAGCCGCGGGATGTTCGAGATCACGATCGGCTCGCGGAAGATCACCCCGCCGAGGATGTTGCGGATCGTGCCGTTGGGCGAGCGGTACATCTCCTTGAGGCCGAACTCCTCGACGCGCGCCTCGTCGGGAGTGATCGTGGCGCACTTCACGCCGACGCCGTGCTCCTTGATCGCGTTGGCGGCGTCGACCGTGATCTGGTCCTCGGTCGCGTCGCGGCTCTCGATCCCGAGGTCGAAGTACTTCAGGTCCACGTCGAGGTAGGGCAGGATCAGCTGCTCCTTGATGAACGCCCAGATGACGCGGGTCATCTCGTCGCCGTCGAGCTCGACGATCGGGTTCTTGACCTTGATCTTCGCCACTCGCGCTCCTGACTAGCGCCGGGCGGCGGGAGACTGGACCTGCCACCATCTCGAGCGGAGTGTTCGGCGGCGGCTCCATCCAGCTCGCGCGCGTCTTCGGGATCCGCATCGGCGTGGAGCCGAGCTGGTTCCTCGTCCTCTTCCTGATCATCTGGCTGCTGTCCGGGTTCTTCGGGGACGAGTTCGCCTCCGACACCGCGTTCGGGCTGGCGGTGGCCGCGGCGCTGCTGTTCTTCGTCTCGGTGCTCCTGCACGAGCTCGGTCACGCGGTCGTGGCCAGGCGCAACGGCATCGGGATCGTGGGCATCGACCTGTGGATGTTCGGCGGCGTGGCCAAGATGGAGCGCGACACGCGACTCGCCGGGCGTCGAGTTCCGGGTGGCGGCGGCGGGGCCGGTCGTGACGCTCGCTGATCGCGCTGGCCTGCTTCGGGATCGGCACGCTGATCGCCGGGAGCGCGGGCGACCGCTCGACTCCGACCCGCTTCGACGCGGTCGCCGGCGACGAGGTGCTGGCCGTGCTCGGCTACCTGGCCTTCATCAACATCGTGCTGCTGGTCTTCAACCTGATCCCCGGCTTTCCCGCTCGACGGCGGGCGCATCGCGCGGGCCATCGCCTGGTGGCGCACCGGCGACCGCGACCGGGCGACGCGCTTCGCCGCCCGCCTGGGCCGCGGCTTCTCGTTCCTGATGATCGCCGTCGGCGTCTACCTGGCGCTGGCCCAGGGCCAGTGGGTGGACGGCATCTGGCTCGCCTTCATCGGCTTCTTCCTCGGCCAGGCCGCGCGCCAGGCCGAGGTCCAGACGGTGATCACCGAGCCGGATCGAGGGCCTGCGCGTGGCCGACGTGATGGACGCCGAGCCGGTCGCCGTGCCCGACGACCTGACCCTCGACCGGGCCTACGACGAGTTCTTCCTGCGCTACGGCTGGCCGTGGTTCCCGGTGGTGGACGCCGACGGACGCCTGTCGGGCGCTGGTCACGCGGGAGGCGCGTGGAGGCGGTGCCCGAGGCGGTGCGCCCGGGCCGCGCCGTGGCCTCGGTGATGGCCCGGGACGCGAGCGACGGGCACAGCGGCTGCGGGTCGGGCTCGAGGAGCCGCTCGAGGCGCTGCTCGGCCTCGAGGGGCTCACACGCCTCGGAGCGATCATGGCCGTGGATCCGGAGGGCCGGCTGCGGGGCGTGGTCACGGTCGACCAGGTGCGGCGCGCGCTGCGGCCCGTCGCGCCGGCTTCGTAGTCCCCGCCGCCCGGCGGCCCGTAATCTCGATGGGCGAGGCGTTCGCATAGGATCGCCGCCGCCTCGTCTCGCCCCCAATGCCCCAACACGACGTCCTCGTCATAGGAGCCGGACTCGCCGGCCAGCGCGCCGCGCTCGCCGCCGCGGAGAGCGGCGCGTCCGTGGGGATCATCTCCAAGGTCCATCCGGTCCGCTCCCACTCGAACGCGGCCGCAGGGCGGCATCAACGCGGCGCTGAACCCCGAGGACTCGTGGGAGTCGCACGCGTTCGACACCGTCAAGGGCTCGGACTACCTGGGCGACCAGGACGCGATCGAGATCATGTGCCGCGAGGCGCCGGACGAGATCCTCGCACCTCGAGCACCTCGGCGTGACCTTCCACCGCAACGAGGAGGGCAAGCTCGGCACGCGCGCCTTCGGCGGCGCCTCCGCCGCGCGCACCTACTACGTGGCCGACATCACCGGCCAGGCGATCCTGCACGTGCTCTACGAGCAGCTGATGAAGCACGACGAGGTCGACCGCTACGAGGAGTGGTTCACCACCGCCCTCGTGCGCGACGACGACGGGCCGCATCGCCGGCGCCGTGACGCGCAACATCCGCGACGGCTCGCTCGAGCTCTTCACCGCCAAGGCCGTGATCCTGGCCACCGGCGGCAACGGGCAGATCTTCAACCCCACCACCAACGCGCTCATCTGCACCGGCGACGGCATCGCCATGGCCTACCGCGCCGGCGCGCCGCTGATGGACATGGAGATGGTCCAGTACCACCCCACCACGCTCGCGGGCATCGGCCTGCTGATCACCGAGGGCGCCCGCGGCGAGGGCGCCCACCTCTACAACGCCGAGGGCGAGCGCTTCATGGAGAAGTACGCGCCCAACAAGATGGAGCTGGCCTCGCGCGACGTGGTCTCGCGCGCCGAGCAGACCGAGATCGACGAGGGCCGCGGCTTCCCCGACGGCACCGTCGCGCTCGACATCACGATGGTGCCCGCGCAAGCGGATCCACGAGGCGCTGCGCGAGATCGTGAACGTGGGCCGCGACTTCGCCGGCGTGGACATCACCCGGAGCCGATCCACATCAAGCCCGGCAACCACTACGTGATGGGCGGCATCAAGACCGACATCAACGGCCAGACCGACGTCCCCGGCCTCTACGCCGCCGGCGAGTGCGCCTGCGTCTCGGTGCACGGCGGCAACCGGCTCGGCGCCAACTCCCTGCTCGACACGCTCATCTTCGGCCGCCGCTCGGGCGCGCACGCGGCCGCAGGTCGCGCGGAGCATGGCCATGCCCACGCCCGCCGGCTCGGAGCTGGCGCGCGAGCGCGAGACCATCGACGCGATCGTCGTCCCGCGAGCGCACGGGCCGCCGGGTGTCGGAGCTCAAGGCGGAGATGGGCAAGACGATGGACGCCGACTGCGCGGTCTTCCGCGACGAGGACCGCCTGCGCAGGGCGCTCGAGATGGTCAAGCGCCTCCAGGAGGAGGTCAAGACGCGTGGCGGTGGACGACAAGGGCTCGGTCTTCAACCAGGACGTGCTCGGCGCGCTCGAGCTGCAGTTCATGCTCGACAACGCGGAGTGCATCGTGATGGGCGCGATCGAGCGCAAGGAGAGCCGCGGCGCCCAGTACCGCACCGACTTCCCCGAGCGAAACGACGACGAGTGGCTCAAGCACATCAACCTCACCGTGAACGGCGGGGACGTGCCGGAGGTCTCCTACTCCGAGGTCACGATGACCCAGTGGGAGCCGGAGGAGAGGAAGTACTGAGCGATGCCCGAGCCCTACACGCTGAAGATCCGCCGCTACGACCCCGAGTCCGGGCGAGCCGGCCTACTGGCGCGACTACGAGGTCGAGCTCGACCCCGAGCGCTCGGTGCTCGACGGCATCCTCCAGGTCAAGGACCGCGAGGACGCCTCGATCGGCATCCGCTGCTCCTGCCGCGCGGCCATCTGCGGCTCGTGCGGCGTGAAGATCAACGGCAAGACCGCGCCTGGCCTGCAACACGCGCATCTCCGACGCCGCCGCCAAGGCCGGCGACGGCGAGCCGATCGTGGTCGAGCCGATGAACAACATGCCGGTGATCAAGGACCTGATCGTGGACATGGACGCGGTCCACTGGAAGAAGGTCCAGCGCGTGGTGCCGTGGCTGCTGCCCGACGGCGACCCGCCCGAGCGCGAGTACATCGTGCCGCCGAGTCGATGATCGACATCACCCAGTCGATGGCGTGCATCCACTGCGGCGTGTGCGTCGGCGCCTGCCTGTCGCTCGAGGTCGACCCCGAGTTCATCGGCCCCGCCGCGCTCGCGAAGGCCTACCGCTTCGTGGGCGACCCGCGCGACGGCCAGACCGAGGAGCGCCTGACGGACCTGGCCGAGGACCCGCACGGCATGTACGACTGCACCCACTGCTTCGCCTGCATCGAGGTCTGCCCGAAGGACGTGGCGCCGATGAGCCAGATCATGCGCCTGCGCCGCCAGGCCACCGACGACTTCGAGATCAAGGACCGCAACAACGGCTACGGCCACGAGAAGGCCTTCGTGGACATCATCGAGAAGTGGGGCACCCTCCACGAGGCCCAGCTCCTGCCGCGCTCGTTCGGAGACGGCTCGATGGTCAAGGGCCAGATCGACGCCGAGCGCCGTCAAGCAGCTGGTGGAGAACCTGCCCACCGCGGTCCGCGGCCTCACGTCCGGCAAGGTCACGCCGAAGAAGGCGCTGCTGCACCCCAAGCTGCCCGACCAGAAGAACGTGCAGCAGCATCTTCAAGGAGATCGCACGATCGAAGGACGAGCGCCTCGAGCTCAACCTCTACATCGTCGGCGAGAGCGATAGAGGACGATGGCGGAAGGACGAGGAGGCATGAAGCTCGCGTACTGGCCCGGCTGCGTCTCGCGCGGCTTCACCCCGGAGCTGCACGGCTCGATGGCGCTCGTGGCGCCCAAGCTCGACCTCGAGCTGGTCGAGCTCGACCGCGCCAACTGCTGCGGCGCCGGCGTGATCGCCGAGCACAACCAGGAGCTGGTGGACACCCTCAACGCGCGCACCTTCGCGATGGCCCAGGGAGTCGACGGGGCCGCGGGCATGATGAACATCTGCTCCACCTGCCAGGGCGCCCAGTCGGAGTGCCAGGAGCGCCTCGACGCCGACGGCGACTACCGCAAGACACGTCAACGGGACCCTGCGCGACGAGGGCCTCTCCTACGAGCGCGACGGCGAGTGGTGGAACAAGAACTTCCTCTGGCTGCTCGTGGAGGAGATCGGCCTCGACACGCTCGCGTCGAAGGTGGTCCGTCCGCTCGAGGGGCTGCGCATCGCGCCCTTCTACGGCTGCTACATCGTCCGCCCCACCGAGCGCCTGGGCTTCCACGAGCACCCGAACCGCGACAAGTACCTCGACCACGTGATCGAGGTGCTCGGCGGCGAGCCGGTGGAGTACGCGGGCAGCCACAAGTGCTGCGGCTTCCCGGTGATCACGATGAACCGCACCACCTCGCTGCGCCAGGCCGGCCGCCACCTGGCCGACGCCATCGACGCCGGCGCCGACTGCCTGGTCACCCCCTGCCCGCTCTGCCACCTCAACCTCGACATGCAGCAGCCCGAGGCGGCGAAGTTCGTGGAGCGCGACCTCGGCGTGCCCGGTGCTGCACCTGCCCCAGATGGTCGGCCTGGCCCTGGGCCTCGAGCCCAAGGAGCTGGGCATGAACAAGCACGTGGTCAAGACCGGCGACGTGCAGCGCAAGGTCGCCGAGCTGGCCGCGGCCTGAGGCCGAATCCGAGCTCAGCGGCGGCGCCGCGGGACGTTCGCTCGGCTCAGGTCGGGTGAGCGCGCTCCGCGGACGACCAGCTTGGGCCTGAGTCCACATCCGGGCGCCGAGGTCACCGGTGTCGAAAAGATCCCCCGGCCGTTCTCCCACCAGAGGAGGGTCCTGCCGTCGGGCGACCAGGACGGGTCGGCCTCCTGGCTGATCCTGCGACCGGGCCCGATGGTGCACAGCGGGGTGGACGCTGTCGAGGGATTGCCCGTGCGGTAGATCTGGATCGTGCCGACGCTGACGTCGCTGAAGGCCGCTCCGCGGATGGGGCGGCGCACGACCGCGAACTTGTCGCGAGCGCGGGTCATCTCGGCGTCGGCGAGGGCGAACGAGTTGGTGCCGGTCTCCGGGTCCCGGCCCGGGTCACGGTAGAACTCGACGCCCCGCGTCCGGTTGCCGACTCGGTTCGTGAAGACCTGGGCGTTGTAGATCCCGTAGCTCGTGCTGAGAACGGTCCGAGAATCGATCCACGCGGGGATGTTGTAGTCGTAGAACCCGTCCGTGAGCCCGACCTCCTTCGGGGGATTCGTCCGGAAGTCGTAGAAGTCGATGAACTGGCCGGCCACCGTCGGGCGGGGCCCTCCCCCGCGCGCGTCGTAGTACGTCGAATAGATCAGGTTCTGGGTCGCGGTGATCCGGCCGTTCGGCGAGAGGTCCACGTTGACCGGCTCGGTGGAGAGGCTGGGTGAGGGGTTGATCGCCCACTGGCGGGGCCGCACGATTCGCCGGCCGTTTGGCCTGTAGGAGTGCAGGAAGATGCTCTTCAGCGCGACGATGGTCCCGTCGTTCGCGATGCTGGGCGAGAAGTACGGGAAGCGACCGCTCCCGTCTCGCGTGACGCGGACCTGGCGCGAGCCGTCGGGCCGGGAGATGTAGACGTCGTTCTTCTTGATGAAGACCATCGAGGCGCCCTGCGCCGAAGCGGCCGCGACGAGGCCGAGGAGCAGGACGGCTAACGCGAGGACCCCGGCCCTGAGCACGTGGAGAGCCTATAGCCCCCAGAACGCGAAAAGCCGGCCCGTTGGTGAGATGGCCGGCTTCCGCGTTGCGTATGGCGTACCCCAGTCCGCCCTGGCAAGTGCAAAGTTCGTGACCGATGGTGCCCTAGCATCGAGCGCGCTTTCTTCCCCTCTGGCGAGTGATCTTCGGAGTAGGCGGTCCCGCCGGGACGGGGTGATTTGTCTCCCCCCTGTCTCCCCCCTAGACTCAGGCCATGCGCTCCCCCGTAGGGGTAGTCACGGCCCAGTTCGAGGATCTGGTCGCTCTGGGTCTCGCCCAGCTGATCGCCGAAGACGAGAACCTCGAGATGCTCGCCGAAGGGGTTGCCCTCGGCGCCCTGGAGGACGCGATCGAGCGCCACTCGCCCGGCGGTGGTGGTGCTCAACTTCGGGTCGCTCGCCAGCCCGGCCTCGGTGTTCCAGCTCCACCAGGCCTGCCCCGACACCCGCCTCGTGGTGCTGGCCAACCGCCCCACCGCCGCCGAGTGCAACCAGATGCTCTCGTTCGGGGCCACGGCCTGCCTCTCGAAGGAGACCCAGGGCCGCGACGTGGTCAACGCGATCCACCTCGCCTCACGCGGCATGCACGTGCTTCCGCGCTCGGCCGCCGGCGGCCGCGGGGGCGACTCCATCGGTCTCGACGGCTCCGATCTGCTCACCCCGCGCGAGGCCGACGTGCTCGAGCTGCTCCAGGAGGGCTCCACCAACGCCCAGATCGCGCAGTCGCTCTCGATCGGCCTGGAGACCGTGCGCACCCACGCGCGCAACATCTACCGCAAGCTCGGCATCTCCTCCCGGCGCGACCTCGCCCGGATCGCCCGGCCGGAGACCATGGTCACCACCGAGCCGCCGCCGCCGATGACGCCGGCGCCCGCCGACCTCGGCTAGCGGCGCTAGACCCGCGACGAGCGCAGCAGCCCGCGCTCGACCAGCAGCTCGGCCACCTGCACCGCGTTCAGCGCCGCGCCCTTGCGCAGGTTGTCGCCCACCACCCACAGGTTCAGGCACCGCTCGTGCGAGGGATCGCGGCGGATCCGGCCCACCAGCACGTCGTCCTGGCCGGCGGCGTCGACCGCCGTGGGGTAGAGGCCCTCGCCGGGCGCGTCGATCACGCTCAGCCCGGGCACGCCCTCGAGCAGCTCGCGGCACTCCTCGGGAGAGAGCGGATCCCGCGGTCTGCACGTTCACCGACTCGGAGTGGCCGATGTGCACGGGCACCCGGGCGCAGGTCGCGGAGATGGGCAGATCCTCGTCGCCGAGGATCTTGCGCGTCTCGCGCATCATCTTGCGCTCCTCGGTGGTGTAGTCGTCGCCCTCCTTGAAGATCTCGACCTGGGGCAGCACGTTGAAGGCGATCTGGTGCGGGTAGACCTCGGGCGCCGGCACCTCCTCCCCCTCGAGCACCGCCCGGGCCTGGCTGCGCAGCTCCTGCACCGCGCGCTGGCCCGTGCCCGAGACCGACTGGTAGGTCGAGACCACCAGCCGCTCGATCCCCACCGCGTCGTGGATCGGCTTGAGCGCCACGACCATCTGCGCCGTCGAGCAGTTGGGGTTGGCGACGATGCCCTGGTGGTCGTCGAGCGCCTCGGGGTTGACCTCGGACACCACGAGCGGCACGTCATCGTGCGGTCCGCCAGAAAGAGGAGTTGTCGACCACCACGGCGCCCGCCTCGGCGAAGCGCGGCGCCCACTCCTCGCTGACGCCCGAGCCGGCCGAGAAGAGCGCGAGGTCGAAGCCCCCGATCGCCTCCGCGGAGAGCGCCTGCACCGTGAGCTGCGCGTCCCCGTGCGCCAGCGTCCGCCCGGCGGAGCGCTCGGAGGCGAACGGCACCACCTCGTCGGCGGCGAAGCCGCGCTCGCGCATCACGGCGAGGAGCGTCTCGCCGACCGCGCCGGTGGCGCCCACCACGGCGACCCTCACGACGGGACCTCGGGCCGGATCACGGGACGGTGGTCGCCGCGGGGATCCTCGCGGCGGATGGCGTCGGCGCCGAGCTCGAAGGCGGCGTGGAGCCCCTCGACCGCCTTGCGCACGTCCTCCTCGCGCACCACGCAGGAGATCTTGATCGGCGAGGTGGAGATCATCTCGATGTTCACGTCGGCCTCGCCCGAGCACCGTGAGCGCCTTCGCCGCCACGCCCGGGTGGCTCTTCATCCCGGCGCCGACGAGCGAGACCTTGCCCATCGCCTCGTCGGTCGCGAGCTCGCCCACGCCCATCTCGTCGCCCAGGGGGGCGAGCGCCTCCACGGCGGCCCGCAGGTCCGAGCGCGGCACCGTGACCGACATGTCGGCGCGCTGGCCCTCCGTCTGGGGCTCGTTCTGGATGATCATGTCCACGTTCACGTTGGCGTCGGCCAGGGCCGTGAGCACCTGCCCCGCCACGCCCGGGCGGTCGGGAAGCCCGGTGAGGGTGATGCGCGCCTCGTCGGTGGAGTGCGTCACGGCTGTTACCAGTGGTCGTTCCATGGTGGTGTGCTCGTCCACGACGAAGGTACCCGGTCGGTCGTCGAAGCTCGACCGGCAGTGGATCGGGATGCCGTGGTTGCGCGCGTACTCCACGCTGCGCAGCTGGAGCACGCCCGCCCCCGAGGCGGCCATCTCGAGCATCTCCTCGAAGGAGACGACGGCGAGCTTGCGCGCGTCGGGCACGATGCGCGGGTCGGCGCTGAACACCCCGGCGACGTCGGTGTAGATCTCGCACACGTCGGCGTTCAGCGCGGCGGCCAGGGCCACGGCGGTGGTGTCGGAGCCGCCCCGTCCGAGCGTGGTCACGTCGGAGGAGGTCGACACGCCCTGGAACCCGGCCACGAGCACGATCTGGCCGTCGTCGAGCGCCGCCTCGATGCGGTCGGCGCGCACGTCGAGGATCCGCGCCTTGGTGTGGGAGGTGTCGGTGACGATCCCGGCCTGCGAGCCGGTCAGCGAGATCGCCTCGTGCCCGAGGTCGTTGATCACCATCGCGGCCAGCGCGCAGGAGATCCGCTCGCCGGTGGAGAGCAGCATGTCCATCTCGCGGGGGTGGGGCCGGCTCGAGACCTCGTGGGCCATCGCGGTGAGCTCGTCGGTGGTCTTCCCGCGAGCCGAGAGCACCGCCACCACCCGGTTGCCCTCCTCGGCCGCTGCGACTATCCGTCGCGCCGCGTGCTTGATGCGCTCCGCGTCGGCCACCGAGGTGCCGCCGAACTTCATCACGACCGTCTGGGTCTCAGCGAGGGCTGCGTCCACCACGGGGCGCGCAGGTTAGCGTTGTGCGCCTCGTGCTCGACCGCTTTCGCTACCTCGACCGCAGGCGCCTGGCCGGCGTGATCGCCATCGTGGTCCTCACGCCGGTCGTGGTCGCGGGGCTGGTGGTCGTCGGCGCTCGCGAGGACGATCCCCAGAAGCCAAGCCGGCGCGGGCAAGGGCAAGCCCAAGTCCTTTCTCGTGGACGTGATCCCGCCCGAGCGGGGCCAGCAGCGAAGGACGGGAGCCCCACCGGCCGACGTGCCCGCAGGAGGTGGCCAGGCGGGTGCGCGAGCTCGACCTCGAGCAGAAGGTGGCGCAGGTGTTCCTGGTGGGCTTCGCGGGGCAGGACCTGACGGCTCCGGTGTTCGCCCGCCTGCGCCGGCTCGGCCTCGGGGGCATCGTGGTCGGGCCGGCGAACTACGCCGGTTCCGCGCAGCTCAGCTCGCTCGCGGGCGAGGCCGGCGTGATCGCCCGCCAGGAGGGCCACGTCGCCCCCTGGGTGATGGCCGAGCAGGAGGGAGGGGAGTTCAACGCGCTCTCGGATCTCCCGCCGGCCACGGCGGCCTCCAACCTGTCCGGGGTGCCCCAGGCCGTGAAGGAGGCCGACCTGGCGGGGCGCACGCTGGCCCCACTGGGGGTCAACGGCGTGCTCGCGCCCGTGGTGGACGTGGCGCCCGGCGCCGACGCCGCGGTCGGCCCGCGCGCGTACTCCGACTCGCCCTCGGCGGTGGCGCGCTACGCCGAGGGGGTCGTGACCGCCTACCGGCGCGCCCGGGTGCTCACCGCCGTGCGCCACTTCCCGGGCCTCGGCTCGGCTGCGCAGTCCACGCGCGAGGGCCCGGCCAACGTGGGGCTGTCGCTCAAGGAGCTGTCCGAGCGCGACCTCGTGCCCTTCCGGGCCGCCATCGCCGCAGGCGCGCCGGCGGTGCTGTTGAGCAACGCCCTCTACGAGCCGGACGACTTCGTGCTGCCGGGCTCGCTCTCGCGCAGGATCGCCACCGACCTCCTGCGGCGAAGGCTGGGCTTCGAGGGCGTGGCGATCACCGACGACCTCGCCGACCCCTCGATCACCTCCCTGGCTCCCGTGCCGGAGTCGGCGGTCAAGGCGCTGCGCGCCGGGGCGGACCTGCTCTACATCTCCGGTCCCGAGGCGACTCAGGACGAGGCCTACCGCGCGGTGCTGAGCGCGGTCCGGAGCGGAGACATCCCCCGCGCCCGGCTCGACCAGGCCGTGGGCCGCGTGCTCTCGGTCAAGCGCGACTACGGCCTGCTGCGGTGAGACGTCAACGGCAGCCGCGAAAGGTCCTGGCGCGTCGCACGAGACGGCCGTCCCTGAGCCGCAGTCCGGCCCGCACGCGGTAGCGCCGGGGCCGGATCCTCCGCTGGCGGATCACCACCCGGCTTATCGGCAGCCGGCGCACGAGGATCCGCCGCAGCCTCCTCCCCCCGACGAGGAATCGCACTCTGCGCACCAGCCGGACGTCGGCCCCGCGCACGGTGGCCCTGACCGGTCCCAGCGCGCAGCGCCGGCCGCGGCGGTCCCGCGCAGCGCGGTACCGCAGGCGCAGCTCTATCCGCAGCCGGCCGCGCCGGGCGGGCGGCGCCGGCGGCTCGGACCGGTGCAGCGCGGCCACCAGGCCCTGGTAGACCGCGAACGCGGGCTTCTCGCGGTAGGCGCTGTCGAGCAGCCCGAAGTGCTGGAAGGGCATGGGCGAGGAGGTGTCGCCGTCGCGCAGGTTGAACCAGCGGTAGTCGGTCACGCCGTAGTTGCCGCGGTAGTCGTGCACGGCCCGCACCATCTCCCGCAGCACGTCGGCCTGCATCGCGCCCGATCGGCCGGGGAAGGTGGGCCAGCCGTTCTCCTCGACCTTCATCGGCACCGAAGCCGGGATGCCGGGGATCTTCGCGAAGCAGCGCAGCGAGCTCATGGCGTTGACCATCCCGTCGCGGTAGCCGTCGAGGTCGGACTCGGCCGGCGGGAAGACCGTGCCCGGGTAGGCGTCGAGCCCGATCCAGTCCACGGCCCGCACGAACTCCTGGCCGCCGCGGTCGCGCAGGGCCCGCCAGAAGCTCTCCTCGCTCGCCGGGTCGGTGCGGTAGGCCCAGTTGAAGCCCACCTCGAGGTGGGTCAGGTCCCGGCGCCGGGCTTCGTCCTTCGCCGCGATCACGCCGTCCACGAGCGCCTGGCGCGCGCCGTCGTAGGAGCCGTCGGACGAGTCGGGCGAGAACGTGAGGTTCACCTCGTTGGCGATCTGCAGCGCGATCACGCCGCGGGTTGGCGCCGAACCGCCGGACCACCTCGCGCACGTGGCGCGTCCAGGCGCCGATGTCGCCCTCCTGCTCGGCGTCCGGGTGGTAGCGCACCTGGAGCTCGACGAGGTAGCCGCGGCTCGTGAACCGCTCGGCGAGGGCGAGGTAGCGGCGGATCCCCTCCTCGCCGTCGGACCAGAAGAAGCGGTTGAGCCGCAGCACGAAGGCTCCCCCGGCCGGCTTCAGGCGGGCGAGCGCGGCGTGCGTGCGCTCGGGCTGCTCGGGCACCGCCGGGCCGGGGGCGGGCCCGATCTGCCCGGCCTGCGGGAGCGGGCCGATGCCGAAGCGAAGCCGCTGCCCGTCCGGCTTGGCCTGCACGTCCGCGGCGTCGATGTCGCCGACGCAGGAGGTCTCCTGCGCAGCGGCCGGGGCGGCGCGGGCAGGACCGCCACCACCGTCGCGACGACGGGCGAGCGGCGCCTCAAAGCGCGTTGCGCGCGCGAAGCGCGCGGCCGAGGGTTATCTCGTCCGCGTACTCGAGATCGGAGCCCACCGGGAGGCCGCTGGCCAGGCGGGTCACGGCCACGTCGGGCGAGCGCTCGCGCAGGGTGTCGGCCAGATAGAGCGCCGTGGCCTCGCCCGTCGTCGTCGCGTTGGTGGCCACCACGACCTCGCGCACCCCGTTGCTCGACGCCCGCTCGATCAGCTCGGCGATGTGAAGGTCCTCGGGGTCCACGCCGTCGATCGGCGACAGGGCGCCGCCGAGCACGTGGTAGCGCCCGTTGAACTCGTTGGTGCGCTCGATCGGGATCACGTCGCTCGGCTCCTCGACCACGCAGATCACGTGGGCGTCGCGGCGCTCGTCCTGGCAGATGCGGCAGGTGGCCTCGGTGGCGAGGTTGAAGCACACCTCGCAGCGGCCCACGGTCTCCTTGACCTCGCGGATGGCGTCCGCGAGCGCGAGCGCCTCCTCGTCGGAGGCCCGCAGCAGGTGGAAGGCGAGCCGCTGGGCGGTGCGCTGGCCGATCCCCGGAAAGCGCGCGAGCTCGGTGATCAGACGGTTGACGGGAGGGCGCGAACAACGGGGCCCAGTGCTCTAGAAGCCGGGGAGGCCCAGCCCGCCGAGACCACCGGCCGCCGAGCCCGCCGGTGACCGCGCTCATCTTCGAGGCGGCCAGCTCCTGGGCCGAGCGCATCGCCTCGTTGATCGCGGCCAGGACCATGTCCTGCAGCAGCTCGACGTCCTCGGGATCCACCGCCTCGGGGTCGATCTTCAGCTCGAGCACCTCCAGCTCGCCGCTGACCTTCACGGTCACCATCCCGCCGCCCGCGCTGGCCTCCACCGACTCGTGCTTGAGCGACTCCTGGGCCTTCGCCATGTCCTGCTGCATCTGCTGGACCTGGCGCATCATGTCGTTCATGTTCGGCTGCTTGGGCACGTCTTAGTCCTTCGCTTCCGTCGGGGTCATCCACTTCCTCGGCGCCGAAGTCCCGCTTGAGCAGCTCGAGCAGCTCGTCCTCGCTCAGCGTCCGGACGGGGCTGTCCGCGCCCGAGTCGCTCAGCTCGAAGGCCACCACCAGGCCGCGGCCGGTGAGGCTGCGCAGGGCGGTGGCCACCATCTCGCGATTGTCCTCGGCCTTGCGCTTGAGGAAGGCCGCCTCCCTCGGGAAGGCCACCGTCAGACGGTCGCCCTCCAGGGAGGAGGGCACCGCGCCGGCGATGAGCGCGGCCACCATCGCGTTCTGCTCGCGCACGGCGTCGGCCACCGAGGCCCAGAGCGCCTTCACGCTCTCGAGATCGACGTGACCGATGTCGGCCGGAGGGCTCCGCGACGGCCACCGCCGCCGCCGCGGCCACCGCGCCGGGCGCCGCGCCGCCGGCGGCCGCGACGACCACCGACCCGCCGGGGTCGGGCCCCGAGGCCTGGGCCCTCGGCGCCGAGGCCATCTCCCCCGCGCGGCGTCTCGGGCGCCGCCGCATCGCGGCGCGCCCCCTCCGTGCCTTCGGCCGGAGCGGAAGCGCGCCCCCTGGGCCTGGCCGAGCCGCGCCTCCAGCTGGTCGATGCGGAACATGAGCGCGCCGAGCGACTGGTCGGCGGGCGGCTGCGTGGCCTTCAGGAGCGCGACCTCCAGCGCCAGGCGCGGCTCCGAGCCGTCCTTCACAGCGGCCAGCGCCGCGGCCAGCAGGTCGATGGCACGGACCAGCTCCCCCTGCGAGAGCCGCTCGGCCTGGTCGGCCATCTGCCGGCGGTGATCGGGCGTGGCCGCGATCGCGTCGGGGGCCTCGCCGAGGATCCGGGCCACGAAGAGGTGGCGCAGATGCACGGCCACGTCGCGCATGAACTGCTCGGGCTCGCGGCCCGAGTCGCTCAGCCGCTGCACGACCAGCAGCGCGGCGCGCGGATCGCGCTCGATGAGCGCCTCGGCCGTGTCGAGCACCAGCTCGGGGCTGGCGACCCCGAGCGTGACGAGCACGTCGTCGAGGGTCACCTCGTCGCCCCCGTAGGTCACGAGCTGCTCGAGGGTGCCCAGCGCGTCGCGGAAGGAGCCCGCGGCCTTGCGGGCGATCATGCCCGCCGCCGACTCGGGAATGGTGATGCCCTCCTGATCGGCCACCCGCGTCACCACCCCGGCGATCTGCTCGAGCGACGGCCGGCCGAAGTCGAAGCGGTGGCAGCGGTCCACGATCGTGGGCGGCACCTTGTGCGCCTCGGTGGTGGCCAGCACGAAGACGACGTGGGCGGGCGGCTCCTCGAGCGTCTTGAGGAACGCGTTCCAGGCCGCGGTGGTGAGCATGTGCGCCTCGTCGAGGATGTAGACGCGCCGCGCTCCGCCCATGGGCGTCAGCGCCACGTTCTCGCGCAGCTCGCGGATGTCGTCCACCGAGTTGTTGGAGGCCGCGTCCATCTCGACCACGTCGAGCGAGGTGCCGGCCATGATCTCCCGGCAGGCGGGGTCGTCGGGGGAGAAGTCGGTGCGCGGGCCGCCCTCGGAGTTCAGGGCGCAGGCGAGCAGCTTGGCCATGCTGGTCTTGCCCGTTCCCCGCGAGCCCACGAACAGGTAGGCGTGGTGCACCTTGCCGAGCTCGATGGCGTTGCGCAGGGTGCGGACGACGCTCTCCTGGCCCACCACCTCGTCGAAGGTCCTGGGGCGGTGGCGGCGGTAGAGGGACAGCATCGGAGGACGACCATCGTACCCGGGAGACGGACGTTCGCCGTACGCTTGTCGGCCATGAGGATCACCCTGCTGGTGGTCGGTTCGGTGCTCGCGTTCGGTGTCTTCATGGCCACCGCGCTCACCGGGATCGGGGCCTCCGATCGCGATGGCCGGGTGCCCATGCCGGGCGAGAAGGCGCTGCAGCTGGAGGCCGGGGAGTACTCCGTCTACTACGAGGAGCCGCACGGGACCAGCGACAACCAGGTCTTCGAGCCCCCCGACGGGATCCGCGTGCGCGTGCGCGGGTTGAGAGGGGCCCCCGACCCCGAGCTGGAGCGCGGTGGAATCGGCAACCAGGTGGGCACGGACAACAGGACGGCCGAGACGATCGGGCTGCTCAAGGTGGAGGAGGACGGGCCGGTACGGAGTCGTGGCCGGTCCTCCGCCGGCCGGCCGGCGGCGATCACGATCGGCGAGAAGGCCTCGGCATCGTTCGTCCGCGGCGCCAAGTACGCGGGCCTCGTCTTGGGAGGCACCGCCCTGCTGTTCCTCCTGGTATCCGTCGCCGGCCGGGTGCGGCGCCGAAGCTCCGGGCCCGCGTGGGAGAGCCAGTGGTCGAGCGCCGCAACGGTCCCCGGCGCCGCGCACGCCCCGGCGGGCGGCGACAGGCTGGAGCAGCTCGAGCGGCTCTCGGCGCTACATCGCTCGGGCGTGATCACCGTCGACGAGTTCGAGCGCGCGAAGCGTCAACTCCTCTCCTGACCTCCGCCGGAGAAAGTGGACCGTGCACCCGTCGTCGAAACCGACCCTGAGGCGTGCCCGCCGTTCTTTGGCTCCGGCCAGGCTGGTCCGCGGCGCATGAACGGATCCGCTTAAGGCTGCTTCCTTCCGGACCTGACCTGATTCGCAGGCGTTCACCGCGCGGGACCCGGCCATCAGCACCTCCGTACGGCGTACTGACCCCCAGGGCCTAGGCCCCTCGGACGGGGATTCGGCCCCGCTAGAGCGGATTGCGGATACAGGGCACCGCTAATTCCCCGCCTAGCACGGTCCACGGTCGATGGTACCGCCCCGGCGGTCCGTCCGGGGCGAGGTCCAACATCCGCCGGCCATGTTGCTTGTCGAGCTCACCTGTGGAGAAGCGCCGTGCGAGGTCACGGTCGTGGTCGTCGAGGAGCTCTCCGAGCTCGACCTCCTGGTCTGCGACGAGTGCGGCCACTGCCTGCATCTCCTCTCGGTCTCGGAGGCCGAGATCGTCGAGGCGCGGATGCCGGTGGCGCTTCCGCTCGCCGCCTGACCGGCGCCGGCGCCACGCCCTGCCCCGCGGC
This sequence comes from uncultured Thermoleophilaceae bacterium, assembly GCA_963731645.1. Classification (GTDB taxonomy): domain Bacteria; phylum Actinomycetota; class Thermoleophilia; order Solirubrobacterales; family Thermoleophilaceae; genus JAAYBF01. The sequence continues at coordinate 9,447 of CAVSWF010000012.1, read as the reverse complement.
GGGGAGCACCTAGAATGCCTCGCCTCCCGGGCGCGTAGCTCAGTGGGAGAGCGCTCGCTTCACACGCGAGAGGTCGGTGGTTCGAAACCACCCGCGCCCATCTTAGAAGCCCTGCTCAGGACGATTCTTCTGGCTCTCTGGACGTCCCAGCCGCGACACCGAAGGAGCCGCCACGTGCCCTCCCTGCTCGCCGAGTGCTCCCTGCTCGCGGCCGAAAGCCGCTCGGCCCGGCCCCGACTCGGGGCGCAGCTCCGGCCGGTGAGCTATCGCTGGGACAGCGGGCGCTCCGGCTCGGGCCGCGGCTCCGGCTCGGGCTCGGGCTCGGGCCGCGGCCCGGGGCGGGGCTCCTGCGGCCCTTGCGGCCCTTGCGGAAAGAGGAGTTGCCCGCGCTTCCACCACTCTGAACGCTCCGCCATCTGGATCGCGCGCTTCTCCCACCACGCGCCCACACGCGCGGGGCCACCGTTACAGGCGCCGTTCGAGAAGCCCGGGCGCTCGACCCACAGGTAAGCGTCGGCCTTCGGGTGGGCTGTTTTCGTGGTGGGCCTGGCGCCGGCGGCGGCGTTTGGCGGGTTGCACCACACCGTCCCGCGCCTGTTGCCCCGCCGGCGGTAGAGGGGACCGTTCCCGTTGTGTGAAGTGTTGATGATGAAGTGCTTGCCGCCGAGCCGCCTCGAGAGACGAGCTCCGTAGCGGATGTTGCTGGCGGTCGTCGCTTGGTGGGTGGCGTTCAGCATGAAGCCCCGCACCCGGCCGACTCCAACGGCACGCAGCTTGCGTGCGATCGCCGGGACTCCCTGCCAATCGGAAGCCCCTGCGTCGATGTAAACGGTGGCATTGGGCAGTTTCGACAGCACCTCGACCCCGTAAGCAAGGGCTCGCAGGCGAGGCTTCCTGCGGTGCCTTGCCAGGCACTCGACCGTCCCCATGGAGTCCGGCTCGTAGGCGATGACCACCTCGCGCCGGCCCACCCCGCTGGCGAAGTCACGGATGTAGCTCTCGAAACGGCGATCTTCGGCCGCGCCGCCCCCGAGGTAGCTTGGACCGCACCCCTTGCCCTCATGCCCGAACGCGACTATGAGCGGCACCGATCCTGGGGCCGTCCGGTCCATGACGCCGAACGACATGCGCATGGTCGCCCCGACGGGACTCTCCCACCGGCCCCACCAGCGAAACTGGGGGGTGAGGGCCAGCTGCAGCACCTTGGCCGCGTCGGCACGCCGTCCGCGGGCCTCGAGGGAGCGGTACCCGCGCCAAGTCGGGTTGTACTCGGTGTTCTGATCCCACCACTGCTGCCCAACGAGCGGATTTGGCGAAGTTGGGCTGGGTGCCTGCCCGCCCGAGGCCAGCGCAGCGGGAGCGAGAACGAGACACGCAGCAGCAACCAGGGTCAGGATGAACGCGAGGGGGCGGTACGACTCCTGCTCCCCGACCATCAGTCGCGCGTGGTGCCACCTGAAACCGAACCTAGTCACTGCCCCTCCGAAGTCGATTCCAAGTCGGACCCAAAGTACACGGGGTCATCGGATAACGCCAGCGACCACAAGAAGTGGCCCGCAGGGACATCGCCTACTCCGACAGCCCGGCGGCTTCTTGAGATGGGCGCGGGTGGGCCCGGCTTCTGTCGTTCTGGAGGTCGCCTGGCGGTGCCTCCGTCGGCTTTCAGCGCACGACTGTCCGCCGGGCGGCGAGCAGCTCGCGCTGCGGCGTGTCCGCGGCGTGCACCACGAGACGGACGCGCACGTGGCGATCGGCGCGCAGCAGCCGCCGCCCCGCCGCCGTGAGCGGCACCCTGACGAAGCGCGGGGGGCCCGGCCGCACCGCGAGACGCCGGGTCGCCACCCGCACGCGGCCCGCGAGCGCGGTCACCCGCACGACGCGCCGCGTGCCCGACGCGCCCAGGCGCACGCGCAGCGCGCCGCGGCGCAGCGTCGCGCGGCGCGACAGCCTCGCCGCGCGGCCGAGGCGCACCTTCGCGCCCGCGCCGCCCGGGCCGGGCGCTGGCACCGGCCGAGGTGCTCGGCGACCGCCTGGTACATCGCGTTCCACTCCTTGGCGTGGAACTCGGTGCCGAAGCCGTAGGAGGCCGGGTCGCTCCGCGGGCTCGTCGCCGGGGCGGGTGTCCAGGCCGAAGGCGTGCGACAGCCGCACGCCGACGAGGCAGTGGTCGGGCGCGACGGAGATCTTCTGGCCCTGGAAGCCCGACGCCTGGAACGTCCCGGGCATCGGCCCGATCCAGGTCTGGTAGCCGTAGGCACCCTTCGGGGCGTCCAGCAGCGTCGTCATGTCGCGCACCCACGCCGCGGGCACCACCTGCCGGCCCTCCGGCGTGCGGCCGTCGTTGCGCAGCAGCTCGCCGAAGCGCGCGAGGTCGAAGACGCGCGAGTACAGGCCCTGCGAGGCGATCGCATCGCCCACCCGGTCGGTGAGGATCCGCGCATCGCCGTCCATCCCCGCCGGCTGCCAGAGCTTCTCGGAGATGACCTGGTTGAACGGCTTGCCGTAGACCTTCTCGGTCAGCCACGCCAGCACCTGCGTGGCCCCGCTGTTGTAGCGCCACTTCGTGCCCGGCTGCGTCTCCTTCGGCAGCGCCTTGAGGAACTCGTTGCGGCCCTGGCCGAGCTGACCGTCCGTGACCAGGTCGAGCGCCGCCTGCACCCACTGCTGCACCTGCGTGTTGCGCGCGAGCACCGGGTCGTCCTCGTCCCAGAAGACACCGGACCGCATCTGCAGCACGTCGACGATCCGCGCGCCCTCCCACGCGGTGCCCTTCAGCTCGGGGATGTACGCCTCGATGCGGTCCTGCACCGAGCGGACCCTGCCCTCGGCGACCGCGATGCCGACGGTGGCGGCGATGAACGTCTTCGTGACCGACCACGGCTGGTGGCGCACGTCGGCGCTCCAGCCGTTCTCGTAGAAGTCGGCGATCACCGCGCCGTCGCGCACGAAGGCGACGATGTCGGTCTCCGTCGTGCGCAGGAACTCGCGGATCGTCTTCTTGCGCCCCTGCCACTCGTAGGTCACCTTCGAGAGGTCGCGCTCGCGGCGCGGCAGGGCGGAGACGTACGGGCCGTCGGCCACCGGCGCGGTGGGCAGGAAGGCCTCCGGCTTGACCACGTCGATCGGCGTGGGCACGGTCACCGAGCCCGACTGCAGGAGGTTCGACACCGCCGCGACCCAGAACGCCGGGTCGAGCATGACCTCCGTGCGCCCCGCGGCGAGGTCCTCGGCGGCGGGCACGTTGAACGTGCCGTCGATCTGCCCGTCCTCGTCCGTGCGCAGCGTCGCGCCCGGGATCTGCGCGACGATCGTCCGCGCCACCTCGGTGCGGGCGGCCTGCAGGCGCGCCTCGTCAGCCGACGCCGGCGCGGCGATCAGCAGCAGCGAGGGCGAGGGTTGCGGCGAGGCGCGCGAACACGGCCGGGCACGTTACCCGCGATCGACGGACGGCTCGCCACATGCGGTGTGCCACCTCCCTCCGGCGCTACTGGCCCACTTTTAGACTGGCCTTGACTGCAGGGGAGGTCGGTGGTTCGAAACCACCCGCGCCCATTTCGCCAGAAGCTCGCGGAGCTCGACGTGGGCGCCATCCCCATCTGCGGCGAGGACGATCTCCTCAAGGGAATGCTCACCGACCGCGACATCGTGGTCGAGGTGATCGCGAAGGGCAAGGACCCGGCGGACGTCAAGGCCAGTCGAGCTGGGTGGCGAGGAGGTCGTGACGATCGGGGCCGACGATCCCGTCGACGAGGCTTTGTCGACCATGAAGGAGCACAAGGTGCGCCGCCTGCCGGTGATCGACGGGCACGACCTGGTCGGCGTGGTCAGCCTCGCGGACCTGGCTCAGAACATCGAGGAGGAAAGCTGGGGGACGTCGTGGAGGCGATCAGCGCCGCTCCCTGACGACCGCTGCCGAACAGGCGGAAAGAAGGCAGGGGCGAGATAGGGTCGTCCCGGTATGGCACGTTCCGACGGAGGAGAGCGTCCAGACGCAGGACAACCACGCCCCGGGAAATCGCTCGAAGACCAAGTCGACGAGATCCACAGCTCGTCGCGGACGCTCAGGAGACGCTCGACCAGGTGTCCCGCGCTCTGGAGTCACTCGGAGCGGGTCCGCGAGCCGGGCCGCGGCCCGTAACTCTCCGCCGTCAACCAGGCTCTGACGCCGCCTCCCCGCCACGCCTCGGCAGCAGGGTCACGCCGCGGAAGCGTGCCTTCTCGGCTCCGCGCCCGCGGCGCGCTCAGGCGCGCGCGCGAGAGGATCGTCGAGATCACGATCTTCATCTCGAGCTGGGCGAAGGCGGCGCCGAGGCAGCGGCGCACGCCCCCGCCGAACGGCACCCACGTGTAGGGCTCCGGCGCGCCGTCGAGGAACCGCTCGGGCCGGAAGGCCTCGGGGTCCGGCGGATAGAGCTTCGGGGTCGAACTGCACGAGGATGATCGAGACCGCCAGCTGCGTTCCCGGCTCGAAGACGTAACCGCCCAGCTCGGTCTGCGCCGTCGGCGCGCGGAAGACCTCGGTCACCACCGGCCGCACCCGCAGCGTCTCCTTGATCACGGCCTCCAGGTAGTCGGTGCTCTCGCCCGCGCCTCGACCTCGGCCGTCAGCCGCTCCAGCGCGGCGGGGGTGCGCAGGAGGCGCTCGAAGGCCCAGCCGATCGACGTGGCGGTGGTCTCGTGGCCGGCGAGCAGGATCGTGATCAGCTCGTCGCGCACCTCCCGGTTGGTGAGCGGCTGCCCGTCCTCGTCACGTGCCGACAGCAGCAGGCGAGGATGTCGCCGGCGCCTCGCCGTCGGAGCCGCCCGGCGCCGCTCGATCTCGTCATACAGCAGCGCGTCGACGTGGTCGCGGACCCGGAGGAAGCGCCCCCACGGGCTGCGCGGGCCGAGGTCGCGCTGGACGAGGAGCAGCAGCGGGTTGGGCGACGACAGGCGGGGCAGCACCCGCCGCAGCTCGGCGACCCGCTCGGGGTCGGTGATGCCGAAGACGGCGCGGATGATCACCTCCATCGTGATCGCCTGCGCGACGCGTGCGGGTGCGAATCGTGTCCCCCGCCCTCCACGTGTCGATCTCGCGGTTGGTGATCTCCTCGATCACCTCGGCGTAGCTGCGCGATCGCCTCGCCGTGAAACGGCGGCAGCATCAGCTTGCGCATGCGCATGTGACGGTCGCCGTCGAGCAGGAGGACCGACGAGGGGCCGGTCACCGGCTCCATGATCTGCCGCGGCTCGGCGACGTTGTACTCGGCGGGCTTCCACTTGAACATCTGCTCGATCAGCTCGTGATCGGCGATGTGGAACACCTCGCCGGACGATGGCGTCGTTGCGAGCGGAAGACCGGGCCGTAGCGCTTACGCGCGGCCAGCCGGGTCTCGATCGGCCGCATGACGCCCAGCCACGACTGGAGCAGCCGGGGAGCGCGCGGGCCGGGTATCTCGGATGCCGGCTTCACGGCGACAAGCGTACGGCCGCTGCCGAGGAAAGCGAGGGCGTGTTTCTGGTTCCCGAATTGGGAACGCATTCAGAGTGAAGGCCTGTTGCCCACCAGGAGAGTGACCCAACGGCCCACCTGGGTTCCAGGAGCCGTGCGCGCTCTACCGATGCCGTCAGAGCCACCGGCCCGAGGCCGCCCGCGCGCTGCGCCTCTGGGAAAGATTCGTCGCTGCCAAGAATGAGCACCGGCCGCCCGGTCAGCGCCGGTTCCTGCGACGCGCCTATCAGCGCGCTCGAGACCGTGCGGTGCCGCCCTGGACGCCTACCGCGGCGTGACCGACACGGTGGCCCGGCGCGCGGGGCTGACGCCTCGCGCGTCGTCCGGATGGGCACCGATCACCGTGCGGTAGCGACCGGTCGACCGGACACGGATGGCAGTTCGGTAGCTCGAGCAGGCCACGTTCGGGATGTCGCGCAGCGTGGTGCGGCGGATGGTCCTGAATCGCCCGTTCGAGCGCCTCTGGATCGACACGGTGGTGCCGTCGTGCTCCGGGCACACCCGCCGGAGAAGCGCACACGTTGTCCGACCGCAGGTGTGCGATCACTGAGGCGCAGGCCCACCTTCGGTCGCACGAGCACCGTCACGATCCCGCTTTCGTCGTTACCCTGGCGGACCTGGTAGCGGGTGTTGACGGTCGGCCGCTGGAGCAACGAGAAGTTGCCGGCGGCGTCGGTCGTGGCGTCCCCGGCGTTCGTGAACGCCTCAACGGGAACGGGTCCGACCGAAGCGTGATCCTCTGATCCGCCACCCTCGAGCCCGTCAGCTTGCCGGTGAGGGCCACGTTGCCTCCGAAGACGACGGGGTTAGGCGCGGCGGTCAGGCTGAGCGTCGTCGGTGGCTTTGGTGCCGCCACGGCGGTGGCGGACAGAATCGCCGCGGTGGCAACGGCTCCGGCGAGTGCGGTTGTGTGTCTCATGCTGTTAGAGACGCGCGCCAGAGCCCCGAGGTTCCGCGAGTAGTGGCGGAGAGCTCCAACCGGGTGTACGTTTGCCCTGCACCAGCGGCAAGAAGCCTTGGACCAGGGAGGTCGCGATGAAACGTGGGATCACGACGATCGCCGTTACGGCACTGGTGTTGGTCGCAGCCCCCGGCGCCGCAGGCACGTCAGGCCCGGCCCACGCCGCGGTCCGCTGCTCGATAGGAGAGTTCCGGGATCACGTCCAACCGGCTAGGCACCGCCGCGGTCTTCAAGAATCTCAGGGCGGGGCCAGGGCATGAACTGCGCGAGCGCGCGATACGTGTTGAACAAATGGCTCCGCCGCGCCTTCCGGCGCAGCTCGAGGAACAGGTTGCCCACGCGGTTCTACGACGGGTACGTGACCTGGTACTGCGGGAGGACCTCGCAGAAGGGATGGCGCTGCAGGGAGTTCGAGAGCAACACCGCCTTCCGCTTCGTCGCCTACCTGCTCTAGCGGGGCACTCGACACCCGCGGGAGATGTCGAAGCTCACCACGCGGCGACTGTGGAACAGCGTCACGTATAGGCGCCCATCGGGGCCGATCAGGGCGCCCAGGGGATCGTGGCCGACCGTCGCCTTCCACAGTCTCCGGCGCTTGCGCGTCCTGAGGTTCACGCATTGCACGTCGTTGCCCGTGGGGTTGCCTGCGAACGAGGAGCCGTTCTGGGCCACGTAGGCGTAGTGCCCGCGAACGGCCAGCCCGTCCGTGGAAGCGTGGGCGGGGAACCGGACGAGTGGAGCCCGGGAACGTGCGCATGCTGCGCCTCCCTGCCCGTGGCAGCGGGGGAACCCGAATCCGACAACCAGACCGCCGGATCGAAAGCGTTGAGCTCCTCGGGCGGTCGGCGCAGGCCCAGATCATCGCGGCCGTTGTCGGTCACCAACAGCCGCTTCCCCCACCAGGCGAGGCCGTACGGGTTCCGCAGGCCACGCGCCTCGAGCCGCTTCCGGCCCGTGCGCGGGTGGAAGGAGAGGACCCGTCCCGAACGGCCACGGTTGTCGTGCACGCTTCCCACCCCGACGAACAGGCGGCCCGTGTCGTTGGCGACCAGCGAGTCCGCCATCTGCCGGCCCACCTTCAGCCGGTCCAATACCACACGACGTCTGCGAAACCGTCGGCCCGTGAAGGCTGACAGGGCGGTCACACGCCCGTTGGAAGGTGACGTGATGTGGCCCACGTACCAGACGCCACCCGACCAGAGCAGCCCCAGCGCCGTGGTCAGATTCGAGGCGACCCGTCGGGGCCTGCCGCGCCGGGGCACCAGCCACACCCGTCGCTGTCCGGTCCGCCGACCGCCGAGGTCACCCACATGCGTCCCCGCGGGTCGAAGGTGATGTTCGTCGGGAACGGGACGCCGCGCGCCTCCCACCCGCGGCGTGAGCTGACGCGCGATCTCCCCGTCCGGTGGTCGAGGGTCGGCCCCCGCCAGCCCGCCGCCGGCCGCCCCGAGTAGGCCCAGGGCAAGGAGCGCGAGTGATCCCGAGGCGAGAGGTCTCACAGGCACAGGGTATTTTCTCCCGATGCGAAAGCTCGCTCTTCTCCTGATGGCCGCCCTCCTCGACAGCCAGCGCCGGCTGCGGCGGAGACGAAGGCAGGCGGCGGCGGCGGGGACGACGAGGCGAAGATCCGCTCCGTGGTCGAGCAGGCGTTCCGGGAGCCCGAGGACCCGAGGGCATTCTGCGCCCTCTTCTCCCAGCGTGCCCTCGACGACGACTCCGACGCCAAGGGAGAGGGTGCGCGGCGAGCCTGCGAAGAGGAGGTCGGAGAGTCCGACTACTTCCCTGAGAACGCCGAGATACTGAAGCTGACCGTGAACGGGGACTCGGCCACGGCGCGCCTGCGGGTGACCGAGAACGGCGAGAAGGTGACCGGCTCGGTCGAGCTGAAAAAGGTCGAGGGGGACTGGGTCATCGACGGCTCGGAGCAACTCGACGTCTGAGCGGGGAGGGCGCATACGCTTCGGACCTGTGAGGCGACGCACGGGTCTCCTGGTGGCCGCGACCGTCCTGCTGGCGGCGCCCGCTCCGGCCCATGCGAGTCCGGGCGCCCGGATGGCGGCGACCTGCTCGGACTTCTCAAGTCAGGCCGAGGCGCAGCGGGCCGAAACACCCGCGACGCGGACGGCGACGGCATCGACCGCGAGGCGCTGCCGTGTCCGTGCGCCTGAAGCCGGGACGGAGGCGCTCGCGGCCCCGACCCCGTCCGGAGCCCCAGCAGCCCCCGCCGCGCCCGACGCCAAGGTCCATGGACCGCGCACAGACGATTCAGGTCCCAGATCACCGACGTGGTCGACGGGGACACGATCAAGGTGAGGCCGCTCGAGCCCGCGCGCCGATCCTCGTACACCGTGAGGCTGATCGGAATCGACACCCCGGAGACGCGCAAGCCGGTGACCCCGATCGAGTGCGGCGGCAAGGAGGCGACAGCAAGCGCGTTCGACCTCGGGTTCTGCCGGCCGCGCGACACGGACGACGGGGACGCGGCTGCTCGATCGCAGGGGCGGGAGCGGCCGCCGCGTGCTACTGAGGACCGATCCCGAGCCAGGACCTCTTCGACGGCTTCGGTCGTCTGCTCGCCTACGTCGACCTCCTGCCTCAACCCTCGGCGGGGCCCAGCTCAAGGCGCGGATGGGCCACGGTCTACGTGTTCCGACACGCCTTCCGCCAGCTACGTCGATTCCGGTCGATCCAGCGTCGCGCGCGACGGGTGAGACGCGGGGTGTGGGGCCGCTGCGGAGGAGACTTCCACCGGCCGGCCTGAGAACGACGAGAGCCCCAGCCTAGGGCCGGGGCTCTCGGTCGTGCTTCACCAGGAGCCAAGGTGTCCCATCGGCATCCGGGGCCGCGACCTAAAGGTCGTCCCGAATCGAGATCGGCGGCTCAACTTTCGGTTCGAGCGCCCGATACCTCCGTACACCGTCGACCAGGACCGCCAGGAGAACGCCGTGGAAAAGAACAACGACCGCAAGCTCATCACCTATCTGCCGCTCGTCTT
>CAVSWF010000011.1:0-737373 GCA_963731645.1 uncultured Thermoleophilaceae bacterium | reverse complement strand
CCGAGATTTCTAGGAGCCCTGGAGCGTAAGCTCGAAGCGGTGGCGCCCTCACAGCTCGAGAAGGGGCGGAGGTTCCAGCTCCTGCACGAGGGGGAGCCGTTTCTGATCCCGAATCCCTGGGACGCGGGATCGGCTCGGGCCTTGGCCGAGCTGGGATTCGCGGCGCTCGCGAGCACCAGCGGCGGCTTCGCGGCCAGCATCGGCCGATCGGACGGCGAGGTCAGCCTCGACGAGACGGTCGAGCACGCTCGGGCGCTCGCCCAGGCCACCGACCTTCCGGTGTCCATGGACCTCGAGAACGGCTACGGACCCGCGCCCGCCGACGCGGCGCGCGCGATCGCGGGCGTGGCCGCCGCGGGAGCGGTCGGCGGCTCGATAGAGGACTGGGACCGCGACGGCCGCTACCTGTACGAGCTCGACCATGCGGCCGAGCGGGTGGCCGCCGCCGCGGAGGCGGCGCGCGGGCTGGACTTCCCGTTCACCCTCACCGCTCGGGCCGAGAACCACTTCCGGGGCAAGCCCGATCTCGACGACACGATCCGCCGCCTCCTGGCCTACGAGGCGGCCGGCGCCGACGTGCTCTACGCACCCGGGCTTCGCAGCGACGAGGAGATCCGAGCGGTCTGCGAGGCGGTTTCGAAACCGGTCAACGTCCTCGCCTTCCCCGACATGTCGATGGACCGGATCGCCGCGGCGGGAGCTCGCCGGGTCAGCCTCGGCAGCTGGCTCGCGAGCATCGCCTCCCGGGCGGCGGCGGACGCCGCAAGCGAAATCCGCGATAGCGGGGAATTCTCGGCCCTGAGTTCGTAACGAAACGCACAACCGGGTGTACAATCGGGCGTAAGGACTCACGTCGTGAACCCTGAAAGGAGGGTTTCGATGAACGGTCTGTCCAACGCCCACCACTTCCGCAAGACAGTGGCGGGCATCTGCATGGTGGTGGCTCCGCTGCTCCTGCTGATCGCCCTGATCGTGCACCCGGAGACGGGCACGAGCGAGAGGTCGATCGTCGCGGCGGCGGCCGGCGATCCCGACGCCTGGTACGCGGCGCATGCCGTGGCGCTGGCGTCGCTGGCGCTCGCCGTTCCGGCCACGCTCGGGCTCATGCACATGCTGCGTGAGCGCGCGGTGGCCTGGGGTCACGTGGGCGGCGGCCTCACCCTGCTCGGCCTGATGGCCTTCGTCGGCATCGTCGCCGTCGACGGCTTCGTGGGCTGGCAGGCGGGATCCGGCGATCGCGCCGAGATGGTGGCGCTCCTCGAGCGCCTCTACGAGTCGGCGGGATACCTGGTCCCGTTCGTGGTGATGTCGTTCGGCTTCGTGCTCGGCATGCTCGCCCTCGTGGCGGGTCTGCTGCGCGCGCAGGCCGTCAGCCCGATCACCGCGGGGTGCATCGCAGTCGGTGCGCTCCTGCTCACGATCGCGGGCCCCACGGCCAGCGAGTGGGTCGGGATCGCCGGTGCCGCGGTGTTCGCGATCGGTCTCGGCACGGTGGGCCGTACCGTCCTCGCCGAGTCCGACGAGGAGTGGGAGCACACGCCCCAGCACGGCGGCTTCAAGCCGCTGGCCGGGACGCGATAGGGAGGAGGCCCCTGGTGGGCGCCCGTGGTGGGCGCCCACCGGCGGGTGCGCCGCGACGACGGCACGCTTCTGTACGATGCCGCGCCCATGAACCGACTCGTAATCTGGCTCAGCATTCTCATGACCGTCCTCGTGATCGCCGGCTGTGGCGGTGACAGCGGTGGCGAGGGCGAGGACTCGCCCCTCGGCAACGCCCTGGGCTACGTGCCCAAGGACACGCCCTTCGTGGTCTCGATCACGACGGACGTCGAGGGGTCTCAGGTCAAGGGCCTGCAGGCGATCGGCGAGCGGTTCTCCTTCGCCGACCAGCTCGTGTCCTCCCTCGAGGACTCCCTCTCCGAGGGCGACCTCGACTACGAGAAGGACCTCAAGCCCGTGCTCGGGAACGAGTTCGTGGTCGCCGCGACCGACGTCGCGAGCTTCACCGGCGAGGGCGACAGCGACGACTTCGTGGGCGCCATCGAGGCCAAGGACGAGAAGGCGCTCGACGCGCTGATCGAGAAGTCCGAGGGCAAGAAGTCCGGCGAGAAGGACGGCGCCACGATCTACGAGGACGACGACGGCGGCGCCAGCGCCGTCGAGGACGGCACGCTCATCGTTGCGGGCGATCGCAAGCTGCTCGACGAGGCGCTGGCCCGCCACGGCGGGGACGACAGCCTGAGCAGCGACGACTTCGAGGATGGCGTGGCCGACCTGCCGGAGGACAACCTGTTCCGCGGCTACTTCGACGTCGCCGGCCTCCTCGAGGCCACGGACGGCTCCGAGCAGGCCCTCAAGGTCAAGTACCTCGCCGCCGCGGAGAAGTTCGGCTTCTCGGCCGCCGCCGAGGACGACTCGCTCACGATCGACTTCCGCATGTCCACCGACGGCGAGGAGCTGAGCGAGGAGGACCTGCCGCTGGCGTCGGGCGCCGACAGCCCCGACGTGCTCGACGGCGAGGGCAAGATCGGCGTGGGGCTCCGGGACCCGGCCCAGGTGCTGGCGTTCTTCGAGAGCGCGTTCGAGGCCTCCGACCCGGATGGCTTCGGTGACTACAACACCGGCAAGGAGACGCTGGAGAAGCAGCTCGACGTGGACATCGAGGAGGATGTCCTCTCGCAGGCAGGGGACGTGGCGATGCGCTTCTCGATCGACGGGAAGTTCGCCCTGCGTGCGCCCGTGGACGACGCGGTCGCCTTCAAGCGCACGCTCAACAAGCTGGGGCGGGGCCTTCCGAAGCTCCTCGAGTCCTCGCTGGGCGGGACCGTCGGCTACTCGCCGGCGAACAAGAGCAACGACTTCTACGCCCTCTCGCTGCCGAGCGGATCCAGCCTCGTGTACGGCGTGTTCGACGGCGCCTTCGTCCTGTCGAACGACACGGGCGAGGCGGGCAAGCTCTCGGTGTCCGCCGAGACGAGCCCCGTCGAGGGAGCCGAGGGCGCCGTGTCCACGGCGGCCGACGCCGAGCAGCTGGGCAACGCGCTCGTCGGTCAGTTCGGCGGGTCGCTCGGCGTCACGGGCAGCTCCGCGGCGTCGCTGTTCACCGGTCCGCTCGGGGACCTCACCGGCTCGATGTCGGCGGAGACCGACGCCACCAGCGGCAAGATCACGCTGGGCTTCGACGAGGACTAGTCAGCGCGAGGCCCAGGCGCGCAGCAGCGGGAGCGGGTCGATGGGGTGGCCGCCCTTGAACCAGCCACCTCCGACCCAGATCTCGAAGTGAAGGTGGGCGCCGAACGAGCGCCCGGTGTTGCCGACCTCGCCCAGTCGCGCCCCGCCCCTGACCCGCTGGCCCTCGCGTACGGGGATCGAGCCCGCCCGTAGGTGCATGAAGACGTAGTCGCGGTCCTCGCCGTCGCCGTCGAGCACCACGTAGTGGCCCGCGCCCGCGGCCTGGTAGCGGACGGCGAACACGAGGCCGGGGAACGGCGCCACGACCGGGGTGCCCTCGGCGGCCGCGATGTCCTGTCCCTGGTGGGTGTGCCCGCTGCGCGGGGCGCCGAAGCGGCTGCCCTGCTCGCCGAGGCCGTAGGGGCCGGCGACCGGGAAGCGGTGATCCGCCCGTGGCGGCCGCCCGACCGCGCCGGAGGGCACGCGGCGCCGGCCCTGCCCGGGCAGGGCTCCGCCCACAGGGGGCTTGACCGGTGTGCGCTTGGCCACGGGCGGCTTGGGGGCCGGCGGCTTGGGGGCCGCGCGAACGAAGGACGCACCCCCGCCCGCGGCCACCTGCTGGGGGGTCTTGGGCACCGTGGCGCCGCCGGTGTACGCCGCCGAGGCGCCCGATGGGAGGACGAGCAGGGCGGCGATGGGGAGGGTGATCAGAGCGCGACGCACCCTCATCGGTTCGGTCGGCGTCCGCGAACCCTGAAGCCCGCGCGGGGACCCTGCAACGGGTCCTGCACGCGGTGCCCGGCAGCGGCCTAGGCGCTGAGGCGCGTGAGCAGTTCGAGCGCGCCGCCCTTGGAGAGCGGCTCGTTGAGGTTGCCGCACTTGGGCGACTGCACGCACGACGGGCAGCCGCTGCGGCACGGGCACTCCGAGATCAGCCGCAGCGCGTCGCGCACGAGCCTCTCGAACTGGGCGAAGCCGAGCCGGGTGATGCCCACGCCGCCCGGGTGCCCGTCGTAGATGAAGATCGTGGCGCACCCGGTCTGGGCGTGGAAGGCGGTGGAGAGGCCGCCGATGTCCCAGCGGTCGCACATGGCGATGAGGGGAAGCACCGCGATCTGGGCGTGCTCGGCCGCGTGCAGGGAGCCCTGGAGCAGGTCGAGGGGAAAGTCCTCGTCCAGCGCCATCTCGGGCAGCTCGTACCAGAGCGCCTGGGTCGCGAAGCGCTCCTCGGGCATGTCCAGCGCCACCAGGTCGAGCACCGAGTGGTCGCTCACCCGCTTGCGCTGGAAGGCCGTGACCTGCTCGGTCACCGAGACCCGGCCGAAGGACAGCGTGGCGCCGGCCACCTCGCGGACGTCCTCCACCGCCTCGATGAAGGTGTCGGTGTCCTTCTTCGGCTGGGTGTACCAGTCGCCCGAGAAGGGCTTGACGAGGGCGCGCCGCGACGCGAGATCGAGATCCTCGACCTCGTACGAGCGCCCCATGTGCAGGTAGACCGCGCCGGGGTGCAGCGAGGAGTGCGCGCGGGCGGTCTCCACGGTGCCGATCACCTCGCCGCCCTCCGCCTCGACCACGGCCACCGAGTCGGGCGACGCCGAGCGCAGCGCGATTCGCCCCGCCGGGAACTCCTCGCCCCGGGGCAGGTAGCGCCCCGCCCGCTCACGGAGCAGACCCATCTTCACCAGCCGCCGGGCGGCGGGCTCCCAGCGCTCGCCCAGGAACTCCTGGTCGCCGGGCGACAGCGGCATCTCGTAGGCCGCCGCGCAGAGGTGGGCCATGTGGATCTCCTCGGACTCGTGGTCGAGGATCGCCGACTCCACGGCCCTTCCCAGGAACTCCTCGGGGTGGCGGCAGAAGAACTGGTCGAGGGCGTCGGCTCCCGCGACGTACACGGCCAGGCCGGTGGCCCGCCGCCCGGCGCGGCCCCACATCTGGCGCAGGCTGGCCACGGTGCCCGGGAAGGTCACGCAGATGGCCGCGTCGAGCTCGCCCACGTCGATGCCCAGCTCGAGGGCGTCGGTGGCCACCACCGCCATCAGGTCGCCGGCCACCAGCCGCGACTCGATCTCCCGCCGCTGCGCGGGCGTGTAGCCCGCGCGGTAGGGGGCGATCTGCTCGGCCAGGTCGGAGCGCCCGCGATCCTCCAGGCGGAGCCGGGCGAACTTGAGGATCAGCTCGATCCCGCGCCGCGAGCGCAGGAAGCAGATCGTGCGCACGCCCCTCTCCACGAGGTCGGCGAGCAGGTCGGCCGCCTCGGCCAGGGGCGACGCGCGGGCGCCGGTGCGCTCGTCCACCAGCGGCGGGTTCCACATGGCGATCCGCCGCTCCGCCCGCGGCGCGCCGTCGCGGTCGACCAGGGCGCACCTCGCACCCGGTGAGCCGCTCGGCCAGCTCGACCGGGTTGGCGATCGTGGCGCTGGCGAGCACGAAGCGCGGCTCCGTGCCGTAGGCGAGCGCGAGCCGGCGCAGGCGCCGGAGCACGTTGGCCACGTGCGATCCGAACACCCCGCGGTACACGTGCGCCTCGTCCACCACGATCCAGGCCAGGTTGGCCAGCAGGTCGCCCCAGTGGCGGTGGTTGGGGAGCACCCCCACGTGGAGCATGTCGGGGTTGGTGAGGATCAGGTTGGAGCGCTGCCGGATCGCCCTGCGCTCCTCGTGCGGCGTGTCGCCGTCGTAGATGGCCGGCCGCAGCCCCTTGAGCTTGAGCCTCAGCAGCGCGCGGGCCTGGTCCTGGGCCAGCGCCTTCGTCGGATAGAGGTAGAGGGCGCGGGCGGAGATGTCGTGGGCGAGGGTGTCGAGCACCGGCAGGTTGAAGGCCATGCGACTTGCCGCTGGCCGTGCCGGTGGTGACGATCGTGTGGCCCTCGTAGGCCGAGGCTCGAGCGCGTCCGCCTGGTGGGCGTAGAGCGCTTCCACGCCGGTCCTCTCGAGCGCGTCGCGCAGGTCGGGATGCAGCCGCTCGGGCAGCGGCTCGGCGAGGGCCTCCTGGGCGCGCGACTTCGATCGGGCGACCAGCTGCTCGCCCTCGCCCCGGTCGAGCAGCGGCTCCCAGGGCATCTGCTCGAAGACGGTGGCCACCGTCGTGCTGATAGTACGCGCGCGTCAAACGTGGCCCTGCGCTGTGTCTACACCGACCTCGACGGAACCCTGCTGGGTGCGGGAGCTTCGCTGTTCCGCGACGGCGACGGCGCCTTCACGCTGCTGCCCGCCCGGGCGCTGGAGGCGTGTCACCGCGCCGGTGTGGAGGTGGTGATCAAGTCCGGCCGCCGCAAGGCGCAGGTGATGGAGGACGCGCGGCTGATGGGCCAGACGCGCCTACATCTACGAGGTCGGCTCGGGGCTG
Organism: uncultured Thermoleophilaceae bacterium; assembly: GCA_963731645.1. Classification (GTDB taxonomy): domain Bacteria; phylum Actinomycetota; class Thermoleophilia; order Solirubrobacterales; family Thermoleophilaceae; genus JAAYBF01. The sequence goes on along the minus strand of CAVSWF010000011.1, from coordinate 730,856 downwards.
GTGATCGACGGCGAGGAGACGCTGCCTGTCTGGCGCCTACACGCCGCGGGACGACCGCACGGCCCCACGAGCTGATCGAGGAGTCGGGCGCCCCGGCGCTGCTGCTCGGGCACCTACGCGGGTCGATCTCGAGCACCACGCGCCGTGGCACGTGGACCGCCACGTGTCCCACCTGTTCCGGGGGCGGCTGGACGTCCGCGAGGCCGCGTCGCTGCTCGAGCGGAGGGCCTCGGGCGATCTCCGGCTGGTGGACAACGGTGCGACCTCGCGACGGCCGGCGGGTCTACCACCTGATCCCCGGCCACGGCGTCGAAGGCGGCGGCGGTCGAGATGCACATGCGGGCCCGGGGCTACGCGCCCGAGGAGTGCATCGCGGTGGGCGACTCGCTCGAGGACCTCGGCGTGGCGGCGCTGGTGGGGCGCTTCTATCTGGTGGCCAACGCGCCCGGCACAGGCGCGGGGCCGAACGTGGTGCGCACCGAGTCCGGGTACGGCGACGGCTTCTACGAGGCGGTGGTCCAGGCGCTGATCGCCTGAACCACCCTCCCCGGCACTCCTCCCGTCGCTCTACTCGCCGCAGGTGATCGGCACGCGCAGCATCTCGCTGCCGATCTTGACCACCAGCGCGCCGTCCGCCGTGCAGCCGTAGATGCCGGTCGCGGTCCAGTCGTCGCCCTGGACCGATGCTCCGACGATCCGACGGCGAGCTCGACTCCGCCTTCACCCGTGACGAGGCCGGGCCGTCTTCGGCGCCGCGCCCGATGAGCGGGAACGTGCACGTGGGCAGCGCGCTGTCGCAGGTGAGGCCCTCGCCGCTCGTCAGCGTCAGCGGGCCGGCCGCTCCGGCGCCGCCATCCGCCGGTGCCGCCACCGTTGCCGCCGCCACCGGTTCCGCCGCCGGCTCCGCCGCCACCGGCGCCGCCACCGGCGCCACCGGCGCCCTGGCCGGTGCCCACGACGATCGTCGACAGCCGGTGAGCACCCGCAGGTCGACGGAGTCGATCCGGCAGAAGTTGCGTCCCGCGCCGCCGGCGACACGCCCGTCGCGGCGCCCGTCCACGGAGTTCAGCACGTCGTTGCCCGCGCCTCCGAGGATCCGGTCCCGGCCCTTGCCGCCGATCAGGCGGTCACGGCCGCCGAGGCCCTTCATGAGGTCCGCGCCCGATCCGCCGCCGAAGACGTCGTTGCCCGGCCCGCCCACGAGGGTGTCCTTGCCCGCGCCGGAGAGCAGCCGGTCGTTGCCCGCCGACCCGGTGAGCCGGTCGGCGTGCGGACCTCCGAGCAGCTCGTCGCGACCGGCGCCGCCGGTCAGGCGATCCCTGCCCTGCCCTCCGATGATCTTGTCGGCGCCGCCGCGCCCCGAGGCGCGGTCGTTCCCGGCGCCGAGGAAGATCTTGTCGGCGCGGTTCGTGCCGGAGATGCTGTTCCGCCCGCCGACCCGTTGAATACGACGGCCGCCGCCGGAGCCGCGACCGAGCAGAGGACGGCCGTGGCCGCGACCACCGCCTTCGTCATCCCGCGTGTCTCTTGCCTGGCATCTGGCCTCCGTGCGTTTCTCGACCGAGCCACGATGGATCGGTGCGCGCCGTCTTTGGCGCTGGGCCCTCTACATGCCCGTTCCGCGGCGGACCAAGCGCGGTCTAGACGCATGGCCGAGCCCACAGGCCGTGGCGTCTGGACACTCGGCGCTGCTAGGCGAGCGACCGGCCGGCGGCTTCGAGCTCCTCGAGCGTGGTGGCCTCGGTCACGTGGCGAGGTCGAGAATCCGCGCCTCGAAGGGCTCGAGGTCGTTGCGCCCGACGACCGCGTGGCAGGCGACGCCGGCCTGGCGGCAGCGCGTGGCCACCTCGCCGACGACCTTGCCCCGCAGGGTCTGCGCGGTCCAGCCTCCCCTCGCCGGTGACGACGAAGCCGGCCTCGCGCATCCGGGCGTCGAAGCCGACCGCGTCGAGCACGTAGGGCGCGCCCGGCACGAAGCTGGGCGCGCGGTGGGCCCACAGCCCGCCCGCGAGGCCGCCGGCGGCGCCGGTCATCGGCACGCCGCGGGGGTCGCGCGGCGCCCGGCTCGCCAGCTCGTCGAGGCGGCGCTCGAGCCGCTTCACCGTCGCCGGGTCCGGCGCCCTTCTGTGGACCGAAGACCGCGGGCGCGTCCTCCCAGGCGGTGCGCACGTCGCAGAGCGACCTCCAGCCGGCGCCTGACACGCCCGCCTCGTCGAGCGCCTCGAGCGCGCCCGCGCCGCCGTCGGTCGTGGCCGAGCCGCCGACGGTGACGATCACGCGCGCGGCGCCCGCCTCCGCGGCCGCGGCGATCAGCTCGCCCGTGCCCGTAGGTGGAAGCCGCGAACGCGTCGCGCTCCGCCTCGGCCACCAGGCCCAGACCGCTGGCCTGCGCGGCCTCCACCACCGCCGGTGTCGCCGTCCGGCCAGCAGGGCGAAGTCGGCCTCGACCGGCCGTCCGAGCGGATCGCTGACCGTGGCCGTGCGACGCTCGCCCCGCGCCCGAGCGAGCACGTCCATCGTGCCCTCGCCGCCGTCGGCCACCGGCAGCTCCACCGCCTCGCGCCTCCGGCGCGCAGGCCGCGCGCGATCGCCGCCGCCACCTCGGCCGCGGCGAACGTGCCCTTGAAGCTGTCCGGCGCGACGAGGACCGGCAGGCTCACGCCTCGACGGCGGCCCGGAACGCCTCGCTCGGCGGCGTCGCCGTGCACCGCGAACACGACGCGCTCGAGCGACTCGGCCGTGGTGGGCGCGCACCGCGCGCGACCATGAGCGCGGCCGCCTCGTCCAGGGGGAAGCCCCCCACCCCCGTCCCGAAGGCCACCAGCGCGAGCGAGCGGCAGCCCAGCTCGTCGGCCCGCGCGAGCGTCGATGCGGTGGCCCGCTCGATGATCTCGCGCCGAGGTCGGGCCGCCCAGCTCCATCGTCGCGGCGTGGATCACCCAGCGCGCAGGGCATGTCGCCGGCCGTGGTCTCCACCGCCTCGCCGAGCCCGATCGGGGCGCGCTCGTCGGACTCGCGCTGGACCTCCGGGCCGCCCGCGCGGGTGATCGCCGCGGCCACGCCGCCGCCGTGGGCGAGGTCGGTGTTGGCGGCGTTGGCGATCGCGTCGACCTCGAGCGTGGTCACGTCGGCCTGCAGGACTTCCAGCTCCATGGCTACTCCTTCTTGCGGTCGCGATCGCGGGAGGGCTGCACCCGCTTGGGCTCGCCGGGCATCTTCGGGTAGTCCGGCGGGTAGGGCATGTCGCCCTCCTCGTCGCGCTCGTACATCTCCAGCAGCCCCTCCAGCGAGTGGTGCGTGTCGTCGATCTCGGCGAAGCGATCGCCCACCTCGGCGAAGCGCGCCGGCATGGACGCCACGTTGAAGTCCTCGGGCGACACCTCCGGCACCTCGTCCCAGGTGAGCGGCGCCGACACCGGCGCGCCCGGCTTGGCCCGGATGCTGTACGGCGAGGCGATCGTGCGGTCACGCGCGTTCTGGTTGTAGTCGATGAACACGCGCTCGCCGCGCTCCTCCTTCCACCACTTGGTGGTGACCAGCTCGGGCATCCGCCGCGACAGCTCGCGCCCGAAGGCGATCGCGGCGTGGCGGACGTCGGTGAAGGTCCAGCGCGGCTCGATGCGCACGTAGATGTGGATCCCGCGGCCGCCGGAGGTCTTGGGGAACCCCCGCAGGCCCAGCTCGCCGAGGAGCTCGCGGGCCTCCGCCGCCACGCGCTGGGCCTCGCCGAAGTCCGTGCCCTCCTGGGGGTCCAGGTCGAGGCGCAGCTCGTCCGGGTGCTCCGTGTCGGCCCGGCGCACGGGCCAGGGGTGGAACGTGATCGTGCCCATGTGGCCGCACCACGCCACCACCGCCAGCTCGGTCGGGCAGACCTCGTCGGCGTGGCGGCCCGAGGGGAACTCGATCCGCGCGGTCTCGAGGTAGTCGGGAGCCCCCTTGGGCACGCGCTTCTGGTAGAAGGCCTCGCCCTTGTGGCCCTCGCGCGTGGACAGGGTCATGCCCTCGTGCACCCCCTTGGGCCAGCGCTCGAGGGTGGTCGGGCGCTCGCGCAGCGCCCGCAGGATGCCCTCGCCCACCGCCAGGTAGTACTCGACCACCTCGAGCTTCGTGATCTCCGGCGTGCGCTCGGTGGCGGGGAAGATCACCCGGTCGGCGCTCGACACCCGCACCTCACGCCCGTCCACCTCGACCGTGGCGTCGGCCCCGGCCATCAGGCGCGCAGCTGGTCGATCAGGCACTCCTCCGGCGCCTTGTCCTCGCGCCAGCGCAGCAACTTGGTCCCGTGGCGGATGCGGTTGCCGGTGATGTGGTCGAAGGCGATCTCGCACACCAGCTCGGGCCGCAGGCCCTCCCACAGCGAGCTCCTCGTCGGACTTCCAGCGGCTCGGCTCGCCCGACCCGCGCTCCCACGTGCGGTAGGGCTCGAGGAAGGCGAGCAGCTCGCGCTTCTCCTTGGCCTTGAAGCCCGACGTGTGGCCGACCACCCGCAGCTCGCCGGCCTCGTCGTACATGCCCAGGATCAGCGAGCCGACCGTGCCCTCCTCCTTGCCGATGCGGAACGCGACGACCACGCAGTCGGCCGTGCGCACCCGCTTGATCTTCACCATGCCCTTGCGCTCGCCCGGCAGGTAGGCGCGCGTCCGGCCTGCTTGGCGATCACCCCCTCCGAGTCGCCGGTGAGCCACTGGCCGGCGTCGTCGCGGTCGTCGGCCACCGGCGTGAGCTCGCACCGGGCCGAGCTCGAGCGACTCGAGGCGCTCCCGGCGCTCGGCGTAGGGGCGGTCCATCAGCACCTCGTCCTCGATCGCGAGCACGTCGAAGGCCACGAAGTGCGCCGGCGTCTCGGCGGCCAGCTTCTCCACGCGCGACGCGGCCGGGTGGATGCGCTGGCTCAGCAGGTCGAACTCCTGGACGCCGTCGACCACCACGATCATCTCGCCGTCGAGCACCACGCGCTCGACCGGCATCGCCAGCAGCTGCTCGTCCACGTCGGGGAAGTAGCGGTTCATCTGCTTGCCGCCGCGGCTCTGCAGGTACGACGGAGTCGCCGTCGCGGAAGGCGATCGTCCGAAAGCCGTCCCACTTGGGCTCGTAGCGCCAGCCCTCGCCCTCGGGGAGCTCCTTCGCCGAGCGCGCGAGCGCCGGCTTGATCGGCGGCTTGAGCGGCAGGCTCATGACCGCGGCGCCGCGCTCGCGCCGCGCAGGCGGCGCAGCATGAGGTCGCCGGCGCGCGGCGAGAGCCCGTGCACGATGCGCAGCAGCCGCACGATGCGGCGGGAAGTAGACGCCCCGCTTGTCGGCCTCGACGCCCTCGATCACCTTCGCGGCGAGCACGTCGGGATCGGCGGCGTCGTCCGATGCGGTACCAGGCCGGCATGCGGTCCTTCTCGTGGTCGTGCAGGTGGCTGCGGATCTCGCCCGGGTAGACGGTCGTCAGCGACACGCCGGTGCCGTCCAGCTCGTGGCGCAGCGCCTCGGAGAAGCCGCGCTGGGCCGCCTTGGTGGCGCCGTAGACGGCCGCCTGGGGGAACGTGCGCAGCGCCGCGCCCGAGGAGACGACCACGAGGTGCCCGCTGCGGCGCTCGAGCATCCCCGGCAGCGCCGCGCGCACGGTGTGCAGCGTGCCGATCCAGTTGACCCGGGTCATCCGCTCCTCGGCCTCGGCGTCCAGTTCGGCGTAGGGGCCGTAGTGGCCACCCCGGCGTTGGCCACCAGCAGGTCGACGGCGCCGAAGCTCTCGATCGCGGCCTCGACCGCTGCCGCGGTCGCCCACGTCGGCCGGCAGGGCCTGGTGCCCGGACCCGGGCAGCGCTCCGGCCAGCTCCTCCAGCTCGGTCTTCGAGCGGGCCACGAGGCCCATCTCGCAGCCGCGCTGCGGCGAGCGCGCGGGCCAGCGACGCGCCGATGCCGCGGGAGGCCCCGGTGAGGATCACGCGTGTCCCTGGGCCGATCTCCACGCCGGGTAGCATGCCATTCGATGTCTCACGACCAGGCCACCGTCGCCGAGGAGGAGTACCTCCAGGTCATCTTCTGGCTCGAGGAGGCCGGGCTGCCGATGACCGGCGCCAACGTCGCGCGCGCCATGCAGGTGTCCGCCCCCACGGTGCACGAGATGATCGGCCGCCTCGAGGCCGACGGCTACATCACCCGCGGCGACGACAAGTCGATCTCCTTCACCGACACCGGCCGTGAGCACGCCACGGGCATCGTGCGCCGCCACCGGCTGATCGAGCGCTTCCTCACCGACGTCTTCGACATCCCGTGGGACGAGGTGCACGAGGAGGCCGAGCGCCTGGAGCACTGGATGTCGCCCACCGTCGAGGAGCGGATGCTCAAGGCCATCGGCGACGCCCAGACCTGCCCCCACGGCCACCCGATCTACACCGGCCGCCGCGAGGAGGGCGTTCCGCTGGCCGACGTCGAGCCGGGCGCCAAGGTGCGCGTCCTGCGGTTCGAGAACGAGGCGGAGGACCTGCTGCACTACCTGATGGACGCGGGCCTCACGCCCGGGCTGGAGGGCACGCTCGCGGAGTCCGGCGACGACCAGGTGGCCCTCGAGACGACGGCACGACCTACTCGGTCACCCGCAGCGTGGCCGAGACCGTCTCCGTGGTCGCCGACCCCTCGCCGCCGTCCCGTGTGGCCCTGCCCGAGCAGCTCGTGCTGGCCAAGGAGCACTGGGGGCGCTAGCCCACGGCCGGGACGCTGGCCTTTCGCACCTTCAGGTCGTAGATAGAGCAGCGTCGTGACCAGGGCGATGAAGGGTGTGGTCAGGCTCTCCGCGACGATCTTGCCCACCAGCAGCACCGCCTCCCGGTCCAGCCGACTCGGCCACGGCGGTGAGCGGACGTGAGGATCAGGATGCCCGGGAGGGTGGTGGCCAGGTTGGCCAGCAGGAGGATCGCGACGGTGCGCCAGAAGGAGTCCTGCACGACGTCCCAGCTACGGGTCAGCGCCTGCGTTCCGCGCGCGCCCTCGATCGCCACCGTCTGCGTCACGAAGTACCAGCGCACCGCCACGTAGATGCCGGGCAGCACGAAGGCGAGCAGGCCGAGCGCGATGCCGGCGGCCGCGAGCAGCACGGCGCCGAACAGCGGGGCGAACACGTCGAGAGCCGCCTGCAGCGACGGCCCGGAGCGGGGCTGCTCTCCCTTCGGCAGCGATCCGAGCGCGAAGATGACCGCGGCGGTGACCAGCGGCGTCGCCACCAGGAAGCTCACCGCGGTCGGGATCACCGGTGCGGCCAGCGAGTTGTCCGACGGTAGGCCGACGTCAGCTCCTCCAGCCCGATCCCCGACACCACCAGCTGCACCGGCGCGACCACCGCGCCGGCGAGCAGCAGGAAGAGGCCGAAGTGACGGGCGTAGAGCCGCAGGGAATCCCTGAACAGGTCCCCCACGTCGCGTGGACGCCCGAGGTCCAGCCCCGGGCCCGGGGTCACGCCGGGGTCAGGTCGCGGAAGGCGCCGGCCAGGCGGCCGACGGCTTCGTCGATCTGGTCGCTGGTCACCCCGGAGTAGGCGATCCGGAAGGCGCTCTCGCCGCCCTCGAGCAGGAAGTCGGCGCCCTTCACGAACACCACGCCGGCCTCCTTGGCGCGCTCCGCCAGAGCGGCCACGTCAGTGCCCTCGGGAAGCTCGACCCACAGGAAGTAGCCCCCCTCCGGCACCACGAACCGGGCCTCGGGCAGATCGCGCTGCAGCGCCGCGCACAGCACGTCGCGACGCTCGCGCAGCGCGTTCTTGACCGTCTCGATCGAACGTTCGATCGCCCCGGAGTTGCAGAACTCGGCCACGATCGCCTGCGAGACCATGCTCGGCGAGATGTAGGTCGCCGTGGCCATGCGGCGCGTCTGACCTATCAGCTCGCTCGGGCCCGGCCAGGTAGCCCACGCGGATGCCCGGGCACACCGTCTTCGAAAAGGAGGAGGCGTAGACGACCTTGTCCGCGCTGTCGAGCGAGAGCATGGTGGGCTGCGGCTCGCCCTCGAAGCGCAGCTCGACGTAGGGGTCGTCCTCGAAGAGCACGAAGTCGTACGACTCGGCCAGCTCGACCAGGCGGCGTCGCTTGGCGAGGGACAGGGTGCAGCCGGCCGGGTTGTGGAAGTTGGGGATGATGTGGGCGAGCTTCGGCCGGCGCCCGGCCTCGAGCGCCTGCTCGAGCGCCTTGACGTCGATCCCGTCGTCCTCCAGCGGGATGGCCAGGATCTCGGCACCCAGATCGCGCAGGGCCAGAAGGGTGCGGTCGTAGCTCGGCGCCTCGACCACCACGAGATCGCCGGACTGCACGAGCAGCCGGAACAGGAACGCGTCGGCCTGCATCGAGCCGTTGGTGGCGATCACCTGCTCGGGCGCCACCTCCTGGCGGCGCGGCGATCCACTCCACGAGCGGCTTGTAGCCCGCGGAGGTGCCGTAGGAGAAGGCTCCCGCCGGGTCCTGGCTGAAGGCGCGGTCGGCCGCGGCGCGAAGGTCGTCGACGGCCACGATGTCGAGGGACGGAGCGCCGCGGGCGAGGGAGATCGTCTCGGGGTCACGGGCCCGCCACGATACCGAAGCCCGGGAGCGCCTCGCTCAAACGGGCCGGGCGTAGACCAGCACGTTGTCGCGGTAGCCCTTCCTCTCGGTGAACGGCCCTCCGCACGTGATCAAGACGAGCACCGGCCTGGCCGACCCGCCGTACACCTCCTCCGCGGGGAACCGGTTCTTGCGCACCTGCGCCGCCCCCACCACGCGGTAGTCCCACACGTCGCCGCGGCGGTCGGTGACCGCGACCACCGCGCCGGCGAGGTGGGGCACACGGGCAAACAGGCCGGGGCCTGTGTTCGTGTCGAGATGGCCGATGATCACGGCCCGGCCCGCCTCGCCCGGTCGTGGGCCGCCCCGAAACCACCCCGCCCGGCCGACCCGGGGCACGCGCAGGATTCCCCTGTGCGCGGCCACCGGCTCGACGCGCGCGGCCAGCCCCGCGGCGGGGATGGAGATCCAGGTGGGCGGCGCGGGGCGGCCGCCCCGCGAAGCGTGTGCCGGCTCGTCGCCGGCCTGAACGGCGGCGGCCTTGGCCAGTCCTTCCGGGGCATTCGACCCGGGCGGCGGCGGGTCTCGCCGCTTCCGTCGGCCGCATCAGCACCACTACGGCCGCGACAGCCGCCGGGACACAGACCGCGAAAAACAGGCCCAGTCGTCTCACCCGCGGCGGGCCACCGGCGCTCAGCCGCGACGGCGGCCGCTGAGCCCGCGAACGCCCACGAAGGCGGCTCCGCCCAGCGTTCCGGCCAGCGCGGCGGCCAGCAGCGCAGCGGCCCAGGGTGGGCCGTCGTCGTCGCTCAGGCCACCGAGCCCGGTGTCGGGTGCCACCCGCGGCGCGGTGGCCGTGTCCTCGAGGATCACGAATCGCGTCCGCTCGCCGCCGCTGCCAATCAGATACGCGGTCTGGGCGGTACCGGCCACCAGGCTCACGTCGGGCTCTCGACGAGCGGGCTCGTCTCGCCGGGCCGGCGCGCCGCGATGGTGTAGACGCCTGGCTTCACGGTCGAGTACTTGCTGGCCTCGCCCATGCCCAGCCGGGCCACGGTGCGGTCGTCGAGCACGAACTCGGCGGTGTCGAGCTCGGAGGTGGCGTGCACCATCCGCCAGCGCGTGCGGCCCGGCGAGGGCTTGCCGTCGGCGACGAGGTTCAGCGTGACACCGCCGGGCGCGGAGGCCACCACCGTGTAGCGACCGCCGTCCTTCAGGGTCTCCGAGGCAGCGGCCGAGCTGCTTGCCGCCGGCGCCGTCAGCCTTAACGGTCACCGCGCCGGAAGGAGCCTTGCCGTACTCCGTCGCCTCGCCGAACCCCACCTCCAGTTCGCCGGCGAGCCTTGACCGCCGGTGATCCGCAGCTGGGCGGTGGGCCCGCCCGGAACCGCGTGCAGCAGCCGGACCTCGGAGGCGGCCGAGGCTTCGGCCGCCGGCCGAAAGTAGGATCGACGTGGAGAAGATGACGCAGCAGCACCGAATCGACGCCTCTCCGCCCGCATAGGGAAAGCCTAGCCATGAAGGCGGACCGGCCAGGTGCCGGCTCGAGCGCCTCGACCCTGAGAGCCGCGCGCTGATCGAACTCTCGGTGATCCGCGGCCTGCCCGACGAAGAGCTCGCCGGGATGCTCGGGATGGAGGTCGACCGGTTGCGGGCGCGCCGGGATGAGCGTGATGCGAGTCGCTCGGTGCGCATCGGACGCGCGAGCGGGACTCGCGCTCGCGGCCGACGCTGAGGGGCGACGCGACCGGAGCCCCCCGAGGCTCCCGAGCCCGAGGACCGAGGCGGCCGCAGCCCGAGCCCGCCGGGCGCGAGCCCGCACGCGGCCGCGGCCCGCGCCGGGTTCGCTGAGGCGCGCGCCGGGGGCCGAGATCGCCGCGTCGCGCTCGCCCTGGCGCTGGCGCCCTCGGAGGAGCCGACGAGCCGGAGCCGCTGCGACCGATTGGCGCCAGATCGAGCCGGAGCCTCCGCCCCCCAGCGGGAGGCCGCCCGCGAGCTCGACGCGCTCGGCGTGGGGCCGGGTGCGCCCGGCCCGGATCACCGGGCCCCGCGGGCCGAAGGTGCTGCGGATGACCGTTCAGGGCCTGCCCCGTCCCCGGACGGGCGGCTACGTGATCTGGCTCTACGACTCGCTGTCCAACGCCCGGGCGCTGACGGGCTCGCGCCGGGCACCTTCAGCGTGCGCGAGCAGTTGCCGCCGGGCTTCGGCCGGTACAGGTTCCTCGACGTCTCCCGCGAGCCCGCCGACGGCAACCGCAACCACAGTGGCCAGAGCGTGCTGCGCGTTCCCCTCGAGCAAGTCCCGGGGCCTGACGTGAAGCCCGGCCAGATCGCCATCGCGGTGATCGCGCGTGGCGGCCGTGCTGGGGGTGGCCCTGTTCTCGACGGCGGAGACGACGGCGATTCGGGCGGAGGCGGATCCTCCGGCCGAGAGGCGCCCGCCGGCGTCCCTCGCGTGACCTTCGCCTACTCCCCCGAGAAGGAGAAGCTGCTGAAGCCGCTGATCGAGCGCTTCAACGAGGAGGGCGCCGAGGTGGCGGGCAAGCAGGTGTTCGTGGAGGGCACGTCGATCGCCTCCGGCGAGGCCCAGTCCAAGATCGCCAAGGGCACCCTCAAGCCGGTGGCGTGGTCACCGGCCTCGTCGCTGTGGGGCCGCCTGCTCAACTTCGAGGCCGACCGCCCGCTCGCGGCCGACGACAACCCGTCGCTGGTGCGCACGCCTCTGGTGATCGCCATGTGGGAGCCCTTCGCCGAGGCGCTCGGCTACCCGAAGAAGAAGATCGGCTACGACCTGCTCACCGAGCTGGCGGTGACGCAGCAGGGCTTCGGCGGACGTCGGCCGGCCGGAGTTCGGCAAGTTCAAGCTCGTGCACACCAACCCCGACTTCTCGACCTCCGGGCTGTCGGCCGTGGTGTCCGAGTACTACGCGGCCACCGGCAAGAGGGAGGGCCTCACCGAGCAGGACGTGACCTCCTCGAAGGCACGCGCACAGGTGCGCAAGATCGAGCGCTCGATCGTCCACTACGGCGACACCACCCTGTTCATCGCCGACCAGCTGCGCGAGAACGGGCCCGGCTACGCCTCCGCCGTGGCGATGGAGGAGGTCACCCTGCTCGACTTCAACCGCCACCGTGGGGGCCAGCCCAAGCTGGTGGCGCTCTATCCGCCCGAGGGCACCTTCTACTCCGACAACCCGTTCATCGTGATCGACGAGGACTACAACTCGCCCGCAGGAGAGGGCGGCGCGCGCGAGCTTCCAGGAGTTCCTGGCCGAGGAGATCGACGCCGAGACCGCCGGGCGGTTCGGCTTCCGCCCGGCCGACCTGAAGGCGAAGCCGGCCGGGCTGGTGACGCCGGAGAACGGTGCCGACCCCAAGCAGCCCGAACGAGTGCTCGGCCTGCCCGAGCCGCGGGTGCTCGACCGCATCCGCCGCACCTGGCGCGAGGACCGCAAGCCGGCCAACGTGCTGCTCGTGCTCGACATCTCGGGCTCCATGAACGACTCCGGGCGCCTCGAGCGCGCCAAGGAGGGCCTGCGCACCTTCCTCGCCGAGGTCTCGCCCAACGACCGCATCGGGCTCACCATCTTCAACGACCGCCTGCAGCCGCTGATCCCGATCGGAGGCCCGCGCGACCAGCTGCAGCCGACCATCGACCGCCTGATCGCCGACGGCGGCACCGCCTTCTTCGACGCCACGCTGGCCGGCTTCGAGGACGTGCGCAGGCTGGACGACCGCGAGCGCCTGAACGCGGTGGTGCTGCTCACCGACGGCGAGGACACCGATTCCTCGCTCGAGCCCCGAGGAGGTGATCGACCAGACTCGAGGCGCAGGGCGAGTCCGAGTACCAGGTGCGCATCTTCACCATCGCCTACGGCGCTGAGGCCGAGGGCGCCGAGGAGGCGCTGGCGGACATCGCCAAGGCCTCGGGCGGACAGTCCTACAGCGGCGACACCGACGACATCGAGACGGTGTACCGCAGCATCTCGAGCTTCTTCTAGCGCCATGCCCGACGAGCGCCGCCCCTACAGCCGCTCGGAGTTCAACCGCGCGCTCGTAGCCAACGCGCTGCTCGACCCCTTCGCCGTGGTGCTGCTGGCCGTGATGCTCGATAGCCGGGTTCCTGCTGGGAGCCGTCATCGATCCTGGCGCCGGTCGGGCTCGTGCTCTACGGGGCCGCCGCGGCGCGCACCTACCTCGACGAGGACGTGGCCGAGCGGGTGCTCGAGCGGGAGCGCGGCAGGCGCCGCTGCCGCCCTGGAGCGGGCGGAACCGCGGGTCGAACCCGGCGACGCTGGCGCCTCCGATCGGCGGGCTCCTGGCCGGCGCCCGGCAGCGCGAGGGCCGGATCCGCGAGGCGGTCGAGCGCGGCGAAGCTGCCCTACACGGAGGTGCTCGACGAGGTCGATCGCTTCGTGCGCGCCATGGAGGGCACGGCCGCCCGCGCGCAGTTGCTCTACGAGGCGCTGGCGGAGTCGCCGCCCGACTCGGGTCGAGGCCCGCCTCGCGCAGGTGCAGGGCTCCGGCGAGGCCGGCCGCGAGGAGCTGGCGGGCGCCCTCGACGGCCAGCTCACGGTCCTGCGCCAGATGGAGCGCCAGCTCCAGGCCTTCTACGACCAGATGGAGAAGATCCTCGTCGAGCTGGACACCGTGCGCGGCAACCTCGTGTCGGTCTCGGCCTCCACCGACGCCGCCAACTCCCAGCAGCTGGCGGCCGACGTGCGCGGTCTGCGCGAAGAGGTGGGCGCCCTCGCCGAGGGGATGAGCGAGGCCTACGAGCAGCCGCCCGGCTGAGGGCAGCTAGGCGGAGACCACCGACGCGGCGATCTCCGCGACCTCCGTCGGGGTCCGGCCGACCCGCACGCCCTTCGCCTCGAGCGCCTCGGCCTTCGCGGCCGCGGTGCCCTTCGAGCCCGAGACGATCGCGCCGGCGTGGCCCATCGTCTTGCCGGGCGGGGCGGTGAAGCCGGCGATGTAGGCCACCACCGGCTTGGTCACGTGCTCGCCGATGTACTCGGCGGCCTGCTCCTCGGCGTCGCCGCCGATCTCGCCGCTGAGCACGATCAGCTCGGTCTCGGGGTCGGCCTCGAAGAGCTCGATCACGTCGATGAAGCTCGAGCCCGGCACGGGGTCGCCGCCGATGCCGACGATCGACGAGTTGCCGAAGCCGCGCCCCGCCAGCTCGTTGCCGATCTGGTAGGTCAGCGTGCCCGAGCGCGAGACCACGCCCGACGTTGCCCTCGCGAGAAGAAGGCGGCGGGGATGATGCCCACGTTGGCCTTGCCGGGCGAGAGGATGCCCGGGCAGTTGGGCCCCACGAGCCGCGAGCGAGCCGCGCTCGAGGTGGTTGTAGACCTTCATCTCGTCGTGGGCCGGGATGCCCTCGGTGATGGCGATGATGAGGTCGATCCCGGCGTCCTCGGCCTCGAGGATCGAGTCGGCGGCGAAGCGCGGCGGCACGAAGATCATCGCGGTGTTGGCGCCGGTCTCGGAGACCGCGTCGTGGAAGGTGTTGAACACGGGGATGCCCTCCACGTCCTGGCCGCCCTTGCCCGGGGTCACCCCGGAGACCACCTGGGTCCCGTAGCGCCTGTTGTTGAGCGCGTGGAAGGTGCCCTCCCGGCCGGTGATGCCCGACACGCAGAGCTTGGTGTCCTTGTCGACGAGGACCGCCATCAGCCGTCGGCCAGCTCCACGACCTTCTTGGCGGCGCCCAGCATGGTCGACTCGGTGTGCACGTTCGGCAGGTCGGCCTCGGCCAGCAGCGCGCGCCCCTCCTTGTCGTTGGTGCCGTCCAGGCGCACCACGAAGGGCACGTCGGGCTGGATCTGGGCGAAGGCCTCGATCAGGCCCTTGGCCACCTCGTCGCAGCGGGTGATCCCGCCGAAGATGTTGAACAGCACCGCCTTGACGTTCTCGTTGGAGAGGATCACCTCCACCGCCTGGGTGATCGCCTCGGCCTTGGAGCCGCCGCCGGCGTCGAGGAAGTTGGCCGGCTCGCCCGCCGGCCTGGGCGACCACGTCGAGCGTGCGACATCACCAGCCCCGCGCCGTTGCCGAGGATGCCGATGTTGCCGTCGAGCGCCACGTAGGTCAGGCCGCGCTCACGGGCCATCGCCTCCTGCGGGTCGACGCCCACCGTGCTGCGGAACTCCGGCGAGTCGGGGTGGCGGTACAGGGCGCTGGCGTCGATCGTGACCTTGGCGTCGAGCGCCACCACCTCGCGGCTCTTCGTGACCAGCAGCGGGTTGACCTCCACCAGCATCGCGTCCTCGGCGACGAAGACGTCGTAGAGCTTGGAGAGCAGCGCGCCGACCGGGCGGATCACGTCCGCCGCGATGTCGGCCTCGTAGGCCAGGCGGCGGCCGTGGAAGTCCTGGAAGCCGATCAGCGGGATCCACGTGGACCATGCGCATGGCCTCGGGATCGGTCTCGGCGACCTCCTCGACGTCCATCCCGCCCATCTTCGAGAACATCGCCATCGGCTTCTTGGCCGAGCGGTCGAACACGAAGGCGGCGTAGTACTCCTCGTCGATCTCGCTGGCGGCCTCCACGTAGAGCTCGTGCACCGTGAAGCCCTTGATGTCCATCCCGAGGATCGCCCGGGCGTGCTCCTCGGCCTCGTCGCGATCCTTGGCCACCTTGATGCCCCCGGCCTTGCCGCGGCCCCCGATCAGCACCTGGGCCTTGATCACGCACGGGAAGCCGAGCGCCTGCGCGGCGTCGACCGCCTCCTCGACGGTTGGCGGCCGCCCGGCCCTCGGGCACCGGGACGCCGTGCTTGGCGAAGAGGCGCTTGCCCTGGTATTCGAGCAGGTCCACGGGCGGCGGGCAGCCTATAGAAGCGCGCCGCGTATCATGCCCGGCCGTGCCTCTGCCCAAAGACGTCAAATTCGTCACCTACGACTGCTATGGAACGCTGATCGATTGGGAAACCGGGGTGTACGAGGCCTTTCAGAAGGAGGCCGACCGCGACGGCTTCACGATCGACCGTGACGCGCTGGTACCGCGGTTCATCGAGATCCAGCGCGAGATCCAGAGCGGGTCGTACGAGCTCTACGCCGAGGTGCTGCGCCGCACCGCGGTGAAGGTGGCGGCCGAGCTGGGCTGGGAGCTCGAGTCCTCGCGCGCCCAGTTCCTGCCCGACAGCGTCCCGCGGTGGCTGCCCTTTCGCGAGACCAACGCCCAGCTCGAGCGCTTCGCCAAGAAGTACGAGGTGGGGATCCTCGCCAACATCGACGACAAGCTGCTCGGCGCCACCCGCCGCCACCTGCGCGGCGACCTCGACCTCGTGGTCACCGCCCAGCAGGTGCGCTCCTACAAGCCGGACCCCGCCCACTTCAAGGAGTGCGCCCGCCGGATCGAGAAGCGAAAGAAGAACTGGGTGCACATCGCGAGCGGCTACCCGACCGACGTCGAGCCCTGCCTGGCGCAGAAGGTGGCGGTGATCTGGGTCAACCGCCACGGGCAGGAGCTGGAGCCCGGACAGAAGAAGCCCACGGCGGAGGTCAAGACCTTCCGCGACGCGGGCAAGCTGCTCGACGCCGTCTAGACGCGGCCGCGCGTGCGCGCGGTCTCGGTTCACCGCGACGCGATCGTGGTGACCAGCCTGATGTGGCAGACCACGGCCACCGCGCTGAGGGCCGGCGACGAGGTCGATGCTCGTGGACTCGCCGTACTTCCCGGACGAGCTCGAGCTGCTGCCCGCCGTGCTCGCCCAGGCCGGCTTCGAGCCCACGGCGCTGCTCGCCACGCACGGCGACTTCGACCACCTGCTCGGCCGCCTCGCCTTCCCCGAGCTCTCCCTCGGGGTGCCCGAGACGCACCGCGGAGCGGCTGCGCGACAGGCCGGGCGAGGCGCAGCGCGAGCTGCGCGACCCACGACGCCGAGCACTACGTGAGTCGCCCTCGCCCCCTGTCGCTCGGCGGGGTGCAGGCGCTCCCGACCCCCGGGCGGCTGGAGCTGGGCGGCGAGGAGCTCGAGCTGCACCCCGCGGAGGGGCACACCGCGGACGGCATGGCCGTGATGGCGCCGTGGCTCGGCGTGCTGCTGTGCGGCGACTACCTCTCGGCGGTCGAGATCCCGATGATCTCCGACGGCGGCTCGGCCGCCGGCTACCGGGCCACGCTGGAGCGCCTGGGGCCGCTGGTGGAGCGCGCTCGAGACCGTGGTTCCGGGGCACGGACGCCACGCACTCGCGCGACGAGGCCCTGCGCCTGCTCGACGAGGACATCGCCTACCTCGACGCGCTCGAGCGCGGGGAGGAGCGCCCGCGGCTGCCCGAGGGCCGCGACACGGCGGCCCAGCGCGCGATCCACGCGGAGAACCTGACGCGGGTCGGCTAGCCAAGCGAGTCGGCTAGGGGGGCGAAACGTCGAGGGGGCGAAACGCCGCCGCGTCGTGCCTTGAGGGGGTGTGCCGTCGGCCGAACCACGCCCACAACCCTTCACAGGCCCGCTTCCCGTCGACCTGGCGCGGATCGCGGTCGTCCGTACGCCTCGATCCGACGCAGGCGCGGCGAATCGGGGCCTGCGGTCGGGTGGTGGCCGCGAATCGCCGCCGCGCGGACGCCGCTGTCGCCGCGCTGGCCGCGGCACAACACGGCGTGGTGTCCCGGCCGCAGCTGCTGGCGCTCGGACTCGGATCCGGCGGAATCAGGCACCGGATGCAGCGCGACCTCCTCCATCCGATTCACCGGGGCGTCTACGCGGTGGGGCACACCGAGCTGCCGGAGCTCGGACGAGAGGTGGCGGCCCTGCTGGCCTGCGGACCGTCGGCTGTGCTGAGCCATCGCTCGGCCGCAGCGCTCTGGGCGCTGGCCGCCTGGCCCGGCGACGGCGTCGACCTTACGGTCATGGGTCACCGCGCGCGCGAGCATGCGGGCCTTCGGACCCACCGCAGCCGCTCGCTCACGCCGGACCGGGTGGCCCGCGTCCGCGCGCTGGCGGTCACCGACGTCCAGCGCACCCTTCTCGACTTCGCGTTGGAGGCTCGGCCTGCCGAGCTGGAGCAGGCGGTGGCCGAGGCCCTGAGGCGCCGGCTCATCAGCGACCACGAGACTGCACGCCTGTCTGCGTCGTGCTTCGGGGCACCGGGGGGTTCCGGCGCTGCGGGCGGTCCTCGATCGCGAGGCGGGCCCGGCGTTCACCCGCTCGGCCGCGGAGCGGAAGCTGCTGTCGCTCGTGCGGGCCGCCGGCCTGCCGGCGCCGGAGACGAACGCCCGGATCGCGGGGCTCGAGGTGGACTTCCTGTGGCGCCGCGAGCGGGTCGTGGCCGAGGTGGACGGCTTCGCCTTCCATTCCTCACGGGCTTCCTTCGAGCGCGACCGCCGCCGGGACGGCCGCCTCGCGGAGCGCGGCCTGCGGGTGGTCCGCTTCACGTGGCTGCAGCTCGAACGGGAGCCCTACTACGTGGTGGCCCGCCTGGCGAACGCGCTGGCGTCCGTCACGCTGAGTCCCGGCTAACCGCATCAGCCATGATTCGGTCATGGGTCAAGGCGAGACCGACCAT
This sequence comes from uncultured Thermoleophilaceae bacterium, assembly GCA_963731645.1. Classification (GTDB taxonomy): domain Bacteria; phylum Actinomycetota; class Thermoleophilia; order Solirubrobacterales; family Thermoleophilaceae; genus JAAYBF01. The sequence goes on along the minus strand of CAVSWF010000011.1, from coordinate 712,832 downwards.
GGAACGCCACTCGCCCTGAAGGTCCTCGCGGTTCTGGGCGCGCTCGTGGTCGTGCCCGGCGGCGCCTTCCTGGCGGCGGCGAACGTCCCGACCGGCGGCAAGGTGGCCATCGGGGTGGCGGTGGCGTGGTGGCTCGTCACGAGCGCCGTGCTCGGCAAGACGCTCCTCAAGCGGCGCCCCGACGTCCGTACGCCGGTCCGGGTCGCGCTGGCGCTGGCCGCCGTGGCGTCGGTGACGGTCGCATTCATCGTCACGCGCGGCACCACGGTCGACGAGGAGGTGGTGACCGCGGAGGCCGCCCGGCCGCCCGCCGCCGAGCGAGACGCCGCGCTGGCGGGGGGCGAGCGCACGCCGGCGGAGCGCCCGGCCGCCCCGAAGCAGAACACGCGCCTGCTGGCCGGCGAGTTCAGCGGGGAGAGCGGCCACCGCGGCAAGGGCGACGCGGTCGTCGTCGGTCTCGCCGAGGGAGGGCGCGTGCTCACCTTCAGCGACTTCGACGTCGATCCGGGCGCCGGCGGGCTGCGCGTCTACCTCCACGCGGGCAAGACGACCAGCGACGACCTCGGGGACTTCGTGGAGATCGCCGGCCTCAAGGGCAACAAGGGCGACCAGCAGTACCGCCTCCCCGCCGACCTCGATCTCCGGCGCTACTCCACCGTGGTCATCTGGTGCGTGCCCTTCTCGACGCGGATAGCCCAGGCGCCGCTGAGCTGAGCGCCTAGATGCGCTCCGCCACGGGCTCCGCGAGCGACGCGCGGGCGCGGCGGCCCTCCGCCGGGTCCCCGACCCGGGCCAGCAGGTAGGCCGAGACGGCCATCCCGGCGAACAGCACGAAGCCGAGCTCGTCGAAGTCGCGCCAGGGCGAGCACCAGGCCGCCGCCCGCCGCGCCGATCATGTAGCCGAGCTGAGCGCTGGCGGTGCGCGCGCCCATCATGCTGCCCGGGTTGGCCGGGCAGGATCCCGAGGCCCAGCGCGCTCGACCCCGTCGACCGCACGCCGGCGAACACCGCCAGCACGCAGAAGCACCCCAGGGTGAACCCGACCGCGGGCGCGAAGTTGAGCACGGGCACGAGCATCACGCCCATGCCCAGCGCGCACGCCACCACCACGCGCCGGCGGCTCAGAGCGGCGCGTGAGCCGCGCGGTGTTGAGCGAGGCGACCAGGAACACCACCGAGCCCACCGCCAGCAGCACGCCCACCGTGGTCTCGCTCACCCCGTAGCGCTGCGACGTAGAACGCCCCCGCGTAGGTCAGCTCGGCGGTCCACGCCGAGTACGCCACCAGCTCCGCGATGGTCCAGCGCCGCGCGGCGGGGTCGCGGAAGACCGCGGCCAGGCCCTCGCCGACCGAGCCCTCCCCGGCCGCCGCCGCCCGGGCGGGTCACCGCGCGGGGCGCGGTGAGCCCGACGACCAGGGCGACGAGGGAGATCGTGACGGGCACCGCGTACGAGAGCCGCCACGAGCCCGAGTCCGCCAGCAGCCCGATGAGCGGGTTCCCGACGATCCAGGACACCGACTGGGCGCCGACCACGTAGCCCATCGCCCACGGCGCGTCGCCCTCCTCGAAGTACGAGGCCACGCCCGCGAAGCCGGCCGAGAGCAGGCACGCCACGCCGACGCCGGTGATCGCGTGGGCGGCGTAGAAGAAGGGCAGCGACGGCGCCGCGGCCGTCGCCGCCGACGCCGGCCAGGGCGAACACGGCGCCGCGCACGATGAGCGGGCGCACGCCGATGCGGTCGATGAGCGGCCCGATGGCCAGCGACACCGCCACGGCGACGCCCGAGAGGACCGAGCGGGCGACCCCGACCGCGCTGACCGAGGCGCCGAGGTCGTCGCCGATCTCCACCACGAGCGGCGCGAGCACCACGATCGAGGCCTGCGTGGCGGTGGTGGCGAGCACCAGCGGGAGCAGGCGGCGCGCGCGCGAGGGCATGCCGCAAGGATCACACGCGGCCGCCGCCGGTACCGTGCGCCCGTGACCTGGGAGCCCGAGCTCGAGGAGCTGCGCCGCCGGGAGGAGCTGGCGCGGCGCATGGGCGGCGAGGAGCGCGTCGAGCGCCAGCGCGCCAGCGGGCGCCTGACCGTGCGCGAGCGCATCGAGCGGCTCTTCGACGAGGGCACCTTCCACGAGACCGGCGCGCTCGCGGGCGCCGCCACCTACGGCGACGACGGCGAGCTCGACCGACTTCCTCCCCGCGAACATGGTGGTCGGGCAGGGACGCGATCGAGGGCCGCCGGGCCGTCGTGCAGGGCGACGACTTCACCGTGCGCGGCGGCGCCGCCGACGCCGCGATCTGGCAGAAGATGGTCTACGCCGAGCGGATGGCCCACGACCTGCGGCTGCCGCTCGTGCGCCTGGTCGACGGGACGGGCGGCGGCGGGAGCGTCAAGTCGCTCGAGACGATGGGCTTCACCTACGTGCCCTTCGTGCCCGGGCTTCGAGCTGACCGCGGCCAACCTCTCGCGGGTCCCGGTGGTGGCGGCGGCGCTCGGCCCCGTCGCCGGGCTCGGCGCGGCCCGCGTGGTGGCCAGCCACTTCTCGGTGATCGTGCGCGGACACCGCGCAGCTGTTCGTGGCGGGCCCGCCCGTCGTGGCCGCCGCGATGGGCGAGGACGCCCGACAAGGAGGAGCTCGGCGGCGCCCGCGCCCAGGCTCGCGCCGGCGCGGTGGACAACGTGGCCGCCGACGAGGACGACGCCCTCGCGCAGCTCCGGCGCTTCCTCTCCTACCTGCCGGGCAGCGTCTGGGAGGCGCCGCCGGTCGCCGCGAGCGCCGATCCCGCCGACCGCCGCGAGGAGGAGCTGCTCTCGATCGTGCCCCGCGAGCGGCGCCAGCCCTACGACGACCCGCCGCATCCTCGAGCTGGTGATGGACCGCGGGCTCGGTCTTCGAGATGGGCGGCGCCGTTCGGGCGCTCGCTGGTGACCGCCCTCGCCCGCCTCGGCGGGCCGCCCGGTGGGCGTGATGGCCTCCGACCCCAAGCACTACGGCGGCGGGCTCACCGCCGACGCCTCCGAGAAGCTCACGCGCTTCGTCGACCTCTGCGACCAGTTCCGCCTGCCGCTGGTGAACATCGTCGACCAGCCCGGCTTCGTGATCGGCACCGAGGCCGAGCGCCGCGGCACGATCCGCCGCGGCACCCGCGCGATGTTCGCCGTCTACCAGGCGACCGTGCCCGCGGTGTCGATCCTGGTCCGCAAGGTCTTCGGCGTCGCCGGCGCCGCCCACGGCGACCACTCGCGCCTGAACCTGCGCTACGCGTGGCCGTCGGGCGACTGGGGCTCGCTGCCGATCGAGGGCGGCATCGAGGCGGCCTACCGCCGCGAGCTCGAGGCCGCCGACGACCCGGTCGCGCTGCGCGAGGAGATCGCGCGAGCGCCTCGACGCCGTGCGCTCGCCCTTCCGGACCGCCGAGCGCTTCGGCGTGGAGGAGATCATCGACCCCCGCGACACCCGCCCGCTGCTGTGCGACTGGGCCGAGCGCGCGCACGAGCTGGTGGCGCACGGACGTGGCCGCGGGCCCGAAGGCGCGCGGCCTGCGGCCCTAGGCGTCCTACTTGATCGTGGCGATCGGGTCGCCGGCCGTGATCGGCTGGCCCTCCTCGATCGGCAGCGCCGCGACGGTTCCCGCCTTGTGGGCGGTGATCTCGTTCTCCATCTTCATCGCCTCGATGATGCAGAGCAGCTGGCCCTCCTCGACCGTGTCGCCCTTCTTCACGTTCACCTTCCACATGTTGCCCTGCAGCGGCGAGGTGATCTCGTCGGGGCCGCCGCCGGCCGGCGCTCTTGCGCTCGGAGCGCTTGGGCGGCTTGCGCGCGCCGGCGGCGGGCCCGGCGCCGTTGCCGCCGCCGGCGAACGCCTCGCCGATCACCTTCACGTCGAAGCGCCGGCCCGACACCTCCACGGCGTAGTCGCGCTCGACCTTGGGCTCCTCGTCGTCCGCCTCGGCCGCGGCTCGGGCTTCGGGAAGGCCAGCTCCTTCAGCCAGTCCTTGTCCTCCACGAGGTCGCGGCAGGTCTCGCCCGCCTTGCCACTGGTCGGTGGCCAGCAGCGCGGTGTGGAAGGGGATCAGGGTCTTGAGCCCGCCGATCTCGTACTCCGACAGCGCGCGCAGCATCCGCTTGGTCGACGCCTCGCGGTCGACGTCCCAGACGATCAGCTTGGCGATCATCGGGTCGTAGAGGGGCAGCACGTCGTAGCCCGCCTCGGCGCCCGAGTCCACGCGCACGCCGGGGCCGCTCGGCTCGCGGTAGGAGCGCGATCCTGCCCGGGCGCGGGCGCGAACTTCTTCGACGCGTCCTCGGCGTTGATGCGGCACTCGATCGCGTGGCCGCGCAGCTCGACGTCCTCCTGGGCGAAGGACAGCTCCTCGCCGGCGGCCACGCGGATCTGCTCGCGCACGATGTCGATCCCGGTGACCATCTCGGTCACGCAGTGCTCCACCTGCACGCGGGTGTTCATCTCGAGGAAGAAGTACTCGCCGTCCTGCAGAGCAGGCCCTCGATCGTCCCGGCGGAGCGGTAGCCCACGGCCTTGGCCGCGTCGGTGCCGATCTTGCCGATCCGCTCGCGCAGCTCGGGGTCCACCGCGGGCGCGGGGCTCTCCTCGATCAGCTTCTGATGGCGGCGCTGCACCGAGCAGTCGCGCTCGAAGAGGTGGACCACGTTGCCGTGCGAGTCGGCCAGCACCTGCACCTCGACGTGGCGCGGATCGGGCAGGTAGCGCTCGATGTAGACGGTGGCGTCCGAGAAGAACTTCTCGCCCTCGCGGGCCGCGCCCTCGAAGGCGTCCTGGAGCTCGTCCTCGGTCTCGGCCACGCGGAAGCCCTTGCCGCCGCCGCCGCCCGCGGCCTTGATGGCCACCGGGTAGCCGATGCGACTCGTCGATGATCTTCTTGGCGTCCTCCACCGTCTCGACCGGGTCGGTGGTGCCGGGCACGATCGGCACGCCGGCCGTCCTTCATCAGCTCGCGGGCCTTGGTCTTCGAGCCCATCGCGTCGATGGCGTCCGCGGGCGGGCCGATGAAGGTGACGCCCGGCCTCGTCGCAGGCGCGCGCGAAGGCGGCGTTCTCGGCGAGGAAGCCGTAGCCGGGGTGGACGGCCTCGGCGCCGGACTCCTTGACCACCTCGAGGATCTTCTCGACCACGAGGTAGCTCTCGGCGGCGGGCCCGGGGCCGAGCAGGTACGCCTCGTCGGCGCGCCGGACGTGGGGCGCATCGCGGTCGGGCTCGGAGTACACGGCGACCGTGCCGATGCCGAGCTCCTCGAGCGTGCGCATCACGCGGATCGCGATCTCACCGCGGTTTGCGACCAGAACCTTCGAGAACATGCGGCGCGGGAGGATACCCGTCGCCGGGATAATGACCCGGTGAGGCGCCTGCTCATCGTCGTGCTCGCCGGTGCGGCGGCGATGGCGGGTGCCGCACCGGTCTCGGCCGCGGCGGCGACCCCGCTCGACTTCAAGCGCTGTGGGAGAGCGGGGTTCTCCTGCGCGCGGCTGAGCGTGCCGCTGGACCGCTCGGGCCGGGTGCCCGGGCGGGTGTCCCTCTTCGTCAAGCGGATCCGCGCCACCGCCAAGCGCCGCCGGGGGGTGCTGGTGGCCCTGGCCGGCGGTCCCGGCCAGTCGGCCACCGCCGCGTTCGACGGTGATGCCCTCGACATCGTGGCCCCCGCGCTGCGACGGCGCGACCTGATCGTCTACGACCAGCGGGGCAGCGGCCGGTCGGGCCTCCTGCGCTGCCGGGGGCTCGAGCGGGTCAACCTTCTCCGCGCCGGCGCGCAGGCGGCGAGGTGCGCGAAGCGCCTGGGGCGCCGGCGGGGCTTCTACGCCAGCCGGGACTCGGCGGACGACCTCGAGGCGCTGCGCCGCCGCCTGGGGGTGCCCAAGCTCAGCCTCTACGGGGTCTCGTACGGAACCCGCACGGCCCTCGCCTACGCGCTTCGCCACCCCTCGCGGGTGGACCGCCTGGTGCTCGACTCGGTCGTGGAGCCCGACGGTCCCGACGCCCTGTACCGCAGCACCTTCGCCGCGGTCCCCAGGGTCCTGGAGGCGGTGTGCCGCCGCGGCTGCCGCGCGTTCACGCAGTCGCCGGTGGCCGACCTGCGGGCTCTGGTCGAGCGCCTGAGCCGCGGCCGCCTCGCCGGGCACGTGGTGGATGCCCGCGGGCGGCGCCGGCCCCGCACCCTCGATCGCTTCGATCTGCTCCTGGTGCTGGTCGCGGGTGACTTCGATCGCGGGCTTCGCGCCGCCTTTCCCGGCGCGGTGCGTGCGGCGCTCGACGGCGACCCCGCGCCGATGCTGCGCCTGAAGACCCGCGCGTACGAGCTCGAGGGAGGGCCGACCGAGCCCAGGCTGCTGTCACCGGCGCTGTACGCCGCCACGAGCTGCGAGGAGGCCAAGCTCCCATGGGCACGGGGCGCGCCGTTCGCCGAGCGGCCCGGGCAGGCGGCCGCCACGGCGGCGATGGTTCCCGACGCCGCGTTCGCCCCCTTCGACAGGGCCACCGCCCTTCGCAGCGACTTCCTCGACCTGTGCGGCCGCTGGCCCGAGTCCGCCCGTTCGCCGGTGCCGGGCCCGGGGCCGCTGCCCGACGTGCCGACCCTCCTGATCGAAGGCGAGGACGACCTGCGCACGCCGGTCGAGTCGGCCCGCGTCGTGCAGCGTGCGCTGCCGCGGTCACAGCTGTTGATCGTGCCGGGGGTCGGGCACTCCGTGGCCTCGGTCGACGCGAGCGGGTGCGTGGTGAGGGTGATCGGCCGATTCCTGAACGGCGGTCGCGGGCCGCGGCGCTGCCGTGGACGGCGCCGGTTGTCCGCGCCCCCACCGCCCCCCGCCTCGCTGCGGTCGGTGCGTCCGCTGCCGGGCACCACCGGCGCCCGGGGCCGCGCTCTGGCGGGGGTGAGGCTGACGCTCGCCGACGTGGCCGACGGCCTCCGCGCGAGCCTGGCGTTCAACGACCAGGGGGCGACGCTGGGCGGCGGCCTGCGCCGTGGTCGCTACGCCCTGGCGGGCAGCGGCGTCCTGAGGCTTCGGGGCGTCTCCCTGATCCCCGGCCTGCGGGTGAGCGGCCGCATCGAGGAGTTCGGGGTCGACGTGGACCGCCGGCGCGTGCCCCGCGGGCTCAGAGGACGCCAGCGGGGCGTGCTGAGGATCGAGGGGCCCCGCGGTACGAGCGGAACCCTGCGCCTCCTCTACGCGGACCGCTTCCGTGGGCGTCTCGGCGGGCGCCGCGTGACGTCGCGGGCGCGGTTCTGGAGCGGGCCTGAGCGCGGCCAGGTCATGCCGCGCCGAACGATCGGGCACGGATGCCGGACCTTCGCGTCTTCCAGGCGATCATCCCGGCGCCCACCGTGTCATTGGTGGTCTCGTCGATGAGGATGAAGCTGCCGGTGGTCCGGTTGCGGGCGTAGGGGTCCACCGCCAGCGGGGCGCTGGTGCGCAGGCGCACCTGGCCGATGTCGTTCAGGGCCGAGCTCGTCGCCGGGCCGGGGCTCGAGGGTGTGCACGTCGATCCGGTGGTCGATCGCCTCGATCACCGCGCGCGCCGTTCGGCTGGTGTGCTTGATCGCGTAGCGGCCGCCCTCGCGCATCGGGCGCGGAGGCCATCCAGCACACGTCGGCCGTCAGCTCGCGGACCACCTCGGCCTCCGCGTCCGCCGGGCAGATCATGTCGCCGCGCGACACGTCCACGTCGTCCTCGAGGCGCAGCGTGCACGAGAGCGGGCCGAACGCGCACTCGATCTCGTCGCCGTCCGCTGTCGATGGCGGCGATGCGGGTGCTCTGCCCCGAGGGGAGCACCACCACCTCGTCGCCCGGGGCGAGCACGCCGCCGGCCATGCGACCGGCGTAGCCGCGGTAGTCCGGGTTGCGCGGAGGGATGGGGGCGGATGACCCACTGGACCGGGAAGCGGGCGTCGACGGAATCTGGATCGCTGCCGACGTCGACCTGCTCCAGGTGGGCGAGCAGCGAGGGGCCCGGTGTACCAGGGCATGTTCTCCGAGCGCTCGACCACGTTGTCGCCGGAGAGCGCGGAGATCGGGATGAAGGTGACCTCCTCCAGCTCGAGCGGCGCCGCGAAGGCGGTGAAGTCGGCCACGATCCGGTCGAAGACCTCCTCGTCCCAGTCGACCAGGTCCATCTTGTTCACGCAGACCACGAGGTGGGGGATGCGCAGCAGCGCGGCGATGTAGGCGTGGCGCTTGCTCTGCTCGACCACGCCGGCCCGCGCGTCGATGAGCTTCAGCGAGAGGTCGGCGGTCGACGCGCCGGTGACCATGTTGCGCGTGTACTGCTCGTGGCCCGGCGTGTCGGCGATGATGAACTTGCGCTTGGCGGTCTGGAAGTAGCGGTAGGCCACGTCGATCGTGATGCCCTGCTCGCGCTCGGCGCGCAGGCCGTCGGTGAGCAGGGCGAGGTTCACGTAGCCGTCGCCGCGGCGCTCGGAGACCTCCTCGACGTGGGCCATCTGGTCGGCCAGCACCTTCTTGGTGTCGAACAGCAGGCGCCCGATCAGCGTGGACTTGCCGTCGTCCACCGAGCCCGAGGTGGCGACGCGCAGCAGCTCGGAGGTTGCCTCGACGACAGCCACGGGCCTAGAAATACCCTTCGCGCTTGCGGTCCTCCATCGCCGCCTCGGTCACGCGGTCGTCGGCGCGGGTCTCGCCGCGCTCGGTGATCCGGGTGGCGGCGATCTCGGCCACCACCTCGTCGAGCGTGGCGCGCCTCGGACCGCACGCCGCCGGTGCAGCTCATGTCGCCGACCGTGCGGTAGCGCACGGCCGTCGTGAACGGCTGCTCGCCGTCGATCAGCTCGACGTAGGGCGACATCGCGTAGAGCATTCCGTCGCGCTCGAACACCTCGCGCTCGTGCGCGAAGTAGATCGACGGCACCTCGAGCTGCTCCTCGTCGATGTAGCGCCACACGTCCAGCTCGGTCCAGTTGGAGAGCGGGAACACGCGCACGTGCTCGCCCCGGCGAATGCGCCCGTTGTAGAGCGACCACAGCTCGGGCCGCTGCGCCTTGGGGTCCCACTGGCCGAAGTCGTCGCGGAACGAGAAGATCCGCTCCTTGGCCCGGGCCCGCTCCTCGTCGCGGCGGGCGCCGCCGAAGGCGGCGTCGAAGCCGTGCTCGGTGATCGCGTCGAGCAGCGTGATGGTCTGGAGCCGGTTGCGCGATGCGCGCGGGCCCTTCTCCTCGACCACGCGCCCGGAGTCGATCGAGTCCTGCACCGAGGCCACGATCAGCCGCTCGCCGAGCTCCTCCACGCGGCGGTCGCGGAACTCGATCACCTCGGGGAAGTTGTGGCCCGGTGTCGACGTGCATCACCGGGAACGGGAACCCGCCGGGGCGGAACGCCTTCTCGGCCAGCCGCAGGAGCACGATCGAGTCCTTGCCGCCGGAGAACAGCAGCACGGGGCGCTCGAGCTCGGCGGCCACCTCGCGAAAGACGTGGATCGCCTCCGCCTCGAGGACGCGCAGGTGAGACAGCTTGGTCTGCGTCGCGGGATCCAAGGTGATGGCGGTGGTCATTCGTCGCCGTGCAGGCCGCACTCGGTCTGCGACCGGCCAGCCCAGCGGCCCTCGCGGCCCCCGCCGGGCAGAGTGCACGGCGCACAGCCGATCGAGGCGTAGCCCTGGTCGTGGAGCGGATTGTAGGGAAGGTCGTGCTCGGCTATGTACCGCCACACCTCCTTCTCGCTCCAGTCGGCCAGGGGGCTGACCTTCCAGAGGCCGTGCGCCTCGTCCCAGCCGAGCTTGGGCGCGGCGGCGCGTGTGGGCGCCTGCTCGCGTCGCAGGCCGGTGACCCAGGCGTCGAGGTCGCTCGAGCGCGCGCTCGAGACGCCGCCACCTTGCGCTCGCCGCAGCAGTCTGGAGGCGGTCCACGGAAGGCCGTCGTCGCTCTTGGCGTCGAACACCTCCACCTTCACGCCGGTGCGCTACTCGAGCTCGCGCCACGTCTTGTACGTCTCAGGGAAGAGCACCCCGGTGTCGATCGTGAACACGCGCGCGTCGGGCACGATCGAGAGCATCATGTGCACCAGCACCGCCTCCTCCTTCTGGAAGGAGGAGGCCAGCGCCAGGCGGGGATGGTGGCTCTCGACGGCCTCGGCGAGGACCTCCTCGGCGCGGAGCGTCTCTGTCTCAAGACCGGCCGTAGCCGGGCTATGAGACGCGGTGCTCCGACTACACCGCGCATTCGCCCTCGCCTCGGATCACCTCGTAGAGGCTCGTCGCGGTTCCAGTCGATGAAGAAGTCCATGTTCTCCACGTTGAACTCGACCGGCATGGCCAGATCCTTGACGTGCTCGGTGAAGCGCTCCGGCCCCACGCGCTCGGCGAAGTCGTTGAACTCCTCGCCCTCCGTTGCGCTCGGCCTGGTAGTAGCGCAGCCAGCGCTCGACCGCGTCGGGCACCCGCTTGGAGGGCAGGCGCGACTTCAGCCGCGTGCCGTAGATCACCTCGCCGCCCACGAACGTGCCGCCGATGTGCGGGATGTACGCCGGGATCGTCTTGTCCCCGACCTTGATCGACGCCCCGTAGAAGCCGATGTTGGCGATGTGGTGCTGGCTGCAGCCGTTCGGGCAGCCGGACATCTTGATGTGGATCTTGCGCGTGAGCTCGTCCTCGATGTCCATCTCCTCCACCCGCTCCTGCACCGCGCGGTTGAGGCCCATCGAGCTGGTGATGCCGAGCTTGCAGGAGTCGGTGCCGGGGCAGCTGACCACGTCGGTGATCTTCATCGGGCCGGCGTCGCCGAGGTCGAGCGCCTTCAGTCGCTGCCACACCTCGTAGACGGCCTCGTCGCGCACCCAGCGCAGCACGAGGTTCTGCTCGACCGTGGTGCGCGCGTAGCCGCCGGAGTAGTCGCGCATGATCTCCGCGAGGCCGCGGAACTGCTCGGGCGTGAGGTCGCCGCGGGTGACCTTCACGTGGACCGTCGAGAAGCCCGCCTGGCGCTGGGGCGGCGACGTTGTCGGCGCGGAAGCGCTCGAACTCGGTGCCGTCGCCGTTGGGCTGGGCGTAGTGCGGCGAGCAGCTCGGGCGCGTTGGCCTCCTCGTCGTGCACGAACAGCCTGGGCTCGGGGTCGAAGTCGCGCTCGTCGACCCAGTCGCCCTTCAGCTCCTCCTCGACCTGGGTCGCGGAACTCGTCGATGCCGATCTTGTCGATCAGCACCTTGATGCGGGCGCGGGCGCGGTTCACGCGCAGCCAGTCCTGGCGGTCGAAGATGCGAAGGCAGGCCTCGGTGACCTTGAGGTAGTCGCCGTTGTCGAGCTCCACGAACTCGTAGAGCGTGGGGGCGACGCGGGGCATGATCGAGGTGCCGCCGCCGACGCGGATCTCCACGCCCTTCACGCCGTCGCTGCATCGCGGGGGATGAAGCCGATGTCGTGGATGCCGGTGATGGCGCACGTCGGCGTCGGTGGCCGAGAACGCCGTCTTGACCTTGCGCGGCATGAGCTGGGTGGTGGGGTGGCGCACGAAGTAGCGCACGTAGGCGCCCGCGTAGGGGGTGATGTCGAACAGCTCGTCCCTCGCACACGCCGGCCCACGGGTCGCCGGTCACGTTGCGCACGGTGTTGCCGCAGCCCTCGCGCGAGGAGAGGCCGGAGTCCGAGAGGTCGCGGATCAGCGCGGCGGCGTCGCGCAGCGGGACGTGGTGGATCTGGATGTTCTGCCGCGTCGTGATGTGCCCCTTGTTGAGCGGGGCGTAGCGCTCGACGCCGTCGGCGAAGGCCTCCATCTGCTCGGGGCGTGATGCCGCCCCACGGGAGCTTCACGCGGATCATCTGGACGTCGGCCTGGCGCTGGCCGTAGACGCCCTGCTTCAGGCGGAAGCCGATGAACTCGGTCTCCTCGGTCTCGCCGCCGAGGAACTTCTCGGCCTCGTTGTCGAAGTCGTCGAACTCGCGCTCGAGGATCGGGATGACGTGGCCGGGGACGTCCTCGACGACCTCCGGGTTGGCGAGCGAGCCCTTGCGGCCCTTCGCCGGGGGCTTACTCGTGGTAATCGGCTCCATCGAGAGAAAGTAGCAAAACCCGATCGGGGATTGGAATATTCCTCCCGAGAGTGGCCGGCGCCGCGCTCAGTCCACGGAGGCGATCGGGTGGTTGGCCCGGAAGACGCCGTCGGGATCGACCTCGGCCTTGACGCGCGCGCAGGCGGCGCCAGTCGTCGTCGGAGAAGGCGCGGGCGGCGTCGAAGCCCTCCTCCACGAAGTTGAGGTAGTGGCCCGCCTCCCAGCGGCCGAGCGCACCGGTCAGGAGCCCGAGACGGGCGGCGATCGCGGTCGCCGCATCGGGGTCGAACGGTGAGCCCACCGCGAACATCGACAGCGAGCCCGGCAGAGTGGCGCGGGCGCCGTGGCCCGGCGCCGTGCGGGCCATCGCACCGCCGGTGTGGCGCAGCTCCACCGAGACGAGGTTGGAGCCCGACCCCGGTCCGGCCACCGAGATCAGCTCGTCGATCGCCTCGGCGGGCAACTCGTGGAGCAGCTGGTGGGCGCTCATGCCGGGCAGCGGGTCGCGCGGGTCCTGGTGCAGCTCGCCGACGCCGGCGGGCGGCATCGTGGCGAACGTGTCCATCTCGGGGCCCAGGTCGCGCAGCGGCGCCAGGAGGCGCTCGCCCTCGGCCGCGCTGCCGAGGTAGGCCGCCTCGACGACCACGAGGTTGCGACCGCGCAGCGGCTCGGGGATCTCGGGGATCGGCGGCACCTGGAGGATGCGCCCGATCGAGCTCATCTCCTCGGGGAGCGGAGGGCAGCAGGCGGTTCCACGCGTGCAGCACCTCGGCGGACCGCTCCCACGGGAAGATGAGCCAGCCGGCGTAGACCTCGTCGATCGGGAACAGGTCGAACTCGATCGCCGTGACCACGCCGAAGTTGCCCCCGCCGCCGCGCAGCGCCCAGAACAGCTCGGGCTCGTTGTCGCGGTCGGTGCGCACGAGGCGCCCGTCGGCGGTCACGAGCTCGATGGCGGTCACGCTGTTGGACTGCAGGCCGTGCTTGCGGCCGTACCAGCCCATCCCGCCGCCGAGCGAGTAGCCGACCACGCCCACGTCGGGGGACGAGCCGTGCAGGGCGGCGAGGCCGTGCTCGGAGAGCCCGGACGTCACGTCCTCCCACCGGGTCCCTGCGCGCACGCGGGCGCGCCGCGCGCCGGCATCGATCTCGACGCCCGTCATCTCGGCGGTCTTGAGCAGGATCGTGTCGGCCAGGTCGCCCAGCGGGCCGGCGTTGTGCCCCGTCGTCTGGGGCGCCACCCGGAGGCCGTGGCGGCGCGCGATCGCGACCACGGCGCCCACCTCGTGCTCGTCGCGGGGAAAGGTCACGGCGGCGGGGCGCTGGTCGACGGCGAGGTTGAAGCCGCTGCGGGCCGCGTCCCACTCAGGGTCGCCGGGGCCGACCACGCGGCCGCCGCCCTCGGCGCGGAGCGCCTCGAGGCAGGCGGTGGTCTCGTTCGTGGAGCTCATGTGCGTCCTCCTTGAGGGGTTCGTCGTCGGTACCGGAGCGTCAGGCGCCCCAGGACTCTCCGTCGCCCCAGGGTCCGGCGGCGGAAGCGTCGTACCCGGCGCTCTCGAGCAGCCCGGCCCGCAGCCAGGGGCTCATGGTCGGGCCGCCGGGGGCGGGAGCGGGGGCCGTGTCGCGAAGGAACTGCTCGATGGCGGCGGCGATGGCCGCGGCCTCCTCGGGCGAGGCGGTGGACTGGCGCACCTCGATCCGGGGGTGGCGCGGGGTCTGCTTGCCGTTTCGTCCCATGCGACGGCGGAGAGTACCGTCCGGCGGGTGCCCGAGATCCCGGTGTTTCCCTCCGAGGCGGTGATGGAGGCGGTGAGCCCGCTCGACGCCATCGACCGCGTTCGCCACGGGTTCGTGGAGTACGCGAGCGGCGAGTGGGCGATGCCCGCCAAGACCTACCTCGACGCCTCTCCCAACGGGGACTTCAGGGCGATGCCCGCGCGGGGCGCGGGGCTGGCGATCCTCAAATGGGTCACCTCGTTCCCCGGCAATCCCGCGGCCGGCCTGCCGGTGGTGTCGGGGGTCATATGCGTCTCCAGCGCCGCCGACGGCGAGCTGCTGGCGCTCGTCGACGCGCGCTCGGTCACGGCGCTTCGCACCGGGGCGGTCGCGGCGGTGGCCGCTCAGGAGCTGGCCCGCGAGGACGCGAGCACGGTCGGCCTGGTGGGGTGCGGGCTGCACGGAAGCTGGGCGGCGCGCTGCCTGGCGGTCGCCGAGTACGGGCCCGGCGTGCTCTATGACCCCGACCCGGACGCGGCCGGCGCCCTGGCGGGCGAGCTGGGATGGGAGGTGGGCAGCCTCGAGGACGCGCTGTCCTGCGACGTGGTGACCTGCGTGACTCCCGGCGCCGAGCCCGTGGTGCGCGCGGGGGACCTGCGTGCAGGCCAGCACGTGAGCTTCCTGGGCGCCGACGGCCCGGGCAAGGCCGAGGCCGAGATCGAGGTGGTGGCGAGCTCGGTGGTCTTCTGCGACGAATGGCGCCAGGCCAGTCACGGCGGCGAGCTGACCGGGGCGGTGGAGGCGGGTCGCGTCACGCGGGCGGACGTGACCGAGCTGGGGGCGGTGCTCACGGGCGCGGCCCCCGGGCGGCCCGGCCCCGAGGCGATCACCCTGTTCGACTCGACCGGCCTGGCGATCCAGGACGTGGCCATCTGCCTCGCGGTTCTCGAGGCCCACGAGGCCAGGGCCGTGCGGCCGCAGACGGTGCGGCTCTAGCCGCTCTACAGCGGAATATTTCCGTGCTTGCGCTTGGGGCCCGGCACCCGCTTGGTGTCCAGCGTCTCGAGCGCGCGGATCAGCTTCGGGCGCGTCTCGTGGGGCTCGATCACGTCGTCGATGTAGCCCCGCTCCGCCGCGGAGTAGGGGTTGGCGAAGCGCGCCTTGTAGTCGTTCATCAGCCGCTCGCGGCGCTGGTCGGGCGTGGGTGAGCTGGCGATGTCGCGGCGGTAGATGATGTTCACCGCGCCCTCCGGTCCCATCACGGCCACCTCGGCCTGCGGCCAGGCGAAGTTGAAGTCGGCCAGCATGTGCTTCGAGTTCATGACGTCGTAGGCGCCGCCGTAGGCCTTGCGGGTCACCACCGTGAGCTTGGGGACGGTGGCCTCGGTGAAGGCGTAGAGGAGCTTCGCCCCCTTGCGGATGATCCCGTTCCACTCCTGGCTGGTGCCGGGCAGGAACCCGGGCACGTCGCAGAAGGTGAGCAGCGCGATGTTGAAGGCGTCGCAGAAGCGCACGAAGCGCGCGGCCTTCTCGGAGGCGTCGATGTCGAGCACGCCCGCCAGCTGGGCGGGCTGGTTGCCGACGATGCCGATGGGCCGTCCGCCCAGGCGCGAGAACCCGATGACGATGTTCTTGGCGAAGTGCTCCTGGACCTCGAAGAACTCGCCGTCGTCCACCACCCGCGCCACCACGTCGCGCATGTCGTAGGGCTTGTTCGGGCTGTCGGGCACGATCGAGTCGAGCTCGGGGTCCATCCGGTCGTGCGGATCGCCGGTGTCGATCCGCGGCGGCGTCTCGAGGTTGTTCTGGGGGAGGAAGGACATGAGGTAGCGGGCGTCCTCGAGGCAGGCCTCCTCGTCCTCGGAGGCGAAGTGCGCCACGCCGGACTTCGAGTTGTGGGTCATGGCTCCGCCGAGCTCCTCGAACTCGACCTCCTCGCCGGTCACGGTCTTGATCACGTCGGGGCCCGTGATGAACATGTGCGAGGTCTCCTTGACCATGAAGATGAAGTCGGTCATGGCCGGCGAGTACACGGCGCCGCCCGCGCACGGCCCCATGATCAGGGAGATCTGCGGGATCACGCCCGAGCACTGGACGTTGCGCACGAACACGTCGCCGTAGGCGCCCAGGGACACCACGCCCTCCTGGATCCGCGCCCCGCCCGAGTCGTTGATGCCGATCACCGGGCAGCCGATCCTGGCCGCCAGGTCCATGATCTTCACCATCTTCTCGGCCATCACCTCGCCCAGCGAGCCGCCGAAGACCGTGAAGTCCTGGGAGAAGACGCACACCGGGCGCCCCTCGATCGTGCCGTGCCCGGTGACCACCGCGTCGCCCCAGGGCTTGTTCTTCTCCATCCCGAACTCCACCGTGCGGTGGCGGACGAAGGTGTCGAGCTCCTGGAACGACCCCTCGTCGAGGAGCTTCTCCACCCGCTCGCGGGCGGTCAGCTTGCCCTTGGCGTGCTGCTTCTCCTCGGCCTGGGGGCTCGAATGGGCGGCCTGCTCGCGCAGCTCGTGTGAGCTGGGCGAGCTTCTCGTCGTAGGTCTCGGCTGCCTTCTGACGCATGGGACGACGGGAGGTTACTTTCTCCCTCATGACTACTCAGACCTCACTCGTGCAGGGCGTCGACTTCGTGACGATCTCGACCACCGACCTCCCGGCCGCGATGGACTTCTACGAGAACGTGCTCGGCCTCGAGCCCTCCATCAAGTACCAGCGGGAGGGACAGGACGCCCGTCGGGGCGGAGTTCGAGACCGGCAGCCTCACCCTCGCCCTGCTCGACTCGGCGGCGCTCGGCATCGAGCCCCGGGCCAACAACCACCCGATCGCGCTGCGCGTGGACGACGTGGCGGCGGCCCAGGCCGAGCTCGAGTCGCGCGGCGTGACCTTCAAGGGCGACATCCTCGACTCCGGCGTCTGCCACCAGGCGTTCTTCGAGGACCCGGACGGCAACGTCCTGGGCCTGCACCACCGCTACAAGCCCAGGGAGGGCTAATGGGGGTATCCGTAGCGCGGTAGCGGCCCCGCGCGGCGGCGCACCACGCCGCGCAGGCGGCGGGCCCTTCGCGGTCGCCGGGCCGCGAGGTCACGGGTCTCGCGCCGGTCGATCCTCAGGTCGTGGAGGGAGAGGTCCCCGCCGCCGTTGTTCCCCGACAGGGCCCAGCGGTCGGTGCGCACGTAGAAGTTGTTGGTGTAGCCGCCGTAGGCGTAGCGGCGCTCGGGCGGGCGCTTGCCGCGGAAGAAGCGCGACAGGTTCACGCCGTTCATCGCCCTCGGCGCGCGCACGCCGGTCATGGCGAGGATGGTCGGCCCGATGTCGTGCGACTGGGCGAAGTAGCGCACCGAGCGCCCGGCGCGGCGGCGCTCGGGGTGCACGATCGTGAGCGGCACGCGGATCAGCGCGGGGTGCAGCTGGGTGGGCGACTTGCCCGTCCAGCCGTGCTCGCCGAGCAGGAAGCCGTGGTCGGAGGTGAGCACCACGATCGTCTCGCGCTCCAGGCGCAGGTCGTGCAGGCGCTCGAGGAACACGCCGAGCCAGCGGTCGGTCATCGTGACCTCTGCCGCGTAGAGCGCGCGCATGCGGGGGATCAGGACCCGGCGCTCGCCCGCGCTCATGTACCGGCCCGCGGGGGAGTAGTAGGGCTTGGCCGGCTCCGGGCCGCGGTAGTCGCGGTCGCCGTACATGTTGATGTAGCGGCGCGGAGGGGTCCACGGCTCGTGGGGCTCGAAGGTGTCGAGCACGAGGCAGAACGGGCGGTTGCGCCTGGCCACCTCCAGCTGCTTGACCCCGCTGCGGAAGACCCGGGCCGCGAACGAGTTCTCCTCCCGGTGCGAGTAGCGCCCGTTGGCCAGGAACTTGCGCATGCGGTCCCTGGTCTCGGGGTCGTCCATGGCGGGGGGCAGCCAGTGGCGCAGCTCGCGATCGGAGACCCCGGCGCCGGTGCCGCCCACCTGCCCGCCCCGGCGCACGAAGCGGTTGAAGCTGCGGCGCAGCCGCTCGTAGCCGGGGGCGAAGCCCAGGAACGGGTTGTCGGTCACGTAGCCGGTCCAGTAGCCGGCCCGGCGAAGCACCGTGGTGAAGGCCACGTCGGCCCGCGGGAAGGGCTCCCAGCCCGGCTCCTGGACCATGCCGCGGTGGCGGTGCCAGTGGCGGTAGGGCCACTGGCGACGCCCGCTGAGGATCGAGTTGCGCGCCGGGACCGTCGGCATGGCCTCGGGGAAGAAGCGGGTGAAGCGAAGGCCGTCCCGGGCCAGGGAGTCCATGTTCGGCGTGCGCGCGCGGTTGCCGTACACGTGGTCGGCGCGCAGGGTGTCCACGATGATCACCACCACGTTGGGCCGGTCCTGCCGGCGCGGCGCGGCGGCGCTCGGGGAGGTCGCGAAGGTCGCGCCCGCGGCGGCCGCCGTCTGGATCAGCTGTCGGCGGGTGGTCGGGCCCTCGATCGGGCGAGGCTACCCCAAGGTCCCCGGCGGGTCTATCCGCGCGAGAACGGCCGGTGGTGCGCCTGCCCGAGGTTGTCGAGCGCGCCCTCGAGCACGTCGAGCGCGAGGTCGAGGTCGATCGCCGGCTCGGGCTTGGGCTTCGGCTCTTGGCTGCGCTTCCGGACGCGGGCGGGCCACGCGGCCCTTCTCGACCACGGTCACGGCCCCGTCCTCGATGGCGGCCGCCATCACGGGCTCGGGCAGCTCCGCCCTGGGCGTGCTCCGCCGGCCGGCGGCGCCGTAGACGCCAACGCCCGAGAAGCCTCGTGTCGCCGCTCGGGCACCTGGGCGGGCGCCGGTGCCATGGATGCCACGGGTGCCGGCTCGGGCTCCGGCTCGGCTCGGGTTCCGGCTCCGGCTCGGGTTCCGGTTCCGGCTCCGGTTCGGGCTCGGGCTCGAGCTCCGCCACGGCCGCCCTCAGGGTCACCTTGGTTCCCCACCCCGACTCGGCGAGCTCCACGGTCCCGCTGGCGCGCTCGCCCTCCCAGGCGACCGTGGACTCGGGGTCGGCGCGCGTGATCCTGATCTCCCCGAACTCGCCGAGATGCCGCGCGAGGCTCTCGACCTCGCTCAGCTCGGCCCAGAGCTCGGGCGGGGACTTGACGAGGGTGCGGTGTGCCGTGAGGTCGATCATCGAAATCCCGGTTCGCCCGGCGGCGCCGGACTCCTTCCCGCGAACGGGACCGCCCGCGGTGCTTGACTCACGGAGTGATCGCCGAGGACCTCCAAGCGCTGCTGGCGCACCGCCTGCCCGGAGACCACTCGCGCCAGACGCTGGCGCAGGAGATGGCGGCCCGCGCGCTTCCCGAGGGGGCTTCGGTGCTCGACCTGGGCTGCGGCGCGGGCGACTCGGTGGATCTCTTCCGGCGCCTCGACGGCCGCTCGAGCTGGATCGGCCTGGACATCGAGGACTCGGCCGAGGTCCGTGCGCGCAGGCGCTCGGACGCGGAGTTCGTGACCTTCGACGGCGAGCGGATCCCCTTCGAGGAGTCGCGCTTCGACCTCGTCTACTGCTCCCAGGTGCTCGAGCACGTCCGCCGGCCCGAGCCCCTGCTGGCCGAGGTCGCCCGCGTGCTGCAGGCCCGGGGGCCACCTGGCGGGCTCGACCTCCCAGCTCGAGCCGTTCCATTCGCGCAGCACGTTCGGATACACGCCCCATGGCCTGACCGTGCTGGCCGAGGGCGCCGGGCTCGAGGTACGGGAACTGCGCCCGGGCATCGACGCCCTCACGCTCATCCTGCGCCGCGGCCTCGGCGGTCCCCGCCTGTTCGACCGCTGGTGGGCGACCGAGTCGCCGCTCAACCGGGCGATCGGGCTGTTCGCGCGCGGCGCGCGACTGGACCCGCAGGGCGCGAACGCGATCAAGCTCCTGTTCTGCGGTCAGTTCGCGTTTCTCGCCCGCCGGCCCTCCCACAGTCCCCAGCCGAGCATCACGAGACCGGCGTAGACCCAGCCCAGCAGAATGTCGCTCACGTAGTGCTCGCCTCCGTAGACGAGCGTGAAGGCCATGAGCAGCGGATACGCAGCCAGCAGCCCGCGCCACCGGGCGCGCACGCGCCGCCAGAGGAACATGGCGATCAGCATGGTGTACGCGGCGTGCAGCGACGGCACCGCCGCGTAGAGGTTCACCGTGGCCTGCCCCGTCTGGACGAGGTCCTCGGCGCGCCCGAGCCCCAGCTCGCTCCAGCCCTGGGTGGCCACGCGCTGCACCGGCTCGATGAAGCCCACCTGGCCGGCCCTCCAGGGCGGCGCCGCGGGGAAGAGGATGTAGGTCGCGAGCCCCACGTAGCTCAGCGTCAGGAAGCGGCGCGCGTAGCCCACGAACGCCGGCCGGCTGCGGACCCACAGCACCCCGGCGACCGCGAAGGGGAACACGAAGTGCGAGACGTAGGTGGCGGCGGTGATGAGCTGCCACCACTGGGTCTCGGAGGCGAGCACCCGCTCCTGCAGCCACACCGTGGGCACCGCGCCGCCGAAGAGCGCCTGGTCGACCTCGAGCGGGATCGTCCACTGGAGGGGCATCCCGAGCGTCTCGGCCGCCCCGCGCGTGAAGTCGTAGAGCGCCATGAGCAGGATGAAGGGCAGGAAGTCCACGAACGCCCTCCACGGCCGCTCGCGCCCGAGCGAGGCGATCGCCAGGGCGCCGCAGACCCACAGGATCACCTGTACGCGCTCGAACGGCAGGCCGTAGACCCCGACCGCCAGGGCGAAGGCACCCGCGTAGGCCACGAGCGCCGCGGCCCGCAGCCGCGGCCGTTGCTCGGAGCGCAGGAGCGCCGCCGAGCGCAGCTTCAGCAGTCCCGCCGTCAAGCCAGCCCCTGTCGCAGAGCCCCGGCGGCCTCGAGCATCGCCTCGCGCGACGCGCGCCCCATCGTCGTCCAGTTGGCGAAGGAGTGCACGAGCCCGTCGTGGCGGCGCACCGACACCCTCACGCCCGCGTCGCGCATCCGGCGGGCGTACTCCTCCCCCTCGTCGCGGAGGGGGTCGAACCCCGCGGTCACCAGGTGGGCCGGCGGCAGCGAGCCCAGGTCCTCGGCGAGGATCGGGGAGGCGCGGGGGTCGCTGCGCCTGCTCTCGTCGGGGAGGTAGTGGTCGCGAAACCAGTCCATCTCCGCCTTGCTCAGCAGGAAGCCCTCCTGGAAGGTGAAGTACGAAGGGCGCTTCGCCGAGAAGTCGCAGACCGGGTAGATCAGGAGCTGGAAGGCGGCGGCCGAGCGGTCGCCCGCGCGCACGAGCCGGGCCGCGACGGTGGCGAGGTTGCCTCCGGCGCTGTCGCCGCCGACCGCGATCCGTGCCGGGTCGACGCCGAGGGTCGCCGCGTTGTCGCGCGCCCACTCGAGCGCGGCCGTGGCGTCCTCGACGGCGGCCGGGAACGGGTGCTCCGGTCCCATCCGGTAGTCCACGGCCAGCACGGACACGCCGGCGTGGCGGGCGAGGAAGCGGCACACGCTCTCGCACGTCACGAGGTCGCCGATCACGAAGCCGCCGCCGTGGAAGTAGAGGAGCATGCCCTTCCCCGGCCCCCTCGGGCACGTACAGGCGGGCCGGCAGCCGGCCCCCCGGGCCGGGGATGTCCAGATCGTGCGCGCGGGCCACCGGCTCCATCGCGCCGCGGGTGGCCAGGGCGCGCCGGACGGTCTCCTCCCTGGCCTCGGCCACCGGCATCTCCTCGATGGCGGGGCGGTTGGCGCGGCGCGCGAGCGCGATCACCAGGTGGGGCTCGTGGTGCAGCGTCAGACCGTCGACCGTGGGTGGCGCGCCGCCCGCCACCGCCCGCTGCAGCGGGGCGGGCAGACGCGTGAGGGCCCGCAGCAGGGCGCCCTGCGCGAGCTCGACCCGCGAGTTCAGCGCCTGATGCGGAACGTGATCGCCTTGGCTTTCGTCCGGCGCGATCCCGACGCGGGCGTGAACACCAGGGTGGCCCTGGCCCTCAGCCTCCCGCGGTTGCGGCGGATGACCCGGCGCGCCCTCCTGCCGGCCCTGCAGCCGCAGCGTGACCACTCCCGCTCTCGTCACGCGCACGGTGCGACGGGCCACGGTCAGACGCACGAGCCTCGAGAGCAGCGAGTCCTGGATCCGCGCGCGGGCGACGGCGCGCAGCGTGCCCGGGCCCGACAGCCTGACCCGTATCGCCACGGTGCCGTTTCGGCCGATGACCGCCCTGCCGATGACCAGCCGGCTGCGCCGGTGGGGGCCGGGGCACCGGTCGAGGTCGGAGTGCCGGTGGAGCTCGGGGGCGGGGCGGTCGCCAGCGCGGGCGTGGTGACGGGCGGCGCGGCGGCGGTCGCGACCGTGTAGGCCCGAGCGGTGGAGCTCGAGGGGTTGGCCGCGGTCTGCGACTCGTTGGTGATCACGGCCACCGTCTCCTGGCACGCGGCCCCGGCGGGGTTGAAGCCCGGGACGGTGGCCTCGGCTCCGGCTCCCAGCGTGAGGGGCACCCGGGCGAGCGCGACGCCGGTGCCCGTGTCGCAGGCGAGCGTGACCCGCAGGGACCCGCCGGCCGAGAGGTTGCGCACGGTCACGTCGTAGGAGCCCGCGGCCGGGAGGCCCACCCAGTTGAGCGCGTAGTTGTCCTCGACCGCGCCCGAGTACGAGCTTCCGATCGCCGGCACGTCGCCCTGCCTCTGGGTCTCGCCGTTCGGTGACCGGTCGCCGTCGTCGTCGTAGTCGACGTAGGCCTGACCCTCCTCGAAGCAGTAGGGCAGCACGTAGCCCCCGCCGCAGGGGCCGTTGAACTTCGCCGCGATGGCGTAGTCGTGATAGGCGCCCGCGAGCGAGCTGCCCTTCCTGGCGAGGGCGAGCTGCATCGCGCCGAGCAGGTTGGCCTCGTTGCGGCTGGTCAGCTCCCAGAACTCCTGCATCACGTCCTCGCCGGCGCCGGCGGTGTTGGTGCCGAACCGCTCCGTGAGGCCGCGGAAGGTGAGCCAGTAGGCGTACTCGTCTCCCTGGTGCTCGCCCATCGAGGACTCGAAGGCGGGGTACAGGTAGTTGTAGTTGTCGTTGGCGGCGTCCTGGACCTCGTCCTCCATCCAGGTCGCGCCGCCCTCCGAGAAGTTGATGTCCGGCGCGTTGGCGCCGCTCAGGGCGCCGTATCCGAACTGCAGCGAGTGGTTGAACTCGTGTGCCGTGGTGGCGTCGAGTGCGCGGCGCGGGCGTGCCGGGGAAGGCCGTGTAGTCCTGGTTCAGACCCAGGCAGGTGGCGTCCGCGTCCACGTCGTTCCACGGCGTGTTCGGGTTGTTGTCGACCTGCTCCGCGTAGGTGCCGTTGTTGCTCACGAAGCCGTAGAGCACCGGGGCGAGGGCGTCGATCCGCACGTGGTACTTGCCGCCCAGCTCGGCCTGCGCCGCCGAGCTGGCGGGCGGCGCGGCCCATCCGAAGGCCCCGACCTCGGTGTTCCAGGCCGTCTCGAGGGACTGCTTGTAGTCCTCGATGTCGAGCGAGGGCTCGATCGCCGCGGCGTTGTACTGGATGTAGAAGTGCTCGGTCTCGGCCGAGTTGAGCAGCGGGGTGACCGAGAGCACGTCGCAGTTCGTGGGGTTGGGATCCGCCGGAGCGCGGAGCGCGGCGGCCACCTCACGGCGGGCGGGGCCCGGATCCATGCGCGCGAGCTGCGACCGGGCGCGCTCCAGGACGAACGTGCCGTCGAAGGGCGCGTCGCTCTCGTAGGTCGCCGGCAGGCGGCCGTCGCCCGTCAGCGCGTAGACGCGGTAGAGGTTGGCGCGCTCGAGGCTGAGGGTGCCGCTCTCCTGCGCCCGGTCGATGAGTGCGGGCGAGGGTGGCTCGGGGATCGGCCCGGGCCCGTCGAGCAGAGGCGCGGCGCCCGCGGGGGCGGCGGCGACCAGGCCCAGAGCGGAAGAGCAGGAGCGCTGTGGTAGCGCGTCGCACGCCGAGCAAAGTAGCGCCCTCAGGCCTCGGAGTACTCGCCGAACTCCTCGCGCATGACGCCGCAGACCTCGCCGAGCGAGCAGCGATCGGCGAGCGCCGCCCGGATCGGCTCGAGCAGGTTGCCGTCGCCCCCGCAGGTGTCGCGCAGCTCCGACAGCCGCCTCTCCACGGCGTCGCCGTCGCGCTCGGCCTTGAACTTCTTCAGGCGCTCGACCTGGTGGCGCTCGGACTCGGGATCCACCCTCAGCGTCTCGACCTCGTCGATCGAGTCGGTCACGTAGTCGTTCACGCCCACCACGATGTCCTGCTTGAGGCGGTAGCGCTCCTCGTAGCCCCAGGCCGACTCCTCCACCTCGGCCCGGATGAAGGGGATGCACTCCACCGAGCCGCCCAGCTCGTCGACCTTGTCGATGAGCCCCTGCGCGCCGACCTCGATCTGGTCGGTGAGCGCCTCCACGAAGTAGGAGCCCGCGAACGGGTCGACGGTGTCGGTGGCCCCCGACTCGTGCGCCAGGATCTGCTGGGTGCGCAGCGCGATGCGCGCGGCGCGCTCGGTCGGCAGGGCCAGCGCCTCGTCGAACCCGTTGGTGTGCAGCGACTGCGTGCCGCCGCACACCGCCGCGAAGCCCTGCAGGGCCACGCGGACGATGTTGTTCTCGGGCTGCTGGGCGGCCAGGGTCACGCCGCCGGTCTGGGTGTGGAAGCGCATCGTCTGCGCCTTCTCGCTCTTGGAGTCGAAGCGCTCGCGCATGATCCGGGCCCACATCCGGCGGGCGGCGCGGAACTTGGCCACCTCCTGGAAGACGTTGTTGTGACCGTTGAAGAAGAAGGCCAGGCGCGGGCCGAACTCGTCCACGTCGAGGCCCGCGTCGATCGCCGCCTGCACGTAGGCGATCGCGTTCGCGAGCGTGAAGCCGACCTCCTGGACGGCCGAGCAGCCCTTCTCGCGCATGTGGTAGCCGGAGATCGAGATCGTGTTCCACTTCGGCACCCGCTCGCGGCAGTACGCGAACAGGTCGGTGGTCAGGCGCATGGCCGGCTCGGGCGGGTAGATGAAGTTCCCGCGGGCGATGTACTCCTTGAGGATGTCGTTCTGGGTGGTGCCGCGCAGCTCTTCGACTCCACGCCCTGCTCCTCGCCGACGAGCTCGTAGAGCAGCAGCAGCGGACCCGCCGGCGCGTTGATCGTCATCGACGTGGAGACCTCGGCGAGGGGGATGCCGTCGAAGACCCGGCGCATGTCGTCGATCGTGTCGATGGCGACCCCGGTGCGCCCGACCTCGCCCTCGCACAGCGGGTCGTCGGAGTCGCGGCCGAGCTGCGTGGGCAGGTCGAAGGCCATCGACAGCCCGGTGGAGCCGTGGTCGATCAGATAGTGGAAGCGCTCGTTGGTCTCCTTCGCGCTCGCGTAGCCCGCGTACTGGCGCATCGTCCAGAGCCGCGAGCGGTACATCTCGGGATGCACTCCGCGGGTGAACGGGTATTCGCCCGGCTCGCCGAGGCGCTCGGGCAGATCCGGCGGGAGGTCCTCCTCGGTGTAGAGGCGCTCGACCTCGATGCCCGAGTCGGTGAACCGGCGCGGGTCGTCGGGCCCGACGATCGGGGCGATCGTGGGCTTGCTCTCGGGCTTGGTGGCCACCGAGGGAGCATACGCACCACCGCCCGATTTCGGCCTAGCATTGGCGTGAGTGGAGATCACGGTCCGACTGTTCGCGATGCTGCGCGAGCGCGCCGGCTCGGGCGAGGTCGTGATCGACCTTCCCGACGGCGCGTGCGTGCGCGACGCCGTGGACCGGCTGGGCGATCTGGCGGAGGGGCTGCCGCTCGTGCTGGCCGTGAACCGCGAGTACGCGCCGGAGGACCAGGTGCTCGACCGCGGGGGACGAGCTGGCGCTGATCCCGCCCGTGAGCGGCGGCTCGCCGGAGGTGCACGTCCGCGTGACCGCCGAGCCCCTCCTGCTCGACCCGCTGCTCGCGGCCGTGCGCGACCCGCGCGCCGGCGCGGTGGTCACCTTCCTGGGCGTGACCCGGGAGGTCGAGCGCCTCGAGTACGAGGCCTACGCCGAGATGGCCACCGAGCGGATGACGAGCATCGCCGAGGAGGCGCTCGAGCGCCACGGGCTGTGCGCGGTGGCGGTGGAGCACAGGATCGGCGCCGTCGCGCTCTCGGAGCCGAGCGTGGCGGTGGCGGTCTCGGCTCGGCCCACCGCGACGAGGCGTTCGCCGGCGCGCGCGAGATCATCGACCGCGTGAAGGCCGAGGCGCCGATCTGGAAGAAGGAGGTCGAGGGCGGCGAGGAGCGCTGGGTGCCGGGCACCCGGCCGGCCGCCTGAGGGCGCTCACTCGGGCGGCGCCATCCCGCTGCGCGGGTGCTAGGGGCCGAACTCGCCGCCGCCGCCCGACCGCCCCGACCCCGCCGGGGCCGGGCGCCGGTTCGGGAGCGGCGCCGGCGCCGGCGAGGGCGCGGACGGGGCCGGCCGCCGCGGCGGCCTCGGGGGCGAACTCGTTCGCCGGCCTCGGCGGCGGCGGCGGGCTGCGGGCGCGGGCGCGGGAGCGGCGGCGGCGGGGTCGGCGCGGCGGTGGGCGTCGGCGGCGGGGCCTCGACGGCGGGCGGCTCGGCCGCCGGAGCGGCGTCGCTCGGCGCCGCCGGCTCGGTCTCCTGCGCCGCCTGGCGGGTCTCGGCGCCGGCCGGCCCCGACCCTTCGCGCAGCCGGTCGGCGGTGACCGCCCCGCCGCCCGCCAGGGCCGCGGCCGAGGCCGCCACGGCCGCCACCTTCTGGCCGCTCACCAGCTCCGCCGCCTGGTGGGCGCGCTCGCCCAGGGCGGCGGTCTTGTGCTGGGCCGCGCCGGCCAGGCTCTCGAAGAAGCCGCGCACCGGGCCGCTGTCCGTGACCCCCGCGGCCACGGCGGCCGGCGGGACGAGGGCGGCCACCCGCGCG
This sequence comes from uncultured Thermoleophilaceae bacterium, assembly GCA_963731645.1. GTDB lineage: Bacteria > Actinomycetota > Thermoleophilia > Solirubrobacterales > Thermoleophilaceae > JAAYBF01. The sequence continues at coordinate 686,277 of CAVSWF010000011.1, read as the reverse complement.
GGCACCGCGCGGTACTCGCGCAGGCGGGCGCGGCAGGACAGGCAGGTCTTCAGGTGCGGGCGGACCGCCGCGAGGTCGCGCGGCGGTGGCCTCGCCGTCGGCCAGCGCCGACAGGTGCGGGGCGATGCGCTCGCACTCGGCGCCCGACTCGATGCTCGCCACCTGGGCGATGAACGCCCGCCGGCCCTCGGTGAGGCAGCGGTTGACCTTCGTGTAGGAGAACCCGGTGCGCTCGCAGATCTCCTCGTAGGTGTAGCCCTCGGCCTTGCAGCACCAGGCAGCGGACCTCCTGGGGCTTGAGCCGGCCGAGCGCCTGCGCGCCGAGCCGCAGCCTGCTCGAAGCGCTCGGCGTGCTCGTGGGTGTCGGGCCGGTCGGCGGGCAGGTCGGGCACCCGCCCGGCGTCGCCGGCGGGCGTGACCCGCTCGCGCTGGCGGCGGATGGCGATCGCCTCGTGCTTCACCGTCGTGCGCAGCCACCGGCGCAGCTCGTCGTCGCGTGCCGGTGAGCGAGCGCCGCGAGCACGATCTCGGCGGTGCGCTGGTAGGCGTCCTCGGCGTCGTGGTGGTCGGCCGAGTAGCGGCGCGCGGTGGCGAGCATCTGCGAGCGGAAGCGCTCGAGCACCAGCACGGCGTCGTCCCGGATCCGGGGGTCGGGCCGCGCCCGCCGTCTGTCGCCTGCGCCTCCATCTGCACCCCGATCCTGTGACCTCGCCGCCGGAACCGCCAGCCCGGGTCCCGCTCGTTGCGGCATTCGCCGCTGCGCCTCGACCGGGAAAGGGGCCGCCGGACGCCGGTCTCTCCCCCTGTTTGGCGCAATCGGCACACCGAGGGCAGAACGGCTCACGGCGCCTGCCGTCCGCGTTGCCGCGCTACATTCAGCGCCCCGGGCGGGTTACGAGGATCGACGATGGGCAACGGTCTGGCCAGAGAGCTGCAGGAGGTCAAGCCGGCGGAGCCGGACGTCCTCCCCAGCCGTGACGTGCGCGCCGGCGTGCCCGTGCTCGGCGGGCTGCTCCGCTTCGAGACCGTGCGCCGCGCCGCGCGCGTCGCTCGGCCTCGCCGCGCTCGACGTGGCCGGCATGTTCCTCGCGATCTGGACGGCGCTGGTGATCAAGACGGTCGTGCTGAAGCCCGACCTGCTCGACCAGCACGTTCGCGGCAGGCCAAGGACGTCGCGCCCGCTGGCCTGCCTGGTGATGCTGCTGCTGTTCGCGCGCTCGGGCCTCTACCGCGACCGCCCGCAGCGGCCCGGCTTCGCCACGGTCGATCTCGTCGCTCTTCCAGGTCACCGTGGTCGATCGCGCTCTACGCGGTGATCGAGGGCTTCGAGTTCTCGTCGTACTACATCTTCTACGGCTCGCTGTTCTTCGCGCTGATCTACGTGTCGGCTTCCGCTGGGTCTTCGAGCGCGCGAGCGGGCGCGCTGCTGCGCGCGGCCGGCTACCGCCGCCGCGCGGTGCTGGTGGGCTCGGGCTCGCACATCGACGCGGTGGCGCACGCGCTGCGCGACGAGCCGTCGAGGTCGAGGCGTTCGGCTTCGTGTCGCTGTCCCCGCGCTCGAGCGACGGCCTGCGCGACTTCGGCTCGCTCGAGAACCTCGAGCGCAACTTCGACTCGATCGACGAGGTGCTGATCGCCGACCCGGCCTTCCCGCAGGAGGAGGCGGTCGAGCTGGTCGACCGCTGCCACCGGCACGGCGTCCGCGTGCGGGTGGCGCCCTCGACGATGGAGATCCTGATGGACCGGGTCGAGTTCGTGCCCGGCCAGTCGCTGCCGCTGTTCGAGCTCAAGCCGCCGGTCTTCGACGGCGTCGACTTCGTCGTCAAGCGCGGCGTTCGACCTCGTCGGCGCCGCGCTGCTGCTCGCTGCTCCTGTCGCCGGTGCTGGCTCGCGATCGCCATCGCGATCAAGATCGACTCGCGCGGGCCGGTGCTGTTCCGCTCCATGCGCCCGGGCATCGGCGGCGTGCCGTTCGCCTGCCTGAAGTTCCGCACGATGCGCCGAGGGCGCCGAGGCCCTCCAGGACGCAGCTCGAGGAGCACAACGAGATGGAGGGCGCGCTGTTCAAGATCCGCGACGACCCGCGCGTGACCCGGGTCGGCGGCCTGCTGCGGCGCTGGTCGCTCGACGAGCTGCCGCAGCTGATCAACGTGCTGCGGGCGAGATGTCGCTGGTCGGGCCCGCGGCCGCTGCCCGAGCGCGACTACGAGCGCCTCGAGGACTGGCACCGCAAGCGCTACCTCGTGCTGCCCGGGCATGACCGGGCTGTGGCAGGTCTCGGGCCGCTCGGAGCTCGACTTCGACGAGCTGGTGCGCCTCGACTTCCTCTACCTCGAGCGCTGGTCGGTGTTCCTCGACCTCACGATCCTGCTGAAGACCATGCCCGGCCGTGATCCGCGCCCAGGGCGCCTGGTAGGGCACGCCTCCGTAGGCTGTCTCAGCGGTGCTTCGCTACCGCTTCCTCTTCGAGCAGATGGTGCGGCGCGAGCTGCGCCAGAAGTACAAGGGCTCGGCGCTGGGGGTGCTCTGGTACTTCGTGAACCCGCTCGTGCTGATGGGGGCCTACGCGCTGGTCTTCTCGCGTCCTGCTGCAGGGTGGCCGACATCCCCGACTACCCGCTGTTCCTGCTGGTGGGGCTGATCGTGTGGGTCTTCTTCTCGCCAGGCGCTGCTGGCCGCCGCGCCGAGCCTGGTGACCAACGCGCCGCTGGTGCGCAAGGTGCGCTTCCCGCGCGAGACGATCCCCGCCTCGGTGGCCACCGTGCAGCTCGTGACCTTCCTCGTGATGCTCGCCGTGGTGGTCCCGGTGGCGCTGGTCGTGCGCGAGTCGCTCGACCCGGCGCTGGCGCTGCTGCCGCTGATCGTGGTCCTGCTCTTCGCGCTGGTGCTCGGGCCTCTCGCTGGCGGTCGCGGTGCTGCACGCCCACTACCGCGACGTCGAGCCGGTGCTCGGCGCCGCGCTGCTGCCGTGGTTCTTCCTCACGCCGATCTTCCTGCCGGTCGAGGACATGCCCGGCGTGACCGACCGCGCCCGTGGCTGGGCGACCTGCTCGAGTGGGCGCAACCCGGTGGCGCCGTTCATCGACGCGGTGCGCGACGTGCTGTTCACGCGGCGCCGCCCCCTCGGCGGGCCCATCTGCTCTACCTCGGTCGCCGCGGGCGCCGGCGCGCTGGCGCGTGGGCCTGCTGCTCTTCCGCCGGATGGAGCGCGACCTGGCGGTGATCCTGTGATCGCGCCGGGAGAGGTCGTGCTCGACGAGCGCCACCCGCTCGTTCTCGCGTGCGCCACGACCGCAGCCGCACGCTCAAGGAGCTGTTCGTGCGCCGCGGGCGCCGCGCGCGGACGACCAGCGGTCCACGCGCTGCGACGAGGTGAGCCTGCGGGTCGGCGCCGGGCGAGGCGGTGGGGCTCGTCGGGCGCAACGGCGCGGGCAAGACCTCCACGCTGCGCTGCCTGGCCGGCATCGTGCCGCTCGACTCGGGCCGGGCGGAGTGCGGCGGGCGCGTGGTCACGCTGCTCGAGCTCGGCGCGGGCTTCGGGGCGGACTTCTCGGGCCGCGAGAACATCTACCTCAACGGCGCCCTGCACGGCTTCGGGCGCGAGGAGATCGAGGAGCGCATCGAGCGCGATCATCGAGTTCTCCGAGCTCGGCGAGTTCATCGACCTGCCGGTGAAGGTCTACAGCTCGGGCATGTACCTGCGGCTGGGCTTCTCGATCGTCGCCCACCTCGACGCCGACGTGATGCTGATCGACGAGATCCTCGCCGTGGGCGACGAGTCCTTCCAGCGCAAGTGCCTCGCGCGGATCTCCGAGCGGATGGAGGCCGGCGCGACGCTGGTGCTCGTGTCCCACGACCCGAGCGCGATCGAGCGCGTGTGCCGGCGCGTGGTGGTGCTCGACGACGGCCGGGTGGTCTTCGACGGCGACGTGGCCGACGGGCTGCTGGCCTACCACCGCCTGCTCGGCACGCGAGGAGGGCGCGCTCGCGCAGCGTGCGCCCCGGCGCGACCGGCGCGCGTGGAGGTGGCCGAGCTCGAGCTGCGCGACGCCGACGGCGCGGCCGCGGCACGTGTTCCGCCCGGGCGAGGCGCTGCGCGTGGGGATGCGTGCTGCGCGCGCTCGACGCCGCCGAGCGCGCGGTGGCCGCGCTCGAGGTGCGCGACGGCCGCGGGCGAGACGCTGCTTTCGCACCGACGTCGCGGTGGGCGCGGTGGCGGGCGAGGTGGAGGTGTCCTTCGACGTCGAGCGCCTCGCGCTGCTCGGCGGCGACTACGACGTCGCGGTGGGCGCCGGCGAGCAGGACGCGCCGGCCGGCGGCCTCGCTCGACCGCGTGGCGCGCTTCTCGGTGGCGCCGGTGGCCGGACGGCGAGGGCGTCGCCGACCTGCGCGGCGACGTGGACCGTGGGCGGCGCACGCGGCCCGCTGATGGCCGAGAGGGGCGCGTGAGCGAGCCCGAGGAGGCCGCTCGCCCGGGCGCAGCGAGCGGCGGCCGAGAAGCGCGCGCGCGGGCGGCTACGCCGAGGCCGACCGCGGGCGCCGACGCGCTCGACGCCACGATCCTGGGCGACCGGACGCCGGCGCGAGCTGCTGAGCGAGTGGGCGGTGATCGAGATCGAGCCCGAGCTGCTCTACTCGACCCGCCGGGCGGGCGCTCCGGTCACGGCGCTCAAGCGGCTGCTGCTGCGCCTCATGCGCCAGTACTTCGTGGAGCTCGAGGCGCGCCAGACGCGCTTCAACCTCGGCGTGCTGGCCGCCGCTGCAGGAGCTCGAGAAGCGGGTCGAGGCGCTCGAGGCCGACTCCGCGTCACCGCCCGAACCCGAGTGAGCAGCGTCCACCAGGCGGTCGCGGGCGCCGGGCCGCTACGACGCCGTGAGCGAGCAGATGCGCGGCCTGGCGGCGGCTGCTCACCGAGGCCGGGCACGGCGGCGCGCGACTTCGCGGGGCAGATCGACCCCGGCGCGCAGGGCCACTTCGAGCCGCTCGAGCGGCTCGAGCCCGGCGCCGGACGACCTCATCGTGATCCGCTACTCGGCCTGGTCGCCGGCGCTCGGGCGCCTGCTCGACGCTGCCCGCAGCGCAAGCTGCTCGTCTACCACAACATCACGCCCGCCGGGTACCTCTGGAACCACAGCCCCGGGCTGGCGGTCGCAGTGCGCGGTGGGGCGGATGCAGCTGCCGGCGTTCGCGCGCGCGGCGCGACGTGGCGACCGCCGACTCGCGGCTTCAACGCCGACGAGCTGCGCGGCGCGGCGGGCGACCGGCGTGCGGGTGGTGCCCGTGCTCTTCGACCCCGCCCGGCTGGCGGAACGCGGCGGCGCCCCCGGAGGGCGAGGGCCCGCTGGTGCTCGTGATCGGGCGCCTGGTGCCCAACAAGCGCCACGACCGCGTCTTCCGCGCCTTCGCGGCCTACCAGCGCGAGTGCGCGCCCGACGCCCGGCTGCTGTGCGTGGGCACCGCCGCTCAACCCGGGCTACGCCGAGCTCCTGCGCTCGCTGGCCGCCGAGTCCGGGCGCGCGCAACATCACCCTCGCCGGCGGGCTGTCCCAGGAGCGACGTGAACGCGGCCTACGCGGCCGCCGACGTGCTGCTCACCCTCTCCGAGCACGAGGGCTTCTGCGTGCCGCTGCTCGAGGCGTTTCACTTCGGCGTGCCGGTGGTGGCGCGCCCGCGCGGGCGCGATGCCCGAGGTGGCGGGCGACGCCGTGCTCTACGCCGACGGCGACCCGGCGGTGACCGCCGAGCTGCTCGCCCTGGCGGTGGACGACGCGACGCTGAGGGCGGAGCTCGCGCGCCGCGGCGGGAGCGGCTGGCCGGCTTCTCCTACGAGACGCACGGCGGCGGCGGTGCGCGGCGCGGTGGACGAGGCTCTGCGCGTGAGCGAGGGCTACGAGCCCGACAACCTGCTCGACCGCCTCTCGGGCGAGGGCCGGCGATGCAGCTGCAGTACGACCACATGTTCCGCCGCGAGGCCGAGCTGCTGCGGCGCCGGCTGCCGCTGACGGGCGGCGACGTGCTCTCGGTGGGCTGCGGCTGGAACCCCGGGCGCCACCTGTTCCCCCAGCCCGCGTGGCGGATGACGGGGACGAGCTCGACGAGGTCAAGCCCCGCGCGCTGGTCGAGAACGGGACGCTCGAGCACGGCCTGGCCGGGCGGGCGGGCGAGCTCGACCTGCCCGCCGAGTCGCTTCGACGTCGTGCTCTACCGGCTCGTGCTCCACCACGTGGTCTACCAGGGCCCGCTGGCGCCGGTGTTCGCCGAGGCGGCGCGGCTGCTGCGCCCGGGCGGCGCGCTGGTGTGCATCGAGCCCGGCGCGCTGCACCCGGTGGGCGCCGGGCTCGCGCTCGCCAACGCGCTCGGCGCCGGGCGTGGCGGTGCACGGCACCGCCGACGACGTGCCGCTGTCGCCCTTCCGCCTGATCGAAGGAGGCGCGGGCGGCCGGCCTGCGAGTCCGAGCTGCACGCCGTGACCTACACCTGGCGCCGCATGCCGGCGGCGCTGCAGCGCGCTCTGTGGCCGGTCGACCGCGCGCTGGGCTCGCGCCCCCGTGCCGCGCGTGGCCGGGCACACCCTGATGATGATCAGTCGAAGGACTCCGACGAGCTGTCCACCAGCCTGATCGACGAGAAGTCGGGACCGGGGACGGAGGGCTTCATCTCGTACAGCCGGTAGGAGGGGTTCTCGAACAGCGGCTGGCCGCGCGCGTCGGCCGGCCTGGCGGCGCTCGCGGGCGACAGGACGTAGTCGGGCCTTCCGCCCGACCGGGGGGTGGGGGAAGATCGTTCCCGTCAGCGGCCGGCGTGGCCGACAGGGGATGGCGGTGGAGCATGTGCCGCGCCCACAGCCCGTAGCCGTCCGGAGGCACGTCGAGCCGGATGCTCGCGCCCCGCGGGAGCCCGTCGCCCCACTCGCGCAGCGCGAGCAGGTCGCGGGTGAGCATGTCGTAGGTGCGGGCGATCTCCGCCCGCGTGCCCGCCAGGCACGCGGCGGCGAGCGCCACCAGCGCGAGCGCCGCGCCCGCGCGCCGGACCCGCGAGCCCGCGGCGCCGATGGCCTCGACGAGCGCCACGGCGGCGAGCGCCACGCGCGAACGGGGCGAGGAAGCTCAGGTCCTTGAAATAGAACAGGTCGCCGTAGGTGCGCGCCCGGAAGTACACGGCCACCAGCAGCGCGACGACCCCGAACGCCGCCAGCCCGGCGGCCACCTCCCGCGGGCGCGCGCCTGAGCGCGGCGGCGGCCAGGGCGAGCACGGCGAACGCGCCCGCGTAGCTCGCCACCGAGTCTCCGGGTATCCCGAAGAAGCGGGGGAAGGGCAGGAACCCGTCGGCGCCCTGCCAGTTCGAGAGGTCCGACCCCGGGGCGAGCACCTCGATCGCGCTCCCCGTCTTCTCGAGCACTCCCAGCGCCAGCACGAAGAGGAACGGAAGGACGAGCAGGCCGAGCGGGACGTAGAGGAGCAGCGAGCGCCGCCCCCGCGGCAGGCGCAGGGCCGACGACCCACTCGAGCGCCCGCCCCTCGGCGCGGCGCCGCCGGGCCAGGACCACCGCCGCCACCCCCAGGATCAGCGTGGGGACCCAGAGCATCAGCGGATAGGCGAACGCGCCGAGCCCCGCGAACAGCGCGAAGGCCACGAACCCGCGGCGGGTGGGCTCGCGCAGGTAGAGCAGGCCGAACAGCACCACGAGGGGCAGCGCGAACGTGCCCCACACCTGGTTGTGGAACGGGTGGATGGCCACGTACATCAGGATCCGGTCGAGCGGCACGAGGAGCATGGCCGCGAGGGACGCCAGGAGCCCGGCGCCGAGCACCAGCCGCGGCGAAGAGGAAGAAGGCGATGGCCACGAGGCCGAGCATCACCGCCATCTGCGTGGCGAACACCTGGTAGGGCTCGAGGCCGGACATCCGAGCCACCGCCGCCAGCGGGTAGTAGATCGGGTACTTCGATCGCCAGACGCCCGGCATGCGGTCCAGGGCGAGGTCCTCACGGACCGCGGTCGGGTGCGCCTCCTGCAGCAGCTCCGCCACGCCCACCGCCATCTCGGCGTCGCCGTTCTGACCCACGACCGTCGCGTAGCCGTTGCGCATGGTCGGGACGAGGGCGACCGCCGCGACCAGCAGGGCCACCCAGACCGCCAGGAAGAGGCTCCGGCGTCCGGAGCGGTCGAGCGCCGGGGCCGGGCCGAGCCTCCACCTGGTGAACACCGCCAGGCCGGCGCCCGCCACGAGCACGACCGGCAGCGAGACGTCGAACGGCACCCGCAGGAAGCCGAGCGCGGTGAGCGCGAACCCCGAGGCGGCCGCGCCGAACGGCAGCACGAGCAGGGCCAGATGCCCTGCTGCACGCTCGGGCGTCAGCACCCGCGCCGGCGCGTATCCGCAGACGGCGAACAGCGCGAGCGCCGCGAGCGCGCCGCGCACGGTGTCGGGCACCGCGCCGGGGCCCGACACGCCGGCGTCGGCGGCGAGCCACAGGGCGGCCGCCGAGGCGGCGAGGAGCCCGAGCAGCGCGGGATCGGCCAGCCGCCCGCCCGGCAGCCGGGGAGGCCGGAGCCGATCTGCGGTCGCGCTCACCGCGGGCCGTTGCGGTGGCGGCGGCGCTCGTCCATCACCCGGTACAGGAACGCCGGGTTGCCGAGGAGGTAGCGCTGCCACATGCGCCGGGGCTCGACGGCCAGGCGGTATATCCACTCCAGGCCGTTGTCCGCCAGCCAGTACGGCGCCCGCGGGACGCGCCCCGAGACGTAGTCGAAGAGCGCCCCGACCGTCCAGACCACCGACGCGTCGATGCGCTCCCGGTTGCGGTCCACCCACAGCTCCTGGAACGGCGTGCCCATGCCCACCAGCAGCACGTCGGGCTTGTGCTCGGCGATGTGCTCGAGCACGCGCTCCGAGTGGGGGCTGTCCAGCTCGAAGTAGCCGTGGTGGGTGCCGCGCACGTCCAGGCGCGGGTACCAGCGCCGCAGGGTCTCCGCCGCCTCGGCCGACGAGCCCGGGTCCGAGCCGAGCAGGTACAGGGAGCGCCCCGACTGCTGGCAGAGGGCGGCCACCCCCCAGATCCAGTCGGCGCCGGTCATCCGGTGGGGCACGGTCAGGCCGATGAGACGCGCGGCGAGGCGCACGCCGTAGCCGTCGCAGTACACGAGGTCGGAGGCCTGGAGCGCGTGGCGCAGATCGGGGTTCGACTGCGACTGGTTGAGCACGTGCGCGTTCACGTAGGAGACGCGGCGGCGCTCCCCGCGCTCGGTGTAGCCGAGGATCCGCCGGAGCAGCTCGGCCGGCGGCGCGGTCTCCACCCGGATGCCGAAGAGCTCGGTCTGCTCTCCCGGCCCCGAGCCGTTGCCCAGGGAGGCGGTGGCGCCGCCCGCGGGGCGGCCGGAGATGTCGAGCGGGGAACCGTGCAAGCGCGTCGGAAGGCTGGGGCGCGACCCATCGTAGGCAACGCGGCCGCTCGCAACGCTAGTCCCGGCCTCTAGGCTGGAGCCGAGTGGAGGGGCGCCGGCCAAGGTTGACAGTGGTGATCCCCACGATGGGGAAGCGCCCGGAACGTCTGGCCACCGCGCTCGAGGCCATCGCGGGGCAGGATCTCCAGCAGGACGAGCTGGAGGTGGTCCTGGGATGCGATCCGGGCGTCCCGTTGCCTCGGGTGCCGGACGGACTGGCGCTACGCATCGTCGAGGCGCGTTCACCCTCGAGCGCCGCCGCAAAACGCAATCTCGCCCTGGAGCACGCCGCCGCTCCGTTCATCGCCTTCACCGACGACGACTGCCGCCCGGCCGCCGGCTGGGGCGCAGCCCTGCTCCAAGCGCACGACACCGAGCCGCGGGCCTTCGTGCAGGGCCGCACCGAGCCGGATCCGAGGGACAAGGACGACCTGTGGGGCCTGGCGCACACGCAGCTGATCCTCCGCGACAGTCCCTGGCACGAGACCTGCAACATCGCCTATCCGCGTGACCTGCTCGAGCGCCTCGACGGCTTCGACGAGGGGTACGGGCAGCTGGGGGGAGAGGACACCGACCTGGGGGCCCGCGCGCTTGCGTCCGGTGCACCGAAGATCTACGAGGAAGACGCGGTCGTCTGGCACGCGGTCGAGCCGCGAAGCTTTCGCCAGGCTCTGCGCGAGAGCTTCAGGCCCCGCGACCAGCCGCAGGTGCTTGCCCGCTTTCCCGAGCTTCGCGATGAGCTCATGTTGGGGGTCTTCTATCGCCGGGGCCACGCGCTGTTGCTGATCGCGCTGGCCGGAGCGCTCACGCGCAGGCGGCTGGTGGGGACGTTGGCCGCGATCCCGTACATCGAGTGGCACCTGCGACACCACCGCCTGACCCCGCTGTCGGTGGCACGAGCCGTGACGTATCTCCCGGTGCGCGCGCTCGCCGATGCGATCGAGATGGTCGTGGTCGCGCGGCGGGGGCTCCGGCGCGGGGTGATCGCCCTCTGACCGACGCCGTCCGGGTGTGCGCCGTCGTGGCCTCCCCGGCGGGAGGAGGCGCGCCCGCGGCCACGATCGGTGCGCTCGAGCGCCAGACGCGCCCCCTGGACGAGGTGGTGACCCTTCCGGCGGGGGACGAGGCGCCGCTGCCGGGCGGCCCGCTGGAGCAGGCGACGTGGGTGTGGCTGCTCGACGCGAGCGCGGTGCCCGAGCCCGGCGCCCTCGAGGCGCTCCTGGGCGTGGTCGAGCGCGACGACGGGCTCCCGTTCCCCGTGCTGCTCGCGAGCAAGGTCGTGCTCCCCGACGGCTCCCTCGAGAGGGCCACGCTGCCCGTGGCTCAGATCCGGGATCCGGATCTCACGATCGACTCGTTCGAGCGGCGCGTGCTCGCCATCCGCGTGGCCCGGCGCGGCTCCCTGCTGGTGCACAGGTCGGGGCTCGAGGCCATGCGGGCGCAGTGGCCGCGGCTGACGCCGTTCGCCGACGACCTCGAGTGGACCGCCCGCCTGCTCAAGCAGCGCCCGGGACTGCTCGTGCCCGGGAGCGTCGCCGTTCGCTCACGGGAGGGTCGCGGACGCGCGCCCGCGGCTGCTCGGCCTCGAGCCGGCCAGGCGGATCAGGCTGCTGCTGGGCGACGCCATCGAGTTCGGCGACAAGCCGTGGTTCGTGTTCCGCTTCGCCGAGGAGGCGATGGCGGAGCTGCGCGAGCGTCGCGTCAGCCGCGGCTGACGCCGACCGGGCGAAGCCCGTCGCGCACCCCGCGCAGGATGGCCGCGACGCTCGCCGGGCGCGGATGCAGCATCAGGTACTCCGTGCGTCGACCACAGCAGCAGCCAGAGGAACACCAGCCTGTCGCGCGGGCTCCTGCCGGGCCCGCGGATGATGAACAGCGTGTTGCGCACGTGGAAGTAGAAGCGGTCGGGCGCCGAGGTCATCGCCGTGTGCGCCGCCTCGGTCTTGTGCACCACGACGCTGGTGGGCACGAGGTAGCCGGGCTCCCGCCTCAGGATCCGGCCGGTGTAGTCGATGTCGTCGCTCCAGATGAAGAAGTGCTTGAGCGGGAGTCCGTAGCGGTCCACCGCCCGCCGGTGCACCAGCAGCGAGACCCAGGTGGCCGAGCGTCATCGGCATCAGCCCGCGCTCGGCGCCGTCGATCATCCGCTCCGGGCTGCTTGCGGGCGGGCCACGGCACGTTCATCGGGTGCACCCCGCCGTCGCGTCCACACGGCCTTGCTCGACCAGCAGCGCGGGCGGCGGGCCGGGCTCGAGCCGCGACGGCGCCTCCAGCAGCTCGGAGAGGGCGTCCGGGCGAGGCGATCGTGTCGTCGTCCATCAGCCACAGCCACTCCGCGCCCGTCGGCGTGCGCGTGCCTCATCCCCTCGTGAAAGCCGCCCGCGCTGCCCTCGTTGGTCTCCAGCGTCACCAGCTCGACGTGCCCGTACTCGGCCCGGATCAGGTCACCCGTGCCGTCCGTGCCGGCGTTGTCGACCACCACGATCCGGTCCGGGGGCCGGGTCTGGGCGCGCCAGCGCGGCCAGGCACTCGCGCAGCAGCTCCTTGCGGTTGTGGGTGACGACGATCGCGCAGACCATGAGAGCCCGGAGGCGGCGCTCGGGGGTTGGCTACCCTAGCCGCGTGGCTCGACCACCGGTAGACGTGGTCGTCCCCTTCAGGGGCAGCGCGGCGGAGCTGGACGAGCTGTGCAGGCGCCTCTTGGCGCTCGAGCGCCGGCCGGGCGACTCGCTGACGGTCGTGGACAACACGCCGGGGCGGGCCGGGCTCGGCGAGGCGGCGCGCGGGCCGGTCGTGGTGATCCACGTCGCGGACGTGGCCGCGCCCGGGTTCGCGCGCAACCGCGGCGCCGCCCGCGGGCAGCGCCGAGTGGATCGTCTTCTTCGACGCCGACGTGGAGCCGTCGGCCGACCTGCTCGACCGCCTGTTCGAGCCGCCGCCGCGAGCGGCCACCGGGCTGATCGCCGGCGGCGTGACCGACGAGGCCGTGCCGCCCGGCGGACCGGCCGTGGCCCGCTACGCCTACATCCGCCGCTTCATGAGCCAGGCCGACACCCTGCGCTTCGGCGACTGGGGCTATCCCGAAGACCGCCAACGCGGCGTGCCGGCGCAGCGCCTTCGAGGCGGTGGGCGGATTCCGGGACGAGATCCGCGCGGGCGAGGACGCCGACCTGACCTTCCGCCTCCGGGCGGCGGGCTGGGAGGTCGAGCAGCGCGAGGGCGCCTCGGTCGTGCACCGCAACCGCCAGACGGTGGCCGCCTTCGTGTCGCAGAAGCTGTGCCACGGGTCGGGGGCGGCCTGGCTGAACCGCGAGTATCCCGGGGCCTTCCCCGCCCGCAGGCTGCCGGGCCTGGTCTGGTGGGGCGTGCGCCACGCCGCGAGGGGGCTGCGGTCGGCGGCGCGCTCGCGCAGCCGCGACGACGCCCTGTGGGCGGTCCTCGATCCCGTCGAGCTGATCGCCCACGAGGTAGGGCGCTCGCTTCCGAACGAGCGCCCGCTCTCGGTCCGGCGCGTGCTTGCCCAGGTCTCGCCCCTGCGCGGCGAGCCGGAGCCCGAGCGCATGCGCGACTCGGGCCCGGACCGGGTGCTCTCCTAGAGGCGTCGCCGCCTCGAGCCGTCTCGCCAGAGCCTCGCCGGCGGCCCTGCGCTCCGGGTCCAGGGCCCAGCAGACCTCCGTGTCGCCGTGGAGGCGCCGCACCTCGTCCAGGTCGGGGTTGAGCATGTCCCACCCCCACTTCTCGCTGCCAGTAGCCGTAGTGGTGGCGCAGGCGCTCGACGTGCCCGGGCGGCGGCTCATTGAGGCCCATGCGCCGCGCGAGGGCCGCGCGCCCCGCCGGGGACACCGACCCGACCCGGCTCGCCAGCCGCCGCGAGGCACCCGCCGCGCGCCTGCGAAGGCTCGGCGGGTCCGCCGCCTGGCTCCCCCGGCGCTCGACCATGTGCAGCACGCGCACGCTCGGGCAGAAGAAGACCTTCTTGCCGTCTCGCCGGATCGACAGGCAGAGGTCGAGATCGTCGAACCAGACCGGCGAGAAGCCACGGTCGTAGCCACCCGCGGCCAGCGCATCGGCGCGCCGGTAGGCCATGCAGCAGCCGATGCCCGAGTCCACCTCGGCGACCTCCGTCTCCTCCGCGCGTCGTTCCCTCGCGCGGGCGCTCGACCCGCTGGTGCCACACGCGTCGCCCTTCCCGCTCCGTGATCCGCGACGGCCGGTCGTGCAGGCCCCCGGGGCCGACCAGGTTCACCCCGCAGGCGTGGATCAGCCCGGAGTCGAGCACGACCTTGGCGGTCACGACTCCCACCCGCTCGTCGGCGAGCAGCATGGCGAGCATCGTCTCCACCCATCCCGGCGTCTCGATCGACGCGTCGGCATCCAGCTGGACGATCACCTCGCCGCCGGCCGCCTCGAGGCCGGCGTTGAGGGCCTCGATGGCGCCCCCGTGCTCTCGCTCGAGCAGCTGGAAGGCGGGGAACCGCCCCGAGTCGCGCCAGCGGCGCAGGATCTCCCGGCTCGCGTCCTCCGAGCCGTCGTCCACCGCCACGACCTCGACCCGGTCGTAGGTCGTGTGCGCGGCGAGCCGCTCGAGCACGAGCTCGAGCACATGCTCGTTGTTGCGATTGGGCAGGAGCAGCGAGACGGACGGTTGCTGCTCGCGGGCCATGGGGCGGCAGTATCGTCGCGCGCCTTGAAGATCGGCATCCCCGTCATCTCCACCAACGAGGGCGAGCTCCTGCGCCACGCGCTCCCCACCGCCCTCGCCCAGGAGGACGTGGAGGTCGTCGTGCTCGACAACGCCTCCGACGACGACACCTCCGAGGTCGCGGAGGAGCTCGGCGTGCGCTGCGTGCGCCTCCCCGAGCGCCACTCCTACTGCCGCGCCATGAACCTCGCCGTGAGCTCCGTCGACGCCGAGGCGGTTCTCTTCATGCAGCCCGACTGCTTCCTCGAGCCGGGCTTCGTCGAGGCAGCCCGGGCGCACCTGGCCGACCCCTCCGTGGGGTCGGTGGCGCCCAAGCTCATCCGCACCGAGGGGCCGGACGCCGGCGCAGCGCCTCGACGCCATCGACACCGCGGGCATGGTGGTCGACCGGCGGCGCAAGAACGGCCTGGTCGGGCACGGGCGTCCCGCGCTCGCGTTCAGCACCACCTGCGAGGCCTTCGGCGCCGACGGCGCCGTGGCCCTCTACCGGCGCGACGCCCTCGAGGACGCCGCGGTGGACGGCGAGGTCTTCGACGAGGACCTCGTGCTGAGGCGCGACGGCGTGCCCGCGGACTGGGGGTCGGACGCCGATCTGGCGTGGCGCACCCGCATGCTGGGCTGGCGGTGCGTGTACGAGCCCGCCGCCGTGGGCTACCACGTGCGCCGCTACAGCCCGAGCACCCGCGCGGGCATCGCCGAGTGGCAGCGCATGGTCCAGTTTCGCAACCGCTACCTGATGACGGCCAAGAACGATCCGCTGGAGACGCTGGTGCGCGACCTGCCGCGCATCCTGGTCTACGAGGTGCTCGCCCTCGGCTTCGCCCTGTTGCGCGAGCGCCACCTGCTTCGCGGCTACCTCGAGGCGGCGCGCGTGATCCCGCGGATGCGCCGCAAGCGCTCGGTGCTCCAGGCCCGCAGGAAGGAGCGCGGCGCTCCTCCGGTGCCCTACGGGCTCGAGCCGTCGGCCTGAGCCGCCCTCTCGTAGGCCTGCCACGTGAGCTCGGCGGTGCGCTCCCAGGAGAAGCGCCGCGCGTGGCGCCGCCCCTCCTCCGAGAGCCTCGCGCGCAGGGCGGGGTCGTCGCAGATCCGTCCCGCCGCCCGCATCAGCTCCCCGGTGTCCCCGCCGGCCACCACCAGGCATCCCGGCCCGGCGACCTCGGGCACCGCTCCGGCGTCGAAGCTCACCACCGGCGTGCCGCAGGCGATGGACTCCAGGGCGGGCAGCCCGAACCCCTCGTAGCGGCTGGCCGACACCAGGCAGGCCGCGCCCGACATCAGCGCGGGAAGCTCGGGGTCGGGCACGAAGCCGGCGATCACCACCGGCGCGCCGGCGGCGCGGGCCCGGGCCTCGAGCGCTCGGGCCGCGGCTCCCGGCCGTCCCGCGAGCACCAGCGTCTCGGCCCGGCCCTCCTCCTGCCGCCAGCGGGCGTAGGCGTCCACGAGGCCCTCGACGTCCTTGCGCGGATCGGGCGCGGCCAGACCGCCCACGTAGAGGAGGTAGGGGCCCGAGAGGCCGAGGCGCTCGAGCGCGGGGGCCGGGTCGGCCGGCGCGAAGGCGGCGTCGGCGGCCAGGGGCACGGTGACGACCCGCTCGGGGTCGACCCCGAGGTGCGAGATCACGTCGGCTCGCACGGTGTCGGAGATCGCCAGCAGCAGCCGGGCCCGGCGGGCCGCGCGGTAGAGCATCCGGTGCATCAGGCCGGTGCGCAGATAGAGCTCGGGCCACATGAGCGGCACCACGTCGAGCATGGTCATCACCGTGGGCACGCCGGGCCACACCGCCGCGCGGTAGATCGAC
The DNA here is from genome assembly GCA_963731645.1 of uncultured Thermoleophilaceae bacterium. Classification (GTDB taxonomy): domain Bacteria; phylum Actinomycetota; class Thermoleophilia; order Solirubrobacterales; family Thermoleophilaceae; genus JAAYBF01. Next base: position 670,333 of record CAVSWF010000011.1, on the reverse strand, counting down.
AGGGCGTGGGCCACCTGCGCGCCGGTGCGCCGCAGGTCGAGGGGGAGGAGCACCTGCTCGGGCAGGTCGGCCAGGCGGCCCGGCACGGGCGGGCGGCGGACCTGGCGCTGCACGGCGCCGCGATCGAGGTCGCCCCCGTAGGCCAGGCCCGAGGGCCGATCGCGCCGGGTCGCGTGGCGCAGCATCACGAGCTCCCCGCCGCGCTCGGCCGCCACCTCCTGGAGGGGCCCGAGCAGACCGTGGGCGTAGCGCCCGATGCCCTGAGTGCTGAACAGGTCGATGTCGAGGGGCCGTGCGTCGACCGCCACCCGCAGCCCGGCCGGCCTCGTCATGGCCGTTAGCCTACCGGCGCTTGTCCTCCTCCTTCGACGACGAGATCTGGTCGCTCGTCCCCCCCGCCGGACACCCCGTCCCACCGCACGTGGAGCGGCTCGCGCGAAGCCTGGGGAGCGCCGGCGCGGTGCTCGACCTCGGGTGCGGCGACGGGCGGGTGGCCGCCCTGGTGAGCGCGTCCGAGCTCGTCCTGGCCGACGTGTCCGAGGTGGCGCTGGAGCGGGCGGCGGAGCGCCTGCCGGGCGCCCGCATCGTGGCCATCGAGCCCGACCGCCCGCTGCCGCTGCCCGACAACTCCTTCGACCTCGTGCTCTGCACCGAGACGCTCGAGCACGTGCGCGACGTGCAGCTCCTGCTCTCGGAGGCGCGCCGGGTCCTGCGCCCCGGCGCGCGCCTGGCCGTGACCACCCCCTGGCACGGGCGCCTCACGGGGCTCGACGTGCTGGTGCGCGGCTTCGAGCGGCGCTTCGACCCGCTCTCGCCCCACCTGCGCTTCTTCACCCGCCGCTCGCTCGCGCGGCTGCTCGACGACCTCGGGTTCGAGGTGGCGCGAGCTGCGCCGCGACGGCGGCGCGCTCGTGGCCGTGGCCACCCGGTAGCGCGGCGGTGCGCGTCCTGATCGACACGAGCTACGCCGGCCGGGGCACGTCGGGCACCTCCGTCTATCTCGACCGCCTGGTCGCGGCGCTGCGCGCGGAGGGCAGCGTCGAGGTGGTGACCGCCGCGCAGCGGGCACGGGCGGCGCGCGGGGGCGGCCAGGGGCTCCGCGGCCTGGTGCGCAGCGCCTTCAACGCCGCTGTCCGACGCCGCCTGGCTGCACGTCGGGCTGCCCCGCGCGGCGCGGCGGGCGGGCGCCGACGTGGTGCACCATCCCCTGCCCGCGCACAGCCGCCGCATCGGCGTGCCGCAGGTGTGCACGGTGCACGACGTCGCGTTCCTTCGCCATCCGGAGGGCTACGGGTCGGCCTGGCGGCTGCTGGCGCGGCGCGCCTACCGCCGCGCGGTGCGCCGGTGCGCCGCCGTGGTGTGCCCCACCGAGGCGACGGCCCGCGACGTGCGCCGCCCTCCTGGGCGCGGACCCTCGCCGGACGGTCGTGGCGCACCACGGCCCGGGCCAGGCCGAGGGGGCCGAGCGGGCGGCGCCCGGCTCGACCGGTCCGCTGCTCTACGTGGGCGACGCCGAGGAGCGCAAGAACCTGAGCGGGCTGCTCGCGGCGTACGCGGCCTACCGCGAGCCGGGTCGAGGAGCCGGTGGGCCTCGTCCTGGCCGGCGGGAGCGCCTCGGTGGCGCGCGGCGAAGGGGTGAGCGGGCGCGCCGCGCCGAGCGAGGCGGAGCTGATCGAGGTCCTGCGCGGCGCGCTGGCGCTCGTGCATCCCTCGCGCGACGAGGGCTTCGGGCTCACCCCGCTGGAGGCGATGGCCCTGGGCGTGCCGGTGCTCGCGGTGCGCAACCCCGGGACCGAGGAGGTCTGCGGCGACGCCGCGCTGCTCGTGGGTCCCGGCGAGCTCGTCGACGGGCTGGTGCGGCGTGACCTCCGACGCGGCGCTGCGCGAGGACCTCGCCGCCGGGGCAGGCGAGCGGGCGGACGACTTCTCGTGGGCCGCCTCGGCACGTCGCCACGAGCGCGCCTATACCCTGGCTCACGGCTTGGAGGCGCCCGCGCACCCCATGAACGTCGCCATCCTCGGCACCCGCGGCATCCCCGCCTCCTACAGCGGCTTCGAGACCGCCGTCGAGCAGATCACCAGCCGGCTCACCGCCCGCGGGCACCGGGTCACCGTCTACTGCCGTCCGCACGTGGTCGACCCCGGCATCCGCGAGTGGAAGGGCGCCGCGCCTCGTGCACCTGCGCGACCGTGCGCAACAAGTACCTCGACACGTTCGTGCACACCGCTGCTGTCGAGCATGCACGCCGCGCGCTCGGGCTCGCCACGACGTGGCGCTGTTCTTCATCGCGGGCAACAGCCCGCTGTGCCTGGTGACCCGCATGGCCGGGATCCCGACGGTGATCAACGTGGACGGGCTGGACTCCGACCGGCGCAAGTGGAACCGGCTGGCCAAGTCCTACCTGCGCGCCGCCGAGCGGCTGTCGCCGCGCATGGCCACCCGGGCGATCACCGACTCGCACGCCGTGGCCGCCATCTACGAGCAGCGCTACGGCGGGAGATCGGCGTGGTGCCCTACGGCGCCGAGCTGCCCGAGCGAGCACGACAGCGACGTGCTCGAGCGCCTCGGCCTCGAGCCCCGGCGCTACGTGCTCTTCGTGGGCAGGCTCGAGCCCGAGAACAACCCGCACCTGCTGGTGGAGGCGTGGTCGCGCATCCCCACCGAGCGCACGAAGGGGATGAAGCTGGTGGTGGTGGGCGGGGCGCCCTACGCCTCCGAGTACATCAACCGGGTGCGCCGCGCCGCCGACCCGCGGGTGGTGTTCCCCGGGCTACGTGTTCGGCCCCGGCTACTGGGAGCTCCAGCGCGACGCCTACCTGTTCTGCGCGCCGACCGAGGTCGGCGGCACGCACCCGGTGATCCTCGAGTCGCTGGTGGCGGGCAACTGCGTGCTGGTCAACGACTACCGGCCCAACGCCGAGACCGTCGGGCGACGCCGGGCGTCTACTTCTCGGGCACGGAGGGCGTGCCCGACCTGGCGCGCCAGCTCGAGCGGCTGCTGGCCGATCCCGAGCTCGTGGCCGGCTACCGCGAGAAGGCGCTGGAGCGGGCGGAGCTCTACTCCTGGGACGCGGTGGCGGCCGGCGTACGAGCAGCTGCTGCTCGAGGTCTCGGACTCCTCGGGCCACGGCCCGCTGCCGATGGAGCGCCTCGAGGAGCTCGAGCGCGCGACCGCCGCCGCGGGCTCGCCCGTGCTGGCGGCGTCCGCCGGCAGCTGACCGGCCGCGCCGTCACGGCGGCCGGACCGCCTCGCCGGGGTCGCCGCGCGCTGCGCGCGCTGCACCAGCGGCGGGATCCGCGGCGACTGCGGATCCACGCGGGCCGCGCCCTCCAGCGTGGCCAGCGCCCGTTCGGGGAGGTCGAGGCGTCGAGCTCGAAGGACGGCCAGCCGCAGCCACGTGTCCGGGATCGCGCGGGTGCTCGAGCACGGCGCTGCTCGAGCGTCCGGTAGGCCGCCCGGGCGAGTTCTGGTCGGCGAGCACCGCGGCCTGGGCGTACAGCGGGCCGGGCGAGTAGGGGTCGATCTCGCGCGCACGCGCCGCCTGCCTCGCGCGGCCCCCGCGGTGTCGCCCGCCTCGAGCAGCTCCGACGAGCGCTCGGTCGCGCGCGCCGCGCGCTCGGGCTGCCACACCGCCCACGCGCACAGCACGGCGGTGACGAGCACGGGCGACGGCGGCGATCACGCGCGCCCGCCGCCGGGCCGCCGCGGTCGCGCGCCGCGGGCGGGCGGCGCGGCCGGAGCGCCGACCGCGGGCAGCGGGCCCCGGCCGGCCACGAACCCGGCGGCCACCAGCGCCGCGATGGTCGGGCCGGGCACGAACCACGTCCAGTCGATCGCCGAGTGCAGCGCCGAAGACCACGGCGCACAGGGCGAGCGCCACGAGCGCGGCCCGCTCGTCGGTCCACTCGGGGCCGCGGGCGCCGCGCCGCGGCAGCGAGGCCCGTGGCGCGCGCGGCGGCCGCGAGCCAGGCGGCGAGGAGCGCCAGCGCGATCACGGCGCCGAGCAGCCCGAGGTCGGCCAGCGTCTGGGCCATGAAGCCGTGGGCGTGCTCGGCCGTCCGGGCGTCCTTGCGGTAGCGCAGGCGCGCGAGGCCGAAGGAGTTGGCGCCCGCGCCCGATCAGCGGCTGCTCCTCGAAGACCTGCCCACGCCTGGCGCCAGTAGCCCGCGCGCGAGGAGGACACCGACCCGAGCCGGGCGGCGCCGCCGGGGCGTCGAGGCGCTCCTCGCTCGTGAGCTCGTCGACCCGGTCGGAGACCGTGCCCGCCAGCCCGCGGTCGCTCACGGCGACGGCCACCGAGCCCGGCCAGCGCCAGCGCGCCGGCGAGCGCCGCCAGCGCCAGCCCGGCGCGCCGGCGCGCGGCGCAGCGAGGGGGCGCGCCGGCGGCCGATCGACTCCACGAGCCAGGCCCGCGACGCCCAGGCACGAGCACGAGCGCGAGCACCAGCAGGCCGAAGTCGCCCGCCACGGCCTCGCGCGCCGAGAGCGGCTGCAGGATCGTCGGTGAAGGCGTCCTTGGAGAGCGCCCAGGCCGCGACCGGCGCCGCCGCCAGTGCGGGCGAGCGCCAGCACCGCCGAGCGGCGCAGCCGCAGCGGGACGATCACCAGCCACAGGATCGCCACGAGCACGCCGGCGCGCCAGGGCGCCCGCGCGACTGGGTGAGCAGGAGCGTCAGCAGCAGGATCCCCATCGCCGGGTAGGCGAGCGCGGTGACGGCGAGCGCGCCGTCGCGGCGCGAGCCGAGCCACAGCGCCGCCGGGAGCGTGAGCACGGCCATCGCCCCGAGCGCGTTCCAGTAGCCGAACGGCTCGCCCAGGCGGGCCCCGAGCACGTTCTCGGCCAGGGTGCCCGGGAAGACGCGGGTGACGCAGCGCCCACGCGCACACGCCGACGCCGGCCACGAGCAGCCCGCCGAGCACCACCCGGGCCGCCCGCGGGCGCAGCGTGCGCCGCCACCACCGCGACGCCGAACACGGCGAGGTAGGCGAAGACCCGCGCGGCGTCCTCGATCGAGTCGCCCGGGGAGATCGACCAGGCCGTCGAGAGCGCGGTGAGCACCGCGAGGGCCGCGAGGAGCGCCGTGGTCGCGGCGCCGTCGACCCGGCCGGACCGGCCCTCAGCGCGAACACCGCGAGGGCCACACCGGCCAGCAGCACGATCGCCACCTCGACGGGGGCCATGCGGCCCACCTGGTTCCCGCCCTTCGCCACGAAGGCGACGGCGAGGAGGAAGGCCGCCTAGGGCGGCGCTAGCGGCGGCGGCGCGGGCAGCGGGACACGGCGCAGCGCGCCCATGAACGCCGGGTTGCGCCGGTGCACCGCGAAGGCGGCGCCCGCGGCCAGCAGGAGCGTGAGCGCGAGCAGGGCGCGCCAGCACGGGCAGCGGGAGCCCGTTGGAGGTGTCGCCGCTGTTCACCGCCGCCCCGCTACGGGGATCGAAGGCGCGGTCGCCGAGCTGCTGCTCGGTGTCGGCGCGGGCGAGCTGGCGCCTGGCGTCCTTCGCCTCGGCGTCGTCGGCGTCGCCCTTCGACGAGCCGTCCGCCGCGCGCCCTGAGCCGGAGCCGGCGCCGGCCCCGACCCGTCGTCCGAGCCGCCGGAGCGTGCTCCCGCCCGCGTCCGAGGCGCCGCTGTCGTCGTCGCGGTCGTTGCTGGAGGCGCCCACCGAGGGGCCCATCGCAGCCCGCATCTGCGCGCTGCAGTCGCTGTAGGCGTCGAGGTCCGCGGGGATGCGCCGCTCGCCGTCGCGCAGCTCCTCGTTGGAGTACGTCGCCGTCGACGGAGCCGTCCTCGGCGCAGTCGCGCACCAGGTCGTCGGCCAGCGCGGCCCGCCGGGCAGCGCCAGCGCAAGCGCGGCCAGCGCGAGCGCAGCAATGAGAAGTTGTCTCAGACGGGTGAACCATGAGAGAAGGAGACGTGTGGTCCCGCGCGATCCTTCGCCATGCGCGGGACAAACCCTGGGTCTCGGCGCCGCAGGCTAGCAAGTCTGTCCTCCTCGGGCGGTCCCGGCGTGGGCGAGCGCGCGTCCCATGCCCGCGGCCCAGGCCGCCGGCGTCAGCCGCGCGGCGTCCTCGCGCGCGGCGGCGCCCAGGCGCTCTCGCAGCTCGGGAGCGCCGGCGAGCGCCCCGATGCGGGCGGCGAGCGCCGCGGTGTCGCCCGCCGGGAAGACGAGTCCGTTGCGGCCGTCGCGGACGAGGCCCGCCGGCGGCGGCGCCCACGGCGTCGCTGGCTGATGACGGGTGTTCCCTGCAACATGGCCTCGTTGACGACCAACCCCCACGGCTCGGTGAAAGTTGCGGTGCGAACCGACGGCAGCACGAGCACGTCGGCCGCCGCGTAGAGCGCCGGCAGGTCAGAGCGCGGCAACGTAGCCGAGCACCCGGACGCCGCCTCCCGCCCGCTCGGCCTCGGCCGCGCAGCGGGCCCGCGCCGGCCAGCGCGAGGCGCGCCCCGGGCCCCAGGGCGGCGGCGCGCCAGGCCTCGAGCAGCACCCGCGACCCCCTTCTCGCGCTCGAGGCGGCCGACGTAGAGCACGAGCAGCTCGGTGCCCGTCGCCGCCGCGCCCTGCCTCGCGCGCGGTGCGCGCGTCCTCGTCGGCGCACCGGCGCGCCGAAGTGGTCGACGTCGACCGCCTGGGGCGCCACGAACACGCCGCCGCGCGGCGCCGCGGTCGGCCTCCACGTAGCGGCTCACGTGCGCGCCGTAGGTGGCCACGGCGTCGGCGCGGCGGTAGAGGTGGCGGGTGGGCAGCGCGCGAGAGCGCGTGGGCGGGGGTGCGCGGGTGCGCCCAGACGCCGGTCCAGAGCACGAACGGCACGCCGCGGGCGCGGGCGGCCGCGTAGCTGCCGAGCAGGGCGACGCGGCCGCCGAGCCCGCAGATCACCGCCCGGTAGCGGCCCGAGCCCGCGAGGCCGCGCGGCGCCGGCCTGGGTGGTGCGGTGCACGGTCAGGCCCGGCACCGGGGGCCCGGCCTCCGACCACGCGATCACCTCGACGCCCTGCGTCTCGGCCAGCAGCCGGAACGGCTCGCGCCGGTACGGCGGACACGGTGCCGGTGACCAGGCAGGCGGGCCGCGGGTCGTTCACGCACCGCAGCCGTACGGTCGCATCTATCGCTCCGGCCGTGGCCGGCCGCGCCCGACATCGTCGTCGTGTCGCTGGGCACGACGATGGGCCTGCGGGGCGCCGACGAGGCGCTCGCGCGAGCAGGTGCGCGGCCGCGGGCGCCACCTGCGAGCGTCGTGCGGGTCGAGATCGGGCGCCTCGGGGCGCCTGCGGCGTGCGATGGCGCTGACCGACGTCGTCGAGGGGCTCGCCGCCGCGGCGCGCGGCCCGGTCCGTCGCGGGCGCGGTGATCTACTCGAGCGTCACCGCCGCGCTGCTGCAGCCGCGCGCGCGCCCCGGACCGCCGTGCGCTTCGACGCGACCGCCGCGCTCAACCGGCCGGGCGCCGGCGGCGCCTGGCAGCGCCGCCGCGAGCGCGCGGTGCTCGCGCCGGGCGCGCGCTGCTGCTGCCCTGGAGCGAGGCCGCCGGCGAGGCCGCCGCTGCGCGCGGCGCGGCGCCGGCGCGCCCCGCCGTCGGTGCGTTGCCGCCGCCGGTGCCCGTCGTGCCGCCGTCCGGGCGAGGACGCGCCCGACGTGGTGGCCTACGCCGGCGATCCGCTCAAGCGCGGCATCGACCTGCTCTGCGAGGCCTGGCGCCGCGTGCGCCCCGCGGGCGGCCGCCTGGCCGTCGGCGGGCATCGAGCGCGACGAGGCGCTGCGCCGGCTGGCGGGCGCGGGCGTGAGCGAGCCGCCGGGGGTGGAGTGGCTGGGCGCGGTGGCGCCGCGAGCGCTGGCTCGCGGCTGGTGGCCGGGGCGCGCGTGTTCGTGAACGCCTCCCGCCTCGAGGACTGGGGGCTCGCGCAGATGGAGGCGCTGGCGGCCGGGCACGCCGCTGGTCACCGTGCCCTCGGCGGGCCCGAACGTGGCCCTGCCGCTCGCCGCGCGAGCTGGCGCCGGAGCTGGTGGCGGCCGAGCGCAGCGCCGGAGGCGCTGGCGCGACGCGCTGCGCGCCGGGCTGGCGCTGGACGACGCGCGCGCGCGAGGCGCTACGCGGCAGGCCGCGGCGCGGCTGCTCGAGCCCTACCGCGAGGAGGCGCTGCGGCGCCGGGTGGCGGACGAGGTGCTGCCGCCGCCTGCGTGGCGAGCAGCTCGCTCGTAGACGCGCGGTCCAGCGCCGCGGCGAAGGCGTCGTAGCCGTAGCGCTCCTCGGCGGCGCGCGCCAGCGCCTCGGGCGGTCGAACGTCGCGGTCGAGCGCTCGCTCGATCGCCGCGGCCAGCGCGGCCGGGTCGCGCGGCGCCACCAGCGTCCCCGGCCGTCGCGGTCGAGCACCTCGGGCACGCCGCCGACGCGCGTGGCCACCGACGGCAGCCCGCTGGCCATCGCCTCGATCAGCACGCAGCCGAAGGTCTCGTGCGGTGCTCGGCAGCACGAACAGGTCGGCCTCGCGCATCAGCTCGCGCCACCTCGCTCCTTGGGCAGCTCGCCGTGGAAGCGCACCGCGCTCGCCGAGCCCCAGCTCGGCGCTCGCGCCTCGAGCGGCTCGCGCAGCTCGCCGTCGCCCACCACGTCGAGCGTGACGTCGCGCCGGCCGTCGCAGCGCGGCCAGCGCCTCGAGCAGGTACGCGTGGCCCTTCTTCTCGGCCAGCGCGCCCACCGTGAGCAGCCGCGCGCGGGCCGTCGTGGCGCGCGTGCGCGGCGGCGCGTGAACACCTCGGTGTCGACCGTGTTCGGCATCACCTCGATCCGCGCCCGGGGCGCGATCTCGCGCAGGTGGCCGGCCAGCTCCTCGCTCACGGGCGCCACCAGGTCCGCGCCGCGGAAGGCGGCTCGCGCCGACGAGGCGGTCGACGCCGCGTCACCAGGCCGCGCTGGAAGCCGGTGTAGTGCTCGGTCACCACCACCGCGGCGCGCGCTCAGGCGCCCGAGCAGCAGCGCCGGCAGGCCGGCGGAGAAGACGTGGGCGTGCACCACGTCGGGCCGAAAGCCGCTCGCGCCGCAGGCGCCGCAGGGCGGCCAGCATGCCGAGCAGCTGGCAGACCATCGCCAGCGGGCGAAACCACGGGCGCCGGTAGCGCACGCGCACGCGTGCGCAGGCCGTCCTCGACCTCGTCGGTCAGCCGATAGAGCCGGAAGTCCGGGCGAGCGGGTGGCCAGCGAGGCGAGCACCACGACGTCGTGGCGCGTGGCCAGGGCGCGGGCGTGCTCGCGGCAGAAGATGCCGAACACCGGCTGCTCCGGCCACGGGTACCACTTGGGCACCACCAGGAGCTCGCAGCCGCGGCTCACGCGCCGGGCACGCCGCCGGATGGTGGCCAGCGTCCGCTGCGCCTCGTCGGTGGGCACGTACGGGCGGCCGGCCAGGAACGCCCGCGCCTCCTCGATCGCCTCGGCGTGCGTGTAGGTGGTGGCCACCTGCCTGCGTCTCGTGGCGCACCGGCAGGGCGTCGACCACTCCGAGCCGCCAGCCGCGCTCGCGGGCGACGGCGCCCCAGTGGTTGTCGAGCCCCCAGCCGAAGCGCAGCTCGGGGAACGGGCAGCAGCTCGGCCGCGGCCCGGCGGGAGAAGGCGGTGACCGGGCCGATCTCCACGTAGTCGCGTGCGCCGCGCGAGCGAGGCCGGCCGCCGGCGGGTGACCCGCCAGGCGGCGTGGCTGCGCATCGTCTGGGCCGGCTGGGCGAGGTCGAGCCCGAGCCGCTCGCAGAGCGCGACGAAGCGGTCGAGGAAGCGCGGCGCGCAGGTCCACGTCGTCGTCCACCACGATCACCCAGTCGTAGTCGCCGCCGGCGCGGCGCTCGAGCAGCCGGTTGAGGTTCTCGAACTTGCCGCCGGCGCAGCCCGGTGAGCAGCGGTGTCCTGCGGCCAGCGCGGGATCGGCGCTCGGGCCCGTCGCGCCGAGCGCGAGGCGCACGTCGTGGCGCTCGGAGCGCAGCCGCGCGACGGCCGCCGGCAGCCGCGAGCCGGGCCGGTAGACCGACAGCACCAGCACCCGTCGCGGCGCCTGCGCGCGCGGCGAGGCGGTCGAGCCGCGGGCCGGTGAGCGCACAGCGCGCCGCGCGGCGTCGAGCGCGGCGTCGGCCAGCGGTGCGGGTGACCGTCAGGCGGATGCCGACGACCTGTGCCCGACTCGCCGGACAGGAAGCTGGTCGGGGTCGGGCGAGGCGCGCTCACCGACGGCGCAGCGTCTCGGCCAGGCGGCCGGCCGAGTGCGCGCCCATGATCAGGCCCTGCGGGCAGCGCGCGGCGCACCGTGTGCCAGCCGGCGCCGGCGAGGTTGCGCAGCTCGCGCGCGAGGCGGGGGAGTCGTGCCCTTGCGGCGGTCGCTGCGCCGCGCCGCCCGGCCGCGCCGGTACTCGGCGCCGCGCGAGCGAGCGCAGCCGGGCGTCGTCGCCGGCGCGGCGGTGCTCGAGGCCGGCGGCGGCCAGGTAGGCGACCCGCCCGCCCGCGCGCGCGCAGGCGCATCAGCCACTCCTCCTCGTCGCCGTAGATCGGCACGCTCCTCGTCGAAGCCGCCGACGCGCTCGATGGCGCTGCGCCGCACGGCCATGTTGGCGCTCCAGACGAAGTCGGCCTCCCGGTCGGCGTCGCCGAGGTCGAGCGTGGTGATCGGGCGGCTTCTCGCGGCCGCACGCGCGCGGGCGCGGGCCCCTCGAAGCTGGCCCGGATCGGCCCGCCGAAGGCGTCCGGCCCAGTCGTGGCGCTCGGCGCCCCGCGACCAGCGCCGCGAGCCAGCCCGCCGGGGCGCGCACGTCGTCGTCCACGAGCGCGACCAGCGGCGCCGAGGTGGCGGCGATGCCGGTGTTGCGTGCGGCGTTGGGCCCGCGCGGGCGCGGCGTGGCGCTCGACCGCCGCGCCGGCGCGCTCGGCCACGGCGCGCGGTGGCGTCGGAGGAGCCGTCGTCGACCACCACCACCTCGTACGGCGGCGTCGAGGCGCTGTGACGCCAGCGACTCGAGGGTCACGGCGAGGTAGTCGGCTCGGTTGCGCGTGGGCACCACGACGGAGACGGCGGGGGTCGGCATGGCCCGAAGTAGATTAGATCCGGCGCCGTGACCGACCCCCGCGTACTCGTGCTGCACAACCGCTACCGGGTCGAGGGCGGCGAGGAGCGCGCGGTGGCGCTGCACCTCGAGGCGCTGGAGGCGGCGGGGGTGCCCGCACCGCCTCTTCGAGCGCCGCTCGTCCGATGTGGGGCGTGCGCGCGCCGCCGCGACGCTGGTGCGCGGGGGCGCGGATCCGGCCGAGGTCGGCCGCCGCCGTCGCGCGAGCTCGGGGCCACCGTGGCCCACGCGCACAACATGCTGCCGCTGATCGGGCCGCGCGGGCTCGCGCGCGGCCCGCGAGGCGGGCGCGCGGGTGGTCGCTGCACCTCCACAACGTGCGCCTCTTCTGCGCGACCGGGATCGGCGAGCGCGACGGCGGGCCCTGCACGCGCTGCCGCGGGCGGCGCACGCTGCCGGGCCTCGTGCTCAACTGCCGCCGGTCGCTGCCCGAGGCCGCCGCCTACGCCGTCGTCGCTGTCCGCTGCACCAGCCGCGAGGTGCTCGCCGCCGTCGACCGCTTCGTGACTCCCAGCGCCTGGGCCGCCGACCGCGTGGCCATGCTCGGCCTGCCCCGCGAGCGCGTCGAGGCGCTGCCCCACTTCCTGCCCGACGCCGCCTTCGCCGGCCACAGCCGCGGCCGGCGAGGGCTCGTACGCGCTGGTGCTCGCGCGCCTCTCGCCGGAGAAGGGGGTGGAGGACGCGATCTCCGCCGCGGCGGCGGCCGGCGTGCCGCTGCGCGTGGCGGGGGACGGGCCCGGAGCAGGAGCGGCTGGCGGGCCTGGCCGAGCGGACGGGCGGCCAGGTGGAGATGCTCGGCAGGGTCGTCGCCGCGCGCGCGCCGGCGAGCTGCTCGGCGGCGCCGCGATGGTGCTCATGCCCTCGCACTGCCACGAGTTCTCGCCCTACGCGGCGCTCGAGGCGATGGCCGCCGGGGTGCCCGTGGTGGCCACGGCGATGGGCGGCCTGCCCGAGCTGCTCGGGCCCGGGCGCTGCGTGCCCCTGGGCGACCTGGGCGCGTTCGCGGCCCGCTCGCGGCCCTGTGGACCGACCCGCGGGGGCGAGCGGCGGAGGGCGAGGAGCTGCTCGAGCGGGCGCGGGCCGAGCACACCGCAGGAGCGGTTCGTCGGGCGGTTGATGGGGCTGTATCGGTCGCTGTAGTTGGCCCGGCGCCTGATGCTGACGCGCGCCGCCAGCCGCCGCGGGTCGCGCACCAGCAGCTCCACGTTGCGGTCGCGCCGGCGGCCCCTCGCACCCGCCGCGTAGCGCGCCACGGGTCCGTTTGCCGCCAGCGCCCGGGCCAGCGACGCCAGGTCGGCCTCGGTCATCGCCGAGGCCGGCGTGCCCGACGGGGGCGGGGAGAGCGGCGCGGCCTGGTCCACCAGCGTCCCGAAGATCGACAGGGTGCCGTCGCGGTTGTCCATCAGCTCGATCAGCCGCGCCTGACCGGGGAAGTCGATGCTCGACGCGGTCACGATCTCCCACAGCCCGCCGCGGCCGTCCCGGCGGAAGTGGGGGGTCACCCGGTTGCGGTGCTCGTGGCCGGCCACGTAGGCGATCACGCCGGGGTGGCGCTGAAGCAGGGAGAGGAGCGACCGGCGGCCGGCGGTCCCGCGGTGCACGGGGCGCGAGGACCGCGGGTCGGCGTCGCAGCCGCCGGGCACCGCCCTCGTGCACGGGCCCGAGCGCTCGTCGGCCCACCCGTTGCTCATGCCCGCCAGCGGGTGGTGGCCGGAGACCACGATCAGCCGGTCGCGGTCGCGGTCGCGGCGCACCCGCCCGCGCGAGTCGAGGCTCACCGAGGTGTTGCGGTCCAGCTCGCGCGCCAGCCAGCGGTACTGGGGGTCGTCGAGGTTGCCCTGGGAGCGCCCGCCCTCCGCCGAGGTGTCGAGCGCGATCATCCGCACGCCCGGGCGCGGGCTCCAGGCGTAGTAGGCGGCGGACCCGGACGATCGCCGCTCCTCGGCGGGGTCGACGTACCCGAAGCCGTGACGGTGGTCGCCGCCGGGGTGCAGTCGCTTGAGCTCCGCCTTGCCCACCATCCTCCGCGCCGGGTCGCCGAGCACCGGCCGCGAGTCGCGCTCGAGCTGCTCGAGCACCTCGGGGCTCGGCCAGGCGCTCCAGCGCCTGTGCCTGGCTGCGGGCCCCGAGCTGCGCCGGCCCGAACGCGTCGCTCGGGAAGGGCTTGCGGCAGCCCGTGGCGCGCGCGTCGTCGAACGCGGGATGGGCGCCGGGCGCGAATCCCTGGCGGAGCACCTCGTGGTTGCCGAGCAGCGAGTACCACGGCATGGCCAGCCCCTCCGCGGTGAAGGGCCGCTGTGCGCGTTCGAGCAGACCGGGGTAGCGCAGGTCGCCGTAGCGTCCGCGCGCCCCGCCGCGGTCGGGGTCCCAGTAGCCCGCCAGGCGCTCTGCCGAGACGCCCGGCCCGAAGTCGTCCCAGTCCTGCACGCCGAAGTAGCGCGCCGCGGGGTCGGCGACCTCGCAGCCGGGCACGCCGGACGACGGGTCGAGCCTGCCCCCCTCGAGCAGCCGCAGGTACCAGCGCGTCTCGTTGAGCTGCGCGTTGTCGGTCAGGTCCCCGGTGACCAGCGTGAAGCGCATGCCGGCCCGGCGCCCTCCCGCCCCCCTCAGCTCGCTCCTGCGGCTGCGGTTGAGCGAGCGCACGAGCTGGTCCGCCGCCTGCGCCGTCAGCGCCTCCTGGGGCCGCCAGCTCGCGTCGCCCGCGGAGGCCAGGTACTCCTTGCGGGCGGGCGAGGTCTCGTCGGCGATCTGCGGGTCGGCGAGCTGGCCGAAGAAGAGCAGCGAGCGCCGGCGCCGCGCGCGAGCCGGCCCGGGCGCGGGAACCGGGCGCCCGGCGCAGCAGGGGTCGCTCGCCCGCGGCGCGCACGAGTGCGCGGAAGCCGTCGCCCGGCCGCACCGCCACCGTGCGGTCGAGCGTGCCGGCGTGCACGGGCGCGGGGGCGGCGCCGAGCAGCGCGACCGCGAGGGCGGCGGCGGGCAGGCTGCGGCGGCGAGCGGGCAGGCCCATGGCCTCCAGCTAAGCGTCCGGCGCGGTGCGGCGCGCCACCGTCAGGATCGTGCCGCCGCGCCCCCGGCTCGCGGCCAGCGCCTCCAGCGCGAGCGCCGCCGGGGCCAGCACGAGCCCGGTCGCGAGCCCCACGAGGTCCCGGCCGCGGGGCTCGGCGTTTCGCTTCAGCAGGTGAAAGGCCAGCCCCGGCGCCAGCCCGGCCCGCGTGAGCAGGGCCATCCACATGCCCGCCGGGTTGTGCTCCCACACCATGTGCTCCGTGCGCAGCGGCTCGAAGCCGGTCGAGCGCAGCAGCGTGCGCAGGCCGGAGGGGGTCAGGTGCACGCGGTGGCGCGGGGCGTCCCAGTGCAGCCAGCCGTCGCCGGCCAGGCCGGCCTGCAGCCGAGGCGGCGTTGGGCACGCCGATCAGCAGGAGCCCCCCTGGCTCCAGCCAGCCGTGCGCGCGCCGAAGCGCGGCCGCCGGATCGTCGAGGTGCTCGAGCACGTGCCAGAGCACCACGGCGCCGAGCCCGGCGTCCTCGTGCTCGGAGATCGCCTCCCGTGCGACGCTGCGCCCGGCGGCCGCCGCGGCCCCGGCGCTGCGCGCGGAGGGATCGATCCCGTGCGCGTCGTATCCCCGCCGCTCCAGCGCGGCCACCAGCCGCCCCTGGCCGGCCCCGGCGTCGAGCACCCGCGCCCCCGGCCGCAGCCCGGCGCGGGCGAGCGCGCCGGCCGGCTGGGCCGCCACCAGGCGCTGGACCAGGGCGAGCAGCGGCGCCGCACGGGGCTTGCCCGGCGCGTAGACACCCTCCTCGTAGGCCCGCGGCCCGGGGGGCTCGCCGGTCGTGACCGCGGTCTGCGCAGGCGCGCAGCGCAGCAGCTCGAAGCGCCGGGGGTCGGCGGGCTCGCCGGCCGGCACCCGGCGCCACGGCTCCAGCGGGCCGCCGCACGCCGGGCAGCTCAGCTCAGCCGCCCCCGCCACCAGTCGAGCGTGTCGCGCACCGTCTGCGCGAGCGTGATGCGCGGCTCGCCAGCCGGTGGCCGCGGTGAGACGCTCGTGCGAGCCCCAGATCGCCCGCGCGTCGTGCGCGCGCAGCCGCGCCGGGGTCCACCTCGTGGCGCACCGGCACCGTGGCGCTCTCCCGCAGCAGGTCGATCAGCTCGGCGACCGTGGTCGAGCACCCCGCTGCACACGTTGTAGACGCCGGGCTCGGCGCCGGCGGCGAGCACGTAGGCCTCGACCACGTCGCGGACGTCGGTGAAGTCGCGCGCCGCCGAGGTGTCGCCGGTCCGCAGCAGCGCCTCACCCGCGCCGGCGACCTCGGCCTCCGCCACCTGGCGGGCGAGGGTCGCGAGCACGTACTCGTCGGACTGCCCCGGCCCGGCATGGTTGAACGGCCGCAGCCGGATGACCCTCATGCCGTGGGCGGCGGCGTACTGAGCGCCCAGCATGTCGCTCGCCACCTTCGACACCGCGTACGGGGACGGGCGGGTCGAGCGGCGCGTCCTCGGTCACCGGGCCGGACTCGACCGTCCCGTAGACCTGGCCCGAGCCCACGAGCACGGTGGTGGCCGACGGCGCCTCGACCCGCACCGCCTCGAGCACGTTGAGCGTCATCTCGACGTTGGAGACGACCGCCTCGCGCGGCTGCTCCCACGAGAGCCGCGGGCTGCTGAAGGCCGCGAGGTGAAAGACGGCGGCGGGCCGCAGCGAGCGGACCGCGGCGGACACGGCGTCCGCGTCGGTGAGGTCGAGCTCGGCGCGTGAGGGGGCCGGCCACCTCGCCGTCGCGCGAGAGTCGCTCCACCAGATGGGCTCCCGCGAAGCCCCGCCCCCCGAGCACCAGGGAGACGCCGCCGGAGGCGAGCGGCGGGCACTACGTCTGCCCGTGCGCGCGCGGCTGGCGCTCGCGCAGGATGTCGCGGGCCAGCCCGAGCATGAAGCGGGGATTGGTGTAGAGGTAGCGCGGGAGCAGCCGGCGCGGCTCCTGGGCGATCCGGTAGGTCCACTCGAGGCCGCGCTCCTGCATCCACGTCGGCGCCTGGGACACCCGGCCGGCGTGGAAGTCGAAGGCCGCCCCCACCGCGCACATCACCGGCACCTCGAGCTTGTCGCGCACGCGCACCATCCACTTCTCCTGCTTGGGCACGCCGATGCCCACCCAGAGCACGTCCGGCTGGGCCTCGTTGATCTGGCGGCAGATCTCGTCGTCCTCCTCGTCCGTCAGCGCCCGGAAGGGAGGCGAGTAGCCGCCCACGATCCGCAGGCCCGGGTGCTTCTGGCGCAGGCTGAGCGCCAGCTGCACGAGCGCTCCCTGGTCGCGGCCGCCGTAGAGCCACACCCGGTGGCCGCGCTCCACCGACCGGTCGCAGTAGCGGCGCATCAGCTCGGGCCCGTAGACGCGGTTGGGCAGGTGCTCGCCGAGCAGGTTCACCCCCCACACGATCGGCATCCCGTCGGGCACGGTGATCACGGCGTCGGTGAGCGCCCTGCGCATCAGCGGGTCGTCCTGCGCCGTCATCACCGAGTGCACGGCGGCGGCGCAGATCCAGCCGCGGCACGCGGCGATCGACCATCTCGTCCATGACCTCCATGGCCCCGGCGTAGTCGGTGAGCGCCATCGGGATGTCGAGGATCCGCCGGCGGGGGATGTTCGCCCGGCGGGCCGCGCGGTCTGCCGGCGTCGGTCGATGGGTGCGTCGCGCCGGCGTCCATGGCCAGCGTTGTCCGTACGTTCAAACCTTGGTCATCGGTCGCCGTGCGGCCCGGTCCCTCCGGCGAATCGTACCTGCAAGACTCGCCGCGCCGTGGAGTCGCGACCGACCAGCCCGGCGGCGGGCGGCGGCCAGGCCCGCCTCGTGGCCGCCGGGGCACTCACCCAGCAGGCCGCCCAGGTCACCGGCCTGTTCGTGCTCCTCGCGATCGTCACGGCCCTCGCGCGCCGGCTCTCGGTCGCCGAGCTCGGCACCTACGGGCTGATGAGCACCCTGGCCGTCTACCTGCTCGTGGTCAAGAACAGCGTCTCGCAACTCGGCGATGCGGGCGATGGTCTCCGCCCGCGACGACTCCGAGCGGGTCGGCCTCCTTCTCGACCTGCGTCCGTCTTCTACGCGGCGGCGGGGCTGATCACCGGGCGTCCTGATCCTCGTGCGTGGGCTGGGGACGCCTCGGAGGCGGCTGCTCGAGGGCGAGCTCGAGGCCGACGCGCAGCGCGGGGCGCTGCGCTCCTCGCCGCGGTGACCGCCGTCGGCCTGGCGGTCACCGTGAACCTCGACGCGCTGCGAGCCGCGCTGGCTGCTCACCCGCTCGGCGGCCAACGAGATCGCGGCGCTCGTGCTGTTCGCGGCGCTGATGCTCGGGCTCATCGCGGCCGACGCCCCGCTGTGGGCTGCTCATCGGCGCGCAGCGGGTCGATCCCGCTCATCAGCGGAACGATCAACTTCGTCGCCAGGCGCGCGCCTCGGCCTCGCCGTTTCGCTTCGAGGCCGACGCGGTCTCGCGCGAGCAGGCGCGCAGGGTCCTGCCCACCGCGGGCTACGTGCTGCTGCTCGAGGTCTCGAACGTGGTGATCTACGGGCTCGACCGGATCGTGCTCGGCGCTGTTCGCCACGGCCGAGCACCCTCGGCCTCTACGAGGGGCCGGTACGGGCGCACAACGTCCTCTACGCGCTCAACCAGGCGGTCGGGCTCACCTCGCTGCCGGTGGCGGCGCGCTACGCCGCCGAGGGAGACCGCGCGGCGCCTGCGCGAGCTCGTGGTCGGGGCTCGCGGTACACGCTGGCCTTCACCGTGCCGCTGACCGTCACGCTGATGGTGCTCGCGGCACCGACGCTGGAGATCTGGCTCGGCGAGCGCTACCGCGAGGGGGCGGGGGCGCTGGCGATCATGGTCTCCTACTGGCTCCTCTACGGCCAGCTCGCCGCTCACCCCGAACTTCCTCGTCGGCGCGGGAAAGGCGCGCGAGGTGGCGCGGCTGGTGTGCGTGGTGGCGGCGCGCCAACCTCGTGCTGACGCTGGCCCTGACGCCCTCGCTGGGCCTGGAGGGCCCGGCGCTCGGCACCACCATCCCCTTCGTGCTGGCGGCGCCCTTCATGCTGCGCCTCACGCTCGACGTGTCCGGCGCGTCCGTGGGCGAGCTCGCCCGCGAGGCGTGGCTGCCCGCGTACGCGCTGGGCGCGCTGCTGGCGGGGCGCTCGGGCTCGTGGCCGCGCTGGCGAACCTCGACTCGCTCCGTCGCTGCTCACCGGGCCTGCTGCTGGGTGGCCCGGTCGCCTACTGGCTCGCCTACGCGGTGCGTGGTCCTGTCGCCCGGCGAGCGCGCGCTGGTCGCCGGCGTCGCCCGGCTATCTCGGGCGGTCGCCGGCTGTACTCGAACGGCAGCGTCGTCGGCCACCTCGGAGAGGCGCGGCGCGCCAGCGTCGCGCTCGGACGCCGATCAGCTCGAGGTCGGGCCACTCGATCCCCACCTCGGGATCGTCGTAGGCGAAGCCGCGCTCGACGGCGGGGTCGTAGTAGGACGAGCACTTGTAGACGGCGTCGGCCACCTCGCTGGTCACGCAGAAGCCGTGCGCGAAGCCGACCGGCACGTAGAGCTGGCGCAGCCGCTCGTCGTCGAGCACGTAGGCCTCCCACTCGCCGAACGTCGGCGAGCCGCGTCGGATGTCCACCACCACGTCGAAGATCGAGCCGCGGGCGCAGCGCACGAGCTTGGCCTGCCCCTCACCGACCGCGAAGTGCATCCCGCGCACCACGCCGCGAGCCGGAGCGCGAATGGTTGTCCTGCACGAAGCGCTCGCGGACGCCGAGGTCGCGCGAGGGCGTTCGCCCGGTAGGTCTCGACGAAGAAGCCGCGGGAGTCGCCGTGAACCTCGCCGGCTCCAGGAGGAGCGGTCCCTCGAGACGGGTCTCGAGGACCCTCACCGCAGCCGCGAGCTTCAGCCGGCCTGCTTCTGGGGCACGCCGCTGCTCGAGCAGCTCGAGGTCGGCGTCGACCATCAGCCGCACCAGCTCCTCGAAGCTCGTACGGGGCTGCCAGCCCAGCTTCTCGCGAGCCTTCGTGGGATCCCCCACCAGCTGCTCGACCTCGGCGGGACGCAGGAACTTCGGGTCGATGCCGCACGTGCTTCTCCGGGATCGAGCCCGACGTGCGCGAAGGCGACGTCGACCAGCTCGCGCACGCTGTGCGTCTCGCCCGTGGCGATCACGTAGTCCTCGGGCTCGTCGCTGCTGGAGCATCAGCCACATCGCCTCGACGTAGTCCTTCGCGTAGCCCCAGTCGCGCTCCGCGTCGAGGTTGCCGAGGGCGAGCTCGTCCTGCGAGCCCGAGCTTGATCGCGGCCGCGGCGTGGGTGACCTTGCGGGTCACGAACTCCAGTCCGCGGCGCGGCGCTCTCGTGGTTGAAGAGGATCCCCGAGCAGGCGAACAGGTCGTAGGACTCGCGGTAGTTGACCGTGATGAAGTGGCCGTAGGCCTTCGCCACGCCGTACGGGCTGCGGGGGTAGAAGGGGGTCTTCTCGGTCTGGGGGACCTCGAGCACCTGGCCGAACATCTCCGAGGAGGACGCCTGGTAGAAGCGCGCGTCGGGCGCGACGTCGCGCATCGCCTCGAGCATGCGCGTCGACGCCGACCCCGGTGAACTCCGCGGTCAGCACCGGCTGGGACCAGGACGCGGCGACGAAGGACATGGCGGCGAGGTTGTAGATCTCGTCGGGCTCGGCAGGCGCGCAGCACGTCCACCAGCGACCGCTGGTCGAGCAGGTCGCCCGTGTGGAGCACGAGGTCGTCGCGCACCCTGGTCAGGCGCTGGAAGGTCTCCGAGGAGGACCGCCGGACCATGCCGTGGACCTCGTAGCCCTTCTCGAGCAGGAGCTCGGCGAGATAGGAGCCGTCTTGGCCGGTGATGCCGGTGATCAGGGCGCGCTTGGCCATCGGGGGAACCCTAGAGGGAACCACGCCCCATTAGCCTTCCGGCGCGCATGGGCGCCGTGGTTACTCAGCTTCGCGATCGGTGGAAGGCCCTGCAGGCCCCGGAGCAGTTCGACCTGCGGCCCAGCGACGGCGGCCGGGTGCTCGATCTGGGCTGCGGCAGCAAGAAGTGGCCCGGGGCGGTGGGCCTGGACATATCGAGCGACACCGCGGCCGACGTCGTGCACGACCTCGAGGCGTTCCCGTACCCCCTCGAGGACGACAGCTTCGACGTCGTGCTGATGCAGGACGTGATCGAGCACATCGGGGACCTCTACGGCCTGATGGGCGAGGTTCACCGGGTCGCGCGACCGGCCGCCCGCGTGCTGCTGCGGACCCCGCACTTCTCGTCGCTGCTGGCCTACGGCGACCCGACCCACAAGCACTACCTCTCGCTTCTCGCGATCGAGGGCCTCGCGGAGCCCGGCTTCGCCCACTACACCAGCACGCGGTTCCGGGTCCTGAGCAATCGCGTCGACCTGTGGCTGCCGTTCCGGCTCACGGGCCTCGAGCGACTGGCCAACCGCTACCCCCGCGCATACGAGGCCTACTTCGCCTTCCGGGCGCCGGCCATGAACATCCGGGCGGAGCTCGAGGTCGTCAAGTGAGCCGATGACCGAAGCTCCACCGGAGGACGTCCTCGACAGCCGGCGCGCTGGTCCTCTGGTGATCCGCGGCAGTGCCGTGCGCGTGCTCGGCTACGCGCTCGGCACGGCGCTGGCGGTGGCGGCCACCGCGGTGCTCCTTCGCGAGATCGGGGTGGAGGCGGCGGGCAGGTACACCACCGTCGTCTCCCTCCTGGCGATCGTCACCGGGCTCACCGACGCGGGACTGGTGAACATCGCGGTGCGCGAGTACTCGGTCCGGACGGGCACGGCGCGCGACGAGGTGGTCAGCGACATCCTCGGCCTGCGCCTGGCGCTCACCACGGTGGGGGTCGGGGCGGCGGTGGCCTTCGCGGCCGCGGCCGGCTATTCGCAGGCCATGGTCGTGGGCACCGCGCTGGGCGGCGCGGGGCTCGTGCTCACGGCGCTGTACGGCACGTTCGCCACGCCGCTCGCCGCACAGCTCCGGGTGGGGACGATCACGGGGCTCGAGCTGTTGCGAAACGCGCTCAGCTCCGTCCTGCTGGCGACCCTGGCCGCGACCGGCGCGGGGCTGGTGGCACTCCTCGCCGTGCCGCTGCCGGTGGGCGCCGTCCTGGTCGTCGTCGCCTTCTGGCTGGTCCACGGCCTGATGCCGTGGCGGCCGTCGTTCGCGCTCGGCCGGTGGCGGGCGATCATCGGCGAGGTGCTCCCGTACGCGCTGGCCACGGCGGTGGGGTTCATCTACATCTACCTCACGGTCATCCTGCTCGGCTTCGTGGCCGACGATCGCGAGGTCGGCCTGTTCGGCGCCGCCTTCCGGGTCTTCGTCGTGCTCGCGGGGGCCTCGACGCTGCTGGCGCAGACCGCCTTTCCGGTGCTCGCCCGGGCCGCCCGCGACGACTCCGAGCGTCTCGCCTACGCGTCCCAGCGCCTGATGGAGGGGAGCTTCATCGTCGCGGCCGTGGCCGGCCTGGGCACGGCCTTCGCCGCCCCCGTGGCGATCGAGGTCGTGGCGGGCGACGCGTTCAGCGAGTCGGTGGACGTCCTCGAGCTGCAGGCGATCGCCTTCGCCGGCACGTTCCCGGCCGCCATCGCCGGCTTCGCCCTGATCGCGCAGGCGCGCTATCGCGCCGTGCTCGTGGTCAACGCGGCTGCCCTGGTGGCGTCGTTCGTGGTCACGCTCGTCCTCGCCACGGCCGAGGGCGCCGCGGTGGCCAACATCGCCGGGGAGCTGGTGCTCCTGGGCGGATACGTGGTCGCGCTGGTCTCGGGCCCCAAGAGGATCGCGCTGCGGCCGGGCCTGCTGCCGCGCATCGGGCTGGCCGCGGGGCTCGGGGCGGCGGCCGGCGTGCTCGCGCCCGGCCCGAGCCTGGCGCGGACCGCGGTGGCGCTCGCGGTGTTCGCAGCGGCGCTGATCGCGGTGCGCGGGGTCCCGGAGGAGATCCGCCAGGCGCTCCTGCGCCGGATCTGATCGCGCGGCGGCGGTCAGGCTCCGTCGAGCCGCCGGTAGAGCAGGTCGAGCGGCGACACCTGGGCGTGCAGCGAGTAGCGCTCGCCCAGCACCTCCTCGATCGCCTCGCGGCCCGACACGAGGTCGTGGGCCTCCACCACGATCCAGCGCGGCGCGTGGCGGTCGAGGTCGAGGCCGCGCAGGGCCTGCGGCTCGAAGCCCTCCACGTCGAGCGAGAGCAGGTCCACCTCGGGCGCGTCCGTTTCGTCGAGGATCGAGGACAGGGTCCGCGCCGGCACGTCGGCCTCGTAGGGGTCGCGCCAGCCCAGCACCAACCCGGGCTGACCCACTCCCGCTCGTCGTCGGAGTCGCCGTGCGCCCCGTGCACCGAGGACATGAGATCGCCGAAGTGCATGGTCACCGTCGGCGCCCGGGGCGGCCTCGGACACCAGCGCGGCGTGGACGAGCGTCGCCTCCGGGCGCTCGGCGCGGCACTCCTCGTGGAGCGTGGGCATCGGCTCGACCAGCATGCCGCGCCAGCCGCGGAAGCGCTCCAGCCAGTAGGTGTTCGACTGGGTGAAGCCGTCGTTGGCGCCGGCCTCGACGAAGAAGCCGCCGTCCATGTCGATCGCGGCGTCGAGCTTGCAGTCGATCCCGTAGAGGGCGGGACGCGACAGCCGGTCCGAGCCGCGCCGCTCGGCCCGCCGGCGCCGCGCACGGGCCACGCTCTTGCGTGCCGCGATCGCGCGCTCGCGCAGGGAGAGCGCGCTCAGGACTGCCGTCAGAGCCCGCATGGTGGCCACGTGGAGACGGTGCTTGAGCTGCCCCGGCGACATCGGCAGGGGGTTGTAGCGTGCCGGGCCCATGCCGCGCGTCCTGATCGTCCGCGGCCAGCTCGCGACGCCCTGGGAGCTGCGGCCGTGGGTCGAGCTGCCCGCACCGCTTCGACGTCTCCTACCTGCTCACGCGCTCGAACCAGTTCGACGCGGAGCTCGCTGCCGCTGCGCGCCGAGCGCGTGACCTCGCTGCGCGACCGGCTGCCCGGCGGGCCGCTCGGCGAGGTCGCGGCGGGCGTCGTCGGCGACCGCTACCTGGCGGACGCCGACGCGGCGTTCGCCGGCGCCGACATCGTCCACGCCGAGGAGCTGTCGTTCTGGTTCGCGGCCGACGCCGCGCGCGCGCAAGGCCCGCCACGGCTTCAAGCTCGTGCAGACGGTGTGGGAGACGATCCCGTTCCTGCGACGCTACCGCAACCGCCACGCGCGCCGCTACCGCGACGCAGGTGCTGGCGCCACCGACCTCTTCCTGCCGGCCACCGAGCGCGCCCGCGAGGCGCTGCTGCTCGAGGGCGTCGAGCGAGGAGCGCATCGAGGTCTGCCCGCCGGGCATCGACCTCGACGCGCTTCGGCGCGCCGCGCGCCGCGCCGCCGCCGGCCGAGCACGTGATCCTCTCGCCCGGCCGGCTGGTGTGGGAGAAGGGCCACCAGGACGTGCTGCGCGCGGTCGCGCTGCTGCGCCGCGCGAGCGGCCTGCGGCCCGCGGCGTGCGGATCGTCGGCTGCGGGCCCGAGGAGGGCGCGGCTGCGCGACGTACGCCGCCGAGCTCGGGATCGGCGACCGCGTCGAGATCGCGCGCGGTCCCCTACGACGAGATGCCGGCGGTCTTCGCGTCCGCGTCGTGCATGGTGCTCGCGAGCCTGCCGAGCGCCACCGCCGCAGCTGCACCCCTTCGACCTCCCGCGCGCGTTCTGGGAGGAGCAGTTCGGGATGGTGCTCGCCGAGGCGATGGCCGCCGGGCCTGGACGTCCTCGCCGCCGACGAGCGGCGCGATCCCGGAGGTGCTCGACGGCCGGGCACGCTGTTCGCCGCCGGGCGACTGGATCGGGCTCGCGCGGCGCTCGCGCGACGGGCCCGCTGGCCGCGGCCGCCCGGCGCGCGCGTGGCCTACCCGCGCCGAGCTCGTGCGAGCGCTACTCGACCGCGGCGGCGGCCGAGCGGCTGGCCGCCGCCTACGACCGGTCTCGTGGGCCGGCGCCCGCGCGAGCACGGCGAGCGTCCCGCCGGCCGACCCGCTCCCAGGAGAAGCCCGCGGCGCGCGCCCGCGGCCCGCTCGCCGCAGCGCCGCCGCGCTCCCGCGTCGGCGAGCAGACAGCCGAGCGAGGGCGTCGCGCGATCGCGCGCTCGTCCTCGGGGTCGACGAGCAGCGCCGGCGTCGCCGCGCGACCTCGGGCAGGCTCGAGACGTCGAGGTCACCACCGGCGCGCCGGCGGCCATCGCCTCGAGCACGGGCAGCCCGAAGCCCTCGTAGAGCGATGGGTACGCGAACGCGGCGCGCGCGGCGTAGAGCGCGGCCAGCTCCTCGTCGGCGCACGTAGCCGAGCAGCCGCACGTCGCGCTGCGCTCGCGCCGCGGCCAGCGATCGTCGCGCGTCGTCCCACCCCGCGGCCGACGATCAGCGCCAGCTCGTGCCGCGCAGCGTCCGCCGGGCAGCGCCGCCCACGCGTCCATCAGCCGCGCCAGGTTCTTGCGCGGCTCGAGCGTGCCGGCCGCCAGCACGTAGCGGCCGCCAGCCCGTGTCGGGCGGTCGCCCGCGCGCCGGCCGGCGCGGCGCGGTCGGAGGCGCTCGTCGGCGGCGAGCGGGATGACGCGCGCCTTCGCCGCCGCGCGCGGGAAGCAGCGCGACGAGGTCGCGCCGCGTGGCCTCGCGAGATGCACGACCAGCGCGCGCGGCGCGGCGCAGCGCCGGCCGGATCGTCGCCCGCTCGATGCGCGCGGCGCGGGACTGGGCCTGCGGCGTCGGGAACGGCGACCAGGTCGTAGACGACGCACGCGCGGTCGGCACGCGCGTGAACCAGGCGGTCAGGTAGCTGTTGGTGGAGAGGAAGACGTCGCAGCGCGCGGCTCGCGCGCGCGGCCGCCGCCGCGTGCCAGAGCGGGTCCGGCAGCGACGACCGCTCCCACGTGAAGCGCGCGTCGAGGTCGCCGCCCGCCACGGCTCGCGGGCGTAGAGCCGGTAGCGGTGCCCGGTCGCCTCGAGCGCGTGCGAGGGCCGCGCAGCAGCTCGCGCACGTACGCGCCCGCGCCCGGCCGGCACCTCGGCGGCGGCGCGCGCGTCGATGCCACGATGAGTCCATCGTCGGCAGTCTGTCGGCGTGAAGCGCCGCGGGCGATGCACGTCGGGCCTCAACCTCGTCTACCTCGTGCCCGGCGAGACCGGCGGCATGGAGATCTACGCCCGCGAGCTGATCCCGCGCTCGCGGCCGCGGCGCGAGCTGCGGCTCACCGCGTTCGTGAACCGCGAGGCGGCGGCGAGCCGGCGGGGCCGTGGCGGCGATCGCCGCGCAGGTCGTGGTGCCGGTCCACGCGCGCAGCCGGGTCGAGTGGGTGCGGGGCGAGCAGGTGCACCTGCCGCGGCTGGCCGCGCGCGCGCGGGTGCGACGCTCGTGCACAGCCTCGCCTCCACGGCGCCCCTGCGCGGGCGCGTTCGCGCGCGTGACCACGATCCACGACCTCAACTACAAGATGGTGCCCGAGGCGCACTTCGGGCTGCGCGCGCTCGGGCATGAGGCTGCTGGTCCCGGCCGCGGCGCGGCGCTCGCACCGCATCATCGTCGACGCCGCAGCGCCACCGCGAGCGACCTGCGTCGCGCACCTCGGCGTGCCGCCGGGCAAGGTCGACGTGGTGCCGCTGGGCGTCGGCGACCGGCGCCGGCCGCGCGAGCCGACCCCCGAGCCGCGCCTGCGCGAGCGCCTCGGCCTCGGCGATCGCCCGGTCCTGCTGCCGCGTGTCGGCCAAGCGCCCGCACAAGAACCTGGTGCGCCTGCTCGAGGCGCACGCCGCGCTCCCGGCCGAGCGCCGCCCGCTGCTCGTGGTCCCCGGCTACTCCACCCCGCACGAGGCCGAGCTGCGCGCGAGCGCGCTCGGCTCGGCATCGCCGGCGGACGTGCGCATGCCCGGCTGGCTGGGCGCCGCGGACCTCGAGGGCCTCTACGCGGCCGCGCGCGGCGTTCGTGTTTCCGTCGCTCTACGAGGGCTTCGGGCTGCCGGTGCTCGAGGCGATGCGCCGCGGCGTGCCCGTGGCGTGCTCGGACCGCTCGACGCCTGCCCGAGGTGGCGGGGGACGCGGCGCTGCTGTTCGACCCCGAGGACGTGGCCGCCATACCCGGCGCGCATCGAGCGGCTGCTCGGCGACGAGGCGCTGCGCGCCGAGCTCGCCGAGGCGGGCCGCGGCGCGGCCGCGCGCTTCACCTGGGAGGCGACCGCCGACGCAACAGCCGCGGTCTACCGCCGTGCGCTCGGCGCGCCGTAGCCGTCGAGCACCCTGCTCAGCGAGGACGCCGAGGGACAGCCGCGCGCGTTGCGCGCGAACCACTCGGCGGTCGACGCGCGCAGACGCGGTCCCGCGCTGCCACCTTCCCGATCGCGTCGGCCAGGTCCTCGGGCCGGCGCCGACGCGCCACGAACCCGTTCACGCCGTCGCTCACGAGCTCGACGGCGGCGTTGTCGGGGCCCGCCACCACGACGGTGGGCACGCCCAGCGACGCGGCCTCGACCACGATCAGGCCGTAGCCCTCGCGCCGGGAGGGCAGCACGAGACAGAGCGCGTGCGCGAGCGCGTCGCGTCGACCTCGGCGGCGGCGACGAAGCCCGGCGCCTCCACGAGCCTCGTCGCATCCGTGCGCGGCGATCTCGGCCTCGCACGTGCGCTCGCTCGGGGCCGTCGCCGAGATCGCGCCCGCGCAGGTCCGGCACGCCGCCGCGTGCGTGCGTGACCGCGCCCACCAGCGCGGGCGCGCGCTTCTCGGGGATGTGGCGGCCGGCGAAGACCGACGGCGTTGCCCGGCGGCGCGGGCGGGGCCGCTCCAGCGGCCCGGCCTACTCGCCGCGGAGCACGGTCGGGCTCGCCGCGCAGCCCCTCCTCGCGCAGCCGCAGGGCGTGCAGGCGCCGAGAAGCAGAACGCCCGCTGGCGCACCCGCGCGCAGCAGGCGCTGCACCGCACAGCCGACCCGGCCGCCGAGCGGCCCGAGGTACTCGCGCCAGTAGTCGGCGCTCCAGACCTCGTGCCAGTCGACCACCAGGCGAAAGCCGCCACCGCCGGCGCGCCGAGCGCGCCGCGGCCAGCAGGGAGAAGTAGGGAAACGAGGCGGTGTGGACCACGTCGTAGCGGCCGCCGTGGCGCAGCAGGTGCCGCAGCACCCCGAGCCCGAACACCAGCGGCGGTGCGATGCGCCGCCGTCCCTGTCGGTGTAGAGCGTCGATCCGCGGGCCCACCGCCACACCTCGCACCCCCGGGACCGTCGGGACGCTCGCCGCTCGGCCCACTGGCGCAGCGTCAGGTAGGTCACCGTCGTGCCCGTCGGCTGCGAGCCGCTCGCGCGAGGTTGCGGTACCAGCGCTCGGCGCCGCCCACCGTGTAGGGGTACAGGCAGTCGTAGACGAGGCAGACGCGCACGCGCCGGACAAGGGAGGCGGCCGCCCGGCGCTGATCGGCTAGGATCGCGAGGCTCCGGCAGCGCTCGCGGTGTCCGGACCCCGCCAGTGAGCCGACGCACCGAGCCATGCACGTCACGGATCTCCCGGACAACACCGCGCCGAGGCTGAGCCGATCGCCGTCTCCGTCGTCATCCCCTGCCTGAACGAGGCGGAGAACATCGAGCGGTGCGTGCGCGCGCGCGCGGCGGCGCTCGACGCGGCAGCGGCATCGCCGGCGAGGTGATCGTGGCCGACAACGGCTCCGAGGACGGCAGCGCCGACCTGGCGCGCGGAGGCCGGGGCGCGGGTCGTCCACGAGCCGCGGCGCGGCTACGGCAGCGCCTACCTGGCCGGCTTCGCCGCCGCCCGGGGCGAGCTACATCGTGATGGCCGACGCCGACCTCACCTACGACTTCGCCGAGATCCCGCGCTTCGTCGAGGAGCTCGAGGCGGGGCGCCGACCTGGTCATCGGCGACCGGATGGACAACATCCATCCCGGGCGCGATGCCGTGGCTGCACCGCTACGTCGGCAACCCGGTGCTCACCGGCATCGCTCAACCTCTTCTTCCGCACCGGGGTCAAGGACGCCCACTGCGGCATGCGCGCCGCTGCGCCGGACGCGCTGCCCGGCGCTCGACCTGCGCACCACCGGGATGGAGTTCGCGTCGGAGATGGTGATCCGCGCCGCGAAGGAGAACCTCGACATCGCGCAGGTGCCGATCGAGTACCACCCGCGCGGGGGCGAGTCCAAGCTCGTCGAGCTTCCGCGACGGCTGGCGGCACCTGCGCTTCCTGCTGGTGCACAGCCCGACCCACCTGTTCGTGATCCCGGGCGCGGCGATGGCCTTCCTCGGCAGCCTGGCGATCGCTCACCGTGCTCGCCCGGCTCGAGATCCTCGGCCGCGAGTGGGAGCTTCACTCGCTGATCGCGGGGGCGCTGCTGATGATCGTCGGCACGCAGATCGTCGCGCTCGGGCCTCTGCGCGCACGCCTACGGCACCTACTTCATGGGCGACACAGGACCCGTGGTTCGACCGCATGCGCAGCCGCTTCCGGCTCGAGCACGGCCTGCTCGCTCGGCGGCGGCGATCGCCGTGGCGCGGGCCTGGTCGTGGCCGCGCGTGATCGTCGGCATCTGGATCGACCGCGGCTTCGGCGCGCTCTCCGAGGAGCGCCTGGCCGTCGTTGGCGGCGACGCTGGTCATCGTCGGCGATCCAGGTGTTCTTCTCGTCGTTCCTCTCTGAGCATCCTCGGCCTGCGCCGCAACGCCTTGAGCCGGGCCTTCCCCGGAGAGCGCCGGGTGTGGGTCGTGGGCGGGGCGGTGCTCGCGCTGTTCGCCGTGGTGATCGTCGTCGCGGGGCTGATTCCGCGCGACCGCTACACGGGCACCAACAGCGTCGGGGTGCGGAGCGAGGTCGGTCGACGTCAGGTCCGGCCAGACTCTCTGCGTTCCCCAGCTCGACGTGCCCGACGGGACCGGCCGGGTGCGCGTCCACGCGTCCTGGGAGGGCGCGCCGGCCGGCCTTCGACGTCCGCGCTGCAAGTCGCGGGCGGCGTGCGCGACGGGCGCGGTAGGAGCGCTCGCCGGAGCGCCCCGAACGGGGCCAGCGGACCGTCGACGTGCCCGTCCGGCGTGTCGAGCGGACGGCGAGAGCGCCCCGGGACGCCTGTGCGTGACCCCGCGGGGGGGCGACGTGCGCGCTCGGCGGGATGGCCGATCTCCAGGGTGACCAGACGTTCCCCGACCGTCGACGGGCGCGAGCTCGGCTCGCGGGTGGCGGTGTGGTTCCTGCCGCCCGCGGGGGGAGGAGCGCTCGGCGTTCTCGCTCGCCGGCGAGATCGTCTCGCGCGCCGCCCTGTTCCGGCCGGGCTCCGATCGGGGCGTGGACGTACGTCCTGCTGCCGCTGGTCTGGCTCCTGCGTGGCCTACGGGGCGCTGAGGCTGCTGGCCGCGCGGAGGCTCCGTCAGGCGCACCGCGCGGCGGTCGGGCTCATCGCCTTCGCTGACGGCCGGGCAGCTGGGCGCTCGTCACGCCCCCGTTCGGTGCGCCCGACGAGCCCGACCACTACGCCTACGCCCAGGCGCTCGGCGAGACCGGCAAGGCGCCGGCGAGAGCCCCGAGCGAGCTGCCTCCGTACTCCAGCCGGGCCACGCGCGGCGATCGACGCTCTGCGGGATCTACTCCCAGGTGGAGCTGCCCGAGGCGCGCACGCCGTGGCTCGAGGTGAGCGAGAGAGCGCTGGCGGCGGCGGGTGCCGAGGCGAGGATCGCCCCGGCCGACGACGGCGGCGGCTATCTCGCCTCCGACCTCGACCCACGCTCCGCGCGTACTACGGCCTCACCCTGCCGGCCTACGCCGCCGCCGGGCGGCGACACGTTCTCGGCGCTGACGGCGCATGCGCCTGATCTCGGCGCTGCTCGGGGCGCTGGTCGCGGTCTGCGCCTTCCTGACCGTGCGCGAGCTCGCTCCCCGGCAGCGGACGCTCGCGGTGACCGCCGGCCTGGTCGTCGCCTTCCAGCCGATGTTCGCCTTCATGAGCGGCGCGCTGAACAACGACGCCGGGGTCAACGCCGCGGCGGCGCTGCTGGTCCTGCTCCTGCTGCGCGGGCTGCAGACGCGGCCTGACGCTTGCAGCTCGGCACTCGCGCATCGGAGCGGTGCTCGTGGTGCTGCCGCTCATGAAGGGCACCGGATACGCGCTGTACCCCGCCGCTCTCGTCGGGCTCGCCGGGATGCTTGGCGCCGGCACGACCGCGGCCGATGTGCCGGCGCTACGCCGCGCTCGCGGCCGTGCCTTCGTGGGCCTCACGGCGCTGTGGTCGGCGGTCTCGGACACCTTCGGCCGCACGGCGTTCACCACGCCCGGCGGCGTCTCGCCCACGGCGTCCGGGGGGATCGTCGGCAACGTCCTGACGGACCCCGGCTCTGTACCTCTCCTACCTGTGGCAGGTGTTCCTCCCGCGCCTGCCGTTCATGTCCGACCTCCACCCGCAGCAGCTCCCGGCGTTCGACATCTACGTCGAGCGCGGCTGGGCGGCGTTCGGCTGGTACGCGGTCAAGTTCCCGCAGTGGGTCTACGTCGTGATCGCCGCTCGCGCTGCTCGCGGGCTTCGCGCTGTGCGCGGTGGCCGTCTGCGCGCGAGCGGCGCGGGCTTCGATCCCGCGGCTGGGAGCTGGCGGTGCTCCTGATCGCGATCGCGGGGGTGATCGGCGGTGTCGAGGCGGCCTACGTGACGATCCACCCCGCGCCCGGTCGTGGCCGAGCAGGGGCGCTACGCGTTCACCGCCATGGTCCCGCTGGCCACGATCGCCGCCGGGGCCTGCCTCGGCGTTCGGGCGCGGCCGGGCGGCCGCCGTGGCCGCGGGGTGGGTGGGCGCCCTGATGGGGCTCTCGTTTCTGTCGCTGCTGCTGGGGCTGCAGCACTTCTACGCGTGACCCGCTGACGCGGGCTCGCGCCGGCGCAGGGCCTCACGCAGGCCCGCCTCCACCTGCGCCGCGGCCGTCTCCCAGCTCGCGTCGGCCACGAAGGCTCGACGCCCGCCTCCGAGCGCCGCCGCCAGCGCTCGGGGTCGTCGAGCAGGGCCTCGATCGCGTCGGCGACCGCGATGCGGGTCGGGCTCCGCCAGCTCGACCGGGCCGTCGGCGCCGAACACGGCCTCCGAGCTGCCGCCGCGCAGGTCGACGCACGGCATCCCGCAGGCCATCATCTCCTGCGGGATGAGCGAGTAGTTGGTCATCGACAGGCACAGCCCCACGGTGCCCTCGCAGTAGGCCCGGCGCGAGCTCGCCGGGGTGCGCCACCCCCAGCGTCCTGTGCGCGAAGGTGGCGGGCATCGGCACGTGGTCGCCGAAGGTCACGACCCGCAGGTCGGGCGGCGCCGGAGCAGCTCCTCGAGAGCCAGCAGGCCGAGCGGCACCGCGCGGCGCGGGGTGCACCGCGCGCGCGTAGAAGAGCACGGTGTCGCCCTGGCGCTCGAACGGGAAGCGGCGGTAGACGTCGTGGTCGACGCCGAGGCGGAAGCACGTCCCCTCGCAGCCGTAGCGCTCGGCCAGCAGGTCGCGCAGCCATTCGCTGGCCGAGATCGGGAAGAACCCGAGCTCGTACGTGCGCTCGGCGAACAGCGCCTCGGCCGAGGTGGCGAAGAACTCCGGCTCGTGGTCGTTCACCAGGTAGGCCCGGGCCCGGCAGCCGGGCATCCGCGCGAGCGGGTAGCGCGGTCTCCCACCCGGTGGCCACGGCCACGTCGGCGCCGTGCCAGGCGTCGAAGCCGGAGAAGACCGGGCGCGCGGACCGGCGCGAACCAGTCCACGATGTGCGTCGCTGGCCGCCGCGCGACTCGCCCGTTCGCGTCGCCCTGGTTGGCGTCGTGGACCCAGATCGAGCAGGTGTGGCCCATCTCCTCGAGCCGCGGGACGAGCTGGAAGATCGTGTTGTGGCCGCCGCTCCCGCGGCGGAAGGCGGGCACCGCCACGGCCACGTGCAGGCGCGGCGCTCGGACATGCCGGGCACGGGAGCGGCGAGCGGCGCCACGCCCTCGCGGCTCACGGCGAGCACGTGCTGTAGCCAGCGGGTCTCGCGCGACGAGGCGGGCACCGGGGCGCCCACTCCGGCGGCCGTCGCGGACCGGTGCGCCGGCGGCTCGGGCGCGCCGTTGGTGCGGTGCCCTCGAGCGAGAGCCGGCGCTCGAGCGCCGCCGGGGAGGCGGTCGGCCCGCGAGCCGAGCACGGAGAACACGCGGCTGCCGAGTGGTGGACCGCCGAGCGGCCGGTCCACCGCGCCCGCGCCGCGGGCGGGCCAGCCGCGCTCGCGCATCCAGCGCGCGGTCGCCCTTGACCCGCGCGCCGACGTCGCGTCCGCGCTGCGGACCGAGCCGCGGGCTCCACGTGGCCGGTGGCCGCGCGCAGGCCGCGGTACTCGTCGAAGTAGCGCCGGGCGAAGTCCGCGGCGCCGTAGTCGTGGGCGTGGACGCACCGCGGCGCCGGGGTGGTAGACCTTGGTCCAGCCGGCCGCGAGCATGGCGCGGCCGAAGGCCTGGTCCTCGGCGTAGGCCACGTCGGCGAAGCGGATCTCCTCCCAGCACTCGCGCGCGTAGCAGGCGTTCACGTTGGAGAGGAAGGTCGGCTCGCTCCCGCCGTCTGGACGCTGCGGAAGGCCGTCCGGGGCCATCGCCGCGAAGAACTCGGTCAGCTCGCGGGCGATCATCGGGCTCGTGTCGGGCCGGGGGAGGTGGGGGCCGTAGCTCGCGCCGACCCGGTCGGCGAGGCTCGAAGCGCCTCGCGGTGGGCGGCCAGCCAGCCGGGCACGGGCACGGCGTCCTGGGTGAGGAAGCAGATCGCGTCGCCCGACGTGCGCTCCGCGCCCAGGTTGCGCGTGCGCCCGTGGCCGAACTCGTCCGGCGGCGATCTCGAGCAGCTCGACCCCGGCGGCGCGCGCGATCTCGACGCGAGCGCGTCCGTGGATCCCGAGTCGATCACCAGCACCTCGTCGGGCCGCTGGGCGAGCACGGCCGCGCAGGAGCTCCGCGAGCAGGCGCGCGCCGTCCTTCACGGGGATCACGACGGAGACCGACGCGCACGCCGGCTACCGGCGCTGCAGGACGTACATGTCCTGGTTGTCCTCGACCCGCCCGGGCGCGAAGGCCGCGACCCCCCAGTCGCGCGGTGGCCCGCGCCAGCAGCCACTCCGGGGTGAGGAAGGCCGTTCCCCAGTCCGGGCTCGGGATGCCGTGGTCGCCGGCCGGGCCGAACTCGTCCCAGAACCAGTGGCCCGTCGTGGTAGAGGGCGGCGCGCGCCGCGCGCAGCTGCTCCTCCGTGCGCCGGTGCGTGCGGTGGTCGTGGGCCACGGTCTGCAGGCCGTGGGTGGTGAGCAGCAGGGCGCCGCCGGGCTTGACGATCCGCTGCATCTCCGCCAGCCAGGACTCCGCGGCGGAGGCGGAGAAGTGCGACCAGATCGAGATCGCGAACGACGCGGTCGAAGCGACTCGTCCTCGTAGGGCAGCGGCGGGACCTCGGGGCTGTGCAGGAACTCGACGCCGGCGATGTTCTCCCGCGCCCACTCGATGGCGTCCGCGATGGGGTCGCAGCCGTGCCACTCGACGTCCGGGTAGCGCGGCCGCGAGCACGCGCACCGCCCGGCCCGACGAGCAGCCGAAGTCGAGGCAGCGCCTGCCCGGCGGCTCGATCGGGCGTCCGCGCTGGCGAAGCCGTCGGCCACCAGGTCGGCGTAGTAGAGCGAGCCGCCCGTCGCCAGCGGCCCGCGCGCCATCGCGTGCACGTCGGCGGGCGGCATCGCCGCGGTCAGCCCGGTGCGCTCGAGCACGCCCGGGCACTCCGTGGTGGACGGCGAGGCTGACAGCAGCCGCCCGGCGGCCGCTCGCAGCGTCGTCGAGGCCCGCCGGCGATCGTCGCCCGCGACGCGCGCTCGACCTCCGCGACGTCGGCCTCGGCCAGGCGCCCGAACAGCAGGTCGGTGACCGGCGCGGCGCGCAGCGGGTCGGGCGGGCGCGAGCGCCGTGAGATCCCGTCGGGCGCCGGGGCCGCGGCGCCGTGATCGGCTCGGGCGCGTGCCGCTGCGCAGCCGCGCCGGTGCGCGCGCCCTTCGCACGCGCGCTTGGCCCCGATGCAGCCGCAGCCAGCCCGCGGCCGCCCGGAGGCGCCAGGCGCAGCCCGCCGGGCCCCGGGCGCCGCATGACGGCGTTGAGGTCCACGCCCCAGCGGTCGAGCCAGTAGAGGCGGTCCTGGGCCTCGGCCAGCGCGGCGTGCGCGGTGGCCACGCGCTCGGCCTGCTCCTCCTCGAGGGCGGCGATCCTGGCGGCGCAGCGACGCGGCCTCGACTCCGCGGTCGGCTGGCTCGGCCATCAGAGGTTCTCCGCGATCCGGGGCGTCTCGCGCATGAAGACCCAGAAGCCGAGCGCGAACAGCCCGACGACGATGCCCGAGCGGGATCAGCAGCCGTCACGTCGGGCCCGATCGCCTCGGCGGCCGACGGGCGCGCGTCGGGTCGAGCACCGCGTGGCGCATCTGCGTGAGCACGACGGCGATCGGGTTGGCCAGCAAGGCCCGCTCGTACTTGTCGGGCACGATGCTCAGCACGTAGAGGACGGGCGACGCGTAGAAGAGCATCTGCAGCGCGACCTCCCAGATCGGGCTGATGTCGCGGTAGCGCACGTAGAGCGCGGACAGCAGCATCGCCAGGCCCACCGCCAGCACCGTGAGCATCAGCACCAGCAGCGGGCAGCTGCAGCCACGACAGCCGCGGGCGGACGCCGGAGGCGAGCGCGAAGACGAGCACGGCCAGCAGGTTCATGCCGAGGTTGAACAGCGCCGTGAGCGACGACCGACAGCGGGATCACCATCCGCGGGAAGCGCATCTTGCGCAGCAGGTTCTCGCGCGTCGACGAGCGACGTGACTCCGCCCGGCGGTGGTCTCCGCGAAGTAGGTGAACAGCACGATCGAGGTGAGCAGGTACACGGGGTAGTACTTCACGTCCTCGCCGAACTTGATCACCTCCGTGAACACCACGTAGAGCACGCCGAAGAGCATCAGCGGGCGCATCAGGCTCCACAGGTAGCCGAGCGCCGAGCCGAAGAAGCGCAGCTTGAAGTCGGTCGCCGCCAGCGTGTAGGTGAGGCTCCAGAAGCGGCGCAGGTCGTCGCCGAGCGCCGCCGGGCCGGTGACAGGTCGATGCGAGCGGCGCTCGCGCGGCGCCGGACGCGCGCTCACGAGCGCCGCACCTCCATGTCCACCGGCAGGTCGGCCACGCCGCCGCTCCAGTGCGGCGGCCTCCACGACGCAGGCTGCCGGCGTCCTCGAGCCGCGCGCGCCGGGCCCGCGCTCGCCGTCGAGCGCCACGGCGGGCGTGAGCGTGTAGCGGCTCGGGGCCAGCCAGTTGTCGAAGCCGAAGCGCAGCGTCACGCGCTCGCCGGCGGCGAAGCTCCCGGTCGGGCCCTCACGGTCGCTGCGGGCCACGAAGATCGTGTGGCGCACGTCGTTGCGGAAGGTGATCGCGAACGACGGGTCGCTGCGCCGGCTTCGTCGAACTCGACCTCCATGCAGGCCACGCAGCGCTCGCCCTGCTCCTGCGAGCGCGATGCGCTCCCCGGCGGCGTTCTCGCACCACGCGTCGAGCATCGCGCGCGGGGGCCGGCCGGTCTCCTCGCCTCGCGCCGTGGGCCGACCTCGCCGAAGTTGATCTCCTCGTACTCGCGCGAGATGTCCTCGGGATCGCCGATGTTCACCATCCGCCCGCGCTCGATCAGCATCGCGCGGTCGCAGAAGCGCCGCACCGAGCGCCATGTCGTGGGTCACGAAGAGGATCGTCCGGCCCTCCTCCTTCATCTGGTCGAACTGGTCGAAGCACTTCTGCTGGAACGACGGCGTCGCCCACGGCCAGCACCTCGTCCACCAGCAGCACGTCGGCGTCGGCCTGCACCGCCACGGCGAAGCCGAGCCGCACGCTCATCCCCGACGAGTAGTTCTTGAGCTTGAGGTCCACGAAGTCGCTCAGCTCGGCGAACTCGACGATCTCGTCGAAGCGCTCGCGCGCCTGCTTGCGGCGTGAGCCCGAGCATGATCGCGTTGATGAGCACGTTGTCGCGGGCGGTCAGGTCGGCGTTGAAGCCCACGCCGAGCTCGATGAAGGGAGAGAGCCGGCCCGCGCACGTGCACCTCGCCCGAGTCGATGCCGTAGATGCCGGCGAGGCACTTGAGCAGCGTGCTCTTGCCGCTGCCGTTGCGCCCGACGATCCCGAAGAACTCGCCCTGGTCGACGTGGAAGCTCACGTCGCGCAGCGCGCGCAGCTCGTCGAAGGTGCGGCTCGCGAAGGGGTGCAGCGCCCGCTCCTTGAGCGTGTTGTAGCTGCTGATGGGGCAAGCGGAAGCACTTGCTCACACCCTCGACGGTGACCGCCGGGGTCGCATCGGTGGCGGCCCGCGAGCGGTGAGCCGCCCTATGTGGGGCGGTGGCAGCCAAGGTGGGCGAACGCTAGCAACCGGTTGAGCGGCCGGCCCTCATTTACTCTGGTGCGATGCATTTCAGCGTGCTCGACCAGTCGCCGGTCTCCGAGGGGATGACCGGCGCGCAGGCGCTGCGGAACACGCTCGACCTCGCGCGGCTGGCCGACGAGCTCGGCTACCACCGCTACTGGGTGGCCGAGCACCACGGCACGCCCATGCTGGCGGGGCCGAGCCCCGAGGCCCTGGTCGGCCCGATCGCCTCCGTCACCGGCCGCATCCGGGTGGGCAGCGGCGGCGTGATGCTCCCCCACTACAGCCCGCTGAAGGTGGCCGAGAGCTTCAGCGTCCTCGCCGGCCTGTTCCCGGGCGCATCGACCTCGGGCTGGGCCGGGCGGCGGGCACCGACCCGGTGACCACGCACGCCCTGCAGCGCGACCGCCGCCAGGCGATGCCCGACGACTTCCCCGACCAGCTGGCGGAGCTCCTGGCCTACCTCGAGGACCGCCTGCCGGAGAGCCATCCCTTCGCCCGCCTCGCCAAGCTGCCGGGCCTGCCCGAGGCCCCCGAGCCGTGGCTGCTCGGGTCCTCGCCCCAGAGCGCCGTCTGGGCCGCGGAGCTCGGCCTGCCCTACGCCTTCGCCGACTTCATCAACCCGACCGGGGCGGAGATCGCCGCGCTCTACCGCGAGCGCTTCGTGGACCGAGCGTCTGCTCGCCCCCCGGACGGCGGTGTGCGTGTGGACCATCTGCGCGGACTCCGACGCCGAGGCCGAGCGGCTGGCCTCCTCGAGTCGAATGACCATGTCCATGCTCCGCCAGGGCCGGCTCATCCCGGTTCCCCCGATCGAGCGGGCGCTGCGCTACCTCGAGACGCGCTCGCGGCCGTCCACGCCCTCCGGGCGGCGAGCGGTCCTGGGCTCGCCCGAGACCGTGCGCGCGGGGCTCGAGCAGGTGGCCGAGGACTACGGGGCCGACGAGGTGATCGTGGTCACGATCACCTTCGACCACGAGGCGCGGCGGCGCTCGTACGAGCTGATCGCGGACGCGTTCGATCTTGAGCGAGAGGCGCGCAGGCCGATCGTCGATCGGCCGAGCACCGAACGAGACCATCCCCGGGAGCCGGCGGCGCAGACCGCCTGACATGGCGCTCGACCTCATCACCGGGTTTCCCGGCTTCATCGGGCGCCTGCTGGCGGCGCGCCTGCTCGAGGAGGACGACCTCACGATCGTCGCCCTCGTGGAGGAGCGCATGCTCGAGCCGGCCCGCGAGGCGGCCGCCGAGATCGGCGGCGGGCGCATCGAGGTGGTGGCGGGCGACATCGCCGACCGCCGCCTCGGGCTCGACGACGGCGAGCGCGAGCGCATCGTCTCCGAGGTGCGCCGCGTCTACCACCTCGCGGCGATCTACGACCTCGCCGTGCCCATCGAGCTCGCCCAGCGCGTGAACGTGGACGGCACCGGAAACGTCCTCGAGCTGTGCGCCGAGGCGCAGAGCCTCGAGCGCCTGGTCTACATCAGCACCGCCTACGTGGCCGGCCTGCGCCGGGGAGTGGTCTACGAGCACGAGCTGGTGATGGGCCAGGGGTTCAAGAACCACTACGAGTCCACCAAGTTCCAGGCCGAGGTGTGGGCGCGGCGCTACCTCGACCGCGTGCCCACCACGATCCTGCGTCCCGCCATCGTGGTCGGCGACTCGCGCACCGGGCGCACGCAGAAGTTCGACGGCCCCTACTACCTGCTCAAGGCGGTCTCGCGGGCCACGCGGGCCGACCAGCCGCTCATGCACTTCGGCCGCTCGGACTCACCCTTCAACGTGGTGCCGGTGGACTTCGTGGTCGAGGCGATCGCGGCGGCGGCCGCCGCTGCCGGAGACGCGTGGGCGAGACGCTGCACCTGGTCGACCCCGAGCCGCTCACCGGGAGCGAGCTGCTCACCGTGCTCTCCGAGCACTACGGCGGTCCGGCGCCGAAGGGGCGCATCCCGCCCGGGGTGGCCGAGGTGGCGCTGCGCCTCCCACCGGTGCAGGCGGCGCTTCGGCGGAACGCCCCGGGAGTCGATCGCCTACCTCAACCACCCGGTGGTCTTCGACATGCGCCGCTGCGTGGACCTGCTCGGCGCGCGAGGGCTCACCCCGCCGAAGTTCACCGACTACGCCGAGCCGATGGTCTCCTTCTTCAAGGAGCACGAGGACGACCCGGCGTTCGCGCCGAAGTCCTAGCCCCGCCTCAGCGCTGGGAGTGCTCCACCGCCAGCACCTCGATCGTGCGCGGCCCGCGCGGGGTCTCGAGCGTGCGGGTGTCGCCGGGCTTGGCGCCCGCCAGCGCGCTGCCCATCGGTGAGTCGATCGACAGCGTCCCGTCGCCGGGGCTGGCCTCCACGCCGGGCACGAGCCTGAGCGTGGTCTCCCGCCCGCTCTCCTTGTCCGACCAGGTCACGGTCGAGCCCATCCCCGCCGACCCGTCCTCGGCCGCCTCGGCCTCCACGATCTCCGCCAGCGCTCAGCTGGCCGCGGATGCGGGCGATCTTGGCCTCCAGCATCGCCGCGTCCTCCTTGGCGGCGTGGTACTCGGCGTTCTCCTTGAGGTCGCCGAAGTCCCGGGCCGTGCCGATCTTGTCGGCCTTCTCGCGGCGGCCCTCGGTCTCGAGCACCTCGACCTCCGACAGGAGGCGCTCGTATGCGGCGGAAGTCATCTTGGGCGTGTCCGTCATGGAGGGGAGAGGCTAGTCGCCGCACTAGAGTGCCCGCCGATGCCGGCCGCCGAGCAACCGCTCGTCGCCGTCGTCACCGGAGCCTCCAGCGGCATCGGCGAGGCCACGGCCCGCCGGCTCGCGCGCGAGCCCGGTGCGCGGCTCGTGCTCGTGGCCCGGCGCGAGGACCGCCTCCGCGCCCTGGCCGGCGAGCTTGGCGCGCAGGCCACCTACGTGGCCGCCGACCTCACCGACGACGACGCCCCCGAGCGCGTGCTCGCGCACGTGCGCGAGCACCACGACCGCCTGACCCTGCTGGTGAACAACGCGGGCTCGGCGTGGCGGGCCAAGTTCGCCGACGGCGGCTACGAGAACGTGCGGCGCACCATGGCCGTGAACTTCGACGCGGTGCTGCGGCTCACCGAGGCGCTGCTGCCGCTCCTGCGCGAGTCGGCGCCCAGCGCGATCGTGAACGTGTCGAGCACGGCGGGGCGCGTGGCGCGCGGCGGCACCGGCGCCTACTCGGCCAGCAAGTTCGCCCTCGCGGGCTGGTCGGACTCGCTCTACGCGGAGGAGAAGGCCCACGGCGTGCACGTGGGGCTGGTGCTGCCCGGCTTCATCGCGACCGAGGGCTTTCCCCAGCGCGAGCTGGTGGAGAACCGCCTGATGCGCTGGGCCGTCTCGACCCCCGAGAAGGGCGCCGAGGCGATCGCGGACGCGGGCCTCGGCCGCCGGCCCGAGCGCTACGTGCCGAGGCCCTACGCCGCGCTGGCCGCGCTCCGGACGCTGACGCCGCGGCTCATGCGCCGGGTGCTCACGGGCGGAGGCGCCGCGACGCTCACCACCCGCACCGGCGCGGACGAGAAGGACTCGGCGGCAGCGGCCGAGCGCTAGGCGGTCTGCAGCAGCCCGTCGTAGCGGCGCGCGCGCTCGGCGATCGCCGCCACGATCCGCGGCCACAGGGCGCGGGGCAGGTCGTGGCCCATGCCCTCGATCTCCATCAGCTCCGCGCCCGGGATGGCGTCGGCGGTCGCCTTTCCGCCCGGACGGCCGCACGAGCGGGTCCTTCGTGCCGTGGATCACCAGCGTGGGGGCGGTGATCGTCCGCAGCTCCTTCGTCCGGTCGCCCGACTTGAGGATGGCCGCCAGCTGGCGGCCGGTTCCGGCGGGGTTGGTGCCGCGGTCGAAGCTGCGCCCGGCCTGCTCGCGCGTCTCGTCCTCGTCCCGGGGAAAGTCGGGTGAGCCGATCAGCTCGAAGACCTTCGTCACGTGGTCCACGAAGGCCTCCCGCTCCTTCGGCGCCTGCTGGAGCAGCAGCCGCAGCATGCCCATCTGTGGCTGGCCCTTGAGGGCGTTGCCGGTGGTGGACATGATCGAGGTGAGGGTGCGCACGCTCTCCGGGTGGCGGACCGCCACCGTCTGGGCGATCATCCCGCCCAGCGAGGCGCCGACGATGTGGGCAGGGCCGAGCTCGAGCTCAGCCAGCAGCGCGGCGACGTCGTCGGCCATGTCGTCCAGCGTGTACTGCTCGTCGGCGAAGCGGCGGGTGGCCAGCTGGGGGATCGTGGGCGGCTTGGCCTTCACCTTGGTGGAGCGCCCGGCGTCGCGGTTGTCGAAGCGCACCACGAAGAAGCCCTCGTCCACGAGCTGCTCGCAGAAATCCTCGGGCCACGCGATCAGCTGCATCCCGAGCCCCATCACCAGGAGCAGCGGCGGGTCCCCCGGGTTCGCCGAAGCTCTCGTGGCAGAGCTCGATGCCGCGGCCGGCGTCGGTGAGCTGCTCTCCGCTCGATTCCATGGCCTGAGGCTATAGAGCGACCGCTTCGAGGCGCGCGTAGAGCTCCTCGACGTGGCGCTTGGCCTGCGCGTGGCGCTCGGTCGACGCCGCCGAGCGCTCGGGGTCGGACCAGGCGGAGGGATCGGCCAGCTCTTCCTCCAGCGGCGCGCAGGGCGATCTCGGCCGCCTCGATCTCGCGCTCCAGCGCGGCCTGGGCGCGGCGCGCGTTCTTCGACTGCGTGGGCTTCGCGGCGTCCCCGTTGGCGGTCCGGGCCGCTGGGCTTGGCCTTCTTCCTCGCGGTCGTCGCGGGCGCCGCCGCGGGCTTCTCCTCGGCCTCGCGGCGCGCTTCTCGCGCCTGCAGGTAGTCGGCCCAGCCGCCCTCGTAGGAGCGCAGCTGGCCCTCCTCGACCGCGACGGTGCGGGTGCCCACCGCGTCGAGCAGCGCGCGGTCGTGGGACACCAGCAGCAGCGAGCCGGGGAAGCCCCGCAGCGCGTCCTCGAGCGCCTCGCGGCTCTCGAGGTCGAGGTGGTTGGTGGGCTCGTCGAGCACCAGCATGTTCGCGCCCGAGTTCACGAGCACGGCGAGCGACAGGCGCTTGAGCTCGCCCCCGGAGAGCCCCGCCACCGGCTTCAGCGCCTCCTCGCCCGAGAAGAGGAAGCCGCCGAGCAGCGCCCGTGCCTTGCCGGGGGTGAGGCCGGTGGCGCGCTGGGTGGCGTCGAGCACCGTGCCCTGGTCGCTCAGGTCCTCCGAGTGCTGCGACACGTAGCCGAGGTGCACGTTGTGTCCGGTGGAGAGCTTCCCGGCCGGCAGCTCGCGCCGGCCGGCCAGCGTCTCGATCAGGGTGGTCTTCCCGCTGCCGTTGCCCCCCACCAGCGTCACGTGCTCGCCGCGCTCGACGTGCAGGGCCGCGTCGGCGAGCAGCACCCGGCCGGGCACCTCGATCCTGCCTCCCCTGAGCTCGAACACCACGCGCCCGCTTCGCTCGGGCTCCTTGAACGTGAACGACAGCTCGCGGGAATCCGTGGGGTCGCGCTCGATCCTCTCCATCTTCTCCAGGCGCTTGACGCGCGACTGCGCCTGCCTGGCCTTGGTCGCCTTGGCCCGGAAGCGGGTCACGAAGCGCTCGAGCCGGGCGATCTCCGCCTGCTGGCGCTCCACCGCGCGGCCCAGCGCGATCTCGCGCGCGGCCTGCTCCTTGCGCCACGCGTGCCACGGTCCCTTGAAGAACCTCGCCCGCCCGGCCTCGAGCTCGAGCACCGACGTCCCGACCGCCTCGAGGAACCAGCGGTCGTGGGCCACGAGCACGATCGCGGCGTCGAGCGTCCGTGAGGTGCTGCTCGAGCCACTCGAGCGAAGCGATGTCGAGGTGGTTGGTGGGCTCGTCGAGCAGCAGGAGGTCGGGCTCGCCGGTGAGCGCGCGGGCGAGCGAGGCGCGGGTGAGCTCGCCGCCGGAGAAGGTCGAGAGCCTGCGGTCGAGGTCCTCGCTCGCCGAAGCCCAGCCCGCGCAGGGTCACGAGCGCGCGATCGCGCCAGCGGTAGCCGCCGCGCAGCTCGAAGCGTCTCCTGGGCCCGGCCGTAGGCGCCCAGCGTGGCGTCGTCGTGGGCGCCCTCGGCCATGGCCTGCTCGAGGCGGGCCAGCTCGGCCTCCAGCGCCGCGACCTCCTTCGCCCCGGAGAGCACGTAGTCGCGCAGGCTCATGTTCGCGCTCGCGCGGCGGGCGCTGGTCGAACAGGGCCACCTTCGCCCCCTTCTGGAGCGCGAGCTGCCCGCCGTCGATCGGCGTGTCGCCCGCCAGCATCCTCAGCAGCGTGGTCTTCCCCGATCCGTTGCGCCCGGACAGGGTCATGCGGTCGCGGCGCTCGAGCTTGAACGACACCCCCCGGAGCAGGGGCGCTCCGGCGATGTCCTTGTTGATGTCGGCGGCGATCACGACGGCCATGTCGCCCGACCAGGCTAGGCGCCGGGCAACCCGCGAGCCCGGCGGGACATGCCCTTCCAGGGGTCACCCTCGGCCTCGATGCGCTCGGCGACGGTCTTCACCGTCCAGCGGTCGGGCTTGAGCCGCGCCTCGGACAGCTCCTCCCAGTGCAGCGGAACCGCCACCGGGGCGCGCGGGCGGGGCCGCACCGCGTAGGGCGCCACCGCGTGCTGGGCGTAGTTGTTGCGGTTCACGTCCACGTAGATCTTCTTGCCGCGCTCGTCGCGGTGCCACTCGAGCGTGAGGTGCGCGGGGTCGTCCTCGACCATCGCCTCCGCCAGCGAGCGGGCGAAGCGGTGCACGTCGCCGAAGCCGGGGCCGCGCCGCAGCGGGCAGATCACGTGCAGGCCGCGGGAGCCGGTGGTCATCGCGAAGGGCACGAGCCCCGCGTCCGCCAGCCGCTCCCCCGCCGCGCGCGCGGCCGCCCGGACGTCCGCGAACCGGCCGCCCTCGGACGGATCGAAGTCGATGATCAGGCGGTCGGGGCTCCGGGGCTGATCGGCACGCGAGAGCCACAGGTGCGGGGTCACCACGTTCTGGCCGGCCAGGTAGACGAGCGTCGGCGCGTCCTGAGCCAGCGCGTGGGTCACCGTGCCGCCGCGCTTCTCGACGGTCACGCGCCCCACCCACTCCGGGAAGTAGCCGGGCACCGACTTGAGGAAGAAGCCGCGTCCCTCGATCCCGTCGTGGAAGACCTGGAGCGCGAGGGGACGATCGCGCACGTGGGGCAGCATCACCGGCGCGACCCGCTCGTAGTGGCGGGCCAGATCGAGCTTGGTGAGTCTCGCCGCACCGAACAGCAGCTTGTCGGGGTGCGTCAGGCGCACCCTGCGCCGGCCGACCAGCACCTCGTCGGAGCCCATGCGCTCAGAGCTTGCCGTAGTCGGCGCGCCCTTGCAGCGTGCGAGAGGGAGCTGAGAGCTTGTACCGTCGGACCGAGTGATGCGCGCCCGAGCCGTCCTCGCCGCCCTCGGCGATCGCATCGCCGTGAGGCTGTGGGGCGCGGGTCACGAGCGAAGCGTTCGAGCGCATACCCGCCGAGAGGCTTCGTCCTCGGCCGGCAGGGCATCGACGCCGGCGGCCGCGCGGCGGCCGACGACCTCGCGCGGGCCTACCCGCCGGTCTCCCTGGGCGAGGCCCTGGATGGGGCCGACCGCCACGCCACCGGCTTCGAGGGCGCCCTCGA
Organism: uncultured Thermoleophilaceae bacterium; assembly: GCA_963731645.1. Lineage (GTDB taxonomy): Bacteria > Actinomycetota > Thermoleophilia > Solirubrobacterales > Thermoleophilaceae > JAAYBF01. Next base: position 626,177 of record CAVSWF010000011.1, on the reverse strand, counting down.
GGGCCGCGCGCGGGGGTACCGCTGGGACGCGGAGGACGCCGAGACGGAGGACTGGTATCCGCAGGGCGTGACCGGCTCGTCGGACGCCGACGCGAGCGGGCTCGTGGCCTCTCGCGAGGTCCACGCGGCCTCCTGGTACTCCAAGCGCGGGGAGGGGTCACGGATCTCGTTCGTCGACGTGGGGGCGCGGCGCTACCTCCACGCGCTCCTCGTGCGCCCGACCGGCGGCGGCTCCTTCGCCCTCGTGAAGATCCACGCGGGCGGGATCGCGTGGGTGGGCGACCTCCTCTACGTGGCCGACACGGTGCACGGGCTGCGGGTGTTCGACGCCTCGCGGCTGCTGCGCACCCCCGGAGGCGGTCACCTCATGGCGCAGATCGGCGCCTACCGCGACGAGGGAGGCGGGCTGACCTGGTCGTACGTGGCGCTCGACCGCACCGGGTCGCCGGGCCTCCTGGCCGGGGAGTACGCGAAGTCGCCCGGAAGACGCGTCGTGCGCTGGCCGATCGACCTCTCGACCGGCCTGCTCGCCTCACACGTCGCGACCGATGCCTGGCGTGCCCCCATGGACCGCCTCCAGGGGGCCGTCACCCACCAGGGGATCCTCATCGTCTCCGCGAGCCGGAGAGGTGGGCGCCTCTACGCCGGACGGCCGGGCGGGCCTCCGCGCGATGCACACGTGGTGGCCCCGCCTCCCCGAGGACCTCTACGTCTCGACGGCCACCGGCGAGCTCCTCTCCCTGACCGAGGCCCCGGGCGACAGGATGGTCTTCGGAGTGCCGACCGGTGAGATCGGCCTGTGAGCGTCCTCGGCCCGCGCGCGCTGAACCGGGCCCTCCTCGAGCGCCAGATGCTCCTCGAACGCCGGCGGATGCCGGTGGCCGATGCGCTCGAGCACCTGGTCGGGCTGCAGGCGCAGGTGCCCGACCAGCCCTACTACGGCCTGTGGTCGCGCCTGGAGGGCTTCCGGCCGCACGAGCTGGGGCGGATGGTGGAGGAGCGCGAGGCCGTGCGGCTGGCGCTGATGCGCGCGACGCTGCACCTGGTCACCGCGCCTGACTGCCTCGCGCTGCGCCCGGTGATGGCCGGCGCGCTCGAACGCGCCTACCGCAGCAGCAGCCCGTTCGCCCGAGCTGTGGCCGGCCTCGACGAGGAAGAGGTGGTGGCGCACGGCCTGGCGCTGCTGGACGAGCGCCCCCGGGGCAACGCGGAGCTTGGCCGGGCGCTGCAGGAGCGCTGGCCCGATCGGGACCATCTCGCGCTCGCCTACACCGTGCACTACCTGGGCTCGCTGGTGCAGATGCCCCCGCGCGGCGTGTGGGGAAAGCGCGGCAGGGCCATCCTCACGCCGGCGGAGAGCTGGCTCGGGCGCCCGTTCGCCACCGACGACACCGCGGACGAGGTCGCGCTGCGCTATCTGGCCGCCTTCGGGCCGGCCACGGTGGCCGATCTGAGCTCGTGGTCGGGCCTCACCGGGCTCCGCGAGGTGATCGACCGCCTGCGGCCGGGCCTGCGCGCGTTTCGCGACGAGCGCGGCCGCGAGCTCCTGGACGTGCCCGACGCCCCCCTGCCCGATCCCGAGACCCCGGCGGCGCCACGGTTCCTGCCCGAATACGACAACGCCCTCCTCGGCCATGCCGACCGCAGCCGGATAGTGCCGGACCGCGCCAGGGCGGCGGGCGGCCTCGGCAGCCCGCTGCTCATCGACGGCTTCCTGGGCGGGACCTGGCGCCTGACGGTCGAGCGCGGGACCGCGACCCTCGAGATCGCGCCGTTCGAGCGACTCGGGAGCGGGGAGGCCGAGGCGGTGCGCGAGGAGGGCGGGCGGCTACTCGCCTTCGCCGCCCCCGATGCGTCACACGACGTGCGGCTCTAGAAGCCCTTCTCCTCCACCATCTTCTGGAGGCGCTCCTCGAAGCCGTCGGCCTCGCGGCGCAGCATCTCGACCTGCGAGTTCGTGAGGAAGAAGCCCTTGGCGTCCTCCTTGACCTCGACGGAGGCCTTGCGGACCCCGCGCTTGGCCACGCCGATCTCGCCCACGACCTCGCCCGCGCCGACGGTGGCCAGCGTCTTCTCCTCCTTGCACACCTCGACTGCGCCTTCCTCGATGGCGAACAGCTGGAACGACGAGTCCTCGCGCTGGATCAGGGTGTCCCCCTTCTTCGCCTCCCATTCGTTCACCGTTGCCGCCAGCTTCTCGAGCGACTCGTCCGGTAGGTCGGCGAACAGCTCGACGCTCTTGAGACGGTCCTTGTCCATCGGTCCCCCTTGGTCTCGTGATCAATCCCGCCGGTCGATTATCGACAAAGCGAGAGGAGAACGCCGGCCGGCCCGGTTGAGGGCCTAGGTGCGACGTTCGAGGAGCTCGATCTCGTCCAGCGCGCGGCCGGCGCCGAGCGCGACGCACGTCAGCGGGTCGTCGGCGAGCCGCACGTCGACGTTGGTCTCCTGCGCGAGCCGCTCGGGGAGGCCCCGCAGGAGCCCGCCGCCGCCGGCCACCAGGATGCCGCGCTCGAAGATGTCCGAGGCCAGCTCCGGCGGCGTCATCTCCAGCGTCTCCTTCACGGCGATCACGATCTCGGCCACCGGGTCCTCGAGGGCGGCGCGCATCTCAGAGCCCGGCACGTCGACCTGGCGGGGCAGGCCGGAGACGGGATCCCGGCCGGTGACCCCCCACGATCCGTTGGTGTCGTCCGGGGCCACGCTTCCGACCTCGAGCTTCACGCGCTCGGCGGTGGTCTCGCCGATGGCCAGGCCGTGGTGGTTGCGCAGCCAGGCGGCGACCGTGTCGTCGAGGTCGTAGCCGCCCACCCTCAGCGAGCGCGACACCACGATGCCGCCGAGCGACATCACGGCCACCTCGCTGGTCCCGCCGCCGATGTCGACCACCATGCTCGCCTTGGGCTCGTCGATGGGCAGGCCGGCCCCGATGGCCGCGGCCAGCGGCTCCTCGATCAGGTGCACCGAGCGCGCCCCGGCCGCCACGCAGGCCTCGACGAGCGCGCGGCGCTCCACGTCGGTGATCCCCGACGGGGCGCACATCATCACGCGCGGCCGGGCCCGCCGGTTGCCGTGGGCGCGGGCCATGAAGTGGCGGAGCATCTTCTCCGTGACCTCGAAGTCGGCGATCACGCCGTGGCGCAGCGGGCGCACCGCGGAGATCCGTGCCGGCGTGCGGCCGATCATCCGCTGGGCGTCCTCGCCCACGGCGTGCACGGCGCCGCTGTCGGTGTCGATCGCCACCACCGAGGGCTCGGAGGTCACGATGCCCTGGCCCCGCATGAACACCAGCGTGTTGGCCGTCCCCAGGTCGATGGCGATGTCCTGGCTGCCGATGCGGGGCAGCAGCCGGCGGCGCAGCGGGGAACGCGCCGACCCGAGGCTCGCGCCGCCGCCGGCCGAGATCGTTCCGGCGGGCCCCGGGCTCCGGCGCGCGCCGTTCACGCGCCGGGCGCGGCTGCGGGTCGAGAGATGGGGGTCTTTGGGCACCTTGATGCTTCCTTCTAGCTTCCTGGCGGGCTTCCTGGAAAGACGGGGAGCTACCGGCGCGTGCGGGCCAGATAGCGCTTGCCCGCCCGGATGACGATCGTTCGCCGCCGGCGGAAGTCGCGAACCGCCACGCGGCCCCTCTTCACGGTAGTGAGCGTGCCGTCGCAGCGGTCGGTGACCGTCCAGTCGGTGCCCCGCACCGTCGCCGACGAGTGGCGGCCGCGGGTGCGAAAGCGGCCCTTCCCCCGGCCGCGCAGGCGGCGGACCCGCCGCCGCCGGGAGGTCTGGGCCGAGGCACTGCGTCCCTTGCCGCGCCGGCACGAGCGGAAGCTCGACCCCTTGAGGCGCAGCTCGGTCAGGCCGCGACTGCTGCGCTTGCGCGACTGCAGGACCTGGAACACGCCCGCCGAGAACTCCGCCGTCTGCGCGGCGCCCTGGCGGTTTCGCGCGCTGGTGAGCTTGAGCGCGCCGTTGCGCACGTCCACCAGCGAGCCCACGGGGATCCGCCGGACCGTCTTGAGCGAGACGAAATTGCGGCCCTTGATCCCCGGCACCGCGGCGGACCCCCGGGCGCGCTTGCGCGGCAGCGAGATCAGGACCTTGCCCCGCGTGGGCAGCACGTTCACCGCCTGGCCCACGGTGGGCCGGGGGCGCTCGCGCACGAACGCGTCGGCCTTCGCGTTGGTGTCGGAGTCCACGAGGTTGGTGGCCGGTGACTCGAACGCGACCGCGAAGCCCTCCTGGCTGATCGCGCCGTTGCTGCTCCGCCGGGTGGCCTGGGCCCCCGCGGGACCGACGCTCACGCGCTCCGTCACGGCGGCGGCGCGGTCCCGGACGAAGACGTCGCCGCGGCCGTTCGTGTCCGAGACCACCAGGTTGGCCGCCCCCGACTCGAACGACACGAGGTTGCCGTCGCCGCTGATCGAGGCGACCCCGCTCGGGCCGTCGGCCTCGACGCTGGACGGCCCGACGCTCACGCGCTGGGTCGTGCCGGCCTCGCGGTCGTGCACGAACACGTCGGCCTCGCCGTTGCCGTCGCCCTCGACGAGGTTCGTCGCCAGGGACATGAAGGCCACGAAGCGGCCGTCCGCGCTGATCGCCGCGCCGACGCTCGCGCGGTTGCCCTGGGCGCGGTTCGCGCCGACGCTCACCCTGGTCGTCGACCCGGCCTGGCGATCGCGGACGAACACGTCGGTCCGGCGGTTGGTGTCGCCGGCCACCAGGTTCGTCGCGTCCGAGGCGAAGGCCACGAAGCGGCCGTCGGCGCTGAGCGCCGGCTTCGCGCTCCCGCCGTTCGCCTGCGGGCGCAACCCGCCGGTGCTCACCAGCTCGGTGGTTCCCGCCACCCGGTCGCGCAGGAACACGTCCACCGCGCCGTTGGTGTCCTGGGGAACCAGGTTGCTGGCGGCCGAGGTGAAGGCCACGTAGCGGAACCCGGCCAGCGCGGGCTGCGAGCTGAGGCCGTTGCCCTGCCCTCCCGCGCCGTCCACGCTGACGCGCTCGGTGGTGGCGCTCGCCCGGTCGCGCAGGAAGATGTCGCCCGCTCCGTTGGTGTCGCCGGCCACGAGGTTGTCCGCGGTGGACTCGAAGGCGACCTGGCCGCCGTCGGCGCTGATCGCGGGTAGGGAGCTGACCCCGTTGGCCTGAGCGCCGGTGGCGGACACGCTCGCGCGCTCGGTCACGTTGGTCGTGCGGTCGCGCAGGAACACGTCCCGCTGTCCGTTGGTGTCGCCGACGACGAGGTTCGAGGCCACCGAGGCGAACACCACGTGGCGGCCCTGGGCGCTGAGCGCGGGGTTGGAGCTCAGGTCGGTCGCCTGGACCGAGCCGGGCCCCAGGCTCACGCGCTCGGTGGTGCCGTCGGCCGCGAGAGCGACCCCTCCGGCGATGCAGCCCGCGACGATCGCGGCGCCCGCGATCGCGACGCCTCGCGGTCCGGGTCGGGGGCCGTCGCGCATGGGCCAACCGATCCTCCGCTCTGGCCCGGGCCACGTCAAGCGGGTACGGGCCTGGACTTCGCGCGCCGCGTTGGGGAGGATCGTCCAACTCGATCGAGGGAGGACTCATGAGCCAGGTGGTCCACTGTGACTGCGGGACCGATGTGAGCGGGGATACCGAGGACGAGCTCGTCGCGAACGTGGAGCGGCACGTCCAGGAGAGCCATCCGGAGATGGTGGGACAGATGAGTCGCGAGCAGATCCTGGAGATGGCGCACGAGCACTGAGCGCTGCTCGCCGCGCCGCACGCAGGGCCGTAGTTGCGCGATGATCGCGCGCCGATGGCTGCCGTGACAGACAGGGCCGACGCGATCGTCGTCGGGGCCGGCCTCGCCGGCCTGGTGGCGACCGCCGAGCTGGCCGACGCCGGCAAGCGCGTCATCGTGCTCGACCAGGAGCCCGAGGCGTCGTTCGGCGGGCAGGCGCACTGGTCGCTGGGCGGCCTCTTCTTCGTGGACTCGCCCGAGCAGCGACGGGCGCGGATCCACGACTCGCGCGAGCTCGCCTGGCAGGACTGGCTGGGCACCGCCGGCTTCGACCGCGACGAGGACGAGTGGCCGCGCCGCTGGGCCGAGGCCTACGTGGACTTCGCGGCGGGCGAGAAGCGCCCGTGGCTCGCCGCGCAGGGGATGAAGTGGATGCCCTCGCCGGGGTGGGCGGAGCGCGGCGGCTACGACGCCAGCGGCCCGGGCAACTCGGTTCCCCGCTTCCACCTCACCTGGGGCACGGGTCCGGGCGTGCTCGAGCCCTTCGTGCGGCGGGTGCGCGAGGCCGAGGCCCGGGGGCTCGTGACGTTTCGCTTCCGCCACCGGGTGGACGAGCTCGTGACGAGCGGCGACGCGGTGGAGGGCGTGCGCGGCACGGTGCTCGAGCCGAGCCCGGTGGCGCGCGGCGAGCCCTCGTCACGGGAGGCGACCGGCGACTTCGAGCTGAGCGCCTCGGCGGTGCTGGTCACCTCGGGCGGGATCGGCGCCAACCACGACATGGTGCGCCGCAACTGGCCCTCGCGGCTGGGCAAGGCGCCGAAGCACATGATCTCCGGGGTGCCCGACTCCACCGACGGCCGGATGCTCGCCATCACCGAGAAGGCCGGCGGGCGCATCATCAACCCCGACCGGATGTGGCACTACACGGAGGGCATCCAGAACTGGAACCCGATCTGGAGCCGCCACGGGATCCGGATCATCCCGGGCCCTTCGTCGCTGTGGTTCGACGCCACCGGCAAGCGCCTGCCCGTGCCGCTCTTCCCCGGCTTCGACACGCTGGGGACGCTCGCCCACATCATGACCACGGGCTACGAGCACACCTGGTTCGTGCTGACCCAGAAGATCATCGAGCGCGAGTTCGCCCTGAGCGGCTCCGAGCAGAACCCCGACGTGACGCACAAGGACATCCGCCTGCTGATCCGCTCGCGGCTCCTGGCCGGGGCGACGCCGCCGGTGGAGGCGTTCAAGAAGCACGGCGTGGACTTCGTGGTGGAGCGCGACCTGCCGGCGCTGGTGCGCGGCATGAACCGCGTGACGGGCGGCAAGCCCGAGATCGCGCTGGCGGACCTGGAGCGCGAGATCGTGAACCGCGACCGGGCGATCGAGCACCCGTACACCAAGGACGCCCAGGTCACGGCGATCCACGGGACCCGCCGCTACCTGTCGGATCGCCTGACCCGCGTCGCGGTGCCGCACAAGCTGCTCGACCCCGCCGCCGGGCCGCTGATCGCGGTGCGCCTGTCGATCATCACGCGCAAGACCCTCGGCGGGCTGGAGACCGACCTCTCCGGCCGGGTGCTGCGCGAGGGCGGCGAGCCGCTGGCGGGCGTCTACGCCGCCGGCGAGGTGGCGGGCTTCGGCGGCGGCGGGATGCACGGCTACCGCGCGCTGGAGGGGACCTTCCTGGGCGGGTGCATCTTCTCGGGGCGCACGGCCGGCCGGGGCGCGGCGGCGGCGCTGTAGTGAGCGAGCGCTTCTCGATCGTCGAGCGCAGCTACTCCGACGACGAGGACGGCCTGAGCGTCGGCATCGCCAACATCCACGCCGCGGTCCCGGACGTCGAGGCCAACAAGGACACGATCGTCCGCGTAGCGCAGACCTTTGCCGAGCGCGGGGTCGACTACGCGCTCTTTCCCGAGTTCTGCCTGTCGGGCTACTTCTGGGAGGACGTCGGTCCCTGCCGCGAGTACATGGACGGCGCGGTGACCGAAGAGCACGTCGGATGGATCGAATCGGAGCTCGAGCCGCTGGTGGGCGACGGCGGGCTGCGAGGGAATCGTGCTCAACAACCTTCGCCGGGCAGACGACGGGTGCTACTACAACGCGTCGTTCGTGGTCGACGGGGGTGGCGACTACCTGGCCGACGAGAGCACCTACGACAAGGTCTTCCTGCCGGGGATCGAGCGCGAGTACACGACCAGCGGCCGCGACGACCGGCTGCTGCTCGACACCCGCCACGGCCGGCTCGGCTTCACCTCCTGCTACGACATCCTGTTCAGCGCGCTGATTCGCGAGTACGCGATGGTCGACGAGTGCGACGCGATCATCCAGCTGGCCTCCTGGCGCGCGGAGGCCGCCCGCGAGTACGCCGGGCTGAACGTGCGCACCCCTCACTACTACGCCGACCTCTGGGACACGGTCATCCCCGCCGCCTCGGCGACCAACCAGGTCTGGACGTTCGCCTGCAACGCGGTGGGCACACACGGGATCACGGGCGCCCGCTTCTGTGGCGGCTCGGGGATCTGGGCGCCCTCGGGGCTGTGCCTGCTCCAGGCCTCTCGCACCCACGAGGAGCTGCTGATCGTCCACAACATCGACATCGCCGGCGCCCGCGACGCCGAGCAGGACGACTTCGACTACGCGCTCGACTTCAAGGAGATCTACCGGCCGCTGGGGGAATCGCGGGGGTTCAGCCGGCAGGTGGGGTGATTCCTGCCGGCCCCGCCGTCAGCCGCCCTGCACACAGGAGACGAAGGCCTCGCCGCCGTCCGTCTCCGGGACCTTCTCCAGGTCGGTGTTGAAGCCCGTGTAGACGTTGCCCTCGACGCGGCCGGTCTGGAAGCGCGAGCCGGTGTGGAGCTCGTCGGCCTCCTCGGCGCCGGCCTCGTCAGGGAACACGAGCGCGTGGCCGAAGAAGCCGAAGGAGCCGTCGGCCGAGGGATCCTCGAACTGGCCCTCGCCCAGCTCGACCTTCAGGTAGCCCTGCACCCCGGGCGTGGAGTCCTCTGCCTCGGTGTACTCGAGGCCGGCGTCGTCGAGGCAGGAGCGCAGGTCGGCGAGCGCGACCGTCGTCCCCGTGTCTGCCGTGTCGGTCTCGGCGGTGTCGGTCTGGGCCGTATCCGTCTGGGCGGCGGTCTCGGCGTCCGTGGCGGTGGTGTCGGCGGCGGGCTCGTCGTCACCACCGCACGCCGGGAGCGCCAGGCACGCGGCGAGCGCGGCGAACGCCAGCGGACGGGAGAGAGCGATCCTGATGGCCGCGTCGCCTCGGCCGCGGGCCTCACCCGCAGCCGGTGTTGTTCCCGCAGCTCGAGCACGTGTAGCACGAGCCCGTGCGCTGCATCATCCCGCCGCACTGGCCGCACGCCGGCCCGAGGTCGAGGCCCTGGAGCTGTGCCGGGACGTTGGGCGGCTCGTCGGTCATGGCCTCGGCGGCCGGGCGCGTCGTGCCGGGCTGGATCGGCGTCTCGCCCTTGGCCGCGCCGGGCTCGGGGACCGTGTGGGTCCCGTTGCCGCCGTTGCCGCCACCATTCGCCGGTCCCGCGGTGTCCCCGCGCATCAGCGCCTCCTGCGAGGCCTTGCGCGCCCGCACCTCGGGCGTGAGGATCCCCAGCTCCTCGCAGATGTCCGCGTCGAGGAAGCGCGACGCCAGCCAGCGCATGATGTAGTCGGGCATCGACTTCGCGAAGGGGATCTCGGGGTTGCCCGTGATGCCCTCCGGGTCGAAGCGCATGTAGGAGAACTTGCGCACCAGGGTCTCCAGCGGCACCCCGTACTGCAGCGCGATCGACACCGAGGTGGCGAAGGCGTTCATCATCCCGCGGAGGGTCGAGCCCTCCTTGCCGACGTCGGTGAGGAAGATCTCGCCGATCGTGCCGTCCTCGTAGGCCCCGGCGGTGATGTAGCCCTCGTGCCCGGCGATCGAGAACTTGTGCGTGATCGACTGGCGCTCGCGCGGCATCCGGTGGCGCTTGGGCGGCGCGGTGGCCAGCGCCTCCTTGACCGCGGCGTCGATACGGGCCTGCACGACCTCCTCGGCCGGCAGCGCCGCCTCCTTCTCGGCCTGGGCCTCGGTGCGCAGCGCCTGCGCGGTCTTGGAGCCGTCGCGGTAGATCGCCAGCGCCTTGAGCCCCAGCTTCCACCCCTGCAGGTAGGTGTCGGCCACGTCCTCGACGGTGGCCTCGGCCGGCAGGTTCACGGTCTTGGAGATGGCGCCCGAGATGAACGGCTGCGCCGCGGCCATCATCTTGATGTGGCCCATGTGGGAGATGGCCCGCTGGCCAACCGCCACGTCGAACACCGGCAGGTGCTCCTCGGCCAGGCCCGGGGCCCCCACGATCGTGCCCTTCTCGTCGATCCAGGCCACGACCTGGTCGATCGCCTCGGGCGAGTAGCCGAGGGTGGTGAGGGCCTGGGGCACGGTCTGGTTGACGATCGTCATCTGGCCGCCGCCCGACGAGCTCCTTGAACTTGACGAGTGAGAAGTCGGGCTCGATGCCGGTGGTGTCGCAGTCCATGAGGAACGAGATCGTGCCCGTGGGCGCGAGCACCGTGGCCTGCGCGTTGCGGTAGCCGTGCTCCTCGCCGAGCTCGACGGCCTCGTCCCACGAGCGGCGCGCGGCGGCGAGCAGGCGGCTCTCCACCAGCTCCTCGGAGAGGTCCCACGACGCGTCACGGTGCTTGCGCATCACGTGGTTGTGCGGCTCGCGGTTCTCCTCGTAGCGGTCGTAGGCCCCGATGGCCGCGGCCACCTCGGCCGACTTGCGGTAGGCGCGACCGGTCATCAGGGCGGTGACGGCGCCGGCCAGCGACCGGCCCTCGTCGGAGTCGTAGGGCAGCCCGTTGCTCATGAGGAGCGCGCCGAGGTTGGCGTAGCCCAGGCCGAGCTGACGGAACGCGCGGGCGTTCTCGCCGATCTCCTCGGTGGGGTAGCTCGAGGGCGAGACCACGATCTCCTGCGCGAGGATCAGCACGTCCACCGTGTGCTCGAACGCCTCGGTGTCGAAGGTGCCGTCGGCGCGGCGGAACTTCATGAGGTTGATCGAGGCGAGGTTGCACGCCGAGTCGTCCACGTGCATGTACTCCGAGCACGGGTTGGACGCGTTGATCCGGCCCGAGTTCGGGCACGTGTGCCACTCGTTGATGGTGGTGTCGTACTGGACGCCCGGATCGGCGCAGCGCCACGCGGCGTCGGCGATCTGGCGCAGGACGTCGTCGGCCTCGTAGGTGTCGACCGGCGAGCCGTCGGCGCGGGCGAGCGTCTGCCAGTCCTCGCCGCGCTCGGCGCGCTCCATGAACTCGCTCGACACGCGGACCGAGTTGTTGGCGTTCTGGTACTGGATCGAGGTGAAGCCGTCGCCGTCGATCGACATGTCGAAGCCGGCGTCGCGCAGCGCGGCGGCCTTCTCCTCCTCGCGCGCCTTGCACCAGACGAAGTCGAGGATGTCGGGGTGGTCGACGTCGAGCACGACCATCTTGGCCGCCCGGCGCGTCTTGCCGCCGGACTTGATCGTGCCCGCCCACGAGTCGGCGCCGCGCATGAAGCTCACGGGACCGGACGCGGTGCCGCCCTTGGAGAGGTGCTCCATCGAGCCGCGGATGTTGGAGAGGTTGATGCCCGAGCCCGAGCCGCCGCGGAAGATCCGGCCCTCGCGCGTGTTCCAGTCGAGGATCGACTCCATCGTGTCCTCGACGCTGAGGATGAAGCAGGCCGAGCACTGCGGGCTCTCCTCGAAGCCGACGTTGAACCACACCGGCGAGTTGAAGGCCGCCATCTGGTTGAGCAGGATGTGGGTGAGCTCGGCCTCGAAGGCGGCGGCGTCGTCACCCGTGGCGAAGTAGCCGCCCTCGCGCCCCCAGCCGGCGATCGTGCCGGCCACGCGTCCGACCATCTGGCGCACGGAGGACTCGCGCTCCTCGGAGCCGACGCGCCCCCGGAAGTACTTCTGGGCCACGATGTTCGTGGCGTTCTGCGACCAGGTGACGGGGAACTCGACGCCGCGCTGCTCGAAGGCCGGGTTCGAGGGGTCGCCGATGACGGCGTCGCGGATCTCCCACTCGACCGCATCGAAGGGGTGCTTGCCGGGTTCGGTGAAGCGCCTGTGGACGGTGACCCCGCCTGTGGTTGGGGTGCTCCCGGTGGTGGCGCTGCTGCTACTCGGCATGACCTCTCCTCGTCCTGTTGGTGTCTCCCGCGACGGTGATTGCGGGGGAGGAGATGCTGCCTTGTGGGTCGGACGGATCGGGGGCCGCGGAGAGGGCCCGCAACTCGGCCTCGAAGTCGTCGAGACCGTCGAAGTTGCGGTACACGGAGGCGAAGCGGATGGCGGCCACGCGATCGAGCCCGATCAGGGCCCTCAGCGCCAGCTCGCCCACCCGCTCCGCCTCCGCCTCGCCGCCTTGGCGGCGCACCTCCGACTCGATCGAGTCGGCGACCGCCTCGAGCTCCGGCACCGTGATGGGCCGCTTGGTCGCGGCCCGCAGGAGCCCTCCCAGGAGCTTCTGGCGGTCGAAGGCCTCGCGGCGCCCGTCGCGCTTGCGCACCCCGAGCGACACGCCCTCGGCGCGCTCGTGCGTGGTGAACCGCGCACCGCAGCCCGCGCACTCGCGGCGGCGTCGCACGGAGTCGCCGGGCTCGGTGAGCCGGGAGTCCACCACGCGGGTCGAATCGAACGCACAGAGCGGGCAGCGCATCGTGCCTACAGATACGACATGTAGTGGATGAGTCCTTCCAACACCACTACATATTGTGACAGCTGCCGGCCGCTGCCGGCCCTGAAAAAGCCCCTCTCAGCGGCCTAGGCGAACGGTGTCCCAGAGCTCGGCGAGGGCGTCCGCGGTGCGTCCGCCGGCGTCGGCGAACGAGGCCCGCAGGGGCGCCGAGAAGCGCTCGGTCGAGAGGCCGCCGAAGCGCGCGAGCGTGAACAGCAGGGCGCCCAGCCCGAGCGCCACGAAGAGCGTGGCCATCCACCCCGGGACATCGCTGCCGGTGCTCGCCGAGACCGGCGGCGTGGTGATGTCGGCCAGCCGTGCGCGCGCGCTCGCGGTCGGCGCCGGCGGGTCGGGGACGCGAGCCCGCTTCTTGGGGGTGCCTCCACCTCCGCCCGCGGCGGCGAGGTCGGCGCTGTCCACGTCACCGTCCTGGTCGGTGTCGCCGGGGTCGGGAACGGTCGCGACGGTGTTCGGCCTGCCGCCGGCGCCGCCGCATCCCTCCTGGCCGGCGTTGAGCTGGTCGGCGAGGCCGGGCGAGTACTGGATCACGTCGGGAGGCAGGCCGTCCGCGGCATTGTTCAGCTCCGTGGGCGAGTACTGGCAGACGTCGACCGACCCGTCCTGGCGGAAGTCCTCCACGGGGCCCGCGAGGGCGGGTGCGGCCCCGAGGGCCACGAGACCGCCGACGGCGAGCAGGATCGTCATCGCTCTGCGCACGCCGGCAACGGTAGCGCGCCCGGCCGGTGGCGGCGTGGGTCGGGCGAGCCGTCACAATGCCTCGCCGATGGCAGCTTCCGGCCTACGTTCCCCCGTCACGCCCCGCCGCGCCGGGACCCGAGCCCGCGCGCGCGAGATCGCCGAGCGTCACGCCTCCGGCGGCGACCGCCCTGGGGCTGGCCCTCGCGGCGGCGGTGGCCTACGCGGTGTTCGACAACGGCGCGATCGGGGTGCCCGAGGAGAGCCGGCTCCAGATCGGGGTCGCGCTGATCGCCCTGGGAGCCCTGGGGGCGCTGGTCTTCGCCCGCGGCCTGCGGGCCAGCCCCGCGCCCCTCGCCGTGCTGGGCCTCTCCCTGCTCGCCGGCTTCGCCCTGTGGTCGGGGCTCTCCACGGCGTGGTCGGTATCCCCCGACGAGAGCTGGCTCGAGTTCAACCGCGCGGTCACCTACGCGCTCATGGCGGCACTCGGCCTGGTGCTCGGCTCGAGCCTGCCGCGGGCCGCCGAGCGGGTCGCGCTGGGCTATCTCGTGGTGGCCGCCGCCGCTGCCGCCTACGCGCTGGGCGGCAAGCTCTTCCCCTGGCTCGAGATACCGGGCGTCCTCGACCTCAACCACACGGAGGACTTCTCGCGCCTGCGCGCTCCGCTCGAGTACTGGAACGCCCTCGGGCTCGCGTGTGTGCTGGCGGTGCCGATCGCCGTGCGCGCCGCGGCGGACCTGGGGGCCTCGGCGCGCCGGCGCAGCTTCGCCCTCGTGTCGCTCGTCCTCCTGCTCACGACCCTCCTGCTCACCTACTCGAGGGGCGGGATCGTCGTGCTCGCGGTGGCGCTGGTCGCGCTGACGATCATGAGCACCGATCGCCTGCGCCTGGTGGCGGTGACCGGGGCCGGGCTGCTCGGAGCGCTCCCGCCGTTCCTGGTGGGCGTCATGCGCGACGACCTCACGCGCGACGGGCTGTCGGTCTCGGCCCGGACCGACGACGGCCTCCTGATGGCCCTGGCGCTCGTCGGCGGGCTGGCCCTCGTCCTCGTGCTGGGCCGGCTCATCGCTCGCCGGGGCGAGCGCCTGGTGCTCTCCCCCCGGGCACGCGTGGGCGTCCGCCGCGCGGCCCTGGCCACGCTGGTGATCGGGCTCCTCGCCGGGCTGGGCGCGCTGGCTCTGTCCGACCGCGGCATCGGAGGGTCCGTGAGCCACGGGTTCGACGAGTTCACCGAGCCCAAGTTCGACCGCCAGAACGACCCCGCCCGTGTGCTGAAGACCAACTCGGGCAACCGCTGGATCTGGTGGGAGGAGGCGGCGGGAGCCTTTTCCGACCGTCCGCTGGTCGGCTACGGCGCCGGCTCGTTTCCGCTCGTGCACCGCCTCTACCGCGACAACGTGATCGAGGTTCGCCAGCCGCACAACGTCCCGCTCGAGTTCCTCTCCGAGACGGGGCTGATCGGCGCCGGCCTCGCGCTCGGCGGCCTGGCCCTGCTCGGCGTCGCGGCGGCGCGGACGGTGAGGAGGGGCCCGAGGGCGGCCGAGCGGAGGTTCGGCGCCGCGCTGCTGGTGGGCGCGGGCGCGTGGGGGCTGCACACCCTGGTGGACTGGGACTGGGACATCCCGGGCGTGACCCTGCCGGTCCTGGTGTTCCTCGGCGTGCTCGCGGCGCGCCCGCCCGGCTCGGCCGAGCCCCGGCCCCCCGCGGCCCCGGCCGGGGGTGCGCGGGGATTGCGATTCGCGCTGGGAGCGGTGGCGCTCCTGGTGGTCGCGGCGCTCGCGGCCCTGCCCGCCGTGTCGCGCAAGCTCACCGACGACGCTCTCAGCCAGGCGGGGTCCAACACGAAGGCGGACCTCGATGCCGCCGGCGAGAAGGCCGCCCTCGCCAAGCGCCTCGACCCGTTCGCGGTGGAGCCCCTGTTCGCCCAGGCCTCGATCGCCGAGCGCGGGAACCAGCCGAAGGCCGCCGCCGCGCTGCTCGTGGAGGCGGTGGAGCGACAGCCGGACAATCCCGCGACCTGGACGCGACTGGCGCGCTTCCAGGTGCTTCTCGCCGACTCGCGAGGCCGCCCAGAAGCTCGCTCATCCAGGCCGCCCAGCTCGATCCGGCCGCCTTCGCGGTGTACTCCCTGCTGCCCTTCGCGCGCTACGACGAGCGGCGCTCGGCGAGCGCCACCGGCACGCCGCTTCCCCTCGAGGTGACCCTGCCCGCTCTCACCCCGGCGCTCCCGGTGCCCGGGGGAGTGCCGCCCGCACCCACGCCCGGCGTGGCCCCCGGCGCCGCTCCCGCTCCGGCCCCGGCGCCCGCGCCGACCCCGGCGCCGGCTCCTGCGCCCACGCCCGCCCCGCGGGCGCCGACCCCCACGCCTCGAGAGCCCGCCCCGCCGCCTCCCAGCGGCGAGCCGTTCCGCTTCGAGGGATAGACCCGGCGGCTGCCTCAGCGCAGCGAGTCGAGGGTGCGACCGAGCCCGTCGCTCAGCTCGACCTCGTAGCCCCAGCCCAGCTCGGCCTGCGCGCGGCTGGTGTCGAGGGCGATGTGGCGCACCTCGCCCGGGCGCTCGGGCGCCAGCTCGGGCTCGAAGTCGCCGTCGGCGTGCCCGTCGAGGGCCTCGACCAGGTCGAGCACGCTCGTCTCGATGCCGGTGCCGATGTTCACGGCGCCGGTCACGTCGGCGGCCGCGGCCAGCAGGTTGGCCTCGACCACGTCGCCCACGTAGACGTAGTCGCGGGTCTGCAGGCCGTCGCCGAACACGGTGGGCCTGCCGCCCTCGAGCAGCTTGCCGCAGAAGATCGCGATCACCCCGGCCTCGCCGAGGGGGTCCTGCCGGGGCCCGTAGACGTTGCCGTAGCGCAGCGAGACGGTCGAGAGGCCGTGCAGGCGCCGAAACAGCTCGCAGTAGCCCTCGGCGCCGAACTTGGACTGCCCGTAGGGGGCCTCGGGGGCCACCGGGTGGTCCTCCGGGGCGGGAAGGATGCGGCCCTCGCCGTAGATGGCGCCGCCCGGTGGAGGTGTTGACCACGCGGGGCACCCCGGCATGACGGGCGGCCTCGAGCACGTTGATCGTGCCCTCCACGTTGATCCGGGCGTCCCGGGCCGGCTCGGCGGCGGAGACGCGCACGTCGATCTGCGCGGCCAGGTGGAAGATGGCCTCGGGCCGGCTGCGGGCCACCAGCTCGGTGAGCGCCGCGGCGTCGCAGATGTCGAGCTCGGTGAGCTCGGCGCCGTTCTCGATCGCGCCGTCGAGGTTCTCGCGCCGGCCGGTGGAGAGATCGTCGACCACGACGACCTCGTCGCCCCGCTCGACGAGGGCGTCGACCAGGTTCGAGCCGATGAAGCCGGAGCCGCCTGTCACGAGAGCGCGCACGAGGGCGGGCATGCTATCCGCCGGGCGCTCGCCCGCCGCCCTGGTAGCTTCGCCGCCGTGCGCGGGCTCTTCGTGACGTTCGAGGGGATCGACCGGTCGGGCAAGACCACGCAGGCCGCTCGGCTGCTCAGCGCGCTGGGCAAGGAGGCGGTCGGCGTGCGCGAGCCGGGCGGTACGGCGGCGGGCGAGCGCATGCGCGAAATGCTCAAGGACCCGGAGGTCGAGCTCTCGGCCGAGGGGGAGGCGCTGCTCTTCGCGGCGGCCCGGGCGGAGCTGGTGAGGGGCGTGATCCGACCCGGCGCTGGAGGAGGGAAGGGTGGTGGTCTCCGACCGCTACCTCGACTCCTCCCTGGCCTATCAGGGCGCGGCGCGCGGGCTGGGCGTCGAGGAGGTCGAGAGCGTGAACCGCTTCGCCACCGGCGGGCTGGAGCCCGACCTCACCCTGCTGCTCGACATCGACCCGCGACCGGGCGATGGCGCGGGGGAGCGAGGACGACCGCTTCGAGCAGGAGGGACGCGAGCTCCAGGAGCGCGTGGCCGCCGCCTACGAGGAGCTGGCGGCCGCGTCGCCGGCCCGGTGGCGGCGCGTCGAGGCCGACCGCGACCCGGGCGAGATCCACGAGGAGGTGCTGACCGCGGTGCGGTCGGCTCGGGAAGAGGGCCGGTCGTGAGCGCGGCTCTCGAAGAGGCGCTGAGGGACCACCAGCAGGCGCGAGTGACCCTCGAGGGCGCGCTGCGGGGCGGCCCCTCCCACGCGTACCTCTTCCACGGCCCGGCCGGCGTGGGCAAGCGAGACGCGGCGCGGGCGTTCGCCGCCGAGCTCCTCGCCGAGGGAGCCGACGACCCGGAGAGCGTGCGCCGGCGCGCCGGGACGGGCACCCACCCCGACCTCACGTGGGTCAGCCCGACGGGCGCGCACGTGATGCGCACCGAGGACGTGGACGGACCCGTGGTGGCGGCCGCCACGCGAACGCCCTTCGAGTCGGCCCGGCGGGTCTTCGTGCTCGAGCGCGTCGACACCATGAACGACGAGGTGGCGAACCGGCTGCTGAAGACCCTGGAGGAGCCGGCCTCGTTCGTGCACCTGCTGCTGCTCACCGACTCGCTGGGCCAGGTGATCCCCACCGTCGTCTCCCGCTGCCAGTCGGTGCGCTTCTCGCCCCTCCCGGCCGCGCGGATCGCCGAGAGCCTGGAGAGCGAGGGCGTCCCGCGCGAGCGCGCGCTGGCCTGCGCGCGACTCGCGCTCGGCAACGGCGCCCGGGCCCGCTTCCTGGCCTCCGAGGAGGGGGAGGCGCTGCGCGCCGACGTCGATCGCATGCTCGCCGCATCCCTGGGCTCGTCCTCGGAGGGTGCCGACGCGAGCCGTGGGGCGGGCTGCTCGCGCGCGCGAAGGAGGGCAAGGCCGGGGCGGAGGCCGAGGTCGCGCGCGAGCGCGACGCGCGGCTGGAGTCGGAGCCGAAGGGGCGCGACCGCGGGGCGCTCGAGAAGCGCTTCGACGAGGCGGCGCGGCGCAACGGGCGCCGGGCCCAGACCGCGGTCCTCGACCTGGGGCTCGCCCTCGCCGCGCTCGGCTTCCGCGACCTGGTCTGCCTCGCCGAGGGGGCGCAGGAGGCCGTTCTCGACCCCGAGCGGGCCGCCGCGCTGGTGCCCGCGGCCCGGTCGCGCGATCCGCGGAGGCTGCGCGAGGCCGCCGAGCGCTGCGAGGAGGCGCGGCTCGCGCTCGAGCTGAACGTGACCGAGGACCTGGCCCTCGAGGCGCTCGGCTACCGGCTCACGTCGCTGGTCGGCCAGGCCTGACGCTCGGACGCGCGCGCTCGAGCACCGCGGCGGCGCCGCGGTGGCGCACGACCCGCCGCGGCGGCACGCCCCAGGCGGTGCGCAGCTTTCGGCCCTGGGCGTCGAGGAAGGTGACGTCGAGGGGGAAGCGCATCCCGAAGGTGTGGACCGAGGAGCAGCGGGGGAGAAGCAGTGCGCGTACTCGCGGGGGAGGTCGGGGAGGAGAGCGAGCCCGAGCAACCGCGCTCGGAACGATTGAGCGACGAAGACTCTGACGCCCGCCTCGTCGCTGAACACCTCGAGTCGGTTGAGGCGATTGGGCATCACCCTCGGAAGAGGGCACGCGGCAAACCATTTCGCCCCCCGGGGCTAGCTTCTGAAGAACCGCCAGAGGATGTCGGCCATCACGAATCCGTTCGGGTTGTTGGACCCGTTCGGGTAGACGTGCTCCGTCTCGTCCAGCAGGACGAAGTGCAGGTTGGTAGCCGACTGTGCCTGGCTGATCGGTGTGTCGAAACGAACGTCGAAGATCGTGGGACGGCGAATCAGCACGTCGGCTTCCTCTCCAAGCCTCAGCGTGAGCAGCTGAAGCCCCACCAGGCCGCGCACGGCCCGGTTCGCGAGGGCGTCACGCGGGTTCATGGGAACCTCGGTCAGCGATGGGTCGTACTGCTGGGCGGCCGGAAGGAGATTTCGGTCGAGGTTGCCGTAGGTGAACATCACCGGCCTCGACGGGTTGCCCGGCCTGATGCGGGCCCGCGGGTCCCCGACCGTCCCGGCGTTACAGCCGAATCCGTGGATGAGCGTCGTCATCTCGAGCGCGGCGCGCATGCACATGCTGCCCCCGCTGGAAAAGCCGCTGAGGTAGACGCTGTTCCGCGCGACCGAGTTCGTGGTGGCGACATCGGCAATGAGCCGACGCAGGAATCCGACGTCGTTGGCCGGCGCGACCACCGTCTCGTCGATCTCGTCCTCGAGCCCATACACCCCCCACCTGGTGCTGCGACGGCGAGTGCCGCCCTCGTCAACGAGGTAGGTCCGGCCCGTGGGGAAGGCGGCGATGAACCCCTCCCGGTTGGCTTTCTGCCTCCAACCCGAGTTGTTCAGGAACTGTTCGCCGTTACCGGACGAGCCGTGCAGCATGATCACGAGGGGGACACGGCGCCCGCGTCGCATTCGAAGCTTGGCCCGCGGTGAGACCCAGGCCACGTAGCGGCGGACAGCGCCGCCGGCTCGGAGCGCCCGGCAGTTGGCGCCTGCGTTCATCGCGGTGGCCGGACCGCCACGCGTCGCGCACTGCACCCCGCCCGGCCAGCGCTGTGCCTGGGCGTGGGCCGGCGAGGCGGCCAGGAGCACCGACCAGACCAGCGCAACCCCGAGCGATCGCCCCAACACGACCCGACGCTAGCCGAGGCGTCACGCGGATTGCAAGCGCAACGACTGCGTCATCGTCGGTACCCTCCCCACCCTCGCCGACGTAGCTCAGCTGGTAGAGCACTTCACTCGTAATGAAGGGGTCCCCGGTTCGAATCCGGGCGTCGGCTTGGCCTTCCGCCGAAGCGCCACGCCTCAAGGCTTCGCGTTCGGAGCGAGATAGCGCCCACCACCGCATCTTGCCGTCTCTCAATTCGAGCGCCTGCCACATTGTCTGCTCAATCGTGACGCCGGCGTGCCTGCCGGCAACTCGGAAATGACGACGCCGCGGTCGTCAAAGCCGGGGACTCCGAACACGTCGAGCACGTCCCGATGAGCGTCCTCGAACGTGCCGAGCATGTTCGTCTCCTACCAGGCGCGAACGCCGACGACAGCGGCGGAAGGTGGTTGCTTCAACCCTCCGCGACCATTGACGTGAACTCGACGTCCTCGGTGACGAGGGCTAGGAACGCGTCCACATCGCCCGAGTTGAGCGCCCCGTATGCGGCGTCGGCCAGCGCACGCAGCTCGTTGTCCGCTCGTGGCATCGTCCGCCGAGTATCCCGCGACAAGCCGAGCCCCCGCCGTACCATGAGGACGTGGGAGTGCGGAGCGCAAAGCTGATCGTCGCGATCGCGATGGTCGCCGCCGTTGGAGCGCCGGCGTCCCCGGCCGCCGCGGCACCGCCGCCCGAGTTGCCGGAGCCGACGTTCCAGAGCGTGTCCCACGAGGTGCTGATCCCGATGGACGACGGCGTGCAGCTCGCCGCGACGATCGCCCTTCCGTCGCGGGACGGGCAGACGCCGCTGCCGGGCCGGTTCCCGGTCGTGCTGGGCATGACGCCGTACAGCCGCAACGGCGTGTGCAGCTGCTATCCGCCGAGCTTCTGGGCCACCCGCGGGATGGTCGGGGCGGTGGTCGACGTGCGCGGCACGGGCGGCAGCGGGGGCACGCTGGAGGGCAACTTCTTCTCGCCGCGCGAGGCGCGCGACAGCGCGGCCGTGATCGAGTACCTCGGCACACAGCCGTACTCGACGGGCAAGGTGGGGATGGCGGGCGGCTCGTACGTCGGAATCACGCAGCTCCTCGCCGCGGAGCAGCGCCCGCCGCACCTGGCCGCGATCGTTCCACAGGTCCCGATCGCGGACCTCTACCGCGACGGCTTCGCCCACGGCGGCATTCCGAGCCTGCTCTTCGACGCGCAGTACGTCGCGGTGCAGGGCGCCCCCGGCGCCGCCGGGGCGAACAACGACCCGTTCCTGCTCGATCAGACGCTGAAGGCGAAGCTCGGCCAGAGCGCGATCGGGACGACGGCGTTCGACTATCTCGAGCGCCCGAACGACGACCCGTTCTACCGCGACCGCTCGCCGATCTACCGCGCCGGGGAGATCGAGGTGCCCACGCTGATCATCGGCGCCTGGCGCGACGGCCTGTCGGCGCGCGGCGGACCCGAGATGTACCAGCCGCTCGCGCGCCGGCGCGGGGTCGAGACCCGCCTCTACATGGATCCCTGCACCCACAAGGGCTGCGGGCCGCCGTTCGCGCCGCTCACGGACCCGCCCGGGCAGGAGGACGTCTCCGGCGTCACGTTCGAGTTCCTCGCGAAGCACCTCGCGGGCGCCAAGACGCCCGACCGGCCGGCCGTGCGAGTACTACCTCCAGCCCAAGGACGCGATGGTCGGCGCCGACCGGTGGCCGCCGCGGAGCACGCGCTTCGAGCGGCTCGCGCTCGAGCCGGGCGGGCTGCGCGCCGGCGACGACGATCGCCCGCCCGCCGGGCCGGCGACCGGGCAGTACGTGACCAACCCGGCGGCGGGCTTCAGCCTCGCCTTCAACAAGTACGGCACGGTCGCGGCGACCCCGTTCGTGCCGACCGACCAGCGCCTCGAGGGCCCCAACGGCCTCACCTTCCGCACCCCGGCGCTCGACCGGCCGCTCGACCTGGTCGGACCGATCGGACCTGCACCTCGTGGCCAAGTCGACGGCGACCGACACCGACTGGTACGCCAAGCTCTCCGACGTCGCGCCGGACGGCAGCGAGTCGCTCATCACCGAGGGCGCGCTGCGCGCGTCTCACCGCGCGCTCGATCCCGCCAAGAGCACACCGGCCCGGCCGTACCACACCCACGTCGACCCGACAGCCGATCGAGCCCGAGCGCTTCTACGAGTACGACATCGAGATCGAGCCGACCGCGTACCGGCTCGCGCGCGGGCACCGGCTGCAGCTGCGGCTGACCTCGCTCGACCTCCCGACCCACCTCCCCGGCTCGATCGCCTTCGATCGCGCCCGCCCGCAGGAGGCGCGCATCGACCTCAACTCCGTGGCCACCAACACCGTGCGCTTCGACGGCAGCTACCTCGTGTTGCCCGCCGGCGGGCCGTTGGCACGGGCTCTCGGCGATGGTTCGACGCGTCCGTGTCTCTCGCGCCGCTCGCCGATCGGCCCGCGCAACATCGGCCGTGTCCGCCTCGGCTACTCCCGCCGCCGGCTGCTGCGCCTGCCGGTGCGGGCTCCGCGGCGGACCCGCCGCGCGTTTCGCTACTGCGTGAAGCGCTCGCGCGGACGGGTCACGGCGATCTTCTCGAGCCGCTCGCGACGGGCGCGGGTCAGGATGGTCGTGACCACGGCTCGCGGTCACGGCAACCGGCGGGTCCGCGTGGGCTCGCCGGCGAGCAGCTTCCGGCGGGCCTACCCGACCAGGGTGCGCGTCGCCCGCGGTCTCTACCGAGTTCGCCGCGGAAGTCCACGCATGTTCGGGCTGCGCGCGCGGGCGCGTCCGCTTCATCGCGGTGGCCGGCCGGTCGGTCGCGCGAGATCGTGCTGCGCTGCGACGCCACCTGCGTGTGGCCGGGGTGCGATGACTCGCTGATTGCGCCGCCCCACGCCCGGGTGTACGGTCGCCGTGGGCCCTCGCTGGCCGGGGCCGCTGCCCGAAAAGAGAGGCAGTCCTCTTGGTGTCGGCTCGTCGTGCCTTCAAGGCGCTCGTCTTCCTTTCGCTCACGCTCATTAGCGGCTGCGGGCCCTGCGGGTTGGTCGAGAGCTTCTTCAATCCGACGGGCCAGTCCGTCGGTGCGAGACTCACGGCCCCGAAGTCCGCCAAGGCCGGCGAAACGATCACCCTCGACGCCACGGGCTCGGAGATCGACCCCGGCCTGGGAGATCACGTCTGCCCGGAGATCGTGCGCTTCTACCTCGGGCCGCCGGGGACGTTGAGCAACAAGAAGGTCGACCCCAAGCCGATCGCGGTGATCCTGACGCCCAGGACGCAGAGAGTCATGGAAGGGGACGGTATCCCACTGCCGCCTGCTCGACGGCAAGGTGCAGGTCAAGGTGCCGGCGTCGCAGGCAAGCCAAAGCGACTTCGAGGTCGGGGTGGTGGTCCAGGCCCTCCCCAACCGCAACAGGGAGAACACGACGGTGCCCGTGTTCAGCGCCGCCGCGAACGGCACGATGTCCGTCGTGTCGTCGGGAGGGGTGGACCCGGAGCCGGGGACCGGTCCGGCCAACCAGGCGCCGGTGGCCAGGTTCTTCGCCCGGGTCGACCCGGCGGTGGAGGGGCAGCCGATCGACCTCGACGCCCGCGAGAGCTTCGACCGCGACGGCACGATCGCGCCTGTACGAGTGGGATCTGAACGGCGACGGCAGCTTCGAGAGGATCGAGAGCGGCCCGCTGACGAGGGTCGCTGACGCCGGCCCGGCCGGGATGCGCCGGATCGTCCTGCGCGTGACCGACGACAAGGGCGCAGCCGCGGACTCCGCGCCGCTCGACCAGCGGGTCGTGGCGTCGACGGCGTTCACCGCGGGCACGTTTGGGTCCCCCCTCGAGGTGGCGGTCAACACCCCGTTCGACGTCTCCGTCGACAACAACGTGGGCGGCGCCGACGTCGTCGCCCTGGACACCGACAACGACGGCGAGTTCGACGACGGACTGCCGAGCCGCGACGCGAGCCCCGCCGACCCGAAGCCGCAGTTCAGCGGCATGCAGTACGGAACGGGGGCTGGAAGCGCCTGCGCGTCCTGTGGGTTGACAACAACCCGCCGAACGAGGACACGGTCACCACCCAGCTGATCAGGGTCACCCCGTTCGTCAACCCGGCAGCGAGGGTCGCCGAGGCGGGTACGCACCGCGGCGCGCACGCGGCTGTCGGCGACGCTGACGCCCCACCGGCGTGAAACCGGTGAGGGTGCGCCGCGTGTCGCTCGTGCCCGCCGGCGTCGCCGCCCGCGGGCTGATCCTGCGCGGCCGCCTGCGGGGAAAGGTCAGGGCCCGCAGAGGCCAGAAGGTCCCGCCCGGCGCGAAGGCGCTGATCAACGCCGTGTTCGCCGGAAGCCTCGACGGCACCGTTCCCGGTGCGCCCCGACGGCGGCTACGGCACGCCGACCGGCCGCGGCCTGCTGCTGGCGCGGGCCTCGAGGCACCGTCGGACCATTGTCTGCCTGCGCGTCTCGCAGCGCAGCACCACGCGCATGCGCTTCACCGTCCTTGGCGCCACCGGCAAGGCGCGCGGCCTGCGCGCCTCCGGCGCCTTCCCGGCCCTGCGCCTTGACGCGCGGAGCCTGCGAACCCGCTCGGCCAGGTTCGCCCTCACGGCGAGGACCGGAAGACCCAGAGGTCTGTCGAGGGCGTGCCGCGCCCTGCGGCGGCACCTGCCCGCCTCGGCCTCGGGCCGCAGTACGCCGCGCTGAGCCGGAGCGTCCCCGGGGTTTCAGCCGACCCGGAGGCGGGGAAGCGCGACACCGTGGCATCGCGCGCTGAAGACCGCGTCGGGCCCAAGACGGGCTCGGGACGCGACGAGAGCGAGGAGGAGCGTCTCGACCGCAACCTCGAGGAGCTGCTGGGCGAGCTGCGTGTCGCCCTCCCGGGCGTGCAGGTGCTGTTCGCATTCCTGCTCGTCGTGCCCTTCAACACCCGCTTCGCCGACCTGACCCCGGGGCAGGAGCGCGTGTACCTCGCGACGCTCCTCCTCGCCGGCGCGGCGTCCGCCCTGCTCATCGCGCCCACGGCGCACCACCGCATCACCTTCCGCCGCCAGGACAAGGCCAACCTCGTGGTCACGGCGAACCGGCTGACGATCGCGGGCCTGGCCAGTCTCGCGGCGTCCATGACCGGCGCGATCCTCCTCGTCTGCGACCTGATCTTCGGCACCGCCACGGCGCTGGTCAGCGCGGGCTTCGTCGCCCTCCTGTTCGCGGTGCTGTGGTACGTGTTTCCGCTGACCAGGAGACACAGACTCGATTCAAGAGAAGGGGGATGACGTGGCAAAGGACCATGGACCGAGCGTGAAGGACGACGAGACCTACGAGGCGCTGCGCGACCAGGGCGAGAGCAAGGAGAAGGCGGCGAGGATCGCCAACGCCAAGTCGGCGGGTGAGAACGTGAGCAAGAAGGGCGGCGAGGGCGAGTCCTACGAGGACCGCACGAAGGAGGAGCTGGAGGAGCGGGCGGCGGAGATCGGCATCGAGGGACGCTCGAACATGAGCAAGGACGAGCTGATCGACGCGCTACGCAATCACTGACGGGTGAGGGCCGGGCTAGCGCCCGCGACGGCTAGGCGAGCGCCGGCAGTCCGACCATCGCCCGGAAGGAGCTGGCGTCGTTGAGGTGCGGCATGGGGCCGTCCGGGACCGGCACGTCGAGGAACTCGCACAGCGGCTCCCAGCCCTCCTTGACCTCGTAGACGAGCAGCTGGTCCGCCGGGACCTTGCTCTTCACGTCCTCGTTGTGGGCCTCGAGGACGCCGATGGCGAAGTCCTTGTCGTCGAAGCGGCCCTTGAAGGTGCCGTTCCAGATGAGGCCGTTGATCATCTTCATCGCCTCGGGGGAGACCTCGATGCTGCCGCCCTCGAGCTCGCCCTTGGCCGCGGCCTGCGCGGAGGCGTGGATGCTCTTGGCGCAGCTGGCGTACCAGGCCTCGGGGTCGCGCACGCTCAGGAGCACCTTGGCGTCGGGGAACGCCGCCCAGATCTGCTCCCAGAAGGTGCACGCCGGCCAGTCGACGGTGGACTCCCAGCCCTCGAGCAGGGCCTTCCAGTCGACGTCCTCGCCGTCGGCGGCGGCCTGCCAGCCGGGCAGCAGCTCGGGCATCGCGGGCGATGTCGATCATGTGGAACGAGGGCCCGAAGCCGAGCTGCTCGAGCGCCGCCTTCTGCGACATCGTCCCCGTCCGGCCGAATCCGGCACCGATCACTTTCAAGACACCATCTCCTCTATCGACTGGCTTGCCATTGCAGAAGCATCAGCCCCACGGTGACGCCCGGCCCGATCGTGACCGCCAGACCGAGGTCTCCGGGCTGGGGGCGGCGCTCGGCGATCGTGCGCTCGAGGACGAAGAAGGCCGAGGGGGTGCCCACGTTGCCATGGTCGGCGAGCACGGCCGCGCTCGGGCCGACGTCGCTCGGCGCTCAATCCGAGCCCGGCGCGCAGCGCGTCGAGGATGCCTCTCCCGCCGGGGTGCACCGGCCAGTGGTCGATCGCCGCGATGCCCAATTCGTGCCGCGCGAGGAAGTCATGCACGAGGACGGGGACCTCCGTCTCGGCGATCGCGGGCAGCTCGCGCGCGATCTCCATGTGGCTGCCCTGGTCTCCCACGGCGAAGCGGACGGCATCGAGGGTGTCCGGCAGCTGGTGAACCTCGGTCGCGACGACGCGGGGCCCGCTGGCGTTTGGCTCGAGCGAGACCAGTGCGGCGGCGGCCCCGTCTCCGAACAGGGCGGAGCCGACGATCTTCACCTTCTCGTCGCCGGGGGCGACGGGGCAGAGGAACCCGCTCACGCTCTCGGCGGCGACGACCAGCGCCTGCTCGCCCGGCCGGTCGCGCAGTGCCTGGGCGGCCAGCCGCAGCAGCGGCACCGCGCTCGCGCACCCCACGCCCACGACGTGGTACTTGTCGGTGTCCGAGCGCAGCTCGTAGTGGTCGACGAGCCTGTGGGCCAGCGTCGGCCCGCCCAGGGAGTAGTAGTTGGCGGTGACGACGACGCCGACCTCATGTGACGCGAGGTCGAGGGTGTCGACCGCCCGTGTCGCGAGCCGCAGCAGTTGCTCCTCGGTCGCGGGCGTGCGGTCCTGGAGCGTGGTGGCGAGCGACTCGGGCGTGATCTCGAGGCCGCGCGTGATCACGCCACAGGAGGCGAAGATCTCCCTCGCGGCGGTGTCGCCGCCCAGGCCGAGCAGGTCCAGCACCTGGGCCTGGTCGAGCGACCGTTCGGGAGTCGCGGTGGCGAGGCCGGCGATGGTGGGGAGTGGCCGCCTCGCGGGCGCCTCGTTCGCTTCCGGCCCGGTCGTTTGGGCAGGGGAGAGCGCCGGGGCCATAGGCGGTCGAACTATGGGGAGGCGGGGCGCCGCCGACATCGGTAGACCGCCGCAGAGATTGCGCGCCGCGGGTCACGCAGGGCGGTTCCGTAGTAACTACGGAATCCGAACGCGTTCCCGCGGAGGCCTGACAGGATCCGCTCGAGGAGTCCCGACCGATGTCCAGGACCCAGCCGCTCACAGTCGTCCTCGTCGACGACCACATCGTGGTCCGCAGCGGCCTGCGCGTGCTGCTCGAGTCCGAGCCCTCGATCGAGGTCGTGGCCGAGGCGGGCGACGTGCCCACGGCGGTCGCGGCCGTGGCCGAGCACAGCCCCGACGTGATCGTGCTCGACCTGCACATGCCGGGCGAGCCGAGCCTGCCGGCGATACCCCGGCTGCGGGAGAGCTCCCCGCACACCCGCGTGGTCGTGCTCACGGCCCAGCGCGACCCGAGCTTCGCCGGCGAGGCGCTGCGCCTCGGGGCGTCGGGCTACGTGCCGAAGGAGGCGGCGGAGAGCCAGCTGCTCCAGGCGATCGAGGTGGCCGCGGAGGGCGGCACCTATCTCGAGCCCCAGCTCGGCGCCCGGCTGGCCGCGAACGTCGCCGCGACGGGCCGCGCCGCGGCGGAGCTGAGCGAGCGCGAGATCGAGGTGCTGCGCCTGATCGCGCGCGGCCTCACCAACCGCGAGATGGCCGACGCGGCTCTACCTGAGCGTGCGAACGGTCGAGAGCCACCGGGCGCGCATCCAGCGCAAGCTGGGGCGCTCGCGCCGCTCCGACCTGGTCGAGTACGCGCTCGAGCGCGGACTGGTCGAGGCGTCCGACGTGCCCACCTGAGCCGCGCTCAGGCGACCGGCAGCAGCGCCGTGACCCGGTGCCCGGGGGCTGGGAGTCGATGCGCAGGTCGCCGTCGAGCAGGTCCACCCGCTCGCGCATCCCGCGGAGCCCGAAGCCCATGGTCTCGTGCTCGGGGTCGAAGCCCGCCCCGTCGTCGGTCACCCGCACCTGCAGCGCGCCGTTTCGCTGCGAGACCTCGATCGAGCACCCGCGAGGCGCCCGCGTGCCGCGCGGCGTTGCTGAGGCACTCCTGAGCGATGCGGTAGGCGGTCGTCTCGACCTCGGGCGCCAGGCGCCGCGGCGCGCCCGTCGCTGTCGTGGAGCTCGAGGCTCGAGTCCACCTCGATCCCGTACACGACCTGCGTGCGCTCGGCCAGGTCGCGCACCGAGGCCTCGAGCCCGAGCTCGTCGAGCGCCGCCGGGCGCAGGTCGGCGATCAGGCCGCGGAGCTTGTCCATCTCGCCCTCGATCTGCTCCTGGGCCCGGCGCATGCGCTCAGCCCCATCTCCTCGACGGTGGACGGCCGGACCCGCGAGGCGAGCTGCACGTGCAGCGCGGCCAGGCCCTGCAGGGTCTCGTCGTGCAGCTCGCGCGCCCAGCGCGCCCGCTCGGCCTCGGCGGCGTTCATGCGCTCGCGGGCGGCGCGGGCGCGCGAGTCGCGCAGCGCCTCCTCCATCGCCACCTCGTGGCTCACGTCGGTGAAGACCACGACCGCGCCCTCCGCCCCCGGCTCGCGTACGGGCGCGCTGCGTGTGGTGAACGGGAAAGCTCTTCCCGTCGCGGCGCCAGAACACGTCCTCGGTCACGTGCTGCGCGGCGCGATCGGGCGCGGGGCCGTGGATCGGGCAGTCGGGCGCGGGCGTAGTGCGAGCCGTCGGCGCGGGTGTGGTGGAGAAGCTCGTGGGCGGGCTTGCCGATCAGCGTCTCGAGCGGCCAGCCGAGCATCTCGGCCGCGGCGGGGTTCGCGAACGTGATGCGCCCGTCGCCCGTCCACGTGGTAGATCCCCTCGCCGGCGAACTCGAGGATCCGGTCGCGGTCCCGGGCGAGGCGGTCGAGCTCGTCGTGCGCACGGACGAGCGCGAGCCGGCGCTCGGTGATGTCCTGGATCACGCCGAGCATCTTCAGCGACCTGCCGTCCTCGCCACGGATGGACGACACCGAGACCTGCACCCACACCAGCTCGCCGTCCTTGCGCAGGTAGCGCTTGTCGAACGTGGAGTCCGGCAGCTCGCCCGGCCAGCACCCCCCTGGCCACGCGCAGGCCGACGTCGCGGTCGTCGGGGTGGGTGATGTCGTTGAAGGTGCAGCTCGCGCAGCTCCTCGGCGCTGTAGCCGGTGAGCTCGCAGAACGCGGCGTTGACCTCCCCCAGCAGGAAGTCGTCGCCCACCAGCGCCATCGCCACCGGTCCGTCCTCGAACAGGCGCTTGAAGCGCTCGCCGGCCTCGCGCAGCGAGGCCGCGCGCAGGCGGCGCTCGGTCACGTCGCGGATCGCCACCGCCAGCGAGCTCTCGCCATCGATCTCGATCACCCGTACGGAGATCTCGGCCGGGAACTCGGTGCCGTCGGGCCGGCAGGCGGTGAGGTTGGCTCCGGGATCGAGCACGCCGCCCCGCACGTGTTCCGAGATCGGAACGCCCAGCAGCTCACCGAGCGGGCGGCCGAGCAGCCGGGCGGCCGACTCCGACGCCGCGGTGATGCGCACGCCGCGGTCGACGACGACGGTCGGGTCCGGCGCCATCTCGAGCAGGCTCTGGAGGTCTGCGGCGATCATCTTCACCGCCCGGGGGCGGGCCGACAGTCTACGCCGACGTCGTGACCGGCTCGCGCAGGGGTGTAGGGTCGCGCCCAGCCCAAGAAAACCGACCTCTGGGGGAGCGGCATGGCCGGACACGTAGACCTGATGCGCCAGCGCTACGACGAGTTCAACAAGGGCGACCTGGAGGCCGCGCTGTCGAACTGGGCCGACGACGTCGTGTGGCAGGGCTCGGACTCGACGGAGCTGCCGGGCGGCGGCGAGCACAAGGGCAAGGACGAGGCGGTCAAGACCCTTCAGGAGGCGGTCGGCGCCTGGGACGAGTTCAAGCTCACCGCGGACGAGTTCTTCGAGGACGGCGACACCGTGGTGGTCCTCGGGCACACCGACGTGAAGAAGGACGACAGGTCCGCGCAGGTGCCGGTGGTGCACATCTGGCGCTGGGAGGGCGACGAGATCAAGCGCCTCCAGATCCTCACCGACACGCTGTACAGCGCGCAGGTGCTCGGGTTGATAGCCGGCCCTGACGCGTAGCGCCTGATGTGATCCTCGAGCAGTACTACCTCGGCTGCCTCGCGCATGCCTCCTACCTCGTCGGCGGACGAGCGGAGCGCAACGGCCGCCGTCGTCGACCCGCAGCGCGACGTCGACCAGTACGTGCACGATGCGCGGCGCCTCGGCGTTTCGATCCGCCACGTATTCCTCACGCACCTCCACGCCGACTTCGTCGCCGGCCACCTCGAGCTCCGCGACCTCGAGGGCGCGACCATCTACCTCGGCGCCGAGGGCCGGGCGGAGTACGAGTTCGTGCCGCTGGGCGACGGCGGCACCGTCGAGCTGGGGCCGGAGGTGCGCCTCGAGGTGCTGGAGACGCCCGGGCACTCACCCGAGTCGATCTCGATCCTCGTCCACGACGCCACGGGCGGCGCGGACCCGTGCGCCGTGCTCACCGGCGACACGCTGTTCATCGGCGACGTCGGGCGTCCCGACCTGCGCGCGTCGCTCGGCTGGAGCGCGCGAGAGCTCGGCGGGCATGCTGTACGAGTCGCTCCGCGAGAAGCTCCTGCCGCTCCCGGACGCGACGCTCGTCTATCCCGCTCACGGAGCGGGCTCGCTGTGCGGCAAGAACCTGAGCACGGACACCGTCTCCACGATGGGCGCCCAGCGCGCCCACAACTACGCCCTGCAGCCGATGAGCCGGGATGAGTTCGTCGGCATCGTCACGGCCGACCAGCCCGACTCGCCGGCCTACTTCACCTACGACGCCGTCCTCAACGCGAAGGAACGGCCCACGCTCGAGGAGGCCCTCGAATCGGAGCTGCAGCCGCTCGTCGCTGGCGGAGGTGCTCGAGCTGCGGCGGCAGGGCGCCCAGGTGCTCGACACGCGCGATGCGGCCGACTTCGAGGGCGCCCACCTCGCGGGCAGCGTCAACGTCGGTCTCGGCGGCAGCTACGCGAGCTGGTGCGGGACGATCCTCGACGCCGAGCGCGCCGATCGTGATCGTGGCCGACCTCGGCCGGGAAAAGGAGGCGGCGCTGCGCCTGGGCCGGATCGGCTTCGACAACGTCGCCGGCTTCCTCGAGGGCGGCATGCAGGCCCTCGAGGCGCGCCCCGACCTCGTCGCTCGTACCGAGCGGATCACGGCCGGAGCACTGGCCGAGCAGCTCGTGTCCCCGGGGCCCCCGCTCGTGCTCGACGTTCGGACGCAGCGGGAGTGGAGCCGGCAGCACATCGGCGACAGCCTCAACGTCCCGCTGACCCGGCTGGCAGAGCGCCTCGGCGAGCTCCCGCGCGATCGCCCGCTGGTGGTGTACTGCGCGAGCGGCTACCGCGCGGCGATCGCCGCCAGCGTCCTGCTGCGCGAGGGGCTGGGTCCGGTCGCCGACCTCGTCGGCGGCCTGGCGGCGTGGGAATCGTCGGCCGGCGACGAGGTGCTCGCCGGCCAGCGCGGCGGTTGACTCGCCCACCGCGGCGGACCTAGAGTCGGTCCATCCCAACCAGGAGGTGAGTCGTGGCCGACGCCGGACTGTTCATCGGATGGGGAGACCCCGTGACGGGGCGCGAGGCGAAGGGACTCGAGGTGTTCGCCGAGGCGCTGGCCTACTACGCCAAGGCCGAGGAGGACGGCCGCATCGAGAGCCACGAGACCGTGCTGCTCGCCCCCCACGGCGGGGACCTCGCCGGCTTCGTCCTCGCGCGCGGCAGCGAGGAGCAGATGGCGGCCCTGCAGGCCGAGGACGAGTTCGAGCGGATCACGACGCGGGCCACCCTCGTCGTGCAGAACGTGGGCGTCGTCGGCGCTTCCCTCGGAGGGGGCATGGAGGACACGATCGGCATGTACCAGGAAGCGGTGAGCGACCTGACCTGAGCGTCGGAGGGCCGCGGGCCATGACGCCACTCGCCGTGACCGGCCAGGAGGTCTCGCTGGTGGTCCACATCGTCGCGGTCGTGGTTGGCCTCGGGTCGACGGTCGTCGAGTCGATCACGTTCCCCGTCGCATTGAAGCTCGGCCCGCGGCATCTGCCCTACGTCCACCAGCTCCATCACGCGATCAACCTCTGGCTCGCGACGCCGGCGCTGGTGGTCATCCTGGGGACGGGCATCTACCAGGCGTCGGACGCCGGCTACGACTTCGGCGCGCTCTGGATCAGCGCCTCAATGGGGATCGTGCTGGTGCTCGCCGCCCTCGTCACGGGCTATCTCATTCCGGAGGACCGGCGCCTGAAAGCCATGGTCGAGCGCGAGCTCGCCGCCGCCGCGAGCGACGAGCCCACCCTGTCCGACGAATACCGGCGCCGGGCCCGGAACACCGGGGCCGCGGGCGGGGTGGCCGGCGTGCTGGTCATCGCCGCCATCTACCTGATGGTCACGAAGCCCGGCCTGTGACCTCGACCTGAAGGAGAAGGCATGGACGAAAACGAAGTGCTCTCGATCCCGCTCTTCGCCGGGCTCTCGAAGAAGGAGCGCCAGACGATCGCGCAGCACGCCGACGTGCTCGACTTCGAGGAGGGCAGGTATCTCGTGCGCGAGGGCGAGTTCCCGTACGAGTTCTTCGTGCTCGTGGAGGGCACCGCGGAGGTGGTGCACGACGGCGAGCACGTGGCCGACCTGAAGCCCGGGGACTTCTTCGGGGAGCTGGCGTTGATGGGCGGCGTGAGGCGCAACGCCTCCGTGGTGGCGACATCGCCGATCAAGGTCGTGGTGATGACCGCCAAGCACTTCCGGCAGATGAAGCGCGAGCTCCCCGACGTGTGCCGGCGGATCAGCGCGACGGTCGAGGAGCGCGGTCGGGCGATCGAGGCATCGGCGTAGGCGAGATACGGCAGCTCACGCGGTGGCGGCGCTGGCGCATGCGCTCGGCGAGACCGCGCTGGGTGAGGGCCACCCGGACGCGGCCGCCCAGCAGCTCCGCCGGGCGGCCGAGCTTCACGCGAGCCTCGAGATTCCGTTCGAGCGCGCGCAGGTCGAGCTGCGCGCCGGCGTCTGCCTGGCCGCGGCGGGCGAACGCGAGGCCGCGGTTGAGAGCCTCGCGGAGGCCCACCGTGTGGCGCGGCGCCTCGGCGCGGCGCCACTGGCGGGTCAGATCGCGGAGGAGATGGCCAAGCTCGGCGAGTCGCTGGAGCGCCGGCTGGGGCGCCGCGCGGCCGCCGACCACGAGAACGCCGGCCTGTCTCGGCGCGAGCTCGAGGTCATGAGGCTGGTGGCCTCGGGTCGCACGAACCGCGAGATCGCCGGCGAGCTCGTGCTCAGCACGCGCACGGTGGACATGCACCTGCGCAACATCCTCGCGAAGCTGCGCTGCCGCTCGCGAACCGAGGCCGCCGCAAAGGCCGGCGACCTCGGCCTGCTCGCTCAGTGAGCCCTCAGCCGCGCAGGTCGCTCCTGCGCCGGTCGACCTGGCCGTAACGATCGAACCTCACCGTCATCACCTTCCGCGATACGAGCTTCGCCGTCTCCGTTTGCATCGAGGCAGAAGAAGAGCAGCCGGATGCGTAGGGGCGGATAGGGGTTGACGTGCTTCCGCCGCTGGCTGACCGGAGCGTTCGAGAGCGGCCTCAGGCGCTCCGAGAGCAGCATCCGCAGCTCGGAGCGCTTGGTCCTCGTCTTGCCGCACGCCCCGACGCACCGCACGGTCTTGCTGCGCGGGCGGGTGAAGCTCACGTCACCGGGGAAGGTGGCGATCCTGATCCTGCCCCGACAGTTGGCTGCGGCGCCGGCGCTGCAGGTGAGCCGCCACCTCAGCTTGAAGCCCAGGAAGCGCCCGTGCAGGGCGTGGATGGTCGGGTCCACGAGCCTGCCCGTGAGGGCCGTGCACTGGCAGTCGGCCGGGGGCGGCGGCGGCGGGGCGCGCCGCCCGCGGGCCCGCTCACCTGGCTGGAGACGTCGGATCCGGTGGCGCACGTCGAGGAGACGTTGAGCGTCCCCCCTCCGTTCGTCGGGTAGGCCGCCTGGGTGGTGAAGGTGAAGTTCCGCGAGTCGCCCGGTGTGATGTTGAGTCCGGGACCGGCCGAGAAGACGCTCGCCGACTCCCGCTCGGCGGGGGGCGAGACGCCGGTGATGGTGACCCCGCTCGCGGCGAAGAAGCGCATGCACTGGATGGCCTCGTTGCCGGTGTTCTCCACGGTCAGCACGTAGGTGTTCGCCTGACCTTGTACGGCTGTGATCGTGCCCTGAGCGCGTGTCACCGCCGCGGCGCTTGCCGGGGCGATCCCGAGTAAGGCGAGCGCCAGGATCGTCGCGAAGAGAAAAGAGCTCCGTCTCATGTCGACCTCCGTCCGTCCCACCGGCGTCGACCCGCGGCGGCGATTTTACCTCCGGCGGTGAGACGAAATCAACCGGCCGCGCCGGTGTAGGGTCCCGCGTCCGGCATGGCCGACCGCGAGAACCTCGAGTTCAACTATTCGCTGATCGACCGGATCTTCCGGCTCAGCCTCGGAGAGCTGGCTGACTTCAGCGGCGCCAAGTACGACGGCGACTTCTCCCTGAGCCTGGAGGAGGCCCAGCGGCGAAAGCACGAGTACGTGGCCGAGCAGATCGGGATCGGTCCCGGCCGGCGCGTGCTCGACCTGGGCTGTGGCTGGGGCCCGCTCCTCTCACTTCGTGCGCGAGCGGGGAGGAACCGGTCTCGGGGTGACCCTCTCCTCGGCGCAGGAGAAGGCGTGCCGCCGCCACGGCCTGGACGCCCGGATCCACGACGCGCGGCAGGTCGACGCGGACACGTTCGGGGCGTTCGACGCCGTGGCCAGCCTGGGCGCCTTCGAGCACTTCTGCTCACCCGAGGAGTACGACGCCGGACAGCAGGAGGAGGTCTACCGCCGCTTCTTCGAACGTGTCGCCGGCGTGCTCCCCGACGGGGGCCGGTTCTACCTGCAGACGATGACGTTCGGGCGCAACATGATCCCGATGGAGGAGGTCGACATCGAGGCGGAACGCGACTCCGATGCCTGGTACGTGGCACTCATGGGACGCCAGTTCCCCGGCTCGCTGCTCCCGTTCGGCAAGGAGCAGATCGCCGGGTGCGCCGAGCCGGACTTCAGGCTGGTGGCGGCCACGAGCGGCAGGCTCGACTACATCGAGACCATCAGGCAATGGCGGCAGCGCTTCGCGGCCAGGAGCTTCCGCAAGAGCCTGGTCAAGCTCCGGCTCGTGCCCCGGTGGCTCACGAGCGCCGACTTCCGGCTCGCCTTCACCTCGGGCGTCAGTGCCAACAGCGTCTGCTTCGAGCGCGAGCTGCTCGACCACTACCGGCTCGTGTTCGAGAAGACGTGACGTAGAGTCCTGGGTCGCATGGGAGAGGGTCGTCTTCGACGTGTTCTGCTCGTGGTGCTCGCCGCGGCGTTCGCGCCATGCGCGAGCGCCTCCGCGGAGGGCGTGCCCGAGCGCCCCGACACGCGCCAGGTGATGTTCGTGGGCAACAACTGGGACGGCACGGCCGACATCATCGACGCGAGCACCTACGCGCGGCTGGCTCGCATCAGCACGATCCCCGACAAGGAGGAGCGGCTCTCCGAGATCTCCATGAACCCGGCCCGCCTCGCCTTCTTCCTCGCCATCCGCCAGCAGGTCGGGGAGGGCAACGACCAGTTCACCGACGACATGTTCACCTCCCACGACGGCCGCTTCGTCTACGTCTCGCGCCCGAGCTTCGCCGACGTGGTGGGCATCGACCTGCGGACGCAGAAGATCGTCTGGCGGTTCCCGATGGAGGGCCAGCGCTCGGACCACATGGCCATCTCGCCGGACGGCACCAAGCTGCTGGTCTCCGACTCCACCGCCAACAAGGTGCACGAGCTCAACACCGCCGACGGGAAGAAGACCGGCGAGTTCCCGTCGGGCGACTCCCCGCACGAGAACAACTACTCGGACGACGGGAAGCTGATCTTCCACGCCAGCATCGGACGCGTCTACACCCCCAGCGACCGCTCCGAGCTCGGCCTGCTGCGCGACACCAGCAAGGGGGAGCGCTACCTCCAGATCGTGGACGCCGACTCGCTGAAGATCCTCAAGCGCTGGGACATCGGCCAGAAGCTCGAGGAGGCCGGCTACGAGGGCATGGAGTCCGCGGTGCGCCCGATGGCCCTGTCCCCCGACGAGCGCATCGCCTACCTGCAGATCTCCTTCCACCACGGCTTCGTGGAGTACGACCTTCAGAACGAGAAGGTCCTGCGCGTGGCCAACCTCCCGATCAGCGACAAGGCGAAGGACACCCCGCGCGAGCAGTACCTGCTCGACTCGGCCCACCACGGGCTGGCCATGAACCCCGAGGGCACGAAGCTCTGCGTGGCGGGAACCATGTCCGACTACGCGGCGATCGTGTCGCGGAAGAGCTTCGCCGCGAAGCTCTTCCAGGTGGGCGAGAAGCCGTACTGGTCGACCAACGGGCCCAAGGGCGGGCGCTGCTGGGTCTCGGTCAGCGGCGAACGACAAGGTGGTCGTGCTCGACTACGACAGCGAGCGCCAGCTCGCGAGCGTGCCGGTCGGCGACCACCCGCAGCGCGTGCGCGCGGGTGCGGTGCAGCGCGACTACCTCGACGGGCCTGCCGCTGCCGCCCGGCGTGCGCGACCGGCGCGCGCCGAGGATCCGCGTGAGGGGGCTGCCGCGCCGCTGCCGCAGCCGCGGCTTCCGCGTGCGCGTTCGGATCTCCGACCAGTCGTCCCTCAAGGGGGCCCGGGTTGCGCTGGGCAAGAGACGGCTGCGCACGCACCCGCCGCAAGAGCTTCCGCGTGCGGGTCCCGGCAGCGCGCCTGCGCGCCGGAACACACCGCCTCCGGATCCGGGCCACGGACGCGGCGGGCAACCGCTCGCGCCGCGTGGTGCGCTTCAGGCGCTGCTCGCGCTGAGGCGCTCGACGCCGCCGCTGGACGGCGCTGGCTGGAGCTTGGCCCGCTGCTGGGCGGGGCTGACCGCCACGACGTTCCACGCGAGGCCGACCCGGGCCATCGCGCCGATGACCAGGCCCGAGATGTCGATCTCGCGGCGGCGCAGGCCGTGCCGCGCGGAGGTGGGGAAGGCGTGGTGGTTGTGGTGCCAGGACTCGCCGAGGGAGGGCAGCGCGAGCCAGAAGACGTTGCCGCGACTCGTCGCCGGTGTCGAAGCGCCGGCGGCCGAGGAAGTGGCAGATCGAGTTGATCGAGAACGTGACGTGGTGGAGGAAGAAGACCCGCACCAGCCCACCCCACACGAAGCCGGTCAGCGCGCCCATCCAGGATTGGGTGAGCAGCCAGCCCGAGCGCGGCCGGGGATCAGGAAGGTGAGCACGGCGAACAGGGGGAACAGGTCGGAGATCAGGTTCATCCCGCGGTCGTCGCGAAGGTCGCCGAGGTAGCGGTCGCGGTCCTGCTGGCGGCTGCCGAAGAGCACCCAGCCGAGGTGGGCGTGGGCGAGTCCCCGCAGCGTGCCGCGCAGGCCGCCGCCGTGGCCGTGCGGGGAGTGTGGGGATCGCCGTCGGCGTCCGAGAAGGCGTGGTGCTTGCGGTGGTGCGCCACCCAGGGGATCACGCGAGCCCTCGAGCGCCAGCGAGCCGAGGATCGCCCACATGTAGCGCAGGCCGCGGTAGGTCTCGAACGCGCGGTGGGTGAGCAGCCGGTGGTAGCCGACCCCGATGCCGAGGCCCGGTGAGCGATGTAGAGCGAGACCATGATCGCGAGGTCGGTGGCGGAGACGCCGTGGCCCCACAGCAGCCAGACCGGCCACCGGCAGCCCGAGGAACGGCAGGATCACCCCGACGAACTGGAAGACCTGCTGGTACCGGGGCATGCCCGTGCTCACCGGCAGGGACACCAGGAAGAGCGCGCGGGTGGCCGAACCAGGGCGTGCACGGGCGGCTCGGAGGGGTCGAGGTCGACGACCTCGAGGACGTCGCGGGCCCCGGTGCTCGTGAGCAGCGCCTCGAAGCGGTGGGCGGCGCGCGCGACGGCAACCCGCCCGCCGCCGCGCAGCGCGCGCTCGTGCGCCTCCATGATCGTGCGCACTCCCCCACAGTCCATGAAGCTCAGCTCGCGGAGATCGAGCACCACCAGGCTCGCGTGCCGCTGAGCCTGTCGCACCGTCCGGTCGAGTTGGTCCGCACTTCCGCGGTCCAGGTCGCCGGTCATGCGCACGCAAGCGAAGCCCGCAGCTGCCGGACCAGCCGCAGGTGAACGGGGCGAACGGAGTCGGGTCCGGAGAGGAGGTGCCTAGAGGCCCAAGGCCTCAGGGTGCGGTCGGAGACGGCCATGCTGCAACCTTTCGGAGCGAATGCTCTGCCATCCGAAAGTCAGCCGTCGCTGCCCCGGCACGGTACCCGCCGGGACCCCTCCAGATGCCCCTCAGAATTTGAGGGTACCGCTCCGGTCAACCCGTCCTCGGCAAGAGTCTTCACAGGCTGGCGCGCCTCGGGTAAAATCTTCCGCCCACGACGAGTTCCGATTCCGCGGTGCACGACCCCCCCGAGCAAGAGACAGAAGCCGCCAGCGGAGACGTCCGCACTGCGATCTCGGATGGCCTCGTCGCGCTCCTGAAGGAGTTCTACGGCCGCGGCCCCGAGCGGACGAAGACCTACGTGAACGGCGACCTCGTCGTCTGCCTGCTGCGCGGCGGGTTCACGCCCGTGGAGCAGACACTGCGCGAGGGTGGGCACGGCGACGACGTGATACGCCAGCGCATGGCCTTCCAGGAGGTGATGCGAGAGCGCTTCGAGAAGGTCGTCGAGGACGCCACCGGGCGCAGGGTGATCGGCTTCATGTCGGGCAACCAGCAGGACCCCGACATGATCTGCGAGGTCTTCGTCCTCGCCCAGAACACCGTCCTCTCCTGACCGCCTGTGTAAGGATCTCGCCCCCACCCACGAGGCAGGAGGACGTAAGACATGGCACAGCGACCAAGGCACAGCGTTCGGCGTCGGCCAAGAAGGCGGCGGCGACGCGGAAGAAGAACCAGGCGGCCAAGAGCGGCAAGGGCGCGAAGGCCGGCGCGAAGTCGGCCACGGGAACGGCCACCTCGGCCGCTCGCTCGGCCGGTAGCGCTCTCAAGTCGGCAGGCAAGGCGGCCGCCGGTCGCGCGGGCGCGGCGGGCAAGAAGGCCAAGAAGAGGTAGCCGGAACCGGGCGGGTGGCGGCGCTACACGCGTGGCCTGATTCGCTCGAGCGCCGACCGCCGTCGCGAGGGTGGCCGACCCCGACTCGCGCAGGAGTCGCGCCAGCCCTCGGTTCATCCGCGAGGGCCAGAGCGGCCCGCTGTAGACGAAGGCCGTGTATGCCTGCACCAGCGAGGCGCCGGCGAGGATCCGCTCCCAGGCGTCCTCCGGCGTCTCGACCCCGCCGACCGCGATCAGCGTGAGGTGCTCTCCCGCGCGCGCGTGGAGCCGTTGGAGGATTTCGATGCCCCGGGCCTTGAGCGGCGGCCCCGACAGGCCGCCGGACTCGGCCGCCGCGGTCTCGCCGGCGTCGCTCGCCAAGCCGTCCCGGCCCACGGTGGTGTTCACCGCGACTATTCCGTCGAGGCCGAGGACCACCGCCTGGTCGGCGATGGCGTCGACCTCGGCGTCGGTCAGGTCGGGCCCGATCTTCACCAGCAGCGGGACCGGGCGCGGCTGCGCGCTCAGCTCGGCGCGCACCCCGGCCACCAGCGACGCCAGCCGGTTCGACGCACCCTGGATGTCGCGCAGCCCGGGGGTGTTCGGCGAGCTCACGTTGAGCACGAGGTAGTCGGCGAGCGGAGCGAGGGTGCGCGCCGACTCGCGGTAGTCCTCCGTGGCGTCGTCCAGGGCCGCCGTCTTCGTCTTGCCGATGTTCACGCCCACCACGGGGCGCGGTCCGCGCCCGGCCAGGCGCCGGGCGACGGCCTGGGCACCCTGGTTGGGGAACCCCATCCGGTTGACCAGGGCACGATCGCCGGGCAGGCGAAAGACGCGCGGGCGGGGGTTTCCATCCTGCGCCCGGGCGGTGACCGTGCCGATCTCGACGAACCCGAACCCCAGGGCGGCCAGGCCCTCGAACCAGGTGGCGTCCTTGTCCACCCCGGCGGCGACCCCCACCGGGCTCGGGAAGTCCAGCCCGAGCGCACGGACGCGAAGGGCCTCGTCCCGCGGCCGCAGGGCTCGCGCCAGGAGACCTCGCAGCGGGGGCACAGCGGTGACGCCGCGCAGCACACCGGACGCGAGCGCGTGGGCCCTCTCGGGGTCCAAGCGACACAGCAGCAGCCTGAAGAAGAGCCGGTAGATCAAGGCGTCAGGCTGAGAACCTAACGGTCGCCGCTAGCGTCATGGCCATGGCGAAGGAGATCTCCCTCGAGCGCGCCGGAGGGGTGGCCACCATCACGCTCGACGCCGCCGAGCGCCGCAACGCGCTCACGCGCGAGATGGCGCGGGAGCTGGTCGCCGTGTGCGAGGAGGTGGACTCGGACCCGGAGATCGGCGCCGTGGTCGTGCGGGGCGCCGGGGGGTTCTTCTGCGCGGGCGGTGACCGCGGCACCCTGGCGGCCGCCGGGGCCGATCCCGCAGCGCCGGACTCCTACACCGGCCTCGGCGACGTGTACCGCTCGTTCCAGCGGGTCGGGGAGCTCGAGCCGCCCACCATCGCCGCCGTTCGCGGCGGGGCCGTGGGGGCCGGGGTCAACCTCGCCTTCGCGACCGACCTGCGGATCGTCGCGCGCGAGGCGAAGATCGTGTCCGGCTTCCTGCCCATCGGTCTGCATCCGGGCGGCGGCCACGGCGTCCTGCTCGGTCGCACGGGTCAGCGCGAGGCGGCGGCCGCGCTCGCCCTCTTCGGCGAGGGCATCGACGGCGCGCGCGCCGCCGAGCTCGGGCTCGCCTGGTCGGCCGTGGAGGACTCGGAGGTCGAGCCGGCGGCCGCGGCCCTCGCCGCCCGGCCCGCGGGCGACCCCGAGCTGGCGCGGCGCACGGCACGGTCGTTGCGCACGGAGCTCGGTCCGCCCGGGCTGCCGTGGCCCGCGGCGCTGGAGCTCGAGCGGGCGTCGCAGATGTGGTCCATGCGGCGCAAGCACCTCGCGGGCGGGGGCGCCTGAACGACTCCGGCTCGCCGGCCCGGCGCTCCCCTCGGAGCGTGCTCGTCCTGCGGGCATGCGTCCTCCTCGCCGGCTGTGGGGACGCTGGTGGCTCTCGGGCTCACCGGCTCCGTGCCCTCCACCGGCCGGGTGCGCGACTTCGGGGACAGCCTGGGCGGCGCCGCGCCCTTCGTCTGGCCGATCGTCATCGCCTTCATCAACATCCTCGTGCCGTGGCCGATCACCGCGGGCGCCACCGGCCTTCTGTTCGGCACCGCGCTCGGCACGCCGCTGGCGCTCGTGGGGGTTCTCCTGCAGGCCGTGATCCAGTTCGGACTGGCGCGCACCGTCGCCGGAGAGGACCTGCGCCGGCGGGTGCTCGGGCGCGCGCCCGGCATGAGCGAGGCCCTGGAGCGAAACGGGCTGCTGGCGGCCTTCTACAGCCGGATCGTGCCCGGGGTTCCGTGGGGGATCGTGAACTACGCGGCGGGGCTCTCGCGCCTGCGGCTCAGCCACCTCCTCCTGGCGACCGTGGTGGGCGGCACCCCGAAGGTCTTCGCCTACGTGGCGCTGGGCGGCAGCTTCGGGGACCTCAACCGGCCGGAGGCGATCGTCGCGATCGCCCTGCTGGTGGTTCTCGCACTCGGGGGGCTGGTGGTCGCGCGGCGCAACTTCCCGGTGGGGCGGGCACCCTAGGCTCTCGTCCGAGTGTCCTACTTCTCGGCCGTGCGCCTCTTCTCGCTCTTCGAGCTCGGCCTGTTCACCTGTCTTCTGGTGGTGGTGTTCGCGGACCTGGGGGAGGAGGCCGAGCGCGTGCTCGGGTGGTCGCACGGGGTGGGCTGGATCCTCCTGTGCGTGGCGGTGGCGGTGGGCTGCAGCCGAAGGGTGTTCCCGTGGGCTCTCCTGGCCGCCACGGTCTCGCCGCTGGGGCCGGTTGGGTCGACGGCCGGCCTCGAGTACCTGAGCCGGAGACGCAACGACCGCCCGGCACAGGGGTAGGTTGCGCCGACCGTGCGCCTGTTTCCCCTGAACACGCCCAACCTGCTCACGGTCCTGCGCATCCTGCTCGTGCCGGTCGTGGTGGTGGCACTCACCGAGGAGATTCCCAACGGCGACGCCATCGCGGCGACGGTCTTCGTGCTCGCCGCCCTCACTGACGGGCTCGACGGCTACATCGCCCGTTCGCGCCAGTCGGTGACCACCTTCGGAAAGGTGATGGACCCGGTGGCCGACAAGCTCCTCGTGGCCGCGGCCCTCCTGGCGCTGGTCAGCCTCGACCGTGTGTCCGCCTGGGTCGCGATGGTGATCATCGCGCGCGAGTTCGCGGTGAGCGGGCTTCGCATGGCGGCCGCCCAGCAGGGCGTCGTGATCCCGGCCAGCCGCCTCGGCAAGCTCAAGACGGCGATCTCGCTCGCGGCGGTGCTGGCGCTCATCGTGGCCCCGGACGCCGACGCCGCCTGGGTCGAGGCGCTCGTCTACGCGATGGTGGTCGTCACCGTCATCTCGGGCGTCGACTACTTCATGAACTTCCGGAGGCGCGTGGACGAGATCGCGCGGGAGGATGCGGCCGAGGCCGAGGCAGAGGCGCTGCGGGCGGACGTCTAGACGATGCTCTCGGCGGGCTCGCTCGATCTTGGTGAGGCGGCCGAGCAGCTCCTCCTTGGACGCTCCGCGGAGGTAGAGGGCCCTGTCGATCAGGCCACCGTAGATCTCGAAGAGGGCGAAGAG
The DNA here is from genome assembly GCA_963731645.1 of uncultured Thermoleophilaceae bacterium. Lineage (GTDB taxonomy): Bacteria > Actinomycetota > Thermoleophilia > Solirubrobacterales > Thermoleophilaceae > JAAYBF01. The sequence goes on along the minus strand of CAVSWF010000011.1, from coordinate 583,434 downwards.
CAGGTCGATCGTCCCGACGCAGGGTGCTCCGCGTCCGGTGGCAAGATCGCCGGCCAGGGCCACGGCCCGGGCCGCGGAGTCACCCGCCGGCGCAGCGGTCTCGATTTCCGCGACGGGCTCGGCTCGGGTCATCAGCGGCGCCTCGCCTATTCCCAGCCCCTGCATCGCTGCTCCGACGCGGCCGTGCAGGCGCATGGCGCGCAGCCAGCGCTCCGCCTGGTCCTCGGCGGAGCGTGCAAAGGGGAGTGCCGTGCCGACCAGCGCGGCCACCAGCGCGGCATCCTGTGACAGGGGGAGGGTCGAGTGCTCCTGCACTCGCAGTGGGTCCATGCCCACAACATCGAGCGGCCCCCGGGAAATCTTGAGCGTTACGTCTCGTCCTGGCCGGAAGGGATGCCATCCAGCCATTCACGGCGCGTCAGGTGCCTCGTGGGGGTCGGCTCCGTGGCCAGTTCGCTGCGCAGATCTCGGAGCAGACCGTGGCGCTCGGCCACCACGGAATGGCGGTGGATGGTCTCGAGGTTCTCCTGGCGGGCGTCCAGGAACGCCTCGTCGGAGAGGCCGCCGAACTCCTCCAGCGTCCTGCTCACCATCTCGCGCACGCAGTCCTCGACGAAGCGGGGGTTGGCGTGCGCGCGCTCGACCACCTCCAGCTCGTCCGGGCGCTTCATCAGCTCGTAGATCTCCGAGCTCATGGACGTCTCGACGATCCTCAGCAGGGTCCGGGCGTCGATCTCCTCGTCGCAATCCTCGGGACACCCCACGTGAAGGCGGCCGATCCCGCGCTGGTTGTGCGTCGCGACGGGCACGCTGGCGAAGATTCGCTCGATCTCGTGTTCCGAGAAGCCCTCCTCCTGGAGGCGCGAGCGCGAGCGACCGGCCACCAGCTCCTGGGCGCACGGGCACGCGGTCATGCCCTGGGCCTCGACTCCGGTCAGGCGCCTGGTCCCCCGCTCGGAGGCCACCGCCGAGCCGAAGAGCGTGTAGATCTCCTGGGTCGGGACGCCGGAGGCGGGCGCGGGGCGCTTCTCGGGGTAGCGCGCGGCGATCGTGACCTCGGCGCGCAGGCCGCCCTGGCGATCGCGGACGCGCTCGGCGATGTGCCGGGCGAGGGTCTCGGCCTTGAAGGCCTCCCCGAGCACGACCTCGTCGATCGCCTCGTTCACGACCTCCTCGAAGCGCGACATGTGCGCTCCCTTCTGGTGTGGGCCGAGGTCCACGAAGCACTCGAGCTCGGCGAAGTACAGCTGCTCGGTGCCGCCGCTCGGGTGGATGCGGAGGACCTTCTCCACGCCGGTGACCCCCACGCGCGAGAGGCTCACGTGGGTGCTCGGCCGGCGGGCCTGGACGTCCTGGGTATGGGGGACGGCGAGATCGGTCATGGCGTGTGTTGACGATAACGGCGCCGGTGAAGTGCCATTTCGCACGATCGGTGTTACATTGGCCCCGGCTTGAAGCTGGGACCGCCTCGATGCGGATCCAAATCAAGGCTCAGCCCCTCGCGGTCACCGCCGCGGATGCAGAAAAATCCAGAAGCAGAGATGGCTTGGGAGGGCCATCCCAAATCCGGTTTTTGCCAGCGTCCGATGGGAGTGAGCGTGAGGGAGAAGGAAGACGGTGGAGCGCTTCTGGTGGAGCGGCGCGAGGCGCCGTTCGTCGAAGTCGACGAGCTGCGCGCGTTGGCGCTCGAAGGACGCGAGCGGGGCTATCTGACCTTCGAGGAGATCGCGGCGTGTCTCGAGGAGGTCGAGGTCACCAAGGAGCAGGTCCAGTCGCTGCACGCCAACCTGGTCGAGAACGGCGTCGACGTCGTCTCGCAGGACGGCCGGCCGGCGGCGGCGTCCGCGGACGGTGCGCAGCCCGTGGTCCAGGACGGCCAGTCGGCGTCCTCCAAGAAGCCCGAGATCGACCTGACCGTGGAGCCGAGCCTCGACTCGCTGCGGCTGTACCTTCGCTCGATCGGCCGGGTGGAGCTGCTCACCGCCGACGAGGAGGTCTCGCTCGCCAAGCGCATCGAGCGCGGTGACATGGCGGCCAAGCGGCAGATGGTGGAGGCGAACCTGCGCCTCGTCGTCTCGATCGCCAAGGGCTACCTCGGGCGCGGGCTGTCCTTCCTCGACCTCATCCAGGAGGGCTCGCTCGGCCTCATCCGCGCCGTGGAGAAGTTCGACTACCGCCGCGGCTACAAGTTCTCGACCTACGCCACCTGGTGGATCCGCCAGGCCGTGACCCGCGCGATCGCCGACAAGGCCCGCACCATCCGCATCCCCGTGCACATGGTGGAGAAGCTCAACAAGGTCGTGCACGTCGAGCGCCAGCTCGTGCAGGAGTTCGGCCGGGAGCCCGACGCCGAGGAGATCGCCCGCGAGCTGCAGTGGACGGCGCGTGAGGTCAAGGACATCCTGCGCATCGCCCAGCTGCCGATCTCGCTCGAGAAGCCGATCGGGGAGGAGGAGGACTCCGAGCTCGGGGACTTCGTCGAGGACGAGACCGCCGAGTCGCCGTTCGAGACCGCGTCCGAGAACCTGCGACGCGAGAACGTGCGCAAGGCCCTCGACGCGCTGCCCGAGCGCGAGCGCGAGGTGATCGAGATGCGCTACGGGCTCAAGGGCCACCAGGCGCGGACGCTCGAGGAGGTCGGCCGGGCCTTCGGAGTGACCCGCGAGCGCATCCGCCAGATCGAGAACAACACGCTCAAGAAGCTGGAGTGCCTGCCCGAGGCGCAGCGATTGAGAGACGCCTCGTAGGCGCTGCGCCTACAATCCGCCGTCGCTCAGGCGGGATGTCCGAGTGGTTAAAGGAGACCGGCTGTAAACCGGTTGGCTATGCCTACGCAGGTTCGAATCCTGCTCCCGCCATTCAGGTCACGCCGGGCTGAGCTCGGCGGTGCGCGCACCCTCGCCGCGACGTGGCTCGGCAGCCTCGGGCGAGGGCCCGCGACCCGAGGGCGGCGACCCGAGTCGGTGGAGGCCCCACGCGAGCAGTGCCAGCAGCGACAGGGCAACTGCAACGACCACGCCGTAGGCGATCGCGGTCAGGGCGGGGGCCGCGGATTTCTGCTCGCGCTGGAGCACGGTGTGGTCGGCGACGAAGTTGCGTTCGAAGCGATCCGTGGCCGGCACCTCCTTGGCGGGTATGGCGGTGTCCTCGGGCAGGAACATCGGCACGACCATCAGCGAGTTGCCCGAGTGCAGCCGGATGAGCGCCTTCCAGTTGCCGTGCACCGGGATGGGCTCGGTCGTGCGGTAGCGGCCCGGACCGACCTCCTCGAGCCGGTCCACCACCAGGCCGTCGCCCTGCCAGGCGGTGGCGGTGAGCCACTCGGCGTCGTCCGCGACGGCGGGCGGGCTGATCGTCACGTCGGCGTTCACCGTCCGGCCGGGGCCGGACTGCGCGTTCTCGAGCGCCACCCGCGCCGTGACGCCCTCCTTGGCGGGCTTGTACAGGGAGAACCCCACGGCGAGCGGCGATCACGACCGCGCCGAGCACGGCCGCCACGCGCAGCGGCCTGCCGGTGGCCCGCGGCTGGACGCTCAGGCGTGAGCCGATCCAGGCGCCGACGAGGCCGCCGGCCACGGCGCCGGCGAACCCGAGGATCGCGCCCTCGGGGAACAGCTCCGAGGGCCAGGGGAGGGGCATCCACACGTGGGACCAGGCCCACTCGGCCGCGAGTCCGATCGTTCCGATGCCGAGGCCCGACCACAGCCCGAACGCGAGCGGGCGGTCCGTGGCGATGCGCAGCGCGACCGCCTCGACCACGAGCGCCTCGACGATGTAGAGCGGCATGTGCGGCGTCGTCTCGCCGAACACCGGGCCGACGAAGACGGCGAGCAGGCCGCGGATGAGCAGGAAGAAGCCCACGGCCCCGAGCGCCGCACCGCGGCCGCCCCACATCCGGGTCGCGACGAGGCCGACGCCGGCCGCGATCATGATCAGCAGCGGCTGGAAGACGAAACGGAACTGCGGCACGCCGAAGTCGAACTCGGCCTGGAAGGTGGAGAGGCCGAGCATGAACCCGCCGGTCAGCGCCACCGCCCGTGCCCGGAGCGCCCAGTTCGCCTCGCCGCGCTTCCCGCCGGCCTCTCGGGCGCGGAGCCCTTCGACGAGCAGGACGGCCATTCCGACCAGGGTCATCGATGCGCCGCCGATGAGCATCAGGTGGGTCGGGCCCCAGAGCGTCACGTCCTGGCCGAACAGGCGGTGCCAGACGTCGTCCAGCGGAAAGCCGGTCAGCGCGAAGGCGCCGCAGGCGCACACGAGGATGCCGCCGAGCGGCGCGTACCAGTCGCCCCCGAGCCTCACCGCCGTGCTGCTGGGCCGCTCCTTGGGGAGGACCATCGCGAGAAAGCCCGCGCTGAAGATCCCGAACAGCCCGACGAGGATGAAGTAGTGCGCCGGGTTGGCCAGCGGGCCCTCGTCGCGGCCCACGCCGATGTGCAGGGCGATGTCCCAGTACATCCCGAACACCGCCGTGATGAGCGACAGCGTGGCGACGAACGACGGCAGCGCCGCCCAACCCGGGAGGCCGCTCAGCCGCTCGGCGAAGGCCGCCCAGCGGCCGAGCAGCCCGATCCGCCCCGAGCGGTGGCCGATGCCGAGAAGCAACAGGACCGCCGTCGCGGCGAGGGCCATTCCCGTGGCGAGAACGACCTCGCCCATCGCCGCGCCGCCGGCGGGCTGGTCCTGTGCGAGGGTGAACAGAGCGGTGCCGGACATCCATCTCCTTCGAGCGGGTTCACCAGTGCCATACCCCGGTCGCCGGACGATGTAACACGAAACAGTGTCACGTTGGTGTCCGTCAGCGTCGACGGGCAGCTAGGTTACGCGGCCGTTTGCCCCAGACCCGTCCATCGAACCAGGAGAAAGACTCGTGAGAACACGCAGAATTGCGGCGGCTGCTGCCGTCGCGGCCGTATCGCTCGGAGCTGTAGCGAGCGCCGAGGCGGCCACCCTCAAGACCGTCGCACGCGGGCTCGACAACCCGCGCAGCGTCTCGATCGGCCCCGACGGCGCCGTCTACGTGGCCAACACCGGCCGCGCCGGCACGCAGTGCAAGGGCAAGGGCGAGGACGCCCAGTGCATCGGCAGGACCGGCCGCGTCGTCCGCTTCAAGGGCGGGCGCCTGAGCACCGTGGCCCGCGGCTTCGCCTCCCTCGGAGGCCCCGGTGGCCTCTTCGCCGCCGGAGTCCACGGCGTCTCGGTGAGCCCGACGGGCGAGGTCTTCACCGTGACGGGGTCGGGACCCCCCAAGGACGTCAGGTCGCTGCCGGCGGTCGCCCGCAGGCAGGCGGGCCGGCTCATCAGCGTGCAGGGCGGGAAGCTGAGCACCATCGCCCGCGTCGACCTGGTCGAGTGGCGGCGCAACATCGACGGGGTCAAGGGCGACCGCAACTCCAACCCCTACGCCGTGCTGGCCCTCGCCGATCGCCAGATCGTCGTGGACGCCGGCGCCAACGCGGTGCTCGAGGTCCGTGACGGCAAGGTGCGCGTGCTGGCCGTGATCCCCAAGAACGGCAAGAACCAGCCGGTCCCCAGCTCCATCACATCCGGCCCCGACGGGGACCTCTTCGTCGGCGAGCTCGCCGAGGGCGCGGGCAGCGGCAAGGCGCGCGTCTTTCGCATCCCCGCCGAGGGCGGCAAGCCGGAGGTGTACGCCAGGGGCTTCACCGCCATCACCGGCGTGGCCTTCGGCCCGGACGGCAGCCTGTTCGTGACCGAGTTCTCGCGGAACATCCGCAAGGAGGATCTGCGGGGGGCGGTCGTGCGGGTCGCGCCCGACGGCACGCGCACGCGTCTGGGTCAGCGCCAGCTGAAGACCCCGACCGGCGCGGCGGTGGACGCCCAGGGCGCGGTGTACGTGTCCAACTTCAGCGTGCTGCCGGGCAGGACGCCGAAGAACAGCCCCTTCAAGGGGGCGGGCGGCACCCTGGTCAAGATCACGCCCTGACCGAGGGGGAGAGGGTCGGCCTGCGGGCCGGCCCTCTCTCGCCGATCGCGGCAAACCGGCCGCTCCCGCGCGCTAGGCTGGCGCGCACTGCCCTCTTAGCTCAGTTGGTAGAGCACTTCCATGGTAAGGAAGGGGTCTCCGGTTCGAGTCCGGAAGAGGGCTTGGCTTGTGACTGACTCCACCCGCGACCACGACATCGTCGTCTACGGGGCGACCGGCTTCGTCGGCGTGCTGACGGCCAAGTACCTCGCCGAGCACGCGCCGCCCGACGTCCGGATCGCGCTCGGCGGCCGCTCGCAGGCCAAGCTCGAGAAGACGCGCGACCGAGCTCGGCGTCGACTGGCCGCTCGTGGTCGCCGACAGCCAGGATCGCGATGCGGTCGCGGCGCTGGCGGAGTCCACGCGCGTCGTCGCGACCACGGTCGGCCCCTACTTCAAGTACGGCAAGCCGCTCGTCGAGGCATGCGCGGCCGCGGGGACGCACTACGCCGACCTCACCGGCGAGGTCCTGTTCATGCGCTGGGCGATCGACGCCGCCGACGCCGCGGCGCGGGCCAGCGGCGCCCGGATCGTCCACACCTGCGGCTTCGACTCGATCCCGTCCGACATCGGCACGCTGCTCCTGCACGAGGCGGCGCAGGCGGGCGGTCATGGGGACCTCGAGGAGACGTCGCTCGTGGTCAAGGCCATGCGGGGCGGCGCGAGCGGCGGCACGATCGACTCGGCTGCGAACGGCGGTCGACACGGTGAAGAAGGACCCGCCGAGCCGGCGCGTGCTGGCCGATCCGTATGCCCTCAGCCCGGACCGCGAGGCGGAGCCCGATCTCGGCTCCGAGCGGGACTCGCTGAAGCCGCTCCACGACGACCGCCTCGGCGGCTGGCTGGCGCCGTTCGTGATGGGCAGCGTCAACACCCGCGTCGTGCGCCGCAGCAACGCGCTGCAGGATCACGCCTACGGCCGCCGGTTCCGCTATCGCGAGCTCATGCTCACGGGCGGCGGACCGCTCGGCCTGGCGAAGGCCGCCGGCGTCGCGGGCGGCATCGCCGGCGTCTTCGCGGGCCTCGCGACGCCGGGTGCGCGCCAGCTGCTCGACCGCGTCCTCCCGGACCCCGGCGAGGGACCCGACGAGAGCGCCCGCGAGCGCGGCTTCTTCAACATCGACATCCACACGACGACGAGCAGCGGCGAGCGCCTGCGTTGCGAGATCCGCGTCACAGGGCGACCCCGGCTACAAGGCGACGGCGGTCATGCTCGGCGAGAGCGCGCTCTGCCTCGCGCTCGACGATCTGCCCGACGCGGCGGGCGTGCTCACGCCCGCGTCGGCGATGGGCCGCGTGCTCGCCGATCGCCTGATCGCGGCGGGGCACAGCTACCGCGTCGTGCCGGATCGCTGACCGTCAACCACTGGCGCGGGGACCGGGGCTGCGGCCCTTCCCCGCCCGACTAGGCGCCCAGGACCCCGGCGATGTCGTCGAGGGCCGCCTGCTCCTCGGCGCTGACCCGCCTTCCTCCGATGCCGATGAACCCGCCCTCCTTGTGGGCCTCCGCCGCCGCCTGCGCCACGGCCAGCACGAAGCGCTTGTAGGCGTCGACGTCCTCGGGGGATCCCTTCGCCTCGAGGATGTGCAGCGCCTCCCGCAGACGGTCGCTGCTCACGGAAGCGATGTCGCCCGCGTCCCTGAATGCCCTCGGGGCGGACGGCGGGGGGAGTGGCGACGAGTTCGTCGAGCAGCTCGTTCTGGCCCTGAGCCTCCCGCGCCGCGGCGTACACCTTCGCCATCGCCATGCTCTCGCGAATCGTGCCCCCGCGGTGGGCTTTGACGACCCGCATGCCGGCCAGGACCGGCCCCTCTGCCAGCTTGGCCCATTCGTCGGCGTTGAAGTCGGCCTTCTTGGTCATGGAGATACCTCCGTCAGCGGACATTGATCACGCCGAGTATCAGGAGCAGCACCAGGGTGCCGATCACCGATACGGCGATCGAGCCGGCGCAGCCCAGTCGGTTGGAGAAGAAGAACACTCGGGCGGTCTACCCCCTCCGGCGCGGGTCAACCGGCGCCCGCCCGGGTATCCAAGCCTGATGGCGAACCGATCCGCGCAGCCCAACGTGCTCGTGCTCGGCGCCGGCGGCGTGCTGGGGGAGGCCTGGATGTCCGCGCTGCTCGCGGGACTGGAGGAGGCAACGGGGTGGGACCCGCTGGCCTGCGAGACCTACCTCGGGACCTCGGCCGGCTCGATCGTGGCCGCGGCCCTGGCGGCGGGAGTCAGCCCGCGCGACCGCGTCGGAGCCATCCCCGATCAGCCCGCACCCGATCGATCGTCCCCGACCGAGGACGGTGGAGCGATGGCCTGGGCGCTCGACCTGGGACGGACCGCGGGCGTGATGACCGCCGCTCCGCTCGCCGCCCTGGGGCTGCGGACCACGAGCTTCGGCGGGGCGCTGGTGCGCCGCCTCGCACTCGGCCGCGTGCCGAGGGGCCGGCGCTCACTTGGTGGCCTCGGTCGCGAGGTGGAGAGCGCCGGCGCGCGCTGGGACGGCCGCCTGCTGGTGGCCGCCGTCGAGCTCGAGACGGGGCGGAGGGTCGTGTTCGGGTCCCCCGGCGCGCCGGAGGCATCGGTCGGCGAGGCCGTGGAAGCCTCGTGCGCCATTCCCGGTTACTTCCGGCCCGTGCGCCTCGACGGGCGCCACTACGTGGACGGCGGCGCCTGGAGCCTGACCAACGCCGATGCCGTCCCCGCGGGCAAGGACAGCCGCGTGCTGTGTCTCAACCCGACCGGCTCGATGCGCGCGACCCGTGCCGCCCCGGCCGGGGCGATCGGACCGTTGTCGCGTTCGGTCGCCGCGGTCGAGGCGCTGGCCCTGAAGCGGAGGGGGGCGACGGTGACCACGATCTCACCGGACCGATCCTCGGCCACGGCGATGGGCGGCGACCTGATGGACCCGCGACGGCGCGCGGAGGTGTCGAGGGCAGGCGTGGCGCAGGGCCGGCGCCTGACCATCGGCGCCGGCCTGCAGACTCCTAGAGCGGCGTTAGTGATCGTTGTCGCTGTAGGGCTCGCGGCTGCCGCCCTTGGCGAGGCCGCGGGACACCATGTAGCCGAACGTGAGGACGGTGATGTAGAGCCAGACCTCGTTGGCGCTGAACTTGTCGGGGTCCGACCCGTCACCGGTGATCACCGCTCCCGCGATGAGGGTGCCGGCCAGGACTGCGATGTAGGCGAAGAACTCGCTCGTCTTGAACGACGCCTTGGTCTCGGTGCTGAGGCTGCGGGCGTTGTGCCCGGTGCTGTGGTCGCGATGGTCGCGGTCGCCCGATCGTCGTGTCTGCTGCTGCCATGGGGAACTCCTTCGTTAGGGACTGTTGGTATGGCCCCTAGTCACGCCAGGTCTGTGCTCCAGCACCGAGCGGCCCTACGGGATGAGGTCTGAACAGGAGGCTGCGGGCCAGCGCTGCGCCCTGTCCAGGCTGAATCCCTTACCCGGGTCCGCACGCGCCAAACGCCGTAGGATCCTTTCCGTGCAGGAGCCGGAGCCTGGCGCTCATCCCACCCAGGCGGACAGCGAGGAGCTGACTTCCCCCGATTGGACGCAGGGGGTCGAGACCGAGCGCGGATCCAGCCTCACGGCAGAGGTCTCGAACGCCATGGTCGGCCTGAAGAAGAAGTTCTACGGGCGCGGCCCCACGGCCGCCAAGTCGTACATCAACGACAACTACGTCTTCTGTGTCCTCGAGGGAGGCCTGACCCAGAACGAGAAGACGCTGCTCGACGCCGGCGAAGAGCGCCTGGTGCGCCAGTACCGGCTGCGGTTCCAGGAGGTCATGACCGAGCAGACCACCCAGGCCGTGGAGCAGATCACGGGGCGCAAGGTGCTCACCTACCACAGCCAGATCGTCTTTGGCCCCCCGATCGCGATCGAGATCTTCGTTCTGGACGGCGCGCCGTAGTCGCGGCGCACCGGGCCGCTAACGTTCTCCTTGCAGGCCCCAGCTTCTTGCGGGGCTCTGTCTTGCAGACCGGAGCGGACGCGCGAGGCTGAGCAGGCCACGGTGGCCGGACCGGGGAAATCGTTCCCTAGTTCGAGGAGTTCGCCGTGTCTGTCTTTCGCCTCAGCCCCCTGTCGACCAAGCCTCTCGCCCGCACCGTGGGCCGCTGCGCGGCCTGCGACAAGCCGGTGTACGGAGAAGAGGTGGCCGTGCGGATCTACGGTGACCTTCTCCACCATTCGTGCGCCTACTACCAGTCGCGTTCCGTGGGCGAGGAAGGCACACGCCGGCACGCGAGATGACGCTGCCCACGCGACCCGATAGGCCTTCCCCCTTTCGCGGGCGGGCCCCGCGGTGTAGATTCACTCCCAGGGCAAGACGCAAGAAAGGGCAGGGACGCCACGATTCCCGAGAGTCGAGGTTTTCGGTGTCCCAGTCCAACCTCACCTTCGGCCCCGCGGACCAGATCCGGGGCTATCTCGAAGAGCACGGGGGGAGCACGACGGTCCCCTTCCACAACCTGCTCACGTCATGGAAGATCGACGAGGCCACCCCCGAGGCCGGCGAGCAGATCGACGAGGCGCTGGCCGAGTCGGGCATCTGGGCGTTCCCGCCGCTCCGGCAGGCGCATCGCGGGTCGCCCGTGGTCCTCGCGCTGCGCGGCCAGGGGAGGGAACGCAGGAGAGTGGGCTTCGAGTGGCGCGAGGGCCGGCATCTCGGCAACGGCATGAGCGCGCCCCCCGTCTAACTCAGAGCAGAAGCTGAATCAGGGCCGTGAGGCCCACCGCGACCACCACCGCCCGCAGGACGGTGGGGGACATGCGGCGGGCCACCCGCGCCCCGAGCGTGCCCCCGGCCGCGGACCCCACCGCGATCAGCCCCGCGGGCGCCCACGCCACGTCGGCGGCCAGGATGAAGACGACGGCGGCCACCGCGTTGACCAGCCCGGCGAGCACGTTCTTCATCGCGTTGATCTCCTGCAGGCCGGCGTCCAGGAGCAGTCCCATCACCCCCAGCAGGATCACGCCCTGCGCGGCGCCGAAGTAGCCGCCGTAGACGCCCGTGGCGAAGAGCGCGCCCAGCAGCAGGGCGCCCCCGTGCCCGCCGGCGCGGCGCCCGTCGGCCGCCGAGCCGGGTGGAGAGCCAGGGCTGAAAGGCCACCAGCGCCACGGCCAGCGCGACCAGCACGGGGACGATCACCTCGAACGCGCTCGAGGGCAGGACGAGGATCAGGATCGCTCCGACCAGCCCGCCCGATCCCGAGGCGCAGCCGTAGGTCACCAGCCGGCGCAGGTGGGGGCGAAGCTCGCTGCGGTAACCGATCGCCCCGGCGACCGAGCCGGGCACGAGCCCGACGGTGTTGGACACGTTGGCCACCAGCGGCGGGTAGCCCACCGCGAGCAGGGCCGGGAAGGTGATGAGGGTGCCCGAGCCCACCACCACGTTCATCATCCCCGCCGCGCCTCCCGCGATGAGGACGAGGACCGACTCGGTGGCGCTCAGGAAACGCCCACTGCCCGTCTGGGGCTCGCCGGCGAGTCCGGCCTGGGCGCCGCGACGCGTGGGTGGGCCTGATCGAGGTACCAGGTGAACGCCCGATCGACGACCCTGCGGTTGCTCAGCGCCCGGAAGAGAAGGGTCAGCGCTCGCGGCGGGATGCGCGGGAGCAGCCGCTGTCCGCGCAGGAGCAGGCGAAAGACCCCGGCGTGCTCCTCGGAGAAGGCGCCGTAGCGGCGCAGCGCCTCCTCTCGCGTGCGCGCGCCCGCGAGGACACCCGTGAGCTCGCGCCCGCAGGCGATCCCGAAGTAGAACGCCGTTCGGATGCCCTCTCCCGACAGGGGCAGGCAGTGGCCGGCGGAGTCGCCCACGAAGAACGTGGAGTCGTCCGCGGCGGCGCGCAGCCGGTGGGGAAACCAGTTGCCCTGCCAGCGGACGGCGTCCACCTGCAGGCGCCCGGCCAGCTCGCGGGCCGGCTCCTTGACGTGATCGCGGGGCTCATACGAGCCGATTCCCACCCGCTGCTCCGCTCCCGCCGGGACTCGCCAGGCGTAGCCGCGCCGCGCGAGCGAGCGATCCACCCAGACGTCGAGCGAGTCGCCGCCGGTCGCATGGGGATGGACCTCCAGCCCGCGCGACAGGGGCGCGTCGGGCGGCTGGTAGCCGTCACCCGCGAGCACCCGGCGCCAGCCCAGCGCGTCGACCACCAGCGGCGCGAGGATCTCTCCCCGGTCGGTCGCGACGCCGCCGGCGGTACGGCCCTCGACCTTCGCGCACTCGAACTCCGCGGCGCCGCACTGCTCCCACAGCTCGGCGCACAGCTCGGGGTAGTCGAAGGCCGACCACGACCAGGGCAGCTCGTAGCGCCAGCCACCGTGGGGAGTGGCGAAGCGCATCGCGGGCAGCTCGGCCCGCACCGCCCGCTTCACGCCCATCGCCTCGAGCCACGGAGTGGGCGCGGCGCACGCCGAGGTGGCCCGCTCGCCGATCTCGTAGCGGTCGAGCACGAGCACGTCGGCGCCGCTGCCGGCAAGCTCCCGCGCCACCGCCAGGCCCGCGAAGCTCGCTCCGCACACCAGGACGTCCACCTCGGTGCCCTCGAGCGAGTGGCGAGCGGGGCCGCGAGCGGTGGCGCGAACGGTCATCGGCCACCAACTCTACGCCCGGCGATCGCCTCAGCCCGGCACGTGGTCGGCCTCGCGGTCGGGAGGACGACCGTCGGCCGCCGCTTCCTGAAGGGCGGCACCGACGGTGCGGTGTTCAAGGAGATCGAGGTTCTGACCGATTAGTACCTCCCTGGCGACGGACAGGTGGAGAGGGCGGCTGCGGCCGCCCTCTTCGCTTCTCGCCATACTCGGTCGAGGCTCCCGGAGCACCGACCCCATACAGGCCCAGTGACCGCCAGGATCATCGCGCTCATCGCCTTCGCCGGCCTGCTTGCCACGGGCGCCGCACCCGCCCGGGCCGAGCCCAGCCCCCGGATCGTGGGCGGCTCCACCGCCTCGATCCAGAGCTACCCGTACCAGGTGATCGTGACCGACGGCTCCTTTCTCTGCGGCGGCTCGATCCGCGACCCGACGCACGTGGTCACCGCCGCCCACTGTCTGCTCGACACCTCGTCGGCGTATCCGCAGATCGCCCCGCCGGGGGGTCTCTTCGTGATCTTCGCCACCGACGACATCTCCGGTCCGGTGCCCCAGCAGAACACCCGCGACGTGCAGTCGGTCGCCCTCGACCGCCGCTACCTGCGCCGCCTCACCGGCAGCGAGTACGACAGCGCCCTGCTGACCCTGCCCGCGGGCGACCCCATCCCGCTGAGCAACTCGGCGCAGCCGATCCAGCTGGCCGAGGCGGGCGCCGACGGATCCTTCCTCGAGGCGGGCGATCCGGCCACCGTGACCGGCTTCGGCACGACGGGCGAGAACGAGTCGACCAGCGACCAGCTGCGCGCGGTCGAGCTCCCCATCGTCAACGACCCCTTCTGCGCCAACGCCTACGGCTCGGAGTTCGTGGCGCCGGCGATGGTCTGTGCGGGCGACACCGCGAGCGGCGGCAGGGATGCGTGCCAGGGCGACAGCGGGGGCCCCCTCGCCGTCGACACCCCGTCGGGGAAGAGGCTCGCCGGCATCGTGTCGTTCGGCAACGGGTGCGGGCGGCCGGAGTTTCCCGGCGTCTACACCGAGGTCGCCGAGGCGGCCACGCGCGCGTTCCTCACGTCGAGCCCTCCCGCGCCGCCGGCCGTGACGGGCGTCGAGCCCACGGTGGGCGGAACGGCCCAGGTGGGAGCGACGGTGAGCTGCGCGGCCCCCGCCGTCGGCGGCGCCACGCAGGCGCAGTTCTTCTTCTACCGCTTCGACGGCACCAACTTCACCGGTCTCGCGCAGAGCGCCTCATCCACGCTGACCGTGCCCGAGCAGGCCCTCGGCCAGCAGTCTCCTGTGCGACGTGCGCTACGAGAACGACGGGGGCTTCGGCTACGCCGTGGGCAAGCAGCTGACCGGCCCGGTCACCCCTGCCCCGCCGCCCGACACCACCCCGGACAACCCGCGCGATCGCACCCGGCCGCGCTCGCGCATCACGCGGGTGCGCTGCTCGGGCCGCACCTGCGTGATCGGCGTTCGCGCCTCGGACGCCGCGCCGGGACGGGTCAGCTCGGTTCGCATCGTGCTGTCCTACCGCCGGACGGTGTGCCGCCGGCGCAACGGGCGCCGGACCTGTCGCCGGCCGCTGGTGCGGCGGGTCCTTCGCCCGGCTTCGATGGGTGGCGGCGCGTTCCGCGCCGTGGCCTTCGGGCTCACGCCGCGGCTCTACCGCGTCACCTCGGTCGCGACCGACCGCGCCGGCAACCGCCAGGCCACGGCCGCGTCGCGCCTGTTCCGCGTCAGGGGCTCGCGTTAGGCGCCGAGTCGCGCGGGCCGTAGGTGTTGAGGAAGAGCACGGGCCCGGCGCCCAGGGTCCCCTCCGCGGCGAGGGCCAGCGTCCCGGCGAGGGCCTTCGCCGTGTAGACGGGATCGAGCGGGAGGCCCTCGCCGAGGGCGAGCTCGCGCGCGCGCTCGGCCTCCTCGGTGGGGTGGCCGTATCCCGGCCCGAGGAAGCGGCGGGTGATCGTCACGTCCCCGGGGCCCGGAGGGTCGATCGCGGGCCGCGCGCCGCGGCGGCGCATCAGCCGCGCCGAGCGTCCGGCCAGCCGGGCGGTCGTCCCGGCGTCGAGACGCAACTGGTCGTTCACCACGACGCCCACGAGCCGGCTGCGCAGCCCGGCCAGGCGCAGGCCGAGAGCCAGGCCCGCGCTCGTGCCACCCGAGCCGAGGGCGACCACCACGTGGGACGGCTCGGGCAGATCCCCCGCCTCGACCTGCTCGGCGATCTCCAGCGCCGCCTCCACGTAGCCCAGCGCCCCCACCGCCGACGACCCGCCCGCCGGCAGGAGATAGGGCAGATGGCGCCCGGAGCTGTGACGGGCGATCAGCCCGGGCAGCGCGAGCGCGGTGCGCGCCTTGGTGTGGGTGAAGTGAAGCGCCGCGCCGGAGGCCTCGAGGCGCCGCAGCTGGGCGCGCACGTGCTCGTCGACGGGCTGGTCCAGCAGCACCAGGGCGGCTCGCAGCCCCTGCTCGCGCGCGTAGAGCGCGGTGGCCAGCCCGTGGTTGGTGGCCAGCGCCCCGAAGGTCAGGACGGTGCGCGAGCCGCGCCGGTGGGCGTCGGGCAGGATCCACTCGAGCTTTCGCACCTTGTTCCCTCCCCACGGCCCGTCGCCGAAGGCGCCGTCGTCCTTCACCCAGATCTCCGGCCCGTCGCCGCTGAGCGAATCGAGCCGGCGGACCGGGGTCGGGCTCCGGCCGAGCGCCACGTGCGGCAGCGATCCCTCCAGGCCCGGCAGCAGTCGGTGGAGGCGCGGCGGCGTCATGCGGCCGGCGGCGCCGACACGGGCCCGAGCACCCGTTGCACGTAGGCGTTCGCGAAGCGCCCGTCGGGATCCAGGCGCGCTCGCACGGCGGCGAAGCGCTCCCACTCGGGATAGCGCGAGGCGAGCGTCCGCGCGGACTGGAAATGGCGCTTGCCCCAGTGCGGGCGCCCGTCGAAGCCGTCCATGATCTCCTCGGTGGCGCGCATCAGCGGCTCCCAGTCCATGCCGCGGTACTGGTGCACCGCCACGTAACAGGTGTCGCGTCCGCTCGCCGGGCTCAGCAGCGCGTCGTCGCCCTTCACGAAGCGGACCTCGAGCGGGAACGGCACCGCCAGACCGCGCTCGGAGATCATCGCCAGCACGGCGCGCACGGCCTCCGCCCCGTGGGCGCGGGGGAGCGCGTACTCCATCTCCGTGAAGCGCACGCGCCGGGGGGAGGCGAAGATCTCGTACGAGCGGTCGACGCGGCGCGTGGTGCCCGACGCCCGGGTCACGAGGCGGTTGAGGCGGGGGATGAGCGCCGGGCGGGCGCGCCCCAGCCGGCAGGCCAGCTCGAAGGCGTGGTTTCGCAGGAGGATGTCGTCCACCCACGCCCGGCTCGCCGACCGCGGCCGCGGCGGAGCGTCGACCCTGCGGTTGGTGCGGGTCAGCGCGACGTCCGTGTGGGGGAAGGTGAAGAGCTCGAAGTGGTCGCTGGCCGCGGCGAGCTCGCCCAGGTTGTCGAGCGTCTGCTGGAGGGGCATCGGGGCGTCGACGCCCTCCAGCGTGAAGGCGGGGACGGCGCGGAGCGTCACCGCCGTGACCACCCCGAGCGCGCCCAGGCTCACGCGAGCCGCGCGCCAGGCGTCCGGGTCGGACTCCTCGCTCAGCTCCACCACCGATCCGTCGCCGGTCACCAACTCGATCGACTCGAGGCCGGCCGAGAGGTTGGGCAGGCCGTGGCCGGTGCCGTGGGTACCGGTGGCCGTGGCGCCCGCGATCGACTGGACGTCGATGTCGCCGAGGTTCTCGAAGGCCAGGCCATGGTCCCAGAGCACGGCGTTGAGGTCGTGGAGCGTGATGCCGGCCTCGACCCGCACGAGCCCGCTCGCGGCGTCCACGTCGAGCACCCGGTCCATGCGCTCCAGCGACAGCAGGGCGCCGTCGGTGAGCACCGCCTCGGTGAACGAATGCCCGGCGCCCGCCACCCGCAGCGTGCGCCCCGCCCGCGCCGCGCGCTCCACCGCGGCGACCACCTCGGCGGTGCTCCCGGGGCGCTCGAACGTGGCCGGATCGCACGCCTGGTCACCGGCCCAGTTGCGCCACTCGATCACGTCTCGACACTACCCCCGACATCGACGCGGCGGGGCTCGCAGGCGAGCGCTATCCTCAGTCGCAACCTCGCGGCCGGCGGGGTTTTCCTTTGCCACCGGCCATTCGACGGAGAATCAGGAGCCATGGCTCGCGGAGACGTACGGATCGCCGCCACCCTGGAGTGCCAGGAGTGCAAGCGGCGCAACTACCAGACGCAGAAGTCCAAGCGCAACAACCCGGATCGCATCGAGCTGCGCAAATACTGCCGCTGGTGCGGAAAGCACACGCCACACAAGGAGACGCGCTGAGCCTCGGAGCGAGCGCGTAGTCATGGCTTCGAAGAGCAATCGTCAGCGGGCCAAGGAGCGCCAGGCTCGTCGCCGGGAGCAGGAGGGCGTGGGCGCGCGTCCCGGACCCTCGGTGGTCCCCGCTCCGGCCGACCGCGAGCGCGAGCACGAGCGCGAGGAGGTCCAGCGGGACGTGGAGTTCGAGGTCGGCGCGCCGCCGCAGGACCTCGGGCGCTCCGACGAGGTCCTGGTCGACGATCCCACCTTCGACGACGACGAGCACTTCGACCCGGAGCTCGATCAGCCGGAGGACGATCCGGCTCTCGACGATTCGGGCGACGGCGCAGGACGCGTCACCGGCCCGCGCGGACACCGCGGGGGGACCTGGACTCGCCGGCCCACAAGAATCGCCCCCGTTTCATACAGTTCCTGATCGCGGTACGGGCCGAGCTCGCCCGCGTGCAGTGGCCGGACCGCCAGACTCTCGTGACGCTCACGGGCGTGGTCCTCGGCTTCGTCCTGATCGCGGGCGGCTATCTGGGCCTGCTGGACGCGATCTTCTCCCGCCTCATCCAAGCAATTCTCTAAAGGACCAAGGACCCCTAAATCATGTTTCGCTGGTACGCCGTCAACACATATTCCGGCCACGAGAAGAAGGTCAAGCAGAACCTGGAGCACAGGGTCCAGTCCCTGAGCCAGCAGGTCGCCGTGCGCCAGGTCGTGATCCCCACCGAGCAGGTGCAGGAGATGAAGGACGGCCAGAAGGTCACCAAGGAGCAGCGCACCATGCCCGGCTACCTGCTGGTGAACATGAACCTCACCGACGACTCCTGGGGGCTGGTCAAGAACACCCCGGGCGTCACCGGATTCGTCGGCGCGTCGCAGAAGCCGGTGCCCCTGTCCCAGGCCGAGATCGACCGCCTGCTCAACCGCGAGACCGCCGAGCGCCCGCGCGCCCGCGCGCAGTTCTCCATCGGCGAGTCGGTCAAGGTCGTGTCCGGGCCGCTCTCGGACTTCTCCGGTGAGATCTCCGAGATCAACGAGGACGCGGTCAAGCTCAAGGTGCTCGTTAGCATCTTCGGCCGCGAGACCCCGGTCGAAGTCGGGCTTCGACCAGGTGAAGAAGATCTAGGCAGTGGCCAAGAAGGTCCTAACCCTCATCAAGCTGCAGGTCCCCGGCGGCGCCGCCAATCCGGCACCGCCGGTCGGCCCTGCGCTGGGCCAGCACGGCGTGAACATCATGGAGTTCACCAAGGCCTTCAACGCCCAGACCCAGAACGACGCGGGCACGATCATCCCGGTGGTGATCACGGTCTACGAGGACCGCTCCTTCACCTTCATCACCAAGACCCCGCCCGCCGCCGTGCTCATCAAGCAGGCCATCGGGATCGAGAAGGGCTCGGGCGAGCCCAACCGCGAGAAGGTGGGCACGATCAGCCGCGCGCAGGTGCGCGAGATCGCCGAGAAGAAGATGCCCGACCTGAACGCCAACGACGTCGAGCAGGCCGAGAAGATCATCGAGGGCACCGCGCGCTCGATGGGCGTGGTGGTGGCCTGATGAAGCACGGGAAGCGCTACCGCCAGAACCTGGAGACGGTCGATCGCGAGCGCCGCTACGCGCCCCGCGAGGCGGTCGACCTGATCACCGGCTTCGAGGGCGCGAAGTTCCCCGAGACGGTGGAGTGCCACATCCGCACCGGGCTCAACGTGCGCCACGCCGAGGAGCAGCTGCGCGGAACGATCGCGCTGCCCCACGGCCTGGGCAAGGAGATGACCGTCGCGGTCTTCGCCCGGGGCGACAAGGCGCGCGAGGCTCAGGAGGCGGGCGCCGACCACGTGGGCGACGAGGACCTGGCCGCCAAGATCGAGGAGGGCTTCACCGACTTCGACGTGGCCATCGCGACGCCCGACATGATGCCGGTGGTCGGCAAGCTCGGCCGCGTGCTCGGCCCGCAGGGCAAGATGCCGAACCCGAAGGTGGGCACGGTGACCCAGGACGTGGCGAAGGCGGTCGCGGAGTCCAAGGCGGGCAAGATCGAGTACCGCACCGATCGCCACGCGATCGTCCACCTGCCCATCGGCAAGGCCAACTTCGAGGGATCCGCGCTGCTGGAGAACTACACGGCGCTGATCGAGGAGATCAACCGGGCCAAGCCGGCCGCCGCGAAGGGCCGCTACATCCACACGATCACGCTGACCACGTCGATGGGGCCGGGCGTCAGGGTCGATCCGGGTGCCCGGACGGACGCCGAGGAGACCGCGGCTGTAGCCTGACCCCACAACTTCCCAGCCCCAGACCACCGGCGACCGTAAGACCGGTGCAGGCGCGAGTCGAGAGAGCAGCATCCTCGAGCCCGCCTGCGTGCGGGCTTTTTTCGTTCTGAAGGGACCGAACAGATGAACAGAGAGCAGAAGGCAGCGGTCATCGAGGAGGTGGCCAACCAGATCAAGGGGTCCGAGGCGGTTTTCGCCGTGGACTACCGCGGCATCTCCGTGCCCCAGGCCGCCGAGCTTCGCCAGCGCCTGCTGGAGGCCGACGCCACCCTGCGCGTGGTCAAGAACACCCTCACCGAGCGCGCCGCCGACCAGGCCGGCGCGGAGGACCTGAAGGGGCTGCTCGACGGTCCGACCGCCTTCACCTTCGTGAACGGCGACGCCGCCCTGGCGGCCAAGGTGATCGCCACCTTCCGGCGCGAGAACCAGGTGCTCGAGTTCAAGGGCGGGACGATGGACGGCGCCGCGGTCACGATCGACCAGATCGAGGCGATCTCCCGGCTGCCCACGCGCGACGTGCTCCACGGCCAGATGGTCGGCGTGCTCGCGTCGCCGGTCACCGGGCTGGTCCGCGGCCTCAACCAGCTGATCCAGGGCCTCGCCCAGCAGCTCGGCCAGATCGCCGAGCAGGGGCTGGTGAGCGGCGAGGCGCCGGCCGCCGAGGAGGCGCCGGCGGAGGAGGAGGCCCCCGCCGCGGAGGAGGCGCCCGCGCGAGGAGGCGCCGGCGGAGGAGCCGGAGGCCCCCGCCGCCGAGGCGGAGGACGCCCCCGCCGCCGAGGAGGAGACGCCGGCACCTGACGAAGCTTCGGGCGAACCGCCCGCAGAGAACGACGAAACCGACGCGCCCGACGAAGGCGCCGAAGAAACGAAGGAGGGCTAGATGGCCACCAGTACCGAAAAGTGGATCGACGAGCTGAAGGGCATCTCGGTGCTCGAGCTGTCCGAGCGCATCAAGGCGCTCGAGGAGGCCTTCGGCGTCTCCGCGACCGCCGTGGCAGCGGCGGCGCCCGCCGCGGCCGGCGCCGGCGACGGCGCCGCGGCCGAGGAGGAGTCGAGCACGGTGGACGTGGTGCTCACCGCCGCGGGCGACAAGAAGATCCAGGTGATCAAGGTCGTGCGTGCCGCGACCGGCCTCGGCCTCAAGGAGGCCAAGGCCCTCGTGGACGAGGCGCCCAAGCCCATCAAGGAGGGCGTGGAGCGCGAGGAGGGCGACAAGCTCAAGACCGATCTCGAAGAGGCGGGCGGCAGCGTCGAGCTGAAGTAGCAGCGCCCGTGCTGTGACTCCGCGGCCGCCGGCCGCGGAGGAACGGCGGCGCCGGCACCGAATACGGGGCCGTGGAGCGCAGGCGCGAGCGGGTCATCCTGGAGACCTCCCGGTACCGGATCGCGGGCGCGGTGATGCTGCCGCCCGAGGGCTACAAGAGCCGGCTCTCCGACCACCTCAACGAGCCGCGCCGGGAGTTCCTGATCGTGCTCGACGCGACGATGACGCCCCTGGACGACCCCGAGCAGCGCTTCCGCTCGAAGGTGGTGATGATCCAGCGCGGGAAGATCGACGTGATCTTCCCGGAGGACGAGGTCACCGACCTCAGCGACGGGCTACTGAGCTCTCGCCGCTAGGAGAGCACGCGCGAGAACACGAGCTCCCAGAACGCCGCGCCGAGGACCGCGGCGGTGAAGCCCCACAGGAGCATCCACCCCGCCTGCTCGTGCGGCTTCATCTGGGGACGCAGGCTGCCGATGAGGAGCAGCTCGATCACCACGCTCAGGCCCACGAAGAGCAGGAACGAGAACTCGCCGGTGAAGGCGCCGACGATCAGCAGGATCACGGGGGTGATCAGGCAGGCGCCCACGGCGGACACGACGAAGACCACGAGCTCGTTGAACGGATCGCGGTAGATCCGCTGCCGCGGATCGAAGGCGGCCTTCAGCGAGCCGTGGGGGGCGCCGCGATCGATCGCACCTTCGGATTCGCCAGCCATCGACACGCACGCTACCCTTTAGAGCGGTCCAATAGTCGTAGCCGTTCCGTAGGTGGCGCTTCGCCCCATATCCGCGAAGCCCCGGGACGGGGTCCGTGACGACCGCGCCGAGCCCCCCGCAGGGGGCCCGCATCCGCCTCTTCCGGGGGGCGGATCTAGCTGTGCTATTCTGAGCGGTCGCGCTTTGCGCCCCCTCTCGCTGTCCTCGCCGAACCTCGAAGGAGCTTTTCCCTTGGCACGAGTCGATGCCTCCCGTCTCCGCCGCAGTTTCTCGCGGCTGGAGAACCGCACCGAAGTCCCCAACCTGATCGACATCCAGCGCCGCTCCTTCGAGTGGCTCGTGGACACCGAGAAGGGCGGCCTGAGGGAGACCATCGACGATGTCTCGCCAATCGAGGACTACACCGGCAACCTCGCCGTCGTCTTCGAGGAGATCCACTTCGACGACCCGGTGGCGACGATCGCCGAGTGCCGTGAGAAGGACCTCACCTACGCGCGCCCGCTGACCGTCAAGGTCGCGTTCCAGAACCGCGAGACCGGCGAGATCCGCGAGCAGTCGGTGTTCATGGGCGACTTCCCCTGGATGACCGACTGGGGCACCTTCATCATCAACGGGACCGAGCGCGTGGTCGTCACGCAGCTCGTCCGCTCGCCGGGCGCCTACGTGATGGAGCCCAAGGACCGCGAGAAGCAGGTCTTCGTGGCCAACCTGATGCCGGCCCGCGGCTCCTGGCTCGAGCTCGAGATCGACAAGAAGGGCAAGGTCTTCGTGCGCATCGACCGCAAGCGCAAGCTGCCGGTCAGCGTGCTGCTGCGGGCCATGGGCGAGCCGCTGCGCGAGTCGGGTCTCGCGCCCAACTGGACCGGCTCCGACGAGGACATCCTGGGGCTCTTCGAGGACTCCCTCTACATCCGCACCACCATCGAGGCGGACGCCGAGGTCACCAAGTCCGAGGAGGGCGCCCTCATCGAGCTGTTCAAGAAGCAGCGCCCGGGCGAGCCGCCCTCGGTCGACGCGGCCAAGAACCTGCTCAACCAGCTCTTCTTCGACCCCAAGCGCTACGACCTCACGCGCGTGGGGCGGTACAAGCTCAACTCGCGGCTCAACCTCGAGGAGTCGCTCGACACCCGCACCCTCACCCCGCGTGACATCACCGAGCTGATCCGCGAGCTCATCACGCTGCCCAAGGCGCTCGGCATCCCCGAGTCGGGCGAGTTCGACGGCGAGCCGATCAAGGACTACGCGGCCGAGGCGGCGATCATGCCGCGCGAGCCGATCGAGGAGCGCCTCGACGAGTACGAGCACTTCGGCAACCGGCGCCTGCGCACGGTCGGCGAGCTGATCCAGGAGGCCTTCCGCATCGGCCTCTACCGCATGGAGCGCGTGGTGCGCGAGCGCCTCACCACCGAGGACTCGGACACGATCACGCCCCAGACGATCATCAACATCCGCCCGGTCGTGGCGGCCCAGAAGGAGTTCTTCGGGTCCTCGCAGCTCTCGCAGTTCATGGACCAGACGAACTCGCTGTCGGGCCTCACGCACCGCCGCCGGCTGTCGGCGCTCGGCGCCGGCGGGCTCACCCGCGAGCGCGCGCCGATCGAGGTGCGCGACGTGCACCCCACCCACTACGGCCGCATGTGCCCGATCGAGACCCCGGAGGGCCCGAACATCGGCCTGATCGGCTCGCTCTCCTCCTACGCGGAGGTCTCCGAGCACGGGTTCGTGACGACGCCCTACCGCAAGGTCGTGAACGGCGTGGTGACCGACGACATCGTGCACCTCGACGCCAACGAGGAGGACGAGAAGGTCATCGCCCAGGCCAACGCGGACATCGACGAGAAGTCGATGAAGCTGCGCGGTCCCGGGGTCACGTGCCGCTCACGCGACGGCGAGCTGGTGCTCGCCGCGCCGAAGGACGTGGACCTGATGGACGTCTCCCCCGACCAGATCTGGTCCGTGGCCACGGCGCTCATCCCGTTCCTCGAGCACGACGACGCCAACCGCGCGCTCATGGGCTCGAACATGATGCGCCAGGCCGTGCCGCTGCTGAAGACCGAGGCGCCGCTCATCGGCACCGGCATGGAGGCCCGCGCGGCCATCGACACCGGTGACGTGATCGTGGCCGAGTCCAGCGGCGAGGTCACCTACGTGGACTCCGAGCGCATCGAGGTCGACAAGGCCGAGTACCCGCTGCACAAGTACATGCGCTCCAACCAGGGCACGATCATCCACCAGAAGCCCCTGGTGTCGGTGGGCGACAAGGTCAAGACGGGCGATCCGCTGGCCGACGGGTCCTCGACCCGCAACGGCGAGCTGGCCCTCGGCAAGAACTGCCTCGTGGCCTTCATGTCCTGGGAGGGCTACAACTTCGAGGACGCGATCATCATCTCCGAGCGCCTCGTGAAGGACGACGAGCTCACCTCGATCCACATCGAGGAGTACGAGATCGACGCCCGCACCACGAAGCTCGGCGACGAGGAGATCACCCGCGACATCCCCAACCGCTCGGAGGAGTCGCTGCGCAACCTCGACGACCGCGGCATCGTCCGCGTGGGCGCCGAGGTGGCATCGGGCGACCTGCTGGTGGGCAAGGTCACGCCGAAGGGCGAGACCGAGCTGACCGCCGAGGAGAAGCTGATCCGCGCGATCTTCAAGGAGAAGGCGCGCGAGGTCCGCGACACCTCGCTCAAGGTGCCCCACGGCGAGGGTGGCGTGGTCATCGACGTGAAGACCTTCTCGCGCGACGACGAGGACGACCTCTCGCCGGGCGTGAACGACCTCGTGCGCGTGTACGTGGCGAAGAAGCGCAAGATCGCCGAGGGCGACAAGCTCGCCGGGCGCCACGGCAACAAGGGCGTGATCTCGAAGATCGTGCCCGAGGCCGACATGCCCCACCTCGCCGACGGCACCCCCGTCGACGTGATCCTCAACCCCCTCGGCGTGCCGAGCCGCATGAACATCGGCCAGATCCTCGAGACCCACCTCGGGTGGGCCGCGGGCATGGGCTGGTACGACGACGGCTCGGAGGCCTACCGGTACTCCAAGAAGAACGGCGGCAAGGTGAACATCGCCACGCCGGTCTTCGACGGCGCGACCGTGGACGACGTGGACCACGCGCTCGTGAAGTGGCAGGAGGAGCACGCCGACCGCGGCATCGACCTCGGCATCGACATGAACGAGCGCAACGGCCGCAAGGCCACGGGCAAGGCGCAGCTCTACAACGGCCGGACCGGTGAGCCCTACGAGGAGACCGTCACCGTCGGCTACATGTACATCCTGAAGCTGCTCCACCTCGTGGACGACAAGATCCACGCGCGCAGCACCGGCCCCTACTCGCTCGTGACCCAGCAGCCGCTGGGCGGCAAGGCGCAGTTCGGCGGCCAGCGCTTCGGCGAGATGGAGGTCTGGGCGCTCGAGGCCTACGGCGCGGCGTACACCCTCCAGGAGATGCTCACGATCAAGTCCGACGACACCGTCGGCCGCGTGAAGGCCTACGAGGCGATCGTCAAGGGCGAGAACATCGCCGAGCCCTCCATCCCCGAGTCGTTCAAGGTGCTGCTCAAGGAGATGCAGTCGCTGGCGCTCGACGTGGACGTGCGCTCCGAGGAGGGCGGGGGCGTGGAGATGCGCGACGAGGACGACGACCTGCTGCGCGCCGCCGAGGAGCTCGGCATCGACCTCTCGGGCGTGCGGGCCACCGACGGCCAGGCCGCGGACGAGTCCGAGGAGAAGGTCGAGACCGAAGGTGAGGGCGGCCAGGGCGCGGAGTCGGCAGCCGAGCAGGACGCGGACATGATCGAGACGACGGACGGGAGCAGCAACTAAATGATCGACATCAACAACTTCGACAAGATCTCGATCGGGCTCGCTTCGTCGAAGCAGATCCGCTCCTGGTCCTCGGGCGAGGTCACCAAGCCGGAGACCATCAACTACCGCACGCTCAAGCCGGAGAAGGACGGCCTCTTCTGCGAGCGCATCTTCGGTCCCACCAAGGACTGGGAGTGCTACTGCGGCAAGTACAAGCGGGTTCGCTACAAGGGCATCGTCTGCGAGCGCTGCGGCGTGGAGGTCACGCGCTCCAAGGTGCGCCGCGAGCGGATGGGTCACGTGGACCTGGCCGCGCCCGTGTCGCACATCTGGTTCTTCAAGGGCGTTCCCTCGCGGATCGGCTACCTGATCGACATGGCTCCCAAGGAGCTCGAGAAGGTCCTCTACTTCGCCGCGTCCATGGTCACGTGGGTCGACGACGAGGCCCGCGCCAAGGACGTGCCCCAGCTCGAGGGCGAAGTCCAGAAGGTGATCGACTCCTACGACGCCGAGAAGGAGCAGCAGGTCCTCGAGCTGCGCGAGTCGCTCGAACGCCGGCTGGAGTACCTGAAGACCGGCAAGCAGTCGGGCTTCTCCGACGACGACCACCTGTGGGCCGAGGCGCTCGACCTCAACATCAAGAAGGTCTCCGACGAGGATCGCGAGAAGCTCGAGAAGGAGATCTCGAAGACCTTCGAGTCCGACATCGCGGACACCGAGGCCTACATCGAGGACGCCGCCCAGCGCATGCGCGACGTCTGGGAGCTCTTCCAGGAGATGAAGCCCCAGGACGTGATCACCGACGAGACGCTCTTCCGCGAGCTCAAGGACCGCTTCGGCTCCCCGTACGGCTTCGGTGAGTACTTCCGCGGCGGCATGGGCGCGGAGGCGGTGCGCGACCTGCTGGAGCAGGTGGACCTCGAGGCCGAGCAGCTCGAGCTCGAGGACCAGGTCAAGACGGCCAAGGGCCAGAAGCAGAGCCGCGCCGTCAAGCGCCTGAAGGTGGTGTCGGCGTTCATGAACTCCGACAACAAGCCCCAGGACATGATCCTCGAGGCCGTGCCGGTCATCCCGCCGGAGCTGCGCCCGATGGTGCAGCTGGACGGCGGGCGCTTCGCCACGTCGGACCTCAACGACCTCTACCGCCGCGTGATCAACCGCAACAACCGCCTGAAGCGGCTGCTGGATCTCGGCGCCCCCGAGATCATCGTGAACAACGAGAAGCGGATGCTCCAGGAGGCCGTCGACGCGCTGTTCGACAACGGCCGCCGCGGACGCCCGGTCACGGGCCCGGGCAACCGTCCCCTCAAGTCGCTCAGCGACATGCTCAAGGGCAAGCAGGGCCGCTTCCGCCAGAACCTGCTCGGCAAGCGCGTGGACTACTCGGGCCGCTCGGTCATCGTGGCCGGCCCGGCCCTGCGCCTGCACCAGTGCGGACTGCCGAAGCTCATGGCGCTCGAGCTGTTCAAGCCGTTCATCATGGCCCGGCTGGTCGAGCGCAAGTCGGTGCAGAACATCAAGGCGGCCAAGAAGATGGTCGACTCGATGATCCCCGAGGTGTGGGACGTGCTCGAGGAGGTCATCAAGGACCACCCCGTGCTGCTCAACCGCGCGCCCACGCTCCACCGTCTCGGCCTGCAGGCCTTCGAGCCCGTGCTGGTGGAGGGCAAGGCGATCCAGGTGCACCCGCTCGTGTGTCACGCGTTCAACGCGGACTTCGACGGCGACCAGATGGCCGTACACCTGCCGCTCTCGGCCGAGGCACAGGCCGAGGCGCGCCTGCTCATGCTGTCGGCCAACAACATCCTGTCGCCGGCGCACGGGCAGCCGCTCGCCACGCCGACGCAGGACATGGTGCTCGGCGCCTACTACCTCACCTACGGGCCCGACGACGTCGAGCTCGAGGAGCTCGAGCTACGGGCGCAGCGCGGCAATTGGGACGAGAAGAAGATCGGCAGGAAGCGCCCGCACGTGTTCCGGTCAGCCCAGGAGGCCGAGCTCTCCTACGAGCACAAGATGGTCGAGCTGCACGACCTCGCGGAGTACCGCCGCCTGCACGGCCAGGGCCACATCCTGACCACGGTGGGGCGGATCATCTTCAACGAGCGCGTGGAGCGCGCTCTCGAAGAGGTGCTCGAGGACAAGTACGACCCCGCCACGAGCTACACGTTCGTGAACCGCCCGCTCAAGAAGCGCGACATGGGAGCGGTGATCGAGAGCCTCGTGGAGCAGCACGGCCCGCACGCCACGGCCCAGGTGCTCGACGCGTTCAAGGACCTCGGGTTCCACTTCGCGAGCCGCGCCGGGATCACCATCTCGAAGAACGACGTGGTGATTCCTCCGAAGAAGGAGGAGATCCTGGAGCGCATCGAGGCCGAGGTCGGCGAGGTGCTCGACCAGTACGACACGGGCCTCATCTCCCAGGAGGAGCGCCACGAGGCGGTCGTCGAGAAGTGGAACTCCGCCACCGACGAGGTCGGGCAGGCCATGCAGGAGAACCTGCACGTGCTCAACCCGATCTTCATGATGGCCAACTCCGGCGCCCGCGGGTCGTTCAAGCAGATCCGCCAGCTCGCCGGAATGCGCGGCCTCATGGCCAATCCGAAGGGCGAGATCATCGAGCGCCCGATCAAGGCCAACTTCATGGAAGGCCTGACCGTGCTCGAGTACTTCATCTCCACCCACGGCGCCCGCAAGGGCCTCGCGGACACGGCGCTGCGCACCGCCGACTCGGGCTACCTCACCCGGCGGCTCGTCGACGTGGCCCAGGACGTGATCGTCCGCGAGGAGGACTGCGGCACCGCGGAGATGATCGACATGCCCGTGCTCACCACGGACGGGCGGCCCAACGACAACCTGGCCGGGCGCTACACCGGCGGTCCCGTGACCACCAAGACGCGGCGCAAGCTGCTCGACAAGGGCCACCTGATCTCCCAGACCGACGCCGATGAGCTGATCGAGGCGCTGGGCGAGGACGGCGGCACCGTGCCGGTGCGCTCACCGCTGAAGTGCGAGGCGGCCACCGGCATCTGCCAGACCTGTTACGGCGTGGCTCCGGCCACGGGCAAGCTGGTGGCGATCGGCGACGCGGTGGGCATCATCGCCGCCCAGTCGATCGGCGAGCCGGGCACGCAGCTCACCCTGCGGACCTTCCACACCGGCGGTGTGGCCGGGCTCGACATCACCCAGGGCCTCCCCCGTGTCGTGGAGCTGTTCGAGGCGCGCAAGCCGAAGGGCCTGGCCAAGCTGGCCGAGCAGGACGGCAAGGCGTCGATCGAGCGCACCGAGAAGGCCGTGAAGGTCACGGTGACCGACTCGGACGGCGAGGAGCACGCCTACACGTTCCCGGTCCGCACCCGGCTGTTCGTGGACGAGGGCCAGAAGGTCACGGCCGGCTACCAGCTCAACGAGGGGTCGATCTACCCGCACGAGCTGCTGGACATCCGCGGCCGCACCGACTCCGAGGTCTACCTCGTCCAGGAGGTCCAGCGCGTCTACAAGTCACAGGGCGTGGACATCAAGGACAAGCACATCGAGATCATCGTGCGCCAGATGATGAAGAAGGTCCGCGTCGACCAGAAGGGCGACTCGACCTACCTGCCGGGCGCCTTCGTGGACCGGCACGAGATCGCGCGCACGAACGCCGACCTGAAGAAGGCCAAGAAGGAGCAGGCCCAGTTCGAGCCGATCATCCTGGGGATCACCAAGGCCTCGCTGGCCACGGACTCGTTCCTCTCGGCCGCCTCCTTCCAGGAGACGACGAAGGTGCTCACCGACGCCGCGCTGGAGGGCAAGACCG
The DNA here is from genome assembly GCA_963731645.1 of uncultured Thermoleophilaceae bacterium. GTDB lineage: Bacteria > Actinomycetota > Thermoleophilia > Solirubrobacterales > Thermoleophilaceae > JAAYBF01. The sequence goes on along the minus strand of CAVSWF010000011.1, from coordinate 554,658 downwards.
ACCGTCTGGCCGGCCTCAAGGAGAACGTGATCATCGGCAAGCTGATCCCGGCGGCCACCGGCCTCAAGCGCTACCGGCGCCTGGAGATCGAGCCGACCGAGCCGATCCGCCGCCACAGCCCCGAGGAGATGGGGCTGCTGGAGGAGGGCGACCTGGCCGCGGAGCTGGGGCTCACCGAGGACGGCGAGCTCGAGGGCTTCGGCTTCGGCGGCGACGGCGGCTCGGGCTCCGTCGGCAACGGCGAGGCGGCCTTCGGCGACGAGCTGGCCGACATTCCGGCGTCCACGCCGGGCGAGGGCGACTCCGAGAAGTAAGCGGTTCCGGTTGGCGGGCCCGCGGCGCCGGTGCTGCCGGGTCGGCTGCCTTCCGGCCGCCGCTCGGGTGGCGTTTAGGAGATAGCTTGAATCAAGGACCTCCAGAACGCATCATCGCCCAGGGCGAATTCCTGCTCTTGCGCTGACCCGCCACGGTTGTTGAGCACACCGGAGAGCCCAGGAGATCGCTGACATCACCTTTGAGCGTCTGGATCCCTTTGCGTGGATGGCTGATCCTTCGGCTCGAAGTACGAGGCCAGCTCGCAACCCCGAGCCGAATTCCAGCCGGCCCACGAGCCTCAAGTCGACATGCTTGGACAGCCCCGCGAACGGCGTCGGCCCGTGGCCCGCCAGCCTGCGATGCACCACGAACTCGTACTCATCGATCAACCCGAGCTCCGCCAACGCCAGCGGAAGCGTCACGCCTCCCACGTACAGTCCCTTACCCGGCTCCCGCTTCAGCTCCTCGAACGGCTTCTCCCAGATCCCCGCGCACGAGCTCCGCGTTCCAATCGACCCGGTCCAGGGTGCTCGACACGACGTACTTCTTCGCCGCGCTCGATCGTCCGGCCGAAAGGCGCGATCCAATCGGGCATCGCGCCGACCGCGAGGGCGGGTTCGGATGGGGCGTCCCGAGCGACGAGCTGTTTCGCTTCCATCTCGATCAGGTCCGCGGGCTCGGCAGCTGCCTGTTGGGCCGCAGGCTCTACGAGACGATGCTCGTGTGGGAGACCGATCCATCGCTGCGCGACAACGAGGACACGGACGCCTTCGCTGACGTCTGGAGCGCGCTCCCGAAGGTCGTCTTCAGCCGCACGCTCGACAGCGTCCAGGGCAACGCCCGGCTCGCCGAGGCGCCGCTCGCCGAAGAGGTCGCCGCGGCGCTCGACGCGACCGACAAGGACGTCGAGATCGGCGGCGCCGGCCTGGCCGCGGCGGCGATCGAGCTCGGCCTCGTCGACGAGCTGTGCATGTTCCGCTATCCGATCGTCGTCGGTGGCGGCACGCCGTTCCTGCCGCCGGTCACCGAAGACGTCCCGCTGGACCTGGTCGAGACCAGGACGTTCGGCTCGCGCGTGATCTACGAGCGCTACGGGCGCGCCCGCGATGAGCCGGACTGATTCAGCAGCGCCGGCAGCGGCGGGCCGTTGAACTCGACGCCGTGGTCGGCGAAGACGGCCGTCATCTTCTCGACGAGCTCCGGGTCCGGGGGACCGGTCGGCGCCGGCGGGCAGATCGTCGACCGGTGCCGGCTCGCTCAGCGCGCGGAACGCGGCCTCGAGCCCGCCGGGGGTGAACGCCTGAAGCAGGCGGGCCGTGTCGGTGCGGACCGCGAACCCGTGCTGGACGCCCCTGGGCATGAACACCGCGTCGCCGGCGCGCGCGTCGATGCGCTCGTGGCCCCGCTGGAAGGTGATCTCGCCGTCGAGCACGTAGAACGTCTCGTCCTCGCGGGCGTGGACGTGCAGCGGCGGCTCACCGCCGGGGCGGATCAGCGCCTCGCCGAGCGCGAACGCTCCGCCGGTCTCCTCGGAGACCACGTGCCAGTGCAGCAGCGAGCCGGCGAACCACTCGCCGTTGCCCGTCTCGGTGCTCGGTCTGTGCGTAGGTGGTTTCCATCGTTGCTCCTCTCGGTTGGGTGTGAGGGCAACGTAGGTCCCGCGCGGGCCCGTGTGAAACACCGATTCCGGCGTGATTTACCATCGCGCGTTGTGAGTGTCGAGCTGCGTCACCTGCGTGCGTTCGCCGCCGTCGCCGAGGAGCTCAACTTCACCCGCGCCGCGGAGGGCCTGCACCTCGCCCAGCAGGCGCTCAGCGCGCAGATCCGCCAGCTCGAGGAGCTCGTCGGGGCGCAGCTGTTCATCCGCACCACGCGCAAGGTCGAGCTCACCGCGGCCGGCCGGGCCTTGCTGGAGCGGGTCCCCGGTCTGCTCGAGGGCGTCGATCAGGCGCTCGAGGCCGCGGTCCAGGCCGGACGCGGCGAGAGCGGCGAGCTGAGCGTCGGACTGCTCGCCACGGCCCCGCTCGATTTCACCCCGCGGCTGCTGAGGGCGTTCGCGGAGGCGCGTCCGCAGGTTCTCCTGTCCGTCCGCAACTTCCCGTTCGACGACCCCTCGGGTGGCCTGCGCGACCACCGGGCCGACGTCGCCCTGGTCTGGCTGCCGTTCTCCTCCGAGGGCCTGGTCTGCGAGCCGCTGTTCACGGATCCCCGCGTGGCGGTCCTGGCGGCCGACCACCCCCTGGCCGCGCGCGAGGAGCTCGACGCGGGCGACCTGGTGGACGAGCCGATCGTCTGGATCGACGACATGGACCCGGTGGCGCGCGACTTCTGGACGCTGGCCGACCACCGCCAGGGCCCGCCGCGCATCGGCGCCCGGATCACCGGCTTCGAGGACCTGTTCGCCGCGGTGCGCGCCGGACACGCGGTCGCCGCCTGCCCCGCCTCGGTGGTCGGCGGTCTGCCGTTCGCGGACATCGTCGCCCGGCCGGTGCGCGACATCGAGCCCGCGCGTGTCGCGGCCTGCCGCCGCGCCGACGAAGAGAACCCCGCGGCCGCCGTATTCGTCCAGACAGCGGTCGCGCTGCGCGACGCGCTCGACTCCCCGGCCCCGGGCTAGTCCCCGCTCTCCGCTCCCGCCGCCGCGGCGCTCGGGCCGGTGCAACACGGTCAGTGCCACCAGGCGGGAAACCACCATCGCCACGTAGGCGAGGCCCGCGACCTGCTCGATCATCACGACGCTCCGGGCGAAGGGCTTGACCGGCACCACGTCGCTCAGGCCGGTGCTCGTCAGGGTCGTGAAGCTGAGAAACAGCAGCTCCATCCAGGTGCGCTCGCCCGTGGGGTCGACCGCCGCGGTGAAGCTGCCGGGCTCGATCGCCTGGACCACCGTGAACACGTAGGCGAACGCCCAGGCCCCCAGCGTGAAGGTCGCCCCGACCGCGAACAGCTCGTCCCGGGTGATCTCGTGGTCGGCGAGCATGTAGGCGATGAGCGCCCCGGCGGCGTAGAAGTAGAGCACCGCCTCGAACGCCGACGAGTAGGGATAGAGGTCGTCCGTGGCGCCCAGGGCCTGGAGCAGGAGGAGGACCGTGGCCGGTAGCCCGAGCACCACCCCCATCCAGGTCCTCGCGGGGGAGCCCCGCACGGCCAGCACCACGAGGCCGAGCACCGCGATCCCGAAGACGCTGAAGAGCGAGCGTCCCACCTCGCTGCCCTCCATGAACGGATAGAGCAGCACTCCCCCCAACTGGGCGGCGAGCAGGACCGCCGAGGGCTCCTTGCGGGCCAGGCGCAGCACCGCCGGAACGTAGCTTCTGCCTCGGTCGCCTCAGCGCTGCTCCCGATCTCGGCCGCCTCAGCCTGCCCGAGCCCATCGCAGCAGGTGCTCCACGTGCTCGTCGGACATCCCGGTGGCCGGCTCGGTCCGCACGAGGAGCGTTGGGGCCTCGCGCTCCGCCGCCCAGCGCTCGCAGCGCTCGTCGAGGTTGTCGTCGATCCAGGCCGCGGGCCGCGAGCCCGCGTATTCGTCGATCGCCTCGAGCTTCCAGTGCGCGGTCCCGAAGACCGCCCGCCCGTCGAAGGTCAGCGAGGGCAGGTCCCGGAAGGGCAGGCCGAGGATCCCCGGGAGGTACTCGTTGGCCTTCTCCTCCCAGCCGGTGGCCCAGACCAGCTCGAAATGCTCGTTCAGCCGCTCCAGCCGGCCGCCGCAATCGGTGGAGATGCAGTGGGCGATGCCGTCGATCCAGTGGAAGGGGTAGGGGAGCTCCCCCCTGTGGGGGAAGCCGAAGAGGCTGATCACTCCGTCGACGTCCACGAAGAGCGGTGGTTTTTCCATGCGTTATTTCACGAGGTTCTGGGTATGTCGTTACGCAAGGATCACTACGGTGTCCAGTAGACCGCTATTCGGTTAACGGGCAGGGCTCGCAGGCCGATACACGAATAGCGATACGGAAGACCTCAGTTCCTCCTTCTTAGATGACCCTCCAGCTCGGAATACTCCTGGCGCTGCTCTGCGCCCTCGTGTCGAATCTCGGCTTCCTTCTGAAGCACCGCGGCGCCTGCGCGGCTGCCGCCGTCGACATGCGACACCCGCTGCGCAGCGGCAAGGCGCTGTTCAAGTCGCGCTGGTTCGCCATCGGCATGCTGGTGGCGCTGGGCGCCTGGATCCTCCACGTAGGGGCCCTCGCCCTCGCACCTCTTTCCATTGTCCAGGCCGTGATCTCCGGCGGGCTCGTGTTCCTCACCGTGCTGGCCGACCGATACTTCGGCTGCGAGGTCGGTCCCCGCCAGTGGGCGGGCGTGGGCCTCACCGCCCTCGGCCTCAGCCTGCTCGCCGTGACCATTCCCGGGGGCGAGCACTCGTCCGCGGCCTACTCGGTGCCCGGCATGATCGCCTTCGAGGCCGGTCTCCTGGGCATCGGAGCGCTGCTGGTGCTCTCCCCGCGGCTCGGCGCCCCGCACCACCACCACGGCATCCTCCTCGGGGTCGCCGCCGGAGTGCTCTTCGGGGTCTCCGACGTGGCCATCAAGGCCCTCACCGGCGGTATCGGCAGCGAGGGCCTCCTCGGACTCGCCTCGCCCTGGCTCATCACCTGCATCCTCGCCTCCGTCATCGCCTTCTACGCGTCGGCCCGCGGCCTGCAGACCGGTGAGGCCGTGCCGGTCATCACCGTCACCAGCGCCGCCGCCAACGTCTCCTGCATCACCGGCGGCTTCGTGGTCTTCGGCGACCCGATGCCCGGCGACGCCGTGGGCATCGCCGTCCAGAGCCTGGCCTTCGTGCTGGTGATTCTGGCCGCCGCTCTCACCCCGGCGCCGGTCCGCGCGGCCGAGGCCGGCGCGGTCGCCTAGCTAGACTCGTCGGCGCCGCTGATCGGCCGCTCGCTGAGCCGCTGCTAGCATCCCGCGCCGCATGCCCAGCATCAATCAGCTCGTCCGCAAGGGCCGAAAGGCGCCGAACAAGAAGACGGCGACGCCTGGCCTGAAGTCGAGCCAGGGGCGCAAGAAGCGCACCTCCGCCCCCCAGCGGCGCGGGGTCTGCACCCGCGTCTACACGGTCACCCCGAAGAAGCCGAACTCGGCGCTGCGCAAGGTCGCGCGGGTCAGGCTCACCAACGGGATGGAGGTCACCTCCTACATCCCGGGCGAGGGGCACAACCTCCAGGAGCACTCCGTGGTGCTCATCCGCGGCGGCCGCGTGAAGGACCTTCCGGGCGTGCGCTACAAGGTCGTGCGCGGCACGCTCGACGCCTCGGGCGTGACCGAGCGCAAGAAGGGCCGCTCGCAGTACGGGACGAAGGCGCGCTAGCGGCATGCCTCGCCGTGCCGCAGCCGGGGTCCGCCCGATCGATTCGGACGCCATCCACGACTCCAAGCTCGTCCAGCAGGTGATCAACAAGGTGATGGTCGACGGCAAGAAGTCGACCGCCGAGAAGATCGTCTACGACGCCCTCGACGTGCTGGCCAAGCGGACCAACGACGAGCCGGTCGTGGCGCTGGAGAACTCCATCAAGACCCTGACGCCGGTCCTCGAGGTCAAGTCCCGCAGGGTCGGCGGCGCCACCTACCAGGTTCCGGTCGAGGTTCCCCCCGGCCGCGCCCGCACGCTGGCCGTGCGCTGGCTGGTCGAGTTCGCCCGCCGCCGCCGTGAGAAGTCGATGTCGGAGCGCCTGGCCGCCGAGCTGCTGGACGCGCAGTCCCAGCAGGGGCTCGCCTACAAGCGCAAGGACGACATCTACCGCATGGCCCAGGCGAACAAGGCCTTCGCCCACTACCGCTGGTAGAGCGGCTCGGCTCAGCCGTCGGCGTTGATCTTCTCGATCAGCTCGGCGCGGACGCGGTCGGCGTCCTCGTTCTCGATCTGGCAGGTGCCGGCGGCCGTGTGCCCGCCGCCGCCGTACTCGAGCATGAGCGTTCCCACGTCGGTCCTGCTCGAGCGGTCCAGGATGGACTTGCCCACCGCGTAGACGGTGTTCTGCTGCTTGAGGCCCCAGAGCACGTGCATCGAGATGTTCTGCTCTGGGAAAGAGGGCGTAGATCGTGAAGCGGTTGGTGGGGTGGATGACCTCCTCCTCGCGCAGATCGAGCACGACGAGGTTGCCGTGCACCGACGCGCAGCGCCGGATCTGCTCCTCGGCACGTGCCGAGTGCTCCCTGTAGAGCTCCACGCGCTCGCGCACGTCCGGCGTCTCGAGGATCTCGTCCACCGACATCCGCACGCAGTCGTCGATGAGCTGCATCATCAGCTCGTAGTTGGAGATGCGGAAGTCGCGGAAGCGCCCGAGGCCCGTGCGCGGGTCCATGAGGAAGCTCATGAGGACCCAGCCCTGGGGGTCGAGGATGTCGTCGGCGCTGAAGGCCGCCGAGTCCGCCTTGTCCACCGCGGTCATCATCTCCGAGCTGATGTCGGGGAAGCGCTCGGCGCCGCCGAAGTGGTCGTAGACCACGCGTGCGGCGGAGTCGGCGTCAGGGTCGATCACGCGGTTGGCCGGGATGTCGGTCACGCGCAGCATCTCGCTGTCGTGGTGGTCGAAGGAGAGGTGTGCCCCCGGCACGTACGGGAGGTTGGTGGTCACGTCGCCCGGACCGATCTCGACCTTGCCGTCCTGGACGTCCTTGGGGTGGACGAACTTGACCTCGTCGAGCATGCCCAGCTCCTTGAGGAGCGCGGCGCAGACGAGCCCGTCGAAGTCGCTGCGCGTCACGAGCCGGTACTTGCGGCCTGTGGGCGCCTCTGGGGTGTGAGTGGGCATGGGTCAGGAATCGTCAGGCGCGCGCCCGTCCTTTAGCCCTGGGGCGCCGGGACTAGGGCCAGCCGTCCACGAACAGGTCCAGCTGCAGCTCGGAGCCGTCCGCGGCCGCGTAGCCGCTCAGATCGGTGATCCCCGCCTCGGCCAGCACCTCGTCGTCGATGAAGGCGTTGCCCGTGCACTTCCTGGGGTCGCGGCCCAGGACCTCGGCCGCGGCGTCGGCGTAGATGTCGGGGGTCCGCGCGCGCCGCATCGCCTCGTCGCCCCCGAGGAGGTTCTGCACCGCGGCGGTGGCGATCAGCGTGCGCGGCCAGAGGCAGTTGGCGCCCACGCCGGCCTCGGCCTCGTCGGCGGCCACGCCCAGCGTGAGCATGGTCATCCCCATCTTCGAGAGCGTGTAGGGCGCGTGCCCGCGCAGCCACTTCGGGTCGGCCGACAGGGGCGGCGAGAGGGTCAGCACGTGGGCATGGTCGGAGTCGCGCAGGTGGGGGAGGGCGGCGCGGGTGAGGAGGAAGGTGCCGCGGGCGTTGATGTCCATCATCAGGTCGTAGCGCTTGGGCTCGAGGTCGCGAATGGGGGCGAGATTGATGGCGCTCGCGTTGTTGACGACGATGTCGATCCCGCCGAACTGCTCCGCGGTGCGCTGAACGGCGGCCTCGACCTGGTCGGCCTCCCGCACGTCGCCCACGATCGGCAGGGCCTGCCCGCCGGCCTCCTCGATCTCCTCGGCCGCGGTGTGGATCGTGCCCGGCAGCTTGGGATGGGGCTTGTCGGTCTTGGCGATCAGCCCGACCTTCGCGCCCTCGCGCGCCAGGCGCTTGGCGATGGCCAGCCCGATGCCCCGGCTGCCCCCGGACATGACGACGACTCGATCTCTCAGGTTCTCCATGGGCCGGACCCTAAGGCCGAGGGCCATCAGCGGCCCTCACCCCGGCCGCGCCAACCGCAGCGCCCCCGCCGCCAAGCAGGCGGCCGCGCCCACCAGCTCCAGGTAGAACCCCGACCCCGCCCGCGCCTTGCCCGACTCGTAGAACGGCTCGAGCAGGCCGTCGGCGTTGGTCTTGGGCAGGTCGCTGAGCAGGCCGATGCCGATCACCACCGCGCCGACCACCACCAGCGCCACGGCGGCCGGCACGCTGGCACCCCGCCCGGCCCCGACGGCCATGGCCACCGCCAGGACGCCGAGGAGGAAGAGCGCCCCCGCGTGCTGCTCCACCCCGGTGGCCCGGCACTTGTCGCGCACGGCGGCGTCGGCCAGCTCCTCGCACGTGCCCGAGGTCAGCGTGTCCACCTGGAAGATCAGCGATAGCTCGGCGATCATGAGCAACAGGCCGCCGGCGACCCCGAGGCCGAGCACGAGCCACCCCACCGCCCCCGCCGAGCCCGCCGCCTCACGGGCGCGCGCGCCGAGGGTCCGGGAGGCCTCCATCGCGGCGCAGATTACCCCTTGGGGACGGCAAATCCTCTGCTACCATCGAACGTCGCTCGCGGGGCTCCAAGCGCCCGGGCGGGTTCGGCGCGCCTCATGAACTCCCGGCGTCCGAGCGAGCCGGAGCACGCCGAATGGAGACAGCTTCCACATAGCACCTCACCCGGGCCAAGACGCTGCGCTGTACCGGCCCGCATAGGGCCTTTTTTCTGCCCGACACCCACGACCACCCCAGAGCCACCAGGATCCAAATGCCCCGCAAGGTTTCACTCGAGAAGACGCGCAACATCGGAATCATGGCCCACATCGATGCGGGCAAGACGACGACGACCGAGCGCATCCTCTTCTACACCGGGCGCACCCACAAGATGGGCGAGGTCCACGAGGGCGCGGCGGTCATGGACTGGATGGAGCAGGAGCAGGAGCGCGGCATCACGATCACCTCCGCCGCGACCACGGCCTCCTGGAACGACCACCGCATCAACATCATCGACACGCCGGGGCACGTCGACTTCACCGTGGAGGTGGAGCGCTCCCTGCGCGTGCTCGACGGCGCGATCGCCCTCTTCGACTCGGTCGCGGGCGTCGAGCCCCAGTCCGAGACGGTCTGGCGCCAGGCGGACAAGTACCGCGTGCCGCGCATCGCCTACATCAACAAGATGGACCGCATCGGCGCCGACTTCGAGAACTCGGTCCAGACCATGAAGGACCGCCTGGGCGCCGACGGCAAGACCGAGGGCGCCGGCAGCGCGATCCCGATCCAGCTCCCGATCGGCGCCGAGGGCGACTTCAAGGGCATCGTCGACCTCGTGACCATGAAGGCCGTCGTCTACCAGGACGACCTCGGCCAGGAGTGGGGCATCGAGGACATCCCCGAGGCGATGCAGGACGCCGCGGCCGAGGCGCGCAACGAGCTGGTCGAGGCCCTCGCCGACTACGACGACGAGCTGATGACCGACTACCTCGAGGACAAGGAGATCGAGCCCGACCGCCTGCGCGAGGACATCCGCAAGGCCACGCTCGACATCTCGATCTTCCCGGTGATGTGCGGCTCCTCGTTCAAGAACAAGGGCGTCCAGCCATTGCTCGACGCGGTGGTCGACTACCTGCCGAGCCCGTTGGACGTGCCCCCGATGGAGGGCCTCGAGCCGGCCGGCAAGGGCTCCGACAACGGCACCGAGACCCCCGCGGTGCGCGAGGCCTCGGACGACGCGCCCTTCTCGGCGCTCGCCTTCAAGGTCATGTCCGACCCCTTCGTGGGCAAGCTCACCTACTTCCGCGTGTACTCCGGCTCGATCGACGCCGGCGGGCGCATCCTCAACGCCAGCACCGGGCGCACCGAGCGCATCGGTCGCATCCTGCAGATGCACGCGAACCACCGGGAGGAGGAGGAGACCCTCTACGCGGGCGACATCGCCGCCGGCGTGGGCCTCAAGCAGACCTCCACCGGTGACACGCTCTGCGCGCCCGACGCCCCGATCCGCCTCGAGAACATCACCTTCCCGGATCCCGTGGTGCACGTCTCCATCGAGCCGAAGACCAAGGCCGACCAGGAGAAGATGGGCATCGCCCTCGGCCGGCTGGGCGAAGAGGACCCCACCTTCCACATCCGTACCGACGAGGAGACCGGTCAGACCGTGATCTCCGGCATGGGCGAGCTCCACCTCGAGGTGATCGTGGACCGCATGCGCCGCGAGTTCAACGTGGAGGCCGGCGTCGGCCGCCCCCAGGTCGCCTACAGGGAGACCGTCCGGGGCGAGGCCAAGAAGGTCGAGGGGAAGTTCATCCGCCAGACCGGCGGCTCGGGCCAGTACGGCGTGGTCTACATCGACATGGAGCCCGCGCCCGGCGAGGGCTTCGACTTCGTGAACAAGATCAAGGGCGGGTCCGTGCCGTCGGAGTTCATCCCCGCGGTCGAGAAGGGCATCGAGGAGGCGCTCGAGTCGGGCGTCAAGGCCGGCTTCCCCATGGTCGACGTCCGCGTGACCCTCACCGACGGCAAGTACCACGACACCGACTCGTCGGAGATCGCCTTCAAGGTGGCCGGTTCGCTGGCCGTCAAGGAGGCGGCAAAGCGGGCCAAGCCGGTGCTGCTCGAGCCGATCATGGCCGTCGAGGTGATCACCCCCGAGGACTATGTGGGCACGGTGATCGGCGACCTGTCGAGCCGTAGAGGCCGCGTCGAGACCCAGGAGCCGCGCGGAAACGCGATCGCGGTGCAGGCGAGCGTCCCGCTCTCGTCGATGTTCGGGTACGCCACCGACCTGCGTTCGAACACGCAGGGCAGGGCCAACTACTCGATGCAGTTCGACCGCTACGAAGAGGTCCCGAACAGCATCGCGGAGGAGATCGTCGAGGGCCGTACGGGCGAGCCCGTCGGAGCGAGCGCGTAGCGAGAAGTCTTTAGGAGTATGTTTCGGAGGTTCGCCTTCGCCCAGTGCGACAGGCCGGCCTCGAAGAGATTTTCGAAAGGAGCAGTCCCCAGTGGCGAAGGAGAAGTTCGAGCGCGACAAGCCGCACTGCAACGTCGGCACCATCGGTCACATCGACCACGGCAAGACCACGCTGACAGCGGCGATCACCAACGTCCTGGCCGAGTCTCAGGGAGGTGAGGCCAAGAGCTTCGCGGAGATCGACAACGCTCCCGAGGAGAAGGAGCGCGGCATCACGATCGCGACCTCCCACGTGGAGTACCAGACCGACGCGCGCCACTACGCGCACGTGGACTGCCCCGGACACGCCGACTACGTGAAGAACATGATCACCGGCGCCGCGCAGATGGACGGCGCGATCCTCGTGGTCTCGGCGGCCGACGGCCCCATGCCCCAGACCCGCGAGCACATCCTGCTCGCGCGTCAGGTCGGCGTGCCCTACATCGTGGTCTTCCTCAACAAGGTCGACATGGTCGACGACGACGAGCTGCTCGAGCTGGTCGAGGTCGAGGTCCGCGAGCTGCTCTCCGAGTACGACTTCCCGGGCGACGACGTGCCCGTGATCCTCGGCTCGGCGCTCAAGGCCCTCGAGGGCGACGCAGGAGTACAAGGACAAGATCCTCGAGCTCGCCTCGGCGCTCGACTCCTACATCCCCCAGCCCGAGCGTCCGCTCGACCGTCCCTTCCTCATGCCCGTCGAGGACGTCTTCTCGATCACCGGCCGTGGCACCGTGGCCACCGGCCGCATCGAGCAGGGCATCGTCAAGACCGGCGAGGAGGTCGAGATCGTCGGCATCCACGAGCAGGTCGACAAGACGATCGTGACCGGCGTCGAGATGTTCCGCAAGATCCTCGACGAGGGCCAGGCCGGCGACAACGTCGGCTGCCTGCTCCGCGGCACCAAGCGCGAGGAGATCGAGCGCGGCCAGGTGCTGTGCAAGCCCGGGCTCGATCACGCCGCACAAGAAGTTCAAGGCCCAGGTCTACTGCCTCAAGAAGGAGGAGGGCGGCCGTCACACCCCGTTCTTCAACGGCTACCGGCCGCAGTTCTACTTCCGCACGACCGACGTGACCGGCGTCGCCAACCTCCCCGAGGGTGTCGAGATGGTCATGCCGGGCGACAACGTCGAGATGACGGTCGAGCTGATCCAGCCGATCGCCATGGACGACGGCCTGCGCTTCGCGATCCGCGAGGGCGGCCGGACCGTCGGCTCGGGGGTGGTGTCCGAAGTAGTCGAGTAGGTCCGCGACGGTCAGCACGAGTCTCTCGGGGGCGGGGCCCGTTCGGTCCGCCCCCGACTTGCGCTTACAGGACACGAATAACCAATGGCAACACTCACTCAGAACAAGATCCGGATCCGGCTCAAGGCCTACGACCACTCGGCGATCGAGACGGCGGCCCGCGAGATCGTGGAGACGGCCCAGCGCACGGGCGCAAGCGTGTCCGGCCCCGTGCCCCTGCCCACGGAGAAGAACGTCTACTGCGTGATCCGCAGTCCGTTCAAGGACAAGGACTCGCGCGAGCACTTCGAGATCCGCACGCACAAGCGGCTGATCGACATCCTGCAGCCCACGCCGAAGACCGTCGACTCGCTCCAGCGGCTCGACCACCTGCCGGCCGGCGTCGACATTCAGATCCAGCTGATCTGATGGGCCGCGATGGACCTTCAGGACGCAAGCTGGGGATGACGCAGGTCTTCGACTCCGACGACGGCCACGTGGAGCGGGTGACCGTGGTCGAGGCCGGCCCGTGCTGGGTGACCGGCATCCGCAGCGCCGAGCGCGACGGCTACGACGCCGTGCAGCTCGGCTTCGGCGCCGCGCGCGAGAAGAAGCTGACCAAGGCCCAGCTCGGTCACCTGGCCGTGGCCGACGCTCCGCCGCTGCGGCGGCTCGCCGAGTTCCGCGACGAGGCGGGCGAGCACCTGGTGGGCGACGAGCTCAAGGTGGGCGACGTGTTCGAGAAGGGCCAGAAGGTGAAGGTGTCCGGCGTCTCGAAGGGCAAGGGCTTCCAGGGCACCATCAAGCGCCACAACTTCTCCCGCGGCCCGGTTTCGCACGGCTCGCACAACGTTCGCGCGCCGGGCTCGATCGGCGCCTCGGCCACGCCGTCGCGCGTGTTCAAGGGCATCCGCAGCCCCGGCCAGATGGGCAACGAGCGGGTCACCCAGCGCGGCCTCACGATCGTGGACGTACGCGCCGAGGAGAACCTGCTGCTCATCCGCGGCGCGGTGCCCGGGCCCCAAGGGCGGCATCGTCGAGATCAGGACGGAGGCCTAGGCGTGGCCGCCAAAGCCCCCTACATCGGCGGCACCTCCGGCGGGCTGGACCTCGACGAGAGCGTCTTCGGCGAGGCCTTTCACGAGCCGCTGGTGCATCGCGCGGTGATGGCCGAGCTCAACGCCCGCCGCAAGGGGACCGCCTCCACGCGCACCCGCGGCGAGGTCTCGATGACCGGAGCCAAGGCGTGGCGCCAGAAGGGCACCGGCCGCGCGCGCGTCGGCGCCCTCTCGGCCCCCCAGCGGACCGGCGGCGGCATCGTGTTCGGGCCCAAGCCCCGCGGCTACACGGTCAAGGTCAACCGCAAGGAGCGCCGGCGGGCCATGCGCGCCGCCCTCTCGATGCACGCGGACCGCAAATCGCTCGCCGCCATCGACGCCTCCGGCTTCGACGGACCGTCGACCAAGCAGGCCTTCGGCGCTCTCGACGGCTTCTGCGCGACGGAGGGAAGGCGCTCGTGGTGCTGGTGGAGGGCGAGGAGAACGCCGCCCTCTCGTTCCGCAACATCAAGGGCGTCAGCGTGCTGCGCGCCACCCAGGTCGGCGTAGCCGACGTGATCGGCGCGGCGCGGCTCGTGGTCTCGCCCGGCGCTCTCGACCTGCTCACGAAGGCGGCGGCCGCGCCCGTCAGGCGCGTCGCGGAGGAGGCCTCGGCGTGAACGCTCGCACCGTGATCATCCGGCCGGTCATCTCCGAGAAGAGCTACGCGCTCCTCGCGGCCAACAAGTACACCTTCCGCGTCCACGACCGCGCCAACAAGACGCAGGTCCGCCAGGCGGTGGAGGACATCTTCGGCGTTCGCGTGCTCGGCGTGCGCACGCAGAACGTGAAGCCCAAGCCCAAGCGGCGCGGCTTCCACTCCGGCAAGCGGCGCCACTGGAAGAAGGCCGTGGTCACGCTGCACGCCGAGGATTCCATCGAGCTGTTCGAAGGCACGGAGACGGAGTAGGCATGGCCATCAAGAAGCACAAGCCGACCAGCCCGGGCAGGCGCTTCGCGACCTACAGCGATCGCGCGGAGATCACGAAGAGCACCCCGGAGAAGTCGCTCGTGGAGGGCCTGAAGAAGTCCGGCGGGCGAAACGTGAACGGGCGGATCACGTCGCGCCACCGCGGCGGCGGCGCCAAGCGCAAGTACCGCAGGATCGACTTCAAGCGGCGCAAGGACGGCGTGCCCGCCCGCGTGGCCGCGATCGAGTACGACCCCAACCGGACGGCCTACATCGCGCTCATCCACTACGCCGACGGCGACAAGGCCTACATCCTGGCGCCGGCGCGGCTGAGCGTGGGGGACACGGTCCAGTCGGGTGAGGGCGCGGACATCCGTCCGGGCAACTGCCTGGCGCTGGCCAACATCCCGACCGGCACCACCGTGCACAACGTGGAGCTCACGCCCGGGCGCGGGGGCCAGATGGGCCGCTCCGCGGGCACGGCGGTCCAGCTCGTGGCCAAGGAGGGCGACTACGCCACCCTGCGCCTCCCCTCGGGCGAGATGCGCATGGTCCGGGCCGAGTGCCGGGCCTCCATCGGCACGATCGGCAACGCCGAGCACCAGAACATCGAGCTGGGCAAGGCCGGCCGCTCGCGTCACAAGGGCCGGCGCCCGCAGACCCGCGGCACGGCGATGAACCCCGTCGACCACCCGCACGGCGGCGGCGAGGGCTCGACCACCCCCGGCCGCCATCCGGTCACCCCCTGGGGCGTCCCCACGCTCGGATACCGCACGCGCCCGAAGAACAAGAAGTCCGATCGCTACATCGTCCGCGGCCGTCGCCGCGGCAAGAAGGGTGGCCGCTAAGCCATGTCACGCTCGTCCAAGAAGGGCCCGTGGGTCGAGGAGCGCCTCATGTCCCGCATCGAGGCGATGAATCAGTCCGGGACCAAGCAGATGGTCAAGACCTGGTCGCGCGCGTCCACGATCTTCCCGGAGATGGTGGGGCACACGATCGCGGTGCACGACGGGCGCAAGCACGTGCCCGTCTTCGTCTCCGAGTCGATGGTCGGGCACAAGCTCGGCGAGTTCGCCCCCACGCGGATGTTCCGCGGCCACGCGGGCGGCGACAAGGTGAGGATGCGGTAGCGATGGCGGACGAGACCGCATACGCGGGGCTCACCGTCGACCAGCTCGGAACCGAGCTGGAGTCGCGCGGGCTGCCCAAGAGCGGCAAGAAGGACGACCTGATCGCGCGTCTGCTCGACGACGACGCCGCCCAGGCGGGCACGGAGCCCGAGGCGGCGAAGAGCGAGGCCGTCGACGCCGAGGTGGCCGCCGACGCCGAGGTCGCCGCCGACGCCGATGAGGAGGCCGCCGAGGAGGAGAAGCCGTCCCGCCGCCGTCGCCGGGGCGCGGCCGAGACCTCCACCCGCGCCGCCGCCGATCGCCCCGCATCCGAGCAGACCCGCCCCGCGCCGCGCGACGACAAGGGCGCGGTGGCCGTGCGCGCGCAGGCCAAGTACGTGCGCAGCGCTCCGCGCAAGGCGCGCCTCGTGATGGATCACATCCGAGGCAAGAACGTGGCCGACGCCCGCGCGATCCTGCGCCACACCTCGCGCGCCGCCGCCACGGACATCGCCAAGCTGCTCGATTCCGCCGTGGCCAACGCGGAGAACAACTTCGAGCTCGATCCCGACGAGCTCAAGATCGGTCGCGCCTTCGTGGACGAGGGCCCGACCATCAAGCGCTTCCGGCCCCGCGCCCAGGGGCGCGCGACGCCGATCCACAAGCGCACGAGCCACATGACGATCACCTTGACCACGAACGAAGGCGAGAGGTAGCCATGGGACAGAAAGTCCATCCCGAGTCGATGCGGGTCGGCTACATCCACGACTGGAAGTCGACCTGGTTCTCCGAGAAGGAGTTCTCCGACTACCTGCTCGAGGACATCAAGATCCGCGAGCACATCGACAACAAGCTCTCCCACGCGGGCCTGTCGAGCATCACCATCAAGAAGAACAAGGCCGAGGTGGAGGTCAACATCCACACGGCGCGCCCCGGCATCGTGATCGGCAAGTCCGGCTCGGAGGTGGACGCTCTGCGCAAGGAGCTCCACAAGATGACCAACAAGGCCGTGAAGGTGAACATCCTCGAGATCAAGCGTCCCGAGCTCGACGCCAAGCTCGTGGCCCAGTCGATCGCCGAGCAGCTCGTGAACCGCGTGGCCTTCCGCCGCGCCATGAAGCGCTCGCTGACCTCGGCCATGCGCTCCGGCGCCAAGGGCGTGAAGGTGCAGGTCTCGGGCCGCCTGGGCGGCGCCGAGATGGCGCGCACCGAGGGCTACTCCGACGGCCGCGTGCCCCTGCACACCATCCGCGCCGACATCGACTACGGCTTCTTCGAGGCCAAGACCACCTTCGGCCGAATCGGCGTGAAGGTGTGGATCAACAAGGGCGAGATCATGCCCAAGGGCTTCGCCCAGGACCTCACCGAGCTCGAGGCGCCCCAGCAGGCGCCCGCGCGTGGCGGCGGTGGCGGTGGCGGCGGCCAGGGCGGCCGTGGTCGCGGCGGCCAGGGCGGTGGCGGCGGCGGCGGCCAGGGTGGCCGCGGTGGCGGCGGCGGCGGCGTTCGCCCCAGGGCGGCAAGGGCACGGACGGCCCCCACAAGGGGGCCGACCTGATGCTCCAGCCCAAGCGCGTCAAGCACCGCAAGCAGCACCGCGGCCGCAGGGCCGGCTTCGCCAAGGGCGGCACCACCGTCGAGTTCGGCGAGTACGGGCTGAAGGCGATCGACCGCGGCTGGGTCACCAACCGCCAGATCGAGGCCGCCCGAATCGCGATGACGCGCAAGATCAAGCGCGGCGGCAAGGTGTGGATCAACGTCTTCCCGGACAAGCCCGTGACCCAGAAGCCCGCCGAGACCCGCATGGGATCGGGCAAGGGCTCGCCCGAGGGCTGGGTGGCCGTGGTCAAGCCCGGCCGCGTGATGTTCGAGCTGTCGGGCGTCGACGAGGGGCTGGCGCGCGAGGCGATGCGCCTGGCCGGCCACAAGCTCCCGGTGAAGACCAAGTTCGTGATGCGCGAGGGAGCGCAGGCCCAGTGAAGAGCGTCGAAGTGCACAATCTCGACGATCCGCGGCTAGTAGAGTTCGTCGACCGTTCGCGCCAGGAGCTGTTCAACCTGCGCTTCCAGCACGCGACGGGACAGCTCGAGAACACCGCAGGACTGAGGGGCGCGAAGCGAGACCTCGCACGAGGCCTCACGATCGCCCGCCAGCGGGGCCTCGACGTCGAGGCCGAGCTGAGAAAGCAGCAGCACAATGATTGAGGAACAGCCCGACGTGGACACAGAGACGACAGAGCCCGAGGCCGAGATCCCCACGAGGCCAGGCCCGAGGTGGCCGAGGCACGCGCGAGACGGCCGCCGCGCCGCCTGCCGAGCCCGAGCAGCAGCTCTCCCCGAAGGAGCGCCGCACCCGCAAGCGCTCCGCCCACAAGGGCGAGGCCCGGCCCCGGCAGACGCCCGAGGAGCGCAACGCCGCTCGACTCGAGCGGCGGTCCAAGAAGGCCGCCGAGCGCCGCCGCTACCGCAGCACCAGCCGCGAGAAGCGCCGCGCCGGCAGCTCCGGAGAGGGCACCCCGCGCGCCGAGCGCAAGGGCACGGGCAGCCCGCGGGAGCGCCAGGGCGTCGTCATGTCCGACAAGGCCGACAAGACGATCACGGTCAAGATCGACACCGCCCGCCAGCACCGCACCTACGGCAAGATCGTGCGCACCTCGTCCACCCTCCACGCGCACGACGAGGGCAACGAGGCCAACACCGGAGACACCGTTCGCGTCGTCGAGAGCCGGCCGCTCTCGCGCACGAAGCGCTGGCTCCTCGTGGAAGTCGTGGAGCGAGCGCGATGATCCAGCAGGAGTCCAGGCTGCGCGTGGCCGACAACACCGGCGCGCGCGAGATCCTCTGCATCCGCGTCTCGGGCGGATCCCAGCGGCGCTTCGCCGGGGTGGGGGACATCATCACCGCCACGGTCAAGGCGGCGATCCCGCACGGGTCGGTGAAGAAGGGCGAGGTGGTGAAGGCCGTCGTGGTCCGCACGCGCAAGGAGTACGGACGCCCCGACGGCACCTACATCGCCTTCGACGAGAACGCCGCCGTGCTCCTCGACCAGGCCGGCAACCCGCGAGGCACGCGAATCTTCGGCCCGGTGGCCCGCGAGCTGCGCGACCGCAACTTCATGAGGATCGTCTCCCTCGCCCCGGAGGTCCTCTGACCATGGCCTCCCGCATGAAGATCCGCAAGGACGACATGGTCAAGGTGATCTCCGGCAAGGACCGCGGCAAGACCGGCCGCGTGCTGCGCACCGAGCCCGCGCGCGGGCGCGTCTACGTTGAGGGCGTGGCCATCCAGAAGCGCCACCAGCGGCCCAGCACGCTGCGCGACACCTACCACAAGCAGGAGATCGGCGGCGTGATCGAGGTCGAGGGCCCCGTGCACGTCTCCAACGTGATGCTGCTCGACCCGCAGACCGGCGACCCCACCCGCGTCGGGATCAAGCGCGAGGGCGCGCTGCGCACCCGCGTGGCCAAGAAGTCGGGCACGGAGATCGACTGATGGAGGCCGCCACGGCTACCAAGATCCCCCCGCGCCTCAAGGAGCGCTACGAGTCGGAGATCGCCCCTGCCCTGCAGAAGCAGTTCGGGTACGCCAACCCGATGGAGATCCCGCGGGTGCAGAAGGTCACGCTCAACATGGGCGTGGGCGAGGCCAAGCAGGACTCGAAGATGCTCGACGCCGCCCAGGAGCAGCTGGCGATCATCGCCGGACAGCACCCCAACGTGCGCGTGGCCAAGAAGTCGATCGCCAACTTCAAGCTCCGCGACGGCATGCCCGTGGGCCTGTCGGTCACGCTGCGCTCGGCGCGGATGTGGGAGTTCCTCGACCGGCTGATGTCGATCGCCATCCCGCGGATCCGCGACTTCCGCGGGCTCAACCCGCGCTCCTTCGACGGCCGGGGCAACTGGACGCTCGGCGTGCGCGAGCAGGTGATCTTCCCGGAGATCGACTACGACGCCGTCGATCAGGTCCGCGGCCTCGACATCTCCATCACCACCACGGCGAAGACCGACGAGGAGGCCTTCGCGCTGCTGCTGGCGCTCGGCATGCCCTTCGCCGAGGACGGCCGGCCCGGTGCGGCGCAGGCCGAGCCCGACGCCGAGGAGGAGGAGCGCCGCCACGAGGAGGCCCGCGCCCGCGCCGAGGCCGAGCGGCAGGCGCTCGAGCAGCTCAAGGAGGAGAACCCCGAGGCCTACGAGAAGCCCGAGCGCCCCGAGGAGGGCGACGAGGACGGCGAGGGCACCCCACAGCAGAGACTTCAGAAGGGAACGAGTAATGGCCAAGACCTCACAGCGCGTGCGCCAGCAGCGCACGCCCAAGTACAAGACCCGCGGGTACCACCGCTGCCGCAAGTGCGGCCGCCCGCGCGCCTACATGCGCAAGTTCGGCCTGTGCCGCATCTGCCTGCGCGACCACGCCCACGAGGGCGAGATCCCCGGGCTCACCAAGAGCAGCTGGTAGCCATGCAGACCGATCCGATAGCCGACTTCCTCACGCGCATCCGCAACGGCCTCCAGGCCGACCACGACGCCGTGGTGCTGCCGGCCTCCAAGCTGAAGACCGAGATGGCCCGCATCCTCACCGAGCAGGGCTACGTGGAGTCGTGGGAGCTCGAGCCCGGCCGGGTAGGCCAGAGCCTGCGCGTGACCCTGAAGTACACCGAGGACCGCAAGCCGGTGATCTCGGGCATGGAGCGCATCTCCAAGCCGGGCCGGCGCCGCTACGTGGCCTCCGGCGAGGTCCCGAAGGTCCTCGGCGGCATGGGCACCTCGATCGTCTCCACCTCGCGCGGGGTCATGACCGGCCACGACTGCCGCCGCAACGGCGTGGGCGGCGAGCTGGTAGCGAGGGTCTGGTAGCCCGTGAGTCGTATCGGCAAGCAGCCGGTCCCCGTGCCCGACGGCGTGACGGTGACCATCGAGCCCGGCCTCGTCCGGGTGGTCGGCCCCAAGGGCGAGCTCTCCGAGCGGGTGAGCCGCGAGCTCGGTGTCGAGCAGTCCGACGGCGAGGTCGTCGTGACGCGCCCCACCGACCGCGGCGAGCATCGCGCCCTGCACGGGCTCACGCGCAGCCTCATCTTCAACATGGTCCAGGGGGTCACCGAGGGCTACGAGAAGCGCCTGCAGATCCAGGGCGTGGGCTACCGCGCCCAGCTCAAGGGCTCGAGCCTCGAGCTGGCGCTCGGCTACTCGCACCCCGTGCCCGTGGATCCCCCCGACGGCGTCCAGTTCGAGGTCCCGATCCCCACCGAGGTCGTGGTGAGGGGCATCTCCAAGCAGGTCGTGGGCGAGATCGCGGCGCAGATCCGCGACAAGCGGCCGCCCGAGCCCTACAAGGGCAAGGGCATCCGCTACCGCGACGAGCACGTGGTGCGCAAGGTGGGCAAGCGCGCATGAGCACCCAGACGAGCGCCACCAAGAGGCTGCGCCGCCGCCGGCGCGTCCGCGCCAAGGTCCGGGGCACGGCCGATCGCCCCCGGCTGTCGGTCTTCCGCTCCAACCGCGGCATGACCGCCCAGCTGATCGACGACACCCGCGGGCACACGCTCGCCGCCGTCACGTGGACCGAGGCCGACCTGCGCGACCTGGCCCGCATGGACCAGGCCAAGCGCGCGGGCGCGGTTCTCGCCGACCGGGCGAAGGAGGCCGGGGTCGCGACGTGCGTGTTCGATCGCGGCGGATACCGCTACCACGGCCGCGTGAAGGCGCTCGCCGAAGGCGCCCGCGAGGGCGGGCTCGGGTTCTAGATACCCTCAGGGACTTCATGGCCAGAGAGAGCAACAGACAACAGGGCGGGCGCGGGCGCGACTCGGACCTCCAGGAGCGCGTGGTCGAGATCAACCGCGTCGCCAAGGTGGTCAAGGGCGGCCGGCGCTTCTCGTTCACCGCTCTCGTGGTGGTCGGCGACGAGAAGTCCAAGGTCGGCGTGGGCTACGGCAAGGCCAACGAGGTGCCCGTCGCGATCCAGAAGGGCGTCGAGCGCGCCCGCCGCGACCTCTTCGAGGTGCCGATGCACGGCTCGACCATCACCCACGGGGTGGTGGGTGTCCACTCCGCCTCGCGCGTGCTCCTCAAGCCGGCCTCGGCCGGTACCGGCGTGATCGCCGGGGGCGGCGTGCGCGCGGTCCTCGAGCTGGCCGGGATCCACGACGTCCTGTCCAAGTCGCTCGGCTCCCAGAACCCGATCAACCTCGTCAAGGCGACCATGGCCGGGCTCCAGAGCCTGCGCCGCCCCGAGGACGTCGCCGCCCTGCGCGGCCTGACCGTGGCCGAGGTGCTCGGCCTCGATCAGCGCGAGCCGGGCGAGTCCGATGGCACAGGCACCCCACAAGGGGGCACAAGCTCCCCGCAGGAGGCCGCCGAGGAAGTCGAGGCACCGGCCTGATGGCCGCCTCGAAGCTCACGATCACGCAGGTCAGGTCCGCCAACGGCTCGTCCAAGAAGCAGCGGGCCACGCTCCAGAGCCTCGGGCTCGGGCGCATCGGCAAGAGCGTCGAGCGCCCCGACGGGGACGTCGTGCGGGGCCAGGTCCACAGCGTGCAGCACCTCCTGGAGGTCAAGTGATGAAGGGCCTGCACAACCTCAAGCCCGCCAAGGGCTCCACGCACCGGCGCAAGCGCGTCGGCCGCGGCGAGGGCTCGGGCTTCGGCAAGACGTCCGGCCGCGGGCACAAGGGCGCCGGAGCGCGCGCGGGCGCGAAGTCGCGCAAGGGCTTCGAGGGCGGCCAGATGCCGATCCAGCGCCGGCTGGGCAAGCTCCGCGGCCCGCACATGAAGAAGTCGATGCCCTTCGAGAAGTTCCGGACCCACACCCAGCCGGTCAACCTCGACGACCTCGAGGCGCGCTTCGAGAAGGGCGCGGAGGTCACGCCGGTCTCGCTCGCCGCCGCCGGCCTCGCCACGCGGCGGGACACGCCGGTGAAGATCCTCGGCCGCGGTGAGATCTCCAAGAGCCTCACCGTGCATGCGCACGCCTTCTCCGCGTCCGCGCGCGAGAAGATCGAGGCGGCGGGCGGCAGCGTCCAGCTCCTCGACGAGAAGTAGGCCTCCCGGTGCTCCAGACGTTCCTCAACTCGTTCCGGGTTCCCGAGATCCGCAAGAAGCTCGCCTTCACCGCGGGGATGCTCGCTTCTCTACCGCGTCGGCGCCTACATCCCCGCGCCGGGGATCAACGTCGACGCCGTCAAGGACATCGCCGAGAACTTCTCGGGGTCCAACGTCCTCGGCTTCCTCAACCTCTTCTCCGGCGGCAGCCTGCAGCGCTTCGCGATCTTCGCGCTGGGGATCATGCCCTACATCACCGCCTCGATCATCTTGCAGCTGATGACGGTGGTGGTGCCCCAGCTGGAGAAGCTCCGCAAGGAGGGCGAGGTCGGCCAGCAGAAGATCACCCAGTACACGCGCTACCTCACCGTCGGGCTCGCGTTCGCCCAGTCGATCGGCTACGTCTTCCTCTTCCGCTCCTTCTCCACCGGCGGCGCCGACGTGGTCACCAACTTCACCTTCGGCCGCGTCTTCGTGATCGTGACCACGCTCACAGCGGGCTGCGTGCTGCTCATGTGGTTCGGCGAGCTGATCACCCAGCGCGGCATCGGCAACGGCATCTCGCTGATGATCTTCGCCTCGATCGTCGCCGGGCTGCCGAACGGCATCTCGGCCTGGTTCAACAGCCCGGACAAGATCTTCGTGGTGATGATGCCCTTCCTCGCCCTGGGGGTGATCGCCGCCATCGTGTTCGTGCAGGAGGGCCAGCGACGGATCCCCGTGCAGTACGCCAAGCGGGTGGTCGGCCGGCGGATGTCGGGGGGCGGCTCCACCTACCTCCCCCTGCGGGTGAACATGGCCGGCGTGATCCCCGTGATCTTCGCCGCCTCGCTCATGGCCTTCCCGCCCACGGTCGGCGAGCTCACCCAGGCCAGCTGGGCGCAGGACTTCTCGGCCTTCTTCAGCCCCAACGGCTGGGCCTACATCGTCGGCGAGTCGATCTTCATCATCCTCTTCACCTACTTCTACACCGCGGTCACCTTCAACCCCGTCGAGCAGGCCGACAACCTCAAGAAGTACGGGGGCTTCATACCCGGGGTGAGACCCGGCCGGCCGACGGCCGAGTATCTCGACCGCATCCTCGCCCGGCTCACGTTCCCCGGCGCGCTGTACCTGGCCGCCGTGGCGGCGCTGCCCACGATCCTGATCGCGCAGACCAGCGCCAACTTCTTCTTCGGCGGCACCTCGATCCTCATCGTGGTCGGCGTGGCGCTGGACACGATGAAGCAGCTCGAGGCTCAGCTCATGATGCGCAACTACGAAGGCTTCCTGAAGTAGCCAGCCAGTAGCCTTCTCGCCTTCCATGAGCGAGCTCAACCTCATACTGCTGGGTCCCCCCGGCGCCGGGAAGGGAACCCAGGCCGCCCGGCTGCGCGACGACTTCGATCTGCCCTACTACGCCACGGGCGACATCCTCCGCGCCGCCGTGAAGGAGGAGTCGGAGCTCGGGCAGGAGGCCAGGGGCTACATGGACAAGGGCGACCTGGTGCCCGACGAGGTGATGTGCCGGGTGGTGGTCGAGCGGGTGGACAGCGACGAGGCCCTCGACGGCTTCATCCTCGACGGCTTCCCCCGCACGATCCCGCAGGCCGAGGCGCTCGAGGACGCCCTGAAGGGGCTCGATCGCCGCCTGACCGCGACCCTGCTGATAGAGGCCCCCGACGAAGAGGTGATCCGCCGGCTCTCGGGGCGTCGGGTGTGCAAGGAGAACGGGCATACCTACCACGTGGAGTTCGACCCCCCCAAGAACGAGGGCTTCTGCGACCAGGACGGCTCGCCGCTCTGCCAGCGCGACGACGACAAGCCCGAGACGGTGCGCCACCGCCTCGACGTCTTCCACGAGCAGACCCAGCCGCTGGTGGAGCACTACGAGGACGAGGGCCTGCTGCGCCGGTTCGACGGCACCCGCGCCCCCGACGAGGTGAACGGGCACATCCGGGCCACGCTCGCCACGCTGCGCCTGGAAGAGGAGCTCTAGGCGGGTGGCGATCATCCGCAAGACCCCGGAGGAGATCGAGAAGATCGCGGCCTCGGGCCGGATCCTGGCCCGGTGTCACCGGCTGGTGCGGAGCAAGGCGCGACCCGGCGTGACCACCGGCGAGCTCGACCAGGCGGCGGAGCGCTACATCCGCTCGCAGAACGCCGAGCCGGTGTTCAAGGGCTACAACGGCTTCCCGGGGTCGATCTGCGCCTCGCCCAACTCGATGGTGGTGCACGGCATACCCGGCAGCTACAAGCTCGAGCGCGGCGACGTGCTCTGCGTGGACATCGGCGTGCAGCTCGACGGCTGGGTGGCCGACGCCGCCGTGACGCTGCCGATCGGGCCGGTCAGCCCGATCGCCAAGGACCTTCTGAAGAGCACCCGCAACGCGCTCTTCGACGCCGTGGAGCAGGCCCGGGCGGGCGGGCGGCTCGGCGACGTCTCCGCCGCCGTCCAGCGCCGCGTCGAGGCCGACGGCTACTCGGTGATCCGCTCCCTGGTGGGCCACGGGGTCGGGCGCAACATGCACGAGGACCCCCAGATCCCCAACTACGGGCAGCCGGGCACGGGTCCGGCGCTGGAGGAGGGGATGGTGCTCGCCATCGAGCCGATGGTCAACGCGGGGGGCCACGAGGTGCGAATGGGCACCGACGGCTGGGCGGTGTACTCGGCCGACGGATCGCTCGCGGCCCACTTCGAGCACACGGTCGCCATCACCGCCGAGGGACCCCGTATCCTGACCCCCTGGCACGAGGAAGAGGGGTTCAGGCGCCCGGCGAAGGCCGAGGCGGTTGCCCGCGCCTGAGCGGCGACTGCCCAGGCCGCTTACTTGCTATCTTCCCCTGTTGGCGCTTTTGCCGTCTCCTGGGCTTCAGCGCCGGTTCTCTCCATAAGGAAGGTAGATCCAACGGATGAAAGTCCGAGCCTCGGTCAAGCCAATGTGCGAGAAGTGCAAGGTGATCCGCCGTGGCGGGGCCGTTTTCGTGATCTGCCAGAACCCCAGACACAAGCAACGGCAGGGCTGACGACATGGCACGAATTTCCGGCATCAACATCCCCCTCAACAAGAGGGTCGAGATAGGTCTCACCTACATCTACGGAGTGGGCCGCTCGCAGTCGCTCGCGGCCCTCGAGAAGACCGGTGTGGACCCGAACACCTACGTGAAGGACCTCACCGACGACGAGGTCCTCAAGCTGCGCGAGGTGATCGACAACGACGTGATCGTCGAGGGCGACCTCCGGCGCGAGCGCTCGACCAACGTCAAGCGCCTGATGGAGATCGGCGCCTACCGCGGCCTGCGCCATCGCCGCGGCCTGCCGGTCGACGGCCAGCGCACCAAGACCAACGCGCGCACGCGCAAGGGTCCGAGGCGCATGCAGGTGGCCGGCAAGAAGAAGGTCTCGAAGTGATCCGGGCGCAGATCTGATGGCCCAGCAGAGGCCCGGGCGGCCCCGGGGACGCCGCAAGCCGAGGAAGAACGTTCCCTTCGGCCAGGCGCACATCAAGACGAGCTTCAACAACACGATCGTCTCCCTCACCGACCGTGAGGGCAACGTGATCGCGTGGGAGTCCGCCGGCGGCGCCGGCTTCAAGGGCTCGCGCAAGTCCACGCCCTTCGCGGCGCAGGTCACCGCGGACGCGGCGGCCAAGAAGGGCATCGAGCAGGGCCTCGAGAAGGTCGAGGTCTTCGTGAAGGGCCCGGGCTCCGGCCGCGACACCGCCATCCGCTCGCTGCAGGCGGCGGGGCTGGAGGTCACCACGATCCGCGACGTCACCCCCCAGGCCCACAACGGGTGCCGCCCCCGCAAGCGCAGGAGGGTCTAGGCCATGGCTCGCGATACCGGCCCCCAGTGCAAGCAGTGCCGCCGCGAGGGGGAGAAGCTCTTCCTCAAGGGCGAGCGCTGCCTCACCGACAAGTGCGGGATCGAGCGGCGCAACTACCCGCCGGGCGAGCACGGCCGTGGCCGCGCGCGCCAGTCCGAGTACCGCGTCCAGCTGCGTGAGAAGCAGAAGGCGCGGCGCTACTACGGCGTGCTCGAGAAGCAGTTCCGCACCTACTACGCCCACGCCTCGCGCCAGGCCGGGGTCACGGGCGAGAACCTCCTTCGCCTGCTCGAGTCGCGCTTCGACAACGTGCTCGTGCGCCTCGGCTTCGCGGGCTCGCGCCGTCAGGCGCGCCAGATGATCCGCCACGGCCACTGGGCGATCAACGGCCGCCGGGTCGACATTCCCTCTTACCAGGTGCGGTCCGACGACGTGATCACC
This sequence comes from uncultured Thermoleophilaceae bacterium, assembly GCA_963731645.1. Taxonomy (GTDB): domain Bacteria; phylum Actinomycetota; class Thermoleophilia; order Solirubrobacterales; family Thermoleophilaceae; genus JAAYBF01. The sequence goes on along the minus strand of CAVSWF010000011.1, from coordinate 528,117 downwards.
CTCAAGCCCGGATCGGGCTCGGAGGCGACCGTTCGCGACGCCACCGAGCTCGTCTCCGTCGTGCCGGCGTGGCTGCAGGCCGACCACGACGGACTCACCGCAAAGGTGCTGCGCCGACCCGAGCGCGAGGAGATCGCCACGCCGGTGCAGGAACAGCTCATCGTCGAGCTCTACTCGAAGTAACCCCCGCGCCGGCGGCTCTCGGAGCCGCAGGCCTTGCTTTCAACCGAAGGACATTCACCCATGATCGAGTTCCAGACGCCCCAGATCTCCGCCGAGAACGTGCAGGACAATCGCGGCACGTTCACCATCGAGCCGCTGGACCGCGGCTTCGGCTACACGTTCGGCAACTCGCTGCGGCGGGTGCTGCTGTCGTCCCTTGCGGGCGCGGCCGTCACGAGCGTGCGGATCGAGGGCGTGGCCCACGAGTTCTCCACGATCAACGGGGTCAAGGAGGACGTGACCGACATCGTCCTCAACCTCAAGGAGATCGTGTGCCGCATGCACTCCGACGCCGCCGAGGTCGAGGCGCCGCTGGTGGTCACCGGCCCCGGTGACGTGACCGCGGGCGACATCGACCTGCCCTCGGGCGTCGAGATACTCAACCCGGACACCCACGTCGCCACCCTCGAGAAGAAGACCAAGCTCGAGATCTACCTGACGATCGGCCACGGCCGCGGCTACACGCCGGCCGAGGACAACAAGACGCCCGATCAGCCGATCGGCGTGATCCCGATCGACTCGATCTTCTCGCCGGTCAAGCGCGTGGCCTACTCGGTCGAGTCGGCCCGTGTCGGGCAGCGCACCGACTACGACAAGCTCACGATGGACATCGAGACCGACGGCTCGCTCGATCCCCACGCCGCGCTGCGCGAGGCCGCGGAGATCCTGATCAAGTACCTGGCGATCTTCTCGGAGCCCGAGCGCGTGGAGTCGCTGCGCGAGGCCGGGGCCAACCTGGTGGGCGTCGCCCCCGGGTCGATGGCCGGCGGCGACATCGCCTCGATCGGCGGCGCCGGTCTGGCGGCCGCCGACGGGATGGACGACATCCTGATCGAGGAGCTCGAGCTGGGCGTGCGCTCGTACAACTGCCTGAAGCGGGCGGGCGTGCAGACCGTGAGCGACCTGGTCCAGAAGTCGGAGTCGGAGCTGAACGCGATTCCCAACTTCGGCCGCAAGTCGATCGAAGAGGTCAAGGAGACCCTCGAGGCCAGGGGCCTCGCTCTCCGGGCGGCGTAACGGTGCGCCACGGCAAGCAGAAGGGCAAGCTGTCGCGCGACTCGGCGCACCGCAAGTCGCTGATGATGAACCTCTCCCGTGAGGTCATCGACCACGAGCGCATCCAGACGACGGAGGCCAAGGCGAAGGCGGTCAAGCCCGAGCTGGAGCGGCTGATCACGCTGGCCAAGCGCGGCGACCAGCACGCCCGCCGGCAGGCCATGGCGAGGCTCGGCCAGGACAAGTTCATCGTCTACAAGCTGTTCGAGGAGATCGCCCCCCGCTACGCCGAGAGGCCCGGGGGCTACACGCGCATCCTCAAGCTGGGGCCGCGCAAGTCGGACTCGACGGAGATGGTCTTTCTCGAGCTGGTGTAGGGCTCGGCCGGCCCGGGCCCGGGCGGTTCAGGCCGCGGGCGCCCGGTGGAAGGTCGCCCCGCCCTCCTCCGGAGCTTCGCTTCCGAAGCCTGGCCACCATCCAGCCGTGCCGCGCAGACCTTTGTCGCTGCCCGTGCCGGCTCACGATCTCCCAGCTCGCTGCTCTGCACCAGCGAGCGTTGCGTCGGGAAGTAGCTGACCGTCAGGCGGCCGCCGGCGGAACAGTGGAACGTCGCGGTGATCGTCCGCACCTCGCGCTGCCTCCGCTCGCGGGCTTGCCGCCCGGGCAGAACGCCGACTCGCCGATCACGGACCCGTCGAGAACCTCGCCAGCGTGTTTCTTGGCGCTGGTGATGCGCGTCTCGATCAGGATCGCGTCGCCGGTCGCCGGGGCTGGCCTGCTCGGCTGCGGCCGGGGCCTCAACCGTGACCGTCTCGTGCCCCGTCGCCGTCGTCGCCGCCGCAGGCCGCGATGCCGAGGAGAGAGAACATCAGCAGCACCGTGAAGGCGATCTTGACCTGGACCTTGGTCATGGCGTGAACCTATCCGTGCAGCCGCTTTGCGGTCAAACTGAGCCACTACCTCGGAGAAACCTCGGCAGGTCCCCATGAAGCCAAAGCTCGACCACGTCGGACTGGATGTGAGCGACTATGAACGCAGCAAGTCGTTCTACGAGAAGGCCCTCGCACCCCTTGGGATGAAGCTCCTGATGGAGCCGGTTCCCGGGGTGGGTGGGTTCGGTGAGGACTTCCCCTTCTTCTGGATCGGACAGCGCGATCGCGGACCGGACAGCGGCGTGCACGTGGCGTTCACGGCCGAGGATCGCGAGACCGTCGATGCCTTCCACGCCGCGGCGCTCGAGGCGGGCGGCAAGGAGAACGGCGGGCCGGGCGTCCGGGAGATCTATCACCCCACCTACTACGGAGCCTTCGTGCTCGACCCGGACGGCAACAACGTCGAGGCGGTCTGCCACAAGTAGACGCTCTCACCAGGTCCGCCCCGGATCGGGGTCCTCCGGTCCCTCCTCCGGCTCGGGCAGCCGCAGGAACACACCGATGTTCGACGTGCCGCTGGTCGCGCCCCGGCCCGAGACCACGGCCTCGCACGCGCCCCGGCGCCCGCGATCGCCCAGCCGTTTCAGGCGCGGGCCGTAGGCGGCGGCCTCGTCGCGCGGCAGGTAGCCCACGTGCCGGCCGGAGATCTCGACCCTCACGGCGTTGGGATCGAAGCGGTTGTCGGGCTCGGGCACCAGGACCGCCTCGAACTCGCCGCGCACCGGCTCGCGCCCGTCGCTCCCCGTCAGCGCTCGTAGAGCCTCCTGGTAGTGGGACTCGCCGGCCACGTTGACCAGCCTGCGACCCGCCAGGAACGTGAGGCGCTGGGCCACACGAGGATTCTTGCGCACGCCGGTGGGGTATAAGTGGGCGGTGACGGTCACGCCAAGGTCGGCAGACCCGACCGCCCTCCCCGAGGAGCTCGCCCGCGAGCGCAGCGTCCTGCTGCACCGGGCGCTGCGGGAGCTGCCCCTTCCCCTCCTCGAGGCGATGCTCCGGGGCCTGCGGCGCCACGCCGACTGCCTCGTGGCCGGGTCGCTCTACTCCGACGACGGCGGGGGGTGCGCGGTGGGGATGATGCTGCGCGAGATCGCCGAGAGCCCGCCCGAGGGCTCCGCCCCCGGGCGGCCGTCGCTGCTCTCGCGCCTGTGGCCCCGCGGCCTGCGCTTCCAGAGCCCCACCGTCCGCGAGGCACATCCGGACCTGGCCCGGGCCAACCCGCGGCTGGCGCACCTCGAGCTGATCTTCGACGTGACCTGCACCATGCTGGCCGAGCAGCTCGAACTGTGCCCGCGCGAGGCCGCGCGCTCGGTCGGCCTCTGGATGGCCGCCGAGACGCAGGCCGAGATCAACCTGCGCCACGTCGACGGTCGAGTCCGAGGCGGACCGCCAGGCCCGGCCGCTGCCCGCCGCCGCCCTGGACCCGAAGCTCTTCCACGAGACCGTGGGACGCCTGCGCCAGCTTCGTCCGTGGCTCACCGAGGGACAGGCCAGCCGCATCATCGAGGGGTGGGTGGGCGCCCGCAGGGTCGAGATCGACCCCCTCTTCGTGCCCGACGACTGGGCCACGGAGGTCGCTCTGCAGCGCCGGCGCCTCGAGGTGACCACGCTTCGGTAGCCTCGGCACGATGCCGATCAAGGCTGTCTTTCGGTGCCAGTTCTGCAGGGCCCGGCCGGACCCGGCCACCCAGAATGCCCTCGAGGAGCAGATGCAGGACGCCTTCTTCGGCACCTACGTCGACGCCGGGCCGGCCCGCTGGCTCGTCTGGCACGGTCACGGGCCGCTCGGCCCCACCCGCTACGCGTGCGGCGACCACCGTGGGGAGCTGACCGCCTACCTGCGGGTGCACTACGCCTCGGTCGGCCACCACGTGTGGGCGATGGGGCCCTACCCGCGCCCGCGGCCGGCCGCCGGCAACGCGCGAGCCAGCCACATCAGCCGCATGGGCGGCTCGGGCTTCGCGGTCTGAGGGCAGCCGCGTGCTCTAGATTCGCGCTCGTGGACGTCGCGAAGGCAAAGGCCCAGGCTCGCGAGACCTGGGGCAAGGGCGAGTACTCGGGGCTGTCGGAGATGCTCCGTCCCGCGGCGGTCGCGCTGGCGGACGCCTGCGCCGTCTCAGCCGGGCAGGAGGTGCTGGACGTGGCGGCCGGAGACGGCAACTTCGCCGTCGCGTGTGCGGACGAGGGCGCAAGCGTCGTCGCCTCGGACCTCGCTCCGGAGATGGTCGAGCGTGGCCGGGCGCGTACCGAAGCGGAGGGGTACTCGATCGAATGGGCCGAGGCCGACGCCGAGGACCTCCCCTTCGATGACTCCCGCTTCGACTGCGTGGGCTCGGTGTTCGGCGCCATGCTCACGCCGCAGCCCCGTGTGGTCGCCGAGGAGATGTTCCGCGTGGTGCGACCCGGCAACACGGTCGGCATGACCGCGTGGACCGCCGACGGTCCGATGAGGGAGATGTTCCAGCTCGGCCGCAGCTACGGGCCGCCGATACCCGACGATGCGCCGACCCTCGAGCAGTGGTCCGAGGAGCAGACGGTGCACGAGCGCTTCGAGGGCCTGGCCAATTCGATCGAGATCCAGCGGGTGTCGTTGCCCTGGAGCGCCGACTCGCCGGATCAGTTCGTGGGGTTCATGGAGCGCCACGCCCCGACACAGGCGATGGCGAAGGAGCAGATGCCCCCGGAGACCTATGCCCGAATGCGCGAGGAGATGGTGTCCATGGCCCGGGGGTGGGCCGGCGGCGATAGGCCGTTCACGGTGGACGCGCCCTATGTCGTGATCGTCGCGCGCCGGCGCGGTTAGCCCTGACGGCCCGGCTGCTGCTCGAGTACGACGGGGCGGGCTTCGCCGGCTGGGCGCGCCAGCCCGGCGAGCGAACGGTGCAGGAGACGCTCGAGGGGGCGCTGGCGAAGGTCCTGCCGGAGCCGGTCGCGCTGACGGTGGCGGGGCGCACCGACGCCGGCGTGCACGCCCGGGGCCAGGTGGCGAGCCACCCGGGCGCCCCCGCGTCCGCCGGGGCGCTCAACGGAAATCTCCCGCCCGACGTCCGCGTGCTGGCCAGCGAGGAGGCGGCGGCGGACTTCGACGCGCGCCGTGACGCGCTCTCGCGCACCTATCGCTACCGGGTGCTCGACGACCGCGTGGCGCGGGTCTTCGAGCGCGACAGGGCGCTGCAGTGGCGCTACGGGCTCGACCGGGACGTGCTGGACCAGTGCGCCGCCCAGCTCGCCGGGCACCACGACTTCACCGCCTTCACGCCCACCCAGACCTACCACCAGCGCTTCGAGCGCGAGGTGCTGGGCGCCGAGTGGGTCGACGAGGGGGACGGGGTGCTGGCCTTCTGGATCGAGGCGGACAGCTTCATGAAGCGCATGGTGCGCACGCTCGTGGGCACCATGCTGGAGATGGCCGCGGGCCGGATGGACCCGGGCGCCCTCGGCCCTCTCCTGGCCGGGCGCCCCCGCGAGGAGGCCGGTGACACGGCCGCCGCCCACGGGCTCTATCTGGAACGCGTCCGGTACTGATTCGTCACGTTCGCGCGGCATAGGCGCGACTAACCTCTCAAGGGCATGCGGATCCTCCTGACCAACGACGACGGCATCGGCGCGATCGGCCTCCACGCCATGCGCCGCGCCCTGCTCGAGGTCCCCGGCGTGGAGCTGGCCACGATCGCTCCCGACTCCAACCGCAGCGCCACGGCGCGCTCGATCACCACCCGCGAGCCGCTCTGGGTCGAGGAGATCGACCTGGAGGACGGCTCGGTGGCCTACGCCACGGACGGCACGCCGGTGGACTGCGTGCGCTTCGCCGCGCTCGGCCTGATCGAGTTCCAGCCGGACCTGATCGTCTCCGGAATCAACCACGGCTCCAACCTGGGGGACGACATCACCTACTCCGGCACGGTCGCCGCCGCCCTGGAGGGCATCGTGCTCGGCATCCCGGCCATCGCCGTGTCCCAGCAGGCCGATCGGGGGCGCGTCGACTTCCGCGAGGGCCGCGCCTGGGAGGCGGAGAACTTCGAGGAGGGGGCGCGCTTCGTGGCCCGCCTCGTGGAGGAGCTCGAGCGGGTGCCGGTGCCCGACGACACCCTTCTCAACGTGAACGTCCCGGCCGGCGAGATCGACGGTGCCCGCTCCTGCAAGCTCGGCAAGCGGATCTACCGCGACCGCCTGGAGCTCGCCGAGGAGGAGGAGGGGGGCCGGCGGCGCTATCGCATCTACGGCGACGACCCCGGCTACCGGGAGGAGGAGGGCACCGACTTCGCGGCCATCGCCGAAGGGCTCATCAGCATCACCCCCCTGCACTTCGACCTCACCGACGAGGCGGGCGTGGAGCAGCTCTCGGGCTTCGCCCTCGACCGCCTCCTGCGCCCCGCCGCCCGAGAGGTTTGAGCGAGACCGCTTCCCATCGGGCGGAGGAGCTGCGCCGGGCGCTCGAGCACCACAACCACCGCTACTACGTCCTCGACGACCCCGAGGTATCCGACTCCGAGTACGACGCCCTGCTCTCACGAGCTGCGCGACCTCGAGGCCGCGGCACCCCGACCTCCGCACGCCCGACTCGCCGACCCAGCGGGTGGGCGGCACCCCGCTGGCGCGCTTCGCTCCCGCCCCCCACCGCCAGCCCATGCTCTCGCTGGCCAACGCCCGCAACGAGGACGAGCTGCGCGCCTGGCTCGAGCGCTCCGAGCGCCTGCTGAACAAGCAGGGGGTCGAGGACGCCGAGATCCGCTTCGTGACCGAGCCGAAGGTCGACGGCCTGGCCATCTCGCTCCTCTACGAGAACGGTGATCTGGTGCGCGGCGCCACCCGGGGCGACGGCGAGGTCGGCGAGGACGTGACCCAGAACCTGCGCACGGTCAAGGCGATACCGCTGCGGGTCAAGGACGCGCCCGCCGTGCTCGAGGTGCGCGGGGAGGCCTACCTGCCCCGCCGCGCCTTCGCCGAGCTCAACGAGCAGCGCGCCGCGGCGGGCGAGCCCACCTACGCGAACCCCCGCAACACCGCCGCGGGCTCCATCCGCCAGCTCGACCCCAACCTCACGGCCGCGAGGCCGCTCTCGATGTGGTGCTACGCCGTGGGGGCCCTCGAGGGGATCTCCTTCGACACCCACCACGAATCGCTCGAGTGGCTGCGCGAGCACGGGTTCAAGGTCAACGACCAGATCGAGCTCCACGACGACCTGGAGTCGGTGGTCGGGTCCTGCCGCGGCGTGGGAGGAGCGCCGCGAGTCGCTGGACTACGAGATCGACGGCGTGGTGGTGAAGGTCGACGACCTCGAGCTCCAGCGCCAGCTGGGGGTGGTGGGCCGCGAGCCGCGGGGAGCGATCGCGTGGAAGTTCCCGCCGATGACGGCCACCACCGTGCTGGAGGCGGTGATGTGGAACGTCGGCCGCACCGGCCACATGGTGCCCTTCGCGCGCCTTGAGCCCGTGCAGGTCTCCGGCGTGACCGTGAAGCTCGCCACGCTGCACAACGAGGAGGACATCGAGCGCAAGGACGTGCGCGAGGGCGACGAGGTGATCGTGACCCGCGCCGGCGACGTGATCCCGCGCGTGGTCTCGCCGACCGCCAAGGCGCAGAAGGCGAAGGGGCGCTCGCCGTTGCCCCGCCCGCCGGAGCGCTGCCCGTCGTGCGACACCGAGACCGTGAAGGTCGAGGGCAGCGTCTGGACGATCTGCCCCAACCGCGCCGGCTGCCCCGGCCAGCTCTTCCAGTCGGTCAAGCAGTTCGTGAGCCGCGGCGCCATGGACATCGAGGGCCTGGGCGAGGAGCGGGTCGGCCAGTTCCTCCGCGACGGGGTGATCGACGGGATCGCGGGCATCTACGACCTGGACGCCGAGCGGCTCACGGGCCGCGAGGGCTTCGCCGAGACGTCGATCGAGAACCTGCTCTCGGCCATCGAGGCGTCGAAGTCGCGGCCCTTCGCGCGGGTGGTGTTCGGGCTCGGCATCCAGGGGATCGGCTTCACCAACGCGCGCGCTCTCACGCGCTGGTTCCGCACGGTCGACGCACTGATGCAGGCGACCCCCGAGCAGATCGCCGAGGTCCCCGGGATCGGCCCGATCCTGGCCGGCCAGATCGCCGAGACCCTCGCCGAGGACACCACCCGGGAGACCATCGAGCGCCTTCGCGCCCACGGCCTGCAGATGGAGGACGACGGCCCCGATCCGCGCGCCGGCCGCGGACCCCTGCACGGCAAGACCCTCGTGCTCACCGGCACGCTGCCCAACATGACCCGCGAGGACGCGACGGAGCGAATCGAGGCCGCCGGCGGCAAGGTGACCGGATCGGTCTCGAAGAAGACCGACTACCTGGTGGCCGGCGCCGACCCGGGCACGAAGATGGCGAAGGCCGAGAAGGTGGGCACGGAGGTCCTGGACGAGGACGGCCTCCTGGCCCTGCTGAAGGACTGAGCGGCTCACTCCACGCCGGCCATGGCCTGCAGCATCGAGTCCTGAAGCTGCCGCGCGCCGTAGGGGTTCACCCCGTTCATGAGGATCGAGAAGACGTAGGTCTCGCCCGACAGCGCCCGGCAGTACCCCGACACGGCCGAGACGTTCGAGAGCGTGCCCGTCTTGCCGCGGCATCGCCCGCGGGCCGGGCCGCGTCGCATGCGGGGGCCGAGGGTCCCGTCCACCCCGGCGATCGAGAGCGAGTCCGAGAAGGCGGCGAACTCGTCGCGCTCGCGCAGCGCCGTGAGAAATCCGGCCACGCGCACCGGCGAGGCGCGGTTGCCGCGCGAGAGGCCCGAGCCGTCGGCCAGCGAAGCCGGCCCGGCCCCGAGGCGGCGCGCGAAGCCCGCGGCCACGCCCACGCCGCCCCGGGTGGTCCCGCGCCCGGTGGCCTGCATCGACAGGTCCTTCACGATCAGCTCGGCGAAGAAGTTGTCCGAGGGCTTGTTGGTGAGCCGCACCAGGCGGGCCATGGGCGGCGACTCCACCGTGGCCAGCAGCTCGCTGTCCGCCGGGCGGCGCCGGGCCCGGGGGGCGGAGCGCACGGAGATCCCGCGGCGCTCGAGGGCGTCGTCGAGCCGGGCGGCCGCGAAGGCGGGCGGGTTGGCCTGATAGCCGCGGCCGCTCTCGGTGGCGAGCCCGCGGTTGTAGGACAGGCCGCTCAGGGGCCCCACGTAGATGGACGTCCGAAAGCCCGAGTCGGGGCCTCCCCTGAGCGCGTCGTGGCGCGACGCGTCGCCGTACACGCGGCCGGTGACCCGCTCGATGCCGGCCTCCTCGAGCTGCCCGGCCAGCGCCTCGACCGTGGCCCCGCCGCCGTAGGCGCGGCGCGTGAAGCGCCGGCTGCCGAAGGTGGGATCGCCCCCGCCCACCAGGTACAGGCTCCCCCGGTAGGTGCCGCCCGTCGTGAGGTCGCCGTCGCCCCGGACGTCGGTCTTCAGCGTGCCGTCGGTGCCGAAGCGCGCCAGGGCGGCGGCGGTGGTGAAGAGCTTGGTGTTCGAGGCCAGGATCCGGGGCGTGCCCTCGCGGCGGCGGAAGATCGTCCTGCCCGTGGTCAGGTTCTCCACGTAGGCCCCCGACTGCGAGCCCGCGGAGCGCATGGCGCGGTCGAGCTTGGGCCGCAGCCCGGCCTCGCTCGCCGCGGCGGCGAGGGGTCCGGCGAGCCCCGGGAGGGCGAACGCGGCCAGGCAGAGGAGGAGCGCTAGGGGGCGGGCCATCGAGGAGCACAACACGGTAACGAGGGCCACGGAGCGCCCACCCTCATGGAAATCCGGCTGGATAGGCGATAATGAGGGCATGGGCGAGGTCGTCAAGCTCCAGAAGCCCCCGGCCAAGACGCGCAAGGCGGCTCCGAAGGCGGCCAAGCGCCGTCGGCGGCGCTCCCGGACGGCCCTCGTGCTGGGCGGCGGCGGCTTCACGGGCGGCGTGTACGAGATCGGCGCCCTGCGCGCCCTCGACCTGCTGGCCGTGAACCGCACGGTGAACGAGTTCGACGTCTACGTGGGCACCAGCGCCGGTTCCTTCGTGAGCTCGCTCGTGGCCAACGGGGTCACGCCCGAGGAGATGATGAGGGTGGTCAACCAGCAGGTGCCCACCCCCTTCCGGGACGTGGACCGCGGCTCGCTCATGCGGCCCAACTACCTCGAGTTCGCCCAGAGCGCCGCCCTGCTGCCGCTGAGGCTGATGGGCCTGGCCCGCTCCTTCGTGGGCCAGATCGGCCAGCTCTCGGTGATCGACCTGGTGGTCCAGCTCGCCGAGGGCCTGCCCTCGGGGATCTACGACGGCACCGCGATCGAGGAGTACATGGAGAGGGTCCTGTCCGACCCCGACCGCTCCAACGACTTCCGCCTGCTCGACACCGAGCTGTACCTCGCGGCCACCGACCTCGACACCTGCGAGCGCATCGTGCTCGGCGGCAGCGGCTGGGACGACGTGCCGATCTCGCGCGCGGTGGCCGCCTCCACCGCGCTGCCGATGATCTACAAGCCGGTCGAGGTCAAGGGGCGCCAGCTCATCGACGGCGGCATCCGCTCCACCACCAACGTCGACATCGCGGTGGAGAACGGCGCGGAGTTCGTGATCGTGGTCAACCCGCTGGTGCCCTACGTGAACGACTTCCAGAAGGTCATCCCCACCATGCTGGGCAGCCGCGTGCGCCGCGTGGCCGACATGGGCTTCCCGCAGATCGGCTACCAGACGTTCAAGCTGCTGGCGCACCAGCGCCTGCACGAGGCGGTGCGCCACTGGGAGGAGAAGTACCCCGGCGTGGACATCATCCTCATCGAGCCCGAGCCGAACGACGAGCTGATGTTCGAGACGAACATCATGAACTTCGCGAGCCGGGTGGACATCGCGCGGCACGGCTTCGAGTCGGTGACGCTGAAGCTGGCCGCCGACTACGAGCGCCTGGGCACCGTGTGCGCCAAGCACGGCATCGACATCTCGGCCACGCGGGTGCGCAAGGTCGTCCGCCGCTTCGAGAAGGAGCGCGAGAAGACCGCGGCCTGGCGGCGCATCCTCGAGCAGACGACCGGCACGCTGCTCAGGCAGTCCGAGGAGGGCTAGGACTACGCTAGGGCTCCAGCGCCTTCTCGAGGGCCGCGATCAGCCGATCGTTGGCCGCCTTGTCGCGGACCGTGATCCGCACGTGATCCTCGGCGCCGAGGGGCCGGCCGGGCGCCACGATGACCCCCTGGCGGCCCAGGCGGCTCGCCAGCTCGTCACCGCTCATCGAGCGCGCGCGGACCCAGACGAAGTTCGCCTGGCTCGGCGCCGCGTCCACCGGCAGCCCGCTCAGGGCCTCCTGGAGCCGGGTCCGCTCGCGGAGCACGGCCATGCGCCGCCGCTCGATCTCCGGGCCGCCGATCTTCAGCGCCTGGTCGACCGCCGCCTGGGTCAGCGCGTTCACTCCCAGCACCGGCGAGATGGCGTCGAGCATGCTGGTCGACGCGCTGGAGCCGACGGCGTAGCCCGCCCGCAGGCCGGAGAGCCCGTAGATCTTCGAGAAGGTGCGCACCACCAGGAAGCGCGGGAGGGCGTCGGTCAGGCGCAGCACCGAGTCGACCTCCTCGGCGTCCTGGAAGTGCACGAGGGCCTCGTCGACCACGAGGTGCACCGGGGCGGGCAGCTCCGCGGCGAGGGAGGCGATCTGGTCGGCGGTCAGGTGGCCGCCCGTGGGGTCGTTGGGGTTGCACAGCACCACGAGGCGGGTGCGCGCGGTCACCGCGCGGCCGATCTCGGCGGCCGAGCCCACCGGCACCGGCGTGGCCCTCGCCCGCGCCGTCATCAGCGGATAGAGGGGGTAGGAGGGCCACGGGGTCACCATCTCGTCGCCCGGGCCCATCAACGTCAGCGCGGCCGCCTGCAGGAGCTCGGCGGCGCCGTTGCCGAGCACGATGCGCTCGGGCTCGACGTCGTGGCGCTCGGCGAGCGCCCGCCGCACCCCCTCCGCGTGGCGATCGGGGTAGCCGTTCACCCGCCCCCGCGCGGTGAAGATCGAGGCGTTCATCACCTCGGAGTCCGGCAGATCGGGCCACTCGGTCCCCGACAGGTCCAGGTCGGGCACCTGCTGGAGGGCGAGCGCCCTCTCGCGATGGCGGCGCTCGCGACGAGCCTTGTTCAGCTCCTCCTCGTCGACGTCCTCGAACTGCCGGTAGTAATCCAGGAGTCCGATCTCGAGAGTCCCCTCAGTTCGTCGGGGCGAGCGACGGACCGGGGCCTTCGATCAGGAAGAACCACACGCCGAAGGCCACAACGCGCCACCGCGACGGTGATCGCGAAGATGATCTCCAGCGCGCCCCGCTCCTGGCGGTGGCCCGCCGCTCGGCGCACGAGCTTCCATCCGTGGTCCACTCGCTTGGCCAGCACCATGGTGAGCATGAGGGACAGCAGGCAGCCGAGCATGATCGTCGAGATGCCCGCCGTGACCGCCCCGGTGAGGTACTCGACCTGCGAGCCCACCCAGAGCCAGCCCAGGGGCTGGGGCCCGAACAGGCTGAGGCAGAGCAGGAGCTCGATCAGCAGCAGCCCGAAAGCGAGCGCGCCGTCGAAGTTGCGCCGCCTGGCGCTCCCGCGGACCGGCGTCCCGCGGTAGCGCACGGGGCCGGTCCCGGGCCGGCGGCCGATGAACAGGCCGCCGGTATCGGTGGGGTCGTTGCTGGCCACGAGAGCCAGTGTAGGCAGCCGCGCTCCGGGGCTCAGCCCGACCGTACAGGTCGTCGATCACGCCCGCGTGCTTGTCGGCCACCACGTTGCGCTTGACCTTCAGGGTGGGCGTCAGCTCGCCCGTCTCCTGGGTCAGGTCGCGCGGGAGGATCGCGAACTTCTTGATCTGCTCCACGGGACCGACCTTCGAGTTGACCTCGTCCACCACCCTCTGGACCTCCTCTCGCATCTGCTCGGATGCCGGGAGCTCCTCGACCGTGATCCCGTGCTGCTCGGCGAAGGCCGGGGCCTCCTCGGGGTCGAGCGTGATGATCGCGACGAGATAGGGCCGGCGGTCTCCCACCACCACCGCCTGGGATATCCAGCGGTTCTGCTTGAGCCCGTTCTCGAGGTTGGCCGGCGTGATGTTCTTGCCGCCGGCGGTGATGATGATGTCCTTCTTGCGCCCGACGATGTACACGAAGCCGTCGTCGTCGATCTTCGCGAGGTCGCCGGTGTGCAGCCAGCCGTCCACCAGCGTGTCGTCCGTGGCCTCGGCGTTCTTGTAGTAGCCCCTGAAGATGTTGGGCGCCGCGCAGCAGCAGCTCGCCGTCCTCGGCCACCTTGGCCTCCACCCCGGGGATCGGCTTGCCCACCGAGCCGAAGCGGAACTCGTCCGGGGTGTTGACCGTGGCGACCGTGGCGGTCTCGGTCATGCCGTAGCCCTCCATCACCGGCACGCCGCAGGCGTAGAAGAACTCGAGGATCTCCTTCGCGATCGGCGCCGCGCCCGTGGTGCACTGGCGGATCCTGCCGCCGAAGATCCCGCGGACGTTCTTGTAGAGCGCCTCCTCGGCCGCGTCGAACCCGGCCTGGAGCTGCTCGGGCACGTCCTGCCCGGCCGCCTGCAGCTGGCGCACCCTCATGCCCACCTCGACGGCCTGCTTGCAGCTTCTCGGGGTCCTCCGCGCTGCTCGTGGCCAGCGTGTAGATCTTCTCGAACATGCGCGGCACGCTCGGGAAGTACGTCGGCTTGGTCTCCATCAGGTTGGGGACGATCTTCTGGGGGTCCTTCTCCCAGAAGGCCAGGCAGCCGCCGAGGTCGAGCGCGATGAACTGCACGAGCTTGGCGAACGCGTGCGCGAGCGGCAGGAAGAGGTAGACCACCTCGTCCTCCTCGAGCATCCCCTGCGACTCCGACATCGTCACCACGTCGCGGTAGTTGCCGTGCGAGAGGACGCAGCCCTTGGGCGGCCCGGTGGTGCCCGAGGTGTAGATGTAGATGCAGGTGTCGTCCTTGGTGACCGCCGCGATGCGGGCGTCGAGCTCGGCCGCGTCGCGGCCGCGCCCGCGCTCGCGCAGGGCCTCGAGGGTGATCACGTCGCGGCGCCTCACCCACCGGGTCGAAGACGATGATGTGCTCGAGGTTGGGCAGGCGGTCGGCGACCTGGCGGATCTTCTCGAGCTGCTCGGCGTCCTCCAGGAACACCGCCTTCGACTCGGAGTGCTCGAGCACGTAGTGGCATTCCTCGGGCGAGTTGGTCTGGTAGACGGAGACCGAGATGGTGCCGGCTGGAGAGGATGCCGAAGTGGGCGTAGGTCCACTCGGGCCGCGTGTGGGCCACGATCGCCACCTTGTCGCCGGGCTCGAGGCCGAGGTCGATCAGCCCGAGCCCGGTCTCGCTGCACCGCGGCGCCGAGGTCGTCGTAGGAGCACGTCGACCCATTCCCCGCCGACCTTGTGCTTGAGGGCCGGCTTGCCCGCGAACTTCTCGGCGGCCAGCGCCACCATGTCCGCCATCGTCTTCGAGCCGGTGCCCGAAGCCGCGGTGATCGTTGCCATCGTCTCTCCTCGCCGGTCAGTGCTCCGCTCAGGCAGCGGAGTCTACGGCCCGGCGGGGAGGTCGCGCTAGGCCTGGGCCAGCGCGCGCTTCTGCTTGGCGTCCTTCAGAGTCGAGATGAACAGCGTCTTGTCGATCCGGCCCTGGAAGATCGGCACACCCAGTTCCATGCACTTGGTGATGACCTCTCTCCGGTGCATTCCCTCTTCGCGTCCGAGCTCCGTGGGCGTCAGGTGGATCGCCATGTGCGTGTGCTCCTCCTCTTTCGCTGAACAGGTGACGTCAGGGTATCTGTCGGCGCCGACGGTGCAAGCGTTTTTTTCGGTCAGACCGGATTGGGGATGTCCACGAAGTGGTGCTCGACCCCCAGCTCGCGCGGCGAGGAGATCGCCGAGGGCGCGCACGCCGAGGGTCTCCGTCGCGTAGTGGCCGCAGGCCAGGAAGTGCACCGAGCCCTCACGAGCGTCGGCCATCACGTGCTCCGCGGGCTCCCCGGTCAGAAGGCCGTCGAGGCCGCGCTCGAGGGCCTCGCCCAGCGACGACGCCGCCGCGCCCGACACGATGCCGAGCGCGCGCACGGGGTCGGGGCCGGCGTCGAAGTGCAGCGGCTCCTGGCCGAAGGTCGCGCGGCAGCCCTCGAGCAGGTCCGGCACCGATACGCCCCGCTCGGACCTGCCCACGAAGCCCACGCTCGTGCCCTTGAAGCGCCCGAAGGGCTCGGAGCGCTCGAAGCCGAGCGCTCGGCAGGCGAGCGCGTTGTTGCCCAGATCGGGGTGGGCGTCGAGGGGGAGGTGATAGGCCACGAGCGAGAGGTCGGCGTCGAAGAGCGCCTGCAGGCGGCGCTTCATCTTCTGGTCCACCACCCGGGGGAGGAAGTCCCACAGCAGCCCGTGGTGGCAGAGCACCATCTGGGCGCCCAGCTCCGCGGCCCGCTCGAAGAGGGCCAGCTGGGCGGTCACGCCGGTGACCACCGTTCGCACGTCCTCGGCGCCCGGCACCTGCAGGCCGTTGGGGCCGAGGTCGTCGAAGGCGCCCGGGTCCAGCAGCTCGTCGAGCCGGGAGACGATCTCGGTCCGGGAGGCCACCGCCGGGAAACGGTACCCGGGCCCCCAAACGGGTTTTCTCCCGGGCGGTTGGTGGGTAGACACCAAGCAGGGGATTCGCCCATCTTGGAGGCAGGGTCATCGTGATAACCGCACTGAATGCGGAAGCAACTTGGGGCAGGGCCAGCGACGCGACGCTCGTGGCGTCGGTGCGCGACGGTGACGAGGCCGCGTTCGGGGAGCTCTACCGCCGCTACCAGCCGGAGATCCGGCGCTTCGTGCTGGCGCGCGTGCGCGACCACGGCGGCTCCGAGGACGTGACCCAGGACGCCTTCCTGTCCGCGCTGCGCCGCCTGCGGGAGACCGAGGACGAGGTGGCCTTCCGGCCCTGGATCTACGAGATCGCCCGCAACGCGACGATCGACCGGTACCGGCGCTCCAGCTCGCGCCGAGGAGGTCTCGATCGACTCTGAGGGGATGGTGCAGGCCGACGCGGTCCGCCTGGCCGTGGGACCCCAGCCCGATGCGTCGCTGATGGCCCACGAGAGCCTGGACTCCCTGCGGGGAGCCCTCGACGAGCTATCGGAGACCCACCGGCGGGTGATCGTGCTGCGTGAGCTCGAGGGAAGGTCCTACAGCGAGATCGGCGCGAGCCTCGATCTCAGCCAGTCGGCGGTGGAGAGCACCCTCTTCCGCGCCCGGCGCAAGCTCGAGCACGAGTACATCGAGCAGGACAGCGGTCAGCGCTGCCGGCTCGTGGGCGCCGCCATCGGGCGGCTGGCCGAGGGCTTCGAGACCGGGCGCGACCGCCGCCGGCTCGACCGCCACGCGCGGCACTGCTCGACCTGCCGGCGCCGCGCCCGGATGATGGGTGTGGAGCCGATGCTCCCGCGGCGCCGCATCGCGGCCCGCGCCGCGGCCCTGCTCCCCCTGCCGGCGTTCCTGCGCCGCAGGATCGGCGACGGCGTGGCCGCCTCCGGAGACGGGGGCCACAGCTCGGCGCTCGCCCTGGCGCCGGCCGTCGAGGTCACGGCGGGACCGGGCGGCAAGGCTGTGGCCCTGCTCGTCACGGCCGCCTTCGTCGGCGGCGGTGGCGCCACGCTCGGTGGCACCGGGCCCCTGGCCCTCCGCGGCGATCAGGCGGTGACGCCCTCCGCCGCCGCGAGCGCACGAACCCGCTCGTCACGCCTCCGCGCAGGACCGAGGCGCCGGCGCGGGCGCCACGGCGCGTGCCCGCAAGGCCGCCCGCCAAGCCCGGCCTGACCACGAGCCCCGGCAGCGAGCGGGCCGTCGGGCCTCCGCGCGCGCGGCGCCCCGCCGGCGCGAACGCCCCGGGCACCGCGAGGACGCCCCCGCCGCCCGCGGCCCAGGCCCCCGGCGCCGCCGTGCCCGTGCCCTCGCCGGCGCCCGCGCCTTCAGCGGGCGAGCCGGCGATGCCCGGCGAGGCCAGGGCGCCCTCCGCCCAGTCGCCCTCGCTGACGGCCGCCGAGGTCCCGGGCGGCCCGACGGGCCTGCCCTCCGTCCTGCCGCCGTCGATCTCCCAGCCGGTCGAAGCGGCGGTCGTCCGGCGCGAAGGCCACCGCGGAGGGCTACGGCGCCTAGCGGCGGTGATAGCGCCGACGGGTACTCTGGGGCCGCCCATGGCCTCAGGCAAGACCAAAGCCGGCGCCCGCGCCTACCGACGGCGAATCGTTCATCGAGTCGCTCACCGAGACGAGCCTCTACTCGATGGGGGCCTACTTCTCGGACGAGCACCCCGACCTGGTCGACGAGGTGATCTCCCAGAGCGAGGCGATCGAGCGCGACGGCATCCGCGCGTACTCCGAGGCCCACGGGCTGACGGCCGAGGCCTGCTTCGAGACGCTGCTCACCGGGCTGGCGGTGCGCTACTACAACGCCGTGGCGGCGTGACGCCCTAGCGGGACTCCGCTACGAACGCCGCCACCGCCGAGATCTCCTCATCGGACAGATCGCCGCCGAAGGCCGGCATGCCACCGCGGCCGTCGCGCACTATCGCCTCGACGTCCGCGCTCCCGAGCGAGGTCGCCGTCGAGCGCTGGGACCCACCTGTCCGCTCGTGCCTGCCGCTTCGAGGGTGTGGCATGACCCGCAGCTGTCCACGAACACGCTCTCGCCGTCCGCCGCGCCACCTGAGCCGGAGGCATAGGGCGACGAGCCCGCCGCCTCGGTCGTGGGCTTGGGCTCGTCCTCGGCGATCACCTGCGGCCCGATGAGCAGCATCACGACCAGCACCGCGGCCACCACCCAGCTGAGCACGGCCAGCGACCCTGTCGCACCTGCGCCAGCACGCTCAGAAGTCCGGGAACCCGCCCGCTCGTCGATGAACCAGAGCGCGCTCGTGTACCAGGCCAGCACGAGCACCGCGAACATCACTGCCGCCCGCGACCGGGAGCGCGAGCCCCGGCAGCCCCTTCGAGCGCACGATCGTCACCTTCGCGGCGAACGCGCCGTAGAAGCGCACACCCGAGCAGCGAGTGCGCGAGCACGCGCGTGTCGGTGTCCTGGAACCCGAGCGACCACAGGCAGTGGTAGGCCACCGGCAGCGACGCCAGGAACGCGAGCCGGCCGGAGATGCGGTGCACGTCCCGGCCCACGACGGAGCCGTCCACGGCAGCTTCCCGTACACCCACAGCGCGGTCACGACCTGGACGACGGCGAAGCGCCACCGCGACCAGAGTCGCGAGCCAGACCTTCATCGCGATCGTCGACGAGAAGAACAGCGTGAAGACCAGCTCCTGGCTCGGGTCGTGGACTCGCCCGTAGACCCCGAGCGCCAGCGCGACGCGCGGCACCGAGCCCGGCCGCGGCCAGCAGCCGCGGGGCCGGGGGGCGCTCGATCGTGCCCGCTTCCACAGCGCAGCGAACCTATCCCAGATCCCGAGGTGGGGGCAAGGGGTCCCCCGCCAGCCACGTGTGACCGGGCCTAACTGACGCCCGTCGCGGTGCGTCTGCGTGCGCGGCGCTCGCGCAGGAAGAGGACAGCAATCAAGGCGGTGGTGATCGCGCCCGAGAGCAGCATCGAGGCGACGGGGTAGTCCTCGATCGTCGATCCGACCCAGTAGGCGAGCAGACAGGTGTATGCGGACCATCCTGCCCCGCCGATCGCCGACCACGGCAGAAACTTTCGGTAGGGCGTGTCCGAAAGGCCCATGGTCGTGTTCACGACGAAGCGCAGGCCCGGGACGTAGCGGCCGAGCACGAGCAGGATCTTCGCGTTGTCCCCGAGGTAATCGAGGGAGGTGGACACCCGCGGGTTGGCGCGTGCCCGGTCGACCTGCGGCCGAATGCGCGCTGATCCTCTCCGTGCGATCCAGAACAGGGTGGAGTCCCCGATGATCGCCGCAAGTGCTTCGGTGAGCACAGCGCCGTGGTGTGGAAGCGGTTGTACTTCAACCCGTTGGCGGCCAGCCGCTCCGCGACCGGCGTGGCGCACGGCCCGCCGAACGCGCTCGACGCCCCGAATCCGACATCGTCGAGCAGGATCACGAGCACGTTCGGTGCGCCCTTTGGCGGGCGCAGCGGCTCGATCGGCGGGAACGAGGTGTCCGGGTCCTTCGCGTCGTAGGTCACCAGACCCGTGTGCTGGCGGTCGGGAATCGGAAGGACCGAGCGCTGAGCTTCTCCGGACGAACTGCTCATCGCTTCTCCTTGGGATCGAAGGCCGTCCGTCCAGATGCTCACCATTGACCGGCGCGGCGACAAGGGTGCCGACCTGCCTGCCGGCGGGGGGTGGGCACGACCCCGGCGCGTCATGATGCGGCCGTGACAGTCGACGCCACCCGTCGCACCCACCTCGCGAACGAGCGGACATTTCTCGCCTGGTGGCGTACCGGGTTGGCGAGCTGCGGGGTGGCCCTGGCGGTCGGCCGACTGCTGCCCGAGCTCGTGGACGGCACCACCTGGCCCTATTCAGCGCTGGGCGTGATCTTCGCCATCACCGGCGCGCTGATCACGGCGTGCGGCTGGTGGCGGTGGACGGCGGTTGAGGCCGAGCTCACTGGCGCCGAAGAGGCACGCGCTCCGCGGTGGGTGATGTCGTCACTTGCCCTGGTGGGCTCGCTCTCGGCGGCGGCTGTCGCCGCAATCATCGCGGTTCCGGGCTAGCCATCCGGAGCTATCGGGCTGCCCAGATTTGAACTGGGGACCTCTCCGACCCGAACGGAGCGCGCTACCAGACTGCGCCACAGCCCGTGGCAACGGCCCAGGGTACTAGCCGACGAGCTCCCTCTCCCTCTCGATGGCGCGCTCGAGGGCGTCGTCGACGCCCTGGGGCTCGATGTCGAACAGGAGGGCGCCGGAGGGGTCGGTGACCACCGTCTTCGTCGATAGCCCCTCGATGAGCGGCTTGGCCACGCCGGCGTCGACGTCGGTCACGAGCCCGATCCAGTAGGAGGAGAGCGTGGGCGAGAGCACCGGCACCGGGAGCTTCGGCCGCGGCTCGCGTTCGAGCGCGATGGCCATGCGGTCGAGCATCTGGCCGTACGAGAGCACCTCGGGCCCCCCGATCTGGATCTCGCGGCCCTCCGAGGCCGCCACCTCGGGCGCCGCGGCGAGGTAGGCCACGGCGTCCTCCAGGGCGATGGGCTGGGTCGGGGTCTTCAGCCAGCGCGGCGCGATCATCACGGGCAGCTTGGCCACGAGCTGGCGCAGCATTCGGTAGGACTCGCTCTCGGCCCCGATCAGCATCGCCGCGCGGAAGTAGGTGAGCGGCGGGCCCTCGTCGCCCAGGGTCTCGGCCGTCTCGTGGCGGCTGCGGAGGTGCTCGGACTCCGGGTCCTCGCCGAGCCCCCCGAGGTAGACGACGCGCTCCACGCCCTCGTCGCGCGCCATGCGGGCGAAGTTGGAGGCGGTCTCGCGCTCGCGCTCGACGAAGTCGCCGTCCGAGCCGCGGCCCATCCCGTGGACGAGGTAGTAGGCCACGTCCACGCCCTCGCCCGCGCCCCGCAGTGACTCCGGCTTCAGGACGTCGCCCTCGTGCAGCTCGCACCCCGCGGCCTCGAGCTCGCCCGCCTTGGCGGCGTCGCGCACGAGCGCGCGCACGTCCACCCCGCGCTCGCGCAGGGTCACGGCCAGGCGGCCGCCCACGGCTCCGGTTGCTCCTGTGACGAGGGCCTTCATTGCCTCAAGCTATACGGGGGCGGGGCGTTCGCGGACCAACCGGCGTGCCCGTCGAGGGCCCCAGCCATACTGCCGCCGGGTGAAGGCCAGCATCGCCGCCGCCGGAGCCTGCCTGGCTCTCACCGCCCTCGCGGTCACCTCTGCGGGCGGCGCCGGCGGCGCCGGCGCCGTCGGCGCCCGGGGTGCGGCTCGTCAAGGTCGCCGAGTTCGACTCGCCGACCTTCCTGACCGCTCCGCCCGGCGATCGCGCACGGCGCTTCGTGACCGAGCGCGCGGGCAGGATCCGCGTCCTCCGCGGGGGCCGAAAGCTGTCGCGGCCCTTCCTCGACATGTCCGCCCGGGTCTCGACCGACGGCGAGAGCGGCCTGCTGTCGATGGCCTTCGCGCCCGACTTCGCGCGCAGCCGGCGCTACTACGTCTACTACGTCGACAGGAGCCAGGCGCTGCGCGTGGACTCCTACCGCGCGTCCAGGCGCTCGCCGAACCGCACCCAGCCGGGCTCCCGGCGCACCGTGATCCGCGAGCCGCACCCCCGCGGCAACCACAAGGGCGGCCAGATCGAGTTCGGGCGCGACGGGAAGCTCTACATCGGCTTCGGCGACGGCGGCGGCGGCGGAGACCCCGACGAGAACGCCCAGAACATCTCGAAGAACCTGCTGGGCAAGCTGCTGCGCATCACGCCCCGGGCGCGCGGCGGCTACAGCGTGCCGCGCGACAACCCGTTCGTCCGCGGCCGGCGGCCGGAACGAGATCTTCGCCTACGGCCTGCGCAACCCCTACCGCTTCTCCTTCGACCGCGCGACGGGAGACCTGACCATCGGCGACGTCGGGCAGGACGCCGTGGAGGAGATCGACTTCGTGCCGGTGGCGCGAGGCAAGCGCCGCCCGCGGGGAGGGATCAACTTCGGCTGGGACGTGTTCGAGGGCCGTCGCACCTACGAGGGCGGCTCGGCGCCCGGCCACCTCCCGCCCGTCCTCCAACGGGTGCGCTCCACCGGAGCCTGCTCGATCATCGGGGGCTACGTGATCCGCGACCGCTCCCTCGGCAGGCTTCGCGGCGCCTACGTGTACGGCGACTTCTGCGACTCGGGGCTGCAGGGTCGCGCGGCTTCGCCGCGGCCGGGCCCGGGGCGACCGCGCGCTCGGTCCCAAGGTCAGCGACCTCGTCTCCTTCGGCGAGGACGGGCGGGGCCGGGTCCACGCCATCTCGCTGGACGGGGGCGTGTACCGGCTCAGCCCACGTTGACCCAGACGGTCTTCTCCTCCAGGTAGGCGTCGAGCCCGGCGCTGCCGTGCTCGCGCCCGATGCCCGAGGCCTTGTACCCGCCGAAGGGGGCGGCGGCGTCGCTGGGGCCCCAGGTGTTCACGTACACCGAGCCGGCCTCGAGCATCGCCGCCAGGCGGTGGGCGTTGCCCACGTCGCGCGTCCAGATGCCCGCGGCCAGCCCGTACTCGGTGTCGTTGGCGCGGCGCGCCACCTCCTCGAGGTCCTCGTAGGGCAGCGCGACCAGCACGGGCCCGAAGATCTCCTCGCGCGCGATCGTCAGCTCGTCGCTCGTGGCCGTGAAGAGGGTGGGCTCCACGAAGAACCCGCCGTCGGTCCCCGCCGGCTCGCCGTTGCCTCCGGTCACCAGCTCGGCGCCCTCGGAGACGCCCTTCTCGATGTAGCCGCGCACACGCTCGTGCTGCTCGGCGGACACCACGGGGCCGACCTGCGTGCCCTTCTCGAGGCCGCCCCCGACGCGCGCGTCCTTCGCCGCCGCGCTCAGCCCCGCGACCACCTCGTCGAACTGGTCGCGCTGCACGAAGAGCCGCGACCCCGCGTTGCAGGCCTGGCCGGTGTTGTAGTAGATGGCCTGGTAGCTGCCCTTGACCGCCTTCTCGAGATCGGCGTCGGGAAGGATGATGTTCGGCGACTTGCCGCCCAGCTCGAGCGTGACCCGCTTGAGGGCGCGCCCCGCCTTGGCGCCGATCTCCCGGCCCACGCTGGTCGAGCCGGTGAAGGCGATCTTGTCGACCCCCGGGTGGTCCACCAGCGCCGCGCCCGTCTCGCCGTCACCGGTGACCACGTTGAACACGCCCCCGGGAATGCCGGCCTCCAGCGCGAGCTCGCCGAGGCGCAGCGCCGTGAGCGGCGTCTGCTCGGCGGGCTTGAGGACCACGGTGCAGCCCGCCGCGAGGGCGGGCGCGACCTTCCACGCCGCCATCAGGAGCGGGAAGTTCCAGGGGATGATCTGCCCCGCGACGCCCACCGGCTCGCGGCGCGTGTAGACGTGCATGCCCGGCTGGGCGACCGGGATCGTCTGGCCCACGATCTTCGTGGGCCAGCCGGCGAAGTAGCGCAGGTGCTCGGCGGCGAGCGCCACGTCGACGTGCTTGGCGAGCTTGACCGGCTTGCCGTTGTCGAGCGACTCGAGCTGGGCCAGCTCGTCGGCGTTCTCCTCCACGAGCCCGGCCAGCGCGTACAGGAGCGCGCCCCGCTTGGCCGCGCTCACCTCGCCCCACGCCCCCTCGAGTGCCCCGCGCGCGGCGCTCACCGCCCGGTCCACGTCCTCCGCCCCGCCCTGGGCGACGTCCGCGATCGCCGCGCCGGTCGAGGGATCGATCGTGGCGAAGGTGCGCCCGTCCGCCGCCTCGGTGCGCTCGCCGCCGATCAGGTGCAGGTGGGGGCCCGCGGCGAAGGCGCGGGCCGGCTCGGCGAGGGCTTCGGGCAGGGTCGCGGCGGTCATGGCTGTCCTCCTTCGGTTGCGCTTCTCATCAGGTGAAGGTGATCTCGAGCTTGCCGATCGCGCCGAGGTCGACCGCCGCCCGGTCGCCGGGGGAGACCTCGGCCGGCGTCGTGAGCGATCCCGCGATGATCCTGTCGCCCGCGTCGAGCGACTCGCCGGCCGCCCGCAGGGTGTCGTCGACGAGCGCGACGATCGCGTGGAGGTCGAAGGCGCCGGCGTCGGCCGAGCCCGCCGTCTCGCCGTTGACGCTCAGGGTGGCCTCGATGCCGTCGGCGGAGGTCACGTCGCCGTTCGACCCGATGGCCACCGCGCGGTGGAAGATGTTGTGGGCCACGATCGCGCCGGCGTCCGCCAGCGAGGGGTCGAGGTCCACCACCTCGAGCGCGGGGGCCAGGCCGGCGATCTCGCCCCCAGGGCCCATCACGATCGCGATCTCGGGCTCGACCCTCGGGTTCTCGGCTCCGGCCAGCGAATGGCTGCCGTCGGCGCCCACCAGGGTCGCCGAGGTCAGGTGGCCGACCACCGAGCGCTCGAGCCCGAGCTTCTCCTGCACGGCCGGCACGTTGAGGCCGATCTTCCAGCCCAGGCGCATGGCGCCCGACCCGAGCGTGGAGCGCCAGTGGTGCAGCTGCTGCTGGTAGGCCTCCTCCAGTCTCATGGCTCCAGGACGATCTTGAGCGCCTCGCGGCGGTCGTAGACGGCGTAGGCCTCGACCGCGTCCTCGAGTCCCATGTGGTGGGTCACGAGCGGCGTGGGGTCGAGCACCCCGGCGGCCATCATCGCCAGCACGCGGTCCACGTGGCCGATCACGTTGGCGTGGCCGGAGTGCACGGTCAGCGCCTTGATCCAGAGGATGCCCATGTGCACCTCCATCCGCTCGGCGTAGACGCCGGTCGCGGAGACCGAGCCCGCCTTGCGCGTGAGCCGGCACGCCATGTCGAATGCCGCCGGGTGACCGACGGCGTCCACCGTCACGTCGCTGCCGCGCCCCTCGGTGGCCGCCTTGACCGCGCCGCGCGGGTCGCCCTCGGTGAGGTGGACCGCCACGGCCCCCATCTCCTCGGCGACCCGGAGCCGCTCCGCGACCGTGTCGACGGCGATCACCTCGGCCGCTCCCGCCGCGCGGGCCACCTGGACCGCGCACAGTCCCACCGGGCCGAGCCCGAGCACCGCGACCACGTCGCCCGGTTGCGTGCCGCAGGCCTCGATGGCGTGGAAGCCGGTGCCCATCACGTCGCCGGCGAAGAGCGCGACGTCGGCCGACATCCCTTCGGGCACCCGGCGCAGGGTGATGTCGGCGTTGGGCACGAGCACCTGCTCCGCCTGCGCCCCCGCCAGGTCGCCGAGCGTCTTGCCGTGCCCGAAGACCCGGCCCTTGTCGCACTTGTGGAAGTCGCCTCGCCGGCAGAAGAAGCACGTGCCGCACGCCGTGCAGTAGCAGCCGAGCACGCGATCGCCCACCGCGACCTGGGTCACGCCGGGGCCGGCGGCCACCACCTCGCCCACGAACTCGTGGCCGATGGTGAAGCCCGGCTCGATCTGCACCCGGCCGTGGTAGATGTGCAGGTCCGAGCCGCACACGCCGGTGGCCTCGACGCGCACGATGGCCTCTCCGTCGGCGGTCAGATCCGGCTCGGGACGGTCCTCGACCCGGACCTCGCCGGGGGCTTGGAACGTGACCGCCTGCATCGACGCGGAGCCTACTCGCGCGCCCTCGGGTGCCGGTGCCTCGGTAGGTTCAGCGGCGCGTGAGGGCCGTCGTGATCACCGAGCACGGACCACCCGAGGTGCTGCGCGTGGAGGATCGTCCCGAGCGGGCGCCGGAGGCGGGGCGAGGTGGCGATCGACGTGGCCGCGGCGGGGATCAACTTCGCCGACGTGATGGCGCGGCAGGGTCTCTACGACGAGGCCCCGAAGCCGCCCATGGTGGTGGGGTACGAGGTGGCCGGGACGGTGTCGGCGGTGGGGGAGGGCGTCCAGCGCTTCTCGGCCGGCGACCGCGTCATGGCCGGGACGCGCTTCGGGGGTTACGCGGAGAAGGTCAACGCCCTCGAGGCCAACGTGGTTCCGCTGCCCGAGCGGCTCTCCTTCGCGCAGGGGGCGGCGATCCCGGTGAACTACCTCACGGCCTATCTCGGGCTGGTTCGCCTCGGCTCCCTCCAGGCCGGCGAGCGGGTCCTGATCCACGCGGCGGCGGGGGGCGTGGGCATCGCCGCCACCCAGATCGCGAAGGCCCGCGGCGCAGAGGTGCTGGGCACCGCCTCGCCCGCCAAGCACGACGCCATCCGGGGCTTCGGGGTGGATCGCGCCCTGGACTACACCCGGAGGGGGTGGGATCGGGGCCTGCCGAAGCTCGACGTGGTGATGGACGCCGTCGGCGGGCCCAGCTTCAGGCGCTCCTACAACCTGCTGCGGCCGGGCGGCCGCCTCGTGTGCTTCGGCGCGTCGGCGGTCGTCTCGGGGGAGAAGCGCAACCTCGTGACCGCGGTGCGAACCGTGGTGCGCATGCCGCGCTTCAACCTCGTCAAGCAGATGTCGGACTCCAAGAGCGTGATCGGCCTCAACATGCTCAGGCTGTGGGACGAACTCGGCTCCCTCGCGCCCTACGTGGAGGCGCTCGAGGCGATGATCGAGGACGGCACGGTCCAGCCCGTGGTGGCCGAGACGTTTCCGTTCGACCGCGCCGCCGAGGCCCACCGCTACATCGGCGAGCGGCGCAACGTCGGCAAGGTGGTGCTTACGCCGTAGCCTTCGCGCGCAGGCCGGTGAAGAAGATCTCCAGCATGCTTCCGTAGAGGTCCTCCGGCACGGCGTCGGGCTCCAGGAGCCGCTCGAGCGCCACCCCGTTGGCCATGGCGAAGGTCATGAGCGCCAGCTCGGGGATCGGCACGGGCGACTCCACGTCGATCTCGCCCGCGCGGCGCGCCATGATCTCCGCGATGCGCTCGCGCAGCATCCGGTAGCGCGCGACGAGCTCGGCCCGGAACTCCTCGTTGCGCGCCGGCGTAGGCGGCGAACTCGAAGAACAGCCGCTCCCACTCCTGGCTGGCCGCGAGGAAGCGGTGGAAGTCGATCCCGGCCTGCCGGGCCTGGGCCTCGGGCTCCTCCTCGGTGCTCACCGCGCGGTCGATCTCCTCCAGGCGCGCGGCGAAGTTCTCCTCGAGCATGGCCAGGAACAGCGCCTCCTTGCTCTCGAAGTTCGCGTAGAAGGCGCCCTTGGTGAAGCCGGCGTGCTCGGCCACCTCGTCGATCGAGCCGCGTTCCATCCCGCGGTCGGAGAACACGGTGGCCGCGGAGCGCACCAGCGACGAGCGGGTGTGCTGCTGGCGCTCCTTGCGGGTGAGGCGCTGCGAGCCCAACTCAGGCCGGCGCGAGCACGGCCTCGCGCGGCGAGACCACCACGCGCGCGCCGGCGCTCGGGGTCAGGGTGATGGCCCGCCGCGAGATGCGCTCGGACTCCGCGCCGTCGGGGCGCAGCTCCAGCTGCGTCACCAGCGCCTGGCAGGACCCGCTTCATCTCGAACTGCGCGAAGCTCGCGCCCAGGCACCGGCGCACGCCGCCGCCGAAGGGGATCCAGGTGTAGGTGCCCGCGGGCTGCTCGATGAACCGCTCGGGGCGGAAGGCCGTCGGGTCGGGATAGACGTCCTCGTTGCGGTGGATGAGGTAGATGCACGGCGTCAGCGCGACGCCCGCGGGGAGCAGGTGCCCCCCGATCTCCATCGGCTCGGTGAGGCGGCGGACCACCACGGGAAGCACGGGACGCAGGCGCAGGATCTCCTTGACCGTGGCGTCCGCGTACTCGTCGCCGCCGTCCAGCGCCTCCTCGCGAAGGCGCTCGAGCTTCTCGGGGTGGCGCACCAGGCGCTCGACCGCCCAGGCCAGCGACGTGGCGGTGGTCTCGTGGCCGGCCACGAGGAGCGTCATCAGCTCGTCGCGCAGCTCGGAGTCCGACATCGGCTCGCCGTCCTCGTGGCGCGCCTGCACGAGCAGCGAGAGGATGTCGTCGCGCTCGGCGACCGCCGGATCGCGCCGCCGCGCGCGGATCTCGTCGAGCAGCAGGTCGTCGACCGGCGCCATCTCGCGCTTGAACAGGGGGAGCTTGCGGATCCGGTCGGGTCCCAGGAGCGCGGCGAGCGCCATCGAGCTCTTCCGGGTCACGCGTTCGAGCAGCTGCGAGAGCATCTCGCGCAGCCGGTCGAGGCGCGCGCCCTCGTCGATCCCGAAGACCGTGCGCATGATGATCTCGAGCGTCACGCTCTGCATCCGCGGCCACAGCTCGATGGGCTCGCCGCGGGGCCATTTGGCGATCTCCTGCTCGGCGATCTCGGTCATCAGCTCGCCGTAGCGCTGCATGCGCTCGCCGTGGAAGGGAGGGAGCAGAAGCTTGCGCTCGCGCATGTGCGGGGCCTCGTCGAGCAGCAGCACCGACTGGTCGCCCACCACCGGGCCGAGGATGCGGTTGGCCTCACCCGCGTGCAGCAGCCGCGGGTCGCCGGTGAAGACCTGCTTCACGAGGTCGGGGTGGGCGAGGAACACCCAGATGCCCTCCTGCGCGATCCGCGCGGTGAACACGTCGCCGTAGCGCTGTTGGGCGCGGCGCATGAACGGCATCGGGCGGGTGAGCCAGCCGAGGGTCTGCACGGGCCGCGGCAGGCGCGGACCCGGCGGGAGCTTGGGTGTTTGGGAGGATGTGGTCATTCGCGTACTGGACAGTATCCAAATACCCAGCGGTATGCAAGGGCGGGTCGGTACCGTTGATCTGTCAACGAGGGAGAGGGGGAGCGATGGCTGACGCATCCAAGGCGGTCCTGATCACGGGCTGCTCCACGGGAATCGGCCGCGCGACCGCGGAGCGCCTGGCGTCGAACGGCTTCACCGTGTACGCCACGGCCCGCAAGCTCGAGGCCATCTCCGACCTGGAGGCCAAGGGCTGCCGCACCCTCGCCCTCGACGTGACCGACGAGGCGTCGATGCGCGCCGCGGTCTCCGCCGTGGAGGAGGCCGAGGGCGCCGTCGGAGTGCTCGTGAACAACGCGGGCTACAGCCAGTCGGGGGCGGTGGAGTCGATCGAGATCGACGAGATCCGCGCCCAGTTCGAGACCAACGTCTTCGGCCTCGTCCGCATGAGCCAGCTCGTCCTGCCCGGGATGCGCAAGCAGGGCTACGGGCGCATCGTGAACGTGGGCTCGATGGGGGGCAAGCTCACCTTCCCCGGCGGGGGGATCTACCACGCGACCAAGTACGCGATCGAGGCGATCTCCGACGCGATGCGCTTCGAGGTCAAGAACTTCGGCGTCGACGTGGTGCTGATCGAGCCCGGCATCATCAAGACCGACTTCGCCTCGGCGGCCGTCGGAGCGCTGAACCGGGGCACGGCGCAGGACGGCCCCTACGGCGAGTTCAACCAGGAGGTGGCCCAGGGCACGGTCGGCGCCTACGAGGGGCCGACCGCCAAGCTCGGCGGCGGCCCCGACAGCGTGGCCAAGGCGATCGAGCGGGCCGTGACCGCGCGCAGGCCCAAGGCGCGCTACCCCGTGACGCCCTCGGCCCGGATCCTGATGGGCCAGCGGGCCCTGATGCCCGACCGGGCCTGGGACGCCTTCGTGGGCACCCAGTTCCGCCGTCCGAAGGCCTAGAGCGATGTCCCGGCACATGGACAGGCTCACGCCCATCGACGCGGGCTTCCTCGCGCAGGAGCGCGACGGCTCGCACATGCACATCGGCGGCCTGCTGATCTTCGAGGGCCCGGCTCCCGGCAAGGACGAGTTCGCCGCCCACCTCGAGTCGCGCCTGCACCTCGTGCCGCGCTACCGCCAGCGCCTGTCCGTGCCCCGGCTCGAGATGGGCAGGCCCCTGTGGGTCGACGACCCGAGCTTCAACCTGGGGTACCACGTGCGCCACGCCGCCCTTCCGGCGCCCGGGTCGGTGGAGCAGCTCAGGCTGCTGATGGGACGCATCTTCTCCCAGCGGCTCGATCGCTCGAAGCCGCTGTGGGAGCTGTGGCTGGTGGAGGGCTACGAGCGCGACAAGTTCGCGATCATCTCGAAGACCCACCACGCGGTCGTGGACGGAGTCTCGGGCGCCGACCTGTCCACCGTGCTCTTCGACCTGTCCGCGAAGGGCACGAAGGTGCCTCCGCCCGACCAGGCGTGGGATCCCGAGCCTGCCCCGAGCGACGCCGACGTGGTGGCGAAGGGGCTCACCGACCTGGCCGGCGTGCCCTTCGGCCTCGCCCGGCGCGCTCTTCGCGCCGCGACCAGGCCCGCCACCACGGTGGAGGGCGCGCGGGAGATCGTGGAGGGGCTCGGCGAGGTGGCCTGGGGGCGGATCAGCCCCGCGCCCGAGACGCCGCTCAACGGCCCGATCGGATCGCACCGGCGCCTGGCCTGGGTCCGCATCCCGCTGGCGGACCTGAAGGAGGTCAAGGACGCGCTCGGCGGCACGGTGAACGATGTCTTCCTGGCCACGGTCGCCGGGGCCCTGCACCACTGGCTGCACCGGCGGGGGGTGCGCACGGAGGGCCTGGAGATCCGCTCAGCGGTGCCCGTGTCCGTGCGCGCCGAGGGCGACGCCGCGTCCATGGGCAATCAGATCACGATCATGATCGGCCGCCTCCCCACCTACGCGGACGATCCGGCGGAGCGCCTTCGCATCGTCTCCGACTCGATGAAGGACCTGAAGGAGTCGAAGCAGGCCGTGGGAGCCGAGGTGATCTCGAGCATCGAGGAGTTCGCCCCGCCGACCATCTTCGCGCGGGCCTCGCGGCTGCACTTCTCCACCCGGATGTACAACCTGCTGACCACCAACGTGCCCGGGCCGCAGTTCCCGCTGTACCTGCTCGGGCGGGAGATGCTCGAGCTGCTGCCGGTCGCCTTCCTCGCCCCCGAGCAGCGGCTCGCGATCGCCTGCATGAGCTACAACGGCTGCGTCGCGGTGTCGCTGATCGGCGACTACGAGGAGATGGAGGACCTCGAGGCCTTCGCCGAATTGGTGCGGGACGAGGTGGCCGCGCTGCGAAAGGCCGCAAAAACGGACAGAATGGCCGCCGCGCGCTAGGCGCTCAGCCCGGATAACTCACGAGGAGAGAAGACTTGCCCTACTTCAAGGACGCCGACGAGGTCTACGAGTTCATCGGACGGCTGTTCGCCGACCTCGCGGTGGATGAGGAGCTGGGGCCGAAGTTCCGCAAGGCCAACACCATCGTCCAGTACCGCTACTCCAACCCCGAGTCGGTGATCACCGTGAAGATGATCGACGGCGAGGAGGGCGAGGTGGACCTCGGCGAGACGAACCTCGAGCCGGAGGTCGTCATGACGATGGAGGCCGACACCGCCCACAAGTTCTGGCTCGGCAAGGTCAACGTGACCGTGGCGCTCGCGCGCGGGCAGATGAAGGCCAAGGGCCCGGTGGCCAAGATCCTGAAGCTCGTCCCGCTGGTCAAGCCCGTCTTCCCGCGCTACCGCGCGATGCTCGAGGAGAAGGGTCGCACCGACCTCGTGGAGGCCTGAGCCGCGCGATGGAGGCCGGATCGGAGCTGGGCGCCCGCCAGATGGCGGGCTTCAAGGACTTCTACCAGGCGACGAACGCCACCCGGGTGATCGCCGGACGCGACCTGCTCGAGTCGACGGGCTTCGAGATGACGAAGGAGGGCGCCCACCGGGTCTGGATCGTCACCGACGCGGTCATCCGCGGCACCGGCCTGGTGGACAAGGTGATCGCGGGCGTGGAGGACGGCGGGCTCGAGGTCGCCGGGGTCTTCGACGACGTGCCCCAGGACTCGTCCACCGAGGTGTGCGACCGCTGCGCCGAGGAGGCGCGGGAGGCCGGCGCGGACTCGTGGCTCGCCGTCGGCGGCGGATCGGTGATGGACACGGCCAAGATCGCCGACTCGATCTTCACGCACGGCGGCACCGCGGCCGAGTCCGAGGGCTTCTTCCTCATGCCCCGTTCGGACGACGGGATGGGAGCGCCGCTGCCGATCGCCCCCCTGGGCTGCATCCCCACCACGTGCGGCACGGGCTCGGAGGTCTCGATGGGCGCCGTGGTCAAGGATCACGAGCGAAAGGTCAAGCTCGAGATCGCCGACTTTCCCCTCTTCCCCCGGCTCGCGATCCTCGACCCCGAGTCCACGAGGACGCTCCCGCCGCACATCGCGGCGGCCACCGGGATGGACGCCACGACCCACGCCATCGAGGCCTACGTGTCGCTCGACTGGAACCCCCATCAGGACGGTCGCTCGCTCGTGGCGCTGCGGCTCATCCGCGACAACCTCGAGCGCGCGGTGGCCGATCCCTCGGACGAGGAGGCGCGCGGGAACATGCTGGTCGCCGCGTCGCTTGCGATCGCCATCGGGCTGGGGTCCACCCACTCGATGTCGCACCCCTGCGGCGCGCACTTCGGCGTGCCCCACGGTGTGGCGAACGCGATCAACCTGCCCCACGTGATCCGCTTCAACGCGGAGGGCGGCGCCGACATCGCCGACCGCTACCGCGACATCAACGAGGTCTTCGACCTCGAGACCGGCGGCTCGCCCGCCGACGTGGGCGACGCGCTGGCCACGCACGTGTCCGGGATGGCGGAGCGGATGGGGCTCCCGACCCGGCTCTCACAGGTGGGGGTGCCCGAGGAGGGGATCCCCGTGCTGGTCGACGGCGCGATGGGCGACGGTCTCACGCTGCTGAACCCGCGCGAGCCCAGCGAGGCGGACTACGAGGAGCTGTACCGACAGGCGCTCTGAGCGCTCAGCGCGCTGCGGGGCCGGAGGCGTCGCGGGCGGCCACCAGCGCCTTCAGCGTGGCCTTGGCCGTGTGCTGGGGCTTCCAGCCCAGCTCGCGCTCGGCGCGCCCGGTCTTCATGAGCACCGGCTTGCGCACGCTGTGGATCCACGAGGTCGCGGCGGGCAGCGGCAGGCGGGTCACCACCTCGGCCGTGGTGTTCACCGCGAGGTCGGGGACCGGCACCGAGTACCAGCCGAGCGCGTCGGCGAGGTCCGACATCGTCAGCGTGCCCCGGCCGGCGAGGTTGTAGGGCCCGGGTGGGCCCTTGGCCTGCGCCGCGGCCACGAACGCCGAGGCCACGTCGTCCTCGTGCACGAGCTGGAACGGCGTCCCCGGGTCCGGTATCACCGGCTTGAGGATGGGCAGCGAGGACAGGAGCGAGCGCACGACGTCGGGCATCGCGTCTCCCAGTCGCACGTAGGGGATCTCCTCCAGCAGCATCTGGGCCCGCGGGCCGGCGACGACGCAGGGGCGGAAGGCATAGGCCACGGTGTTCGGGTGGCGCAGCAGGGTGCTGCCCAGCACTCCCTCCACCTCGGCCTTCTGCTGTGAGTAGAAGTGCTCGGGCGTCCCGCGGGCCGGCACGTCCTCGTCGAGCCAGTCGGGGTTGTCGTCGTGGAACCCGTAGGCCGCGACGCTCGACGCGTAGCAGATGCGCTCCACCCCGGCCCGGGCCGAGAGCTCGAAGACGCGGCGCGATCCCTCCACGTTCAGCTCGCGGGTCGCGTCCCCCGCGTCGAGGATCGCGAAGGCCAGGTGCACCACCACGTCGGCGTCCTTCACCAGCTCGCGGACGCTCTTGTCGTCCTCCACGTCGCCCTGGACGTACTCGGTCTTCTTCCAGCCCTGCTCGGAGGGATCGAAGGGGCGGCGCGCCATTCCCTTCACGCGCTTGACCGCTCGCGAGCGCTCGAGCGCCGAGACCATGGCCAGGCCGAGGTCGCCCGTGGGCCCGGTCACCGCGACGGTCATTCCCTGCTTGGCCACCCGCGGGTTCTATCCGATGTCAGCGCTGCGACGTTCTCGCAGTCGCGCAGGATGTCGAAGCGGTCGGCGCGCACGGTGTCCTCGCCCGCGTCGCAGTGGACGCGGTCGCGACGGCGGTCACGGGCGTTGATCTGGTCGTTGCCGGCGCCCGCGGCGATGCCGTCCAGGCCGGGGCCGCCGACCACCGTGTCGGTGCCCGCCCCGGTGCGGATGCGGTCGTTGCCGGCGCCGCCTCGGGCGACGATGTCGCCGCCGCCGCCCGCGGTGATCACGTCCTGGCCCGAGCCCCCCAGCAGCGTGGCGCCGTCGGCGTCGGAGGTGATCCGGTCGGCGCCCGCGCCGCCGTCGGCCACGTCGCCGCCGCCCGACGCGTACAGGCGGTCGCGCCCGGCGCCGCCGAAGAGCCTGTCCGCACCGGCCTGCCCGAAGATCGTGTCCGCACCGGCGTCGCCGAGCACGGTGTCGTCGCCCGCCCCCGCGTAGACCACGTCGCTCTCGAGACCGGCCTCGACGGTGTCGTCGCCCGTGCCCCCGATCGCCAGGTCCGCGCCGCGGTCCCCCGCGATGCGGTCCGCGCCGGGGCCGCCCTCGAGGTAGTCGTCGCCGAGCATGCCCGAGAGGGCGTCGTCACCCGCCTCGCCGTAGATCTGGTCGGGTCCGGCGGTGCCGTCGAGCGTGTCGGCCGCGTCGGTGCCGGTGAGGGTCTCGGCGAGCGCGAGCGTCACCGGGCCCGCCGCGAGGGCTGCCAGGACGGTGAAGAGGACAAAGGTGCGCTTCATGGTCTGCAGTCCAGAACCCGTTGAGGACCTCTCCGATGCGGTCACGCGGGCTGGGGGTCGGGCCGGGCGCTCGGCGTCCAGCCCCGCCGCGCGGATGGGCGGAGGGGTGAACGCGGCGGCGAAGATCACCAGCGCGAAGGCGATGATGCGCACCGTGAGCCCCAGCGGATCGTCGGGCATCGGCTCGCCGAACACGACCGGGCCCGCCGAGATGGTGCAGATGTTGGCGGCGGCGCTGGTCACGGCGATCACCGGCACCGCCTTTCCCACCTGGAGGCTGCGGGCGGACACGGACAGCCCGACGAGCGAGGCCAGGAGGATGAGCAGCGCCAGGGGGTGGAGGAGGACCTCGGCGGCGCCGTCTCCGAGGCGGTCGCTCAGCGCCTTGATGGCCACGTCCGAGCCGCCCCAGAGCAGGCCGGCCGACACCGCAAGCATCGTGCCGCCGTGCAGGTTCGCGCGCGCGGCCACCGCCGTGGCGAGCCCCAGGCCGAGGCAGACCGTGAGATAGAGGCTCAGGCGCCCCGCCTCCCAGTTGCTGTGCGCGGACTCGCCGGCCCCGTCGAGGGTCGCCGCCAGGACCGCGAGGCCGGTGGCGGTGAGGGCCACCCCGATCCACTCGCGGCGGGTCACCGCGAAGCCGAAGATCCGGTCGGCCACGACGGTCAGGAACACGAGGCCGCCGGCGATCACCGACTGGACGAGCGAGATCGGCGCCAGGGCGAGCGCGGCCACGTGCAGGCCCCAGCTGCCCGTCGCCACCAGGATCCCGATCACGTACCACTTCGACCGAAACAGCGCGAGGGAGCTCGCGATCGGCCGCCTGGCCTCGACCGGCGGGGATTCCACCGCTCCCCGGTGCTTGTAGAGGAAGCCGACGATGCTGGCCAGCGCGGTGCCGAGCGAGAGCAGCAGGCCTATCTGGACCGAGAGGGACATCGGGCTTGGAGGGTAGGGGGCTAGGCGTCGTAGCCGGGCTCGCCCGGCAGGAGAACCTGCGCCACGCCGCCCTCGACGATCACCCGCGGCTCCACCGGCTGCACCTTGCGCTCGCGGGCGCTGCGCAGGGCGTCCTCCACCGACTCGTGCTCGGCCAGCTGCTCCAGGTGCTTGATGGTGGGAAACACGAGCATCAGCTCGTCGCGCTCGCCCGCGTCGAGGGCGTCCCGGGGCCGCACCCACTGCGCGCCCACGCACTCGCCCCCGTCGGGCGTGGCCTCGGCGCCCTCGGGCGCGCGGGCCACGAAGAAGTGGGTGTCGAAGCGCACCGTCACCTGGGCGGGGGTGATCCAGCGCGAGTAGCGGTGCAGCTCGGCGTCGGGGGGCAGCGCGATCGCGGCCTCCTCCTCGAGCTCCCTCCGGGCCGTGCCGCGCTCGTCGCCGTCGGAGTCGTGGAAGGCGCCGCCGGGGAAGACCCACGCACCGCCCATGAAGCGCTGCTCGGGGTTGCGCTGGACCAGGAGCACCTCCGGCCCGTCGGGCGAGTCGCGCAGCAGGATCAGGGAGGCCGAGTTGCGCGGCTCGGTCGCCTCGCCCTTGTTCAGCTCCTCACCGGGCGGGGGGCGATCGACGCGCACCTGGCGCAGGGTACCTCCCTTGCCGCGCTAGATTTCGCGGCCGATGGCCGAGACCGCGACAGCTCAGCAGTGGGTCTGCACCTCCTGTGGGTTCATCTACGACCCCGAGGAGGGGGATCCCGACGGCGGGATCCCCGCCGGCACCGCCTTCCAGGACATCCCCGACGACTGGTTCTGCCCGGTCTGCGGGGCCCGCAAGAGGGACTTCGAGCTGCTCGAGGACTAGGCCGCGGCGCGCAGCTCGGCCGAGCCGGCACCCGCCGCGGCGGCCACGATCGCCTCGGCGTGATCTCCACCAGCCGGCGGAGCTCGGCCTCGGCGATCGCCAGCGGCGGCATGAGGATCACCGTGTCGCCCAGGGGCCGCACGATCGCCCCGCGCCGGCGGGCCTCCAGCGTCACGCGGTGACCCATGCGCAGCTCGGCGGGATGGTCGCCGAGGTCGATCCCGCACATGAAGCCGCGGCGGCGCACCTCGGCCACCTCGCCCAGGGCCTCGACCTGCTCCAGCAGCTTGCCCAGCAGCGCCATCTTCGGGCAGAGACGGTCCAGGGTGCGCTCCTCCTCGAAGACGTCGAGGGTGGCGAGGGCCGCGGCGCAGGCGAGCGGGTTGCCGGTGTAGGTGTGGCCGTGGAAGAAGGTGCGGAACTCCGCGTGGTCGCCCAGGAAGCCCTCGTAGACCTCCTCGGTCGCGAGCGTGGCCGCCAGCGGCATGTAGCCGCCGGTGATCCCCTTGGCCACGCACATCAGATCGGGCGAGACGCCCTCGTGCTCGCACGCGAACATCCGCCCGGTGCGCCCGAAGCCGGTGGCCACCTCGTCGCAGATCAGCAGGGCGCCGTGGCGGTCGCAGAGCTCGCGCACCGCCCGCAGGTAGCCGGGCGGGTGCACCAGCATGCCCGCCGCCCCCTGCACCAGCGGCTCCATGATCACCGCGGCCACCTCGCCCGGGTGATCGAGGAACAGCCGCTCCATCTGGCCGGGGTCGCCCGGCTCGGCCTCGAGCGTCTCGAACAGGAGCGGGCGGTAGGTGGAGTGGAAGAGGTCGATGCCCCCGGCCGACACCGAGCCGATGGTGTCGCCGTGATAGGCGTCGCGCAGCGAGATGAAGCGGGTGCGCCGCGCGTCGTCGCCTCCGCGCTGCTGCCAGAGCTGGAAGGCCATCTTGAGCGCGATCTCCGTGGCCGTGGAGCCGCTGTCGGAGTAGAAGCAGCGCGTGAGGCCCGGCGGCGCCAGGTCCACGAGGCGCCGGGCGAGGCGGATCGACGTGGGATGCGCGAGGCCGAGCATGGTGGTGTGGGCCACGCGGTCGAGCTGGTCGCGGACCGCGGCGTCGATCTTCGGGTGCCGGTGGCCGTGCACGTTGGCCCACAGCGACGAGACCCCGTCGATGTAGCGGCGGCCGGCGGTGTCGATGAGGTCGGTGCCCTCGGCGCGCTCCACGATCAGCGGCTCCTCGTCGACCCATCCCCGCTGCTGGGTGAAGGGATGCCAGACGCATTCGCGGTCGTCGGCTACGAGACTGCGCGTGCTCCTCGGCGCGGGGCTTCACGAGGGACGACGCTAGCTATCGTCACGGTCGGAATGCCGCCCCTGCCCCTGCTCGTCTTCGTGGTCGGGACGGGCTCCCTCGGTGCGGAGATCGCGGCCGTGCGCCTGCTCTCGCCCTACTTCGGCGCCTCCACGATCGTGTGGGCCAACACCATCGGCATCGTGCTGGTCGCGCTGTCGGTCGGCTACTGGCTCGGCGGGCGCGTCGCCGACCGCCATCCGCACATGCGCGGCCTGTGCCTGCTCACGCTCCTGGCCGCCTCCCTGCTCGCGCTGGTGCCCTTCGCGGCCGACCCGCTGCTGGGCGTGGCCGTGGACGCGCTCGACTCGATCTCCGCGGGCGCCTTCCTCGGCTCGCTGATCGGGGTCCTCGGCCTGGTGGCGGTGCCGGTGCTGCTGCTCGGCATGGTCTCGCCCTGGGCGATCCGCCTGGCCGTGTCCAGCGTCGAGGAGGCGGGCGAGGTGGCCGGGCGCCTGTACGCGCTCTCCACCGCGGGCAGCCTCGTCGGCACGCTGCTCTCGGCGCTCCTGTTCATCCCGCTGGTGGGCACCCGGCGCACCTTCCTGATCTTCGCGCTGGCCATCGCGCTGGTGGCCGTGGCCGGGCCTGCGGCCCGTGCGCAGGTTCGCGCTCGCGCCCGCGGCGATCGTCGTCGCTGATCGCGCTGCCGGTGGGGGCGCTCAAGGCCGAGGCCGACGACGGCCGGGTGATCTACGAGACCGACACCGAGTACCAGTACGCGCGGGTCGTGGAGCGCCCCGACGGCTCGCGCGCGCTCGAGCTGAACGAGGGCCAGGCCCAGCACTCGGTCTACGAGCCCGACTCGGTGCTCACCGGCGACGTGTGGGACGGCCACCTCGTGCTGCCCTTCCTCGCGCTGGACCGGCCGCCGCGGCGGGTCGCCATCCTCGGCAACGCCGCCGGGACCACCTCGCGCGCGTACGAGGCCTTCTTCCCCTCCACCCGGATCGACGGGGTGGAGATCGACCCCGAGCTGTCGGAGATCGGCAAGCGCTTCTTCGAGATGGACAACCCCGAGCTGCACCTCTACCACGAGGACGCGAGGCCCTACCTGCGCCGGACCGACGCCCGCTACGACGTGATCTCCGTGGACGCCTACCGCCAGCCCTACATCCCCTTCTACCTCGCCACCGAGGAGTTCTTCGAGCTGGCGCACGACCGGCTGGCTCCCGGCGGGGTGCTGATCGTGAACGCGGGTCACCCCGAGGGCTCCGACGACCTCGAGAAGGTGCTCACCGCCTCGATCGGCGAGGCCTTCCCCCACGTGCTCCGCGACCCGATCGAGGACACCAACACCCTGATCGTGGCCAGCGAGGCGCCGCTGTCGAAGGCGCGGCTCGAGGCGGCCGTGCCCGACCTCCCCAAGGGCCTTCAGCCCACGGCGCTGGCCGCGGCCGGGCGCGTGGACGACCCGCTCCGCGGGGGCACCGTCTACACCGACGACAAGGCGCCGGTGGAGTGGCTGATCGACAAGTCGATCGTGGACTACGCATCGGGAGGACTAGGTAGGTTCTTCGCGAGATGAGCCTCCGCAGGTACGAGCTCGGCACCTACGAGGAGATGTGCGCCGCTCACAGGTGGGAGGTGCCCGAGCGCTACAACATCGCGGTCGACGTGTGCGACAAGCACCCTCGCGAGAAGCGCGCGATGGTGTGGGAGGACTGGCGCGGGAACGAGCGCGAGGTGAGCTTCGGCGAGCTCCAGGACCTGTCGAACGCCTTCGCCAACGTCCTCGAGGCGCACGGGGTGGAGCGCGAGGACCGGGTGGCCACGCTGCTGCCCTCGCTGCCCGAGACGGCCGCCGTGTTCCTCGGCACGTACAAGCGCGGAGCGATCCTGCTCTCGATGTCGGTGCTCTACGGGGACGAGGGGATCCAGCACCGGCTGCGCGACTCCGGCGCGCGGGTCCTGGTGACCGACAGCGAGAACCGCGACCGCATCCCCGACGGCCTCGTGGAGAACGTGTGGGTGATGGAGGAGCTGGTGGGCGAGCTGGAGAGCGCCTCGAGCTCCTACGAGGTGGTCGACACGGCGGCCGACGACCCGGCCCAGCTCTACTACTCCTCGGGCACCACCGGCCTGGCCAAGGGCATCCTGCACGCCCACCGCTACCTGCTCGCCCACGAGGAGTTCGAGTTCTGCCACGACGTGCAGGACGGCGAGCTGTTCCACGGCATGGGCGAGTGGGCGTGGGCGGCCGGGATCGCGCCCCTGCTCGGCCCCTGGCGCTACGGGGCCACGGCGCTGGTGTTCGCGCGCAAGGGCGGCTTCGACCCCGACGAGCAGCTGCGCTTCCTCGCCAAGCACGGCGTGCAGGGGCTGTTCACCACGCCGACCGCGCTGCGGGCGATGACGGGCATCGCCGACGCCGGCAAGCGCTACCCGCTGCCCGAGCTTCGCAACCCGTGCTCGGCCGGCGAGCCGCTGAACCCCGAGGTGATCCGGTGGTTTCGCGAGCAGTACGGGCACACCGTGCTCGACTACTACGGGCTCACCGAGAGCTATCCGCTCTGCGGCAACTTCCCGACCGTCGAGGTCCGCGAGGGCTCGATGGGCAGGCCGGTGCCCGGGCTGGGAGGTGGCGATCCTCGACGAGGACGAGAACGAGCTGGGCGTGGGCGAACGAGGGGAGATCTGCCTGCGGGCGCGCTCGAACCCGCACTACCCGATCGGCTACTGGAACCGGCCGAGGACACCGAGGAGGTCTTCGGCGGCGAGTGGTTCCACACCAAGGACGCCGCCGAGCGCGACGAGGACGGCTACATCTGGTACGCCGGGCGCGCCGACGACGTGATCATCTCCGCCGGGTACCGCATCGGGCCCGTTCGAGGTGGAGTCGGCGTGCGTCGAGCACCCCGCCGTGAAGGAGGCCGCCGCCGTGGCCTCACCCGACCAGCGGCGCGGGGACATCGTGAAGGCGTTCATCGTGCTGGCCGAAGGCCACGAGCCCAGCGACGAGGTCGCGGAGGAGATCAAGCGGTTCGTGCGCGAGCACCTGTCGGCCTATGCCTACCCGCGCGAGATCGAGTTCGTGGACGACCTTCCCAAGACGCTCACGGGGAAGATCCGCCGGATCGAGCTGCGCGAGGCCGAGCGGGAGCGCAAGCAGGCCCAGGCCGAGGCCTAGGGGGTGCTCAGACGATCGGCAGCAGCGGGATGTCGTAGAAGACGGCCCACAGCACGAACCCGAGGAGCAGCAGCAGGCACACCACGGCCACGATGGCCTTCTCGGTGCGCGTGGCCCGCTCGGCGCGGTCCTTCATCCGGTCCGCCCACACGATCACCTTCTCGAGCAGCCGCTCGGCCCTGTCGAACTCGAGCGCGAGGAAGCTGAGGCCCAGCAGGATCACCACGAAGCCCGGGCCGGGGACCCCGGGGCCCGACAGGAAGATCCCGCCGATCACGAGGATGACCCCGAGCACCACCACGCCGATCCGAGCGGGGAGGCCGCGCTCCGCGTGGCGCTCCTTGCGCTCCTGGAGCTTGATCAGGATCTCCGGCTTGTCCTCCTCGGGCATCTCCCGGGGGTCGTCCGTGC
This sequence comes from uncultured Thermoleophilaceae bacterium, assembly GCA_963731645.1. Classification (GTDB taxonomy): domain Bacteria; phylum Actinomycetota; class Thermoleophilia; order Solirubrobacterales; family Thermoleophilaceae; genus JAAYBF01. The sequence continues at coordinate 487,386 of CAVSWF010000011.1, read as the reverse complement.
CCGCATCCTGCGTATCGGGCTGGCGGTCGGTCATCCGCGCCGAAGCGTAGTCGCACTCCGGCGCTCATCCGAGCCAGTCGTCCACGGGCAGCCCGGCGCCCGCCCGCGCCAGGGTCGCCGGCGTGGTCTGCCCCAGCACGCTCACGCCCACGCCGGAGAGCTCCTGCACGGTCTCGCGGTTGGAGAGCAGCATCCGGTCGGGGTCGGCGGGCCACGGCGTCAGCACGACCCCCGCCACCCGCAGGCCCACCGACCGCGCCGCCTCGACGGTGAGCAGGGTGTGGTTGATCGTGCCGAGCCCGGGCCGCGCCGCGATCACCAGCGGCAGGCCGAGCTCGACGGCCAGGTCGCGGACCGAGAACCGCGCGCGTGAGCGGTACGAGCAGCCCGCCCACCCCCTCGCAGATCAGCGCCTCCCCGTCGCGCGGCCGCCGCACGCGCCGCGCGCGACCACGCCCGCGGCGTCGATCCGGGTGGCGTCGAGCTCGGCGGCGAGATGCGGTGACACCGCCGGCCCGAAGGTGAGCGCGGCCACCTCCCCGGGGCGCTGGCCCGTGACCGACGCCAGCAGCTCGTGGTCGGGCGGCCAGTCGCCCGGCGGATCGTCGAGCCCGGTGACGACCGGCTTGAAGGCGGCCACGCGCGTGCCCCGCGCGACCAGGGCGGCGCCGATCGCGGCGGCCACCACCGACTTGCCGGCGCCCGTGTCGGTCCCCGTGACGAAGAGGCCGCGCATCTCCGCGGCGCGCCGCGGTCAGGCGGCGTCGGCCAGGCCGTCGTAGACGCCGCTCGCGCCCGCCGGCTCCCTCAGCTCGAGAGCACGCCGCGCGGCGGCCTTGCGCACCGAGCGGGGCACGCACCCGGCCAGGGTCTTGGCGGCGTCGCGCAGCTCGGACTTCGTGTGCGAGGCCATGACGGTGAGCCGGAGGCGCGACGTGCCGGCCGGCACCGTGGGGGGCCGCACGGCCTGGGCGAAGATCCCGCTCCCCAACGCGCGCTCGCTCGCGGCCACGGCGTCGGCGGCGTCGCCGATGACCACGGGGAGGATCTGGGTCTCGCCGCCGGCCGCGGGCAGCCCCTCGGCGGCCAGCGACTCGCGCAGGACCTCGGCGTTTCGCTGCAGCTTCTCCACGCGGCGGGGCTGCTCGCGCAACAGCTCCAGCGCGGCCATCGCCGCGGCCACCGAGGGCGGGGAGGGGGCGGTGGAGAAGATGAGGGTGCGGGCGGTGTTGATGAGGTACTTGGCCATCTGGCGGTCGCAGCAGACGAAGGCGCCGTAGGACCCGAGCGCCTTGCCGAGCGTGCCCACGAGCACGTCCACCTCGTCCTCGAGGCCGGCGGCGGCGACCGACCCCGCGGCCGCCCGGTCCGATGGCGCCGGTGCCGTGCGCCTCGTCGACCATCACGCGCACGTCGTGCTCGCGGGCGAGCTCCACGATCCCCTCGAGCGGCGCGACGTCCCCGTCCATCGAGAACACGCCGTCGGTCACGATCAGCGACCCGCGGCCCTCGGCCTGCTCGAGACCCCAGGCCAGGTGGTCGAGATCGCCGTGCTCGTAGACGAAGGTCTCCGCGCCGGCCAGGCGGCAGCCGTCGACGATGCTCGCGTGGTTGAGCGCGTCGGAGAAGACGACGTCGCCCGCGCGCGCGAGGGCCTGCACCACGCCGGTGTTGGCGAGGAAGCCCGAGCCGAACAGCAGCGCGGTCTCGTAGCCCTTGAACTCGGCCAGGCGCTCCTCGAGCCGGCGGTGGATGCGCATCGTGCCCGAGATGAGCCGCGATGCGCCGGCGCCGGCGCCGTAGCGCATGGCCGCGTCGGCGGCCGCCTCGCGGACGCGCGGGTGGTCGGCCAGGCCGAGGTAGTTGTTCGAGCAGAGCAGCAGCACCGGCTTGCCGTCGAGCAGCACCCGCGGCCCCTGGGGCCCGGAGATCATCCGCATGCGCCGGTACAGGCCCGCGTCGCGGATCTCCTCCAGGATCTGCTCGACATCGGTCACGCGGCCTTGCCCTCCACCTGAACGACCTCCAGGCCCGCATTCGGCGCCCCGTCGGGCCGCGGCGGCACCGAGCTCTTCTTCACCCGCCTCAGCTGTTCCTCGGGGTTCCAGAAGTTGGCCTCGTCCTGGCGGTCGATCAGCTCGTCGACCGGCGTGCGGGGGCTCTCGCCATCGAGCCATCCCGAGCGGTTGTCGGGCCGGGGGTTGGCGCCGTTGTCGTCCTGGCGCGCGACGTTGAGCCCGAGCTCCTCGAACATGGCCCGGTCGTCCTCGGGCTCCGAGCCCAGCGTGGTGAGGAAGTTGCCCATCATCACCCCGTTGATGCCGGCCTTGACGGCGAGCGAGTGGAGATCGCCGAGGTTCTCCACGCGTCCGCCGCAGAGGCGGAACAGCGCCGCGGGAAGGATGAGCCGGAAGATCGCGATCCACTTGACCGCCTCCCACGGGTCCATGTAGTCGCGGTCGCCGAACTTGGTGCCCGGGCGCGGGTTGAGCATGTTGATCGGCACGCTGGTGGGGTTGATCTTGCGCCAGCTGGAAGGCCATCTCGACGCGCTGCTCGCGCGACTCGCCGAGGTTGAGGATCCCGCCCACGCAGGTCTCGAGGCCGGCCTCCTCGACCGCGTCGATGGTGCGCAGGCGCCCCTCGTAGCGCACCGTCGAGGACACCTCCGGGTAGTAGCTCTCCGCGGTCTCGACGTTGTGGTGCACGCGCTGGATGCCGGCGTCCTTGAGCGCGTGTGCCCGCTTGACCGACATGTGGCCGATCGAGGCGCAGCGCTTGAGGTTGGTGTGCTCGGCCACGAGCCGGGCGCCCTCGAGCACGTTCTCGAAGTCCCGCTTGGACAGGCCCTGGCCCTGCGTGACCATGCAGAAGCGGTGCGCCCCGGCGGCCTCCGCGGCCCGCGCGTGCTCCAGGATCTGGTCCGGGGTCATCATCGCGTGCATCGGGGTGTCCGCCTCGGCGAAGCGCGACTGCGCGCAGAAGCCGCAGTCCTCGGCGCAGCCGCCCGACTTGGCGTTGACGAGCGAGCACATGTCGGTGGAGTCGCCGAAGTGCTCGAGGCGGGCGCGCCACGCCCGCTCGACGAGCGCCTCGATCTCGCCCGTGGTCGTCCAGCTCGCCCAGCTGAAGGGCCTCTTCGTAGGTGATGAGCGGCGGCAAGCTCCGAGACCTCCCTCGCGGATCCGATTGGCGCGCACGGTAGGCGCGGCGCCGGACGGACCTGGCCGCCGGCCGGCGCGCTTCTGAGAGCATGGTCGGCGATGGGCGCTGAGCTGCATCCGGCGGAGAACCGCGGCTACCGCGAGCTGTACGCCTTCACCCGTCAGCTGATCACCCACTGGGGAGCGCTGGCGCAGGGAATCGGCTCCGGATCGCCGGCCGGGGAGGTGCTCGAGCGGGGGGTGGCCGCCGGCGGCGAGCTGATCGCCGAGCTCGAGCCCCTGACCGCCGGGTACGGCCTCTACGGCAAGCCGGCCGCCCAGGGCGCCGGGGCCGGGATCGCCGCCCAGCGCGCCGCGATACGCGACCGCTTCCTGGAACGCGGCCAGGCGCTGCGCTTCGCCGTGGAGGACATGGTGCACCTGTGCGTGCTGCTCGCGTACCTGGCCCAGGTCGCCGAGGCGCGCGGCGACGAACGGGCCTCGGAGTTCTGCGTGCGCTGGGAGCGAAAGCTCCGCCGCCACGAGAGCGCCGTGCGCAAGGCGGCGGCGCAGCTCGGCGCCGAGCCCGACGGCGCCATCGAGCCGCTCCACGGCTCGAAGGTGGGTCGCGCGGCCCACGGGCTGGGCAATGCGGTGGGCACGGCGGGGGAGTGGTTCGATCGCCGGGCCTCGGGCCGCGGCCGAAGCTAGCCCTCCCGCTCAGCCGACCACGGCGAACACCGCGCGCGCACGCACGATCTCGCGGTCCTCGACGCGCAGCGAGCAGTCCGCGAAGGCGAGGCGGCCACTGACCCGCTCGACCTTGGTCTGCGCCTCGACCCAGTCGCCCTCCCTGCCTGGCCCCAGGTAGTCGGTGGTGAGGCTCACCGTGGCGGACTGATGGTCGTCATCGCGGCCGGCCCGGATCGCGCGCCCGAGGGAGAAGTCCGCGAGCGTGGCCAGAAGGCCGCCCTGGGCGACGCCGCCCGCGTTGAGGTGCTTCTCGGCGATCCGGAGCCCGAAGGTGCGCTCGGCGCCCTCCCCGCGCACGAACACCGGGCCGATCAGATCGACGAACGGCCCGCCGTCGGAGTAGGGGCCGAAGCCCTCGGGCGCTACCGGCCGCGCCACTCGGGCCTGCGCTTCTCGCGAAAGGCGTCCACGCCCTCGCGGAAGTCCTCCGTGCGGAAGCACGACTCGCGCAGCTCGACCAGCTCGCGCTCCACCTCCTCGGGCAGCGCGCCCTCGTGTGCGCGCAGCGTGCGCAGGATCCGCTTGTTCCCCGCCAGCGAGAGCGGAGCGTTGGCGGCGATCTCGGACGCCATGCGCACCGAGGCGTCCTCCAGCTCGTTGGCCTCGACCACGTGCTGGAGCAGCCCGATCTCGCGGCCCCGGTCGGCTTCCACGTTCTCGCCCAGGTAGAAGAGCTCGGCGGTGTGGGCGGGCCCGCACAGCTCGACGAACTTGCGTATCCCGGTGTGCGAGTAGACGAGGCCCAGCTTCGCCGGCGGCATGCCCACCCGGATCCCGTGCGCGGCGATGCGGATGTCGCACGTCAGCGCGAGCTCCAGGCCCCCGCCGATGGCGTGGCCGTTGAGGGCGCCGATCACCGGGTAGGGGTAGGCCTCGAGTGTCTCGAGGGCGGAGTGGAAGGGGTGGGCGACCAGCGCCTCGGCGTCCTTCTCGAACTCCTTCCCCTCCAGGTTGCCGAGGTCATACCCGGCGGAGAACACGACGCCGGTGCCCGTGATCACCAGGCAGCGCGCCTCGAGGCCCGCGACGACCTCCGACAGGCCGTCGAGGATCTCGTGGTCGAGCGCGCCGCGGCGGGCCGGGTTGGCGATGCGCAGCCGCGTGACCCCTTCGGCCGGCTCGTCGAGGACGAGCTTGCCCGACGCGAGCTCGGTGGGCGGCGGCATCTAGTGCACTACTCCAGCACGACCAGCGTGTCGCCCTCGCTGACCGACTGGCCCTCCTCACACTTGATCTCCTTGACCGTGCCGTCGTCCTCGGCCTCCACGGGCATCTCCATCTTCATCGACTCGATGATCACCACCGTGTCGCCCTCCTCGACCTCCTGGCCGACCTCGCACTCGACCTTCCAGACGGTGCCGGTGATGTGGGCGTCGACGTTCGACAACGGCTCTCTCCTTCGATCGGGGCGGGCTCAGGGCGCCCGGGCACGATACCTTCGCGCCCGGTGATACTCGCGATCGACCAGGGCACCACGGGCTCGACGGCGATCGTCTTCGACGCCGAGGGCCGGCCCGCGGGGCGCTCCTACAGCGAGTTCGGCCAGCACTTCCCCCGGCCCGGCTGGGTGGAGCACGACGCCGAGGAGATCTGGGAGGTCACGGCGCGCGTGGGCTCCGAGGCCCTCGACGCGGCGGGCATCGACGGCCGCGGCCTCGAGGGGATCGGCATCACCAACCAGCGGGAGACCGTCGTGGCGTGGGACCGCGACACCGGCGAGCCCCTCCACCGCGCGCTCGTGTGGCAGGACCGGCGCACCGCGGAGCGCTGCGACGAGCTGCGCGAGGCGGGCCACGAGGAGCTCGTGCGCGAGCGCACCGGCCTGGTGCTCGATCCCTACTTCTCGGGCACGAAGATCGAGTGGCTCATCCGCACCGGCGGGGTGGACCCCGCGCGGGCCGCGTTCGGGACCATCGACTCGTGGCTGATCTTCAAGCTCACCGGCCGCCACGCGACCGACTACACCAACGCCTCGCGGACCCTGCTCTTCGACACGGGCAGGCTGCGCTGGGACCCGGAGCTGTGCGAGCTCCTCGGTGTGCCGGAGGACTCGCTGCCCGAGCCGTGCCCGAGCGCGCACGTGTACGGGGAGACCGACGCCTTCGGCGGAAGCGTGCCGGTGGCCGGCGTGGCGGGAGACCAGCACGCCGCGCTCTACGGCCAGGCCTGCCACTCGCCGGGGCAGGGCAAGAACACCTACGGCACCGGGTCGTTCGTGCTCGAGCACGCCGGAGGCGAGCGCCCCCCGGCGGCCCAGGGCCTGCTCTCCACGGTGGCCTGGGGGATCGGCGACCGGGTGGACTACGCGCTCGAGGCCGCGATCTTCGTGACCGGCGCGGGCGTCCAGTGGCTGCGCGACGGCCTGGGGATCATCGAGAAGGCGGGCGAGACCGAGGAGCTCGCGCGGTCCCTCGACGGCAACGACGGGGTGTACCTCGTCCCGGCCTTCACGGGCCTCGGCTCACCGCACTGGGACCCCTACGCGCGCGGCACGATCGTCGGGCTCACCCGCGGCTCGGGCCGCGCCCATCTGGCCCGCGCGGTGCTCGAGTCGATCGCCTACCAGACCCACGACGCGGTTCGCGCGATGGAGGCCGCCTCGGGGGTGGCGCTCGAGGTGCTGAAGGCCGACGGGGGCGCCGTGCACAACTCGTGGCTGATGCGCTTCCAGGCCGACGTCCTCGGCGTGCCGGTCGTGGTGCCCGAGGTCTCCGAGACCACCGCCCTGGGCGCGGCCTACCTGGCCGGGGTGGCCACGGGCCTGTGGACCGAGGAGGGCACCCGCGAGATGTGGCGCGAGGCGGCCCGGTACGAGCCGCGCATGGGCGCCGGCGAGCGCGAGCGCCTCCTGGAGGAGTGGGGGCGGGCGCTGGAGCGCTCGCGGGGATGGGCGCGTAACGAACCCGCCGAAGGTGGGTAGGGAGGGCATATGCCGACGGAGGAGCAGACCGAGCCCAAGGGGAGCCTCAAGCCGCAGGTCTACAAGGACGACAGGCCCGCCGAGCACTTCCAGCGCTTTCACGAGCGCACGCGCGCCAAGCGCCCGAACTGGATGTACGAGCTCGTGCGCCTGGTTCTCACCCCCTACCTGCTGCTCTTCTTCCGCACGCGCGCGATCGACTCCGACAAGGTGCCGCCGGACGGCCCGGCGATCGTCGCGCCCAACCACTTCTCGTTCCTCGACCACTTCTTCGTGGCCGTCTACCTGCGCCGCAAGGTGCAGTTCATGGCCAAGTCGCAGCTCTTCGAGATGCCGTTGGAGATCGTCTACAACAACGGAGGCGTGTTCCCCGTGCGCCGCGGCCACCGCGACGACGAGGCCTTCAAGACCGCCCACGCGATCCTCGCCCGGGGCGGCATCGTGGTCATGTACTGCGAGGGCGGGCGCTCGCGCAGCGGCGAGCTCGGCGAGCCGAAGCCGGGCATCGGGCGGCTCGCCCTCGAGTCGGGGGCGCCGGTCGTGCCCGTGGCGCTGGTGGGCTCCGAGCGCGTGCGCGACTGGAAGCGGGGCCAGTTCCCGAAGGTCACCGTGCAGTTCGGCGATCCGATCCAGTTCGAGCAGGTCGAGGATCCCGATCGCGACCAGTCCCAGTCGGCCTCCGAGCAGATCTTCGCCCGCATCAAGGGGATGTGGCACGGGCTGCGCGAGAACGGCCGTGACGCCACGGTGAAGGCCCGCCGCGCCGCCCGCCGTGGCGGTGCCGAAGCGGCCCGCCGGCCGGCCACGCACTGAGCCTGACGCGGTTGTCGTTGTCGCCGAGTCGCCTTTAGGACACAATGGCCCGGTGGGAGGCAAACGGTCACGCGCCGTCGCGGCGGTGTGCCTCGTCGCGTTGGGCGCGGCGGGCGGTGCTTCGGCGCTAACGGGCGGCGGCACGGCCGCCGGCGCGGACGAGTCGGCGAAGCGTGGGGCGGCGAAGGGGTCGGTGGTCCGCGCCTCGGTCGTCAGCAAGAACCGGCGCAACATCGCGCGGCTGAGCTACCTGCGTGTGCGTGTCCGGTCGTCGAAGGGGGCATCGCTGCGGGTCTTCGGGGTTGCGAGGCGCCGCGCCCGAGGCGCGCGCGCCTACCGGGTCACGAGAACCCGCCGTGTGCGCATGCGGCGCCGCGGGACCCGCATCGTCAGGCTGCGGCTGACACGCGCCGGGAAGCGCGTGCTCGGCGGGTGTCGGAACCTGAGCGTGCGGCCGGGCGGCCGCGCGCGCATGCGCGGTGCGCGAAGGGGCAGGCGGCTGCGCGTGTCCGCCCGGCGGCTGCGGCCGGTCGGGCTGCGGTGCCGACTCGTGCCGGGCGGCAACGGGCTCGATGCGCCCCCCGGCAACCCCCGCCCGCTCGGGAAGCTCGACACGGCCAACGCTTCGCGCTGTGACTTCCTCGATCCCTCGCTGTGCCTCTATCCCTTCCCCAACGACCACTTCACCCGCGCCGACACCTCCACGCCGACCAAGAGGCGCCTGAACCTCAACATCGACTCCATGCCCAAGAACAGGGCGGGCAAGCCGATCGACCCGACCGACCAGAACCGCGCCGACGGCTTCAGCCCGGGGAACAAGATCATCACCAGGGTGCCCGGCCTGGACAGCCAGGCGGCCTTCGCGAAGACGGGCGCCGTGCCGATCACCGACATGGCGCGCTCCTTCGACGCGAGCCAGCCGGTCGTGGTGGTCAACGCCCGCACCCACGAGCGCCAGCTCATCTGGGCCGAGATCGACTCCAATCCCAAGAATCCGCGCGACGTGACCCTTCTCATCCGTCCCGGCAAGAACTTCGAGGAGGGCGAGCGCTACATCGTCGCCCTGCGCCGCCTCAAGAACGCCGAGGGGGAGACTCTGGGCCCCCGCGACGAGTTTCGGGCCTACCGCGACGGCCTGACGACAAACGACGCGGCCATCGAGCGCCGGCGCGTTCACTACGAGGGGATCTTCGACGACCTCGCCCTGTCGGACATCGCCCGGCGTGACCTCTACCTCGCGTGGGACTTCACGGTGGCGAGCCGGCAGAGCCTCACCGACCGTGCGGTCTCGATCCGAGATGACGCGTTCAGGCAGCTGGGCGACACGACCCTCGCCGACTTCCAGGTGCAGGGCGCCGCTCCGCAGTTCGTGATGAACCCCGACATCGACGACGACATCGTCGACGGCGCCGACGAGATCCCGACCGGCCCGATCCCCAAGCCCGTGGACTTCGCCGACTTCGACGGGCGCAGGGACTTCACCCCCGAGGAGAATCCCAACACCGCACGCCGCATCACGGGGCAGATCACCGTTCCCTGCTACCTCGACCAGCCCGGCTGCCCGCCCGGCTCCGGGTTCACCCTGGGGGCCGACGGCAAGCCTCAGCGTGCGCCGGGCAACACCGCTCTGGCCAACGTGATCTGCACCATTCCCCAGAACGCGGTGCTGGGCGCCGATCCGCCGAGGGCGCGCCCTGGGCTCTATGGGCACGGCCTGCTGGGCGGCGGCACCGAGGTCGGGGCGGGCAACGTCCAGGCCATGGGCCAGGAGCACGGCTTCGTCTGGTGCGCCACCGACTGGATCGGCATGTCGACCACCGACGTGCCGAACGTGTTGAAGCTCCTCCAGGACCTCTCGAGCTTCAACACCCTGGTCGACCGCATCCAGCAGGGCTACGTGAACTTCATGTACCTGGGCCGCTGGATGATCCACCCGGACGGCGCCTCTGCCGACCCGGCGTTCCAGGTGAACGGCCGCTCGGTGATCGACACCCAGCGCCTGTACTACGACGGCAACAGCCAGGGCGGGATCCTCTCGGGCGGCCTCACCGCGCTCACCCCGGACTTCGAGCGGGCCGTGCACGGGGTTCCGGGGATGAACTACTCGACCCTGCTGAGGCGCAGCGTCGACTTCGACACCTACGCGAACGGCGACTTCGAGGGGGTCGCAGGTGCCCGCCGGGCTCTACCAGAACTACCCGAACGAGCTCGAGCGCCCGCTGATCCTGTCGCTGATCCAGCTTCTCTGGGACAGGGGAGAGTCGAACGGCTACGCCCAGCACATGACCGACGATCCGCTGCCCAACTCGCCCCGGCACCAGGTGCTGCTGCACCCGGCGTTCGGCGACCACCAGGTCGCCATCGTGACGGCGGACGTGGAGGCGCGAACCATCGGTGCCAGCACCAACGCGAACCCGCTCTATCCCGGCCGCTCGCCCGACGTGACTCCGCTGTTCGGCATCCCCACGGCCCCTGCGTCGGGCTTCACGGGCTCGGCGATCGTGTACTGGGACGGGGGTCCGCCCGGGCGCCTGGTCGAGGGCCAGGAGCGGGGCACCCCCGCGCCCCCGACCACCAACGTGCCGCCGCGCGAGGGCAAGGACCCGCACAGCTACCCGCGCTCCGACGTCAAGGCGCGCCAGCAGAAGTCCGAGTTCCTCAGGGTGAACGGCACTCTGATCAATCCCTGCGGCTTCGGCCCGTGCTACTCGGACGGCTTCACCGGTCCCTAGCCTCCGCTAGTCCTTAGGGCCTGAGCTCCTCCCGCCTGCAGATCGCCTCGCTGGCCCTGCTCGCGCTCCTGGTGGCGGGCGGCTTCGCCGTGCGCGCCGCGATGGACGGCGACGGTGGCGACGGTCTGCCGCCCGACCCGCCGGTGCGCGTGCTGCCCTCCTCGGCGCCCGACCCCTTCGCCTACTCGGAGGCCAGGCGCGAGGAGTTCGAGCGCCGCGCCGCCGCGGGCCTCAGCCACGTGCTGTACGTCAAGAGCCCGGGCGGCATCGTGGCCTCGGCCCGGCGCACCGCCCGCTACCGGCCGCTGATCGAGCGCATCGCGAGGCGCTCCAGCCTGGACCCCGACCTCATCGAGGCCATCGTGCTGCTCGAGAGCGCGGGCCGCCCCGACGCCGCCGCCGACCCCGAGCTCGAGGGCGCGGTGGGCCTCACCCAGATCCTCGCCTCCACCGGCCAGGGGCTGCTGGCGATGAGGGTCGACACCGAGCGGAGCCGGGTGCTCACGGCGAAGATCGCCCGGGCGCGCTTTCGCGGCCGTCCGCGGCGGGTCCGCCGGCTCGAGGCGGCGCGCCGGCGGGCCGACCAGCGCTTCGACCCGAGGGAGGCCCTCGAGGCGACCGCGCGCTACCTCACCTTCGCGCGCCGCCAGCTACGGCGCGAGGACCTGGCGATCGTCTCGTACCACATGGGGGTGGGCAACCTGACGCAGGTGATCGCGGACTTCGGAGAGGGCGCCTCGCCGAGCTACGTGCGCCTCTACTTCGACTCCGCGCCCAACCGCCACGCCGCCGCCTACCGCCGCCTGGCGAGCCTCGGCGACGACTCGTCCACCTACTTCTGGCGAGTGCTGGCCGCGCGCGGGATCATGCGCGAGTACCGCCGCGATCCCGAGGCGCTCTCCCGCACCGCGGCGCTGCACACCTCGAAGGCCTCGGCCGAGGAGGTGCTGCACCCGCCCGGCTCGACCGAGGTGTTCGCCGATCCCGAGGCGCTCGAGGACGCCTACCGCGCGGGCGAGCTGCGGCCCTTCCCGGCCGAGCCCGAGCGCACCGGCCTGCGGCGCGCCCGCCAGATGGGTGACCTCGCACGGCGGCTCGAAGCGCGGGCGACGCCTCTACCGCGGGCTGCGCCCGGAGGCGTACGCGCTCGCGCTGTACATGACGAGGCTGGTGCGCCGCGCGGGGGGCGGCACGAAGCCGCTCGTGGTGACCAGCACCGTGCGCGACCAGACCTACCAGGACCTGCTGACCGTGTCCAACCCCGAGGCCACGACCGAGTACTCGCTGCACACCACGGGGTACGCGTTCGACCTCTTTCGCCGCTACTCGGGCAAGCGCCAGGCCGAGGCGGTGCAGTTCGCCCTCGACCGCCTCGAGGCGCTCAACCTCATCGCCTGGGCGCAAGGAGCCGGCCGCCATCCACATCACCGTCTCCGCGCGACGCGGGCGCGCTGACGCCGCTGCTCGAGGACGCGACTCAGTAGACGGCGTCGAGGGTGCGCCAGGCCGGCATGTCGTGGCCGGGGATCACCAGGGCGTCGGGCGTCTGCTCGGTGTAGAGCTCGATCTCGCGCAGGGAGCGCTCGAAGCGGTGCTCGTCGGCCATCCTGTACGGGCAGGTGGCGGTCGCGCAGCGTGCGCATCGTGTACGAGGGCGTCGCCGGCGATCAGGGCCTCGCGGTGGGCCAGCCTCAGCACCACCGACAGGTGGCCCTCGGTGTGGCCCGGCGTGGAGACGAGCTGCACGCTGCCGTCGCCGAACAGGTCGAGCGCCCGGCCGAAGGTGGCGAACGAGCCGGCGCCGGGGCCGTCGAAGTCCACCAGCCGGTAGTCGAAGGCGTGGTCGTACTGGCGCTTGAGGTACCCGTCGAGCTGGCTGCCCTTGCGGGCGCTCTCCCACTCGTCGGCGCTGATCACGAAGGTCGCCTCGGGGAAGTGGGCGATCCCGCTCGCGTGGTCGGAGTGGAGGTGGGTCATCACGATCGTGCCGACGCTCTCGGGCGCGATCTCGCGGGCGCGCAGCTGCGGCGGCACGGCCTGGTTGGACTCCATCTGCGACGTCCTTGAACAGGAGGCCGCCGAAGCGGCCCATGGCCTGCGCCGAGTCGATCGCCACCGAGCCGTGGAAGCCGGTGTCGATCAGCACCGGCCCGGCGCCGGGATGCTCCACGAGGAACGCGATCACCGGCACGTCGACGTAGGACTCCCGCGACACGCCCACGCCGAGGGCGTGCATGGCGGCCAGGCGGCCCTCCTCGCGGTGGAAGATCGCGGGCGGGCCCTTCATCTGCGCGACCAGCAGCGGATGGAGCCGGACCGTCGCTCCCTCACGCCCGCCGGGCAGGGGCAGCGAGGCCGGTCGGGGCTCGGCGGCCATTCCCACGCGCGGGAGGCTATCTATCCGAGCGAGGCCTCTTCCAGTAGCGGACCCACTCGCGCTCGTGGGCGATTCCCGCCTCCAACGTGGCTCGCGGCCCCGCGGGACCGCCGTTCCCCGCCTGGTCGCGGATCCACTCGTACTGCGCGAGCTTCGCCTCGTGCGCCTCGAGCTGGGCCTCCGCCAACGGGCCGGGCTCCGCGCCGAAGAAGAGCTTGAGCAGGCCCGGGTCGCGCAGCTCGCCGAGCTCGGCGGTGGGTTCGGCGCGCCACCGCTCCAGCGCCTCCCTGCCCTCCTTCGTGAGCCGTAGCGCTTGCGGCGGCGGCCGCCCCGCTCGCGCTCCTCGGTCAGCAGGCCGGCCTGGGTGAGCCGCTCGGGCTCCGTGTAGAACTGGGCGTGGTGCATCGACCAGAAGTTGCCGAAGGACCCCGCGGCCGCCTGCTTCATCTCGTAGGGGGTGGCTTCGCCGGAGAGCTCGATGAGCCCGAGCACGATGTACGAGGTGTTGGTGAGGTTGACCTCTTGCATTAGTCCAAACTAGACGGTACAGTCTGATCCATGACCACCGCCTCCAAGATACGCGACGACCGGGCCCTCGGCTTCCAGACCCTCGACGAGGAGGTGGCGGTCGACCGCCTGGAGGTTCAGGGTGAGGTCCCGGCCTGGCTGTCGGGGTCGCTCGTTCGCCTGTCGCCCGCCGGGCTGGACACGGGCGGGCAGCCGGTGCGTCACTGGTTCGACGGGCTGGCCATGCTCCACCGCTTCGGCCTGCGCGACGGGGAGGTCGCCTACGCCAACCGGTGGCTCGACACCGAGGCCCGCAGGAGGACACTCGACCCGGGAGCGCCCGATCCGATCGGCTTCGCCACCGACCCGTGCCGCTCCATCTTCAAGCGCATGACCACGCTCTTCACCAAGGACGACCTCACCGACAACGCCAACGTGAACCTCACCCGCCTGGGCGAGCGCTTCATCGCGATGACCGAGATCCCGCTGCCGGTGGAGTTCGATCCCGCCACGCTGGAGACGACCGGCGGGTCCTCCTACGCGGACGGCCTGGGCGGGATGGTCACCACGGCGCACCCCCACCGCGATCCCGTGAGCGGCGACCTCGTGAACTACGTCGTGCACTTCGGCGCGCGCAGCGAGTACCGCGTCTACGCACAGTCGCCGGGGTCGGCGTCCCGGCGGCTCATCGCCGCGGTGCCGGTGCGCGAGCCCTCCTACATGCACAGCTTCGCGATCACGGAGCGCTACGTGGTGCTCGTGGAGTTCCCGCTCGTGGTCAACCCGCTTCGCCTGGCCTTCGGCGCGAGCTCGTTCATCGAGAGCTACCGCTGGCGCCCGGAGCGGGGGACCCAGGTGACCGTGGTCGACAAGGAGACGGGCCAGGTGTCGGCGCGCGGGGAGTGCGAGGCGATGTTCTCCTTCCACCACGTGAACGCCTTCGAGCGCGGCTCGGAGATCGTGATCGACCTGGTGGGCTACGACGACTCGAGCATCATCGACCGGCTGTTCCTGTCGGAGTTGCGCGCGGGGCGCGAGCCTGCCGGACGTGAACCTGCGCCGCCTGCGGATGCCGTTGACCGGCGGCCCGGTGGAGGTGGAGGAGCTGTCCGGCGAGGCCCTGGAGCTGCCCCGGATCGACTACGGGCGCCGCAACGCCCGCGACTACCGCGTGGGTCTACGCGACCGCCAACCGCGACGGCGGCTTCCTGGACCAGCTCGTGAAGGTGGACGTGCACGACGGCTCGTCTCGGATCTGGCGCGAAGAGGGCTCGCACCCGGGCGAGCCTGTCTTCGTGGCGACTCCGGGCGGCACCGAGGAGGACGACGGCGTGATCCTGTCGGTGGTGCTCGATCCCGCGGCCGGCCGCTCCTTCCTCCTCGTTCTCGACGCGGGCACGTTCGAGGAGCGCGCCCGGGCCGAGGTCCCGCACGCGATCCCCTTCGGCTTCCACGGCCAGTTCTTCGGGGGCGTGTCGTGAGCGCCCGAGCTGCGCGCCGCGGACGCCGATCGCGACCGCGTCGTCGAGCAGCTGTCGGCCCACGCCGCGGCCGGCCGCCTCGACGCCGACGAGCTCGAGGAGCGGACCGCGGCCGCGCTGGCGGCGAAGACGATGTCCGAGCTCGAGGCGCTGACCGCCGACCTGCCGGCGCCGGCGCCCGCCCGGAGCGCCGCGCCCGCCGGCGCCTGCCCGCGGGCCTGCGGACCTACCTGGCGGTGATGGCGCTCCTCGTGGCGATCTGGGCGATCGCCGGCGCGGCTACTTCTGGCCCGCCTGGCCGGCGCTCGGGTGGGGGTTCGCGCTCCTCTCCCCGGAGGCTGCGGGTCAGCCGGCGCGGCCGGCGGCGGGTAGGCTCCCGCCGCCATGCCCTCCCGCCTCTTCGCACCTGACGTCCTCGCCGGGAGGGTCGCCCTGGTCAGCGGCGGCGGCTCGGGCCTCGGGCGGGCGACGGCGATCGAGCTCGCCGCCTGCGGGGCCAACGTGGTGGTCTGCGGGCGCCGGTCCGAGCCGCTGGAGGAGACGGTCGGGCTGTGCGAGCAGGGCCGCTGCGAGGCGCTCGCCTGCGACATCCGCGAGGAGGACCAGGTCGACCGGCTCGTGGACGAGGTCCTCGAGCGCCGCGGCGCCATCGACCTCCTCGTGAACAACGCGGGCGGCCAGTTCCTGACTCCGGCCGAGGACATCACGCCGAAGGGCTTTCGCACCGTCATCCGCCTGAACGTGGAGGGCACCTGGCTCATGACCCACGCCGTGGCCACCAAGGCGATGATCCCCGAGGAGCGCGGGGGCAAGATCGTGAACGTGACCCTGTCGCCGCACCACGGTCTGCCCGGCATGGCCCATTCCTCGGCGGCGCGCGCGGCCGTGGAGAACCTCACCCGCGTGCTGTCCATCGAGTGGGCGCGATTCGGCATCACGCTCACCGCGATAGCCGCGGGCCACTTCGCCACCGAGACCCTGCGCACCAAGTACCCGAAGGCCGTGGTCGAGGGGGTGGCCCACACGGTGCCGCTCGGGCGGCTGGGCACCGAGCAGGAGTTCGCCGAGCTGGTGGCGTTCGTGGCCTCGCCGGGCGGCGACTACCTCTCCGGGTCGATACTCACCACCGACGGCGCGCGCGACAACTGGTTCGGGCCGTGGCCGCCGGCCGGCCTGGTCGACCACGGCGGAAAGCCCCTGGCCGAGGAGCGCCGCCCGAAGGAGTAGTGGCGCGGCGCCAGGCTGGCCCGGACGCGTGATCCACGCGGCGATCGGAGTACGGGACACACCCTCGGTGCGTTTTCTCGCACACCGAGCCGTACCCGACATCAGGAGGAAGCTCCAGCACATGACCGACCTACTCAAGCTCGACATCGTCGATACCGACGGCGCGATCCGCGAGGCTCACGAGGACGCTGGGCGGTGACTCACGCTCCGACTTCTTCAAGAAGGCCGCTCTCGGCGGTGGCGCCGCGCTCGGCGGCGGCGTGCTGCTGGCCGGGCTGCCCGGACCTCGCCATGGGCGCGCCCTCGAAGCAGCAGGACGTGGCGATCCTCAACTACGCGCTCACGCTCGAGTACCTCGAGGCCGCCTTCTACACGAGGCGCTGCAGCCGGGCCGGCCTCACGGGCGACGCGCTGCGCGCGTTCACAGGTCATCTCGCGCCACGAGACCACCCACGTGAAGACGCTGAAGTCCGTCCTCAAGAGCGCGGCCGTCAAGAAGCCGCCAGTTCGAGTTCGGCAACACCACGGCCAACCAGCACGAACGCCCTGGCCACGGCCCTGGTCGCTCGAGGAGACCGGCGTGACCGCGTACCTCGGTCAGGCCACCCGCATCAAGCAGCGCGCGGTGCTGGCGGCCGCCGGCTCGATCGTGACGGTCGAGGCGCGCCACGCCGCGTTCATCCGCGAGCTCAACGGCAAGTCGTTCGCCCCGAACGCGTTCGACAAGCCCGCGACGATGAAGCAGGTCCTGCGCAAGGCGGGCCCCTTCATCAAGTCGTAGCGCTCAAAGTCGCACCTGAGAGGACGAAGGGCGCCGACTCGGCGCCCTTCGTCGTCTCGGGCCTGTGGGAGCATCCCTCCATGGGATGTCTCTTCGCACTCTTCGCAGGCCTCTTTCCGCGGGTCGCACTGGTTCTCGTGTGGATAACGACCGATCGCGTCGACCGCGCCTTCGACAGCTTCATCCTTCCACTGCTCGGCCTGTTCTTCCTGCCCCTGACCACCCTGGTCTACGCGCTGGCGTGGGTGCCCGGGGTGCATCTCGGGAACGGCCGCTGGCTGTGGGTCGCCCTGGCGTTCGTCGTTCGAGCTCGCCGGCTACGCCGGCACCGGACGCACCAATCGAGATCGCTTCGCGCGGGGGGACTAGGCAGCCTTTGGCCGTTCGGGTGGTAGTGGCGGAAGACAGCCTCCTCGTCCGGGAGGGACTGGAACAGCTCCTGGCGTCGTCCCCCACCGTGGAGGTCGTGGCGGCGTGCGGCGACATCGACTCTCTCCTCGCCGCGGTCGAGCGCGAGCGCCCGGACGTCGTGCTCACCGACATCCGCATGCCCCCGACCAAGACCGACGAGGGGATCCGGGTGGCGTCGCGCCTTCGCGAGACGCATCCGGAGACCGGCGTCATCATCCTCAGCCAGTACTCCGAGCCCGGGTACGTCCTCGAGCTGTTCGAGCTCGGATCCGACGGGCGCGGCTATCTGCTGAAGGAGCGGGTACGCGACCGTGGTCAGCTCGTGTCCGCTATCGACACGGTGGCGCGGGGCGGCTCGCTGATCGACCCGAAGATCGTCGAGGTGCTCGTGGCCGCCAGGACGCGCGCTGCAAATTCGCCCCTCCTCGAGCTCACCTCGCGCGAGCGGGAGGTGCTGGCTCAGATCGCATCGGGCAAGAGCAACACCGCGATCGCCGAGTCGCTGGTCCTCACGAAGCGGGCCGTCGAGAAGCACATCAACTCGATCTTCATGAAGCTCGGGCTTGCCACCGCAGACGACGTCAGCAAGCGGGTCAAGGCCACCCTGCTCTTCCTGGCTCAGTCAGGGGGAGAGGTCTCGGTGACCCCAAGGTAGGCGTCAGCGGCCTCCGGGTCGTAGACCGCGAGGCCGTGAATCACGATCACGCAGATCGCGAAGACCCCGAGCGACCAGAACGGGTAGGCCCCGCCGACCGCCAGCAGTGCGCCAACCGCGGAGAGGCTCGCGACGAAGATTCCGATCGTCCGCCCGAAGATGCCGCCTCGAAGGACCGAGACGCCCGCGATGATCGCGATGATCCCCAGCAGCAGGGTGATCCAGCCCCACGTGTTCAGGTTGGAGAACACGTACTTGTTCTCGTTGACGAAGAACTTCGAATCGCTGATCGCCGCGATGCCGTAGATGATGTTCACCGTGCCCGCCACCATCAGGAGGATGGAGGCAAAGAGGGCGCTTCCGATGCCTCGCGTGCCCGCGGTGGTGTCCCGACTGCTCATGTCTTCTCCTTCTCGAAGAGGTCGGGTGCAGCCTCTCCGAGCCCGGGTCGGACCGCAAAGGGGCGCACTTGCGTAAGTGGGGTGGTGCGGACACTCTTGTCGCCCGTCGGCGGTGGTGAGAGGCTGTGACCGATGGCCGGCTACGGCGACACGCCGCGCTGGGAACCGATGACGCCACGGCTCCGGCCTCTACGGCTCCTGGTCGCGTGGGTCATCTCGGCCGCCTCGGTCTGGGTCGCGGCGGGACTGGTCCCCGGTGTCGAGCTTGGAGAGCCGGGCTCGGCCTTCCTCGTGGCCGCCGGGGTCGCCGTGCTCAACGCGGTCCTGCCGCCGGTGATCGCGGCGCTGCGGCTCCCGTGGATGCTCGCCGTGGGCTTTCTCGCGGTGCTCTTGGCCGACGCGCTGGCGCTGGTGATCGCCGCCGACGTCCTGCCCGACGCGCTCCGCGTCGAATCGCTCGCGGCACGCGCTGCTCGCGGCGCTCGTGATGGCCGCCACGTCGATCGCTCTCCAGGTGATCGCGGGAACCAACGACGACGACGAGTACTCGCTGCGGGTGATCCGGCGGATAGCGCGCCGTCAGGGCGCCACGGCGACCCACCAGGACGTCGCGGGGATCGTCTTTCTCGAGATCGACGGGCTCGCCCTGCCCGTGCTGCGCCGTGCGATGCGCGATGGCAACGCACCCAACCTGGCTCGCTGGATGGCGGAGGACGGCTACCGGCTCGCCGAGTGGGAGCCGGACCTGTCCTCGCAGACCGGCGCCAGCCAGGCCGGCATCCTGCTCGGCTCGAACGAGGACATCCCCGCGTTCCGGTGGGTGGAGAAGGAGACCGGGAGGTTGATGACCTGCTCGGCGCCGGGCGACTGCGCCGAGATCGAGCGCCGCCTCTCGACAGGGGTCGGGCTGCTGGCCGACGGCGGCTCGAGCCGCGGGAACCTGCTCTCCGGGGACGCCGAAGAGGTGATCCTGACCGTCAGCCGGATGGATGCCGAGAAGCGGGCCAACCCCGGCTACCGCGCCTTCCTCGCGAACGGCTTCAACGTGACCCGGGCGCTCGCGCTCTTCGTCTGGGAGGTGGTCCTGGAGTGGACCGCGGCGCTTCGCGCGAGCCGCCGCGACGTCCAGCCGCGCGGTCACCGCGGCGGGATCTACCCGTTCATCCGCGGCGCCGTGTGCGTGATCGTCCGTGACCTGGTCGTGTTCGGGGTGCTCAGCGACATGATGCGCGGCCGCCCCGCGGTGTATGCGACCTTCGCGAGCTACGACGAGGTCGCGCATCACTCGGGGCTCGAGCGCGCCGACACACTCGAGGCGCTGCGCAAGCTCGACCAGCAGTTCGGCCGAATCGAACGGGCGCGCCGGTATGCGCCCCGCCCGTACGAGATCGTCCTCCTCTCCGACCACGGGCAGACGCAGGGGCCGACCTTCAAGCAGCGCAACGGCTACACCCTCGAGGATCTCGTCGCAGCGCTCGCTGGAGCGCCTCGACGTGACGGCCGTCGCGGGGGGCGACGAGCAGTCGGCGATGGTGGGACACGCGATGAGCGAGGCGACGGGGGGCTCCAAGCAGGAAAAGCGGGCCAAGAACGACGTCTCCGATCGCGAGGTGGTCGTGCTCGGCTCAGGGAACCTTGGCCTGATCTACCTGATGGAGGAGCAGCGCCGGCTCACCCTCGAGGAGATCCAGGAGCGCCATCCGCGGCTGATCGGTGAGCTTCGTGAGCACCGGCACATCGGATGGCTGCTGGTGCGATCGGCGGAGCACGGCGCTCTTGCGCTCGGACCGCGTGGTGTCCACCACCTCGCGACGGGGAGCGTCGAGGGCGAGGATCCGCTGGCCGCCTTCTCGCCGGGCGCCGCGCGCCACCTGCTGCGAAGCGACGGCTTCGCGCACGTGGCCGACGTCATGGTCGGGAGCTTCTACGACCCGGAGCTCGACGAGGGCTGCGCGTTCGAGGAGCTGATCTCGTTCCACGGCGGCCTGGGAGGGCCCCAGACGAGGGCGTTCGTGATGTACCCGCCGCGACTGGCCGGGCCCGCCGAGCCGCTCGTCGGCGCGGCCGCGGTGCACGACCTGCTGCTCGGCTGGCGGCACGAGCTTCGAGATCGTACGACCCCGCCCCGGGTGCACGCCTAGGACCAGACACTGGCGGGCACCATTGGCCTTCGGGCTGCGGGGGCCGAGACTCCGTGCTTCCCACAACGGAGGTGGACAGCCGTGCCGGTCATCGCAGCCGATTACCCATTCCTCGAAGTCTTCTGGACGATGGTCCTCTTCTTCCTATGGGTGGCCTGGATCTACACGCTGGTGATAGTCCTCGGCGACCTCTTCGGAAGGACGGACCTGTCCGGCTGGGGGAAGGCGGGCTGGACGCTGGTCCTGATCGTCGTGCCCTTCGTGGCCGTGCTGATCTACCTGGTCACCCGGGGCGACGAGATGGCCGTCCGTGGCGACCTGCCCACACCGAGCGAGCGGGGCCGCGGCTGAGATCGACTCCGCGAAGCAACTCCTCGACAGCGGCGCGATCACCCAGGAGGAGTTCGACACCCTCAAGCGCAAGGCGCTCGCCTGAGCCCCGCGCTCACGTCGTCATGCCGGTGAACTGCCCGCCGGTCACGTTCAGCACCTGGCCGTGCACGTAGTTCGACCACGGGGAGCACAGGAAGAAGACGCCGCCGGCGGCTTCCT
Source organism: uncultured Thermoleophilaceae bacterium (assembly GCA_963731645.1). GTDB lineage: Bacteria > Actinomycetota > Thermoleophilia > Solirubrobacterales > Thermoleophilaceae > JAAYBF01. Next base: position 466,492 of record CAVSWF010000011.1, on the reverse strand, counting down.
CGGGGGTTCCGGGACGCCCGACCGGGATCAGCATCGAGGCCATCTGGCGTAGCTGCTCGGGAATGCCGAGCTGCACCTGCTCGCCGTCGATCTCCATCTTGTTCTCCTCCTCCTTGGAGGCGGTCAGCCGGGTCTCGATGAAGCCGAAGGCCACTGCGTTCACGTTGATCTTGAACTGGCCCCACTCCTTGGCCAGCGTCTTGGTGAGGCCGACCACGCCCGCCTTGCCCGATGAGTAGTTGGCCTGGCCCGCGTTGCCCATGGTGCCCGAGATCGACGTGACGTTCACGACCTTGCGGAACACCTCCTTGCCCTCCTCGCGCTCCTTCTTGGCCGGCTCGCGCAGGTGCGGGGCGGCCGCGCGCAGCACGCGGAACGGCACGATGTTGTGGATGTCGAGCATGCGCTGGAACTGCTCGTCGGACATCTTGTGGATGGGAGCGTCCAGGGTGTAGCCGGCGTTGTTCACGATGATGTCGACCTGGCCGAAGGCGTCCACGGCGGTCTGCACCAGCTTGTCGCAGGCGTCGCCCTTGGTCAGGTCGCCCGCGAACACGGCCGTCTCGCCGGCGATCTCGCCGGCCGTCTGCTCGGCCACGTCGCCGTCGAGGTCGTTGATGAGCACCTTCGCTCCCTGCTCGGCCAGCAGCTCTGCCGTGGCGCGGCCGATGCCGCGCGCCGAGCCGGTGACGATGGCCGCCTTTCCGTCGAGTACTCCCACAGTGATCTGGCTCCTCTGCTTGGTTGAAGTTCGGCCGGGGATCATGACGGGCGGCGGTCGCGCGGGTCGTTAGGGTGGCGCCGTGGCTGAGATCAGGATCGGTTCGGTGGTCGGCGGCTACCGCGTCGACGGTGTCATCGGACAGGGCGGCATGGGCATCGTCTACAGGGCCACCCAGCTGCGGCTGGACCGCACGGTGGCGCTGAAGTTCATCACCCCCGCGCTGGCGGACGACGTGTCGTTTCGGGACCGCTTCGAGCGCGAGTCGCAGCTCGCCGCCTCGATCAACCATCCCAACGTCGTGCCCGTACACGAGGCCGGCGAGGTGGACGGGCTCCTCTACATCGCGATGAGCTACGTCGAGGGGCGCGACCTGCGGGCGCTCATCGACGATCTCGGGCGCCTCGAGCCCGCCCGGGCCGTGCGGATCATCGACCAGGTGGCCGCGGCGCTCGACGCCGCGCATGAGCGAGGGCTCGTGCACCGCGACGTGAAGCCGGGCAACGTGCTGGTCACCGGCCGGGAGCCCTCCGAGCACGCCTACCTCACCGACTTCGGCCTCACGAAGCGCACGTCGGCCGGCGAGAGCCTCACCCGGACGGGGCAGTGGGTGGGCACCCTCGACTACGTCGCCCCGGAGCAGATCGAGGGCCGCCCGGTCGACGCGCGCACGGACGTCTACGCGCTGGGGTGCGTGATGCACCAGGTGCTCACGGGCCAGGTCCCCTACGTGCGCGACTCCGACGTGGCGAAGATGTTCGCCCACATGAACGACCCCCCGCCGGCGGTCACCGAGCTGGTGCCCGGCACCCCGCCCGGCCTCGACGACGTGGTGGCGAGGGCGATGGCGAAGGACCCGTCCGACCGGTATCCGTCCGACCGGCGACTTCGGGCGCGCCGCCGTGGCGGCGGCGCAGCGGCGGGTCGCTCGCCCTGCCCGAGCGCAGCGTCGCCGTGGGCGACGCCGCGCCCGTGGCCGCCACCCGCCTCAGCCCACCGCCCACCGTGCGCTCGCCCGAGCCGCCTGCCGGCCACGGCCCAGCTGCCGAGGTCGGCGGCCGACGAGCAGGCGCCCCCGGGGAGCAGGCGGGGCTGGATCGCCGTCGCGGCCCTCGTGGCGCTGCTCCTGGCCGGCGGCGCGGTGGCCGCCGTCGCCGGGGGTGTGTTCGAGGGCGACGACGGGGCGGGCGTGGTGACGGTCACCGAGGGCACGGACACGGACGCCCAGACCGACACCGACGGCCAGACGGATACCGACGTGGAGTCCGACACGGGCATCGACACCGCTCCGGTGGGCGGGCCGTGCGAGAACGGCTTCATCGCCCCGCACGAGCGCGCCCGGCTCTCCGACGCCGCCGGCTCGTCGGGCCAGGCGGTGAAGGGCTCGGTCTTCTACGGCGTCTGCGAGGGCGAGACGTGGGCCCTGGCGAGCTTTCCCGACGGGGTCCGACGGGGCCTTCCGCCGCCTGGACGACTCCTGGGAGTTGCTCGGGCCCATCGACACGGGGAAGTGCGAGGTGCCCGCCCGCCTGCTCGTGATCTGGCGACAGACGCCCTGCTGAGCGGTTGGGCGCCGGCTCAGCAGCCCGCCGGCTTCGCGGCGGCGGCGTCCACGTTCTCGTCCACCCAGCCGGCCAGCTCGGTGAGGAGCGCCGTGCCGCTGGCGAACTGGCCGTCCGAGGGCTCGGCGGCCAGGGTCACCACGACCGCTCGGCCGTCCACCTCGATCACCCCCATCTGCCTGACGAGGTAGCCGCCGTCCTCGTCCGGGCCCCAGCCGCCCTTGAGGCGGGCCGAAGCGCCGGTGGAGCCCAGCCCCCACCGCTGGTCGGGGACGACCTCGCCCATGAGCGACAGCAGGTAGCCGGAGCTCTCGGCGTCGACGAGGCACCTGCCCGCGAGCCGCGCCATGAAGCGGTGCTGGTCGGCCAGCGGCCACTCGGTCTGGCCGTAGGGCGAGAACCCGTCGCGACCCTGCGCGGACACCTCCGTGCCGGTGTCGCCGGCGGCCCGGAGGACCTCGCCGGTGGAGGCCGCGGCGGATTGGTCGTCGGCCCCCAGGGAGGCGAACAGCGTGTCGGCGGCGGCGTTGTCCGACTCCGTGATTGCGCTGCGAATCGACTCGCCCTCGGAGGCGCTCAACCCGCCCGGCCCGCCCGCCCGCTGGAGCACGCGCGCCGCGATGGGCACCTTGATGGTCGACCACGCCACACCCGACTCGAGCGACCCGAGCTGCTGGGAGCGCGGCGAGCCGGGGACGCCGACGGTGAGGCCGACCTCGCCGTCCAGGTTCTGCGCGAAGTCCTGGAAGGCGCTCGCGGCGCGCTCGTCGATCAGCTCGGCGGGGGCGGGGCCCGCGGGAGTCTTCGCGGCGCCCAGCTCGGGCTCGGTCGCGGCTCGGTCTCCGTTCGTTGCCACCCGCCGCCCCTCCTCGGACTCGCCGCCGCAGCCCGCGACGGCCGCCGCCACCAGGACCGCGATGACCCAGCCGATCGGCGCCCTAGAGCCCGATCTGCTTCGCAAGGATCTCCTTCATGATCTCGTCGGTGCCGCCGCCGATGGGGCCGAGGCGCAGGTCGCGGGCCACCCGCTCGATCTCGTACTCCTTCATGTAGCCCGCGCCGCCGTGGATCTGGAGCGAGTCGTCGGCCACCTCGAAGGCGGCGCGCTGGGTCGCCAGCTTGGCCTCGGTCACCTCGCGGATCGCGTTCTGGCCGTCCGCGTAGAGGCGCAGCGCGTGGTAGGTGAGCGCGCGCCCGGTCTCGAGCTTCAGCGCCATCTCCGCGACCTTGTGGCGGATCGCCTGGAAGCGGCCCACCGGGCGGCCGAAGGCCTCGCGCTCGAGCGCGTAGGCGATCGTCTTGTCCAGCACGTGCTGCATCGAGCCGACCGCGCCGAGCGCCATCAACAGCCGCTCCCACTGGAAGTTGGCCATGATCAGGTAGAAGCCCTTGTTCTCCTCGCCCAGCAGGTTCTCGTCGGGCACGAAGACGTCCTGGAAGGCCAGCTCGCCGGTGTCCGAGGCGTGCCAGCCCATCTTCTCGAGCTTCTTCGAGACCGAGAAGCCCTCCATGCCCTTCTCGAGGATCAGGAAGGAGAGCCCGCTGTGGCCGCCCTCCTCGCGGGTCTTCACCGCCGTGACCACGAAGTCGGCCCGCACGCCGTTGGTGATGAAGGTCTTCGAGCCGTTCACCACGTAGCCGCCGTCGACCTTCCGGGCGAAGGTGCGGATGCCGGCCACGTCCGAGCCCGCGCCGGGCTCGGTGATCCCCAGCGCGGCCACCTTCTCGCCGCGGATGGCGGGGGCGAGGAAGCGGCGCTTCTGCTCGTCGGTGCCGAACTTGGCCACGGGCGGGGTGGCGATCCCGGTGTGCGCGCCTATCCCCGCGGCGAGGCCGCCTGAGCCGCAGCCGGCCAGCTCCTCGCAGAACACCGCGTCGTGCACGCAGTCGCCGCCCTCGCCGCCGTACTCCTCCGGGTACTTCAGCCCCAGGAACCCGACGCCCGGCCAGCTTCTCGAACACCTCGTTGGGAAACCAGCGGTCGTCCTCCCACTCGGTCGCGTGTGGGCGCAGCTCCTTCGCCACGAAGCGCCGTACGGACTCGCGCAGCTCCGAGTGCTCGTCGGTGAACGGCGGGATGGCGGCGGCGGCGGCGGTCGCCCTTGAGAACCGGCACGGGCTCACGAGAACCTTGCTGCGGTGCTCGGCCGATCGACGATCGTCCTGCGCTCCTCACAGCGTCGTGTGGCCTCGCCCCGCGTGGTCGAAGCCGAGCAGGTCGCCGCTCGGGTTCTTCGGCCCGCCGTGGTGGTAGGCGCGGACCTCGCAGATCCGCCCGTCGCGGAACTCGAACCACTCGGTGCCGCGGTCGAGGCGCCGCTCGCCCGACTTCGGGTCGCGCCAGGTCATGGTCCACTCGATCACCGCGCGGTCGCCGTCCTCGATGGCGTCCTCGATCGCCCAGCTCCCCTCGATGTGCTCCACGGCCAGGCGGGTGTGCTCGCCGATGGTGGCGGCCCCGACGTGCGGGCCGAGACGCGTGTAGTAGTGGGTGGCGTCGTCGGTGAAGTGGCTCGGCCACCCGGTCGGCGTCGCCCGAGTTGAGCGCCTCGTAGTACGAGCGCACGTGGTCGATCAGCGCTCCCATCAGATCCTCCGGGCGCGCACCTGGTAGATCGAGGTGAACCCGGTCTCGAAGCCGTTGCGGGCGGCGCGCAGGTACAGCCGCCAGACCCGGACGCGCTCGGGGCCGACCAGGCGGCGGGCCTCCTCGATGCGCTCGTCGAGCCGCCGCGCCCAGTGGCGCAGGGTCTCGGCGTAGTCGTCGCGGAAGTCCTCCACGTGGCGGGTCTCGAAGCCCGCGCGCTCGAGCGCGAGCAGCACGCGCGAGAGGTGCAGCGGGTCGGCGTCGGGGAACACGTAGCGCGTCCGAGAAGGGCCCCGCCTCGGGGTCGGAGTGGCGCAGGCGGGCGATCCCGTGGTTGAGCAGCTGCCCGCCCGGGGCGAGCAGGCGCGCCAGCGGTCGAGGCGTAGGTGTCGATCTGCTCCTCGCCCACGTGCTCGACCATGCCGATGCTGGCGATCGCGTCGAAGCGCTCGCCCGCGAGCTCGCGGTAGTCGGCCACGCGCACCTCCACGAGGTCGCCGACGCCGGCCGCCTCGGCCCGCCGGCGCGCGCCCTCGGCCTGGGGCTCGGAGAGGGTGATGCCCGTGACCCGCGCACCGTGCTCGCGGGCGGCGTGGATGGCGAAGGCGCCCCACCCGCAGCCCACGTCGAGCACCCGGTCGCCCTCGGCGAGGCCGAGCTTCAGGCAGACCAGCTCGTTCTTGGTGTCCTGGGCCTGCTCGAGGGTCTTCGCGCCGCGCGAGAAGATCGCGCAGCTGTAGGTCATCGACTCGCCGAGGAAGAGGGCGAAGAAGTCGTTCGACACGTCGTAGTGGTGGCGCACGGCGCGGCGGTCGCGCTCGGTGGAGTGGCGCCGGCCGCGCGGGCGCAGCTCGGCCGCCGGCGTGCGCGGCGGGAGCACGAGCCCGCAGGCGCGCAGCGCGGCCGCGGTGAGACGCAGCCGGTCCCGGCTCTCGATCGGGGGAGGCTGCCAGGAGTCGAGCAGAGCGCATCAGGGCGTCGAGGTCGTCCACCTCGAGTCGCCCGCTCGCGTAGGCCCGCCCGAGGCCCAGCTGGCCGGGTGCCAGCAGCGCCTGGGCGACCGCCTGCGGCGAGCGCACCACGAAGCGCGGCCCGCCTCCGTCCGCGGTGGCCGGCAGCCCCGTCCCGTCCCAGAACTCGACGCTGAAGGGGCGCGACGGAATGGCGCGGGCTATCTCGCTCCGCAGGGGCGCGGTGTTCGAGAACGGCACGGGTCGAGCGTACCGCGGGTAGGCGCTACAGCCCGTACGAGCGCCCGATCACGTCGAGCATGATCTCGTCCGTGCCCGCGCCGATGCGGTTCAGGCGCATGTCGCGCCACACCCGCTCCACGCCGTACTCCTTCATGTAGCCGGCGCCGCCGTGGATCTGGATGCACTCGTCGGCCACCTCCACCGCGATGCGCGACGCGTAGAGCTTGGCCATCGAGATCTCGCGCACCGGGTACTCGCCGTTCTGGAATCGCCAGGCGGTGGTGTAGGTGAGCTGGCGCGCCGACTCGATCTTGGTGGCCATCTCCGCGAACTTGTGCCGGATGGCCTGGAACTTGCCGATCTGGCGGCCGAAGGCGTTGCGCTCCGTGGCGTACTGCAGCGTGCGGTCGAAGCATCGCTGCGCGCCGGCCACGCAACCCGCCGCGCCGATCAGGCGCTCGCCCTGGAGCTCCCACATGATGTGGTAGAAGCCCTTGCCCTCCTGGCCGAGGATGGCCTCGGCGGGCACGCGCACGTCCTGGAAGGCGAGCAGCGCGGTGTCGGAGGCGTGCATGCCGAGCTTCTGGAGCTTCTTCTCGCGGATCACGCCGGGCAGGTCCATGTCCACCAGGAAGAGCGTGAACCCGTCGTAGCCCGCGTCGGGGTCGGTCTTCGTGACCAGCACGATGAAGTCCGAGCGGTGGCCGTTGGTGATGTAGGTCTTGGAGCCGTTGATCACGTACTCGTCGCCGTCGCGCACGGCGCGGGTCTTGATCCCGGCCACGTCCGAGCCCGCGTCGGGCTCGGTGATGCCGAGCGAGGAGATCTTCTTGCCCGCGATCGAGGGCACCAGGTAGTTCTGCTTCTGCTCCTCGGTGCCGAAGAGGAAGACGGGCGGGGTGGCCATGTCGGTGTGCACCGCGACGCCCATGGCCAGGCCGCCGGAGTTCGACTTCACGATCTCCTCGGCCAGCACGAGGTTGGCGTAGTAGTCGCCGCCCTGGCCGCCGTACTCCTCCGGGTAGGAGAGGCCGAGGAAGCCCAGCTCGCCCATCCGCTCGAAGACCCAGTCGTCGAAGGTCTCCTCCTCCCAGCGCTCGGCGTGCGGGGCAAGCTCCTTCTCCGCGAAGGAGCCGATCGACTCCCGCAGCGCGTCGTGCTCCTCCGTGAAGATGAAGTGCTTGCGGTTCGACGCGAAGTCCGGCTTGAGGATCTTCCTCGATGCGGCGGCGTCGACGGCGGGGCTCACGGCGGCGACCTTACACCAAAGTAAGCAGTAGAGCTTCCTACTTACTGGTGAAGCGTGACCGAGGCGGGCGCGCCGGCCAGCAGCCTGCGGGTCACGCCCTCGATCGTGCGCTCGCCGTAGACCATGTTCGGGTTGCCGTCGGTGAGCACGGCGATCGCCACCCGTCGCATGCCTCGCTCCAGCAGGGCCGCCTGGTTCACGAGCTCGCCGTCGCCGTCGGGGCGCCAGCCGCCCTTGAAGTACACCCGCCAGCGCGGCCGGGCCCCCGCGGGGATGCCCCAGGACTGGAGCTCCGAGACCGTCGCGAGCAGGTCGCGGGCCTGCTCGCGAAAGCGACCGGGCACGAGGCGGTCGAGGGCGAGGAAGAAGCGTGCCTGGTCTGCCGCGGTCAGCGTCGCGTTGGCCCAGTCGCCGGAGATCTCGAAGCCGTGCATCCCCGCGAGCCGGCCAGGTCGCGCAGCCGCTCGTCCCCGACCTTGGCGAAGATCGAGTCGGCCGAGGCGTTGTCGGACAGCCGGATCATGTACCCGAGCGTCTGGGTCTCCGACTGGGTCGGGGTGGCGCCGCTCTCGTCGAGCTTGCGCAGGAACGCCACGAGGATCATCGCCTTGGTCAGGCTGGCCGAGGAGAAGGGCGTGGAGGTGCCTCGGCCGGCCAGCGTCCCCCGGTCGCTCACCACGGCGAATGCGGACTCGCCCTCGCGGGAGGCGAGCCAGCGACTGGCCTCCGCGATCGCGGACGGGCTCGGGAACAGCAGGCCCGCCGGCGCCAGCAGGGCGGGGTAGATCCCGGATCCCGAGTCGAGCTGGCGGTCGCCCGGGGTGGCCAGCGCAGCCACCGGCGCGAAGCGGAGGCCGGATCGGAGTCGAGGCGGTTTGCGCGTCGCCGTCGCGGCCGTCGAACCCGCCGCAGCCGGACCAGCCGGCGACGGCGAGGGCGAGGAGGGCGAGTGTCGCGCGCTGGGCCATCGCCGCGAAAGGTACGAGCCCCGGCCCCGCGCCCGCCGCGCGGCTCCCCTACGGTGGCCACATGGATCGGGCTTTCGACGTGGTCGTGGTGGGGGCGGGGCCGGCGGGCGAGGTGGTGGCCGCACGGCTGGGAGAGGCCGGGAAGAGGGTGGCGATCGTCGAGCCGGGCCTCATCGGCGGCGAGTGCTCCTACTGGGCCTGCATGCCCTCGAAGGCGCTGCTGCGCCCGGCGGAGGTGCTCGCCGAGGTGCGGCGCATCCCCGGGGCGGCCGAGGCGGTGACGGGAGACCTCGACGTGGAGGCGGTGCTCGCGCGGCGCGACGAGGTCATCCACGACCTCGACGACTCGGGCCAGGTCCCGTTCCTCGAGGACGCGGGCGTCGAGCTCTTCCGCGCCCACGGCCGGCTGGACGGCGAGCGGCGGGTGCGCGTGGGCGACGACGTGCTGGTGGCCGAGGACGCGGTGGTGATCGCCACGGGCTCCGGTGCGCTGATCCCTCCGATCGACGGTCTGCGCGAGGCCGAGCCGTGGACCAACCGCGAGATCACCACGGCCAAGCGCGGTGCCGTCCCGGCTGGCGATCCTCGGCGGGGGCGTGGTGGGCGTGGAGATGGCCCAGGCATGGCGCACGCTCGGCTCGCTGGTCACCCTGATCGAGGCCGCCGACAGCCTCATCGCCCGTGAGGAGCCGTTCGCGGGCGAGCAGGTGGCGGAGTCCCTGCGCGAACGCGGGGTGGACGTGCGCCTCGGCGCGAAGGCCGCGCAGGGTCTCGCGCGACGGCGAGGTGGCGATCGAGCTGGAGGAGGGCCCGCCGGTGGTGGCCGACGAGCTGGTCGTGGCCATCGGGCGCCGGCCGCACACCGACGACCTCGGGGTCGAGACCGTGGGCCTCGAGCCGGGGGAGTCGATCGAGGTCGACGACCGGATGCGCGCCACGGCGGTCGACGGCGGCTGGCTGTACGCGATCGGCGACGTGAACGGCCGCTCGCTGCTCACGCACATGGGCAAGCACCAGGCCAGGGCGGTCGCCGACGTGATCGCCGGCAGGGACGCCGTGGTCACCGAGGACGGCCCGGTCTCGCCGCGGGTGATCTTCACCGACCCGCAGGTGGCCGCCGTGGGCCACACCCTCCAGACCGCGAAGGACGCCGGCCTGCAACGTGCGCGCGGTCGACACGCTCGACGTCGGGCAACGCGGGCGGCAGCTTCTACGGCCGCAACGCCGTGGGCACCACGCGCCTCGTGATCGACGAGGAGCGGCGGGTGGTGGTCGGCGCGACGTTCACCGGCGCCGACGTGGCCGACTTCCTGCACGCCGCGACGATCGCCGTGGTGGCCGAGGTGCCGCTCGAGAAGCTCTGGCACTCGGTCCCGTCGTTCCCCACCCGCAGCGAGGTCTGGCTCAAGCTGCTCGAGGAGTACGGCCTCTAGCTCCGCGTCGTAACCTGCACGCCGATGGACGTCGTGGTCGCCGGAGGGCACGGAAAGATCGGAATCCGGCTGCTGGAGCTTCTCGCCGAGCGGGGCCACCGGGCCCGCGGCATCGTGCGGAACCCCGACCACGTGCCCGACCTCGAACCGGTGGGCGCGGAGGCCGTCGTCTGCGACATGGAGACCGAGGACGACCTCGCCCCGTTCGTGCAGGGTGCCGACGCGGTGGTCTTTGCGGCGGGCGCGGGGCCGGGCAGCGGCGAGCAGCGCAAGCGAACGGTCGACCTGGGCGCCGCCGTCAAGCTCATCGACGCCGCGAAGGCCGCCCACGTGGACCGCTACGTGATGGTGAGCGCCATCGGGGCCCCGGCGATGGCCGCCGAGCCCGGCCCCATGCAGCCCTACTTCGCGGCCAAGGCCGAGGCCGACGCCGCCCTGGAGGCCTCGGGCCTCGACTTCACGATCGTCCGCCCCGGCGGCCTCACCGACGAGCCCGGCACGGGCAGGGTCACGGCCGAGCCCGACCTCGGGCGCGGCGGACAGATCCCGCGGGCGGACGTCGCCGCCGTGCTGCTCGCGGTGCTCGAGACCGCGCCACCGCCGGAGCGGTCTTCGACCTGATCGGCGGAGAGACCCCGGTCGAGGAGGCCGTGCGCTCGATCGCGAGGTCGTCCTAGCGTGACGGCGACGGGGTGATCGCCCGCGTGCGCTCGGTACCCCCCGGGCGGGTCACCACCTACGGCGACCTCGTACCGGGCGCACCGCGCCGCGCCGGCGCGGTGCTCGCCGCGATCGACGACCCCTCGGTTCCCTGGCAGCGCGTGGTGCGCGCCGACGGCTCGCTGGCCAAGGGTGAGCGCCAGCGCCGCCTGCTCGAGGCCGAGGGCGTGCCCTTCCGCGGCGAGCGCGTCGACATGCGCGCGGCGTGGTGCGCCCCGAGCATCTAGGCTGCCGCAAGTGGGAAGTGCTACTGCTCACTCGGCCGTGTCCTACGAGAAGATCCGCTACGAGGTCGCCGAGAACGGCGTGGCCACGTCACGCTCGACGATCCCGACACGCGCAACGCGCTGGGCAACCAGACCCTCGACGAGCTGATCGCGGCCTTCGAGGCGGCCCGCGACGACGACTCGGTGCGCTGCGTGGTGCTCACCTCCTCGCACGAGAAGGTCTTCTCGGCGGGCGGCAACCTCGACGGCTTCGCCGCCGAGGTGCCGCTCGTGCACAAGCACTTCGGCACCGAGCGCTTCCCCCGGCTCTTCCGGCTGATGGGCGAGCTGGGCAAGCCCACGATCTGCGCGGCCAACGGGCACGTGCTCGCCGGGCGCGCTCGGCGTCGCCCTGGCCTGCGACCTCATCGTGGCCAAGGACACCGCCGGCTTCGGCACGCCCGAGATCAACGTGGGCGTGTTCCCCTTCATGATCATGGCGCTGATCTACCGCAACGTGCCGCGCAAGAAGACCAACGAGATGCTGCTGCTCGGCGAGCGCATGACCGCCAGCGAGGCGCTCGACGGCGGGCATCGTCAACAGGGTGGTCGCGGCCGGACGAGTTCGACGCCGCGGTGGCCGACTGGGCCGAGCAAGCTCGCGGGCAAGTCGCCGGTGATGATGCGGCTGGGCAAGGACGCGATGTTCCGCCAGATGGACATGCCCTTCCTCGACGCGCTCGAGTACCTGCACCACAACCTCACGCTCGCCCTCTCGACCGAGGACGTGGTGGAGGGCGTGCAGGCGTTCTTCGAGAAGCGCGAGCCGCAGTGGACGGGCCGGTGAGCGCTTCGCTGGTCGCCCTTCGCTGCCGCACCTCGGACCGCACGCCCGCGGCCGGCCGCGGGCGTGGACATGCTGGCGCCGCTGGTGGGCGGGCGCCTGGGCCGCGAGCCGCGCGTGATCGGCGAGCCGTCCGAGCCGCAGGTGGCTGCCTACGACGAGGACCTCGCGGCGTCGCGGGGCTGCCTGCTCGAGGCCGGCGGACAGGTCGAGGACGCGCTGTCGGGCGCCAACACGCCGGTCGTGCTCGCCCCCGAGTGCTCGATCGCGCTCACCACCCTGCCGGCGCTCGCCCGCCTGCGGCCCGACGCGCGCGTGCTCTGGCTCGACGCGCACGGGGACTTCAACACGCCCGCCACGAGCCCGAGCGGCTACCTCGGCGGCATGGCCCTCGCGGGCGCCTGCGGCCTGTGGGACGCGGGCCTCGGCGCCGGCTCGCTGCCCGCCGAGCGCGTGATGCTCGCCGGCGTGCGCGACCTCGACGCGCGCCGAGCGCGCGGCGCTGGAGGAGAGCCCGGTGACCGTGATCGGCGCCAGCCCGGTGGAGACGCTGGTGGCCGTGAAGAACGCGCTCGACGGCGCGCCCGTCTACGTGCACCTCGACCTCGACGTGCTCGACCCGGAGCGCTTCCCCGCCCAGTTCCCCGCGCCCGGCGGCCTCGACCCCGACAAGCTCTACGACGTGCTCGAGGCGGTGGTCGACGGCAGCGAGCTGGTGGGCCTCGAGGTCACGGCCTTCGAGGCGCCCGAGGACGACGCCGAGAGCCACGTGGCCGCCTCGGTGGCGATGCACGTGCTCGAGCCGCTGCTCGACGCCGTGCCCCAGGAGGCCCATGTCGGCGACTGAGCAAGCCCTCGCCGCCGGCCAAGGCCGTCGGCGGACACGCTGGTGGCGCGGCCGCCGCTGTCGCACCCTCGTCGAGGACCTCCACGAGCGCCGCGAGAAGGCCCGGCTCGGCGGCGGGCAGGAGAAGATCGACCGCCAGCACGAGGCCGAGAAGCTCACCGCGCGCGAGCGGCTCGCGCTGCTGATCGACGAGGGCACGTTCACCGAGCTGGGCATCCACGGGCGGCCGCACTTCTCCCAGCCCGCCGATGCAGGACAAGGATGCTCCCGGCCGACGGCGTGGTCACCGGGTACGGCAAGATCGACGGCCGCCTCGTGGCCGTCTGCGCCTACGACTTCACGGTGATGGCCGGCTCGATGGGCATGACCGGCGAGCTGAAGGTCACGCGGCTGCGCGAGCTGGCGCTGGGCAAGCGGATCCCCTTCGTCTGGCTGCTCGACTCCGCGGGCGCGCGGATCCAGGAGGCGGCCGGCTCGCTGTTCGCCGGCTCCGGCCACCTCTTCCGCGAGGAGGTGATCATGAGCGGCGTGATCCCGCAGGTGGCCGCCCTCATGGGGCCCTGCGCCGCCGGCACCGCCTACATCCCCGGCCTGGCCGACTTCGTGCCGATGGTCAAGGGCCGCGGCTCGATGGCGCTCGCCGGGCCGCACCTCACGAAGGCCGTCACCGGCGAGGACGTGACCCAGGAGGAGCTCGGCGGCTCGAGGATCCACACCCGCATCAGCGGCGTCGGCGACCTCGAGGTCAAGTCCGACGAGGAGTGCATCCAGGCGATCAAGGACTACCTCTCCTACCTCCCGCGCAACTGCGAGGAGCAGCCGCCGCGGCGCGAGCCCGGCGACCCGGTCGACCGCATGGACGACGAGCTGCTCGACGTGCTCCCCGACTCGCCCGCGCAAGCCCTACGACATGTACGACGTGATCGCCAAGATCGTGGACGACGGCGAGTGGTTCGACATGAAGCCGCGCTTCGCGCGCACGATCATCACCTGCTTCGCGCGCATGGGCGGCCGGCCGGTGGGCATCGTCGCCAACCAGCCCAAGCAGCTCGGCGGCATCCTCGAGAACGACTCGGCCGACAAGGCCGCGCGCTTCATCAACCTCTGCGACGCCTTCAACGTCCCGCTGCTCTTCCTCCAGGACGTGCCCGGCTTCATGGTGGGCACCAAGGTCGAGCAGGCGGGGATCATCCGGCACGGCGCGAAGATGCTCTACGCCGTCTCGCGGGCCACCGTGCCGAAGATCACGGTGGTGGTGCGCAAGGCCTACGGCGCCGGCTACTACGTGATGTGCGGCAAGGCCTACGAGCCCGACCTGATCGTGGCCTGGCCGAGCGCCGAGATCTCGGTGATGGGGCCCGAGGGCGCGGTGAACATCATCTTCCGCAAGCAGATCGAGGCGGCCGAGGACCCCGACGCCACCCGCGCGGAGATGATCGAGAACATCCGCAAGATCATCGACCCCTACATCGCGGCGGGCAACGCGATGATCGACGACGTGATCGACCCGCGCGAGACGCGGCCCACGGTGATCCGGGCGCTCGAGATGGCCGAGAGCAAGCGCGTCGAGCGGCCGTGGAAGAAGCACGGGGTGATGCCGGTCTGAGCGAGGAGCGCTCTGTACCTCGACCCGGACGGCTTCCGCGAGTGGCTCGCCGCCCACCACGACTCCGAGACCGAGGTCTGGATCGGCTTCTACAAGAAGGCCACCGGCAGGCAGGTGATGAGCTGGTCGCAGGCCGTGGACCAGGCGCTGTGCTTCGGCTGGATCGACGGCGTGATGCACCGGGTCGACTCGGAGCGCCACGCTCAACGCTTCACCCCGCGAAGGAAGGGCAGCAACTGGAGCCGGGTGAACGTCGAGAAGGTGGCCCGGCTGGAGGCCGAGGGCCTGATGACCCCGGCCGGGCGCGAGGCCTTCGAGGCGCGCGAGGAGGCCAAGACCGGCGTGTACTCGTTCGAGCGCGCGCGAGGCCGCCGAGCTCCCCGCCGAGTACGCCGAGCGGCTGCGCGAACAGGAGACCGCCGCCGAGTTCTTCGAGGCCCAGGCCCCGTGGTACCGCCGCACGGCCACCCACTGGGTGGTGAGCGCCAAGCGAGAGGAGACGAGGTTGAGACGACTCGCCCAGCTGATCGAGGACTCGGCCGCGGGCCGGCGCCTGCGGCAGTTCGACCGGAGGGCCGCGTCGTGAGCCGCTTCGAGGACCCCGTGGTGATCACCTGCTCGATCTCCGGCGCGGTCGCCAACCGCGACCAGTGCCCGGCCATCCCCTACACGCCCGAGGAGTACGCGGCCGAGGCGCGGCGGATCGTGGACGAGGGCGGGTCGATGATCCACATCCACGCGCGCACGCCCGACGGCGTGCCGAGCTACGAGATCGAGGACTTCCGCGCGATCACCGATGCGATCCGCGCCGAGGTGGACGACGTGATCGTCAACTACTCGACGGGCGCCATCGGCGTGCCGATCGAGAAGCGCATCGCCTACCTGCGCGAGCTTCGCCCCGACGTGGCCGCGCTGAACATGAGCTCGATGAACTACGCGAAGTACTCGTCGCGGCGCAAGGACTTCGTGTTCAAGGCGGTGTTCGAGAACTCGTTCGACACGATCATCGAGTTCCTCACCGAGATGAACGAGCTGGAGCATCAAGGCCGAGCACGAGTGCTTCGACACCGGCCACGTGGCCAACCTCGACCCGCTGCATCGACATGGGCCTGCTCGCGCGAGCCGCTGCAGATCTCGTGCGTGATGGGCGTGACCGGCGGGATCCGGCCGAACGCGCGCAACCTCGCGCACATGGCCGAGCAGGTGCCCGGCGGCCCGGAGGGCCCCAACAACTGGGGGGTGATCGGGATCAGCCGCAAGCAGTGGATGCTGGTGGCGGCGGCGCTCACCCTCGGCGGGAACGTCCGCGTGGGGCTGGAGGACAATCTCTACCTCCCCGACGGCGAGATGGCCCGCTCCAACGGAGACCTGATCGCCAAGGCGCGCCAGATGACCGAGGACGTGGGCCGCCGCCCGGCCACGGTGGCCGAGGCCCGCGAGCTGCTGGGCGTGCCCAGGCGCGAGGACGCGCCGGCCCCCGCGTGAGCGCCCTCTCCGACGTCAAGGTCCTCGACCTCTCGCGCCTGCTTCCGGGCGGGTTCTGCTCGCTGCTGCTGGCCGACTTCGGCGCCGAGGTGCTCAAGGTCGAGGACACCGGCATGGGCGACTACGTCCGCTGGGCGCCTCCTCATCACGACGGTGTCGAGCGGTCCGCGGCGTCGGCGCTGTTCCTGGCGCTCAACCGCGGGAAGCGCTCCATCCGCGTGAACCTCAAGTCCGAGCACGGGCGCGAGGTGCTGCTCAAGCTCGTACGGGAGTACGACGTGCTGCTCGAGTCGTTCCGTCCCGGGGTGATGGATCGCCTGGGCGTGGGCTACGAGCGGCTGCGCGAGGAGAACCCGGGGCTCGTGTACTGCGCGATAAGCGGCTACGGGCAGGACGGCCCCTACCGCGACCGCTCGGGCCACGACATGAACTACCTCGGGCTCGTCGGCCTGCTCGGTCTCACGGGCGAGCCCGACGGGCCGCCGATCCAGGCCGCCGGGCAGATCGCCGACCTCGGGGGCGGCGCGCTGATGGGGGCCTTCGGCATCCTCGCCGCCCTGCGCGAGCGCGAGCGCTCCGGCCAGGGGCAGATGGTCGACATCTCGATGGCCGACGGCGCTCTGTCGTGGCTCGCGATGGTCGCCGCACGCCACTTCGCCGACGGCGTCGTGCCCGGGACGGGGCGGGCTCGAGCTCGCCGGGGCCTACGTCTGCTACCGGCCCTACCGCTGCCGGGACGGCTGGGTCACCCTCGGCGCGCTCGAGCCCAAGTTCTGGCAGGCGTGGTGTCGCGGGGTGGGGCGCGAGGACCTCGTCGAGCGCCAGTTCGACGGCCCGGGCTCCGAGACCCGGGCCGAGGTGGAGCGCATCTTCGGGGAGCGGGGACGAGACGAGTGGCAGGCCTTCGCCTCCGAGCACGACTGCTGCCTGGAGCCGGTGCTGGAGCTGGACGAGGCGCTGGACTCCGAGCTCGTGCGCGCGCGAGAGATGGTGGTCGAGCTCGACCAGCCCGGGGCCGAACGGCCCGTGCGGCTGCTCGGGTCGCCCGTGAAGATGGGCCGCACACCGGCCGACCCGCGCCGCCCGGGCCCGGGCTCGGCGAGCACACCGGCGAGGTGCTGGCCGCGCTCGGCTACTCGGCCGGCGAGGTGGCCGCCCTCGAGGAGTCCGGGGCGGTGGCGGGGCCCGCCGGCGAGTCGCAGGGCTCGTTCATGGCATGAGCGCATCGGCCAACGGGCTCCTGAGGATGCGCGAGCTGGCGGAGGCCAGCGGCGTGAGCGCGGGCACCATCAAGCACTACCTGCGCGAGGGCCTGCTGCCGGATCCGGTGCGCACCTCGCGCAACATGGCCTGGTACCCGCCCGAGTTCGTGGAGCGCATCCGGCTGATCAAGCAGCTCCAGGAGGAGCGCTTCATGCCGCTGCGGGCCATCAAGAGCGTGCTCGACGAGGACCCCGACCGCGCCCGGGCGCTGGTGGAGCTGGAGGACCGCATCCTGGAGCGGGCCACCGCAGACCGAGCGCCGCCGGGTGTCGGCGGCCGAGGCCAGGCGCCGCTACGACATGCCGGCCGAGGTGCTCGACCGACTGGCCGAGATCGGTCTGCTCACTCCCACCTCGCGCGGCTACTCGGAGCTCGACCTGCGGGTGATCGAGGCGATCTCGCGCTTCCGCGCGGGCGGGTACGACGAGCAGCTCGGGTTCACGGTCTACGACACGCTGCGCTACAAGCGGGCGCTGGAGGAGCTGGTCAAGGAGGAGGTGGCGGTGGTGCTCGACCGCCTGGCCGGCGAGCTCGAGCCCGACGCGGTGGTCGCGCTGATGGAGGCGGGCGCCGAGCCGCTGCGCGACTTCATCGCCGCCCTGCACTCCAAGCTGATGGTGGAGGAGCTGCGCCGCCAGCGTGAACGACGCGGCTGAGTCTCTCCCTCACCAGCGCACGTCATGCTCCTCCATCACGCCGAAGCCCTCCTCGAGGACCAGCCCGCCCGGTAGCTCGCCGGAGAAGGCGCCGAACGGCTGGCGGTAGTCGGAGCGGAAGAGGCCGAGGTTCGTGTGGTCCTCGCGCACCGACCACTCGGTCGAAGTCCAGCCGCCCGCCCTCGGCGAAGGACACCGACGAGAGGTCGTCGGCGAACGCGTTCGGTCCCAGCTCGCGGGGCTCCCCGTCCACCCACAGCGGTGCGCTCGCTCGCCGCGGCCGCGTCGTGCACTCCGGTCACCAGGTTCCAGCCCACGGCGCGGCCGTCGCTCGCTGCGTCCGACGCCCGCCGACCACTTCCAGATCGTGCGGCGGGGGTGGTAGCCCGCCGAGTCGTCGATCACCGCCACCGGGCCGTCGATCCGGCGCTCGCGCCCGCCGAGAGTCACGCGGCCGCGCACCGGCACCGCCGCCTGCTTGCGGGTCCACGTGTAGCTGGTCCCGGTGGGGCTGGCGGTCTCCACCGCCCCGCGCTCGCGTCAGCTCGAGGTCGATGCTCACGTGCTCGGCGTCGACGCTCACCTCCGAGCCCTCGAAGCGGACGCCGCCGCGGGCGTTGGTGGTCCGCTCGAACAGGGTCCCGTCGGGGAGGGCCACCGCCCACCACCGCAGCGGCAACGGCCCCACGCGGGCCTCGCCCACGCAGAGCATCACCTCGGCGGTGTAGACGCCCACGTAGCGCCAGCGCTTGAGCGGGCGCGCGCCGGCGCGAAGCGGCATCCGCTGGGGCGGGAGGGGCAGGCCGAGGAGGCGGACATCGGGTCCGCGAGCGGGAAGGTTCGCCACAGCCCCAGTATCCCGCCGCGGCCTGGCTGAGCGACCGGCCGCGGCGTATCCTCGCCCGTATGGCAGCAGGCGCTCCCGCCGCGCTCTCGCACAACCCGGCGGTTCGCATCGCCGGTGACCTGCGTGCCGAGATGTCGGCACGCGGGGCCTTCCCGCCGGGGGACACGTCGTTCAGCGTCTCCCGGACCCACCGGATGGCCACCGACCCGCTCCCGGTGCTGCTCTCGGCGTACGAGCGCTACGGCCCGGTCTTCAGCGTGCGCGTCCTCCACGGCCTCCAGGTCTTCATGCTGGGCCCCGAGGCCAACCACTACGTGACGGTCACCGGCGCGGACAACTTCGTGTGGCGCGACGGCGGCTTCGGCGAGCTCGAGCCCCTGCTGGGCGACGGCCTGCTGACCACGGACGGGGGCTACCACCGCCGGGCGCGGCGGGCGCTGCTCCCCGCCTTCCACCACGAGCAGGTCGCCGCTCAGGTCCGGACGATGGTCGAGGAGGCCGATCGCGCGCTCGACTCCTGGCGGGTCGGCGAGACACTCGACGTGTACGCGTGGGCGCGCGAGCTGGCCATGCGGATCGCGATGCGCGCCCTGCTCGGCCTGGATCCCGACGACGGCGACACCGGGGCGACCGCGGCCCGGGAGTTCGAGCGCGCGCTCAGCTTCTACGGCACCGAGTACCCGCTGCGCGTGCTGCGTGGGCCCCGGTCGCCGTGGCGCCGGATGCACGCGGCGCGCGAGGTGCTCGACGCGATCGTGCTCCGGGAGATCCGCGGTCGTCGCGCGGCGGCGGACGGGGAGTCTCCGGCGGGCGACGTGCTGTCGATGCTGCTGGCCGCGACCGACGACGAGGGGCGGCCGCTGTCGGACCGCGAGGTGCGAGACCAGGCGATCACCCTGCTCTTCGCGGGCCACGACACGTCCACCTCCACCATCTCCTTCCTGTTCTACGAGATGGCCCGCCACCCGGACGAGCTGCAGAGGCTGCTCGCCGAGCAGGACGAGGTCCTGGGGGGCGAGCCGCCCACGGCGAGCGACCTCGCCGGCGGCCTTCCGCGCCTCGACATGGTGCTCGACGAGGTGCTGCGCCTCTACCCGCCCGCCTGGATCGGGCCGCGGAGGGCGGTCGAGGACTTCGAGCTGCACGGCGTGGGCGTTCCCGCCGGCGCCTTCGTCAACTACTGCTCGTGGGCGAGCCACCGCCTGCCCGAGGTCTTCCCCGACCCCGAGCGCTTCGTGCCCGAGCGCTTCACCGCCGAGCGCAAGGCCGCCCTGCCCAAGGGCGCCTACGTGCCCTTCGGCGGCGGGTCGCGCACCTGCCTGGGGATGCGCTTCGGCCAGATGGAGGTCAAGGCGGTGGCCACGCTGGCGCTCCAGCGCTACCGGCTCGAGCTGCTTCCCGGGAGGACGATGAGCGTGCGCCAGATGCCCACGCTGAGCCCGCGGGGCGGCCTCGGGATGACGGTGCGCGACAGGGTGACAACCGGTGCCTGTTTGGGTACCACGGAGATTGGATAACCACACGCCTATGGCCCAACCGAACACAAACGAGAGACCGGTAGGCGAGCTGGTCCAGCAGCTGTCTCAGCAGACGGCGACGCTGGTGCGCCAGGAGCTCCAGCTCGCCCAGATCGAGATGAAGGAGAAGGGCAAGCGCGTCGGGATCGGCGCGGGGCTGTTCGGCGGAGCGGGCGTGGTCGCCGCTCTACGGCGTGGGCGCCCTGATCGCGACGATCATCCTGGTGCTGGCCACCTTCCTCGAGCCGTGGATCGGCGCGCTGATCGTCGACCGTCGTGCTGTTCGCCGTCGCCGGCGTGCTCGCGCTCACCGGCAAGAAGCAGGTGGAGCAGGCTCGCCCCGCCGCGCCCGAGCAGGCCATCGAGAGCACCAAACAGGACGTCGACGAAGTGAAGGAGAGGGCGGCCGCGCATGAGTCCGCAAGGAGCAAGACACGACGACGAGACCGACCGCAGAGCCCCGACCAGGCGGCCGCGGCCGTGAAGGCAGCCGAGGACGGCTCCGCCGACGCAGCGAGGCGACGCCCGGCGGCGCTCGGCGAGGAGGCCAAGGCGCCCGAGCCGGGATCGCCGGCCGCCACGAGGAGCCCGACGAGCTGCGCGGCAGATCGAGGAGACCCGCGAGGAGCTGGGCGACACCGTCGAGGCGCTGCGCCGCCAAGACCGACGTGAAGGGCCAGGTCAAGGACAAGGTCGACGAGCGCAAGGAGGACCTGCGCAGAAGCAGGGCCAGGCGCAGGCCAAGCTCAGGAGACCCAGGCCCAGGTGAAGGAGAACCCGACGCCCGTCGTCGCCGTGGCCGGCGGCGTCGTGGCGCTGCTGCTGCTCATCTCTTCCTGAGGCGGAGGCGACTAGGCGTGAAGGTCCTCTACACCCCGTTCGGAATCATCTTCGGCGTGATCGGCGGCCTGATCGGCGGCGCCATCTTCAAGCAGATCTGGAAGCTGCATCTCCGGCGAGGAGGACGCGCCGAAGGCACGCGAGTCCGAGTACGGCTGGGGGAGATCCTTCCGGCCGCCGCCCTCCAGGGCGCCATCTTCGCCGTGGTGAAGGCCGCGCTCGACCGCGGTGGCGCACAGGGCTTCCAGAAGCTCACCGGCGTCTGGCCGGGCGACTGACGCACACCAACCCTTCAGGAGGACGAACAATGGCCGCTTGAGCACGAGGACGAGCGCGACACGCTCGAGGCGAAGCGCGAGGACCGCGGCGCGCCCGAACGGGCGCGCGCCCGACAGCCCGTCCGACCTCGGCGGGACCTCCAAGAAGGACACGCTGAAGCGCACCTTCAAGGAGTTCTCGGCCGACAACATCACCGACTGGGCCGCCGCGCTCACCTACTACGCGGTGCTGGCGATCTTCCCGGCGATCATCGCGCTGGTCTCGATCATCGGCCTGATCGGCGACTCGGCCACCGACCCGCTGCTCGAGAACATCGGCTCGGTCGCGCCCGGCCCGGCCAAGGACATCCTCACCAGCGCCATCGAGAACCTGGCAGAGCAGCAAGGGCGCGGCCGGCTTCGCGTTCGTCATCGGTCTCGTGCTCGCGCTGAACTCCGCGTCGAGCTACGTGAGCGCGTTCACGCGCGCCTCGAACGCCATCTACGAGGTCGAGGAGGGGCGCCCGGTCTGGAAGCTCAAGCCCCAGCAGATCGGCATCGTGCTCGTGCTGATCCTGCTGCTCGTGGTGATCGCCGTGGCCGTCACGGTGTCCGGTCCGCTGGCCGAGGAGGTCGGCAAGCTCGTCGGCGTCGGCGACACCGCGGTGCTCGATCTGGGACATCGCCAAGATCCCGGTGATCCTGCTCGCTGGTCTCGTTCATGTTCGCCTTCCTCTACTGGGCGGCGCCGAACGTCAAGCAGCCCGGCTTCAAGTTCGTCAGCCCCGGCGGCATGGTCGCGCTGGTCATCTGGATCATCGCCTCGCTGCTGTTCGCCTTCTACGTGGCCACCTTCGCGCTCCTACAACAAGACCTACGGCTCGATGGGCGGCGTGATCGTCTTCCTCGTGTGGCTGTGGATCACCAACCTCGCGATCCTCTTCGGCGCCGAGTTCAACTCCGAGCTGCAGCGCAGCCAGCAGCGCGAGGCGGGCGAGCGCGCGCCGCTCGACGAGCCGTTCCTCGAGCCGCGCGACACCACGAAGCTCGAGAAGAAGGAGGAGAAGGAAGAGAGCCAGGAGCGCGAGAAGGAGAGGTCCTGAGCCGCAGCGCGCGGCTCAGGTGAGGGCGCGGATCGCGGCGGTCACCGCCGCGGCCGCGATCACCACCACGCCCAGGGGCAGCTTGGCCGCCAGGGCGGCACCGGCCGCGCCGACCCCTGCGAGGCGCGCGTCGATCGTCACCCCGCCGTCCTCGCCCCCGACCGTCTCGTAGACCACCAGGGCGGCCAGCAGCGCAGGGGCCACGAGCGACAGCACGGCGAAGGCGCGCTCGCTCGGGCGCCGGCCGCCGAGCGTGAGCGGGCCGACCGACTTGATCGCGATCGTGCCCACCGACAGCGCGGCGATGGTGATCCACACGTCGGTCATCGCCTGAGCCCGACGAGGGCCACCGCCAGGGCCGCGAACACGGCCAGGCCCGGCGGGCACGAGGGGCAGCAGCGCCAGCGTGACCAGCCCGCCCCCGATCGCCACCCCGAGGGTCCGCCCGCCCTTCGCCTCCTCCCACAGCAGGGCGAGGAAGAACGCGGGGAAGATGGCGTCGATCCCGAAGCGCTCCGGCTCCGACAGGGCCGACCCCGCGATGGCGCCGATCGCCGTCCCTCCCATCCACCCGACCGCCTGGGGAATGGTCGAGCCGAGCAGGAGGCCGCGGTCGAAGTGCCCGCCGCCCCGGCTGGCGATCGCCCACGACGCATCCACCACGGCCTGACCCTCTGCCGCGCGTTGGAGAGGACCGCCGCGAAGCGCGGGCGCCACACCGAAGCCCATGGGCAGGAAGCGGGTGTTCATCAGCAGGCCGGCGGTGATCGCCGCGGGCGCTCCCCCGCCGGCGGCGAGCACGCTGAGCGCGGCGAACTGCGCCGAGCCGGCGAACACGACCACCGACATCACGATCGGCGCCACCGTGCCCATCACCGGCTCGGCCAGCACCCCGAACGAGATGCCCACGGCGAGGGTCGGAACCACGAGCGGCAGCCCGGCGCGCACCCCCGCGCGGAGGTCGCTGTGCTCGTGGTCGGTCACGTCCGCCACCGTATCCGGACACCGTCTCAGCCCCCGTTACACTCGCTTTGACTGACCAGTCAATCTGGAGATCTCGAAAGGCCGGGCACGATGCGCGCCGCAGCGGTACAGCTCAACTCGACCGAGGACAAGCAACGCAACCTCGAGCGCGGCCGACCGCCTGACCCGCGAGGCCGCGGCCGGCGGCGCCGAGCTGGTCGTGCTGCCCGAGAAGTTCAACGTGCTCGGCACCCACGAGCACTACGAGGCGGGCGCCGAGCCGCTGGACGGGCCGACCATCGGACTGGGCGCGGGACACTGCGCGCGAGCTGGGGATCGACCTGGTGGCCGGCTCGATCGTGGAGCGCCGCGAGGGCCACGACAAGCTCGGCAACACCAGCGTGCACGTGGGCCCCGACGGCGAGCTGCGCGGCGTGTACCGCAAGATCCACATGTTCGACGTGACGGTGGAGGGCAAGGAGTACCGCGAGTCCACCTCCCAGGAGGCGGGCGACGAGATCGTCACCAGCGAGGCCGAGGGCGCGCGCCTGGGCCTGACCGTCTGCTACGACCTCCGCTTCCCCGAGCTGTACCGCATCCTCGCCGTCCGCGGCGCGCGCATCCTGATCGTGCCCGCGGCCTTCACCAAGCACACCGGCCAGGCGCACTGGGACACGCTGGTGCGCGCCCGCGCGATCGAGAACCAGGCGTTCGTGATCGCCGCGGACCAGATCGGGGTCCACCCGCCCGACAACGAGAGCTTCGGGGGCTCGCAGATCGTCGATCCGTGGGGCGAGGTGCTGGCCGACGCCGAAGACGAGGAGTGCTTCGTGGCCGCCGACCTCGATCTCGCCCGCCAGGACGAGGTGCGCGAGTCGCTGCCGAGCCTGGCCAACCGCGTGCCCGTCGGCCTACCGCTGGCCCGAGGAGGTGTCGGGTCTGATGGCCTCGTCGCGCGCCGCCGCGCCGGCACCCTCGACAAGCGGCGGATGATCCTCGACGCCGCCGTCACCGTGTTCGCGCGCCAGGGCTTCCACCACTGCCGCGTCTCCGACGTGGCCGACGAGGCCGGCGTGGCCTACGGGCTCGTCTACCACTACTTCGACTCGAAGGAGGAGATCCTCAACGAGCTCTTCCTCGAGCGCTGGCAGATCATGCTCGACGCCATCGCGGAGATCGATCGCCTCCAGGAGGTCCCGGTCCGGGACAAGCTCTACATGGTGGCCAGCTTCATCATCGACTCCTACCGCCACGAGCCCGACCTGATGAAGGTGATCATCGTCGAGGTCACGCGCGCGGCCAACTCCTTCGGCCGCCTGCACCTGGACGAAGATCCGCGAGGCCTACGACGGCATCGCCGAGATCGTGGAGGGGGCTCGCCTCGACGGCAGCTTCAAGTCCGACATCTCCTCCGAGTTCGCGGCGATGTGCTTCTACGGGGCGATCGAGCAGGTGCTCACGGCCTGGATCTTCGACCTGCTGCCCCGCAGACGAGGAGGAGTACGAGCACGCGAAGGGCCTGGTGGTGGACGCGATCTGCGGCGGCCTCGAGGCCCCGGCGGCGAATGCTCCGGCCGTCTCTGGTTGAATCCGCCCCGCGATGGACAACGACCTCGTCAAGCGCCTCGTCTGGAGCGGCCTGCTCGCCGGAGTGGGCGCCCTCACCACGATCGTGGCCCAGCGCGTGGCCACGGCTGATCTGGGTGCGCGTCTTCCACGAGGATCCGCCCGGCTACTGATGGAGGACCGGGCACAGAGCGGCTTCACGCCGCGACCGTCGTGCCGGCGCCCGAGCCGGCGCCGGTGGGCTCGACCCCCCGGCGGCCGACGAGGCGCGGGCACGACGCCTTCGCCGAGCGCCCGGAGGTCTACGTGGGCGCCGCCTTCGCCGGCGGCCTCGCTCTGGCCGACCTGCGAGGTTCCTCGGCGATGACGCCGCCCGCCGGCGACGACGGCCGACAAGAGCCTCGGCGAGATCGTCCAGGAGGTCTCCGAGAAGGCCTCGCTGCTCGTGCGCGAGGAGATCGAGCTGGCCAAGGCGGAGGTCACAGCCAAGGTCAAGACGCTGGGCAAGGGGGCGGCGGTCGGCGGCCGCCGCGGGCGTCTTCCTGATCTTCGCCGCTCGTGATGTTCCTGCACACGTTCGCCTGGTTCATCAACGGATCTCCTCGACACCGATGCTCTGGGTCGGCTTCGGCATCGTCACCCTGCTCCTGATCGTGCTCGGCGCGATCGCCGGCCTGCTGGCCAAGAGGTGGCTCTCGAGCGGGCCCGCCGACGCCCGATCTCGCGATCGAGGAGGCCAAGATCACCCGCGAGACCCTGGAGCGCCAGGGCACCGAGCGAGACCAGCTCGACGCGGTCTCACGAGCGCCCCAACCAGACCCGAGGAGGTCTGCGTCCTGATGCCCGCCGAGCAGCCCCGAGCAGATGCGGCTCTCGATCGAGAACACCCGCCAGGAGCTCGCGTTCTCGGTCAACGACCTGCGCTCGAAGGTCACCGAGATCACCAACTGGCGCCGCCAGCCTGTCGGACAACCGCCAGGCGGCGCTCGTGGGCGCGGCGGTGGCCGGCTTCGTGGTCGGCGGCGGCGTGGCCGCCACCGTCTCCCTGTTCCGACGCCGCGCGGCGGCTAGGCCGGCGCCGGCTCCGGGCCGCCCTGCGGGCGGCTCCGGGGGATCCGGCGGGGCGGTCGGGGTCCCCCGGCTGCGAGATCGTCTGGGGGGCCGACCGCGGCTGGATGCCGCGCAGCTCGGCGTACTCGCGCAGTCGCGATCTGGATCGAGGCGGCCACGGGCACCGCCACGAGCGCGCCGAGCACCCCGAGCAGCGCGCTCCCGAAGAGCACCGCCACCACCACCAGGAACGGGTTGATGTCCACCGCCCGCTTCTGGATCTGCGGCTGGATCACGTTGTTCTCCACCTGCTGGTAGACGATCGAGAAGATCGACCCACACGATCGTGGCCGTGGGGAAGTCCGTGAACAGCGTGACGATCCCCACCACGAACGGCCCCGATGGTGGCGCCGATCAGCGGGATCAGGTCGAGGAAGAAGATGACCAGCGCGAGCGGGGCGGCGAAGGGGACGCCGAGGATCAGGAGCACGATGTAGGAGAGAAGCCCGGCGATCGTGGCCTGGGTGAGCGCGCCCGCCACGTACGTTGCCGACGGCCTACGACGAGCGGCCGATCACCCGGGCGATGCGCTCCGCGCGCTCCTCGGGCAGGTAGCGCAGGCCCTCCTGCGATCCATCTTCGTCCGCTCCCCAGCATGAACGCCGTGAGGATGAGGATCGTGACGAGCGCGAAGATCGAGTTGACGATCCCCAGGCCCACGTCGCGCAGCGTGGCGGCGGCGCCGCCGAGCTTCGCGGGCAGCTTGCCGGCCTCCTCCTCGAGCCGGCTGGTGATGTCGTAGTCCGCGTTGAGCTCGCGCAGGCGCTTGTTCTCGTTCACGAACGTCGTGACGTCGTCGGCGTACCTGGGCGCGTTCTCGGCCAGGTTGTTGACCTCGGTGACCAGCGGGGGCACGATCATGGCCCCGAGGAGCACGGGCACCGCCAGGAGCGCCGAGGTAGACGATCGTGATGGCGAAGCCCCGCTTCATCCGCTGGTCGAGGAAGTTCACCGGCCCGGAGAGCGCGATCGCCAGGAAGGTGGCGATGAGCAGCCACCCGATGCGGCCGGCGCAACAGGAAGATGATGTAGAGGACCAGCGCGACGCCCACCATGATCAGGACCGTGCGGACGACGGTGCGGGTGCCCAGGGTCTCGCTCGAGGCCATCGCGTCGGCATTCTCGGCGTGGGGCCGGACGGCGCAGCCGGCGAGCGTTGTGTCCGGCTAGGTGAGCAGGTGCTCGGGGATCGAGCCCACGCCGAGCAGCCCGGGACCGGTGTGCGCGCTCAGCAACGGGTCCGATCTCGCTCACGAACAGCGGCTCGCACCCGAAGACCTCGCGGCAGCGCTCCGCCAGCAGCTCCGCCTGGTCGGGCGCCGAGATGTGCTGGACCACCCACGCGTCGGCGCCCGACTCGTGGCGCTGGCGCGCGTAGTCGACCATCCGCTCGAAGGCCCGCGCGCTCGTGCGAACCCGTTCCACCGGCGTCATCTCGGACTCCACGGTGAGGATCGGCTTGACCTTGAGCGTCGAGCCGATCCAGGCGCTGGCGGCGCCGATGCGCCCGCCGCGCTTGAGGAACTCGAGCGTGTCGATCGGCGAACCACATCTTGAGGTCGGCGCGCGTGGCGCGCGCCCGCTGCCTCGACCTCGTCGAGGCTCGCCCCCGCTCGCCGCTGCGCGGGCGGCGGTGAGCACGAGCATCCCCAGCCCGCCCGCGGCGGTCTCCGAGTCGACCACCCGCACCCGCTCGCCGCCGCGGCCGTCGCGGGCGAGCTGCTCGGCGGCCTGGGTCGCGGATCCCGCGGTGCCGGAGAGCCCGGCCGAGATGTGGATCGAGATCACGTCGTTGCCCGCCGTCGAGCAGCGGCTCGTAGACGGCGAGGAAGTCGCCGACCGAGGGCTGCGAGGTGGTCGGGAGTGCCTCGGCTCCCGCGCAGCTCCTCGAAGAAGGCCGGGTAGTCGGTGATGTCGGACTCGCGCTCGACCCGGTCGGGGCCGAAGACCACGTAGAGGGGCACGAGGGTCACGCCCAGCTCGGTCACCAGCTCGCTGGGGAGGTAGGCGGTGGTGTCCGTCACGACGGCGACCTGGGGCATGGCGGCGGAGCCTACCCGTAACTCCCCCGGACCCTAGACTCGCCCGCCATGGCCAAGACGCTGCTCACCGGCGCCACCGGATTCATCGGCTCCCACCTCGCGCGCGCGCTCGCGAGAAGGGGCGACGACCTGCGAATCACGGTCCGCGAGGGCTCCGACACCCGCGAGATCGACGACCTCGACGTCGAGAAGGTCAAGTGCGACGTGCTCGGATCGCCGCTCGGTGCGGCGCGTGCTGAAGGGAGTCGACAAGGTCTTCCACGCGGCCGGCATGACCTCCGTGCGGCCCGAGGACTCCGAGCGGCTGTTCGAGGTGAACCTGGGCGGCGTGCACACCGTGCTCGGCGAGTGCCTGCGCGCGGACGTCGGGCGCGTGATCCTCACCTCGAGCGCAGCGGCGCTCGGGCCGGCCAAGCGCGGCGGGCTGGCCGACGAGGACCAGCTGTTCACCGCCGGTCACCTCGGCATCCCCTACGTGAACTCGGTGCACGAGGCCGAGTCGGAGGCGTTCCGGCTCGCGGCTCGCGGCCTGCCGCTGGTGTGCGTGAACCCCTCGGTCGCGTTCGGGCCGGGCGACGTGCACGTGACCTCCACGCGCCTGGTGCGCTCGCTTCCTCCTCGGGCGCGTGCCCGCCTACGCGGACGGCGCCCTCAACGTGGTCGACGTGCGCGACGTGGCCACCGGCCACCTCCTGGCCGACGACCTCGGGAAGCCGGGCGAGCGCTACATCCTCGGCGGGCGCAACTTCACCTTCGACCGGCTCTTCGCCGACCTCGGGCGCCTGAGCGGGGTGGAGCCCCCGCTGAAGGTGCCGCGCACCCTGGCGGCGGGCGTGGCGAGCATGGTCAAGATCGGGCCGGGGCGCACGACCCTGACCCCCCAGGAGGTCCTGGCGGCCAGCCAGTTCTGGACCTACCGCTCGACCAAGGCCAAGCGCGAGCTGGGCTGGAGCGCCCGCCCGCACGAGGAGACGCTCGAGGCCACGGTCGCGTGGTACTTCGAGCGCGAGCACGACCGGATCGTGCGCTCGCGCCGCTCCCAGGGCCTGCAGTACAGGGTGGCGGGGGCGGCGATCTCGGTGTCCGAGGACGCCGCTGTCGCTCGCCGGCCGCGTGGCGCGCGGAATCGGCCTCGGGCGGGGATGACGCAGGCTAGGCTTCGGGGCCATGGCCGTGCTCTACCGCTGCAAGGCGCCGACCGACCTCGTCTGCCGCTGCGGCAAGGTCGCGCGCAGGCTGCGCGCGATGGACATCGAGTACGCCGAGGTCCGCGTGCCCTTCCTCAAGCGCGACCGGCCCGAGGTGGACGAGCTCACCGGGCAGCGGTGGGTCCCGGTGCTGGTGCACGGTGAGCAGGTGATCAGCGACTCCCACCGCATCCTCGAGTACCTCGAACACCTCGAGGGGGCGCGAGCGCCGGCCAGGGACGTCCCGGCGAAGGCCGAGCCCGCCTGATGGCCCGCGCGCCGCGCTCGAGGCTCACCCGAGCCACCTCGGCCGGACGCCGCGCGTGGCCGGTGATCCTGATGGCGTGGGAGCGCTGGCAGTCGCTCTCCGAGGAGGAGAAGGAGCGCTACCGCCGCCAGGCCCGCGAGCTACGCCGACCGCGGCATGCGGATCGTGCAACAGCGCAAGGGCCGCCGCGGCGCTGAGCTGAGGCCTGGCTCGAGCGCCTGAGGCCCTCAGTCCAGGCGGTTCTCGAGCGGGATCGGCCCCTTGGCCACCGGCCCGTTCGAGATCGGCTCGACCGGCTCGTCGTCCTCGTCCTCGGGCATGTCCACGCCCAGGCGCTCGGCCAGCTCGCCCGACTCGTACATCTCGAGCACGATGTCGCACCCGCCGATCAGCTCGCCGTCCACGAACAGCTGCGGGGAGGTCGGCCACCCGGAGACGGCCACCAGCTCCTGCTTGATGCGCGGGTCGGGGAGGATGTCGAGCGCGGCGTACTTCACGCCGAGCGCGTTGAGCGCTCCCGAGGCGCGCATGGAGAAGCCGCACGCGGGCTGCTCGGGCGTGCCCTTCATGAAGAGCATCACCTGGTTCTCGGCGATGGCCTGCTCGATGAACTCGCGGATCTCGCTGCTTTCCATGGGCCCTGCCTCCTAGGGAGTCGAAGTCTTGATCGAGAGGGCGTGTATCGCGCCGCCGACCTCGTCGCCGAACACGCCGTACACGAGCTTGTGCTGCTCGATGCGGCTGAGTCCCTCGAAGCGGTCCGAGACGATCTCCGCCCGGAAGTGGTCGCCGCCGCCCGTGAGGTCGTCCACGTGCACCCGCGCGCCCGGGAAGGCGTCCTGGATGCGCTGCTCGAGCTCCGATGCCTGGGGCACGTTTTTCACGATAGCGCTCGACTGTCGGGGACGCTATATTTCCTGAAGCATGGTGACTCTCACCGACATCGCGGCGGAGAAGGTCAAGGGCTTTCTCGCCACCCAGGAGGGCGCGGGCGAGATCGGGCTCCGTGTCGGTGTGCGCGGCGGCGGATGCTCGGGCTTCCAGTACGCGCTCGCTCTCGACGAGCGCAAGGAGGACGACCTCGTCTTCGACTACGACGGCATCCGCCTCATCGTCGACCCCGCTTCCATGCGCTACGTCGACGGCTCGGAGGTCGACTACACCGAGAGCCTCATGGGCTCCGGCTTCGAGGTCAACAACCCGAACGTGACCGCCTCGTGCGGGTGCGGCTCCTCCTTCCGCATCGCGGAGGAAGAGCCCAGCTGCGGCGCCTCCGTCTAGCGGCCGCGTACGCGGCTCACCCCGGCTCGTTGTCCAGCGAGCGCCACAGGTACAGCGATGCGAGCGAGCGGTACGGCCGCCACGGCTCGGCGAGCGTCTCGAGCTCGGCCACGGTCGGCAGCTCCTCCATCCCGTAGGCCAGCTGCGCCGCCCGGCGCACCCCGAGGTCGCCGACCGGCAGCACGTCGGGCCGGCCCAGGTGGAAGATCAGGAACATGTGCGCGGTCCAGGGCCCGAGCCCCTTCACCGCGGTGAGCTGGGCCATCACCTCCTCGTCGGGCAGGTCGGTCAGCCGGTCCAGCTCCAGCTCGCCCGAGATCACGTGCTCGGCCAGCGAGCGCAGGTAGGAGGCCTTGTTGCGCGAGAGGCCGACGCCGCGCAGCACCTCCGGCATCGACCTCCAGCAGCTCCTCGGGCGTCGGCGCGCGGTCGCCGAACAGGCCGGCCAGCCGCCCGTAGATGGTGCGGGCCGCCTTCGTGGAGAGCTGCTGGCCCACGATGGAGCGCAGCAGGGCGCCGTAGGCCTCGGCGGGGCGTCCGCGGCGGCGCTCCTCGGCGGAGAGCACCCCGTGGGCCCGCACCAGGGAGCCCATCACGGGGTCCGCCTCCGTGAGGTGCTCGAAGCCCTCGGCCCCGGCGTCGACCGGCGTCGTGCGGCTGCCCGCGCTCGGCCGCGGCATCAGGCGGTGCTGTGGGCGCGGCCGCTGCCGAAGAACTCGGCCTCGGCCTCGCCGAGCGGCGTCGCGGGCGCCTCGCCGAGCATCCACTCGCGGGCGATGCGGTGCCAGTTGGCGGTGGCATGGAGCTGCCCGAGCACGCCCAGCGTCAGCGCCTCCATGCGCCGGGCGAGCATCGCGTCGGGCGGCACGGTCTCGCGCTTCATCGTCTCCCAGTGGCGGGAGCGCGGGTCGCCGAAGTCGATCAGCACCTGGGCCACGAGGTCGCGGTCGGCGGTGATCTCGGTGTCGGTCATGTACCAGTGGGTCAGCGAGCCGAAGTGCTCGTAGCACCGCCTCGGGCGTGAGCATGGGGTCGTCGGGATCGAAGAAGCCCATGTCGGCGAGATGCCGGAACAGGTCCTCGGCGCTTCCCTCCATGCCGAGGCGAAAGGCCTCGATCTCGTCCTCCACGTACGCGCGCGAGAGCTGCTTGGTCATCCCGAAGTCGAGAAAGGCCACACGGCCGTCGTCCATCAGCTTGAAGTTGCCCGGGTGGGGGTCGCCGGAGAAGTGCCCGATGCGGTAGAGGGAACCGAAGAAGAAGCGAAAGAGGATCTCGCCGAAGCGGTTGCGGTCGGCCTGGGGCAGCTCGCGGACCTCCTCGAAGCCGATGCCCGTGCGCCCACTCGGTGACCAGCACGCGCTCGCGGGTCAGCGACGTGACCACCTCGGGCACCACCACGAAGGGGTGCCCGCGCCACGCCCGCCCGAAGGCGCGCTGGGCCTGCGCCTCCTGCTCGTAGTCCAGCTCGTCGGTCACGCGCTCGCGGATCTCCTTCGTCATCGCCTTGCTGTCCATGCCCGGCGCGATCTTCTTGGCCACCCGCATCAGCAGCCCGAGGTTCTGCAGGTCCGAGCGCACGGCCTGGGCGACGCCGGGGTACTGCACCTTCACCGCCACGTCGCGGCCGTCGTGCAGGCGGGCGCGGTAGACCTGTCCGATCGAGGCCGCCGCCACCGCGTCCTCGTCGAACTCGGCGAAGACCTCCTTCAGCGGCTCCTCGAGCTCGGACTCGATCATCTTGCGCATGTCCTTGAAGGCCACCTGGGGCGCCGAGTCGCGCAGCTCGGCCAGCTTCTCCTGGATGCGCTGCTGGAACTCCTCGGGGAACGCGCCGGTGTCGATGAACGAGGCCACCTGGCCGACCTTCATCGCGGCGCCCTTCATGTTCCCGAGCACGTCGAGGATCTGCTCGGCGGCCTCGGCCTGGCGCTTGGTCATGGCCGCGTGGCGCGCCTCCTCGCCGCGTGCGAGGTTGGTGGCCTTGGTCGCGTAGTTGCGCGCGGTCTGGCCGCCGGCGAGCCCGGCCACCTTCGCGGTGCGCCGGATCCGGCCGGTCGGGATCTTCGACTTGTCCTTCTCGCGAGCCACGGCGGTAAGAGTACGGGCCGCGGACCGCCGCGGACCGCGGCGCTCACTCGCCGGCCGCCACCACCTCGATCGGCTCGCCGATCGCCTCCTCCAGGAGCTCGGCGCTGCGCTCGGCCGCCCACACCGCGACGCTGGCGTCCACGTCGGGGTCGCTCTTCACCGCGCGGATCCTCCACGCGCGCCGGCGCTTCGAGATCTCCACGTCGGCGATGGCCCCGTCGCGGCTGCGCTCGAGCTGCTCGGACAGGCGGATGATCCCGCACAGCACACGCAGCCGTCTGGGCGTCGCCCTTGCGCTCGAGGTCCCCCAGCTCGCCCGCGTCGGGGTCGCCCTTGCGGTGCCAGCGGGCGATGAGCGCGACCAGCGCGACCTCGCGGGGGGCGAACCCGGGCAGGCCGGCGTTCTCGATCAGGTAGCGGGAGTGGCGGTGGTGGTCGTCGTAGTCGATCGTGACCCCGATGTCGTGGAGCATGCAGGCGGCCCACAAGCAGCTCGCGCTCGTCCTCGCCGAGGGAGTGCAGCCCCTCCTCGCCCAGAGCGTCGAACATCTGCAGGGAGAGGTGGGCCACGTGCGCGACGTGCTCGTCGTCGGTGCGGAAGCGGTGGGCCAGGTTCTCCACCGCCTCGCGGCGCACGTCGTCGAGGAGCGGCGGGTCGCGGTCCTCGAGGAGCCGCTCGAAGAAGACCCCCTCGCGCAGGCCCGCCTCGGTGACCTCCAGCTCCTCGAAGCCCCCGCATTCCATCGCGGCCGCGACCACCAGCGCGCCGCCGAGGATCACGTCCGCCGCGGTCGGGCTTGATGCCCCTCACCGAGCCGCGCTTGGCCACCGGCCGCGAGGCCAGGTCCTCGATGATCTCCTCCAGGGCGTCGCGGTGCAGCACGAAGCCCTGGGCGTCGAGGTCGGGCATGTCGAGGCGCTTCTGCACCGCGGCGGCCAGGTTGCGGATCGTCCCTCCCGACGCCGCCGAGCCGCAGACCGTCCTCGGCCTCCCACCACTCGAACTCCCCGAGCTGGCGGGCCACGTGCTTTCGCAGCGCCTTGACCTGCTTGGCGCTCGTGGTCTCGCCGGCCAGGAACGCCTCGCTCACCCGCACCGCCCCGAGCCGGACCGACTCCGCCTCGGCCAGCCGCCTTCCCACGATGCGCATGAGCTGCACGCTTCCGCCACCGACGTCGATCCCGAAGCCGTCGGAGAGCGTGGTCGAGTTGGCGATCGCGAGGTAGCCGTACCAGGCCTCCTCCGCTCCGCTGATCACCCTCACCCTGAGGCCGGTCCGCTTCTTGATGCGCGACAGCAGCTCGTCGCGGTTGGCGGCGTCGCGGATGGCGCTGGTGGCCACGGCGTCCACGCGCTCGACCCCCGAGGCCTCGAGGAAGGACGAGAAGACCGCCGCGGTGTGCACCGCGCGGTCCATGGGCTTGCTCTTGAGGACCCCCTCGTCGCCCATTCCGGCGCTGACGCGGGTGGGCTCGCGGATCTCGTCGGCCAGCGTCCACCAGCTGTCGGGCTCGTACTGGAACACGACCAGGCGGAAGGAGTTCGAGCCCATGTCGATCACCGCCATGCGTTCCACGGCACGGATGATGGACGTTGGGGCGGTTGGGACTAAAGGATCACGGCTCTCGCTGCCGATACGGGAACGAATGGCCACCTTCGCCCAAACTCCCTCAAGGGTCTCGACGGGACCGCACCTCGACAATCGCCGCATCGGCGCCGCGCTGATCGACCTGGCGGTTCCCCTGGCGATCTGGGCTCTCGCCTTCGCGGCGGGCCTCTCCCTCACGCCCGGACTGCTGCTCGTGGTCGGCGGGTGGGCCCTCTACTACTTCTTCGCGCTTGAGTCCGACGGCGGGCAGACGCTCGGCAAGCGGGTCACGAAGCTGCGGGTGGTCTCGGCCGACGGCAGCCCGGCGTCGATGGAGCAGATCGCGAAGCGCACGGTGGTGCGCATCGTGGACGGCCACATCGTGGGCCTGATCGTGATGCTGGCGACCGGCGAGCGCAGGGTGCGCCTCGGCGACATCGTGGCCGGCACGGTCGTGGCCGACGCCGAGGAGTCGGAGACCGTCACGGCCGCGGCCACGGCCGAGGCCGAAACCGAGGCAGAGGCACCCGTCGCGGAGCGGCCCCGCCGCGGCCGCACGCTGAAGATGCCCTCCATCTCGAAGCCGTCGCTGCGGATGCCCTCCAGGGGCGGCCGGCGCGCGACCGGCGCGAGCGCAGACCTGGCCGACCTCCCGGCGGCGCCGATGCCGCCGCGCCCGAGTCCGAGCCCGATCCCTTCAATCCCTTCTCAGAGCCCGATCCGCTCCCTGAGACCGAGCCCCTCGACGTGTTCGACGAGCCGGCCGCGAGCCGGAGCCGTTCGAGGACTTCGCCCCGCTCGACGACGACTACGCGCCGCACGACTACTACGCGCCGCGGAGCGAGGACGAGCCGGAGGCGCCCCAGCAGGCCGGCACGCCGGAGCAGCCGGAGCAGCCGGAGGAGTTCGAGGAGCTGGAGCAGCTCGAGCCCGACCGGCCCTGGGTCAAGCCGATCGAGACGGTCTCGGCCATCGACCTCGTGATGGAGGATGCCGAGGAGCGGCATCCGGACGACGACCACCAGTAGGCCTCTTTCTATAGTGGTGGGCGCTCGCCGAGCGCCCATGGCCCCCTCTCCCGGCACACCCGAACAGCCCCTGCGGGTGGCCGTAATTGGCTCCGGCCCGTCGGGCTTCTACGCGGCCGGACACGTGCTGAAGGTGAAGGACCTGCACGCCGAGGTGGACATGTACGAGCGCCTGCCCACCCCGTTCGGCCTCGTTCGCGCCGGGGTCGCCCCCGACCATCCCAAGATCAAGTCGGTCACCCGGGTGTACGAGAAGACCGCGGCCAACCCCGGCTTTCGGTTCTTCGGAAACGTCACGGTCGGCGAGGACGTCTCCCACGCCGAGCTCAGGGAGCGCTACCACGCGGTGATCTACGCCGTCGGCGCCCAGACGGACCGCCACATGGGAATCCCGGGCGAGGACCTTCCCGGATCGTGGGCCGCCACCGAGTTCGTGGCCTGGTACAACGCCCATCCCGACTTCCGCGACCTGGAGTTCGACCTCTCGCACCCCCGGGCGGTGGTGATCGGCAACGGCAACGTCGCCATGGACGTGGCGCGCATGCTCGTGCTCCCGCGCGAGGAGCTCGAGATCACCGACACGGCCGATCACGCGATCGACCCGCTGGCCGACAACGGGATCGAGGAGGTGGTGATCGTGGGGCGCCGGGGACCCGCCCAGGCCGCATTCACGAACCCCGAGCTGCTCGAGCTGGGGGAGCTGACCGACGCCGACGTGGTCGTGGACCCCGAGGAGATGAACCTCGACGACCAGAGCGCCCGCTCGATCGAGGGCGAGGGCGAGCTGACCGCGCGCAAGAACGTGGAGATCCTCACGGGCTACTCGGAGCGCCAGCCCGAGGGCATGCGCAAGCGCGTGGTGCTGCGCTTCCTGCGCTCGCCGGTGCGGATCCTGGGAGAGGACAAGGTCGAGGGGATCGAGCTGGTGCGCAACACGCTCCACCACGGCGGCGACGGCAAGCTGCGGGCGCAGTCCACCGAGGAGCACGAGACGCTGGAGGCCGGACTCGTCTTCCGCTCGATCGGCTACCGGGGTGTGCCGATAGACGGCGTGCCCTTCGACGAGTGGAAGGGCACGGTGCCCAACGACGAGGGCCGCGTGCTCGATCCCCACGAGCAGCGCACGGTGCCGGGCGAGTACGTGGTGGGCTGGATCAAGCGTGGGCCCGTCCGGGGTGATCGGCACGAACAAGCGCGACGCGCAGGAGACGGTCGACCGCCTCGTCGAGGACCTCCACGAGGGCCGTCTGCCCGAGCCGGCCGGCGACGTGTCCGCCGAGGCCGTGGAGGCCCTGCTCGCCGAGCGCAAGCCCGAGCACGTGACCTACCGGCGGCTGGGAGCTGATCGACGCCGTGGAGACGGCCGCCGGCGAGCCGCTCGGGCGCCCGCGCGTGAAGCTGACCCGGGTGGAGGAGATGCTCGAGGCGGCCACGGGCGCCGCGGCGAAGTCCTAGCCGCAGGCCGGGGGCGCGGCCACCATCGTCTCGCCGTCGAGCGCGTCGAGCGCCCGCTCGGGAGAGGCGGAGATGCAGGTGAAGATCGGCGTCTCGGACTCGGTGTAGGCGCTCGACTCGGTCGAGCGCAGCTCCTGCACGAGGTCGAGGAACTCGCCGGGCTCGTCGGCGTTGAAGGAGACCACGAACTCCTGGTCGTCGAGGCCGTACGAGTAGGCGGTGTTGATGTCGATGCCGGTGTAGCGCTTGCCGGTCTCGATGTGCCCGCGCATCACCCGCATCCGCTCCTCGGGCGCCAGGGCGTACCACTCGCGCTTCTTCCACATCGGGTAGACGATGAGGTAGCGGGCGTCGGAGCCGGGACGCGGCTCCAGCGGCGTGTCCTCCTCCGAGTAGACGGACTCCTTGGTCATGGCCAGGTACGAGTGCGCGATCTCGGCCCAGCGCATCAGGCCGCTCTGGTTGAGCAGCACGTGCAGCTCGTGGATCGGGTCGAGGTCGGGCGCGACCGCCCGCACCATGAGGTCGCAGTCGCCGCGCGTCCCGACCAGGGAGTAGGTGCGGAGCAGGTGGTCCTCGGCGAACTCGCCGAGCGCCGCGGCGAACTCGCGCTTGTCCGAGGCCCGCTCCTCGGCGCTGCGCCGGCGCCACTCGGGCAGCACCCGGATGAAGGTGAACTTGACGAAGCTGCGGCGCGCGCTCATTCACCGAAGATAGTGGCGCATCTCGGCCCTGCACTACGATCAGCGCCGTGCGAATAGGGATCGTCTCCCCGTACTCGTACACGTATCCGGGCGGCGTCGGCCGTCACGCCGAGGCGCTCTCCACCGAGCTCCTCGCCCAGGGACACGAGGTTCGCCTCTTCGCTCCCTACGACCCCGACGACCGCATGGCGCGTGTCATGCATCGCGGCGTCGCGCCGGAGCGGCGGCCCCTGCCCGAGCACCTGGTGCCGCTCGGGCGGACGGTGGGGCTGCCCAGCAACGGCGCCGTCTCGAACCTGAGCGTCTCACCCGAGACGGTCTCGAGGCTCGGCCGCGAGCTGCGCCACGGCGGCCTCGACGTGCTCCACGTTCACGAGCCCAACGTGCCCGCCGCGAGCTGGTTCGCGACCGAGGCCGCGCGCGTCCCGCTCGTGGCCACCTTCCACTGCTACTCGCGCAACCCGCTGTCCAACGGGTTCGCGGCCAACGTGGCCGGGGCGCGCCGCCTCTACAACAAGATCGGGGTGCGGATCGCCGTCTCCCAGGCCGCGCTCTGGACGTGCGAGCGCTTCTACGGCGGCCGCTACCGGATCGTCCCGAACGGGGTGGACCTGACCGCCGCGCGTCCCGATCACCGCCCGGAGGGCGATGCGCTGGAGATCCTCTTCGTCGGGCGGGCGGAGGCGCGCAAGGGACTGCCGGTGCTGCTGCGCGCCTTCGAGGCGCTGCGCGGGGCGGGGGTCCGGGCGCGACTCACGGTCGCCGGGGCCGCGGCCGCGGAGGTGGAGCCGCTCCTGCTCGACACGGAGGGGGTCACGCGTGGCCGGGCGGGTCAGCGAGGACGAGAAGTGGCGCCTGCTCGGCCGCGCCGACGTGCTCTGCGCGCCATCGCTCGGCGGAGAGAGCTTCGGGATGGTGCTCACCGAGGCGTTCGCGTCGCACACGCCGGTGGTGGCCTCCGACATAGCCGGCTACCGCGACGTCGTCCGACACGGCCGCGACGGGCTGCTCGTGCCCGCCGCCGATCCGTCGGCCCTGGGCGAGGCGCTGCGCGCGCTCGCGGTCGACCCCGAGCTGAGGCGGCGAATGGCGGAGTCGGCGCGCGAGCGCGCAGAGCGCTTCTCCTGGACGCGCGTGACCGAGGAGGTGTGCGCCGCCTACGGAGACGCCATCGAGGCCCCGGAGCCCGTTGGGCCGCGCCGCCGGCGCCGGGGCTCGGCTCGGCCTGCGGCCCGCCGACGGAATGCCGGCCGGTCGCGGCCGTCCCGGCCGGCCTCGATCGAGCCCGACATGCCCGGCGCGGGCCGGCGCTCGCTGGCGCGCGCCGCCCGGCGCGCCGCCGTCTTCACGGCCGGCGCGGGCGGTCTGATCCTGGCCGTGCTCGCGCTCCGCGCCATCGGCATCGAGTCGATCACCCAGCGCCCTGCTCGCCGCGACGCCGGTGTGGGTGCTCACGGCGTTCGCCGTGATGTGCGTCTCCATGCTCCTTCGCGCCGAGGCCTGGCACGCGATCCTGCGCGCCGCGCTGCCCGGCTCACCGGTTCGCCGGCGCGACACCGCGCGGGCGACCATGATCGGCGTGCTGATGTCCGCCACCCTGCCCGCGCGGCTCGGAGAGCCGTCGCGAGCCCTGATCGTCGCGCGGCGCCTCGGCCCCGTGCGGCATCGCTTTCCCGCTCGTCCTGGGCACCCTGGTGTCGCAGACGCTGCTCAACATCCTCGCCCTCGTAGTGCTCGGCGCCGTGATGTTCGCCACCGTCGGCATCTTCCGCGGGGGCGAGGACGCGCTGGTGTTCGCCACGATCGCGCCGCTGGTGCTCCTGGCGCTGGTGTTCGCCGTCCCGGCCCTGCTGAGGCGGGGGAAGCCGTCGCGCTCGGTGCGGGTGCAACAGGCGCTGGCCAAGGCGCGCGGCGCGGTGGTGCAGGTGCAGCAGCGGGCTCGAGGTGTTCCGCCAGCCCCGCCTGGGGAGCTGGGCCGCGGTGGCCCAACTGTCGGCCTGGTGCCTCCAGTGGCTCGCCTGCTACGCCCTCCTGGTGGCGCTCGGCCTCGACGCGCAGGCGGGTCTGGGCGCGGCGGCGGCCGTGCTCTTCGCGGTCAACGTGACCGCCGCGATCCCCGCCACGCCGTCCAACCTCGGCGTCTTCCAGGCCGCGTGCGTCGCCGTGCTCTCGGCCTACGGGGTGGCCAAGACCGACGCCCTGGCCTACGGGATCATCCTCCAGGCGGTGGAGGTGGCCACCGCCTTCGCCCTGGGCATGCCCGCGCTCGTGGCCGAGGGGATGACCTGGAAGGACCTGCGACTGCGGGCCCTCCACGCCGCTCCGGTGGAGCTGGCATCGGCCCGGCGAGGGCCCGAGCCGGCCGAAGTCGAAGCGTGAGCGGCGGCCGCGCCGGTCGCTAGGGTGCCCGCCCATGCGAACTCTACCCCAGCCTTTTCCGCCGCGGCCCCGCGGTTGCCCTCGTGGTCGCGAGCCTCGCGCTCGCCGCCTGCGGTGACGACGACGAGAGCAGCTCCGGCGGAGGCGGCTCGGCGGACTCGGGTACCCCGCAGACGCTGAAGATCACCGCGAGCGGGACCGAGAAGGACCTGACGCTCGAGGTCGCGCCGAAGACCGTGAAGCCGGGCGCCGTGACGATCGAGGTCGAGAACGCCCTGGACAAGGGCATCGGGGACGCCCAGATGGCCTACGTCGAGGGCGAGCACTCCGAGAAGGAGGTCCTCGCCGAGTTCGACAAGGCGGTGAAGGGCAAGGGCGTGGCGGATTGGTTCAAGGCCGCCGGCGGGCCCTGCTGCGCCGACAAGAAGGGCGAGACCGCGAGCGTCACGCAGGACCTGAAGGCCGGGACCTACTACGTGCTCCCCGGCGACAAGGCGAAGTCGCCGCTGCCCAAGTTCGAGGTCAAGCGGCGACGACGGACCGGCGTTCGAGCCCCCCACCGCCAAGGTCACCGCGACCGAGTACTCGTTCAGCGGAGAGGGCGTCAAGTCCGGCGAGCCCCTGCTGCTCGAGAACGGGGGCGGCACGTGGCACCACTTCCTCGCCTCCAGGCTCAAGCCCGGCGCGACGATCGCGCAGGCCAAGAAGTTCCTGAAGACCGAGAAGGGCGAGCCTCCCTTCGCGGGGGAGACGAACGCGCGTGGAGAGCACGGTGCTCGACCCGGGCGTCTCGCAGACCATCGACTTCGAGGGCGAGCCCGGCAAGTACGCCTTCTTCTGCTTCATCCCGGACAAGCAGACCGGCGGGCCGCCGCACGTGGCCAAGGGCATGGTCTCGGAGGTCGTCGTCGAGTAGCTCGACAGGTCGCCGCCCGAAGGCGGGGCGGCCCATTGACATGCCGGTCGCGACGAGCCTAGGATCGGCCGACTGAGGATCGCGCGCCCATGCGCCGGCGGGGGGGTTCGTCCCGATCTCCAGAAGGAGGCCGTATGTCCGCCACCGCCATTGACGAGAGCCGGCTCGAGGAGTTCATGGGGCGGGTTGTCGGGGACATGAGCGCCCAGATCAGCGCTCCGCTGACGTTGCTCGGAGGCCGGCTGGGCCTCTACCGGGCGATGGCCCACGCGGGGCCGCTCAGCTCGGCCCAGATCGCCGATCGCGTGGGCTGCGACGAGCGGATGGTGCGCGAGTGGCTCGCCAACCAGACCGCCGGCGGGTACGTGACCCACGACTCCGGAGACCGACCGCTACGAGCTGCCCGACGAGCACGCCCTGGCGCTCGCCGATGAGGACAGCCCGGCCTACGTGCTGGGCGCCTACGACCTCCTGGCGTCGCTATGGGCCGACGAGGACAAGCTGGCCGAGGCCTTCCGCAGCGGCACGGCCTGGGCTGGCACGAGCACGACCACCGGCTGTTCAGCGGCACCGAGCGCTTCTTCCGCCCCGGCTACAAGGCTCACCTGGTGGCCGAATGGATCCCGGCGCTGTCGAGGGCGTGCAGGAGAAGCTCACGAAGGGGCGCCAGCGTGGCCGACGTCGGCTGCGGGCACGGCGCCTCGACGATCATCATGGCCGAGGCCTACCCGAACTCGACCTTCCTGGGCCTGGACTACCACGACGCCTCGATCGAGCGGGCGCGTGAGCTCGCCGAGGAGGCCGGCGTGGGCGACCGGGCGTCGTTCGATGTGGCCACGGCGCAGGACTTCCCCGGTGACGGCTACGACCTGGTCTGCAACTTCGACTGCCTGCACGACATGGGCGACCCGGTCGGGCGCCGCCCGCCACACCACGGACGCCCTGGCCCCCGATGGCACGTACATGATCGTCGAGCCGCAGGCCGGCGACTCGCTCGAGGAGAACCTGAATCCCGTCGGCCGGATGTTCTACGCCGCCTCGACCATGGTCTGCACCCCCGCGTCCGAAGCCCAGGAGGTGGGCCTCGCGCTGGGCGCCCAGGCGGGTGAGGCGAGGCTCACCGAGATCCTCCGGAGGCCGGCTTCGCGACCGTGCGCCGTGCCACCGAGACCCCGTTCAACCTGATCCTCGAGGCGCGTCTGTAGGAAATCCGGCCCCAACCTTCACACAACTCTGTCAAGGTTGCGCTAGCCTCTGGGCATGGCCCGGGACTACCTTGACGCGATCCGCAGCCGCGTCGTCGTCTTCGACGGCGGCATGGGCGCCACGCTCGAGCAGTTCGACCTGACCTCGGAGGACTACAGTGGGCCTCCCGGGCAAGTGCCACGAGGCGCTCGTCCTCAACCGCCCCGACGTGATCGAGGGCGTGCACACGGTCGATCGCTGGAGGCCGGCGCGCGAGGTCGCTGAAGACCGACACCTTCCAGGCCAGCCGGATCAAGCTCGACGAGTGGGGCCTCGGCGGAGCACACGCTCGAGATCAACACCAAGGCCGCCCAGATCGCCCGCAAGGCCGCGGGCGAGGACCGCTTCGTGGCCGGGCTCGATCGGCCCGACCGGCCACCTGCCGGCGTCCGACGACCCGACGCTCGGCCAGATCACCGTTCCGCGAGCTGGTCGAGGTGTTCACCGAGCAGGCCACCGGCCTCGTGAACGGCGGGGTCGACCTCGTCCTCATCGAGACGGCCCAGGACATCCTGGAGGTCAAGGCCGCGATCTTCGGCGCCCGGGCCGCGTTCAAGAAGACCGGCCGCGCCGTGCCCATCCAGTGCTCGGTCTCGCTGCTGCCCAACGGCGGCAAGATGCTGCTCGGCACCGACATCGAAGTCGGTGCTCACCACCCTCACCGCCCTCGAGGTCGGACGTGCTCGGGCTCAACTGCTCCACCGGGCCCGAGGACATGCGCGACGCCATCCGCTACCTCGGCGCGAACTAGCCCCGTGCCCGTGCACTGCATCCCGAACGCCGGGCTGCCCGTTCCAGGGGCCCGACGGCGAGACCATCTTCCCCGACGGAGCCCGAGCCGCTGGCCAGCGTCCTCCAGGAGTTCGTGGAGAAGTCCGACGTGTCGATCGTCGGCGGCTGCTGCGGCACCACCCCCGACCACATCGCGGCCATCGTCGAGCGGGTGGGGGGCCGCGAGGTCGTCGCCGCGCCCCGAGAAGGGCCAGGCCATGGTGTCGAGCATGATGAGCGCCACCCCGCTGGCCCAGGAGCCCGCGCCCACGATCGTCGGCGAGCGCGTGAACTCCCAGGGCTCGCGCCGCGCGAAGGCGCTCCTGCTCGAGGACGACTACGACGGCCTGCTGCAGATCGCCACCGACCAGGTGGAGGGCGGCGCGCACGTGCTCGACCTCTGCGTCGCGCTCACCGAGCGCGCAGGACGAGGACGAGCAGATGCGCGAGCTGTCCAAGCGCGTGTCGCTCTCGCTGCCCGCGCCGATCCAGGTCGACTCGACCGAGCCCGACGTGATGGAGCGCACGCTCGAGCAGATCCCCGGTCGCGCGATCGTCAACTCGGTCAACCTCGAGGCCGGGCCGCGACAAGCTCGACACGGTCGCTGCCGCATCGCCAAGCGCCCACGGCGCGGCGCTGATCGCCCTGACCATCGACGAGGTGGGCATGGCCAAGACGCGCGACCGCAAGCTCGAGGTCGCCCAGCGCATCCACGACATCGTGGTCGACGAGCACGGGCTCGACCCCGAGCTGCTGATCTTCGACGCGCTCACCTTCACCCTCACCACCGGCGACGAGGAGTGGCGCCCCAGCGCCGTCGAGACGATCGAGGGCATCCGGCTGATCAAGGCCGAGATCCCGCGGCGTCAAGACCTCGCTCGGCGTCTCCAACGTGTCCTTCGGCATCTCGCCGAACGCGCGCCGGGTGCTCAACTCGGTGTTCCTGCACCACTGCGTGGAGGCCGGCCTCGACCTGGCGATGGTCCATCCCGCCGAGGTCACGCCCTACCCGGAGATCCCCGAGAACGAGCGCGAGCTCACCGACGCGCTCGTGTCTCAACCGCTCCGAGGACGCCCTCGAGAAGTTCATCGAGCACTTCGAGTCCAAGGGCGAGGAGGCCGAGGACGAGAAGGCCGACCCCACCGCGGGCATGGAGCCCGAGGAGGCGCTGCACTGGCACATCCTCCGCCGCAAGAAGGAGGGCGTGGAGGACTGGATCGACAAGTCCGTACGAGAAGATCGGCGCCGTGCCGACCCTCAACCAGGTGCTGCTGCCGGCCATGAAGGAGGTGGGGGACAAGTTCGGGGCCGGTGAGCTGATCCTGCCCTTCGTGCTGCAGTCGGCCGACGGTGATGAAGCGCGCCGTGGCCCAGCTCGAGAACTACCTCGAGAAGATGGAGGGCCACACGAAGGGCACCGTGGTGATCGCCACCGTGTTCGGCGACGTGCACGACATCGGCA
This sequence comes from uncultured Thermoleophilaceae bacterium, assembly GCA_963731645.1. Lineage (GTDB taxonomy): Bacteria > Actinomycetota > Thermoleophilia > Solirubrobacterales > Thermoleophilaceae > JAAYBF01. The sequence continues at coordinate 422,529 of CAVSWF010000011.1, read as the reverse complement.
AGTCGCTGGTCAACACGATCATGACCAACAACGGCTACACGGTCATCGACCTCGGCAAGCAGGTCCCGGTGGACACGATCATCAACGCCGCCGTGGAGCACGACGCCGACGCCATCGGCCTGTCGGCGCTGCTCGTGTCGACCTCCAAGCAGATGCCGATCTGCGTGTCGGAGCTGCACTCCCGCGGCCTGGAGTTCCCGGTGCTGGTGGGCGGCGCGGCGATCAACCGCGACTTCGGCCGGCGCATGCTCTACCCGGGCGGCAAGGAGTCCGACGAGGTCTACGACCCCGGCGTCTTCTACTGCAAGGACGCCTTCCAGGGGCTCGACACGATGGACGCCCTGGTGGACGGCGACGCGCGCGAGGCGCTGGTGGAGAAGATCCGCGGCGAGGCCAAGACGCTGCGCGAGAAGCCCGAGGTCAAGGACGAGGGGCCGCCGGTCACCGACTCGAGCGTGCGCTCCGCGGCGAGCACGGACAACCCCGTTCCCGAGCCGCCCTACTGGGGCGTTCGCGAGCTCGAGGTCGACCTCGACGAGGTGTTCCCACACCTCGACCGTCACGTGCTCTTCAAGCTGCACTGGGGCGGGCGCGGCAAGAAGGGCGAGGAGTGGCAGGCGCTGGTGGAGGGCGACGGCGAGGAGGAGGGCTTCCGTCCCCGGCTCGAGCGCATGTGGGCCGAGCAGGACTACCTGCATCCGAAGGCCAAGCTCGGCTACTTCCCCTGCGCCTCCGACGGCAACGAGCTGGTGATCTTCGACCCCGAGGACCACGACACGCGAGCTGGAGCGGCTCGTGCTTCCCGCGCCAGCCCGGTCACGACCGCATCTGCCTGGCCGACTTCTACCGGCCGATCGATTCCGGCGAGCGCGACGTGGTCGCCCTCCAGGGCGTGACCGTCGGCTCCGAGGTCACCGAGGTGATGGCCCGGCTCGAGAAGGAGGGCGAGTTCGCCGAGCAGCTCTACGTGCACGGCCTCGGCGTGCAGTCCGCCGAGGGCCTGGCCGAGTGGCTGCATTCCCGCGCCCGCGCGGAGCTCAAGGTCGACGCCGGCCAGGGCCGGCGCTACTCGTGGGGCTACCCGGCGTGCCCCGAGCAGTCCGAGCACGAGAAGGTGTGGCGGCTCCTCGGCCTCGACGACATCGGCATGTACCTCTCCGACGGCTTCGCCGTGATGCCGGAGCAGTCCACGGTGGCGATCGTCGCCCACCATCCGCAGGCGGTGTACTTCGGCATGAAGTCGGGCTTCATCCCCAAGGAGCGAGGCGCCGGACGAGCTGATCGCGGGCACCGAGCGCGGTGGCGACGTGCCGTCCGCGGACGAAGTCCCCGCCTGAGCCTCGGCCCGCAGCGGCGCTATTCTCGGCCGCGTGATCGGCAGGGGTGCCATTGCGGCGTGTGCCGTGGTCTTGCTGCTCGGTGCGGCACCCGCCTGGGCCGGCGTGAGCCCGGCCGGGCGATCACCTCCGACAACGTCACGCACCTGAAGAACATCCCCCGGCACGCCGACTCGTCGGGGGCGCGCAAGCTCGGCAACTTCTTCTACATCACCACCGGGCGCGACGTCGCGATCTACGACGTCTCCACCCCTGAGGATCCAGAGCTCGTCGGCGAGCTGATGCTGCCCGCGGTGGCGGAGCCGGCCTTCGCCGAGGAGGACGTGGACACCAACGGCGAGATCCTGCTCGTGGAGAACCAGGGCACGCTGTTCGTGATCGACGTCGTGGACAAGGCGAACCCGGTGGTGAAGAGCCAGCTCAACGACGCGGACGTGCACACGATCTCCTGCGTCCTCGACTGCCGGTACGCCTACGGCAACAACGGAAAGATCTTCGACCTCACCGACCCCGCCGATCCGAAGCTCGCGATGGTCAACTGGGAGGAGAAGTTCCCCACGGAGAGCACCCACGACGTGACCGAGGTCGCGCCCGGGGTGATCCTCACGGCCTCCCAGCCGATGATGCTCCTCGACGCCCGCACCACGCCGCTCGACCCCACCCTGACAGGGCGACCCCGCAGGAGGACGGCCGCTTCGTGCACGCCACGCGCTGGCCCCGGCAGGCCCAGGACAAGTTCATGCTGATCGGGGGCGAGGCGATCGGCCCGCGGATGCAGCGGCAGCGAGAGCTCCACGTTCTCGACCTGGAACGCCGCCACCTTCCAGAGATCGACGAGTACCGGGTAACGCCCGACGCGAGCGGGACCACGGCTCCCGACTCCAGCTACTGCACCCACTGGTTCCAGGAGCACCCGCGCTACAACGACGGCGGGCTGGTCTCGATCTCCTGGTACGAGCACGGGACGCGCTTCCTGCGCATCGGAGCCGACGGGCAGATCTCCGAGGAGGGCTTCTTCCTTCCCACCGGCCTGCCGGTCGCCGGCCAGGCGTCGGCCGCGTACTGGATCACCGATCGCGTGGTCTACGTGGCCGACTACCTGCGCGGCCTCGACGTCCTGCGCTTCGAGGGCGACGTGGGGACGGACGCCGCCGCCGCCGGCACCGGGCGCCGGCGCAACGGCGGAACGGCGGCGGCAGCGGCCGAACCGGCGGCGGCCAGACCGGCACGAGCCCGGCGACGGAGCACAGCCCGGCGCGGCGCAAGCTCTCCGAGTACGTCTACCTGCCGCGCATGAGCAACTGCGTCGAGCGGCGGGGCCTGCGCATCGGCCTGCGCCCGCGGCCACCCGAGCGGCTCCGCGCCCTGGCCGTCTACGTGAACGGACGGCGCGTGGGCTACTTCCGCGGAGCGAGGCTGCGCTCTCGCCTGCGGGTGCGGCTCCCCAACCTGCCCGGGATGGTCGTCCGGGTCGCGGTGCGTACCCGCAGCGGCAAGCTCGTCTCGAACCTGCGCTCCTACCGCAGCTGCGGCGCCCGCCCCGCCACCGTGGTTCCCGCCGGCGCGGTGGACCCGGCGCGAAGCGGCGTCACCCGCTACGGGGCGCTCTGCTACATACGCGCCAAGCAGGCGGCCGGCTGACGCTCGGCCGGGCGCCGGCTTCTAGAATCCGGCCTGCGATGCGGTCGGTGCTGATCACGCTGGTCTGCGGGGCCATGCTCGTCGCGCCGGGCGCCGCCGCGGCGGCCGGCGACCCGTTGCGCTCGCAGCAGTACGGCCTCGACATGATCGAGACCGACGCCGCCCACAGGGCCGCCACCGGTCGCGGGGCGATCATCGCGATCCTCGACACCGGAGTGCTCGCGACGCATCCCGATCTCCAGGGCGGCCGCCTGCTCCAGGGACGCGACTTCGTCGGGGCGGGCGACGACACGCCCCAGGACGCGGTCGACGGCCACGGCACGCACGTGCTCGGCATCGCGGGGGCGACGGAGGGCAACGGCGTGGGCGTCGCCAGCGTGGCGCCGGGCGCGACCATGCTCCCGGTGCGGGTCCTCGGCGACGACGGCAGCGGGGACGTTCAGGACGTCGTGGAGGGGATCGACTACGCCATCGCCCAGAAGGCCGACGTGATCAACCTCAGCCTCGGCGGCCTGCCCCTGGTGGGCTCGGCGGAGGAGTTCGACGCCGCCATCGACCGGGCGCTCGACGCGGGAAGGGTGGTCGTGGCGGCCTCGGGCAACGACGGCGTTCCGACCTGCTCGCAACCCTCGGGCCGCGGCCGCCTGCTGTGCGTGGGATCGGTCGACAAGCGCGGCCTGCGCAGCTTCTTCTCGAACTTCGCGGGCGCGCTGGGGGTCAGCGCGCCGGGCGGCTCGGCCCTCCCCCTGCCGGGCGAGAACATCCTCTCGACCTTCAACGACGGCGACTACACGGAGATGGCGGGCACGTCCCAGGCCACTCCGCACGTGGCGGGGGTGGCGGCGCTGCTGGTGGAGAAGGGCCTGCGCGGCCAGGCCGCGGTGAGGCGGATCCTCGCCACGGCCAGGGACGCCGGCATGCCGGGGCCCGACGCGGAGTACGGCGCCGGGATCGTGAACGCCAAGAACGCGGTGACCGGGCTCGGCGGAGCGGGCCGGCGGCTCGTCCCCCGGGAGCGGCGGCAGTGGTGTCCTTCCGGCGGGTCCAGCGAATCCGCACGGTGCTGCGGCGCGGAATCCGGGTCCGCTGCCGCGCGGCGGGCGCCGGACGCTGCACCGTCCTGGCCTCGCGCCGCGGCAGGCGCCAGGCCGCCGGGACGAAGCCTCTGAAGGCCGGCCAGACCGTGGTGGCGGTGGCCCGGCTCAACCGGCGCGGCCGGGCGGCTCTGCTCCGCGCCCAGCGCCGCAGGCGGGCGCTCACGTTGCGAGTGCGGGTCACCCTTCCCGGCGTGGCTGCGCAGGTGCGCCGGCTCAGGCTGCGGCCCTAGCTCGGCCCTCCCTACCGATGGGAGAGGCCGGGCCGCCAAATCTTCGACAGGTGGATAAAGACCCCTCGCCCCTTCGGACCTAACTTGGCGGTGTCCTGAGACTCGCGATCCGGCCGCCTTGCGCTGCCGGGGTTTGGAGGCACCCGCACGATGAGATCCAGTCTGAAACGGGCCGGGCCCGTCGCCCTCGTGGCGCTGCTTGCCCTGCTGATCCTGCCGGCGTCGGCGTTCGCCACCGCGGACGACCTCAAGCAGGCCGTAGACGGCACCCTGGGCGACACCGTCCCCATCAACACCATGTGGGTGGTGATCGCGGCGATCTTCGTCCTGCTCATGCAGGCCGGGCTTCGCGATGCTCGAGATCGGCTTCTCGCGGGCCAAGAACGCCGGGACCGGGGTGGCCAAGATCCTGACCAACCTCTCGATCGCGGCCATCTGTTACTGGGCGGTCGGCTTCGCCTTCGCCTTCGGCTCGGCCGACCTGTTCGGCGGATCGGCGCTGATCGGCTCCAACGGCTTCTTCCTGCAGTTCAGCGGAAACCCGGCCGAGGCGCTCCCCGTGATGGGCGTCTCCGACGCCACGATCGAGGCCAAGTTCCTCTTCCAGTTCGCCTTCTGCGCGGTGTCGCTGGCGATCGTCTGGGGCTCCACGCTCGAGCGGATCAAGTACAGCGCCTACGTGATCTACGCGATCGTGTTCGCGTCGATCATCTACCCGATCGGCTCGCACTGGGTCTTCGGCGGCGGCTGGCTGCAGAACGGCGACACGGCGCTCATGCCGACCGGCATGCAGGACTTCGCCGGCTCGACGGCGGTGCACCTCATCGGCGCCACCGGCGCGTTGGCGGCGCTGCTGCTGCTCGGCCCGCGCAAGGGCAAGTACGGTCCCGACGGCAAGCCGCGGGTGATCCCGGGGCACTCCATGCCGCTGGTGGGCCTCGGCGTGGTCATCCTGTTCTTCGGCTGGTTCGGCTTCAACCCGGGCTCGACGCTCGCCGCCACGGACGCGCGGCTCGCCGAGGTCGCGGTGGTCACCCTGCTCGGCGCCGCCGGCGGCGTGATCGGCGCCTTCGTGGCGTCGCAGCTCAAGCTGAAGACGATCGACATCGGCATGATCGGCAACGGCATGATCGCCGGCCTCGTGGCCATCACGGCGCCCTCGGGCTACGTCGAGGCGTGGGCCGGGCCGATCATCGGCTTCGTCGCGGGCCTCATCGTCGTGTTCGGCGTGATCGCCATCGACAAGAAGCTCGACGATCCGATCGGGGCGCTGTCGGCGCACGGATTGGCCGGTGTGTGGGGCACGCTCGCGTGCGGGCTCTTCACCGCGCCGCGGCTGGCCGCAGTACAACGCCTTCGGCGACCCCGAGGGCGGCCTGTTCTACTGCGGCGGCCTCGTTCAGCTGGGCGCCCAGGCGATGGGCGTGCTGATCGCGTTCAGCGTTCGTGTTCGCCATGAGCTACGCCACCTTCGCGATCATCAAGGCCACGATCGGCCTGCGGGTGACCGACGAGGAAGAGGACGCCGGCCTCGACATCGTCGAGCACGGCATGTACGGATACCCGGAGCAGTTCATCCCGCTGCCCGAGATCGGGGCGGCGTCGACCGGCCCGGCCGCGGCGACGGGCGTGTCGGGGCCGATCGGCGGGCCCTCCACTGCACGCACCGAGGAGGTGATTGCATGAAGAAGATCGAGGCGTTCATGCGCCACGAGGCGTTCGACGCGATCCGCACGGAGCTGCTCGACCGGGGCTTTCCCAGCCTCTCCATCTCGGAGGTCCGGGGCTCGGGTCGGCAGCGGGGGATCACGGAGCAGTACCGAGGCTCCGAGCTGACGATCCACCTGCGGCCGAAGATCAAGCTCGAGATCGTGGTCGAGGAAACCGACGTGAGCGTGATCGTGGAGACGATCCTCAAGCACGCTCGCACAGGCCAGGTGGGCGACGGGAAGATCTTCGTCCTCCCGGTGGAGGATGCCATTCGCATCCGCACCGGCGAGGAGGGCGAGGAGGTCCTGCAGGCCCACGAGACGGAAGAGATCCCGGCGGGAGCCTGATCTCTCCGCCACCGGTGACCGTCCCCGAATCCCTCCCGACCCCGCGCGGCGCCCACCTGGAGATGGTGGGCGCCGTGCTGGCGGGGGACGGGCTCGAGCGGGTCGCGGAGATCGCCGGCGACCACGCCGGCGCGCCGGTGGCGGTCATCGTCCCGCGGCTGGGGGCGCCGGTGGAGGCGTGGGCCGGGCTCGAGCGCTACGTGGCCCGCCGGATGGCCGGGGGCAAGCACGACCGGCCCGCGGAGGTCAGCGCCGAGGTCCCGATCGTCTCCGGCGGACAGGAGCTGGGCGCCGTGCTGCTCCTCGGCAAGGGCAAGGCCGACGCCGGCGAGTATCTGCACGTGGCCGCCGTGGCCGCGCTCACCGAGATCGCCGTGGCCGAGGCCCGCGACGAGACCGAGCAGACCCTGCGCGGCTCCTTCCTGGAGGAGCTGCTGACCCGCGACGACCTCGAGCCGGCGCGACATCGTGCGCCGCGCGGCCCGGCTCGGCTGCGACCTCGGCGGCGGAGCGGTGGGCCTCTGCGCCGACCCCGGCGAGCGCGCCCCCGGACGACTGCTGGCCGCGATCTCGGGCGAGCGTCCCGGGGCGCTCGCCCAGACCGTGAACGGCCGCGTCTACGCCCTGCTGCCCGGCAGCGTCGAGTCGGCGCGCCAGGTGGCCACGAGGCTGGGCCGCCAGGCCCTCGTCGGCCTCTCCTCGCACTACTCGAGCCCGGCCGACGTGCGCCGCGCGCTCGAGGAGGCCGAGCTGGTGCTCGGCGTGACCGCGGCCGGCGGCGGCCCGCCGGGGGACGAGATCGGCGGCGGCACCTACCGGCTCCTCTTCCGCGTGCTGGCGTCGCATCCCGAGGAGGTGCGGCTCGTTCTACGAGGACACGCTCGCGCCCCTGGTGCGCTACGACGACCAGTACTCGACCGACCTCGTGGGCACGCTCGAGTCCTACCTGAGCGAGAACTGCAACATGAACGCCACGGCCCAGGCGATCCACGCCCACCGCCACACGGTGAGCTACCGCCTGGAGCGCGTCCGCGAGCTGTCGGGCCTCGACCCGTTCAAGTCCGAGGACCGCGAGCGCCTGGGACTCGGCCTGAAGGCCTACCGGATCATCGAGCCGCGGCTGCCGCGGTAGGGCTCCGCGAGGGAGCGAGCCTGACCCTTTGCAGGGCGCTGGCCCCGCAAAGCGTTCAGGCGAGCACCGAACGCGATCCTCACTTGATGAAGAGCATCTCCGAGTACTTCGGCAGCGGCCACAGGTCGTCGGCCACCACCTTCTCGAGCGCGTCGCCGATCTCCCGGACCTTGGCCATCGCCGTGAGCTGGCTGTCGCGCGCGTAGACCGCCAGCTCGAGGCCCTCGGCGTCCGGGTGCACGTTGGCCTGCTCGAGCTCGCCGATCGCGTCCACGAACTCGCCGATCGCGACCCGGGCCTCGTTCGCCAGGTCCTCCATGCCGGCCGCCTCCAGGAGCGCCACGTGGCGCAGGGCCGCCGGCAGCAGCATGGTCCGGGCGATCGAGGCCGTGGTCTCGGCCTCGATGTTGGCGCCGAGCACGTACTGCTCGACCCACACCTCGAAGCGCGACTCGAGCTCGCGACGCGAGAGCACGTCGTAGCGCTCGAACGCGCGCCACCGTGTCGTCGGCCAGCACCTCGGGCAGCGCGTCGGGCGCTGGTGCGCAGGTTCTTCAGCCCGCGCTGCTCGGCCTCGGCGTGCCACTCCTCGGCGTAGTTGTCGCCGTCGAACACGATCCGCTTGCTCGCGTCGTAGGCGTCCTTGACCACGGCGTTCACGGCCTCCGCGAGGTCGCCGCCGCTCGCCTTGGACTCGAGCTCGTCGGCCAGCTCGTCGATCGCCTCGGCCACGATCGTGTTCAGCACGGTGTTGGGGAAGGCCAGCGACATGCTGGAGCCGAGCGCGCGGAACTCGAACTTGTTGCCGGTGAAGGCGAACGGCGACGTGCGGTTGCGGTCGCCGCCGTGCCGGGGCATGTGCGGGAGCACCGGCGTGCCGAACTCCATCGAGGTGCCGGGCGTGTTGGGATCGCCGTCGCCGGACGAGAGGCTCGCGAACACCTTCTCGAGCTCGGCGCCGAGGAAGATCGAGATGATCGCCGGCGGCGCCTCGTTGGCGCCGAGGCGGTGGTCCTGGCCGATGTTGGCCACCGAGGCGCGGAGCAGGCCCTGGTGCTTGTCGACCGCCTTCATCACCGCGGCGCAGAAGAACAGGAAGCTCACGTTCTCCGCCGGCGTCTCGCCCGGGCTCGAGCAGGTTGTGGCCGGTGTCGGTGCCCATCGACCAGTTGTTGTGCTTGCCCGAGCCGTTCACGCCCGCGAAGGGCTTCTCGTGCAGCAGGCAGACCAGCCCGTACTTGCGGGCCACGCGCATCATCACCTGCATCGTGAGCTGCTGGTGATCGGAGCCCACGTTGGAGTTCTCGAAGATCGGCGCGATCTCGTACTGGTTCGGGGCGACCTCGTTGTGGCGGGTCTTGACCGGGACGCCGAGCCGAGCCAGCGCGAGCTCCGAGTCCATCATGAAGGCGAGGATGCGCTCCGGGATCGAGCCGAAGTAGTGGTCGTCGAGCTCGTGGCCCTTCGGCGGCTTGGCGCCGAACAGCGTGCGCCCGGTGTTCACGAGGTCGGGGCGCTCGAAGAAGTACTGCTCGTCGATCAGGAAGTACTCCTGCTCGGGTCCGACGGTGGTGAACACCCGCTCCGAGCTCTCGTCGCCGAGCAGCCGCAGGGCGCGGACCGCGGACCGCGAGAGGGCGTCCATCGAGCGCAGCAGCGGGATCTTCGCGTCGAGGGCCTCGCCCGTCCACGACGCGAACGCCGTGGGGATGCACAGCAGCGCGCCGTTGGGGTTGCGCAGGATGAAGGCCGGGCTGGTGGGATCCCAGGCCGTGTAGCCGCGGGCCTCGAAGGTCGCGCGCACGCCGCCGGTGGGGAACGACGAGGCGTCGGGCTCGCCCTGGATCAGCTCCTTGCCGGAGAAGTCGGCGATCGACGTGCCGTCGGCGCTCGGGCCGAAGAACGAGTCGTGCTTCTCCGCGGTGGAGCCCGTGAGCGGCTGGAACATGTGCGTGAAGTGGGTGGCGCCCTTCTCGAGCGCCCAGTCCTTCATGGCGTTCGCGATGGCGTCGGCGAGCGGCGCGTCGATGGCCTCGCCCTTCGTCAGGGCCGCGTCGAGCTGCTTGAAGACGTCCTTGGGCAGGCGCTGGCGCTGCACCGCCATCGTGAAGACGTCCTCGGCGAACGGGTAGTTGGTGGGCTCGGTGAGGTCCACCGAGCCGAGTGCGCCGCCGTTGGGGCTCCACTGAGCGGCCGTGACGTTCTGCTGACGAAGCCGTGCCATGCGTTCTTCTGTGCCTCCTACGTGCGGCGCGCCCTGGACGGGCGCGCGCGAGATCCAAGGGGTGGAAAGGTCGGCCCTCACCTTAGACGAGGACCCGCGCGTGGTGGTTTGTCCGCTTGTCCAAAATCCGGGGTCGGCGTTTCGCCGCGGCGTAAGCGGCGGGACATACTCCACGCGTGCGCGCGGGGCTATGCGACTCGTGCCGCCACCAGAAGCTGGTGGACAACACGCGCGGGAGCACGTTCTCCCTGTGCGAGCGCTCGAAGCACCGACGAGCGCTACCCGAAGTACCCGCGCCTGCCGGTGCTCCGCTGCCCCGGCCACGAGGAGCGCGGCCCTGCGGGAGGCGCGCAGCCCGATCGCTGTCGGCGAGCACCGAACGCTCTAGTCCGCCGGCGTGCCCTGCTCGATCGTCTGGCCGTCCTCGCCGATGCGCGCGTCGGGCGCCTCCTCGGTGATCGTGCCCGCGAACTCGCCGCTGGGGATCTCGTCGCCGCCCGCGCAGCACGGCCCTCGCCTTGCCGTCGAGTCCCGCGGACACCTTGTACTCGAGCTTGTACGGGCCCGGCCGCACGGCGGTCACGTTCCACCGGAACGTCTTGGTCTCGTTCGGGCTCGAGCTTGCCGAGCGCCCACGTGCCGACGTAGGCCGTCTCGCCGCCCTCGGGCGCGGCGTCCTTGGACTCGGGGAAGCTGCCGATCTCCTTCGGCCTGCCGTTGATCACGAACACGGGCCGGTTGGGGTCGGCGAGGGTGCGGTCCTTCGAGCCGCTCGTCGAAGCCCTTCACGGTCACGGCGATGTTGGGGATCACCTTGTCGCCGGCGTTGCGCACGGTGATCACGAGGTCCGACTCCTTGGCGAGCTTCTGCGAGCCGGGGAACTTGGCGTCCACGATCTCGACGGGGTAATTGCCCCGCGGCTCGTTCTTGTCCTGGCGCTCGCCGCCGCCGCACGAGGCAAGGGCAAGTGCGCAGACGGCCACTCCCGCCCCTTGCAGTCTCCTCCGCTCCAAAGCGAGCGGAACATACCACGGCCCCCGCCGCTCCACGGCGGTTGCGGGTTGGCAGCGGGACCGCGCATGATCTACTGTTCAGCGCAGAGAGGAGCGCCCCCGTCGGGGGCTCGGGACAGCAGGGAGGATCAGAAGTGGTTCGAGCCGTAGCGGACCGAGCATTCCTACCGACCAAGAGCCTGCTCGAGCAGGTCGGGGACATGATGATCCTCACGGGGAAGACGCTCCTCTCCGCAGTGCGGCCCCCGTTCCCCTACGGCACCGAGTTCGTGCAGCAGTTCCTCTTCGCGCTGCGTCTCTGCTGGTTCCCGCTCACGATCTCGACGATCGCGTTCGGCTACGGCGCGCCGGGGCTGCAGGCCGGCAACTTCCTCGTCATCTTCGGGGCGATCGACCGCCTCGGCGGCTTCTTCGTGCTCGCCACCGTGCGCGAGTTCGCGCCCTTCGTGACGGCGATCATCCTCGCCGGCGTCGGCGGCACGGCGATCACCGCCGACCTCGGGGCGCGCAAGATCCGCGAGGAGCTCGACGCCCTCCAGGTGCTCGGCGTCGACCCGATCAAGAACCTCGTCGTGCCGCGCTTCCTGGCGCTGATGATCGTCACCGGCCTGTTCAACATCTACGCGCTGATCTTCGGCATCTTCGGCGGCGTGCTCGCCACGCTCACCTTCGAGGCGCCGTTAGGCCCGTTCTTCGCCACCCTGCTCAACAACGCCTCGACCACGGACCTCTGGGGGTCGGTCGTCAAAACCACCCTGTTCGGGGCGATCATCGCGATCGTCTCCTGTTACAAGGGCATGACTGCGTCGGGCGGCGCCGAAGGCGTGGGTACGAGCCGTGAACCAGGGCGTCGTGATCTCGTTCCTCGGGATCTTCGCGTTCAACTACGTGTTCACCCAGACCCTGCTCGCCACCCATCCCGAGATCTCGGTGATCAAGTAGATGGGCCGTGCAGCTGGCTGGCGGTCCCGAAGGAGTGGATCGCCTCCATCGGCGACATCGCCAAGTTCATGGCGAAGGTGATGGGCGAGGTGTACACGCTGCGGGTGCTGCGCTTCTTCGGCGAGGCGCTGCGCCAGGCCGGCATCCTGATCCTCGGCTCGGCGATCGTCATCTGGGGCCTCGCCTTCATCCTCGGCCTGACCTGCGGCATCGAGGGCGCCTACTTCAACCGCTCGGTGGGCGCGCCGGCGTACGCGGGCGTGTTCTCCGCCTGGTGCGACCTGCGCGAGATCATGCCCTACGCCTTCGGCTACATGATGTCGGCGAAGGTCGGCACGGGCCTCGTCGCCGAGATCGGCGCGATGCGGATCTCCGACGAGATCGACGCGCTCGAGGTGATGGGCATCTCCTCGCTCACCTTCCTGTGCTCCACCCGCCTGCTGGCCGCCTGGCTGGTGCTGCCGTTCATGTACATCGCGGCCGTCGGAGCCGGCTTCTTCGCGTCGTACCTGGCGGTGGTCCAACAGATCGGCGAGGTCTCATCCGGCGGGTTCTTCCTGATCTTCTGGATGTTCCAGAACCCACCCGACCTGCTCTACTCGCTGATCAAGGGCATGGGCATGGCCACGATCATCGTGCTCGTGGGCTGCTACTACGGCTACACCGCGGGCGGCGGGCCGGTGGGCGTGGGCACCGCGACCGCCAAGTCGATGGTGCTCAACACCGTGATGGTGCACATCATCGGGATGGTCGGCACACAGATCTTCTGGGGCTCGAATCCACGAGCGCCAATCGGCGGTTGACGAGGAGGATGTGACACATGGCTGACGACGAGCGCAACGACCCGCCGTGGGGACGGCCGCCGGACTCCGGCGAGCCCCGTGAGGAGGACGTCGCAGGTCACGCGCCGCCACGAGGCGCAGCCCACCCGCGAGCACGAGGAGCCGCCGTCCGGCCAGCCCACGGTGGCCGCACGAGGAGCCGGGGCACAGCGAGGACGACGCCGGCGCGGGGACCGACTCGGCAGTTCGCCACCCCCACGGCCCTGCCCGGACACCGCGAGATCCAGACGGGCCAGCCCGAGGGCGAGGCCGATCCGCCGGACATGCGCCAGTCCGACGAGGAGATCCCCGGCAACATCCTCGAGCAGACGCGCGAGGGCGAGCAGCCCTACCAGTGGCACTCCGGCCTCAAGCGCGACCACGGCTCCACCGACGCGATCGAGTTCATCGACGTCAAGAAGTCCTTCGGGCGCAACACGATCCTCAACGGCCTCAACCTCGGCATCCCCGACAACCAGATCTCGATGATCCTCGGCCCGTCGGGCACGGGCAAGTCGGTGTGCATCAAGCACATGGTCGGGCCTGCTCTACCCCGACCAGGGCGACGTGCTGGTGCACGGCGAGTCGGTGCCGAACATGGTCGACGACGAGCTCTTCGAGATGCGCAAGAAGTTCGGCGTGCTGTTCCAGGACGGCGCGCTGTTCGGCTCGATGAACGTGCTCGACAACGTGGCCTTCCCGCTTCGCCAGCACACCGACAAGGGCGAGGACGAGATCATGGAGATCTGCCAGCGCCGCCTGCGCGAGGTGGGCCTCTCGGGCGCGCAGGACAAGATGCCCAACGAGCTGTCGGGCGGCATGCGCAAGCGCGCCGGCTTCGCGCGCGCGCTGGTGCTCGACCCGACATCGTGCTCTTCGACGAGCCCGACTCCGGCCTCGACCCGGTGCGCACCGCGCTCCTGTGCGAGCTGATCCAGGAGGTGCACGCCGAGAACGGCGGCGCCTACGTGGTGATCACCCACGACATCATGTCCGCCCGCCGGGTGGCCGACTACATCGCGGTGCTGTGGAAGGGCCGCATCGTGGAGTCCGGTCCGGCGAGCGAGCTGTTCAACTCACCGAACCAGTTCGTGCGCCAGTTCCTCTCGGGCGAGGCGCGCGGCCCGCTGGGGATGGAATAAGCGCACGCTTCCAGTCCACCGCCAAAGGTCTGGCGTTCGCGCCATTCGCGCCAGGTTTTGTTGAGTTCTCCCTAAGCACGTGAGCGCGAGATGGCACTTACTTGAGATACTGGCGCCAGGGAGGCGCCGGTAGAACGGCCTGAATTGAGCGAGGGAACTGCAGTAACGGAAGATCGACCGCTCAGGAGCCGGTCCGTCGTTGCGCGACTTGCGGCGCTGGCCGGGATCATCGGCGCCGTCGTGCTCGTCGCGCTCCTGATGTTCGGGGGCGAGTCGGACTACCGCGTGACGGCGGTGTTCGAGAACGGCGGCCAGCTCGTGAAGGGCAACCAGGTCCGGGTCGGCGGCCGCGCCGGTGGGCACGATCGACGGGCATCGAGCTGAACGACAGCGCGCAGGCCGAGGTGGAGATGACCGTGGAGGAGGAGCTCGCGCCACTCCACCAGGGCACGACGGCCACGATCCGGGCGACGTCGCTGTCGGGCATCGCCAACCGCTACGTGTCGCTCGACCCGGGGCCCAACGACGCCGCCCGAGATCGACGACGGCGGGGTCATCCTCGCCGACGCGACCACCGCGCCGGTCGACATCGACCAGCTCTTCAACACCCTCGATCCGACGCACGCGGGCGGGCCTGCAGCAGTTCATCCAGGGCCAGGCCACCCAGTACGCGGGCAAGAGCGCCCGAGGCCGAGCAGAGCGCTGCGCTACCTCAGCCCCGCGCTGTCGGCCACCTCGCGCCTGACCCGCGAGCTGATCGTCGACGACGAGGTGTTCGAGCGCTTCGTGACTCGACACCTCGAAGGCGGTGGGCGCGATCGCCGAGCGCCGCGAGCGACCTGGCGTCGCTGGTGAGCAACGCCAACACCGCGGCCGCCGCGATCGGGGACGAGAACGTGGCGCTCTCGACCGCAGCCTCGGGCCTGCTGCCCGGCACGCTGCGCAAGGCCAACACCACGTTCGTGAACCTGCGCGCCGCGCTCGACGACCTGGACGTGCTGGTGGCCGAGTCCAAGCCCGCCACGAAGGACCTCGACGCCGTTCTTCCGCCGCCTGCGCCCGCTGGTCGACGGACGCGCGGCCCACGATCCGCGACCTGCGCACGCTCATCCGCACGCCGGGCCCGAACAACGACCTGATCGAGCTCACGGCCAAGCTGCCGCGGCTCGAGTCGCTCACCTCCGAGCGCCTTCCCGCGCGCGATCCGCACCTTCGACCGCTCGCAGGAGTTCGTCGACACGCTGCGCGCCAGTACACGCCCGACCTGGTCGGCTCGCTCACCAAGTTCGCCCAGGTCACGAGCTCCTATCGACGCCAACGGCCACTACGCGCGCGTGCAGCCGATCTTCAGCCCGTTCGCGTACGACGCCGACAACGGCGAGCTGCACCGCGTCCCCGACGGCCAGCGGCTCGACCAGTTCGAGCGCGGCAGGACCGGCGCTGTCCCGGGCAGCGCGATCCAGGCGCCGCCCGACGGCTCCGCTCCCGTTCGAGGTCGACGGCTGCGATCCCTCGACGCCGTGCCACCGGGAGGCTGACCGGATGCGCCGCCTGCTCGGCGTCCTCGTGCTGGCGGTCTCGGTTCCCGCTGATCGTCGTGCTCGGGGCGGGCGCCGAGGGCGACGGCGACGCGGCTACGAGGTGCGCGCGATCTTCGACAACGTGGCCGCCGCGGTGCCCGGCGAGGACGTGAAGGTGGCCGGCGCCAAGGTCGGCGTGATCGAGTCGATGGACGTGACCGACGACAAGAAGGCGGCGGTCGTCGCTGCGACATCGACGACGCCGCGCTTCGTTCCCTTCCGGGCCAACGCGAAGTGCATCGTGCGGCCGCAGTCGCTGATCGGGGAGAAGTTCGTGGAGTGCGAGCCGGGCACCGCGGACGGCCGGAGCCGTCGAAGCGATCGACGACGGCGACGGCGAGGGCCAGCACCTGCTGCCGCTCGAGCAGACGCAGCTCGCCGGTGGACCTCGACCTGGTCAACAACGTGCTGCGGCGGCCGCTACGCGAGCGCCTCTCGATCCTGCTCGGCGAGTTCGGCACCGGCCTCGCGGGGCGCGGCGACGAGCTCAACGAGGCGATCAACCGGGCGAACCCCGCGCTGCGCGAGACCGACCGCGTGCTCGAGATCCTGTCCGAACCAGAACCGGGTGCTGGCCGACCTCGCGCGCGACTCCGACCAGGTGCTGGCGCCGCTCGCGCGGGAGAAGGAGCGGGTCACGGACTTCATCGTGAAGGCCAACGAGACCGGCCAGGCCACCGCCGCCCGCCGCGCCGACATCGAGCGCGGGCTCGAGCGCCTGCCCGCCTTCCTGCGCGAGCTGCGCCCGCTGATGGCCGACCTCGGCGGCTTCGCCGGCGAGGCCACGCCGGTGGTGCGCGACCTCAACGCCGCGGGCGAGGACGTGAGCCGGCTGATCGAGGAGCTCGGGCCCCTTCTCGACGGGCGCCCGCGTCTCGCTCGAGAGCCTCGGGCGAGGCCGCCGAGACCGGCCGTCCGGCGCTGATCCGCACGCGCCCCCTGATCCGCGACCTCGGCCGACTTCGGCGAGCGAGCGCGCCCGGTCGTCGCGCGACCTGGACCGAGCTCACCGCCAGCCTCGACAAGACCGGCGGCATCGAGCGGCTGATGGACTTCATCTACTACTCGACGCTGTCGATCAACGGCTTCGACGACGATCAGCCACTACCTGCGGGCGGCCTGCTGGTGAACACCTGCTCCGACTACGCGCTGCGCCGCTCGCCGGGTGCGAGGGCCACTTCTCCCGACCGGCCGTGACGCTCGTCACTCCGAGGCACGCCCGTCGCCAACGCGGTGGCCGCTCACCGCGCCGGCGAGCCGGTGCCACAGGGCTCCGCCGAGCGGGCGACGAGGACTCGAGCGTCTCGGCGGCCGAGGGGATCGCGCGGAGCGTGCTCGGACGGGGCCGGCAGCGCCCCGAGGCCGGGGCAACGTCGAGAGGATCCGCGCCGGGCGCCGAGCGCAAGTCGCCCGGCGCTCGAAGAGCCCAGCGCGAGCCCGTGCTCGACTACCTGCTGGGGAGTGACGGCATGAGGCGCCGGCGCACGGGCACGTCGGCGCTCACCGCCAGCCCCGTGCTGGTGGGCGCGGTCACGCTGCTCGTGGCGATCGTCGCGGTCTTCCTGTCCTACAACGCCAACTCCGGGCTGCCGTTCGTGCCCACCTACGACCTGAAGGCCGAGCTGCCGAACGCCGCCAACCTCGTGAAGGGCAACGAGGTGCGGATCGGCGGCGCGCGGGTGGGCGTGATCGACGACGATCGACGCCAGTGCCCAACGCGGACGGGAAGCCCATCGGCCCGTGCTCGACCTGAAGCTCGACGAGGACCTGCGAGCCGCTGCCGATCGACTCCACCTTCATCGTGCGCTCGCAAGTCGGCGCTCGGGCTGAAGTACGTCGAGCTGACGCCCGGCGACCCGGACGCGCCGGGCTACCAGGCGGGCGCCACCGTGCCGGTCGAAGCAGGTCACGCCCGAGCCCGGTGGAGATCGACGAGGTCCTCAACATGTTCGACGACGAAGGCGCGCGTGGGCTCGCAGCGGTCGCTGAACGGCTTCGGCACCGGCCTCGCCGGCCGCGGCCAGGATCTGAACACGCTGATCCGCGAGCTGCGGCCGCTGCTCGACGACCTCGAGCCGGTGGCGGCCAACCTGGCCGACCAGCAGACCCAGCTGGCCCGCTTCTTCGGCGAGCTCGGCGACGCCGCGGCGCAGGTGGCGCCGGTGGCCGAGGTGCAGGCCGACGCTGTTCGGCAACCTGGCCACCACGTTCGGGGCTCTGGCCGGTGTCGCGCCGTTCCTGCAGGAGTTCATCTCCGAGAGCCCGCCGACGCTCGAGACCGGGATCGACCGAGTTCCCGCGCCAGCGCCCGTTCCTGCGCAACAGCGCCGCGCTTCTTCCGCGAGCTGCAGCCGGGCGTGGCGCACCCTGCCGGCCTCGGCGCCCGTGCTGGCCGACGCGTTCGAGATCGGGGCCGTGACGCTGCCCGAAGACGCCCGAGCTCAACCGCCGCGCTCGCCGGCGTGTTCGACTCGCTGGCCGAGTTCGCCGAGGACCCGCGGGTGCCGCGCGGCGTGCGCCGGCTGGCTGCGCGTGTCGCGCTCGCTGCGGCCCACGCTCGCCTTCCTCACGCCGGTCCAGACCCGGTGCAACTACGTCACGCTGCTCTTCCGCAACGTGCTCGCGGCACCTCTCCGAGGGCGACAGCAACGGCACCTGGCAGCGCTTCATCATCATCGCGGCGCCGAGCGGGCCGAACGACGAGGCCGGGCCGTCGAGCGCCCCCGCCAACGGCCCGGCAGCAGGGCCAACTTCCTGCACGCCAACCCGTACCCGAACACCGCGTCGCCGGGCCAGCCCGCCGAGTGCGAGGCCGGCAACGAGGACTTCCTGGTCGGGCGCACGAGCCTCGACAACGTGCCCGGCAACCAGGGCCTGCTGACCGCCGACCAGCCCGGCGCGGAGTCGTCGCGATGAGGCGCTCGGGACGCTTCTCGCCGCTGCAGGTCGGCCTCATCGCGATCGTCGTGATCGCGGTCGGCCGTGTTCTTCGCCTTCACGAAGGACATCCCGTTCACCAAGGGCTACGAGATGACGGCGGTCTTCGAGAACACGAGCGCCATCGCCGTCAACTCGCCGGTGCGCATCGCCGGCGTCCAGGTGGGCAAGGTCACGAAGGTCGAGGCCGCGGCGCCGGGCTCGACCGCCGCGGAGGTCACGATGCAGCTCGACGAGCAGGCGCTGCCGCTGCACGCCGACGCGCGGATGAAGATCCGGCCTCGGATCTTCCTCGAGGGCAACTTCTTCGTGGACGTCGAGCCGGGCACCCCCAGCGCCGACGAGCTGCCCGAGGGCGGCACGATCCCCTCGACCCAGACCAGCGCGCCGGTCCAGATCGACCAGGTGCTCGGCGCGCTCAAGACCGACGCACGCAAGGACCTCCAGGATCTGCTGCAGGGCTTCGGCGGCGCCATCGACGGGCGCCCGGTCGCGGGGGAGGACGACGACCAGGACCCCTCGACGCGGGGCGAGACCGCGGGTCAGTCGCTGAACGACTCGCTCGACGACTCGGCGGAGGCGCTCCGCGGCACCGCCATCGTGAACGACGCGCTCCAGGGCACCCAGGCCGGCGACCTCTCCAGGCTCCTCCGGGGCGCCGCGAAGGTGAGCCGCGCGCTCGGGCGGCCGCGAGGCCGAGCTGCAGGGCCTGATCACGAACTTCAACACGACCGCCACCGCGCTGGCCACCGAGCAGAACAGCCTGCGGCGGACTCTCCACATCCTCCCCGAGGTGCTCGGCGCCGCCGATCCGGCGCTCGACTCGCTCAACGCCGCGCTCCCGCCGACCCGCGCCTTCGCCCGCGAGATCATCCCGGGCGTCCGCGAGACGCAGGCCACCATCGACGCCAGCCTGCCGTGGATCGCCCAGACCCGCCAGCTGGTGTCCCCGGACGAGCTCGGGGGCCTGGTGAACGACCTGCAGCCCGCGGTGGACGATCTGGCGCAGTTCACCGACGGCACGATCGCGTTCGTGTCGCAGACCGACCTGTTCAACCGCTGCCTGCTGGAGAACCTGCTGCCCACGGGCGACGTCGTGATCCAGGACGGCGAGCTCACGACCGGGGTGAGCAACTACAGGGAGCTCTTCCAGAGCTTCGTCGGCTTCGCGGGCGAATCGCAGAACTTCGACGGCAACGGCACCTACACGCGCTTCCAGACCGGCAGCGGCGACACGCAGGTCAAGACCGGCGCCATCGGCGGCGGCACGCCGCTCTTCGCCAACGCGATACGCCAGCCCCTGGGCAGCCGTCCCGCCCGGCCGGGCAAGAACCCGCCCTACAACCGCAGCCGGCCGTGTCACACGCAGAAGCGCCCGAACCTGAACGCCGCGCGGACCGGGGGCGGACCGTGAAGAAGGCGATCCGCGACCACCTGCGCGACTTCGTGGCGATCGTGTTCCTCGTGGTGATCGCGCTCGGGGTCGGCGGCTACATCCTGTCCAACCAGCGCTTCTACGCCCCGGCCTGGGTGCCCATCTTCGGCGAGGACTTCTACGAGCTGGAGGCCGAGCTCTCCACCGCGCAGGCCGTGGTGCCGGGCCAGGGACAGACCGTGAACATCGCCGGCGTCAAGGTCGGCGACATCGGCGAGGTCCGGCTGGTGGACGGGCGCGCCGTGGTGGAGATGAAGATCCAGCCCAAGTACGCCGACGTCTACGAGGACGCCACGATCCTCCTGCGGCCCAAGACGGGCCTCAAGGACATGTTCCTCGAGCTCGATCCGGGCACGCCCGCGGCGGGCAAGCTCGAGGAGGGCGCGCGGATCGGCGTGGGCAACACGCTCCCCGACGTGAACCCCGACGAGATCCTCGCGAACCTCGACCGGGACACGCGCGACTACCTCAAGGTGCTGCTCAACTCCGGCGCCGAGGCGCTGGACGGCGACACGCCGGCGCAGCTGCGGGAGACCTTCAAGCGCTTCGAGCCCACGTCGCGCGACGGCAAGCTGATCACGGCCAAGCTGGCGGAGCGCAGGCGCAACATCAGCCGGGTCATCCACAACCTCTCGCTGCTCTCAGCCGAGCTGGGCGCGGGCGACCGCCAGCTCGGCGAGCTGGTCCAGTCGGCCAACGCGAACTTCGAGGCGATCGGCAACCAGGACGCCCGGCTGCGCGAGGCGCTGCGCCTGTTCCCCGGCGCGCTCGACGAGACCCGCACCGCGCTGGCGAGGGTCGACGGGTTCACCACGGAGCTCGGGCCCGCGCTGGAGAAGCTGCGGCCCGGCGCCCGCGCCCTCGGCCCGTCGCTGCGTCGCCACCCGGCCGTTCCTGCGCGACACCACCCCGGTGATCGAGTCACAGCTGCGGCCGTTCGCGCGCGACGTGCGCCCCGTGGTGCGCGACATGCGGCGGGCCGCGGAGGACCTGGCGGTGGTCACGCCCCGCCTCGCCGACACCTTCGACGTCCTGAACGCGCTGCTCGACACCCTCGCCTACAACCCGCCGGGCTCGGAGGAGGGCTTCCTCTTCTGGGCTTCGTGGCTCAACCACCTGAACGCCCAGATCTTCACGCAGCAGGACGCGCACGGACCGATCCGGCGCGGCCTCGTGCTGATCTCGTGCGCCTCCCTGAACACCCTGAACGCCGCCGTCCGGCCGAACAACCCGCAGCTGAACGCTCTCGCGACGTTCACCAACTTCCCCAGCGAATACGAGATCTGCCCCAACAACCCCCCGCCCCTGCCCACGGCCCCCGACCACACCGACGGCGAGCGCCTCCGAGGACGACGCGGTCGCCACTGCCGAGCCGCTGCGAGCCGCCGACTGCCGAGCCCGCCACCGCGGGGGAGGTGATCCCCTAGATGGTCAAGGAGACCCCCAGCGTCGGCCGGATCGTCGGGATGATCGCCTTCACGGCGTCGTGCGTCGGCATCCTGCTCTACCTCTGGCTGACCTTCGGAGGGTCGATCCCGCTGAGACCGGAGGGCTACCGGGTCAAGGTGGAGTTCCCGGAGGCCACGCAGCTGGCGCAGGAGGCCGACGTGCGCATCTCCGGCGTGAACGTGGGCAAGGTCAAGACCAAGACGGCCAGCAAGGACACCGGGCTGACGGAGGCGGTGCTCGAGCTCGACGCGCGCTACGCGCCGATCCCTCTGGACTCCAGGGCGATCCTGCGCCAGAAGACGCTCCTCGGCGAGACCTACGTGGAGCTGTCGCCGGGCACACGGGAGACCGAGAAGCTCGCCGACGGCGGCACGCTGCCGTCGGGCCAGGTGGCCGACACGGTGGAGCTCGACGAGATCTTCCGCACCTTCGACCCCAAGACGCGCCGGGCGTTCACCATCTGGCTCGACCAGCAGGGCCGCGCCGTCGACAAGGGCGGCAAGGCGCTGAACGACGCCCTCGGCACCCTCACCCCGTTCGCCCAGGACGTCGACGCCGTGCTGCGGATCCTCGACGAGCAGGAGGAGTCGACGCAGGGCCTGGTGCGCGACACGGGCGTGGTCTTCGGCGCCCTGACCGAGCGACAGGACCAGCTGCGCAACCTGATCGAGAGCTCGAACCGGGTGTTCGAGACCACCGCCGCCCGCGACAGGGAGCTGGCCGAGACCTTCACGGCGCTACCGACCTTCCTTCGCGAGACGCGCACCACCACCCGGAGGCTGACGGACTTCGCCCTGCGCACAGACCCGCTCGTCGACCAGCTCCGCCCGGCCGCCCGCGAGCTGTCGCCGACGCTCATCGAGTTGAAGGCCCTGGCCCCCGACCTGCTCGGCCTCTTCCGGGACCTCGGCCCGCTGATCCGCGTGTCGCGCAGCGGGCTGCCCGCGCTCGAGCGCATCCTCGACGACACCCGCCCCTTCCTCGCCCGGCTGGAGCCCTACCTGCGCGACCTGCAGCCGGTCTTCGACTATCTCGGCATCTACCGGCGCGAGATCGCCGCCTTCTTCGCCAACGTGACCGCGGCCACCCAGGCGGCCGACATCTCCGACGTGAACGGCAAGCTCACGAACTACCTGCGCACGACCAACCCGCTGAACCCCGAGGTGCTCGCCGCCTACCCCGACCGGCTGGCCACCAACAGGGCCAACGCCTACACCGAGCCCGGCGGCTTCGAGCAGCTCAGCCGCGGGCTGCCCGTGTTCGGCAGCTACCAGTGCGAGGACCCCCCGCCGGAGCCGCACCTGCAGGGCCGACGACCCGCTGCTCGAGCCCGACGTGCGGGCGCTCGTCGAGGAGTTCGTGTTCGGCGAGGAGAACCGGGGCAAGGCGCCTCCGTGTCGCCAGCAGGCCCCGCTCGGCCGCGTGGTGGACCAGGACGGGCGCTACCCGCAGCTGCGCCCTCTGCCGGCTCCCTGAACCCCAGTAACTAAGGTGAGCCCGTGAGGGAAGGCAGGCGATTCGGAGTCGTGGTGGAGAGGCTCGTGGCAAGGCCGCTGCTCCCCATCGCCGTGGTCTGCGTCCTGGCGATCGCCGGGCTCGCGCTTGCGCTGAGGCTCGATCCGGTGGCGGGCACGGACACGCTGGTCTCGAGCTCCTCCGACACGGCGAAGGCCAACACGGAGTTCACCCGGCAGTTCGGGGACGACGCCGTGGTCGTGCTCGTGAAGGGCGACCTGCAGCGCACGATGCTGACCGCCGACAACCGCAAGCTGATCCGCCTCGAGGCCTGCCTCGCGGGCGATTCCCCCCGAGCCGTCCTGGGCGCCCCGCTTCCCAGGGTCTGCGACGACATGCGCGAGCTGCACCCGGCCAAGGTCGTGTTCGGCCCGGGCACGTTCCTCAACACCTCGGTGGAGCAGATCAACACGCAGCTCGACGCCCGGCTGCGGGCGAACGCGAGACGCGGGGACGAGGCCGCCGCATCCGCCCGGCAACTGTCGGAGCGCAGGGGGGACCCGCCCTCCGAGCAGAGGCGCCTGGGCGAGCTCGCCCGGCAGGGCGTCAATTCGCAGTTTCAGCAGAGCCTGCTCCAGCTCGCGCTGAAGTACGAGATCAGGCCGCCGATCTCGATCGACAATCCGGACTTCGTCGACCGCCTGGTGTTCCAGGGCGGCGGCACGGTCGGGGTGCCCAAGGCCCGCTTCGCCTACCTGTTCCCCAGCTCCGACTCGGCGCTCATCACCATGCGGCTGCGCGCCGACCTCACCGAGGCGCAGCGCAGCCGCACGATCGACCTGGTCCGGCGGGTCACCTCCG
Source organism: uncultured Thermoleophilaceae bacterium (assembly GCA_963731645.1). Classification (GTDB taxonomy): domain Bacteria; phylum Actinomycetota; class Thermoleophilia; order Solirubrobacterales; family Thermoleophilaceae; genus JAAYBF01. Next base: position 399,175 of record CAVSWF010000011.1, on the reverse strand, counting down.
AGCCGACCCTCCAGCCCGAGCAGGGCGCGCGCTACGTGGTGAGCGGGGTGCCCGTGGTGGTCGACGCGCTCGCCACCGAGGTGCAGCACGGGATCTTCTATCTGCTGGGAGCGGCCCTCCTGGTCATGGCGGCGACCCTGGCCATCGTGTTCCGCACCCGGCTGCGCCTGCGCCTGCTGCCGCTGGCCCTCGCCCTGGCCGCGGCGGCCATGACCTTCGGCGTGCTCTCGGTCACCGGCGGCGGCCTCACCATGGCCAGCATCGCCGTGCTCCCGGTGCTCATCGGGCTCGCCGTGGACTACGCGATCCAGTCCCACGCGCGCTTCGACGAGGAGAACGCGCGCGCCGGGGGTGACGCCCGACGGGCGGCCGTCGCGGCCTCCGTGGCGGGCGGGCCCACGATCGCGGCCGCCGGCCTGGCCACGGCCGTGGGGTTCCTCGTACTGCTCCTCTCGCCGGTGCCGATGGTGCAGGACTTCGGCTGGCTCGTGGTGGCGGGCATAGCGATCGCCCTGGCCTGCGCGTTCACGGCGGGGCTGGCCGCGCTGAGCGTCCTCGGGCGTGACCGCTCCGCTCCCGAGGACCTGCCTCCCGCCTTCCCCCGCGCTCGCGGCGTGGCGGGCGACCTCGCCGCCCGCTTCGGCGAGTCCGCGATCGGGCACCGGCTATCGGGCGCGGGAGCGAGGGCGCGCCTGCTCGCCACGGAGCGTGCCGAGCGGGCCCTCGCGATGTCGGTGGCCCAGCCCAAGCGCGTGCTGCTGGTGGCGCTGGCGGTGGCCGTCGTGGGCTGGACGGTCGACACCCAGACCGAGGTGGTCTCCGACGTGCGCGAGCTCGTGCCGCGCGACCTGCAGGCGCTCGAGGACGTGCAGACCCTCGAGGACGAGACCGGTGTGGCCGGGGAGATCGACGTGACCGTGCGCGCCGACGACATCACCCGGCCCGAGGTGGTCAGCTGGATGACGAACTACCAGCAGAAGACGCTCGAGGACGCTGGATACAGCGAGGGCGACCGCTGCCAGCAGGGCAAGGACCCCCCCGACCTGTGTCCCGCCTTCTCCCTGCCGACGATTCTCAGCCAGGTGGACATCGGCAACCAGGCCGCCGTCAAGGGGCTGCTGGACGCCGTGCCCGCCTACTTCGCCCAGGGCGTGGTGAGCCCGGACCGCACCCGGGCCAACCTCGCGTTCGGCATCCGGCTGCAGTCCCTCCAGAGCCAGCAGGACGTGATCGAGCGCATGAAGGACCGGCTCGATCCCCCGAAGGGCGTGAGCGCCTCGGTCGTGGGCCTGCCGGTGCTGGCGGCCGAGGCCAACGATGCCCTCTCCTCGCCCGTGCGGCGGGCGCTGACGCTCCTCGCGGCGCTCCTCGCGGTCTTTCTGGTGTTGCTCGCGCTCGCGCGCCTCTCGGGCCGGCGCGGGCGCCGCGGCGCCCGCGAGGCCGCCGTGCCGCTGGTCCCGATCGCACTCGCCACGGGGTGGTCGGCGGGCATCCTCTTCGTTCTCGGCCTCCTGCCCGAGCCCCTCGAGGTGGACCTCAACCCGATGTCGATCACGCTGGGCGCCCTCGTGATCGCCATCTCCACCGAGTTCAGCGTGCTGCTCTCGGCCCGCTACCGCCAGGAGCGCGAGGCCGGGGCGGCGCCGGCCCGCGCCCTGGAGCTCACCTACGCGTCCACCGGGGCGGCGGTGCTCGCCTCGGGCGTGACCGCCATCGCCGGGTTCGCGGCGCTGATCGCCTCGGACATCCAGATGCTCAGGGACTTCGGCATCCTCACCGTGGTCGACCTGAGCGTCTCCCTCCTGGGCGTGATGCTCGTGCTGCCCGCGGCGCTGATCTGGGCCGAGCAGCGCCAGAGCGCGAAGACGTCGGCCGAGGCCGCGAAGAGCCGGCCCTACGCGCCCACCCCGGCGTGAACGACGAGGACCGCTTCGGCGATCTCGGTACGGGCCGTGGCGATGGCCGCAGCGCCGCCGAGCGCCTGGAGGAGGAGGACCGCCTCCGGCCCGAGGCCGACGACCCGCGCCGGCGCCCGCCGGAGGTGCGCGGCCCGGGCAACAAGTACGCGTGGGTCGTGGGGATCGTGATGGTGATGGGGATCGGTGTGCTGCTGCTGACCACCGCCATCCCCAACCGGGGGGTGGGCTTTCGCGGTCCCGACCAAGGATCAGACGCTCCCGGACTTCGCCGCGCCGCTGGTGACCGGCAACGTGGAGGGCGACGCCAACGTCTTCCAGAAGCGAAACGCCGGCTCTGACGACCCGGCCGCCTGCGAGGTCCGGGGCGAGGGCGTGGTCAACATCTGCGAGCTGCGCAAGAAGCCTGTCGTCCTGTCGTTCCTCTTCGACCGCGGAGCGGAGTGCAACTTCCAGATCGACCAGGTCGAGCGGGTCAAGCCCGACTTCCCCGAGGTGAACTTCGTCGCGGTGTACTTCACCAACGAGGAGCGCGAGGAGATCGCCCAGATCGTGAGGAGACGGGGGTGGACGATGCCGGTCGGCCTGGACACCGACGGCGCGGTGATGAACCTGTACAACATCGGCGGCTGCCCGACGACCGTCTTCGCGCGGGCGGGAGGAAAGGTGCGCAACACGAGGATCGGCAAGCTGAGCGAGGACGACCTGCGCCGAGAGGTGCGGGCGCTGGTGGGCTCCGGCTAGCGCCCAGGCCGACGATGCCCGATCCCGATCTCGAGCGCGGTTGGATCGACCACGAGCTCGCCGGCGAGTTCCCCGGCCTCGCGCTCTGGCTGACCCGGGTCGAGGGCGGCTCGGGGCGCAGTCCCGACGCCGTCCGGCGCCGGCTGCGCCAGCTCTCGAACCGGATCACCGGCGGCCACGCCATCCACATGCGCCAGGACCCGGTGCCCTGGGCCTACCGCGTGTTCTGGCGGCAGATCGGCATCGATCCCGACACCGACCGGACGCCGGTCGAGCAGATCGCCCTCGACCGGCTCCGGCGACGGTGGCCTCAAGAGCCGCAACCTGCTCGACGACGCCATCACCATCGCCACCTTCGAGACCGGCGTGCCCGTCCTCGCGCTCGACGCCGACCTGGTGGGCACCGCGATCGGCCTGCGAATCGCCACCGCCCGCGAGCCGCTCGGCGGGACGCGGGCGGCCGCTGTCGGAGGGTCAGATCGTGGTGGCCGACGAGCACCGCCCGCTGGCCCTGCTCTCGGGCGAGGTGGCCGGCGAGCGAGGGGTCACCAGGGCCACCAGGCGGATGGTGCTGGGCGCCGTCCAGGTCAAGGGGGTGCCCCTGATCAGCGTCGAGGAGGCACTGTGGACGGTGGCCGAGACGGTCGCCGTAGGGGGCTGACGAGGCCAGGGGGCACTGGTACAGTTTGACCCTCGTCTACCAGGGAGAGACGGCGTGCCCGACGTACTGGACCAGCGCAGAGGGGCAATTCCGAGCCAGGGAGCGCCCCCGGCGTCGCCGCCGCTCGTCCCGCGCACACGGCCCGACGAGCGACCCGCCCGCCGGACCCTGCTGGAGCAGATAGAGCGCCTGGAGACCGAGCTCTCCTCGCTCTTCGTCTCCACCTGGCCGCGCAAGGGCTTCGAGTTCTCGGTCGCCTCCCGCGGGGGTCCCCGGGTGCTCGCGCTCGCCGAGCTGGAGGAGCTGCGCGACGAGCTCTCGCGCCGGGTGGAAGAGGCCCGCCGCAGCCTCAGCGACCGCACCTGGGTCGAGGAGCAGCACCGCTGCCGCATCGAGGAGATGCTGCTCGAGCCCGAGAAGCACAAGTGGGTGCGGGTGTCCAACGAGGACATCGGCGAGCCGGGCTGCAAGCACTGGCACGTGCGCCCCCGTCTGGGGATCGTCGGCCTCTTCATGAACTGGTGGCGGGTCCGGATCTCCTCCGGTTGCCCATTAGCCATGGGTCAGGGCCACCGACCCTGACCCGTCCCGACTGACACGAGATGGGAAAGCGCAGTCGCAAGCGCGCCGTCGACCCGCCGGATCGAGCCGGCGCCGGTGAGACGCGCGCCGAGCGTGACGCGGCCCGCCGGGAGCGGGCCCGCAGGACCAGCATGGCTTCGGACAAGGCGCCGTCCCGGCCCAAGCCGCGTCCCGGCCGCAACAGGGCCGAGGATCGCCCGCCGCCCCTGTGGGCGCCCTTCCCCCTCACCGAGCTGCTGACCCTCGCCGGCATCGTTCTCATGGTCTGGGGCTTCCTCGCCGGCGCGGGCAGTGAGGGCAACGCCCGGATCGCGGCCGGCCTCGCGAGTCGCCTCGATCGGGGGTCTCGAGCTGGCCGTGCGCGAGCACGTGACCGGCTTTCGCTCGCACACGACCCTGCTGGCCGGGGCCGTGGCGATCCTCGCGATCGTGGGGCTGGGCCTGGGGGCCGGGGTGGAGATCCTGGGGGTGCTCCTCGCCACGGGGTTCGCCTGCTTCGCCGCCGCCTTCTACGGCCTGCGGGAGCTCTTCAAGCGCCGCTCCGGAGGGCTGAGCTTCCGGTGAGCGCGTTCCTCCTGCTGCTGATCATGCTCGGCGGGGGACTCGTGCTGTGGGTCGGGGTGCCGGTGGGCTGGCTGTACGTGGGCTCACAGGTCCAGGGCGAGACGGACTCGCTCGGGGCCGCCCTGGCGGTGATGATGGTGGGAGTGGTGGTGAGCATCGGCGTGCTCGTGCCCATCCTCGGCTGGCTGAACCACAAGCACTCCGCCCTGCGCGAGGCCCGCGGGCTCGACGACCACGGGCAGACGGCCCTGGAGGGCGTCATGACCGTGAGCGCGTGTCTGGCGCTCGTGGGCTTCGGCGTCTGGTTCTTCCTGTTCTCGGGCTCGAGTCCCCTGCCCACCGGCCTCGGCTTCTGAGAGCCTCGCATAGTCTGCGGCGCATGGAAGAGCCCCGCCGGCTGCGCATCGCCGGCCTACACCACATCACCCTGATCTGCAGGAGCCTCGACGCCTCGACGGCCTTCTACCGCAACCTCCTCGGGATGCGGATGGTCAAGCAGACCGTCAACGAGGACGACCGCGGCGCGCGGCACCTCTTCTTCGGCGACGACGAGGGCCGCCCGGGCACGCTGGTGACCTGCCTCGAGTACCCGCAGCTCGAGCCCGGGTCGGTGGGGCAGGGCTCCACCCACCACTTCGCCCTCGCGGTGGAGAGCGAGGAGGAGCTCCACGCGTGGCGGGCCTACCTCGAGGGCCAGGGCGTGGCGTGCACGGAGGTGATGGACCGGACGTTCTTCAAGTCCATCTACCTGCGTGACCCGGACGGCCACATCGTGGAGCTCGCGACCGTCGAGCCGGGCTTGACGCCAGAGGGCTGAGCCGCCGGCGACTAACCCATCGGGTTAGCCGTGGCGCATCTTCGGGTAGGGCTCGTCGACGGTAAGCAATCGCGTCCTTGTTCCACTGATCCATCCGAAAGGAAGTCTTGGGCCTGATCCTCTACATCCTCACCAGCTCGGCCCCGAGGGCGGGACTTCGATGAGCACGCCGGACGAGACCGAGCGCACCGCTGGCGGTGTAGCCGGCAAACTGGCTGGAAAGGCTAAGGAGGTGGCTGGGCAGGTCGTCGGGGATGACAGCCTGAGCCGCGAGGGGCGGCTCCAGCAGGCTCAGGCGGACGCCGGCATCGAGGCTCGCCGAGAGGCCGCCGAAGCGCGGCAACGAGAGGCCGCGGCGGAGCTGGTGGAGGAACGCGCGGAGGCCAACGCCGAGCGCGAGCGACTCGAGAACGAGGTGGCAGCGAAAGATCGCGAGGAGCAGATCGAGCGCGACCGCCTCGAGGCCGAGCAGCGCGCACAGCGCGACGCCCAGGCTCGAGCAGACGGCCGCCGAACGTGAGCGCCAGCAGCGACAGCGCGACGCGGAAGAAAGCGAGCGGCAGGCGAAGACCGCCCGGCTCGCGGCGGCCGAGGAAGCGATCCGGCTCGAGCAGGAGGCGCGACGCGCGGAGACCGCGGCCGATTCCATCGACCCCGAGGAGAACCGATGAACCTACGCGTGATCCCCAGAACAATGCTGGGCGGCTACATCAAGCTGGTACGCCTTCCGATCGACGGCGCTATCGCCCTGCTGCCCGGGAACGGGACCGGATCCGGTGCCGCGGCGAGCATCGCGCTGGACCGCGCGGAGGCAACCGTGCGCTCCGTGGCGAGCGCGGTCATCGGCGACGCTGTCCTGCGCGAGGATGCAGTTCGCCGTCACGCCGCCGCCGACGAGCGCACGCGCGCGCTGCGGCTGCGCGCAGAGGCGGAGCGTAAGACCCAGAGCGCCGACGAGCGGTTCAGGGAGCGCCAGCAGGAGACCGAGCGTCAGCGCCAGGAGGCCGAGAAGCGTGCAGTTGCCCGGCGCCGGCAGGCCGAGAGGGCGAGTAAGGAGAGGCGCCAGGGCGCGGCTCGCGCCGAAGCCGGCAAGCACGCCGTCAACCGCAAGGCGGCCGCGGCCAAGGCTGAAACCGTGGAGGATCGGGCCAAGGAGGCGCGGCTCGAAGCACTCGATGTGAAGTCCGACGCGCTGCGCGAGAAGGAAGAGGCGCTCACCGCCAACGACGAGGCTCGACGCCTCGAGCAGGCAGCCGGGCAAGCCAAGGCTGCGCGGAAGCGCCGCTAGCGCGATCCGTGGGAAAGACCGAGCGACATATCGACGCCCCGCCCAAGACGGTGTTCGGTGTCCTGAGCGATCCCGTCGAGCTACGGATACTGGGTGGTGGGCTCGGAGAAGAGTCCGCGATGCGGATCCCGAGTGGCCGGCGCCCGGTTCGCGCTTCCACCACACGGTGGGGATAGGCCCCTTCAAGGTGAACGATCACACGAAGTCCGAGCGCATGGAGAGCCCTAGGCTGCTCGAGCTCCGGGCAAAGGCGCGACCCCTGGGCACCGCGAAGGTGCGGCTGGAGCTCGAGCGGGAGGGAGCCGGCACCCGGGTGCGGATGTACGAGGATGCCGCGGACATCCTCACGGCGATCGTCTTCAACCCCCTGACCCACCTGCTGGTGCGCGGACGCAACGAAGAATCGCTGCGCCGCCTGGCTGAGCTCGCCGAACACCAACGCGCCTAGGGCGCGGACGACGCCTCCCCTCAGATCGAGCGCTGGCCGAGTCCGGTCAGCAGCTCGCGAATCCGCAGCGGGCCGCCGGTGGCGGCGTCGAGCGGCGGCGAGCCGAGCCCCGCGCCCTCGCTCATGCCCTCCAGCAACTCGAGAAGGGTCGATGTCGCGCTGTGGCTGGGCGCCCAGCCGAGGTCCCTTCGTGCGCGGCCGGTGTCCATCACCGGGACCTTTAGTGCCATGTCGAGCCAGCCGGGCTCGGTGGGCTGCAGCCGCATCCGGAACGTGGCTGAGGCGAGCGTCCGGACCACCCGGGCCGGCACGGGGACAGTCCGCGCCCCCAGGGCCTCGGCGATCACCCCCGGGTCGAGTACCGGGTCCGCCGCGATGTTGAAGGCGCCTCGGGCCTCGGAGGTGGCAGCGAGCCGATAGGCCTCGCCGACGTCGAGCGAGTGGACTGCCTGGAAGACGAGGTCCGGGATGTCCGGCACGATCGGAAGAAGGCCCGGGCGCAGCAGCGGGTTGGGCAGGAAAGGCCCCGCGAACAGACGCCGGATCCCGCTGGCCGCCTCACGCTTGAAGATGAGCCCCGGGCGCAGGCGGACGCTCCGCAGGCGTGGCTCGCGGCGCTCGACCGCGTCGAGGATCCGCTCAACCTCGGCCTTGTGGCGCGAGTAGAAGGAGGTCTCGATGCCGTCCGTCGGCCAGCTCTCGTCGACGGCCCGGTCCTTCGGTCCCGGGGAATAGGCGCCGACCGACGAGGCGTAGACCAGCGCCGGGACTTCGGCCGCCAGCACCGCCTCGAAGGTACGCCGGCTCCCCTCGACGTTCGTGGCCCGTGTGGTGCCCTCGTCCCTGCCGGGCTGGATGAGCCACGCGAGGTGGATCACCACGTCGGCGCCGCGGAAGTGGGGCACGAGATCGTCGCTCGCCACATCCGCCCCGGCCCATTTCACCTTCGGGTAACGGAGTCCGAGCGGACGCCGGGACAGGGCGACGATCGATTCCACCTTGTCGTCGCGGACGAGGGCATCCAGCACGCTGGTCCCGACGTTGCCGCTCGCGCCTGTGACGACTACTCGCACGGCTCGGTGCGATACCCCGAACGTGCCGGAATCAACCGGGATGGTTTGTCGTCCTTCAAGGGGGTAGCGCCGGGCGAATGAAGGCACTCGCGTGGCACGGCAAACGAGACGTTCGGGTCGACACCGTCCCGGACCCGAGGATCGAGGAGCCGACCGACGCGATCGTGCGCATCACCTCGACGGCCATCTGCGGCTCGGACCTCCATCTCTACGAGGTGCTCGGACCGTTTCTCGACGAGGGCGACATCCTCGGCCACGAGCCGATGGGAATCGTGGAGGAGGTCGGCTCCTCGGTCGAGCACATCAAGAAGGGCGATCGGGTGGTGATCCCCTTCAACATCTCCTGCGGCCATTGCTGGATGTGCGACCAGGCGCTGTTCGCCCAGTGCGAGACGACCCAGGTCCACGACCAGGACAAGGGCGCCGCCCTGTTCGGTTACACCAAGCTCTACGGGCAGGTGCCGGGCGGGCAGGCCGAGTTCCTCCGGGTGCCGCAGGCGCACTTCGGGCCCATCAAGGTGCCCGAGGGCCCGCCCGGACGAGCGCTTCCTATACCTCTCGGATGTACTGCCCACCTCCTGGCAGGCGGTCGAGTACGCAGCCATTCCCGAGGGGGGCAGCGTCGCCGTCTTCGGCCTTGGGCCCCATCGGCCAGATCTCGAGCCGGATCGCCCAGCATCACGGGGCGCGCGTCATCGCGGTCGACCTGGTGCCCGAGCGGCTCGAGATGGCCCGGCGGCACGGCATCGAGACGCTCGACCTGGGCGCAGTGGACGACGTCGGGGACGAGATCCGGGGCATGACCGACGGCCGCGGCACCGACTCCACGATCGACGCGGTCGGCATGGAGGCCCACGGCTCGCCCGTGGCCAAGGCCGCCCAGACCGCCGCCGGCCTGCTGCCCGACGCCGTCGCAGCACCGGTGTTCAAGGCCGCCGGCATCGACCGGCTCGCGGCGCTCAACGGCTGCATCGACGCGGTTCGCCGCGGCGGCACCGTCTCGCTGAGCGGGGTATACGGCGGGATGGCCGACCCGATGCCGCTGATGCAGCTCTTCGACAAGGGGATCCAGCTGCGCATGGGCCAGGCCCACGTCAAGCGCTGGATCGACGACATCCTGCCCCTGGTGGAGGGCGACGAGGATCCCCTCGGCGTCGAGGATCTGAAGACCCACACGTTCCCGCTTGAGCAGGCCCCGCACGGCTACGACGTCTTTCAGAAGAAGGAAGACGGCGCGATCAAGGTGGTGCTGAAGCCCTAGCGCGGGCCCCGCCGCGTCGGCGGTACGCGACCGAGAGCGCGTGAGGAGAATGAATCGGCGTCGCGCGCTCGGTGATCTCCTCGAGCATCGCCGCCAACGCCCGGCGCTGACGCTCGGTGAGGCTCCCCACGGTCTTGTTCTCGGGCACCTGTATCGACAGCAGCACCCTCCGGCAGCGGGCGCGGCCCCAGCGCCGCTGGCTCATCAACAGGTCGGAGATGGACATGCTGGCCGCCTCCCACGGGCAGCTGAGCACCACCTCGGCGGCCGAGATCCGCTCCGCGGCCACCTCGCGCTTGAGCCTGGCGCGCGCCAGACGCACGCGGTTCGCGCGCTCCAGCGCCTGGAGGTGTTGTTGCCCAGCATCCAGCGTGGCCGTATCGCCCATTAAGAAAACCCTCCCCGCACAACGTGCAGACTTGACTTGAAATCAAATGCTGTCCCGCTGGCCGGGCCCACATGCTGTGAGCCTGTATCGAGCTTGCCTCCCGGCCTTGGGGCGCGCACCAATAAAGCCGAGCCTTCCGTCATCGACAAGGGGGTACCGTCCGGCCCACCCGCTAAGAGCGGTCTTTTCCCGAAAGAGCCTCGACGGACGGTCGAGACTCGTCACCCCAGGGGTGAGAGAGCCTCTGATTCGGCGTCCTCGGGGAGGCTGCGGCGGACCTCCTCGAAGGCCGTCAGGGCGCGGTCGAGATGCTCGTGCTCGTGGGTGGCCATCACGCTCGTGCGCAGCAGCGCCCCACCTCTGGGCACAGCCGGGTAGAGGGCGACGTTGGCGTACACGCCGGCGTCGAACAGCGCCTTCCAGAACAGCACCGCCCGCCAGTCGTCGCCCACCGGCACCGGCAGGATCGGCGTGAGCACGTCCGACCCGTCCGGCAGGGGAGTGGGCCGGGGCGCCTCGAAGCCGAGGTCGGTGAGACCCCGCTGGAGGTAGCGCGCGTTGGCGAGCACCCGGTCCAGGAGCTCGCGGCCCTCGTCGGACCGGATCACCCGGAGCGCGGCCAGCGTCGCCCCCACCGCGGCGGGCACGGCCGAGGCGGTGAACATGAAGGCCCGCGACTGCACGCGCAGGAAGTCGATCACGTCGCCGGGGCCCGCGATGAACCCACCGCAGGAGGCGAGCGACTTGGAGAACGTGCCCATGCGCAGATCCACGTCGGCGCCCACCCCGAAGGCCTCGCAGGCGCCCGTGCCGGTGGCCCCCAGGACGCCGACGCCGTGCGCCTCGTCGACCATCAGCCGCGCGCCGTGCTCGCGGCACAGGCGCAGCACCTCGGGGAGAGGGGCGAGGTCGCCCTCCATCGAGAACACGCCGTCCACCACCACCAGCACGCCACCGCCGTCCTCGGCGGAGCGCTCGAGCATCTTCTCGAGCTTGTCCATCCGGTTGTGGCGGAAGGGGCGGATCCGGGCGCGCGACATCGAGACCGCGTCGAGGATCGACGCGTGGTCGCCGGAGTCGCAGATCACCGTGTCGCCGGGCTCGAGCAGCGTGGCGATGCAGCCCACGTTGGCCTGGTAGCCGGTGGTGTAGACGATGGCCTCCTCGGTGCCCATCCAATCGGCGAGCTCCTCCTCCAGCTCCACGTGGAGCGGCGTCGTGCCGTTCATGAAGCGAGAGCCCGTGAGCCCCGTGCCGTACTCCTCCAGGGCCGCGCGCGCGGCGGCCTTCACGGCCGGATGCGAGGTCAGCCCCAGGTAGTTGTTCGAGCCCAGGGTGATCCGCTCCCTGCCCTCCATGCGCACGATCGGCCCCGGCTCCCCGTCGACGCGGCGGAAGTAGGGCAGGAGATCGTGCTCGCGGGCGGCCTGGAGCTGCTCGAGGCGCTCGTGGCTGCGGGCCTTGTCGAAGAGGTCGGGTCGCATGGTCAGTAGGGTCGCACGCCGTGTCCGTCGGAGTAAGACCGGTCGAGGGCCGGCGCGAGCTGCGCGAGTTCATCGAGCTTCCCTTCCGCCTCCACGCGGACTCGCCCCAGTGGGTCCCTCCGCTGCGACTCGAGCGCCGGCTGTTCCTCTCGAGGCGCCTCAACGCCTACTTCGACCACGCCGACGCCCAGCTCTTCCTGGCGCGCCGCGACGGCCGGGTGGTGGGGCGCGTCAGCGCCCAGATCGACCACGCCTTCAACTCCTACCAGGGCAACGACTGGGGCCAGTTCGGCTTCTTCGAGTGCGAGGACGACCCCGAGGCGGCGGCGGCGCTGCTCGACGCGGCGGCGGCGTGGCTGGCCGACCGCGGCCGCGACCGCATGGTCGGCCCGATGGACTTCACCATGAACGAAGAGAGCGGAGTCCTGGTCGAGGGCCACGAGCGGCCCCCGCTGGTGAAGCAGCCCTGGCACCCGCCCTACTACCAGGCTCTGTGCGAGGGGGCGGGGCTCGAGAAGGCGGTGGACCTGTTCATGTGGGAGCTCTACATCGAGGATCGCTCGAAGGTGATCCCCGCCTTCGTGGAGATGGCGGCCAAGCTCGAGCCCGAGCACGGCATCCGGATCCGCAAGATGTCGCGGCTGCACCTGCGGCGTGAGCTCGACCTCTTCGGCGAGACCTGGAACCAGGCGTGGAAGGACAACTGGGGCTTCGTGCCCTACTCGGAGTCCGACCTCGACCACTACGCCCAGGAGCTGCAGCTGGTCTACGACCGCAACTGGTTCATGATCGCCGAGAAGGTCGACACGGGCGAGAGCGTGGGCGTGGCGATCACCGTGCCCGACATCAACCAGGTGCTCCGCAAGATGAAGGGCCGCATCCTGCCCTTCGGCTGGTGGCACTTCCTGCGGCGGCGGAAGATCATGACCAAGGTGAGGGTCGGGTTCCTCGGCGTGAAGCCGGAGTACCAGCACACGGGAGTGGCGGCCGGGCTCTACATCGAGCACTTCGACATGGCGGCGGCGACCCCTCAGACGGGCGGCGAGATGGGCTGGATACTCGAGAGCAACGACGCCATGAACCGGGCGATGGAGGGGATGGGGGGGCGGCTGGTCAAGCGCTACCGCGTCTACGAGCGGCTCCTCGGCTGACTCGCGCGAGCCGCCGTGCCCGCGAGTACACTCGGCCGGCGTGCCCGACCCCGGCGACAACCTCGAAGAGCCCGTCGAGGGAGAGGTGCTGCCCGCGGAGGACGGGCACCTGGCCGAGGTGCGCCCGCTTCCACTGCCCGCCTCGGCCCAGCGCGCCGAGATCGACCGTCCCTTCACCGTCTCCGTGCCGGCCACCGTCGTGGCCGCGGGCGGGGGGTTCGTGCTGGGGGTGGCGGCCTTCGTGCTCGCCCGCATCCTGCGCCGGCCCTCGGCCGGACGGTCCCTGTCGCGGCGCCGGCGCCGGCTCATGGCGCGCAGCCGCGGGGTCGACATCGAGAGCACGCGCTCGTTTCTGGTCGACGTCCACCTGCTGAAGCGCTGAGCGCCGCCGCCACCGCCACCGCCCGGTCCGCGCTGGTCGAGTGCGACGTCGTGCCGGTCGGGCCCTTCCGGATGCCCGGCGGTGGGCGCGACGGGGTGATGCGACGCCGGGGGGCGGTGCTCGAGCGGCTCGTGCACGTCGGGGACGAGCCGGTCACGGTGAGGGCGTGGCCCGCGGGGGGATGTGTGCGCGTCTGTGCCGAGGCGGCCACGGGCGAGGCGGCGCGCGAGGGCGTCGCGCGGATGCGCTTCGCGCTCGGCACCGACCAGGACCTCGGCCCCTTCCACCAGGCCTTCAAGCGCGACCCGCTGCTCGGCCCGGTGATCCGCCGCATGCCCTGGCTGCGCCCGCGCCGGCGGCCCCAGCCCTTCGAGGCGCTCGCGTGGGCGGTGTGCGAGCAGCTGATCGAGGGAGGTCGCGCGGCCGCCATCGAGCGCCGGCTGGTTGCCCGCCACGGGCGCGCGCAGCGCCTGCGGCTCGCTGCGCGACGTGCCCAGCGCCGCAGGCGGTGGCGCGGCCTGGCCCCGGCGCAGGTCGAGGCGTGCGGGCTCTCGCCCAGCCGCTCGCTGGCGCTGGTGCGCGCCGCCCGCGAGGTGGCCTCGGGCCGGGCCGACCTGACCCGCCACGAGCCCTCCTGGCGGCGCCTGCGGGCGATTCCGGGCATCGGCCCGTGGACGGTCGAGTCGCTGGCCTTCTACGGCCAGGGCCGCGACGACCAGCTGCCCGCCGGGGACCTCGCCTACATCAAGCTCGTCGGCCGGCTGGCCCGCCTGGGACGACGCGCCACCGAGGAGGAGGTGCGGGACTTCTTCGCGCCCTACGCGCCGTTCGCCGCGCTGGCGGGCACCTATCTCGTGCGGGCCCACGCCGCCTAGACTTCAACCCATGGACGCCAAGGTGAAGAAGACAGAGGAAGAGTGGCGCTCGGAGCTGTCGCCCGACCGCTACCACGTGCTGCGCGAGAAGGGCACCGAGCCGCCGTTCACGGGCTCCTACACCCACTCGAAGGAGACCGGGATGTACCGCTGCGGCGCCTGCGGGCACGACCTCTTCTCCTCGGACACCAAGTTCGACTCGGGCACGGGCTGGCCGAGCTTCACCGAGCCGGCCGTGGCCGAGGCGGTGCGCCTGGAGCCCGACAACAGCCTGCTCATGCGCCGCACCGAGGTGCTGTGCGCCAACTGCGGGTCGCACCTGGGCCACGTCTTCGACGACGGGCCGGGCCCGACCGGCCAGCGCTACTGCATCAACTCGCTGGCGCTCGACCTCGATACCGAGAAGGCCGAGAGCTCCTAGCGCCGGCGCCTAGGGCGTGACGCCGGTCGTCCCGAGGCCGAACTGGCCGGTCAGCTCCGAGAGCGGCCGGGGGTTGGCGGGCGCCTCGATCTCGGGCGTGATGCCCACCTTCTCCAGCGTGTAGTCGAAGGAGAAGCTGCCGCCCTTCAGCGTCCCGGCGTCCGTGCCCTCGGGAATGTGGAAGTCGCTGTCGAGGAACGTGCGCCGGACGTAGTCGTCCTCGTCGACGTTGACCTCGAGCTCGAGCTTGTCGATGGCGTCCTCGACCTTCTTGATGTCCTCCTCGGAGGGCTCGTCCACGTCGGGCACGGTCTGGCCCTGCGACTCGAGCTGGGAGCGCACCACGGGCGACTCGAGGAGCTTGAAGAAGTCCTTGACCACCCGCTCGACGTCGACGTCGCCGGAAACGAGCCGCGTCGGGTCGCCGCCGATGTCCTCGCCGTCCTCGACCTTCCCGTCCTCGATCCAGTTGGTGGCGTCGATGCCGAGCGCCTTGAGGCCCTGGGGCGTGAACGCCTGCTCGTTCGACTCCTGCTGCTTCTTGAGCTGGCTGAAGAGCTCGGTGCCGACCTCGTAGCTCTCGCCCTTGTACTCGACGAAGGCGTTGTCCTCGGTCACCACGACCCCGACCTCGAAGGTCTGCCCGGCTCCCGACGCGCTCACGTCCCAGTCGAGCACGGGGAAGGCCTTGGGGTCCTTCTGCTGGTACGGGCCGCTGATGGACAGCTTGAGCGGGCCCTTGAGCTCGCTCGACGCCGTCGAGCGCGGCCTCGATCTTCAGCTCGAGATCGCCGCTCGTGACGGTCTTCTTGAACGCCGTCTCCAGGAGCTCGCTCGCCTCCTGCGACCCGCCCTCGGACTCGTCACCCCCGCATGCGGCGACGGTCAGCGCGAGCGCGAGGCTCACGACGAGGGCCAGGAGAGTGAGAAGGCGCGTGCGGGTCATAGCGCCGATTTATAGCTGGCCCCCCGGGAGTAGATCGTTGGTGAAGGCGCCCGACGCGTCGGGGATCCTCTTGATCAGGTGGTTCTCGCGCATCCATGCGACGAACTCCTGCCACTCCTCGCGGCTCCTGGTAGCCGAACGGCCTGCCGCGCTCGGGCAGGAACAGCGGCAGGGTGACCTTGACCACCGCCCGCTGGAGCTCGGCGTCGAGGTCGGGGTTGGCCTCGAGCAGGCCGTCGGCCGCCGCCTCGGGCTTCTCCTTCATGTCCTCGGTCCCGCGTGACAGCGCGGCGATGAAGGCTCGGATCCGGTCGCCGTCGCGCTCGAGCGACGCCTCGTTGGCCACCAGCACCAGCTCGTCGTAGGTGGGCACGCCCACCTCGTCGATTCGCATGATCCTCGGGCGCGCGGCCCCTCTGGCGCAGGTCGGTGCCCTCGTAGTTCCAGAACGCCCCGAGGGTCGCGTCCACCCGCTTGGCTGAGCAGCGCGGGGGCGAACTTGAAGCCCACGTTGCGCTCCTTGACGCTTGTTGGGGTCGACCCCGGCGTCGAGCAGGATCTCGCGCAGGTAGGCCGTCTGGTAGTCGATCCCGGCGGTCCCCACGGTCTTGCCCTCGAGATCCGCCGGCGAGCGGACCCCGGCGCTCGGGAGGGAGATGATCGAGGTCAGGGGGCGCGCGCACCAGCGGCGCCCACGGCCACCACGTCGAGCCCCTGGTCGCGGGCCCGCAGCACCTCGGGCTCGTAGGAGATCGCCAGGTCGACGCGGCCGGCCGCGACCTGCTTGATCGGCGCGGCGGGATCGCTGGGCTGGCGGATCTTGACCGAGATCCCGGCCTTGGCGAAGTGCCCGCCCGCCTCGGCCGCGTAGATGCCGGCGTGGTCGGCGTTGGGGAAGTAGTCGAGCATGAGCTCGAGCCGCTCCGCGCCGTCGGGGCCGAGCGCCTCGTCCTTCTCGCCGCAGGCGGCGAGCGCAGAGCGCCAGGGCGAGCACGGACAGAGCGGCGGCCAGACGGGTCATGTGGTCCTCTCGGCGGGTCGGTTCCAGGGGCAGACGAAGCGCTCGGCCAGCGAGGCCAGCGCGAAGAGCGACACCGCCATCACGGTGAGGATCACCACCCCCGCGTAGACGCGCGGCGTCTGGAGCTGGTCGTTGCCGAGCAGCACGAGGCGCCCGAGGCCCGAGTCCGCGCCGGCCCACTCGCCGAACACCGCGCCGATCACCGACACGCTCGCGGCGATCCGCAGCCCGGAGAAGAACGAGGGAAGCGCGGCGGGCAGCTCCACCGTCCGCAGGGTGCGCAGGCGCGAGGCGCCGAACGAGCGCATGAGCGACAGGTGCTCGCGGTCGACCGAGCGCAGGCCGTCGAGCACGTTCACCGTGATCGGGAAGAAGCAGATGAGCGCCACGATGGCGATCTTCGGCCCGAGCCCGTAGTCGAAGGCCAGCACGAAGATGGGGGCGAGCACCACGATGGGCACGGCCTGAGAGGCCACGAGCACGGGGTAGGCGGCCTCCCGCAGGGTGCGCGAGAGGTGCATCGCCACCGCGAAGACGACCCCGAGCGCGACCGAGATCGCCAGGCCGATCACCACCTCGTAGAGGGTGATCGCGGCGTTGTCCATGAGCAGCGACCAATCGTCGTCGAGGGCCTCGAGGGTCTCGCCCGGGGAGGCCACCAGCAGGTCGTCGACCGAGTCGAGGGTCGCGACCCACGCCCACGCGCCCACGAGCAGCGCGAGCAGCCCGGCCGCCAGCGCGAACCGCCTGACCGTCTCCGCCCTCATCGCAGCGCCTCCAGCGCCCGCTCGCGCAGGGCGGCGAGCTCCGGATCGGTCACGGCGGCGCGGCGGTCGCGCGGCCTGGCCAGCGGCACGTCGAGCTCGGTCACCACGCGGCCGGGACGGCGACGAGAGCACGGCCACCCGATCCGACAGGAATACGGCCTCCTCCACGTCGTGGGTCACCAGCACCACCGTGCGCGGCTCCGCCTGCAGCGCATCCGCCAGCCACTGCTGCATGTCGGCTCGGGTGATCGCGTCGAGGGCCGCGAACGGCTCGTCGAGCGCGAGCACCGGGCGCCCGGGCAGCAGCGTGCGCAGGAAGGCCACCCGCTGGCGCATGCCCCCCGACAGCGCCGCGGGCCGGGTCCGCTCGAACTCGTGCGAGCCCGAAGCGCTCGAAGAGGGGCTCGGCGCGGCGCCGGGCCTCGCGCCTGGGGACGCCCTCGGACTCGAGGGCGAGCGCCGCGTTGGCGAGGGCGTCGCGCCAGGGGAGCAGCAGGTCGCGCTGGGGCATGTAGGAGCAGGCCGAGCGCCGGGCCTCCGGCGCCCGCTCGCCGGACACCTCGCACCGTGCCGGAGTCGGGCTCGGCGAGGCCCGGCGACGAGCTCGAGCAGCGTGGACTTGCCGCAGCCCGACGGGCCCACCACGCCGAGCACCTCGCCCGCCCGCACCTCGAGCGTCAGGCCCTCGAGCGCGACGGTCGTGCCTCCACGCCCGCGGTAGGCCTTCGTCACGCCCTCGAGCCGGACCGCGGCGTTCGGGCCGTGCGCCAGCCGCGACGCTGCGGCCCGTTGCACCTCTGCTTGCATGCTCTCCCTTCGCGGGCATTACCCCACAGGTTCGAAGGGTCGGCGCCGGGTCGTGATCCGAAGGGCGCTATCTCAGCCCGCCTTCCCGCGAGCCCCCCTGTGTCTTGGCGCGCGATTCTATCGACGGCTCGCGGTGCAGCGCGACCCCGGCCACCACCAGCCCGACCCCCGCGAGCTCGGTGGCCGAGGGCACCTGGGCCAGCACGACGACGCCGATCACCGTGGCCGTGGCGGGGAGCAGGGAGACCATCAGCGCGTAGGTCGCCCGCGGAAGGCGCGCCATCGCGAGCTGGTCGCACACGTACGGGATCACCGACGAGGACACGCCGACGCCGGCCCCCGCGAGGAGCGCGATCGGGTCCACCACCGCCGCCGCCACCTGCGCGCCGCCGATCGGGGTCACGACCACGGTCGCGATCAGCATCGCGGCCGCAAGCCCGTCGATGCCCGCGATCTCGCTCGTGGCGCGCGACGCGGTGCGCCAGCACGATGTAGAGCGCGAACAGCACCGCGTTGGCGAAGGCGAAGGCCACGCCCAGCGGCTCTCGCCGCCAGCCGGACGTCGGTCAGGAGGTAGACCCCCGGCACGGCCAGGAGCAGGGCGGCGCCGTTGCGCGCGGTGCGCGAGCCCAGGGCGGCGAGGACCACGACGGGAGCGAACTCGATGGCCGCGACCGTGCCGAGCGGCAGCCGGTCGATGGCGACGTAGAAGCAGGCGTTCATGACCGCCAGGACGGCGCCCCAGGCGATCAGCGAGCCGGCGGGCGCGAGCGCTCGAGCCCGCGCAAGGCCCGCCAGGGCCGGCGCCAGGCGGCGAAGACGAGCGCGGCCGCGGCGATGCGAAGCCACGCGACGCCGAGCACCTCCACCCGGGCGAAGAGCAGCACGGCGAACGCCGGTCCGAGGTAGTGGAACACGGCGCTGACGACGAAGTACAGGTGCGGCGGGGGCTCGCGCGAGGCCATTCGGGCATGATCGACGCCAGGACGTGGCTTGTTCACATGGCTCATCGGACGTATTCTCGTCCTCTATGCCTACGAACGTAAGGACAAACGGCCGCCTGACCGTAGATACGTCGCTCGACGACGCCAACCGGCGCCTGCTGGGCGAGCTCCAGGAGGACGCGCGGCTCTCGCTCGCCGAGCTGGGCCGGCGGGTCGGCCTGTCCTCCCCGGCGGTGGCCGAGCGCCTGCAGCGCCTCGAGGCCGCCGGCGCGATCACCGGCTACCGCGCCGTGGTGGATCCGCGGGCCCTGGGGTTCTCGCTGACGGTCATCATCCGCATCCGTCCCGCGCCGCGCGAGCTGCGCAAGGTGGCCGCGCTCGCCCAGGAGACCGCCGAGGTCGTGGAGTGCCACCGCGTGACCGGCGACGACTGCTACGTGATGAAGGCCCACGTGCGCGACGTGGAGCACCTCGAGGAGGTGATCGACCGCTTCGCGATCTTCGGGCAGACGACCACCTCGATCCTCCAGTCCTCGCCCGTCCCCGGCCGGGGCGTCGCGGTCGAGTCGCCGGCCGGCAGCTAGGCCGACCGGCGCGCCACCGGCCGCAGGTCCGCGATCGCGTTCACGAACCCCTCGAGCTGCTTCGTGGTCCAGCACTCGAACACGCCGTCGCAGTAGCGGCTCGTAGGCGGCCATCACCGAGTCGCCGTAGTTCCAGTAGAGGCGCGGCTCGGGGTTCATCCAGAACGTGCGCCCCGCTCGGCTCGGCCACCTGGGCGAACATCTGCGGCGTGGGGCTCGCGGCCGTTCGTGCGCGCGTCGCCGAGCACGATCACGCTGGAGCGGGGATCGAGGTCGTCGCTCACCCGTCGAGGAACTCGAGCCACACGCGCCCGTAGTCGGTGTACCCCGACACGTCCGCCACGCCCGCGTCGCCGGCGATCGCCCGCGAGACGGCCTCGAAGGAGCGCTCGCGCTCGAACACGTCGGTGACCTCGGAGATCCGCTCCACGAACACGAACGAGCGCAGCTTGCGAAACGAGTCGTGCAGGGCGTGGAGCACCGACAGGAAGAAGACGCTGGCGCTCGTGACGCTCGTGGACACGTCGCACAGCACGTAGAGCTCGGGCCGCCGCGGCCGCCGCGGCCGGTAGCGCAGCTCGATCGGCACGCCCCCGGTCTGCAGCGACAGGCGCATCGTGCGGCGCACGTCGACCACCGGCCGAGCGGCTGCGCCCCCGCGTCTCGCGGCCCTGGGTGGCCAGCCGGCGGCGCAGCTGGGCCACCACGCGGTGCACGGCCGCCAGGTCCTGGGCGGCCCCGGTGGGCAGGGCACGCGATCGAAGTCGCGCAGCGGCCTGGAGGGCGGGAGCGACTCGGTGCGCTCGATCAGCGCGCGCTCGAGCTCGCGGCGCACGTGCTTCTCGAACTCGCGCAGGCGCTCGCGCGGGACGCTGTCGGGATCGGGCAGCTCCGCCGCCGCGCTGCTCGCCCTTGAGCCCCAGCGTGCGCCGTATCCGCTGCACGTCCACGCCGATCACGCCCGAGCCCTCGCCCTGGCGCCCGAAGGCCGAGATGGCCAGGCGGGCCAGGTCGCGCAGCTCGCCGTCCGACCCGTCCTCGCCGCTCGGCGAGCGCAGCGCGTCGCGGATGCGCTCGCGCAGCGCGTCGAGGTCCATGCGCTCGGCCTCCCCGGCCTCGCCGGGGGTGCCCTCGCGGATGTCGCGCTCGACCGCCTCGCGCTCGACCGCGCGGAAGAAGAAGCGGTCGAACACCAGCTCGAGCACGCGGCGATCCTCCTGGGACTTGGCGAGCGTGGCCGACAGCGCCTCGCGGAAGTCCTCGCGATCGGTCCAGGGCACCGTCTGGAGGGCGGCGAACGCGTCCAGCAGCTCCGAGGTGCCCACCGCCATCCCCTCGCGGCGCAGCTCGTCGGCGAACTCGAGCAGCCGCGGCGCGAGCCCGCCCGGGCCCGCCGGGCTCGGCATGCCTCCGTAGAGGGCGGGGTTAGCTCGCCCGCCGGGAGCCGATGAGTCCATCGGTCAGCTTCACCCCCACGCGCTCGGCCACGAGGTCGAGGTCGGTGCGGTGCTTGACGATCATGCTCATCGTGCGCTCGAGCATCTCGCCGTCGACGTCCTCGGCGCCGAGCAGCAGCAGGGCGCGCGCCCAGTCGATCGACTCGGCGATCGACGGCGGCTTCTTGAGGTCGAGGTAGCGGACCATGTGCACGACCTCCACGAGCTTGCGCGCGATGTCCTCGGAGAGCTCGGGGGCGTGCAGCCGCACGATGTCGAGCTCGCGCTCGAGGTCCGGGTAGTCGAGCCACAGGTACAGGCAGCGGCGCTTGAGCGCCTCGGTCAGCTCCCGCGAGTTGTTCGAGGTGAGCAGCACGAGCGGCTGGGTGCTGGCCTCGACGACCCCCAGCTCGGGGATCGAGACCTGGAAGTCCGAGAGGACCTCCAGCAGCATCGCCTCGAACTCCTGGTCGGTCTTGTCGATCTCGTCGATCAGGAGCACCACCGGCTCCTCGCTCGAGATGGCGCGCGAGCAGGGGGCGGGGGAGGAGGAACTCCTCGCCGAAGATGTCGTCGCGCACCTCGTGCCAGCCGGCGTCGGACGACTCGACCTGGATGCGCAGCAGCTGCTTCTTGTAGTTCCACTCGTACAGCGCCTTGGCCTCGTCGAGCCCCTCGTAGCACTGCAGGCGCACCAGCCTGCGGCCGGTGGCCCGGGAGATGGCCTTGGCCAGCTCGGTCTTGCCCACTCCGGCGGGCCCCTCCACCAGCACCGGCTTTCCGAGCTGCGCGGCCAGATAGGACACCAGGGCGGTGGACTCGCCCGCCAGATAGCCGGCGCCACCGAGGGCGGCGCGGGTCTCCTCGATCGAACCGAGCTCCGCCGTCACGCGGTGAAGGATACTTTCGCGCCGTGCTCGCCCTGCTCGCCCAAGCCGCGCCCAACGACTTTCCGAGCGGCCCCGACGATCTCGAGCGCTACCTCAACGCCTTCTACCTGCTGTTCGGCCTCGGCGTTCTGATCGGGATGCTCGGCGGGCTGTTCAAGTCGCGGACGCTGCAGGCCATCGGGGATCGCGCTGGTGTTCATGGGCACCGGCGTTGTTCTTCGTGGCCGTCGCACGGTTCGACTGAGGCGACCCGCATAATCCACCCCGTGCACGACGAGCCACGCACCGACCAGACCCGCGCCTGAGCCCCCCCGGCCGCGCCGCACGCGGCGCCGCAGCGCGGCCGACAAGGTCCGGGCCAAGCAGTTCCCGGCCGCCATGCGGGGCTACGACCGGGCCGCCGTGGACGCGTGGCGGGAGGAGATAGCCGACCTCGTGGCCCGCCTGGAGGAGCAACCGCCGGCCGACACCGCCGTCAGGCAGGCGCTCGACGAGGTGGGCAAGGAGACGGCCTCCATCCTCCAGCAGCGCAAAGGAGTCGGCGGCGCAGATCGAGTCGCGCTCCCGATCCGAGGCCGACGCCCGCCTCGACCGCGCCGATCGCGAGGTGGAGATCATGCTTCGTGAGGCCGAGGAGCGCGCCGAGCGCCTCGAGGAGGACGCCCGGACGATCTGGGACGAGCGCGTGCGGCTGATCGACGAGATGCGCGCGCTGGCCGACGAGGTCCTCGGGGTGGCCGACGACGCCCTCGAGCGGGTCGAGCCCCCCAGCGGGCGCCGCCCCGAGCCCGCGGCGGAGACGAACGAGTCGGACGTGATCGACACGGTCGAGGAGGATCCGACGCTCGAGGCCGAGGACGGCGAGCCGGAGGCGCTCGACACGACCCAGGAGGCGCTCGGGGCGCCCGACGAGACCCAGATGCTGCCGGACCAGGGCGACACGGAGGCCTTCGACGCGCAGGACGAGGACGAGCCCCCGGTCGGCGAGACCCCCTCCCGAGGGTTCAGCCAACCCTGAGCACGGCTGGACCGATCGGCAGGCCGCCCCTGGCGGGCGTTCGGATAGTCGATCTCTCCCGCGTGCTGGCGGGGCCCTACGCGACGATGGTGCTGGCCGACCTCGGCGCCGACGTGGTGAAGGTCGAGCGCCCGGGCGTGGGCGACGAGACACGCGGGTGGGGGCCGCCCTTCACGGGCGGGGAGTCGGCCTACTACCTGTCGGTGAACCGCGGAAAGCGCTCGTGCGCGATCGACCTCTCGCAGCCTGAGGGAAGCGCGCTGGCCCTCCGGCTGTGCGCCGGCGCCGACGCGGTGGTCGAGAACTTCAAGCACGGCGGCGCCGAGCGCCTCGGCGTGGGCGAAGCCCAGGTTCGCGAGCGCAACCCCTCGGTCGTCTTCTGCTCGATCACCGGCTTCGGCTCCGACCGCGAGCCGCCGGGGCGAACGGGCTACGACTTCGTGGCCCAGGCCGAGAGCGGGCTGATGTCGATCACGGGACCGCCCGACGGCGAGCCCCACAAGGTCGGGGTCGCGCTGGTGGACGTGCTCACCGGCCTGCACGCCGCCACCGCGGTGGCGGCCGCGCTGCGCACCGGCGAGGGGGCCCATATCGAGGTGCCCCTGATCGACAGCGCGCTGGCCAGCCTCGTGAACGTGGCCCAGGGTGCGCTCGTCACGGGCTCGGAGCCCGGGCGCCACGGCAACGCGCACCCGAGCATCGTGCCCTACCAGGACTTTCCCACCGCCACCGGGCGCATCGCGGTCGCCGCCCCCAACGACGGGCTCTTCGCGCGGCTCTGCTCGGCCGTGGACCGGGAGGAGCTGGCGAGCGACGAGCGCTTCGCCAGCAACGCCGACCGGGTGGAGAACCGCGAGGCGCTGCAGGCCCTGCTGGACGAGGCGTTCGCGGCCCGGCCGGGGGAGGAGTGGGTCGAGCGGCTGGGGCGGGCCGGCGTGCCCGCGGGCGAGGTGCGATCGGTGCCGGGCGCGCTGGAGGCCGTGGCCGCGGCGGGGCGTCCCGCCACCGAGCGGGTGAGCCATCCCACCGCCGGCGAGGTGGACCTGGTGGCCTCGCCGATCCACGGGCTCCCGGCCCGCGAGACCACTCCCCCGCCGCTGCTGGGGGAGCACACCGGGGAGGTGCTCGCCGAGCTGGGATGCGAGCCGAGCGAGATCGAGCGCGCTGGCCGCGCAGGGCGTGATCGGGCTGCCCGGCGCGGCGTCAGCGCCTAGCCGAGCGCTTCGCGAAAGCCCTGGCGCCAGCTCGGGTACGCGGGCTGCCAGCCCAGTTCGCGCTTGGCCTTGGCGTTCGAGCTGCCGCGGAGCTCGGTGGCCATGCTCACCGCGAAGCGCCCGGCGGCCAGGCGCGCGACGAACTTGGGAACCCGCAGCGGCTTCTTCGCCCCCAGGGCCTCGGCGTAGACCGGCAGCCAGTCGCGCATCGCCGCGGGCTCGTCGTCGCAGACGTTGTAGACGCCGGGCGCGCCGCGGTCGAGCGCCGCCACCGTCGCAGAGGCGGCGTCGTCCACGTGGCAGAAGGAGAAGACGCCGGTGCCCGGGCCGACGATCGGCTGGCGGCGCTTTCGCGTCTCCTTGGCGAGGTAGCCGTCGGCGGCGTAGTAGGTGCCGGGACCGTAGAAGAAGCCGTAGCGCAGGACGACCCCCTCCAGACCGGGCGTGCCCGTCACCTCCCGCTCCATCTCGAGCGCCGCCGCAACTCCGGTGTCGAAGGGAGCGGGGGCGTCGGTGTAGGGCCGGGCGCTCCTCGTCGCGCACCGCCTCGCCCTCGGGGGCGATGAGGAAGGCGATGCTCTGGGCCACCATCCGCCGCGCCCCCGCGGCTACCGAGGCCTCGATCAGGTTGCGCGTGCCCTCGGTGCGCAGGCGGTTGGTCGGTCCGTAGTCGATCTTGCGGATGTCGAAGTCTTCCGGGAGGGCGGTGAGCTGGTTGACCACCACCTCGGGCGCGGCCTCGCGCACGACCTGCGTCGAGCGCTGCGCGGTCGAAGACGTCGCACACCACGGCCTCCGCGCCCGCGCTCGGTGATGCGCTCGGCGCTCGCATCGGAGCGCGTCATGCCCGTGACCTCGTGCCCGGCCGCCGCGAGCTGCGGCACGAGGCGGCGGCCGATCGCCCCGCTCGCTCCGGCGACGAAGACCCTCACGAGGCTGCCTTCTCTCGCAGCGCCGTGCGCAGCATGTAGGCCAGCAGGGCCCCGACGAGCACGAGCGAGATCAGGTTGACCGGTCCCAGCTCCTCGGGGTTGGCGTCACCCACGTCGATCAGGTGGTTGACCGCGTGCAGGGCGTACTGCGCGAGCGAGAACACCAGCACCGGCACTCGCCACGAGGGCCGCTTCCAGGCCACGAGGGTCACCGCCCCCAGCGCCAGGTAGAAGGTCGAGAGGTCGCGCGTGTAGTGGTCGTTGCGCGCCCCGTACGGCCCGACCTCCTCGAAGAAGAACTTCGGGAACGCGGCCATCACCGCGCCGAGCGCGAGGTGGCTCGCGCCCAGGAGCGCGAACAGCGGCCCGAGCCGGTCCCTCACGCCGGTCAGTCGGTCCACCACCCCTGGAGCACCTCGCCGTCTCCCTTGCGGCGGGGGCCGAACGCGAGCACCTCGAGACCCTCGGGCCCGGCCTCCCAGGCCCGAGTGACCGACGGCGCCACGCGAATGGCGTCCAGGCGCTCGACGTCGATGACCTCGTCGTCGAGCTTCATCCGCCCCGAGCCCGAGATCACCACGTAGACCTCCTCGGCCCCTTCGTGGCGATGGGCCATGGGGGGACGCTTGTTCGCCGCGATGCGCTGGTGGGAGAAGCCGGTGTCCTCGGTCTCGAGGTCGTCGTTGGCGAACCGCACCTGCTGGAAGTCGCCGAGCCCGAACTCCGGCGCGGAGTCCTTCACGTCGCTCAGCTTCTTATGGGTGTACGCGGCCATCAGGCCTCCTTTGCGTAGTGGTTGAGCCGGCGCGTGGCGAGCCCGACCCCGTCGCCCACGGGCAGCACGGCGCCGTGCCAGTCGTCGCTGCCCATCAGCACCTCGTTGAAGGCGCGGCCGGCGTCGATCGTGTCGCGGTCCCAGTGCGTCTCCATCTCCGGGTCGGCCACCGCGCCCGACATCAGCAGGTTGTCCACCACCAGCAGCGCGCGGTCGGAGGCCAGCGGCTCGGCCAGCTCGAGATAGTCGCGGTACTCGCCCTTGGTCGCGTCGAGGAAGAGGAGGTCGAACGGACCCTCGAGCGCCGGAAGCGTCTCGCGGGCGTCGCCCTCCACGATCTGGACCTTGTCGATCACCCCGGCCCGGCCGAGGAAGTCGGTGGCCTGCGCGATGCGGCCGGGATCGCGCTCGAGGGTCACGATGCGCCCGTCGTCGAGTGCCTCGGCCATGTGCAGGGTCGAATAGCCGATCGCGGTGCCCACCTCGAGCACGCGGGCGTCGAGCGAGCCCGCGAGCGCGGCCAGCATGCGGCCGGTCTCCCAGTGCACGATGGGCACGCGAGTCGCGCTCGGCGACCTCCTCCATCTCGGCCATCACCCCGGCGCTCGGCGGGCGGATCTCGGCGAGGTAGGCCTCGACGCTGTCCGAGAGGATGGCCATCCGCGCGCCAGGAATCTACAGCGGCAGCCTCATCAGGAGGTCCCTGGACCCAGAGTCCTTGCCGGTGGCGAAGCCGAGGCCCTCATAGAGCGCCAGCGCCGCCGGGTTCGACTCGCTCACGTCCAGCTCGACGCGTGCGCAGCCGCGCTCCCGGGCCCGATCGGCCACGGCCTCCACGAGCGCCCGGCCGAGCCCCGAGCCGCGCGCTCGCTCGTCCACGTACAGGTCCTCGAGCCAGCAGTCGGCGGCGGCGTGCCATAGCCCGTAGCGAAAGCGCACCTGGCAGACCCCCGCCGCCCGGCCGCCCTCGCTCGGCGGCGCCCAGCAGGTACTCCGAGCGTCGGGTCGGCGATCAGGCGCTCGACGCCCGCGGAGCAGGCTCTCGTCCGCGGGCTGATCACGGCCCATCCAGTCGCGGAACTCCGCCGAGCAGCCGGGCCACGGCGCCCGCTTCGCTGGGCTCGGCCTTCCACACGTAGGGCACGGCCGGAGCGTCAGCCGAGTAGCGAGCGCTGGCCGGTAACCTCGGCGGTCACGATCGAGAGGAGCTTGATGGCGGAAGTAGCTGAGGTTCAGTCCGGGCTCGAGGGCGTCGTCGCCTTCGCGACCGAGATCGCTGAGCCCGACAAGGCGGGGGGCGCGCTCCGCTACCGCGGTGTGGACATCGAGGACCTCGTGGGCAATGTGCCCTTCGAGAAGGTCTGGGGCCTCCTGGTCGACGGCTCCTACGAGCCCGGCCTGCCGCCCGCGGTCCCGCATCCGCTCTCCGTGCGCACCGGCGACCCGCGCGTGGACCTCCAGGCGGCCATCGCCATGCTGGCGCCCGAGTGGGGGCTGGAGGCGGTCATCGACATCACCGACGAGCAGGCCCGCGACGACCTGGCGCGAGTCTGTGTGATGGCGCTCTCCTTCGTGGCCCAGTCCGCGCGCGGCATCGGCCGCCCGCCCGTGCCCCAGACCGAGATCGACAAGGCCACCTCGATCGCCGAGCGCTTCCTCATCCGCTGGCGGGGCGAGGCCGACCCGCGCCACGTGCAGGCCATCGACGCCTACTGGATCTCCGCCGCCGAGCACGGCATGAACGCCTCCACGTTCACCGTCCGCGTCGTGACCTCCACCGGCGCCGACGTGGCGGCCGCGCTCTCCGCCGGGGTGGGCGCCCTGTCCGGGCCCCTGCACGGCGGGGCGCCCTCGCGGGTCCTGGCGATGCTCGACGGCGTCGAGGAGCGCGGCGACGCGGAGGCCTGGGTCAAGGACGCGCTCGACCGCGGCGACCGGCTCATGGGCTTCGGCCACCGGGTCTACCGCGCGGAGGACCCCCGCGCCCGGGTGCTCCGGGCCACGGCCCGGGACATCGGCGCCCCCCGGCTGGAGGCCGCCGAGGCGCTCGAGAAGGCCGCGCTGGCGGAGCTGCAGGCGCGCAAGCCCGATCGGGTGCTGGCCACCAACGTGGAGTTCTGGTCCGCCGTGGTGCTCGACTTCGCGGACGTGCCCGCGGATCTCTTCACCCCGCTGTTCTCCTGCGCGCGGGTCGGCGGCTGGGCCGCCCACGTGCTCGAGCAGAAGCGCGAGGCGCGGCTGATCCGGCCGACCGCCCAGTACGTGGGACCCGAGCCGCGCTCGGCCGGACGAGGTGTCCTAGCCGTGGCCATGGAGGCGGCCACCACCGAGCAGCCCGAGCCGCCGGTCGAGGGCGTCTCCTCCTTCTCCAAGTCGCTGTTCCTGGGGGAGATCCACGAGGAGATCGTCTTCCCGTTCCCGAAGCCCGACGCGCGACGAGCAGGAGAAGATCCGCGGCCTGTGCACCGCCATGCGCGACGTGGCGGCGGAGATGATCGACCCGCGTGAGGTGGAGGAGAAGCGCTGGATCGGCGACGCCACGATCGCAGGCGATGGGCGAGGCGGGGCTCATGGGCCTCTACGTGCCCGAGGAGTACGGCGGGCAGGGCCTGACCCAGACCGGCTACTGCCGGGTGTCGGAGGTCTTCGCCCAGGTCGACCCCGTGCTCTCGGTGATCATGGGCGTGCACCAGTCGATCGGGATGAAGGGCATCGTGATCTTCGGCTCCGACGAGCAGAAGGCGCGCTTCCTCCCCGATCTGGCCAGCGGGCGCAAGCTGGCCGGCTTCGCGCTCACCGAGCCCGAGGCGGGCTCCGACGTGCACGGGATGCATACCCGCGCCGAGCGCGAGTCCGACGGCTCCTGGCGGCTCAACGGGATGAAGCACTACATCGGCAACGGCGAGAAGGGCGAGACGTTCGTGACCTTCGCCGCCACCGAGCACGACGGGGAGCGCCGGCACACCGCCTTCATCCTCGAGAAGGGCATGAAGGGCTTCGAGGTCGGCAAGCGCTTCGACACGATGGGCCTGCGCGGCAACGACCTGCGCGAGCTGCACTTCAACGACCTCCGCGTGCCCGCCGAGAACGTGCTGGGCGAGCCCGGCGACGGCTTCAAGATCGCCATGCACATCCTCAACAACGGCCGGATGAGCCTGGGCACGGGCTCCGTGGGCGGCGCCAAGTTCCTGCTCGACCGCACCATCGAGCACGTGAAGGAGCGCAAGCAGTTCGGCCAGCCCATCGCGCGACTTCGAGCTGGTGCAGGACAAGATCGGCTGGATGGTCTCCTACCTCTTCGGGATCGAGTCGATGGCCTACCTCACCTGCGGCCTCGTGGACCTCGGCGTGCCCGACTACTCGCTCGAGTCGGCCATGGTGAAGGTGTCCAGCACCGAGTTCCTGTGGTACGCGGTCAACCGCTCCCTCCAGCTCAAGGGCGGCGCGGGCTACATGCGCGACCAGCCCTACGAGAAGATGCTGCGCGACACGCGGATCTTCCCGATCTTCGAGGGCTCCAACGACGTGATGCGCGCCTTCGTCGCCCTCTCGGGCATGAAGCCGGTGGGCGAGCGCCTGAAGGAGCTGGGCGGCGTGAACCTGGGCGATCCCATCGGCTCGATCGGCGTCCTGGCCGACTACGTGGCGGGCCGTGTCCAGCGCGAGGTGCGCCCCGACCGGATCACGAAGGCCCACGAGGACCTCGATTCCCTCGCCTCGCCCGGTCACCGACCAGGTCAAGCGCCTGGCCTCCACCACGGAGTCGCTGCTGCGCGAGCACAAGGGCGAGATCGCCCAGCGCCAGTTCCACCAGAAGCGCCTGTCCGACGCCGTGGCGGACATCTACGCGCAGGTCGCCGTGCTCTCGCGGGTGACCGCGCACCTCGAGGAGCACGGAGTGGAGCCCTCCGGCCAGGAGCGCTACATCGCCAACTCCTTCTGCAAGCGCGCGGCCAGGCGGGTGGACGCAGAACCTCGACCAGGTGGAGTCCAACGACGACGAGAGCCAGATCGCCATAGCCAAGCTCGCCTACAAGCGCGGCGAATATGGCTACGCGTTCTTCGAGGACTAGGTCCTCGAAGGGGAAACACCGGTGGCCGCCCGAGGGCGGCCACCGTGCTCTAGGGGGAGATAGGAGTTGAGCCGCGCATCCCTGCGCGTGATGGCCCCTCCGTGGGCCACTCACGCACGGTGATCGACGGCCCTCCGCCGGGCCCGCGAGGGCGCTCCTGCATACTCGACAAATGGCCGATGCCGCGGTCCCAGCCCTCGACGAGCGCCGCAAGGGACTGATCCTCGCCGCCGCCATCCTCGGCTCCACCGTCGTGACCATCGACTCGACCGTGGTCAACGTGGCGCTCCCCGCCATCCGCGACGACCTCGGGGGCGGCTTCGCGGGCCAGCAGTGGACCGCCAACGCCTATCTGGTGACGCTCGCCTCGCTGATCCTCGTGGGCGGCGCGCTCGGCGACATCTTCGGCGAGCGGCGGATCTTCTCGCTCGGCGTGCTGGGCTTCGGGCTCACCTCGCTCGTCTGCGCGCTGGCCCCGAGCATCGAGGTCCTGGTGCTCGGCCGCGCCCTCCAGGGCGCGGCGGGCGCCCTGCTCACGCCCCGCCGCGCTGGCGGTGATCGTGGGCGCCTTCCCGGTGGCCGAGCGCGGCAAGGCGGTCGGCTCGTGGACGGCGTGGGGCGCGGTGGGCACGATCCTCGGGCCGCTCATCGGCGGTCAGATCGTGGACGCCGCGCTCCTGGCGGCTCGATCTTCGCGATCAACGTGCCGCTCGTGCTGGTCACGATGGTGCTGATCGTCCGCTACGTCCCCGCCGGGCGGGGCGCGGACGAGGACGCCAAGGTCGACTACGTGGGGGGCGCCCTGTGCGCGCTCGGGCTCGCCGGCTTCACCTTCGGCCTCATCCGCCAGCCCGAGACAGGCTTCGGCGACCCCACCTGCTTCGTGCCCCTCGTCGGGGGCGATCCTCCTGTTCGTCGCCTTCCTCCTCTACGAGGCGCCGCGCCTCGCACCCGATGCTGCGGCTGGACCTCTTCGCGCGGCGCAACTTCGCCGTGGGCAACATCGAGACGCTCTCCATGTACGCCGGGCTGTCGCTGCTCTTCTTCTTCCTCGTCCTGTTCCTCCAGGGCGCGGCCGGCTACAGCGCGGTGGCCGCCGGGCACCGTCGGCGCTGCCGGTGACCGTCCTCATGTTCCTGCTCTCGCGGCGCTTCGGCGCGCTCGCCGACCGCTTCGGGCCCGCGGCTTTTCATGGGCGGCGGGCCACTCGTCATGGCGGTGGGCTTGGCCTGGCTGTCCCGGCTGGGCACCGACGTCGACTACGTGACCGATCTGCTGCCGCCGCTCGTGATCTTCGGCGTCGGGCTGTCGATGACCGTCGCGCCGCTCACCGCCACCGTGCTCGCCGACGTCGAGGAGAGCAACGCCGGCATCGCCAGCGGCATCAACAACGCGGTGGCCCGGGTGGCCGGGCTGCTCGGCATCGCGATCGTGGGGGCGATCGTCGCCGGGCAGTACGGCGACCGGGCCGACTCCTCGGTCGCCGCCTTCCAGCTGGCCATGGTCATCTCGGCGTGCCTCGTGGCCGTCGGCGGCGTGCTCGGGCTGATCGGGATCCGCAACCCCGGCCCGATCGCAAGGTGGAGGCGGGCGGGTGCCCGGGCGGCCAGCTGGCGGGCGCGCCGCGCGAGGTGGCCCGAACCCACCGCCGGGGCGCGGAGGCGGCGGCCCTGCCCGGCGCGTCGGCGGCTCGAGCCGAGCGCCGGCGCGCTAGCCCTCGCTCGAGGCCGGCGGCTCGTCCGCCTCGAGGCGCTCGGTGGCGTCCTCGTGGGCGGCGATGCGCACGGTCGCGTCCTCCCCGGCGGCCAGCGGGCACCGTCTGCGTCGGCCCGGGGGGCGATGTCGTCGGCCGGGCGCTTGGCTCGCTCGCGCAGGCCGGCGGCCGCGATGATCGCGGCGCAGGCCAGCGCCAGCACGCTCTGGCCCAGGGGCCGGTCGAAGATGCGGGCCACGACCAGCACCGCCGCCCACGTCCCGGCGGCGAGGATCACGGTGCCGTCGCCGCCCGGCAGGTGGAACTCCTTGCGGTCGGCGCGCTGCTTGAGCAGGGCGAGCACCGCGAGGCCGGTGAGCGCCATCGCGGCCTCCACGAACGAGAAGGGCCCGAAGGTGCTGACCACGAACAGCGCCGCGCCGATTCCCGCCACCCGCTGCTCGGGGCCCAGCCGGCGCCAGACCTCCACCAGGCTCGCCGCGGGGTCCGGCGCCGGGCGGGCGGCGTCAGCCATCGTCGAGCGGCCGCCGGCCGTCGTAGCCCGCGTCGGGCTCGTGCCAGAAGCGGATGTCCTCCTCGCCCTCCTCCCAGCAGAGATACACCTCGCGCCCGTCGCGCAGGGAGGGGAAGTCCACGAGGCCGCGGTCGAGGTCGCGAAGCACCACCTCCATCTCGCGCAGGTCGCCCAACGCCGCGCGCATCGCGAGAAACGCGCCGGAGACCAGGTTTCCGGGCTCGCCGCCGCCGTTGGTGGGGCCGGCCTCGGAGAGCGCCGCCCGGGCCTCCTCGTCGTTGAGCTCCTCCCGCGCGGTCCGGAGCGCGCTCGATGCGCTCCTCGACCCATGGGATCGCCGCGTTGGCCTGCTCGACGGTGTAGTGGCGCTCGTGAGGCACCAGGCGCTAACCCGCCTGCAGGGCGCCCGACATCCGCTCCGCGAGGACCGCGGCGTCGGTGGGCGAGACCGCGCGCAGCTGGCCCTGGAAGGCGAGTTGCCAGTGCTCGGCGGGCCACTTGCGCACGTGCTCGAGGTCGGGGGCCAGCTCCACCGCGGGCACGAAGCGCTCCTCGTCGAGCACGAGGATCGGCTCGGTCTCGAAGCGCCAGGGGTAGGCGTCGGCCTTGCCCGGCTTGCCCGGCCAGACCTTGGCGCGATCCTCGAACATCTCCGAGGTCACCCGAACCCGGGCGCCGAAGGCCTGGACCCCCGTCACGTAGAAGACGATCTCGTCGCCGGGCTCGATCTGGGTGGCCATCGCGCGCCGGCCCTCCTTGGCGCCGATGAGCTCGAAGCCCCGATCACGGGTGGCGCGGAAGTTCTCCAGCGAGCCGGTGAGCACCCAGGTCTTCACTGGCGCGGAAGGCTATCGCCGGCCTGCGGCGCCGGTTTCCCCATCGCCGGCGCCGGGTAGATCTGGGTGATGGAAGGCCAGAGAAGCACTCGCGACGAGGAGGAGCGCCGACTCGAAGAGGAGCGGCGCCAGGCCGGGCAGGATCCTCACCACGAGCTCAACAACCCGGTCGGGGAGCCCGATCCCACCGAGTGGCCCGACCCCTACGAGACGCGCGAGGACCCGCTCGACCCGCCCGACCCCGACGGGAAGCCCTTCGGCGAGGAGCCCCACGCTCCCACCGGTGCCACGAGCACGAGCCAGCCGCACCCGTCGCAGGACCCGGAGGCGGGCGACTGGAAGCCGCCCGAGCGCGACCGGCTCGACGACTAGCGGCTCAGTCGATCGGGATGTCCTCCACGCGCGGCTCGCGCGGGGGGTTGTCGAGGCGGTTCAGGTACCAGTCGATCAGCGAGCGCAGCGTGAGCAGCACCTCGCGGATGAGCGCCGACACGCGCTCCTGCAGCTCGGGCGGCGCGGCCCGGCGCAGGGCGTCGAGCAGGACGAAGACCGCCGGAGAGGTCGACCCCTGGCGCGGTCGGGGCGGCGGGGCGCCGCCGTAGCGCGAGCTCCAGTCCTCGTCGAAGCCGAGGCCGTCGTAGCGGTTGGGGTCCGGACCCTCGCGGGGATCCTCAGGTCGTGTCGTGTCGCGTTCCGTCATCCGGTGCCCGCACGAAGGAGACCTCGAGCGCGCCGTCCGAGAAGCGCGCGCCGCTCGTTTCGTAACTCGCCAACGCGGGCGGCAGCATGATAGTCCGCTTGTGAACCCCGACCCGGACCACCACCTCCAGGCCGATCTTCTTCAGGCCGATGTCACCGCGGTCGGCGAAGGGCAGGGGCAGGCGCAGGGTCGCGGCTCCGTCGTCGGCGCTCAGCTCGCGGGAGAGCTCCGAGTGCAGGACGTCCTGGGCGTCGACGCCGCCGGCGAACACCTCGTCGCCCAGCAGGTCGAGCATCTCCGCGCCGACCACCTCGCTCGAGAGATAGGGAGCGGTGAGGATCGGCACGGGGGCGAACCCCTCGCGGACGAGCTCCATGTTCTCCTGCTGGAGGTCGCGCCAGGCGGCGAAGTAGCCGCTCCCGGCCTCTTCCGAGAAGACGCGGTTCACCACCACCGCGTCGGTCAGATAGCCGTAGAGGTTCAGGTAGGTGAAGGTCCGCATGGCCTCCTTGACCACCATCCGGTCCGGGTTCATCACCAGCCGGACGGTGGTGTGGCGGCGGTCGCGCAGGATGCCGTTCATGGCGACCAGGTTGCGCACCAGCCGCTCGACGTCGTCGAACACCGCGTCGCCGGGCAGCGGCACGTCGGGCATCAGGCTGCGCGCGAGCGGCCGCGCGGCCGCCATCATGCGCCCCTGCCAGGGAAACACCTTCTCGAGCCACCAGGTGCAGACGTCGGGGAACGAGAGCAGCCGCAGCGTCTCCCCGGTCGGGCGCGCAGTCCACCACGATCACCTCGTACTCCTCCGACTCGTGGTGGCGCTTGATCTGCAGGAGCGAGAACAGCTCATCCATCCCGGGCGGCACGGTCAGCTCCTCGGCGGAGATGGGGTCCACGCCGCGGTCGGCCAGCAGCTCCCCGAGCCACCCCGACACCGCCTCCCAGTTGCTCTCCATCTCCTGCTGCGCCTGTACCTGCTGCGCGTCGAGGCGGGGCGCGACCTCGGTCGGCACGGCTCCCAGATCGACCTCCAGCGAGTCGGCGAGGCTGTGGGCGGGGTCGGTGGAGAGCACGATCGTGCGCAGGCCCGCCGCCGCGCACCGGCGGGCGGTGGCGACCGCCACGCTGGTCTTGCCCACCCCGCCCTTGCCGGTGTAGAGGATCGTGCGCGGGGTGCTCAGGGCGCCTCGGCCTCGATCTCGCCGGTCTCGTACGTGCGCAGCCCGCGGCCCGTGCGCAGCTCCTTGGCGGCGAGCCGCAGCTTGAACGTCCCGCTCGAGCGCGGGGCGAACGCGAACGAGCCGCGGCCGCGCCGGAAGGTGGCCACGCGGTCGTAGACGACCCTCCCGCGCGCGCCGGATGGTGAGCTGCACGGCCGAGAGCTTCGAGACCGAGAAGCGCACCCGGGCCTGGCGGTTGCGGGTGGCGGTGTCCGGGCCGAGCAGCCGCAGCTCCGCGGGCTCGGTGGTGTAGGCGCGCGAACCTGCGCGCGGTGTCGCAGTAGACGTCGCGGTGCAGGCGGCTGCACAGGCTCGCCGAGAACTCGCGCAGAAGCTCGTGGTACTCCCGGGTCGACTCGGCTCCCCCGAAGGAGTAGGTGGACCAGTCCCCGGTGTCGTTGCGCGGCAGCTCCCGGCGCGCCTCGGGCTCCGCCTGCGCGAACAGGCGGCGCGCGGTGGCGTCGCCGGTGATCTTCGAGTAGTCGTAGAGGCCTATCACCGCCTGGAGGAAGGCGTTGATGATGTAGAGGCGCGGGGCGAAGGAGTACTGCAGGTAGTGCGTGCCCCCCGAGCGGGCCGCGGGTCCTCACGCCGGTGGGGGGAGGGGTCGAGAAGGCCGGGAAGGCCTCGCGGGCGTAGCGGCGCAGCCCGCTGTCGCCGAGGAGCTGCGAGGCGCGGGCCAGGGCCTGTATCGCGGTGGCCTGCGCCATGCCGCTGATCCACGGGGGCCGCCCGCCCCCGAACCAGAAGTAGTACTCCCAGGTGCGAAAGCCTCCGCGCCGGGCCGAGGTGCGCACGAGCTCTGAGATGAGGCGGCGCAGGCGGCCCTTCTCGCACGTCCCGGTGCCCTTCACGCAGGCGCCGTGCAGCTGGTTGGCCTTCTTGAAGTTCACCAGCGGCTGGAGCTGCAGCCCGCTGCCGCTGTAGTACTCGAAGACCAGCTCGCTGCCGCGGAACGTCACGACGCCCCGGTTGGCCGGGAAGGGGCTGCGGGGCCAGAACTCGGCGTTGCGCCGGAGGATCAGGAACAGCGCGGGCATCCGCGATGCCGAGAGCTCGCCGCGCAGGGCTATCGCGTCGAGCGTGTCGATGACGCTGCCGAGCTCGCGCCTGCGGGTGCCGCCGAGACGCCGGTGGCGCGAGCGCGCGAGCGAATAGACGCGCGCGTAGGCCGCCCGCCGGCCCTTCGAGATTCCGCCGGTCCGGCGGGCCCGCCGCAACGCGGCGCTCACCGCCCGCGGACCACCCCGGCGGGCGACCCGCGCCGGCGGCGCCCCCCGGGGCTCGGGGCCGAGGTCGGCGTCCGGGCCGGAGGGCACGAAGGGGTCGTTCACGCGGACCGCCCGCGCGCCGTCGACCTCGAGCACCGGGCGGGCCTGGGCGGGCCCGGCGGCCACCATCGCGACGAGGAACGTGACGCCCGCGAGGAACTTGCCGTTTTGCGGGAACATCGACCGAGACACGGTAGCGAGGCCCGGCAGGTCGCGTGGCATCCCCGGGCCGCCGCTACCCTGCGCCATCCTCAGTTCCCCACGCATGCGACCCGCACAGAGCAGCCTCCTCTCGTTACGCCGCGTGGCCGCGGTCCTCGCTGCTGCTCGCCGCCCTGCTGGCGGCAGGCTGCGGAGGCTCGGACGGGGGAGGGGGCTCCGACGAGAGGGACGTCGAGGCGCTGCTCGACAAGGCCTTCCGCAGCTCGATCGCCAGCGCCGACCTCAAGATCAACGCCCAGCTCGAGCTCGACGGTCTCAAGGGCCTGGACGGCCCGGTGCGCCTCGACGCCTCGGGCCCCTTCGTCGCCGCCAAGGGAACGCTGCCGAAGCTCGACCTCGATGTGAGCGTCGGCGCCCAGGACGCCGGGCAGGCCATCGAGACCGGGAGTCCTCTCGACCGGAGAGCGGGCCTTCGTCAAGTTCGGGGGCCAGTTCTACGAGCAACCTCGCGCGGACGTCGATCGTGCCAACGCCCGGCTGCGGGAGGAGGGGGGCAGGGGCACCTCCCTGCGCGAGCTCGGCCTCGATCCGCGCAAGTGGGTGATCGACGCGCGCCGCGAGGGCGAGGAGAGGATCGCCGGCGTCGTGACCGACCACCTCTCGGCCAGGCTCGACGTGCGCGCGCTGCTGGCGGACCTCAACCGCCTGGCGCGGGGGCGCCTCGCTCTCGGCAGACCAGCTGGACCGGATGGCCGACGGCCTTCGACCGCCCGCGCTTCGACGTCTACGCGGGCCAGGAGGACTCCCTGATCCGCCGGATGTCCACCAACCTCGAGTTCGAGGTCCCCGAGGATCAGCGGGAAGCGTTCGCCGGCGTGGAGCGGGGCTCGCTGCGGATCTCGGTCGAGCTCTCCGACGTGAACGGCGACCAGCGGGTACAGGCGCCGTCGCGGGCGCGTCCGATCTCGGACCTCGCCGCCCAGCTCGGTGGCCTGGGTGCGCTCGGCGGGGCGGGCGGGCTCGGCTCGCCGGAGGACGATGAGCCCGGCGCGCCGGGCGATGACGAGTCGTCGGTTCCCGACCCCCTGCAGAGCTACGACGACTGCCTGGACCGGGCGGCGCCGGACGACACCGCCGCCCTCTCACGCTGCTCGAACCTGCTGCGCTGATGGACTTCCAGGAGATAGCCCCGGTCGCGGGGCTGATCGCGGCGCTGGTCTTCTTCCTGTGGCTGGATCTCCACTTCTTCGCGCGCGGGCGCGAGCCGGACTTCCGCGAAGCGGTGATCTGGTCGATCGGGTGGCTCGCCCTGAGCCTCGCGGTCTCGGTGCTGATCCTCGTGGTCGACAACGCGAACGACGCGGTGGAGTACACGACGGTCTACCTGATCGAGCGCTCGCTCTCGCTCGACAACCTCTTCGTATTCATCATCCTCTTCACCTACTTCGGGGTGCCCGAGGAGCGCAGGGCGCGCCTGCTGTTCTGGGGCATCGTCGCCGCGCTGGCCCTGAGGGGCGTGTTCATCCTCGTCGGAGTGGAGCTCATCGAGCAGTTCCACTTCGTGATCTACCTGCTGGGCGTCGCTCTTCTCTTCCTCGCCTACCGGATCTTCAAGGGCGTGAGCGAGAACGTGGATCCGGAGAAGAACCTGATGGTGCGGCTCGTCCGCCGCTTCTATCCGGTGACCGACGACTTCCGCGAGGGCCACTGGTTCTGGAAGGAGAACGGCAAGCGCTACGTGACGCCGCTCTTCCTCTGCCTCGTGGCGATCGTCTTCGCGGACATCGCGTTCGCCATCGACTCGATCCCCGCCGCCTTCGCCATCACCGACAACGCCTTCATCATCTGGATGGGCAACGTGTTCGCGCTGCTCGGGCTGCGGGCGCTCTTCGTGCTGGTCGAGGGGCTGATAGCCCGCTTCCGCTATCTCGACGAGACGATCGCCGTGGTGCTCGCCGTGGTGGGCGTGAAGCTGCTGATCGAGGACCTCGTGAAGATCGGGCCCCTCGCGAGCCTCGGACTCATCGCGTTCTGCTTCGCGGTGGGCATCGTCGCGTCGCTGATCGCCGACAGCCGCGACCCCGAAGCCGAGAGGAAGCGCGAGGAGCGCCGCAAGGAGAAGGAGCCGCAGGAGAAGGAGCCGGCGGGGTCGAGATGAGCCGCGGGGCTGCCTACGCGAAGTAGAAGACCAGGCCGAGCACCGCGTAGAGCGCCAGCAGCTGAACGCCCTCGAACCAGTTGGACTCGCCGTCGCTCGTGACCTGGTTGGCGATGAGCACGGCGAACACCAGCCCGCCCAGCTCGTAGCCGTTGAACACCAGCGCCAGCGGGTTGGGGCCGATCACGAACGAGAGCAGCACCAGCACGGGGGCCACGAAGAGCGCGATCTGGGCGCTCGAGCCCACGGCGATCGACACCGCGAGGTCCATCTTGTCCTTGGCCGCCACCAGCACCGCCACCCAGTGCTCGGCCGCGTTGCCCACGATGGCCACCACGAACACGCCGACGAAGAACTCCGAGATGCCGATGTCGTCGGAGGCCTCGGTTATCGAGCCCACCAGCACCTCGCTCATCACTCCGACGAGCACGGCGGCGACCGCCAGGAGGACCAGCGACTTCTTCACCGACCACGCGCCCTCGTGCTCCTCCTCCTCGGAGGCCTCGTAGGGGTTGAAGACCTTGCGGTGGGTCTTGAGCGAGAAGACGAGGCCGGCGGCGTAGGAGACCATCAGCACGATCGCCACGCCGAAGGAGAGCTGCTCCACCTCGCGGCCGAAGTTCACCCGCTCGTCGCCCACCCCGGGCAGACCGCCTCCGTGGACCAGCTGGAACACCGCCGGAAGGATCAGCGCGGTGAGCGCGAGCAGGAGCATGCCCGCCTGCGCGCTGGCGGCGGTGCGGTTGAACTCCTGCTTGTCGCGCTTGAGGCCACCGACCAGCATCGCGGCGCCGAGCACGAGCAGGCAGTTCCCGATGATCGAGCCGACGATGGAGGCCTTCACGACCTCCTGGAGGCCCTCCTTGAGGGCGAAGAAGGCGATGATCAGCTCCGGGGCGTTCCCGAACGTCACGTTCAGGAAGCCGCCGATGCCGGGCCCCGTCTGGGCGGCCAGGTGCTCGGTGGCCTCGCCCATCACGGCGGCGGTGGGGATCACCCCGAGCGCCGCGGCCGCCGAACACCAGCACCGGCGAGGCGTGGGCCAGCTCGAGGACGATCGCCAGCGGTATGAACAGGCCGAGGCCGTAGACGGGCCGCACGAGCGCTGGCTACTCGGCGTCTTCTTCTACGACGGAGGCGCCGCGAGGGGCCTCACCGTCTTCGTCCGGATCCAGCTCGGCCTCGTCGTCGGACGCGTCGGCGTCCGCCATCGCGCGGGTCTGGCGGCCGTCGCCGCCGTGCCACGTGGCCTGGAAGGTCTCGAGCAGCTCGTCGCGCTGCGCCTCGTCCACCGGGAGCTCGTCGGACACCAGCACCCAGTCGGCGCCCTCGAACTCCTCCAGGTTGAAGATCTCCGAGTCCATCGAGTTGGAGTCGTCGACCACCACCATGACCTCGGTCTGGGGATTGAAGTAGGTGCCCGGACGAACCAGCAGCTCCTCGATCTCATAGCGTCGGTCGTCGGTCACGACGCTTGTATACCCGATTGCGGGGCCTTCAGGGGCCGAATTCACGCAGCTGGCGCTCCACTTCGCTCTCCACGTCGAGCGGGTCCTCGCCGCGGCGCATCCGGCGCTCGTTGCGGGCCACCACGAGCTCGCGCACCTCGTCGCGCAGACCGGCGTCGGCGGTCGGCGCCGGGGCCTCCAGAGCGGCCATCTCGGCCGCGATGTCGAGGGGCGCCTCGCCCCGGCGCGTCTGCCGGTCGGACTTGGCCTCGAGCATCTGGCGGATCTCCTCCTGGGCCTCGGCGTTGGCCGCCGCGCTGCCGGGCGCCGGCTCCGGGCGCAGGTCGGGCTCGTCGAGCGTGAGCCCCGTCCTGCCGAGGCCCTGGTAGATCCCCCCGCTGCCGATGTAGCTCGCGGCCGCGACGACGATGGCCACGAGCACGACGATGATCAGGACGGTGCCGAAGTCCACTGGTCGTAGTGTGCCCTCATGCTCGAGAAGCTACGCCGCAAG
The DNA here is from genome assembly GCA_963731645.1 of uncultured Thermoleophilaceae bacterium. Classification (GTDB taxonomy): domain Bacteria; phylum Actinomycetota; class Thermoleophilia; order Solirubrobacterales; family Thermoleophilaceae; genus JAAYBF01. Next base: position 359,173 of record CAVSWF010000011.1, on the reverse strand, counting down.
ACGATGGCGCCCAGCCGGCCGATCCTCTATCCGGACCAGATCGGCCTCGCGATCTTCTCGCTGCTCGCGATCCTCAGCGGCGTCTATGCCATCGCAAAGCTCCTCTTCTGAGACACCCGGCGAGTGGCCCTTCGTGCACGTGGAGCGTGTGCGCTTCGGCGACCTCGACGCCATGCGCCACCTCAACAACGTGGTCTTCCTGCGGTACTTCGAGACGGCCCGCATCGCCTACCTGCGCGAGCTGATCCCCAGCCACGACCCCGCGCACCCGGAGTCGGCGGGATTCGGGCTGATCTTCGCGGCCTGCGAGATCGCCTACCGCTCGCCCGCGGTGTTCGACGAGGAGGTGTCCATCCGCTGCCGCGCCGAGGACGCCGCGCCGCTCCTCCTTCCGGGTGGCCTTCGAGATGGCGGTCGGGGAACGGGTCATCGCCGAGGGCCACGGGGTGCTGGTGGGCTACGACTACGAGCGCGGCCGCGCCCGCCCGCTGCCCGACGAGCTGCGGGAGCGCATCGCCGGCGGGTGAGTCATTTGGCCTGCGGCGCTGCTTCCGGTACCCTCCTCGGACGCTTATTGACTGACGAATCAATCGGGCGCTCAATCGCGCACCCCGCGGGGTGCGGCGGGCGCACCCCTCCAAGGAGACGAAGCAGTTGATCGATTTCACCCTCACCGACGAGCAGAAGGACATCAAGGAGCTCGCCCACGACTTCGCGACGAAGGAGATCCGCCCCGTCGCGTGGGACTACGACCGGGACTCCACCTGGCCGCAGGAGATCGTCGACAAGGCCTGGGAAGTGGGCCTGATGAACAACCACATCCCCGAGGAGTACGGCGGCCCCGGCCTCGACTACCTCACGGGCTGCCTCATCGAGGAGGAGCTGGGGTGGGGCTGCTCGGGCATCGGCACGTCGCTCATGTGCAACGGCCTGGCCACCGCCCCCATCGGCCTCGGCGGCTCGGAGGAGGTCAAGAAGAAGTACCTCGGGATGCTCACCGAGGAGCCCAAGCTGGCCTCCTTCTGCCTCACCGAGCCCGACGCCGGCTCGGACGTCTCGGGCATGAAGACCACCGCCGTGAAGAAGGGCGACAAGTACGTCATCAACGGCTCGAAGTGCTTCATCACCAACGGCTCGCACGCCTCCTACTACACGGTCTACGCCAAGACCGACAAGGAGGCCGGTCACCGCGGGATCTCCGCCTTCGTGGTCGACCGTGACCTCGACGGCGTGAGCGTGGACAAGAAGGAGGACAAGCTCGGGCAGCGCGCCTCCAACACCGCGACGATCTCGTTCAACGACGTCGAGATCCCCGCCGAGAACCTCCTCGGCGAGGAGAACAAGGGCTTCAAGCTCGCGATGATGACCCTCGACCGCACCCGCCCCGGCGTGTCGGCCATGGGCGTCGGCATCGCGCAGGCGGCGTTCGAGTTCGCGGCCGACTACGCCAAGGAGCGGGTCCAGTTCGGCGTGCCGATCGCGATGCACCAGGCGATCCAGTTCATGATCGCCGACATGTCGACCAAGATCGAGGCCGCCCGCCTGCTCACGCACAAGTCGGGTGTGCTGCTCGACCAGGGCAAGCGCAACACCCTCGCCTCGTCGCACGCCAAGCGCTTCGCGGCGGACACCGCCATGGAGGTCGCGGTGGACGCCGTCCAGGTCTACGGCGGCTACGGCTTCATCAAGGAGTACCCGGTCGAGAAGCTGATGCGCGACGCCAAGATCATGCAGCTCTACGAGGGCACGTCGCAGATCCAGCGCCTCGTGATCGCACGCGAGGTCCTGATGCCGCGTCGCGTGGAGGAGCCGGCCCCCGCCGCGGCATAGCCTCCGGCCCCGGGGGCCGCCTTCGGGCGGCCCCCGCGAGGCCCCCCGCCTGTCAGGATTCCGCCGCATGGCGGGCCCCAAGTCCAAGCGCGAGCGCAGCCGCGCCGCGGTCAGCGACGCGGTGGCGCAGGCCGGAACCGTCGTGCCCGCCCAGCCCGAGCCGGTCGTGCGGGCGCGGGCGCAGGACCCCTTCAGCGGCGAGCTTCGCCGCCGCCGGGTGCTGCCGCTGCTCGTGCTCCACCTGATCCAGGCGGGACCCTCCTACGGCAACCAGATGATGGACCGCATCGCGGGGATGACGGAGGGCGTGCTGTCGGTCAATCCCAACACGATGTACCCGCTGCTGCGCAGGCTGGAGCAGCAGGGCCTCATCGAGGGCCAGTGGGAGCACCCCGAGCGGCGAACGCGGCGCTTCTACTCGCTCACCGACGAGGGGCGCGCCGAATACGAGAAGCTCGTGACCGAGGTCCGCCCCTTCCTCGAGTCGGTGCAGCACTCGATCGAGGAGATCGTGAGCGAGGTGTACGGCAGCTGATGCCGCGCCGCGCAGAGGCCAGCGTCCACGTGCCCCTGGCCCCCGAGCACGCGGTGGACCTGTGGCGCGACGTCCGGCGCTGGCCCAGCTTCGTGGAGGGCTTCGCTCGCCTGCTCGACGATTCCCAGGAGTGGCCGGACACGGGCGCGAAGGTGGTCTGGGAGTCCGGCCCCGGGGGAAGGGGGCGGGTCACCGAGAAGGTGGTGGAGTCCTCGCCGCTGCGCTTCTCCACGCGGGTCGCGGAGCAGCGGCTGATCGGCACCCAGGCCTTCCGGGCCGAGCCGGCCGACGGCGGGGCGCTGGTCGGCGTCGAGCTGGAGTACGACCTCACCTCCGAGAACCCGCTCCGCGGCCTGACCGACGTGCTGTTCATCCGGCGGGCGCTGCGCGACGCGCTGCGGCGCACCCTCGGCCGCTTCAAGGTGGAGGCCGAGGACGAAGCCGGGCTTCGCTGAGCGGCGCTCCCGCCACGCTGTCAAACTCCCGGCCATGGCGAAAGAGGCGAGGGCGCTGACGGGCAAGGTCGTGGCGATCACGGGAGCCGCGCGGGGGATCGGCCTGGCCACCGCGACGGCGTGCGCCGACAAGGGCATGAAGGTGGCCATCGGCGATCTCGACGAGACCACCGCGAAGGCCGCCGCCGCACAGGTGGGAGGAGGCGCCGTGGCGCTCGCGCTCGACGTGACCGACAAGGAGTCGTTCGCCTCGTTCCTCGACGAGACCGACCGCCTTCTCGGCCCGGTCGACGTGCTCGTCAACAACGCGGGCATCATGCACCTCGGCAGCTTCGTCGACGAGGACGACGCCACCGCCCAGCGGATGATCGACATCAACGTGGGCGGTGTGCTGAACGGGATGAAGCTCGTGCTGCCGCGCTTCCTGGCCCGCAACACGGGGCATCTCGTGAACGTGGCCTCGTCCGCGGGCAAGGCCGGCTACCCGGGCGGCGCCACCTACTGCGGCACTAAGCACTTCGTGGTCGGGGTGAGCGAGGCGGTTCGCGGCGAGACGAGCGACACCGCCATCGAGATCTCCTGTGTGATGCCGGGCGTGGTGGACACCGAGCTGGCCGACGGGCTGCCCACCACCCGCGCGGTGAAGAAGGTGAGGCCCGAGGACGTGGCCGCCGCGATCGTCGAGGCGCTAGAGGTGCCCCGCTTCGACGTGTTCGTGCCCAAGTCGATCGGCCCGATCGGCCAAGTGGTGGGCCTGCTGCCCCGGCGCGGACGCGAGAGCGTGGCCCGGGCCTGAAGGCCGACAAGGTGCTGTCGGCGGCCGACGCGAACGCGCGCAAGGGCTACGAGCTGCGCGCCGCGCACTCCGAGCCCGGTCTCGAGCCGGGCGACGAGCAGCGCCAGCTCACCGAGAGATCCGCAACCTAGGAGTCAGGGAGACACATGTACGTATTCAAAGCCGCCGTCGTCGGCGCCGGCACGATGGGCGGCGAGATCGCGCAGGTCATCGCCTCGGCCGGAATCCCGGTCGTGCTCAAGGACATCGATCAGAAGTTCGTGGACACCGGGCTCGAGAAGGCGCGCGAGGTGACCCAGGGCCAGCTCGGCGGCCTGGTGGCCAAGGAGAAGATCACCCAGGAGGACGCCGACCGCCAGCTGGCGGAGATCACCGGCCGCATCACCGGGCGCCACCGACTACGACGCCTTCGGCGACGTGGACTTCGTGGTCGAGGCGGTGCCCGAGCGCATGCAGATCAAGCAGGCGGTCTTCGCCGAGCTGGACGCGGTCACCCCGGGCCACGCGATCCTCGCCTCGAACACCTCGTCGCTCTCGATCTCCGAGATGGCCGAGGCCAGCGGCCGCCCCGATCAGGTCGTCGGCTTTCACTTCTTCTACCCCGCCTCGATGATGCGGCTGATCGAGGTGATCGAGGGCGAGGACACCTCCGACGAGACCCTCCAGGCCGCTTCCAACTTCGCCCAGCAGATCCGCAAGACCGCCATCCGCTGCGGCGAGGGCCCCGGCTTCGTGGTCAATCGCATCCTCAACTCCGCCGTGTCGGAGATCTGGAAGGTCACGCACGAGGAGGGCCTCGACGTGAAGGAGGTCGACAAGGTCATCCAGGAGTCCAAGGCGGCGCCCATGGGCCCGTTCTTCCTCACCGACCTGCTCGGGCTGGACACCGTCCTGCACGTGGCCGAGCACCTCCAGCGACTCCTACGGCGACCGCTTCTTCGTCTCCCCGGCGATGAAGGAGCTGGTGGAAGCCGGCAACCTCGGTCAGAAGACCGGAAAGGGCTTCTATGAGCACGGTTGAGAAGACCGACGTGACGGACACCCTGGTCGAGCGCTTCTCGCTCAAGGCCATCGTGGAGGCGTGCCTCGTGCTGGAGGAGGGCGAGGCCTCCGCGAAGGACATCGAGATCGGCATGATGATGGGCGCCGGCATCCTGCCCGGCCCCTTCACCCGCGCCGACGAGCAGGGCCTCGACGACGTGCTCGGGGCTCTCGAGCGCGCTCGCAATGAGTGGGGGGAGGGCTTCGAGGCGCCGCTCCTGCTCCGGCGGCTGGTGGCCCAGGGGCGCCTCGGCAAGAAGTCGGGGCAGGGCTTCTTCCCCTACCCCGACCCCGACGACGGGCAGTCGCGCGAGACGATCGCGCTGGAGACCCGCGACGACGTGGGCATCGTGTGGCTCAACCGCCCGCCCGCGAACCCGCTGTCCCCGGCCGTGATCCGCGAGCTCACCGAGCTCTGGGGGGAGATCGACGGGAAGCTGCGGGCGGTGGTGTTCGCCTCGTCGAACATCTTCACGTTCTCGGCGGGGGCGGACATCAAGGAGTTCACGAAGATGTCCCCCGACAAGGAGGGCAAGGAGCTGATCGACGTCGGCACACGCCTTCATGCGCTCGATGGAGCGCTCCCGGACGGTCACGATCGCCGCCGTGAACTCGATCGCCTTCGGCGGAGGATGCGAGCTGGCCATGGCGTGCGACATCCGCCTGGCCGCCGAGTCGGCCTCCTTCGGGCAGCCGGAGATCAACCTCGGGATCATCCCGGGGTTCGGCGGCACCCAGCGGCTGGCCCGCCTGGTGGGCGAGGCCAAGGCGCTGGAGCTGAACCTGGTGGGCGATCCGATCGGCGCCTTCGAGGCCGAGGCGCCTGGGGCTCGTCAACCGGGTCGTGCCCGACCACGAGCTCTTCGACACCGCCATGTCCTGGGCCCACAAGCTGGCCGGCCAGGCCCCGCTGGCCGTCGAGCAGATCAAGCAGGTCTCGGCCGCCGGGGACCTCGACGAGGGCATCGAGGCCGAGAAGCGCGGCTTTGCCGCCGTGTTCGCCTCCGAGGACGCGAAGGAGGGCATCGGAGCGTTCCTGGGCAAGCGCCAGGCGAAGTTCCAGGGCAAGTGAGCACGGGCTCGCTACCCCATCGCGGGGCACAGGCCGTCGCCCCCCGGTCGCCGACCCCGGCGGGCCCCCAGGTGCTCGCCGAGCTGCTGTCCGCCTCGCGCTCGGCCGTGGTGCTCACCGGCGCCGGCATCTCGGTGCCGTCCGGCATCCCCGACTTCCGGTCGCCCGGGACCGGGCTCTGGGCCAACGTGGACCCGATGGAGGTGGCCCACATCGACGCGTGGCGGCGCGACCCCGATCGCTTCTGGCGCTTCTACGGCGAGCGCTTCGCGTCGCTGGCCGACAAGCGGCCGAACCCCGCGCACGAGGCGGTGGCCGAGCTCGAGCGCCGGGGGATCGTCCGGGGGGTGATCACCCAGAACGTGGACCGGCTGCACCGCGCGGCGGGGAGCGAGCGGGTCGTGGAGGTGCACGGGTCGATCGAGTGGAGCCGCTGCATGATGTGCGGCGGCCGGGTCGCGCTCGCCGAGGTGGTCACGCGACTGGCCGATTGCGACGGCGCGCCCGAGTGCGTGGCCTGCCTCACCCCGCTGAAGCCCGACGTCGTGCTGTTCGGGGAGCTGTTGCCGGAGCCGGCGATGGCCGAGGCCCAGGCGCTCGCCGCGGAGGCCGACCTGATGGTCTGCGTCGGCTCCTCCCTGACGGTGTACCCGGTGGCGGCGCTGCCCGGGCTCACCCTCTCGGCCGGCGGGAGGCTCGCGATCGTGACCGAGGGCGAGACCCCCTACGACGGGGACGCCGAGGTCAAGCTCGACGGCGACGTCGCGCTCGAGCTGGCGGCCGCCGTGGCCGCTCTCGGCCCCGTTAGCGGGACCTCTCAGTCGTTGATCGTCGCGAGGTGCGCGTAGCGCGGGTCCGCGCCACCCACCTCGCGGCCGTTGATCCAGGCCCGGCCGCCGCCCCGGGGAGAGGTGAGGCGACGGCGGGCCTGAACCGCCCGTGACAACCGCTGATCGCGGGCTCTGCCGCGAGGAAGGCTCTGCACGGGTTGGTTCACGATTGTCATGTTCTCGTCTCTCACCGTCTGCTCCTATCGCCAGATGTCGGAGATCTCGGGGCGCCCGTTCGACCGTGTGTCGAGGACACCGTAGGAGCCGCCACCTGTCGCTCTCGTTAAAGACTTGGTCTCAGGACGCGCTGCCGAGGCGCCGGATTCGCAGCGCCGCCTCGAGCCTGGCGACCGCCTCCTCGACCTGATCCGGCCGAGGCGGGGCCGAGGTCGCCGCGCAGGGCCGCATTCGCCGCTTCGCCCACCGGCCCGCGGTCGTCCTCGAGCGCCGCGCGGTGCTCGGCGGCCACATCGTCGCCCAGCTCGGTCAGCAGGCTCTCCAGCGCGATCCGTGCCTGGAGGGCGGCCTGGCGGTGGCGGCCGGCGTCGAGGTCGGCGCGGGCGCGCAGGACCAGGTCCTCGCACGTCAGCAGCTCCTCGCGCGCCCCGAGCAGGGCGGCGAAGCGCTCCTCGGGCGCCTCCATCGAGCGCCGGGTGCGCCGTCGCCCGCGGGGCAGCTCGTAGGCGTCGGCGTACCGTCCGTCGGCCACGGCCTCGCCCGAGCCGAACCCGAGGCGGGTGACGAGGGCGGCCTTCGCCGGCACATCCCACGCGTAGGGATCGGCGTAGGCGGACCGATGGGCGCGCAGCACGCGCGACAGCACCGCGATCGCCTCGTCCACCCTGGCCTGCGCGCGATCCGAGTCGCTCCGGAGCTCCGCGAGCCAGGACTCCGCGGCGCCGCGGTCGGGGAACGGCGTCGGCGTCGATCAGGGTGGCCCGTGAGGTCGGCACGGGCTCGGCATCGGCCTCGGTCAGGCTCCGGCCCCGGCGCCGCCCGAGGAGGCGCCGCTGGGGCGCCCCGAGGGTCTTGAGCACGAGGATCGTCTCCGGCCCGCCGCCGGGCTCGGAGCGCACGATGAAGCGGCCGTCCGCCGGCCCCAGCAGGAAGCCGAACTCGAGCTGGACGAAGCCGAACAGGCTGCGCTATTCGCCGGTGTGGGCGTCGGAGGAGCGCTTGGGGGCGGGAATGGCGTACTTGGACGGCTTCGTGGGCACCACGGGGTTCTCGATCTTCTTGAGCTGGCTCAAGCAGGTCGGACCACTGGCCGGGCTTGAGCACGGCGAGCGCCTGCTTGCCGAGCTTGTTGTTGTTGCCGAACAGCGGTGCGAAGCCCACGTGGATGTGGTCGTCGTGGTCGCCCATCGAGAAGGTCTGGCCGCCGAGGTCGAGCAGGGAGATGATCTGGTCGGGCTGGACCGTGCCCTGGAGGCGCATCAGCCGCCGCACGGCCTGTTCGGTGACCCCGCCGGGCTCCTGGTGGCCGATGATCGGGGTGCCGTTGATGGCGGCGATGTCCACCGCGTTGCCCGAGGAGTGGTGGGACACGTTGCCGGAGCTGGTGAAGAAGCCGTGGCCGCACTTGAGGCTGGTGACCGTGGGCCGCAGGCCGGAGTCGGCGAGGTATGCCAGCGTGGCCAGCACGCGGCGGTCGACCTGGCCCGAGCGGATGTCCGACCGCCCGCAGTCGTAGACCTCGATGCGCTCGTCCGAGAGCACCCGCTTCTCCAGCAGGGGCTTCGGCAGGAGGAGGATCTGGCCGATCGACATGCCGTCGGCCCCCTCGCCGTAGAGCACGTTGCGGCCCGAGGCGCGGTAGATGGCGGTGGCCTCGAGCAGCTTCCAGCCGTCGAGGATGGGCTTGGGGTCGATCTGCGGCGCGCCCTTGCCCGCGGGCCGGATGGCGAAGTCGAGATGAGCCCCCTGGCCCTCCTCGGGGCGCCCGACCCGGCCGAGCACGGTGCCGCCGATCACGTGCGAGCCCTTGCGCAGCTGCCGCAGCTCGACGTTCTCGGCCTTGGCGTCGAACGGGCGCGCGAAGTAGTTCTTGTAGGTCTCGAAGCCGCCCTCACGGCGCGCCTTGGCCTCGAGGAGCTGGTCCAGGCCGCCGGCCTCGCGGGCGCTGCGGCATGTCGGGATGCGCGAACAGCCGCTGCTTGAAGGGCACCGAGGCCCTGGCGGCGGCGCGGTCGGGGTTGGCCCGCCGGCGCTCCTTCCTGGTGCTCCCCTGGTCGCCGGCCTCGTCCTCGGCGGGCTGCGCGCCGGCCGAGGCGGGCGCGGAGGGCTTCACGTCCTCCGCGTCGTTGGCGTGGAGGGCCTTCGCCGTGGTCTCGGGATCCCCGGCGTTTTCCTTCAGGACGGGGTAGAGGTCGGCGGTTTGGCCGAGGCCGGTGTAGGTGTAGCGGTTGCCGTAGACGTCTTGGAGGACGATGTATTTGCCGTGGCGGGTGTTTTCGCCGATCTTCTTGATGACGCCGTCGTTGGTCGCGACGACGGGGGCGCCGTGCTTGGCGTAGATCGAGACCGAGCGGCGGGTGTCGTCGCTTTCGACGACGTTGGCGGCGTTTTCGCCGGCCTTGACCTTTTTGAGTTGGTCGGCTTCTTGGAGGTCGTCGGCGTAGCGGGCCCTGGCGGCGACGGGGAAGCGTGCCTTCGGTGAGCCCGGTCAGCGAGCCGACCAGGTCGGAGGGGACACCGGCGATCAGCCGTGCGCGGAGCATCACTGAGTCGACGTACCAGTCGGCGTGGTTGTAGGCGAAGATCGAGCGCCGCACGTCCTGCTCATAGCCGGCTGCCCTGAGGTAGCGCGCGGCGGCGAAGATCGCGTCGACGGGGTTGTAGGGGTCCTTGGTGCCGTCCTTGTTGGCGTCGACCCCGTAGGCGCGCCACGAGGACGGGATGAACTGCATCCACCCCAAGCGCCCCCGCCGAGGACACGTTGAGGTTGCGGCCGTAGTCGGTCTCGATCTCGTTGATCGCGGCCAGGATCTCCCACCGCACCCCGTACTGGATCCCCGCCGCCTGATAGATCGGCAACAAGAACACCGGCACCCGGAACTTCCGGATCACGAAATTAGGCACCCCCGTCGCCAACGACGGCCCCGGCAACGCATCCACAAACCCCGGATTCCCCGCCGCCGGCGACCCATCCGAATTACGCAGCTTGCGCTCGGGCGAGCCGCTCCGCTTGGGCCGGTCAAGCTCAGCCTGTACTTGAGGCTCAGCGTCTGCCTGCTGGCGGTCCTTGGGGGCGCTTTCCCCATCCTTGTCCTTGCGCTTCGCGGGCTTGCGGTCCCCGCCGCGGGGCTGCTCGCCGCCCTCGCCGGGCTTCGGAGCCGGGCCTTCATCGCCGGCTCCGGGGGTGGGCGCGGGAGCGGGCTCGGGGGCCGGCCCGGGGGCCGGAGTGCCGGGGTCGGTTCCGGCGGGCGGGGCGCTCGGCGTCCCCGGAGGCACGATCGGGCCGGGCAGCTCGATGTCCGACAACGGCGTGCCGGGCGGCACGTCGACGGTGATCGTGACCACCTCGCCGGTCGCCAGCTGGACGGTGAAGGTGCGGGGCTCGGCCGAAGCGGGGAGGGTGAACGCGGCGAGCGCGGCCACCGCCAGCAGCGCGACGCTGAGCAGGAGATGCGTTACCCGCTTCATCATCCGTGTGTGTGATCTCCTCCCCATGGCTCCCGACGGGAGCACCCTGACCGACGCGGGCAAGCTAGCAGAACATTCCGCGCTGCCGCGTAACCTACTGACGCGCTTTTCCGCGCGCAAGCAGGAACCTTAGGCGTGCAGGGCTTCGCCCGCCGGGGTTTCGTGACGATGGTCTCCCGCGCGTGCGTGTATAGGTCCCGCCGGGCCGGCGGGACCTCGAGGCGAAGCTCCGCCGGGGCTTTCGTGGGCTCCGCGCAGGCCGTCCGGCCGCATGGCCGTGCGGGCGGACAAACGCTAACCCTCATGTCGAGGATGAGATGCTCTTCTTGGGCATGATCAGGGGCCGTCTCTTGCGCTAGCCTCCCCAATCCAGTGAGCGCCGAAACCGATCCGAGCCTCGTCGACCGCCTCTCCCGCCAGGGGGAGGAGGCGCTGGGGCGCATAGCCGAGGAGCTGATCGCGAACGCGGTGGTCAACCGGGCGATCACCGGCGCCTTCGAGGCGCGCGATCGGGCAGTTCAGGCCCAGGAAGCGGCCATGGGGGCCCTCAACATCCCCTCCGCGGCCGACATCGAGCGTCTCACGCGGCGCCTGCGCTCGGTCTCGCAGCGTCTCGAGGGCATCGAGGACGCCCTGGACCGCATCGAGGAGAGGATCGGCGCCGCGAGCGCCGCTGCCGAGGAGGCCTCCGGGCCCTCCGCGGCGGACGCCCGCCTCGAGGAGGTCGCCCGCGACCTGGCAGCCCTGCGCGAGGCGCTGTCCCCCGCGGGCGAGCCCGTCCCACGGGCGCAGGAGCGCCTCACGGTCGGCGAGACCGCCTGAGGGCCTCGTACCCCGCTTCGCCCAGCCGCGTTCCCAGCTCTTCCACGTCCTCCCGTCCGAGCCGCCGGCGCGGCCCATCGGCCAGGAGGTCCGTGACCGCGAGCAGCACCGCCGCCCGGCAGCCGCTGCGGGCGGCGATGGCCAGGAGGGTGGCCGCCTCCATCTCCACCACCTCGGCTCCGTCGCGGCGCCAGCCGGGCGCCACCTCATCCCGGTCGTCGTAGAAGAGGTCGGTGGACACCGCCGTCACCAGGCGCGCGCCGGACTCGCCCAGGGCGGCCGTGAGCTCGGGGTCGGCGCTCGCCCGGGCGGGTGAGCCGAGGGCGGCGCTCGTCCCGTCGGCGCGCAGCACCTCGCGTGCCGCCACGAGCTCGCCGAGATCGAGGCCGGGCACCAGCGCGCCGCAGGTGCCGATCCGCAGGAGGGATCGCGCCCCGAGGCCGATCAGCTCCTCGATCACGATCGCCGCGCTGGGACCGCCCATGCCCGTGGACTGGACCGTGAGGGGCTCGCCGTCGGGCGCGAGCCCCGTGTAGCCCCACAGGCCCCGGGCGTGGTTGAACATGAGCGGCTTCTCGAGCAGGGCCTGGGCCACGACGAGCGCGCGATGGGGGTCGCCGGGAAGAAGCACGCGCTCGGCCAGATCCGTGGCGGGGCGCAGGTGGAGGGGCGCGCGCTCGGGCAAGTCGGCCAGCCTACGACTGCCTACACTCTGGCCGCATGGCCGAGCGGCGCGACATATCCGATGCTCTCCGAGAGGCCGTGGACCGCACGGTGCGGGCCACGGTGGACACGCGCGAACGCGCGCAGGGCGCGGTGGACGACCTCAGCGGGACGGTGGACGAGATCGTGCGCGGGGCCGAGAAGGGCATAAAGACCGGGCGCCGCAGCGTCCGCGCCGCCGTGGGTGAGCGCCTGCCCGCCACCCAGGAGGACGTGAAGGCCGTCCAGGCCGAGCTGCGGGCGATCTCGCGCCGTCTCGACGCCATCGAGGATCGCCTGCCCGCCCGGAGGTCCGGCGGCCGGAGCAAGTCGAGCACGGCGAAGAAGAGGGCTGGGACGAAGAACAAAGCAAGCTGACGTGTCGGGGCGCCGCGTGCTCATCACCGGGGTGGGTAGCCACATGGGCGCGACCATCGCCGCCCGCCTGGCGGCGCACCCCGGATTCGACCACGTGATCGGGCTGGACGCCCGTCTTCCCGCCCGCCCGCCGGAGGGCGTGGAGCTGATCGAGGCCGACATCCGCGACCGCTCGATCGACACCCTGATCCCGCCGCTGCGGGTCGACACCGTCGTGCACAACCAGATCGTGCGCCGCCCGGGCCCGGGCATGTCGAGCCGCGCGATGCACGACGTCAACGTGATCGGCTCCCTGCAGCTGCTCACCGCGTGCGAGCGCTCGCCGGGCCTCGAGACCATCGTGATCCGCGGCTCCGCCGGCATCTACGGCTCCGAGCCCAACGCCCCGCAGTTCTTCGACGAGGAGATGGCGACCCTCTTTCCCCTCCGAACGCTGTTCCAGCGCGACGTCGGCGAGATCGAGAACCTCTTCCGGCACTACGCGCGCCGCCACCCCGACGTGACCTGCTGCATGCTGCGCTACCAGCCCGGGATCGGCCCCGGCGTGGACACCCAGGTCACCCGCTACCTGGGGGCCAGGGTGGTGCCCACCTACCTCGGCTTCGATCCCCGCCTGCAGTTCGTGCACGAGGACGATGCCGTCGAGGCGCTGGTGGCCGCCGTCGAGCGGCCGGTCCAGGGGGCGGTGAACGTCGCGGCGCCGGGAAGCATCGGGCTGACCCGCCTGGTCCGCAGCGCGGGGAGGCCCTCGCTGCCGGTGGCGGGCCCCGCCTTCGGCGCCGTGGCCGACGCGCTGCGGCGGGTCGGACTGCCCCGGCTGTCCGAGGACTTCAAGCGGCTGCTGCGCTGGGGGAGGGCGGTGGAGACGAGAAGGCTCACCGAGGAGGTCGGATTCACGCCCCGCTTCAGCACCCCGGCCGCCGTCGAGGACTTCGTGCGGCGCCGGGACCCGGCCCACGCTCTCCCGGGCGGGGTGATCTGACCCGATGGCCGGGCCCTCGGACCCCTTCGACCTGGCGGCCTCCTTCCTGCGCGGGCATGCGCTCGGGGCTGGACGCCGGGCTCGAGCTGCCGGAGGCCGCCGCGCGGGGCGCGGCCGGCCTGCCCGGAGGCGCCCGCGACCGCCTGCGCTCGGCGGTCCGTCGCTTCGGCGGCGACTACGGCGAGGACGAATGGGGCTACGACGCCGAGTTCGCGGACACGGTCGAGCCGCTGGCGGCCTTCCTCTACGAGCGCTGGTGGCGGGTGCACGTCGAGGGCGCCGAGAAGGTGCCCGCCCACGGGCGTGCACTGCTGGTGGCCAACCATGCGGGCATCCTGCCGTGGGACGGCGTCATGGTCTCCATGGCGATCATGCGCGAGCATCCCCTGCCCCGCCAGCCCCGCTTCCTCGTGCTCGACTGGGCGTTCCGGCTGCCCTACGTGTCGGTGGTGATGCGAAAGGTCGGCGGGGTCATGGCCTCGCCCTACAACGCCCTGCGCCTGCTGGAGCAGGACGAGCTGGTGGCGGTGTTCCCGGAAGGGGTCAAGGGTGCGGGCAAGCCTTTTGGCGAGCGCTACCGGCTCCAGCGCTTCGGGCGCGGCGGCTTCGTGGAGATCGCGCTGCGCACCGGCGCGCCGATGGTGCCGGTCGCGGTCGTGGGCAGCGAGGAGACCTACCCCAAGCTCGGCGAGTCGCCGGCGCTGGCGAGGGCGACGGGCGCCCCCTACTTCCCGCTCACGCCGACCTTCCCCTGGCTCGGCCCGCTCGGGGTCGTGCCGCTGCCCTCCCGCTGGCGGATCGAGTTCTGCGAGCCGATCGAGACGGAGTCCTACGGCCCGGACGCCGCGGAGGACCGGGGGCTCGTGCTCGAGCTCTCCGAGCGCGTGCGCGACACGATCCAGCGCACGGTGCTGGAGAACGTGGTGAAGCGGGGGCCGGCGTTCCTGTAGGCGACTGGAAGGAGCCAATCTCATCGGACTGCGGGCTGGATGCCCGCAGGGGCTAGAAATGAACGCCGCGCAGTAGGTAGGCCATCGCCACCGCCTCCGTGGACATCTCCTCGTCGCCGGCGGGCGGCGTGTCCTTGTCCTCGCCGTCCTTCTTTCCATCCTCGAGCTCGGCCTTGTCGTCCTTCTTCTTCTTGCCCTTGGCCGCGCTCGAGTCCGGGAACAGGTTGTAGGCCTGGTTGAGCACGAGGTCCACCGTCTTCGGCGAGACCGAGTAGAGCACCTCGCCGAAGGTGCCGAGGCGCGACGCCTTGCGCTTGGGCTTGTCGATCATGGCGTCGCACAGCATCAGCGCCGCCTCCTCCGGCGTGAGCGTCGGGAAGGCCTTGTACATGTCCGTCGGCGCGATCATCGGGGTCCGCACCAGGGGCATGTAGATCGTGGTGAACTTCACGTTGTCGGCCACGCACTCCGGCGCGGCGCAGCGCGAGAACGCGTCGAGCGCCGACTTGGAGGCCACGTACGCCGAGAACCGCGGCGTGTTGGTCTGCACGCCGATCGAGGACACGTTGATGATGTGGCCCGACTTGCGCTCGCGCATGCCGGGCAGCAGCGCCATGATCAGCTTGAGCGCGCCGAAGTAGTTCAGCTGCATGGTGCGCTCGTAGTCGTGGAAGCGGTCGTACGAGCGCTCCACCGAGCGGCGGATCGAGCGCCCCGCGTTGTTGATGAGGATGTCCACGCCGCCGTGCTCGGCGATCACCTCCTTCGCCATCCGCTCGATGTCGTCGAGGTCGGAGAGGTCGGCGGGGTGCACGTGGGCGGTGCCGCCGGCCTGCGCGGACCTTCTCGGCGACCTCGTCGAGCTTCTCGCGGGTGCGCGAGACCAGCACGCACCTCGCCGCCCGCCTCGCCGATCGAGACCGCGGTCTGGGCCCCGATCCCGCTCGACGCGCCGGTGATGAGCACCTTCTTGCCCTCGATGGCGCTCTTGAGCGAGCGGTCCCGGAAGAGGTCGGGGTCGAGGTTGCGCTCCCAGTAGTCCCACAGCGCGGGCGCGTACGTGTCGAGCGGGGGCACGGCGATGCCGGTGCCGCTCAGGGCGCGCTGGGTGTCGCGGGCGTCGAACGTGCAGTTGAAGTCGCGGACCTCCATCGCCTCGGGCGGAATGCCGAGGTCGCTGTAGATCTGGTTGCGGATCTTCTTCACCGTGGGCAGGGCGTTCAGCCCCGCCCGCACCGGCTGGGGCACCACGTTCAGCAGGTTCTGGTCGACCCGCATCGCGAACTGCGGCGCGTGCGCCGCCTTTGCGAACGTGTTCAGCGCCTGCCCCACGGACATGGGCTCGGGGTCCACCAGGTGGAAGGTGTCGCCCGGAAGCTCGGAGTCGGGGAGGTGGGCGATGTGGTCCATCGCCTCGGCCACGAAGTCCACCGGCACCATCGTCGTCTTGCCGCCCTCGGGCCCCGCCACGGGGAACCACTCGGGAAGCGCCGCGCGCAGCTTCTGGAGGAGCTTGAAGAAGTAGTAGGGACCGTCGATCTTGTCCATCTCGCCGGTCTCCGAGTGGCCGAGCACGATGCCGGGCCGGAAGATGAGCGTCTTGGCCTCGACCTTGTCGCGGACCAGCTTCTCCGAGTCGTACTTGGTCTGGTGGTAGTGGTGGGGCAGCTTCTGGTCCTCGTCGAACATGTCCTCCTGGAACACGCCCTTGTAGGAGCCGGCGACGGCGATCGAGCTCGTGTGGTGGAAGCGCCCGACGTCGTGGGCGTTGGCGAACTCGATCACGTGGCGGGTGCCCTCCACGTTGGCCTTCACCGAGGACTCCTCGTCGGCCTTGATGTCGTAGACCGCGGCGAGGTGGAAGAGGTGGTCGATCTTCTCGTCGAAGTCCTCCACGCCGAGCCCGGGCTTGGTGAGGTCGCCGGCGACCGCCACGATCCTGCCCTCGGGGGCGCCGAGGCGCTGGGCGAGCGCGTCGACCTTGCCGCGTGACCCGTCGCGCACCAGCACGTGGATGGTGCCGTCGCGCTTCAGCAGCTCCTGCGACCAGATGGCGGCCGATGAAGCCGGTTGCGCCGGTCACGAAGTAGTTCAAGACAGCTCTCCTCTTCCCAAGGTGATGAAGGCGCGAGCCTACCTTGCGAGGACCCGCCGCTGTAGCGTCCGTTCGAGCGTGCAGGAGCCCACGGTCACCCTGAAGGAGGCGGCGGAGACGGTCGGCGTCTCGCCCGACACCCTCAGGCGGTGGGCGGACACCGGCGTGATCCCCCAGATGGGGGGCGGGCGCAAGAACGGCTGGACCGCCGCCGGCGGTCGCCCAGGCGCGGGTGGTGGCCCGCCTACGCGACCGGGGGCACCGCCTGGAGGAGATCCGCGACGCCACGAAGGAGGGCCGGCTCGCGTACGGCTTCGTCGAGGACATGTTCCCCGAGGGCCACGGCACGCTGACCCTCGAGGACGCCGCCGAGCGCGACCGGTCTCGAGGCGGCGCTGATCGAGCGCTTCTGGATGACCCTCGGCCTCCCGGCGCAGAGCCTCGAGAGCCTCACCGAGGAGGACATCCAGGCGCTGCAGTACGCGGCCTCGGTGCTCGCCGCCGGCTTCCCGCTGGTGGCCTTCCTGCAGCTCGGGCGCGTCTACGGGCAGGCGCTCGCCCAGATCGCCGACGCCGAGGTCCGGCTCTTTCACATCTACGTGCACGAGCCGCTGATGCGCGAGGGCGTGCCGGGCCTGCAGATGGCCGAGGAGATGGAGCACCTGGCCCGCGACCTGCTCCCGCTCGCCTCGCCGCTCATGGACTTCGTGCACCAGCGCTTCCTCCAGCACTACATCGAGCAGGACGTGGTGGGCCACATGGAGATCGAGACCGACGGCGACACCGACCTCGGGCGGGTGCGGGTGGCGATCGCCTTCTGCGACCTCGCCGGCTACACGCGCTACACCGAGGAGGAGGGCGAGGAGCAGGCGGTCTCGCTCGTGGAGCGCTTCGTGGAGGCGGTGATCGAGACGCTGCCCGACGACGCCCGCGTGATCAAGACGATCGGCGACGAGGTGATGATCGTGGGGCAGGACGTGCAGGCGCCTCACCGACTGGGCGGTGGGCTTCCAGCTGCTGTTCCCCGAGCGTCCCGAGCCGCGCATCGGCATCCACCACGGCGCCACGCTCTACCGCGACGGCGACTACTTCGGCCGCGAGGTGAACCTCGCCTCGCGGGTCGTCGCCCGCGCCCGGGGCGGCGAGGTGCTGGTGAGCGACGCGGTCGTCGAGCGGGTCGCGGAGTCGGAGCACCTCGTGTTCGAGGCGGTCGGCCAGGTCAAGCTCAAGGGCTTCGACGAGCCGGTGCGGCTCTGCCGGGCCGCGACGCCCGCGCGATCGGATGAGCGACGCGGCTCTCGGAGGCCGCGCGGGAGAGCGGGCTGGTGCCGGCGGGCGAGCCGCTGCTGGTGCATGCTCTCGGGCGGGGCCGACTCCGTGTGCCTCCTCGACGTGGCGCTGCGAGCTCGGCGCGCGCGTCTCGGCGCTGCACGTGAACTACGGCCTGCGCGACGAGGCGGGCGGCGACGAGGAGCACTGCCGTGCGCTCTGCGCCTCGCTCGAGCGTGGAGCTCGATCGGTCGAGCGGGTGCGCGCTGCCCGAGGACGGCAACCTGCAGGCGCACGCGCGCGAGGCCCGCTACCGGCTGGCCGAGGGCCTCGCCGCCGGCGACTACGCCGCGCGCCCACACGGCCTCCGACCAGGCCGAGACCGTGCTCTACCGCCTCGCGGTCTCGCCCGGGCGCCGGGCGCTGCTCGGCATGGAGCCGCGCCGGGGCGGCTCGTGCGCCCGCTCCTGGGCGCCACCGCGCGAGGAGACGCGCGCCCACTGCCGGGCCCACGGGCTGTCCTGGCGCGAGGACGCGTCGAACGCCGATCCGCGCTTCGCGCGCACGCGCGCGCGCGAGGGGCTCCTGGCCGCGCTGCGCTCGCTGGGACCGTCGGCCGAGCGCACGGTGGCGGAGACCGCGCTGCTCCTGCGCGACGAGGCGGAGGTGCTCGACGCCGCCGTGGCCGACGCCCTCGAGGGTCTCGGCGGTGGGCCGGTCGTGGAGCTGGCCGGGGTGGCCGCGCTGCCGCGCGGCCCTGGCGCGGCTGGTGCTGCGCTCGCTGGCGGAGGCGGCCGCCGGTGGCCCGCGAGCGCTCTCCCGTGCCGACGTGGACGCCGTGCTGAGGCTGGGCGAGTCGGGCGGGTCGCGGTCGGTCGACCTCGGCGAAGGGCTCCAGGCCGTCGTGGAGTACGGGACGCTGCGCTTCCGCCCGGCCGAGATCCGCCGCCGCCGCGCCCGAGCCCGTGGCGCTGGCCGTGCCCGGCGCCGTCTCGTTCGGGGAGTGGGAGGTCGAGGCCACGCTCGGCGGAGGCGGTGAGGTGGCCGTGTCGCGAGCCCTGGTCGGCGACGGGGGCCTGGTCGTGCGCGGCTGGCGCGACGGCGACCGGATGCGCCCGGTCGGGCTGGGCGGCACGAAGACGCTCCAGGACCTCTTCACCGACCGCAAGGTGCCGCGGGCGCTGCGGCGCTCGCTGCCCGTGGTCGTGCGCGGGGAGGAGATCGTGTGGGTGGCGGGGGTCGCGCTGGACGAGCGCTTCGCCGCCTCGGGCGAGGGGCCCGGCGTGGTCGGCCTCTCCGCGCGGAAGGCGCGGCAACGGGGCTGAGTCCCGCTAGCTTGGCCGCGGTGAAGGACCGCGACATCGGCGAGATCCTCGTCCAGCAGGACGACCTGGCCCACCGCGTGCGGGCCCTCGGCGAGGAGATCTCGGCCGACTACGACGGGCGCCAGCTGCTGCTGGTGGGCGTCCTCAAGGGGGCGGTCTTCTTCCTCTCCGACCTCATGCGCGGGCTCGACGTGCCGTGCGAGGTGGACTTCATGGCGGTGGCCTCGTACGGCTCGTCCACCAACTCGAGCGGGGTCGTGCGGATCCTCAAGGACCTCGACGCCCCGATCGAGGGCCGCGACGTGCTCATCGTGGAGGACATCGTGGACTCGGGGCTCACCCTCTCCTACCTCCTGCGGACCCTGAAGGCCCGCGATCCGGCCTCCCTGGAGGTGTGCGCGCTGCTGACCAAGCCCGAGCGGCGCAAGGTGGACCTGCCGATCCGCTACGTCGGGTTCGAGATCCCGAACCGGTTCGCGATCGGATACGGCCTCGACCACGGAGAGAGGTTCCGCAACCTGCCCTACGTGGCGGTCCTGGCCGGGGAAACCGGCCCCGAGGAACCCCTGTAAAGGTCGCACGGAATGGCGCCGAGAGGGGCGAAAGGAGAGATACACCCTTGCTAGGCTCCAGTTTCACTTTGCGGGTGGCCCATTGTCCATGAGCAGATTCTTCAAGAGCGCGGCGTTCCCGATCCTGATCGTCGTCGTCCTCGCGTTCTTCGCCCAGAAGCTGATCACCCCGGGCGAGACGAAGCGCGATCCGAACTACAGCCAGTTCCTGGCTCAGGTCGACGAGGGCAAGGTCAAGTCGGTCACCCTCAACACCAAGAACAACAAGATCGACGTCGAGCTCGACGGCGGGGCGGGCCAGAAGTACGAGACCGCCTACCCCGACAACACCGAGCAGGGCCTGGTGAACCTGCTGCGCGAGGGCGGCAAGTCCGGGCAGCCGATCCCGATCGACGTGAAGGCCAAGTCCGGCTCGGGCTGGGTCACGGCGCTCACCTACATCCTGCCGTTCGTGATCTTCCTGCTCTTCTGGCTGTTCATCATCAATCAGATGCAGGGCGGAGGGTCGAAGGTCATGTCCTTCGGCAAGTCGCGCGCGAAGCGGATGTCCGTGGACGCGCCGAAGATCACCTTCCGGGACGTCGCCGGGGTCGACGAGGCCGTGGAGGAGCTCCACGAGATCAAGGAGTTCCTGGAGAACCCCAAGAAGTTCCAGGCGCTCGGCGCGCGAATACCCAAGGGCGTGCTGCTCTACGGGCCGCCGGGCACCGGCAAGACGCTGCTCGCGCGCGCCGTGGCCGGCGAGGCCGGCGTGCCCTTCTTCTCGATCTCGGGCTCGGACTTCGTGGAGATGTTCGTGGGCGTCGGCGCCTCGCGCGTGCGTGACCTCTTCGAGCAGGCCAAGCAGAACTCCCCCTGCATCATCTTCATGGACGAGATCGACGCCGTCGGGCGCCACCGCGGCGCCGGCATGGGCGGCGGCCACGACGAGCGCGAGCAGACGCTGAACCAGCTGCTCGTCGAGATGGACGGCTTCACGATGACGGACAACATCATCCTCATCGCCGCCACCAACCGGCCGGACATCCTCGATCCCGCGCTGCTGCGCCCGGGCCGCTTCGACCGCCAGATCGTGGTCGACCGCCCCGACCGCAAGGGCCGCGCCAAGATCCTCGAGGTCCACACCCGCGGCAAGCCGCTGGCCAGCCACATCGACCTCGACAACCTCGCCGCCCAGACGCCCGGCTTCACGGGCGCCGACCTCCAGAACCTCGTGAACGAGGCCGCGCTGCTCGCCGCCCGCCAGGGCAAGCGCGAGATCGACCACATCCAGCTCGAGGAGGGGATCATGCGCGTGATCGCCGGCCCCGAGAAGAAGACCCGCGTGATGAGCGAGAAGGAGCGCCGCATCACCGCCTACCACGAGATGGGCCACGCGATCGTCGCCCACTTCCTCGAGAACTCCGACCCGGTCCACAAGATCTCGGTGATCTCCCGCGGGCAGGCGCTCGGCTACACGATCTCGCTGCCCACCGAGGACAAGTTCCTCACCACGCGCGCGGAGCTCGCAGGACACCATGGCGATGACCCTCGGCGGCCGCGCCGCCGAGGAGCTGGTGTTCGGCGAGGTCACGACCGGCGCGTCGAACGACATCGAGAAGGTGACCGCCACCGCCAAGCAGATGGTCATGCGCTTCGGCATGTCCGAGAAGCTCGGCCCGCGGGTGTTCGGCCACGACCACGGCCAGCCGTTCCTCGGCCGCGAGTTCTCCTCCGAGCCCGACTACTCCGACGACGTCGCGCGCGAGATCGACGACGAGATCCGCCGCGTGGTCGAGGAGGCCCACCAGGCCGCGCGCAACATCCTCGACCAGCACAAGGACGACCTCGACCACACCTCCGAGATCCTGCTGCGGCGCGAGACGATCGAGCGCGACGAGTTCATCGAGCTGCTCGACGGCAAGTCCGAGCTCGAGGTCTTCGGGCCCGACGAGCCCGTCCTTCCCCAGGGCTCGCCGCCGGCGGAGCCCGAGGTGCCGCAGCGCAAGCCCGAGCGCAAGCCGTCGCCGCTGCCGCGGCCCGGGCTGGCCGGCGGCACGGCCGAGGCGCGCGGGCTCGAGACGCCCGAGAAGCCCGACCTCGCCTGACGGCGTCTGTACGCGCCTGCCGGCGTCATCGGCCGCCTCGTGTGCGTTCGCACACGTCGCCGGCCTCTTCCTTGGCAGCCACGCCCAGCCGCTCGTCAGGGCGTAAGGGCCTAGCCTTCTCTTCGATGACCGTCGACCTCTCCCGCCCTGTGCTGATGGGCGTCATCAACGTGACGCCCGACTCGTTCTCCGACGGCGGGCAGTTCGCCGACGCGGACGCCGCCGTGGCCCACGGTCTCCAGCTGGCGAGGGACGGCGCGGCGATCCTCGACGTGGGCGGCGAGTCCACGCGACCGGGCGCCGAGCCGGTCTCCGAGGACGAGGAGCTCCGGCGGGTGGTGCCCGTCGTGCGAGGGCCTCGCGGCCGACGAGGCCTCGGCGGGCTTCGCGATCTCGATCGACACCGCCAAGGCGGCCGTGGCCGAGGCCGCGCTCGAGGCCGGGGCGACCGATCGTGAACGACGTGACCGCCTTCCGGGCCGCCCCCGAGATGGCCGGCCTGGTGGCCGACGCGGACGCCACCTGCTGTCTCATGCACATGCTCGGCGAGCCGCGCACGATGCAGCTCGACCCGCGCTACGACGACGTGGTCTCCGACGTGAAGGCGTTCCTCGAGGAGCGGCTGGCCTTCGCCGTCGCGCGAGGGCGTGGCCGAGGAGCGCATCTGGCTCGATCCCGGCATCGGCTTCGGCAAGACCGTGGAGCACAACCTCGAGCTGCTGCGGCGTCTCGACGAGATCGCTCGACCTCGGCCGCCCGGTGGTCGTCGGGCACCTCCCGCAAGAGCTTCCTCGGCAAGCTGGCCGGCGGCCAGGACGAGAGCGAGCGGCTGCCGGGCACGATCGCCACCAACGTGATGGCCTTCGAGCGCGGCGCGTCGGTCTTCCGCGTGCACGACGTCGCCGAGGTGGCCGATGCGCTGGCGGTGGCCGCTGCTACCGTCGGCCGCCCGAGGGAGGGGGTGCGCTGATGCGGCCCGACGAGCCCTCGAGCCGGACGACGCCTCGACGACGACGAGGCATTCGGCGACGACGAGGCGCTCGGAGCCGACCGTCACCGTCGAGATCACCGGCCTCTCGCTCTACACGCGGCACGGCGTGTCCGAGGCCGAGCGGGAGCTCGGGCCAGCGGCTGGTCATCGACGTCAGCCTCGAGCTGCGCGACTGCGACGCGGTGGTCACCGACCGCGTCGAGGACACGGTCGACTACGCCGACGTGTGCGAGCAGGTGGCGCTGGCCGCCCAGGAGCGCTCCTACCGGACCCTCGAGCGCCTCTGCGCCGCGATCGCCGAGCGCCTCACCGAGCGCTACGGCGCGGAGTCCGTGCGGGTCAAGGCGGCCAAGCCCGAGCCGCCGATCGCCGCTGCCGGTCGAAGAGGTCTCCGTCGAGGTCTGGCGCGAGCTCTGAGGTGCGAGGACTACGGCCGGGGACCGAGAACGGAGATCGAGCATGTCTCCCGCGGTCGGCCCGACCGGAGCCGGTAGCGACTCGCCGAGATCCCGCGTGGTGTCGATGACGTCGCCCGCCGGGCTGCCCGGCCCGGGCGTGGCGGGCGTCGGCGCCGCGGGTGCGGGCGGGGGCAGGCCCGCCCGGCGCGGGGGCGCCGCCGCCCGGGGGCTCGTCCGCCACCGGAGGAGCCGCGCTGCGGTCCGCCGGGGCTGAGGGCGACGTCGTCGCCACCCGGCCCGGCGCCGCCGCCCGGGCCGGCCGTGGGCGCCGAGCCGGCCGTGCCGGGGCCTCCGGCGCCCGGCGCCCCGCGACGGCGCCGGCCGGTCCCAGGTCGAGCGAGACCACCTGCGCCCGGCCCAGTGCTGTGCTTCGAGGGAGGTCGCCGACGTCGGCCGCGGGGAGCGAGGGACCGGAGGCGATCTGTGCGAGCGAGCCGAGGCCCCCGAGCCCGCCACCGCCCAGGGCGATGACGGCCGCCGCGCCGAGGAGAGCACGGGCGCGATCAGCGAGACCCCGGCCGCACGCGCCGTCTGGCGTCCCCAATCCCTGGCGAGACCCATGGTGGGCATGGTAGAGCGCGCCGAGTCCCCGCGCGGAAGCCGCCCGGCGAAGTCACCCGGCGTGCTGGCCCGCCTGCCGCTGGCGCCCACGCTCACGCTCGCGCTGGTCGGGCTCACGCTCGTGCTGGCGCTCATCGCGGCGCTGGGCATCGGGAACCTCTACTCGGCCCGCCAGGACTACGAGGACACGCTGGCGCGCACCTACGAGCTGGAGTCGGCCTCCTCGCGGCTGCTGGCCGCCGGGGTGATCGAGGAGACGGCGCTCGTGGCGGCGGGCCCGGTGCGCCGCGCCGCGAGCGGCGCGGGCGCAGCGGGCCTTCGGCGAGCCGCGGCCAACACGCTCCGCCTCGCGCGAGGCGACCGGGCAGCGTGCGCCGCGTACGCGCGCGGGTGGCGGCGCAGCGCCGGGCCCGGCGCCTGGCGGCGCGCGCCCGGCGACCGGGGAGCCCGGCGGCGGCCAGGCGGCGGCTGGCGCGGGCGTTCGACCGCGCCGGGGCGCGAGCGACGACCTGACCGCGCGCCAGCGGACGCGGCGCGCGAGCGCTCGCGACGCGGTGCGCGATGACACGCGAAGGGCGCTCCTGGTGGCGGCCGTCGCGGGCGGCCTCGCCCTGCTCGGCGCGCTCGCCCTGATCGCGCGCGCTGATCGGCTCGATCCGCCGGCCGCTCGACGAGCTCGTGACGCGCCACGCAGAAGCTGGCGGCGGGCGACCTCTCCGAGCGGGTCGAGCCCGAGCGGTCCGCTGGAGCTGCGCGAGCTGGACACGGCCTTCAACACGATGGCCGAGCGGCTCCAGGGCGCCCAGACGCGCATCGAGGCCGAGCGGGAGAAGCTGGAGATCACGATCGAGAGCCTGGGCGACGCCCTCGTGGTCTGCGACGACGACGGCACGGTCACCGCGGTGAACCCGCGGGCGGAGGACATCGTGCCCGAGCTGGCGATCGGCGCCAACGCCCACGCCGCGGAGAGCCCGCTGCCCGACCTCGAGCGAGGCGCTGGCGGGGGAGGTCGTGGTCGACGAGGACGCGCGCACGCTGTCGATCACCGCGGCGCGCCTGGGCAGCCGGGAGGGCGACGGGGTGGTCTGGACGCTGCGCGACATCTCCGAGCGCGCGCGCCTGGACCGGATCAAGTCCGACTTCGTGGCCACCGCGTCGCACGAGCTGCGCAGCCCGCTCACCTCGATCAAGGGCTTCGTGGAGCTGCTCGGGCCGCTCGGAGGCGCTCGGCGACCGCGAGCGCGAGTTCGTGGACGTGATCCTCCAGAGCACCGACCGCCTCGTGGACCTGGTGAACGACCTGCTCGACGTCTCGCGCCTCGAGGCCGGGAAGATGGAGGTGCACCCGCGGCTGTTCGACGTGACCGAGATCGTGCGCGAGGTCGCGGCGCTGATGGGGCCGCGGGTGGACGGAGAAGGACCAGCGGCTCGACCTCGACCTGCCGCCCGGCCTGCCGCGCGTGCTCGCCGACCCGGTGCGGGTGCGCCAGATCCTGACCAACCTCGTGTCCAACGCGCACCTGTACACGGGCGAGGGCGGGCGGATCACCATCACCGCCGACCGCGCCGAGCCGCAGGTCGAGATCGCGGTGGCCGACAGCGGCCGCGGGATGAGCCAGGAGGAGATCGACCACGTCTTCGACCGCTTCGTGCGCCGCGACGACGGCGGCAGCGGCACGGGGCTCGGCCTCTCGATCGTGAAGTCGCTGGTGGACCTGCAGGGCGGCTCGATCGACGTGACCAGCGAGGCCGGGCGAGGGCACCACCTTCACCGTGCGCCTCCCGGCCGAGCCCGAGCGCGCACTCCCGCGAGGCGCCGCGCCGGCGATCCGCGGCAAGCGGGTGCTGGTGGTGGACGACGAGCGAGCGATCGCCGAGCTGATCGCCGCGAACCTGGCCCCGTTCGACGTGGAGCACGGAGATCGTGACGAGCGGCGAGGAGGCGCTCGAGCGGCTGCGCGAGGGACGGCTTCGACGCCCTCACCCTCGACCTGATGATGGAGGGAGAGAGCGGGCTCGACGTGCTCCGCGAGCTGCGCGACGACGAGGAGCTGCGCCGCACGCCGGTGGTCGTGGTCTCGATCGTCTCGCGAGCACGAGGCGCTCTTCGGCGAGTGGAAGGTGACCAAGCCGATCGACTCCGAGCAGCTGGCCGACGCGCTCGGCTCGGCCGTGCTGGCGGGCCGGACGCGGCGTGCTGGTGGTGGGCCGCTCGCTCGGTCCGGCCCCGGCTCGAGCCGGCGCTGGTGCGGCTCGGCCTCGACCACGAGTGGGTCACCAGCGGCACCGCCGCGGCCCAGGCATGCCAGCGGCGGCGCTTCGAGGTGGCGCTCGTGGACGCCGGGATGCGCGATCCCGAGGACGTGCTGCACGCGCCTCGACCTGCGCGGGCGCCGTCTCGGCCAGGCGGTGCTGGTCTTCTCGGCCGACGGCGAGGGCGCCGACGACGGCCTCGCGCGGCACCGACGTGCGAGGCGGTGTCGATCGACGACGCGGCGGAGGCCGTGATGGCCGCGCTGAGCCAGGATCTCGAGCATCCCGCCGGGGTGACGGAGGACCGCAGGGGTAGCCTGTACGGCAGGGGAGATGGGCAAGACCGTCGCAGCAGGCAGGGAGGACGATTCGAGCGCCGAGCTCGCCGAGCTCGGCAGCTGCTCGAGGAGCAGCGCCGGCGCGGCGCAGGACAAGGAGCAGCAGCTCGAGCGCTACGCGGCCGACCTGCGCGACACCTTCATGGCCGAGCGGGCGCGCGCGGAGGAGCTGCGCGGCTCCTACGTGGCCACCGTGCGCGCGCTCACCAACGCCGTCGAGGCGCGCGACGCCTACACCGGCAAGCACGCCGAGCGGGTGGCGGCCTACGGGCTCGAGCTCGCCCGGCGGATCGATCCCGAGCTGGCCGCCAACCCCCAGACGGAGTTCGGCTTCCTGCTGCACGACGTGGGCAAGGTGGCGATCCCCGACGGCGATCCTCCACAAGGCCGACCGACCTCGGCGAGGAGGAGCAGAGTCTGATGCGCCGCCACCCGGTGATCGGCTACGAGATCGTGAGCGGGATCGAGTTCCTCGCGGAGGCGGCGCAGATCGTGCGCCACCACCACGAGCGCTGGGACGGCAAGGGCTATCCCGACGGCCTGGCCGGCGAGCGAGATCCCGCTGGCCGCCGCATCTTCGCGGTGGCCGACGCGCTCGACGCGATGACCACCGACCGGCCCTACCGCCCGCGCTCCTCGCTCGGCCGAGGCGCGCGAGGAGATCCGGGGCATGGCCGGCACCCAGTTCGACCCGGCCGTGGTCGACGCGCTCGACGAGATCTCCGACGAGGTGCTCGAGCGCATCCGCGACGGAGATCGGCTAGCGCCCAGCCGGCATCACTGCCGAGCGTGCTGATCGTCGACGACGATCCGTTCATCCGCAAGCTGATCGCCACGACGCTGGAGGACGTGGCGGGCTTCGAGCTGGCCGAGGCCGCCGACGGCGTCGAGGCGGTGGAGGTGGCGGGGCGCGAGAGCCCCGAGATGGTCTTCCTCGACATCGACATGCCGACGCATGGACGGGCTCGAGGTGTGCCGGCGCCTGCGCGCCGACCCGGACACGGCCGACGCGACCATCGTGATGCTCACCGCCGCGGCCGGCGACGCGGCCGAGCGCGAGGCCGAGGAGGCGGGGGCCGACCTCTTCCTGACCAAGCCGTTCAGCCCGCTCGAGCTGCTGCGCCTGGTGGACGACCTCGGCGCCGCCTGAGGCCGTGCGCGGCTACCTCGGGCTGGGCTCGAACGAGGGCGACCGGCTGGCGGCGCTCGCGTGCGGTGCCCGAGGCGCTCGAGCGGTCGGGCGTGGAGGTCGTGGCCCGCTCGTCGGTGTACGAGACCGCGCCCCAGGGCGAGGTGCTCGATCAGCCCGACTTCGCTCAACGCGTGCCTGGCGATCGAGACCGAGGCTGGCCCCGCTGGAGCTGCTCGACGATCTGCAAGGAGGTCGAGCGCGAGCTGGGGCGCACGCGCCGGGGCCGCGTCACGGCCCGCGTCCGATCGACGTCGACGTGCTCCTGCTCGGCGACCTCGAGCAGCGCTCGGACGCGCCTCGTCCTTCCCCATCCGGAGATCACCTCGCGGCGGTTCGTGCTCGAGCCGCTGCTCGAGCTCGACCCGGGCCTGCGGCTCCCGGACGGCACCGCGCTGGCGCCGCTCCTGGCGGGCGTGAGCGACCAGCGGGTCTCTCGCCTTGGGCCGTTTCCGTCGTAGGTTTCGGCTCTTGCGCCCTGCGGGATGCTTGTGTCATGGCGCCCGAGTCAGTTCTGTTTCGCGGAGACGACTCCCCGGTGCTCGTGGAGGCCTCGCTCGCGTGCCGTGTCTGCCTGTCGGGTGACGTGGAGTACGTGCTCAAGCCCGAGCTGTGGGCCGCCGAGGCCGACGGCGTCTGCCGCGCCTGCGGCGAGCGCCGAACGGTGTCGCTCACCGAGGAGCAGGCGCTGCGGCTGGCGCTGCACCGCCGCTGAGGGCGCGAACCTCGGGCGGCAGCGATAATCGCTCGCGCATGCTGCTCGCGATCGACGTCGGCAACACCCAGACCCACGTCGGCCTCTTCCGGGAGCGAGGAGCTGCTCGAGCACTGGCGCTTCCACACCGCCCGGACCGCGACCGCCGACGAGCTGGCGCTGGTGCTCAGCGCCCTGCTTCGCCTGAGCGACCTGCGCCTGCGCGACGTGGACGCCGCGATGGTGTCGTGCGTGGTCCCGGCGCTCGCACAGGAGTACGACCAGGTGAGGCTGCGCTACCTCGACGGCAAGGGCGCGCTGGTCGGCCCCTCGATGAAGACCGGGATGCCGATCCGGATCGACAACCCGCGCGAGCTGGGCGCCGACCGTCTCGTCAACGCCGTCGCGGCCTACGAGCGCGTCGGCGCGCCCGTGCATCGCCGTGGACTTCGGCACCGCGATCAACTACGACGTGGTCTCGGGCGAGGGCGAGTACCTGGGCGGCGTGATCTCGCCCGGCATCGAGATCTCGCTCGAGGCGCTGAGCCAGCGCGCGGCCGCGCTGCCGAAGGTGCGGCTCGGTCCGCCCGCGGGCGGCGATCGGCACGGAGCACGCTCGAGGCGATCCAGTCCGGCGTGGTGTTCGGCTACGCGGGCCAGGTCGACGGACTCGTCGGGCGGCTGCGCGAGGAGCTGGACGACGAGGCCACCGCGATCGCCACCGGCGGCTTCGCCGCCGCGATCGTGCCCCACTGCGAGCAGATCGACGAGGTCGACGACCTGCTCACGCTCCAGGGCCTGCGCATCATCTGGGAGCGCAACCGCAGCTGAGCGCCGCCCTCGGTCACAATGTGGCCATGCGCAAGCTCACCGACCCCTGGACGCTCGGCGGTCACGAGCTGCCGAACCGCCTGGTGCTCGCCCCGCTGGCCGGCATCGGCAACTGGTTCGTGCGCCTGCAGGCCAAGCGCCACGGCGCCGGGCTCGTGGTGTCCGAGATGGTGTCGAGCTTCGGTCTCAAGCACGGCAACGAGCGCACCATCCGCGAGTTCCTGCGCATCCACCCCGACGAGCACCCCGTCTCGATGCAGCTCTTCGGCCACGACGCCGACGTGATGCGCGAGGCGGCCGAGATCGTGGCCGGGCGCGGGCGCCGACCTGATCGACCTCAACATGGGCTGCCCGGTGCGCAAGGTCTGCAAGACCGGCGCGGGCGCGGCGCTGCTCGACGAGCCCGACAAGGCGGTGGCGATCGCGAGGGCGGCGGCGGAGGGCTCGGGCCTGCCGGTCACCGTCAAGCTGCGGCCCGGCCAGCGGCCGGGCGACCGGGCCGGCGTGGTGCTGGCGCGCCGCCTCGTCGAGGAGGCCGGCGTGGCGGGCATCGCCTTCCACCCGCGCCACGCCTCCCAGCAGCACAAGGGCAAGCCCGACTACGCCCTGGCGGCGGAGCTGGTCGAGGCGCTGCCGCGTGCCGGTCATCGTGTCCGGCGGGCTGCTCGTCGACGAGAAGCCCGCCGAGGCGCTCGAGCAGAGCGGTGCGGACGCCGTGATGCTGGCGCGCGGCTCGCTCGGCAACCCGTGGCGCTTCGAGCGCCTGCTCGGCCTGCGCGAGGGCGAGCCCTCGGCCCGGCGAGGTGCTCGACGAGCTGGAGTGGGTGATCGAGCGCGCCGAGGAGCACCTCGGGGAGGAGCGGGCCGGGCGCTACCTGCGCAAGTTCTACCCCTGGTACGCGGAGCGCCTGGACCTCACCCGCAGGGAGCTGGCCGAGCTGGTCGAGGCCCCCGGCACGGGCGCGGTGAGGGCGCTCCTCGCGGGCCATGCAGAGCGCCGCCCAGCAGCCCTGGCCGCCTGAGCGCGGTTGCTAGACTGCCGCGTCCCTCCGGCTGGTCCCGGTGCTGTGCGGCGGATGACCCGGGGGGTTTTCCATGCCCGAGAGAGTTCCTCACACCCGAGGGCCTCGAGGAGCTCAAGGCCAAGATCGAGCATCTCTCGACCGTGCGCCGCCGCGAGGTGGCCGAGCGCATCAAGGAGGCGCGCGAGTTCGGCGACATCTCGGAGAACTCCGAGTACGACGACGCGAAGAACGAGCAGGCCATGCTCGAGAAGCAGATCTCCGACCTCGAGGACAAGCTGCGCAACGCCCAGGTCATCGACGAGAGCTCGGTGGGCACCGACGCCGTGACCGTCGGGGTCACGGTCCACGTGAAGGACCAGAAGACCGACAAGTCCCAGAAGTTCAAGATCGTCGGCTCCGCCGAGGCCAACCCCGCCGAGCAGAAGCTCTCCAACGAGTCCCCGGTGGGCAAGGCGCTCATGGGCCACAAGCGCGGCGAGATCGTCTCCGTGCCCGTGCCGCGCGGCCCCGCCCGCAAGCTGAAGATCACCAAGATCGAAGCCGCCTGAGGCGCTCCGCGCGCCGGCCGTCCGCGGCCACGTAGGGTTCCCGTCCGATGGACGACGACCGCCGAGCGAAGCTCGAGCGCCTGCGCGAGCAGGGCATCGACCCGTTCCCGCACTCCTACGACGGGCGTCGTGCCCGCGCGCTCGGTGCACGCCGCGCACGACGACCTGGAGGCCGGCGAGGAGACCGACGCCGCCTACCGCGTCGCCGGGCGGCTCACGGGCGGCGCGACTTCGGCAAGGCGGCCTTCCTCGACGTCACCGACCGCTCGGGCAAGATCCAGGTGCAGGCGCGCAAGGACGTGCTCGGCGACGAGTCCTTCGAGACGCTCATCGGCCTCGACCTCGGCGACCTCCTCGGCGTCGACGGCACGGCCTTCAAGAGCCGCCGCGGCGAGCTGACCCTCAAGGCGACCGAGTGGAAGCTGCTCGCCAAGTCGCTGCGCCGCCGCCGGACAAGTTCCACGGCCTCGAGGACACCGAGACCCGCTACCGCCGCCGCGAGCTCGACCTGATCGCCAACGAGGAGGCGCGCGAGCTGTTCATCCTGCGCTCGAAGGTCGTGGCCGCGGTCCGGCGCTGGCTCGACGAGCGCGGCTTCCTCGAGGTGGAGACCCCGGTGCTGCAGCCGCTCTACGGCGGCGCGCTGGCGCGGCCCTTCACGACCCACCACAACGCGCTCGACCGCGACCTCTACCTGCGGATCGCCACCGAGCTGTACCTCAAGCGGCTGATCGTGGGCGGGCTCGAGCGCGTCTACGAGCTGGGCAAGGACTTCCGCAACGAGGGCCTCTCGACCAAGCACAACCCCGAGTTCACGATGCTCGAGTGGTACGAGGCCTACGCGGACTACACCGACATCGCGGCCGAGCTCGAGCAGCTCGTCGCGTTCGTGGCGGCCGAGGTCGAGTACGACGGGCCGATCGACTTCTCACCGCCCTGGAGGCGGGTGACGCTGCGCGACGCGATCCGCGAGGAGACGGGCGTCGACGTCCGGGCCGACGACGTCGTTGCCAGGCGAGGGCACGTGGGCCAAGCGGGTGGACGGACCTGCTCTCGAAGCACGTCGAGCCGAAGCTGGAGCAGCCCACCTTCGTGCATCGACTACCCGGTCGAGCTGTCGCCGTTCGCCAAGGACCACCGCTCCGAGCCGGGCCTCGTGGAGCGCTTCGAGTGCTTCGCCGGCGGCATGGAGTTCGCCAACGCCTTCACCGAGCTCAACGACCCCGACGAGCAGCGCGCCCGCTTCGAGGAGCAGCGCGCGAGACCGGCCGCCGGCGACGACGAGACCCAGCCCTACGACGAGGACTACGTGCGCGCGCTCGAGCAGGGAATGCCGCCGACCGGCGGGATCGGCGTCGGGATCGACCGGCTCGTGATGCTGCTGTCCGGGCGCAGCTCGATCCGCGAGGTCGTGCTCTTCCCGGCGATGCGACCTGACGACCTCGCTCGGGCCGCCGCAACGAGCGGCTTTCGGCCTGAAAAAGACCGGTAAAGCCGACCGGGGTGCGTTGTTAGACTGAGCTATGGGCCGTGTTCGAGATCCGTCACCCTAATCCCGCGGGGCTTCGATGCCGAATAGCTGGATAAGGGAGCGGGTACCTACCCGTCCCGCCAGACCCCGAAAGAAGGATCAGCCGTGTTCGAGCGCTTCACAGAGCGGGCCCGCCAGGTGGTCGTCCTGGCCCAGGAGGAAGCCCGCATCCTGAAGCACAACTACATCGGCACCGAGCACATCCTGCTCGGCCTGCTGCGCGAGGAGGAGGGCCTCGCCGCCCGCGTCCTCGAGTCGCTCGACATCACCGTCGAGCGCGTGCGCGCGCAGGTGGTCCGCATCGTCGGCTCGGGCGAGGAGGTCACCTCCGGCCAGATCCCCTTCACGCCGCGCGCGAAGAAGGTGCTCGAGCTGGCGCTGCGCGAGGCGCTCTCGCCTCGGCCACAACTACATCGGCACCGAGCACATCCTGCTCGGCCTGGTGCGCGAGAACGAGGGCGTCGCCGCCCGCATCCTGCTCGACTTCGACGCCGACTCCGAGAAGATCCGCAACGAGGTCATCCGCATGCTCTCCGGCCCCGGCGGGCGCCAGCGCTCCGGCGGCCAGGGCGGCGCGCAGGGCGAGGGCAAGAAGAGCTCGAAGCTGCTCGACCAGTTCGGCCGCAACCTCACCAAGCTCGCCAGCGAGGGCAAGCTCGATCCCGTCGTCGGTCGCGAGACCGAGGTCGAGCGGATCATGCAGATCCTCTCCCGCCGCCAGAAGAACAACCCCGTGCTGATCGGCGAGCCCGGCGTGGGCAAGACCGCCGTGGTCGAGGGCCTGGCCCAGCGGATCACCACCGGCGAGGTGCCCGAGACGCTCAAGAACAAGCAGATCTACACGCTCGACCTGGCCGCGCTGGTGGCCGGCTCGAAGTACCGCGGCGAGTTCGAGGAGCGCCTGAAGAAGGTGATGAAGGAGATCACCCAGCGCGGCGACATCATCCTGTTCATCGACGAGCTGCACAACCTCGTCGGCGCCGGCGCCGCCGAGGGCGCGATCGACGCCGCCTGCATCCTCAAGCCCGCCCTCGCCCGCGGCGAGCTGCAGACCATCGGCGCCACCACGCTCGACGAGTACCGCAAGTACCTCGAGCGCGACTCCGCGCTCGAGCGCCGCTTCCAGCAGATCCGCGTCGAGCAGCCCTCCACCGAGGAGACCGTGCAGATCCTCAAGGGCCTGCGCGACCGCTACGAGACCCACCACCGCGTCGGCATCACCGACGAGGCGCTGGAGGCCGCGGCCGAGCTGGCCGACCGCTACATCTCCGACCGCTTCCTGCCCGACAAGGCGATCGACCTGATCGACGAGGCCGCCTCGCGCGCGCGCATCAAGTCGATGACCGCCCCGCCCGTGTACCGCGACCTCGAGGAGGAGATCGAGACCACGCGGCGCGACAAGGAGGCGGCGATCGAGGCGCAGGAGTTCGAGAAGGCCGCGAACCTGCGCGACAAGGAGCGCCAGCTCACCAACAAGAAGCGCGACCTCGAGGAGCAGTGGCGCTCCGGCGAGTCCGGCGAGCGCCCGGAGATCGGCGAGGAGGAGATCGCCGACATCGTCTCGATGTGGACCGGCATCCCGGTGTTCAAGCTCACCGAGGCCGAGACCCAGAAGCTCATGCGCATGGAGGAGGAGCTCCACAAGCGCGTCATCGGCCAGCACGCCGCCATCGAGGCCGTCTCGAAGGCCATCCGCCGCTCGCGCGCGGGCCTCAAGGACCCCAAGCGCCCCACCGGCTCGTTCATCTTCCTCGGCCCCTCGGGCGTCGGCAAGACCGAGCTCGGGCCGCACGCTCGCCGAGTTCCTCTTCGGCGACGAGGAGGCGATGGTGCGCATCGACATGTCCGAGTACATGGAGAAGCACTCCGTGTCGCGGCTGGTCGGCTCGCCCCCCGGCTACATCGGCTACGACGAGGGCGGCCAGCTCACCGAGGCCGTGCGGCGCAAGCCCTACAGCGTGCTGCTGCTCGACGAGATCGAGAAGGCCCACCCGGACGTCTTCAACATCCTGCTCCAGATCCTCGAGGACGGCCGGCTCACCGACAGCCAGGGCCGCACGGTGGACTTCCGCAACGCGATCGTGATCATGACCTCGAACGTCGGCGCGGCGGAGATCGCCAAGAACACCGGCATCGGCTTCACGGTCGGCGACGCCGAGACGGGCGTGACCTACGACGACATGAAGAAGCGCATCATGGGCGAGCTCAAGAAGGTCTTCCGGCCCGAGTTCCTCAACCGCATCGACGAGGTCATCGTCTTCCACAAGCTGGCCAAGGACGAGATCAAGGAGATCGTGGAGCTGCTGCTCAAGCGCATCCGCGAGTCGCTGGCCGAGCAGGAGCTCTCGATGAACCTCTCCGACGAGCGCGGCCGACCTGCTGGTCGAGAAGGGCTGGGACCCCGCGATGGGCGCCCGCCCGCTGCGCCGCGCGATCCAGCGCTACATCGAGGATCCGCTGGCCGACGAGGTGCTCGCCCAGAACATGCCGGCCGGGCTCGACGGTCGAGGTCGACGTCGAGAAGAAGCCGCGACGAGGGCGACGAGCCCGAGGTGAAGATCACGATCCCCAAGCCCGCGCGCAAGCGCGAGACGGTGGGGGTGGGCGCCGAGGGCGGCGACGACGAGGCCGGCCGCGAGGCCGCGATCGACGAGCCGGCCGACGACGGCACGACCTGCCCGACGCGCCCGACGTCCTGCCCGACGTGCCGGACGCCCCGCCGGCGCCCGAGGGCGACGACTCGGCCGGCTGACCCGGCCGGGCGCCCGCACGATGGCGCAGGTCGAGATCAAGGTCCGCGAGAACGGGCCCTACCAGGTCACGGGGCCGATCACGCTCGTGGACGCCGACGGCAACGAGTACGACCTGGGCGAGCAGGGCGAGGTGATCGCGCTCTGCCGCTGCGGGGGGTCGACCACCAAGCCGTTCTGCGACGGCACGCACTCGAGGACCGGCTTCAGGCGGCCGAGCGAGCGGTGGCCGGACGTCGGCGCCGAGCTCGCCGGCCGACCGCGTCGGTCGCACGAAGCGCGCCGAGCCGCGCCGGCGTGGGCGCGGGCGCGAGCGCCAGCGTCGGCGGCTCGTTCTCGGCCAGCCAGGCCGAGACGATCCGGATCTCGTCGACCTCCTCGGGTCCCACCGCCCGCGGCGGCGGGCGCTCGAGCGCCTTCGCGGTGCGCCGTGCCACCTCGCCCGGCTCGGTCGGGCAGCGGCGCCCCAGTCGACCACCCGGCCGCCCACGATCCACAGCGCGTCGTAGCGCTCCTGGGACGGGGTGGCGGGCGAGCACGAGCCGTGGCTCGGCGTGCACCGCGCGCAGCATGCCGCCCAGCCGGTCCAGCAGCGACTCGCAGGCGCTCGCACCGCCGCAGCAGCGCCGCCGCCCGCTCGTAGCGCTGCGCGGCCGAGGCGGCGGCGATCTCGCTCGTCGAGGTCGGCCGAGCAGCGCGCCGGCGGCGTCGGGGCCGTCGAACAGGCCCAGCGCCGTGTCCACCTGGCCGGCGGTAGGCGTTGGGGTCGAGGTCGCCGAGGCAGGGTGAGCAGCAGCGGCCCATCTGGCCGTAGATCGACGGGTGGTCGCGGCGGTGCATCGCGCGGCCGCAGTGGCGCAGCTTGAACAGCGACGTGAGGTGGTCGGCCAGCTCGCGCGCGGCCGTCCGGCCGCGCAGCGGCCCGACGCTCACGGCGAGGCCCTCGGCGGGCTCCGGCGAGACCTCCAGCACCGGGTAGGGGATGTCGAGACGGCAGCGCACGTAGACCCAGCGGTCGGTGCGCTTGAGCGCGCGGTTGCCGGGCGGGCGCCACTCCTTGATCAGGCGGTTCTCCAGCACGAGCGCCCCCAGCTCCGAGTTCGTCGGCTTGTAGTCCACGATCTCCGCCCGCTCGGTCCATCCCGCCGGGGCGCAGAAGTGCGAGCGGGCGCGGGTGCGCAGCGACACCGACTTGCCCACGTAGAGCGGGCGCCCGCGCACGTCGCGGAACACGTAGACGCCGGGGTCGTGGGGGAGCTGGGAGAGGTCGGGGCGGTCCTCGGGCGGGCGCCGGCGCGGCCCGCGGGCGCTCGCCCGCTCGCGGCGCCCGCGCGGCGAGCGCGGGCGCAGCAGCTCCACGGCGTCGCCCGACCGTGGCGGCGTGGGCGCAGAGCCTGCCGAACAGCGCGCAGAGGATCCGCGCGCAGGTGAGCGCGTCGGGCAGGGCGCGGTGGGTCACGCCCACCTCGATCCCCAGCGACTCCGCCAGGAGCGCCAGCCCCCGCTGGCGCACGAGCGGGGCGAAGCGCCGGGCCAGCGCCACGGTGCAGAGCACCGGCGGCGCGGGCCAGTCCAGTCCCGGCGCGCTCGAAGGCCTGGCGCAGGACGCGGCGTCGAAGCGCGGCGTTGTGGGCCACCAGCACGCCGGCCCGTCGAGCATCTCGGCCAGCTCGCGGCAGCACCGCGGCCGGCGGCGGGCGCCGCGTCCACCATCCGCTGGGTGATCCCGGTGAAGCGCTCGATCCCGCGCGACAGCGGGTACTCCACCCGCACCAGCGACTCCCAGCTGTCGTGGAGCTCGCCGCCGCCCACCAGCACCGCGCCGACCTCGGTGAGCTCGCAGGCGTCGCCGCCGCGGCCGTTGGTCTCGGTGTCCACGGCCAGCAGCTCGGCTGCCCGCGAGCGGCTGTTCGAGCAGGTCCACGGCCGCGCATCGAAGCGCGGGCGGCCGGACGGCCTGCACGAAGGCTTGCGCGGGCCGCGGGGGCGAGAAACGTCCACCCCGAGCCTTAGCTTGCGAACGTGGCCCGTTCGTCCTCGATCTTCGTCTGCTCCGCCTGCGGGCACGAGTCGGCCAAGTGGCACGGCCGCTGCCCGGGCTGCGAGGAGTGGGACACGCTGGTCGAGGAGGCCCGCGAGCCCGCGGCCGGCGCGCGGGCGTGGCGCCGGCCGGGGCTCGGTGGCGCGCGCTCACCCCGGTGGCCCTCGGCCAGGTGCAGGCGCCGCAGGTCGCGCGCCTGTCGACCGGCATCGGAGAGCTCGACCGCGTGCTCGGCGGCGGGCTCGTGCCCGGCTCGCTGGTGCTGCTGGGCGGCTCGCCGGGCATCGGCAAGTCGACCATCACCACCAGCGCCCTGGGCAACCTGGCCGCGGCCGGCCGCAAGGTCCTCTACGTGTCGGGCGAGGAGTCCGCGGCGCAGGTCCGGCTGCGCGCGGAGCGCCTCGGCGCCGGCGCCCTGGCCGTGCCGATCGTGGCCGAGACCGACCTCGACACGGTGATCGCCACGGTCGAGGCCGAGCGCCCCGACGTCTGCGTGGTCGACTCCGTGCAGGTGCTGCACGCCGCGTCGCTCACCGGCGCCCCCGGCTCGGTGGGCCAGGTCCGCGAGGTGGCGGGCCGGCTGATGCGCGTGGCCAAGCGAGCTCGGGGTGGCCGTCGTGCTCGTGGGCCACGTGACCAAGGAGGGAGCGCTGGCCGGCCCGCGGGTGCTCGAGCACCTCGTGGACTGCGTCCTGTCCTTCGAGGGCGAGCGCGAGCGCACCTACCGCACGCTGCGCGCGCTGAAGAACCGCTTCGGCTCCACCAACGAGGCCGGGGTGTTCGAGATGCGCGACGAGGGGCTGGTGGAGGTGGAGGACGCCTCGGCGCGCTTCGTGGCCGAGGCCACCCGCGCCCCCGGCTCGGTGGTGCTCTGCGCCATGGAGGGCTCGCGGCCGCTCCTGGTGGAGGTCCAGGCCCTGGTGGCGCCCACCGAGCTGGTGCCGCCGCGGCGGATGGCCAACGGCGTGGACCGCAACCGCCTGGCCCTGGTGCTCGCCGTGCTGGCCCGCCACGCCGGGATCGCGGTGGGATCGGCCGACGTCTTCGTGTCCCTCGCCGGCGGCGTCCGGGTCGACGAGCCGGGTGCCGACCTCGCGGTCGCCCTGGCCGTGGCCTCGGCGGTGCGGGGGGTCGCGCTCGGCTGCGGCGCCAAGCCTCTGGCGGCCTTCGGAGAGCTCGGGCTCACCGGCGAGCTGCGCCACGCGGCCCACCCCGAGCGGCGGCTGGCCGAGGCGCGGAAGTTCGGGCTGGACGGCGTGCTGTGCCCGGGTGACCGACTGCCCAGCCTGCGCGCGGCGCTGCACGCAGGCCTCGGTGACGCGCGGGCGCCCGCTCGCGCGGCGTGATCGGCCCCTTGACGCCCCGCCCCGCGGGCGAGGAGTATGACCACCCAACGACCAGGGAGGGATCCGTGAACGTCACCCGCGCCACCCGCGTGCTGGCAGTGGTCTGCATCGGCGTCGCCGCGTACGCGCCTGTCGAGCGCCTCCGGTTCGCCGGAGGCTGAGGCCGCGCGGCCAGTGCCGTTCGGTCGCCACGCTCAACGGCGGACATGCCAACTTCATCAACACGAGCGGCCGTGGAGCCACCTGCCGCGCCGCCCGGCGCGTCGCCAGGAGGGCGAAGGGCAGGCGCTACACGGCGCTCGGCTTCGACCTGCACCCCCAGGGGCCGATGCTCGAGCACCGGACAAGCTCTACGGATGCGGCGGTGTGATCAACGGGCAGGCGCGGGAATCGGCTTCTTCTACAAGCGCCCGGAGACTGAGGGCTTTCGACCGCCGCGACGCCCGGCCGCATAGACGCCCCACGGCGGGCGGATCGACTCTCGAGGTGCTCCCGTCGCCTTGAGAGGAGCCGATCCGCGCCGGCGGGCGATTTTTCGCCGCTCTGCCGTACAATTCGCCCGGATGGCGTACACGGGGGACGACGTAGCAGCGGAGTTGGAGGCTAGGCAGGAACCCCGTTTGGTCCGGGCCCTCGAGATGATCGCGCCCGGCACAGCGGTGCGCGAGGGGGTCGACGCCATCGTCCAGGCACGCACCGGCGCCCTGATCTGCATCGGCGACCACGAGGAGCTCTCGTTCCTCTATTCGGGCGGGATCAAGCTCGACATCGACTACACGCCGGCGCTGCTCTTCCAGCTCGCGAAGATGGACGGAGCGATCGTCCTCTCGTCCAACGGGACGAAGATCGGCTGGGCCAACGTGCAGCTGATGCCCGATCCCACGATCCACTCGCTGGAGACCGGCACCCGCCACCGCACGGCCGAGCGCGTCTCCAAGCAGACCGGCGCCCTCGTGATCGCCGTCTCCGCCGCCCGCAGCGTGGTCTCGCTCTACCTCGACGGCGCCAAGTACATCCTCGAGGACATCCCGGTCGTGCTCGCCAAGGCCAACCAGGCGCTCGCGACGCTCGACAAGTACCGCCGGCGCCTCGATCAGGTCTCCACCCGGCTCACCGCCCTGGAGTTCGAGGGCGGTGACCCTCCACGACGTGCTCACCGTCGTCCAGCGCTCGGAGCTGGTCACGCGCATGGCGGTGGAGATCGAGCGCTACATCGTCGAGCTGGGCGCCGAGGGGCGGCTGATCGAGATGCAGCTCGAGGAGACGATGGTCGGCGTGGCCACCGACAAGGCCGCGCTCGTGCACGACTACATCGACGAGCCCTCCGACGAGAACTTCGCGAGCGTGCTCGACTCGCTCGCCCGGCTGCCGCACCAGGACCTTCTCGACTTCGGCCGCCTGGCCGAGCTGCTCGGCCACGACCGCAAGCTCAACACCCTCGACCATCCCGTCTCGCCGCGCGGCCACCGCATGCTCGGGCGCATCCCGCGCCTGCCGAAGCTGGTGGTGCAGGACATCGTCCGCGAGTTCGGCGGCCTGGACGAGATCCTGGCCGCCACGCGACGGCGAGATCGAGTCGATCGAGGGGGTCGGCGACATGCGGGCGAAGGACATCCGCGAGGGCCTTCGCCGCCTGCAGGAGATCAACCTCGTGGACCGGTATCTGCAAACCTGAAAACAGCATCCGCGGGCAGCGACGCCCGTCGGCTACGACCTAGGAGGGACACCATTTCCGAGACGGCGATGGAGCACGAGATCGAGGACCTCGAGATCACCCGTGAGATGCCCCACATCGAATACGAGATCGGGGACAACGTCGTATATCCGCATCACGGGGCGGGCAAGGTCCTCAAGAAGGAGCAGAAGGAGGTGCTCGGCGAGAAGCGCGAGTACCTGACGATCAAGATCCTCCACAACGACATGACCGTGATGGTTCCGTGTGAGAACGCGGGCCGCGCGGGGCTGCGCCGCGTGATCGGCGAGGAGGCCGTGACCAAGGTGCTCGTCGGTCCTTCGCGACGACGTGAGCCAGATGCCCAAGAACTGGAACCGCCGCTTCAAGCACAACCGCGAGAAGATCAAGACCGGCGACGTGTACGAGCTGGCCGAGGTCGTCCGCAACCTCGCCATCCGCGAGTCCGAGAAGGGCCTCTCCACCGGCGAGAAGCAGATGTACACCCGCGCCAAGAAGATCCTCGCCTCCGAGCTGATGTACGCGCTCGAGATGGAGGAGGACGAGGCCGAGGGTCACCTCGACTCGCTGATCGAGGACGCGCACTCGGGACGCACGGCGGCTGCGGCTCCCGCGTAGCCCCGAGCCACATGTCCCTGTCGTCGGCATCATCGCGGCCGGCGGGAGCGGCGAACGCCTTGGCGCCTCCGGGCCCAAGGCGTTCGTCGTTCTGGCGGGCCGTCCCATGCTCGAGTGGAGCCTCGAGGTCCTGCGGAGCACGTGCGAGCGGGTCGTGGTGGCCGTCCCGGAGGGCTGTGAGGAGCGGGTGCCGGACTCCGTCACCGGGGGCGCGTCGCGATCGGCCTCGGTGCGCAACGCCCTGGCGGCGGCGCCGGAATGCGAGATCGCCGTGGTGCACGACGCGGCCCGGCCGCTGGTGGACGAGGCCCTCGTGTCGCGCTGCGTGGCCGCGCTCGAGGGCTACGACGGCGCCATCGCCGCCGCCCGCGTGACCGACACGGTGAAGGAGGCCGCGGGCGACGGCAGCGTCGTCCGCTCGCTGGACCGCGAGCGCCTCTGGGCGGTGCAGACGCCCCAGGTGTTTCGCGCCGACGTCCTGCGCCGCGCGCTGTCGGCCGGCGAGGAGGCCCTGGCCGCGGCCACCGACGACGCCTCCCTGGTCGAGCGCGCCGGCGGCTCGGTGCGCGTGGTCGAGGCGCCCGCCCGAGAACATGAAGGTCACGACGCTCCAGGACCTCCGGGTGGCCGAGGCCATACTGGCGGAGCGATGCTGACCGACCTCCACGTGCACCTGCGCCCCGACGACCCGGGCACGCCGGCCGAGGAGTACTTCACGCCGGCCAACGCCGAGCGCTACCGGGCGGCGGCGTCGGAGCGCGGAATCTCGGAGCTGGGCGTGAGCGAGCACGTCCATCGCTTCTCGCAGGCCCTCGACGTGTGGACCCACCCCTGGTGGCGCCAGAACGCCCACGACGACCTCGACGCGTACTGCGCCTTCGTCCGCGAGGAGACCGACCTGCGGCTGGGCATCGAGGCCGACTTCCTGCCGGGGCGCGAGGATCGGATCGCGAATCTCCTCGAGGGGCGCGACTGGGACTACGTGATCGGCTCGGTCCACTTCCTGCGCGACGAGGCCGTGGACATGCAGGGCAGCGACTGGGACGTCTGGCGCTCCACCGAACCGGAGAAGGTGTGGCGGCGCTACTTCGAGACCCTGGGCGAGGCCGCCCGCTCGGGGCTCTACGACATCCTCGCGCACCCCGACCTGGTGAAGGTCTGGGGCGGCGGCGAGACCGTGCCCGACGGCGACCTGCGCCGCTTCTACGAGCTGGCGATGGACGGGATCGCCGATGCCGACGTCGCGATCGAGGTCTCCACCGCGGGCCTGCGCAAGCCGGTGGGTGAGATCTACCCCGTCCCGGGGGTTCCTCGAGATGTGCCTCGAGGCCGGACGCCCGGTGGCGCTCTCGAGCGACGCCCACCGGCCCGA
Organism: uncultured Thermoleophilaceae bacterium; assembly: GCA_963731645.1. Lineage (GTDB taxonomy): Bacteria > Actinomycetota > Thermoleophilia > Solirubrobacterales > Thermoleophilaceae > JAAYBF01. Next base: position 317,548 of record CAVSWF010000011.1, on the reverse strand, counting down.
GCACCTCGGCCACGCCTACGACCACGCCGCCGAGTGGCTCGGCGAGCTCGGGCGTCGGCGAGCTCGCCGTCTTCGACCACCGCGAGCGCCGCCTGGAGCCCCTCGGTTGAGCGCGCGGACCGGAATCGGATACGACTCGCACCGCCTGGCCGAGGGCCGTCCGCTCGTGCTGGGCGGGGTGAAGGTGCCCGGAGCGGAGCGAGGCCTCACGGGGCACTCCGACGCGGACGTGCTGACCCACGCGGTGATCGACGCCCTGCTCGGGGCCGCCGGGCTGGGCGACATCGGACAGCACTACCCCGACACGGACGAGCGCTGGCGCGACGCCGACTCGATCGAGCTCCTCTCGGAGGTCGGGCGCTTCCTCACCGAGCACCGGTGGACCGTGCGCCACATCGACGCGACCGTGATCTGCGAGGCGCCGAAGCTCGGTGGCCACCGCGACACCATGCGGGCCCGCCTCGCCGACGCCGTCGGCCTCGCTCCGCTGGAGGTGAACGTGAAGTTCACGACCAACGAGGGGATGGGCTTCGTGGGCCGGGGGGAGGGCATCGCCGCGCTCGCCACCGCGACGGTGGACCGCGGCGTCTAGTCTGCCCGCCGTCGACCCATCGCGGAGGAGAGCGTGCAGAGCAGCCTTGGTCAGTACCAGGAGGTCCAGCAGTCCGGCGACGAGCCCTTCGTGCTCCAGAACCCGAAGCTGCTGAAGGCCACCGTGAGCGGCTCGACGGTCCAGGCCAAGACCGGCTCCATCGTCGCCTTTCAGGGCGAGCTGTCCTTCGGGACCCATAAGGCGTTCTCCGGCGAGGGGGTCGACCTGATGGACGTGACCGGCACCGGTGAGGTGTTCCTGACGGGCAACGGCCAGGAGATCCACCTCGTGAAGCTCGAGGGCGACGCGATCACCTGCGACGGGAACAACGTGCTGGCCTTCGAGCAGCAGATGGAGTGGGACATCAACATGGTCAGGGGCTTCGGGGGCCGGCTCGCCGGGGGCTGGGTCAACATGACGCTCGCGGGCAACGGATGGGTGGCGCTGCTGTCGGACGCTTCGCCCGTGCTCCTGAACACGGGCGAGGCGCCCACCTTCGTCGACCCCGACGCCGCGGTCGCGTGGTCGTCCGGCCTCGACACCGAGCTCCAGGGCGAGACCGTGGGCTACACGGGGGAGGGCTGGGTGCTCGTGCAGCCCGCCGAGCGCGCCCTTCCGAGCCCGGGTCCTGATGGACCCCGTCGACCTCGCATTCGCGGGCGCCCGCCGCCAGGCCGAGCTGATACGGGCGGGAGAGGTCTCATCCCGGGAGCTCGTGGAGCTCTACCTGGAGCGGATCGACCGGATCGACCCCGAGATCAACGCGTTTCGCAAGGTGATGGCCGAGCGCGCGCTGGCCGACGCCGAGCAGGCCGACAGCCGGCGCGCGGCGGGCGAGGACCGCGTGCTGCTGGGCGTCCCCGTGGCCGTGAAGGACGACCAGCACGTGGCCGGCGAGGTGACGGCCCGCGGCACCGACGCCTACGGGGACCCCGAGCCGCGGGACTCCGAGATCGTCGCCCGCCTGCGCGGGGCGGGCGCGGTGGTCATCGGCAAGACGAACGTGCCCGAGCTGGAGATCATCGGCGACACCGAGTCGCCCACCTGGGGCCAGACCCGCAACCCCTGGAATCCCGAGCGCAGCGCGGGGGGCTCGAGCGGCGGCAGCGCGGCCGCGGTGGCCGCCGGCCTCGTGGGGGCGGCCACCGCGTCCGACGGCGCGGGCTCGATCAGGATCCCCGCCGCCTCCTGTGGCCTGGTGGGCATGAAGCCCCAGCGGGGGCGGATACCCCTGAGCCCCGAAGACCGACGTCTGGCACGGCCTGGACGTCTACGGCTTCGTGACCCGCAGCGTCGGGGACAGCACGCTGCTCATGGACGTGGCCGCCGGCTCCTCGTTCTCCGAGGCCGCGCCGCCCCGCGCGGCCTGCGCATCGCCGTCTCCACGCGCCCGCCGTTCCCGGTCGCTGCTCGACCGCCGCGTCCGGGCGGCGGTGGACGACACCGCCTCGCTGCTGGGCTCCCTGGGCCACACCGTCGAGAAGACGGAGATCCCCTACGGGATGACCGGCAACGAGGGGGTCGTGCGGTACCTGCGCAGCTTCCGCGACGACGCCGCGCAGCATGCCGCGGCCCCAGCGCCTGCAGCGGCGCACGCGGGGCTTCGCCCGGCTCGGGGCGCCGCTGTCGGACTCCATCCTCGACCGCGCGCGGCGCCTGGAGGCGCGCAACGCCGAGCGGATCAACCGGGTGTTCGAGGGCCACGACGTGGTGCTGCTGCCCACCATCGCCCGGCCGCCCGTCAGGGCCGGGCAGTGGGAGGGCCTGGGCGCTCTGCGCACCCTGCTGGAGATGGCCGCCGCCTACCCCTACACCCTGACCTGGAACCAGATCGGCCAGCCCGCGTGCGCCGTGCCCGCGGGATTCACCGAGGACGGCCTGCCGCTGTCGGTGCAGCTCGCCGGTCCTCCCGACAGCGAGGCCACGCTCTACGGCCTGGCGGCGCAGATCGAGGCCGAGCGCCCCTGGGCCGATCGCCGCCCGTCCCTCGCGGTGTAGGCCCTCCAGTGCGCGAGATCCGCCTGCACGACACGCTCAGCGGCGTCGACCAAGACGCTCGAGCCGCGCGAGCCCGGACGTGTGGGCATCTACGCCTGCGGTCCCACCGTCTACGCCCGGGTGCACGTGGGCAACGCGCGGCCGTTCGTGATCTTCGCGCTGCTCAAGCGCTTCCTCGAGCGCGAGGGGCTGGAGGTGACGCTGGTCGAGAACGTGACCGACGTGAACGACAAGATCTACGACGCCGCCCGCGAGGCGGGGGTGCCGAGCTCCGAGCTGGCCGCCGAGATGACCGCCCGCTACGTGGAGGACACCGACCGCCTGGGCCTCGGCCGGCCCGACCACGAGCCGCGCGCGGCGGAGACCATCGGCCCGATCGTCGACCTCATCGCGTCCCTGATCGAGGGCGGGCACGCCTACGAGGCCGGCGGCGACGTGTACTTCCGCGTGTCGAGCTTCCCCGCCTACGGGCGCCTGTCCAACCGCCCGGCCGACGAGATGGAGCAGGGAGAGGACGACGCCGGCGACCTCAAGGAGAGCCGGCGCGACTTCGCGCTGTGGAAGGCGCGCAAGGAGACCGAGGACACCGCGTGGCCCGCGCCCTGGGGGGAGGGCAGGCCGGGGTGGCACATCGAGTGCTCCGCGATGGCGGAGGAGATACTCGGCACCGACTTCGAGATCCACGGCGGCGGGTCCGATCTCGTGTTCCCCCACCACGAGAACGAGATCGCCCAGACCGAGGCGGCGCGCGAGCGCCCGCTGGCCCGCATCTGGATGCACAACGGGATGGTCCGCACGGGCACGGAGAAGATGGCCAAGTCGGTGGGCAACATCTTCCTGCTGCACGAGGCGCTCGACCGCCACGGCCGCGACGCCCTGGTGACCTACCTGGCCGGCGGGCACTACCGCCAGCCGATCGCCTTCTCTGCGGACGCGCTGGAGGAGGCCGGGCGCTCGGTGGCCCGCATCCGCGAGCTGTGCCGGCGCCTCGACCCCGAGGGGCCAGCGCCGGAGGGCCTCGACGCCTACACCGAGCGCTTCTTCGCCGCTCTGGCCGACGACTTCAACACGCCCGCGGCGCGGGCCGTGCTGTTCGAGTGGGTCGGCGAGGCCAACCGCCGGCTGGAGGCCGGCGCCGTGGTCGGCCGCGGCGCCATCGGCGAGATGCTCCATGCGCTCGGGCTCGAGGGCCTCATGGAGGAGGGGCGGGAGGGGCCGGACGACGATGTGCGGCGCATGTTCGAGGAGCGCGAGGCGGCCCGGGCCAGACGGGACTTCGACAGCGCCGACCGCCTCCGCGGCGAGCTCTCGGACCGGGGCTGGGAGGTGCGCGACACCCCCGAGGGGGCGCAGCTGGTGCGCCGTCCGGCGTGATCCTCTACGGGCGCAACCCGGTCAGGGAGGCGCTGCGGGGCAGGCGGGAGGTGAGGCGGGTCTGGGCCACGGAGGCCGCGGCCCGCGAGCCCTGGCTCTCCGGTCGTGCGGTGGAGCGCGTGGCGCCGCCCGAGCTCGAGAGCCTGAGCGGGTCCCGCGAGCACCAGGGGATCTGCGCCGAGGCCGACGCCTATCCCTACGCCGCGGCGGAGGGGTTGCTGGCGGGCGACGACGCGGTCGTGGTGTGCCTGGACGAGGTCCAGGACCCCCACAACCTGGGCGCCGTGTGCCGCGTGGCCGAGGGATCGGGCGCGGCCGGCGTCGTGATCGCTCAGCGGCGCTCGGCCGAGGTCACGCCCGCCGTGTGCAAGGCCTCCGCCGGCGCCGTCGAGCATCTCGCCGTCGCCCGCGTGCGCAACCTGGCCGACTGGCTGCGCGAGGCCAAGGACTCCGGCACGTGGGTCTACGGGGCCGCGGCCGGATCCGAGAGCGTGCCCTACGACCGGCCGGACTACTCGGGGCGGGTGGTGATCGTCCTGGGCTCGGAGGGCCGCGGCCTGCGTCCCCGCGTGGCCGGGGCCTGCGATCAGCTGATCGAGATCCCCCAGCGGGGGCGCCTCGATTCCCTCAACGTCTCTAGCGCCGCCGCGGTCATCTTGTACGGAATCTTGCATTTCCGGGGAAAAGGGGTTGACAGGGGCACATAACGTCAACATACTCCGCGCCACATAAGGCTGGACTCGAGCTTAAGGCTCGATCACCGGCATGAGCGCGGCGCCAGGGGAGGTAGCGCGCCATGAGCTTCAAGGGCTCTCTGAGGGAGGCCTGGAAGGAGCAATGGTGGCTGCATCGATCTCGCACCCGGTACCGAGCAGAGCTCAGGCTCAAGTCGAGCTTGAAGACAACTACCTCATCGCGCTGGCCAAGCAGGGCCGGCCCGACGCATACGACCGGATCGTCAAGCGCTACCACGGATTCGTGCGCCTGAAGGCCAGCTCGTACTTCCTCATCGGCGGCGACTCCGACGACCTGATCCAGGAGGGGCTGGTCGGTCTCTACAAGGCGGTGCGGGACTTCCGCACCGACCGCGAGTCGAGCTTCCGCAACTTCGCGGAGCTCTGCATCACGCGCCAGATCATCACCGCGGTGAAGACCTCGACGCGCAACAAGCACACGCCGCTGAACGAATACGTCTCGTTCTCTCAGACGCCCTCGGCGTCGAGCGGGGACGGCGATCCCACGCTGGACGAGCTCCTGCCGGGCCCGACGGCGCACGACCCGGTCAACCAGGTGATCTCCACCGAGGAGCTGCACAGCCTCGTGGGATGCCTGTCGAGCGTCCTGTCGGAGCTCGAGAGCTCGGTCCTGTCGCTCTACCTCGACGGGCGCTCGTACGAGGTGGTGGCCGAGCGCCTGGGGTGCGACACCAAGACCGTGGACAACGCACTGCAGCGCGTGAAGCGCAAGGTGGGCGCCCACCTCGACTCGCGCGCGGTGCCCGCGTAGGTGTCCCCAGCGGGTTTGCGGGGGCTAACCCGGGGGTAACCCCAGTGTCACCCGAGAAGGAGGAGTGGAATGAACCCCATAGGAATTCTCGTAACCGTCCTCGTAGCGCTGCTGGTGTTCTGGCTGTTGTCCTACGTATCCACCATCGTGGCGATCGTCGGAGCGATCCTCGTGCTCCTGGTGGGCATACCCAGCGGTGGCCTGGGAGTGGGCACCCGCTTCGGAGGATCCGGCGCGCGCCACTGACGCGCGCGTGAAGCACACTTCCGGAACACCGCGGCGGCTTCGGCCGCCGCGGCCCGTTCGGGGCTACGCTGGGCCTTGAAGCAACTGCCGGGGTAGCTCAGTTGGTCAGAGCAGCGCTCTTGTAAAGCGCAGGCCGTCGGTTCGAATCCGACCCTCGGCTTAGGTCCAGGCTTAGGTCAGGCGGCCGGGGTCGCGCCCACGGCGAGCTCGATGTTCCCGTGGCCGTTCGACGAGGCCGGCACGTCGGGCGGCTCGTCGACGCCCTCCACGTTCAGGCGCCGCTCCAGCTCGCCGAGCACGAGCCCGAACAGCGAGGTGGCGCCAGGCGGCCTGGGCGAAGGCCCGCCGGTTGCCCCCCAGACGGGTCAGCTCCCTGCGGGCGGGGTGATAGCGGTCCACGAGCGAGCCGAGGGGCCACAGGCTCACGTGCTCGGTCAGCGAGGCGGTGACCGCGCGGCCGACCATGGGCCCGGGCAGGAACGGCCGGGCCTGGGCGTAGACGGCCCCGAAGATGGCGCCGTTGGTCACGTGCAGAGCGAGGCCCGCGGCCGGCCACCACTGCCCGCGATGCACGAGCTTTCCCAGGAGCTCGACGTCGTCGTACCCCGAGCCGAAGGCGCGCTTGTCCGCCGGCTGCTGGGCGGCCCACACGGCGGCCGCCGCGCCGCCGGCCAGGGCCCCGTTCACGCTTCGTCTGACGTCCATGGCCGAGCAGCGTAACGGTGCGCGGCGGGATGGGTAATGCAAGGCATGTCCAGCGCGCACTCCGACCGCCTCGACGCCTACCACGAGCGCATCCGCGAGCGGGGGGTGAACCCCTTCGTGTACTGGCCCGTGAGGGCCGTGCTCCAGCCCTTCTTCTGTGTCTACCTGCGCCTGCGGCGCGGCGGGCGCCACCACATCCCCGAGGGCCCGGTGATCCTCGCCTCCAACCACCGCTCCTTCCTCGATCCGTTCCTTATCGGCTGCTGCGTCCGGCGCCCGATCTACTTCCTGGCCAAGAGCGAGCTGTTCGAGAAGCGCCTCACGGCCTGGTTCCTCAACTCGCTCGGCGCCTTTCCCGTGCGACGCGGGGAGTCCGACGCCGAGTCGGTGAAGACCGCCCTGATGCTGCTCGAGCGGGGCGCGGCCGTGGTGATCTTCCCCGAGGGCACGCGCCACCGCAGCGGGCCGCTGCACCCGCCCAAGCGCGGGGTCGGGCGCCTGGCCCTGGCCAGCGGCGCGCCGGTGGTCCCGATCGCGGTGAAGGGCTCCGAGCGCGTCCGCCGCGGCTTCGTGATCCGGCCCGTCCGGGTGGACATCCGCTGCGGGCGTCCGCTGACCTACCCGCACCTCGAGAGCCCCTCGCCCCATCTCGCCCACGAGGTGACCGCGCGCATATGGCCGTGCGTGGAGTTGCAGTGGGCGTGGCTGGGCGGACCCACGGCGCCGTCCGGGCGCGACGCCGAAGCCGAGCACGAGCGCCAAGCGGCGTAGGGTGCGACATGCGTGCTTCCCGACACCGCGGACAAGAGACGGCTGGACGGCGACTTCACCGAGCTCTACCGCGCCCACCTGCGCGACGTCTACAGCTACGCCTACTACCGGATCGGCAACCACCACGACGCCGAGGACCTCACCGAGCAGACCTTCCTGCAGGCCTACCGGCACTTCGAGCGCGCGCAGCGCGAGTCCGACGGGCGGCCCCTTCGCCCGTGGCTCATCCGCATCGCCCACAACCTCGCCGCCAACTACTACCGCGACCGCTCTCGCCGGCCCCAGACGCAGCTCGAGGACGCCGCGGTGATCTCGGCGCCGCACGGCACGGAGGAGCTGGTCGAGGGCCGGCAGGAGCTGAAGGACGTGCTCGAGGGAGTGTCGAACCTGCCCGGAGACAGGCGGGAGGCGCTGATCATGCGCTTCGCCCTCGACATGGACAACCGCGAGATCGCCCGGGCGCTGGGGCGCACCGAGGGGGCCACGAAGGTGTTGATACACCGCGCCATCAAGCAGCTGGAGCAGGGACTGAGCGAGGAGTGACATGGCCGACGTAGTCGACATCGAAGCCCTGCTGCGCTCCGCGCTCGTGCCGGTGGAGCCCTCCGAGGGACTGAGCGACCGCCTGGAGCGAGGCCTCTCGGAGCTCACCGACCTGGCCGCGGAGGAGCTGGCCGACTGGGAGCTCTCGGCGATGCGCGACCCGCGCAACTGGGCGCCGTCCCGCCGCCGCGGTGGTCGTGGGCACGACCGCCGCGGGAGCGCTCGTGCTCGTGCGCGCGCGCCAGCAGCACAAGAAGCGCGACGTGACCGGCGTGCGTGCTCTGCAGCGCGGCCTGCGCGAGGTCGCGGACGACCTGCAGAAGCGCATCGGGCGCTGAGCGCCCACTCGGCCGCGCGCGAGCTGATCCGAACCGGCGCGCCGCTGCGAAGGCCTAGTGACACCTTGAACAGCAGCGACGATATTCAGAGCCTCGCCGACGAGGAGGTCATGCGCCTGGTCCAGGAGGGTCACCCGCGCGCCTTCGAGATGCTCTACGACCGCCACGGCGGGGCCGCGTTCTCACTCGCCTACCGGATGGTCGGCGACCGCGTCACGGCCGAGGACGTCTCGCAGGAGGCGTTCCTCTCGATCTGGCGCAGCCAGGCGCGCTACCAGCCCGACCGGGGAAGCGTGCGGACCTGGGTCCTGGGCATCGTGCACCACCGGGCGATCGACGCCCTGCGGCGCAACCTCGTGCACGACGCGCCGCCGCAGCTCGGCCGAGGGCATCGAGGAGCGCCACGAGGCGCCCGAGCGCGAGCAGACCGACGTGGAGGCGGCCCGCCGCGAGGACGCGCGCCAGGTGCGCGATGCTCTCGGCGAGCTGCCCGACGAGCAGACGCGCGTGATCGAGCTGGCCTACTTCGGCGGCTTCAGCCACAGCCAGATCGCCGAGATGCTCGAGATGCCGATCGGCACCGTGAAGGGCCGGATGCGGCTCGGGCTCGAGAAGCTGCGCCACGCGCTCGCGGAGAAGGTCGGATGAGCGTCGAGCGTCACGAACTGCTGCAGGAGGACGTCGGGGCCTACCTGCTCGACGCGCTCGACGACGCCGAGCGGCGGCGCTTCGAGGACCACCTCCAGGAGTGCCCCGTCTGCGCCGACGAGGTCGAGCGCCTGCGGCCGGCCGTGCACGCCCTGCCCCGCTCGGTGCTGCCCGTTGCTCCTCCCCCGAGCCTGAAGGCGTCGCTGATGGGGGTCGTGGAGGCCGAGGCCCGCGAGCGCCAGGGCCTGGGGCCGCGCCGGGCCAGCCCGCTGGCGTGGATCGCCGAGCGCCTCGCGGCGGGCGGGGGCGGCCGTAGGGCAGCTCAGCCCGCGCGCCGCCCTGGTCGGGGTCTCCCTCGTGCTCCTGGCGGGGGTCGCCGCTTGGTGCGGGCCTCTACGCGCTGGGGGCCGACGACGAGGGTCGACGCACGATCGTCGCCAGCGCCGACGAGACCCGCGTGCCGCTCAGCAGCGGGAGCCTGACGCTCCCCGCCGACCCGGAGAACGGCGCGGTTCTGCGCGTCCACGGCCTGCAACCGCTCGAGGAGGGCTCGGTCTACCAGGTGTGGGTGCAGCGCGGGGGCGAGACGATCCCGCAGTCGTTGTTCAGCGTCGGCGAGGACGGCGACGGGGCGGCGGCCGTGACCGAGAACCTCGAGGACGCCGACGCGGTGATGGTCACGCGCGAGCAGGCGGGCGGCGCCAAGGCGCCCAGCGAGAAGCCCGATCCTCACCGTCGATCTGTAGCGCGCCCGGCGGTCCCGGCGCGGGCCGGCCTCTCACTAATGTGAGGCTGGAGATGGAGACCTGTTACCGCCACCCCGGTCGCGAGACCGGGGTCTCCTGCTCGAACTGCGGGCGTCCGATCTGCCCGGACTGCATGACCACGACGTCGGTCGGCATGCGCTGCCCCGAGTGCGCGCGCCAGCGGACGAAGGTCAAGACGATGGGCTCGGTCACCGAGCCGATGCTCACCTACATCCTGATCGGCGATCAACGTGGCGGTGGGGCTGGGCGCCTTGCTCGGCGGAGCCAGCGCCACGGGAGGCGGCGGGCTTCGGAGGCTCCGCCCTGCTCGATCGACGGCGCGGTCTCGCGCTTCGGGGTCGACAGCGGCGACTACTGGCGGATCGTCACCGCCGGCTTCCTGCACGCGGGATTCCTCCACCTGCTGTTCAACATGTTCGCCCTGTACGTGCTGGGCGCGACTGCTCGAGCCGGCCGTCGGCCGCCTGCGCTTCGGGGTCATCTACTTCGTCTCGCTGCTCGCGGGCTCGTTCGGGGCGCTGCTGCTCGAGCCCACGGCGCCACGGTGGGAGCCTCGGGCGCGGTCTTCGGGCTGATGGGCGCGGCGGTCGTGGTGATGCGCAACCGCGGCGTCAACCCGATGGAGAGCGGCCTCGGGCTGTGGATCGGCCTGAACCTGCTGATCACGTTCACGATCCCGGACATCTCGATCGGCGGCCACATCGGCGGCCTGGTCGGAGGGGCGCTCGCGGCGTTCATCCTGTTCGACCTGCCGCGACCGGCGTCCGCGTGCCCGCCGTGGTTCCCACGCCTGCTCGCGGGCGCCATCGGCGTGGTCGCCGTGGTCGGCTCGATCGTCGTCTCGAGCTCCCCGACGGCGTTCTAGCTGGCCGGCCAGCCGGTCGTAGAGCTCCTGCAGCTCGCGGAGCATCCGCTCGATCGAGAAGCGCTCGGCCACGTCGCGCGTGCCGGCCTCGCCCATCTCGCCGCGCCCGGGCGGGGTCGTCCGCGAGCGTGCGCAGCGCGTCCGCGAGCGCGTCGGTGATCGCCGGGCGCGACCAGCACGCCCGGTGCGCCGTGGCGCACGACCTCCGTCACTCCGCCGTGGGCCGACGCCACCACCGGCAGGCCGGCGGCCGCGGCCTCCATGCGCCACCAGGCCGAGCGGCTCGGGCCGCTTCGAGGGGACGACCACCACGTCCGCCGCGCCGAGCACGGTGTCGATGTCGTCCACGGAAGCCGAGCCGCACGACCCGGGCCGACAGCCCGAGCGCCCCGATCAGGTGCTCGAGCCGGCGCTCGTCGCGGTCCTCGCCCGGGACCGCGTCGCCCGCGAGCAGCGCGACGGCGCCGTTGCCCACGAGCGGGGGCTGCGCCATCGCGCGCACGAGCACGTCCTGGCCCTTCCAGTCGCTCACCCGGCCGAGCAGCGCGACCACGAACCGGTCGGCGGCGAGCCCGAGCGCCTCGCGGGCGGCGCCGCGCTCGACCGTCTCCGGGCGCGCGGGAAGCCCGTCGTAGAGCAGCGTCGCGCGTCCGCGCCGAGCCGCGAACTGCCGCGCCACCGCGCGGGAGATGCAGGCGAGGCGCGTCCGCGGCCCGCAGCCGCCGGCGCATGAGCGGCCACAGCGCCGAGCCCACCGGCCCGGCCGCGCCGGCGTAGATCTCGCGCACGTGGACGAGGTGGGCCGCGCCGGCCCGCCGCGCCACGGCGCCGCCCGGAGAGCACGACCGAGGTGTTGGAGTGCACGAGGGCCGCGCCGCGCCGCGCGCGAGGTCGCCCAGCACGTCGCGGTCGCGCGCCACGCCGCGGGCCAGCGCCCGAGGCCCCTCGGCGTGAACAGCGCGCGGCGCAGCACGGCCAGCGGGTGGATCACCACCTCGGCGCCCGCGCTCCTCGAGCTCGGGGCCGAGGCTCCCCGCGCTCGGGCAGCACGCAGACCGCGCGCCAGCGCGCCGGGTCGAGCCCGCGCGCGATCGCCAGCAGCTGCGCGGTCGGCGCCGTAGCGCTCCGCGGAGGAGTGGAGGATCAGGACGGTGCGGGCGGCAAGGCGCGCTCAGGCCGGCGGCTCTCGACCCGCGCCTTGAGGTCCTCCACCGATCGCTGCATCACCTGGTCGGTGAGCACCGAGGCGATCTTGCCCGGCATCCACACGCCCGCGTCGATCCGCAGGCCGTAGGTGGCCAGGGTGGTGCCGTCGCCCTGGTCCTCGAGCACGAACTCGCCGTCGACGTCGCTGCACGTCGCCCTCCACGAAGTCCCACGATGAGCAGGTGCGGCTCCTCGTAGGAGTAGTCGAGCGTGTAGGAGATGCGCTTGACCTTGGCGTCGATCTCGAAGTGCACCCGCTGGCCGCGGCCCGTGCGCGTCGCGCGACTGCACCTCGCAGTCCTTCACGGCGTTCTGCCAGTCGGGGTAGCTCTCGAAGTCCAGCAGCGCGTCGAAGCACTCCTGCGGCGTGCCCTCGACGACGATCTGCCGCTCGGCTCGCTTCGCGCCCACGAGGCTATGAAACCGGGGCGAGACGGGCCGCGTCAAGCCACTGCGCCCGCCCCGGTGGCGGCTCGGGCACCCGATCGGGATGCAGCAGGTGGCCGAGCAGCTCGATGCCGTCGACCAGCCGCGGACCGGGCCGCGAGAAGTACGAGGAGGCGTCGACGGCGACCACCCGCGCCCCGAGCCGCCCGAGCGCGGTCCGCCGCGGCGAGCGGTCTCCTCGGCGGCCCGCGCGGTGGCGTAGCCGCAGGGCATCGACACGACCACCTCGGGCGCGGCCGCCTCGACCTCCGCCCAGTCCGCCGTGCGCGACTTCTCCCCCGGCAGGCCGAGCACGTCCTCGCCGCCCGCCAGCTCGATCATCTGCGGGCACCCAGTGCCCGCCGATGAACACCGGGTCGAGCCACTCGAGCGCCGCCACCCGCGGGCGCTCGGCGCCGTCGACCGCCTCGCGCCACCGCGTCGATGCGCCGGCCGGCGCTCCTCGGACGAGCGCCGCGCCCGGCGTCCGGCGCGCCCGCCGCCGCGGCCAGGCGGGGGATGTCGGCGAGCACCTCGCCGAGGGTCGAGGGATCGAGCGAGAGCACCTCCGGGCGGATGGGCCAGCCGCCCGGCGGCGGCGACCACGTCGTCGTAGGAGACGGCGCACACCTCGCACACGGCCTGGGTCACGATCAGGTCGGGCTCGAGCTCGGCGAGCAGCTCCTCGTCGAGCTCGTAGAGCGCCCGGCCGGCCTCGGTGCGCTCGCGCACGGCGGCGTCGATCTCGCGCCGCCGCGAGGCCCTCGGGGATCACGCTGCGCGTGAGATGCGGCAACTCGTCGACGCCTCTGGCGGATAATCGCACTCGTGGGTGACCGCGACGACGCTGTCGCCCAGGCCGAGCGCGAAGAGCATCTCGGTCGACGAGGGAACGAGCGAGGCGATCCGCACGGAGGAGAACGATGGCACGTCTGGAGACGACGAGATCGACGAGCGGCTGGAGCGCGCTCGACGGGTGGTCGCGCGAGGGCGACGCGATCGCCAAGAGCTTCAAGAGCGAGCGACTTCATGGGCTCGGTCGACTTCGTGAACCGCATCGCGCCGGTGGCCGAGGACATGGACCACCACCCCGACCTCGCGATCTCCTGGGACACCGTCGAGGTCACGATCACGCACCCACTCCGAGGGCGGCCTGACCGCCGCCGACTTCGACCTCGCCGAGCGCATCGATGCCCTCTGAGGGACCCCTGCCTCTGCTAGCCTCGCGGCGTCACTCAGTGAGCGACGACGAACCTCCTCGAAGTAGGCCCCTCGTGGGCCAGCTGCCGGCGCCAGGAGGCGCTCGATGACCGAGCTCCTGCTCCTGGTCGGCGTCGCTGCGTGCTCGTCGGCGCCAACGGCTTCTTCGTGGCCGCCGAGTTCGCGCTCGTGCGCGCGCGCGACGGCAAGCTCCAGCAGCTGGAGGACGAGGGCGCTGCGCGGCGCGGCGCTCGCCGGGCTACCAGCTCGAGCGCATCGACGAGTACCTCTCCGCCTGCCAGCTCGGCATCACGATGGCCTCGCTGGGCATCGGCTTCATGGGCGAGCCGGCCATCGCCAGCCTGCTCGAGAGCGCCCTCGGCGACGCCCTGCCCCACGGCGTCACGCTCGGCATCTCGCTCGGCATCGCCTACTTCATCACCACCGCCCTGCACATCACGATCGGCGAGCAGGTGCCGAAGATCTACGCGATCACCCACGCCGAGGGCACGGCGCGCCGCGCCGCCCGGCTGCTCGAGGCCTTCCGCGTCACCTTCAAGCCGCTGATCTGGGCGCTGAACACGGTGTCCAACGCGATCCTGCGCACGATCGGCGTCGAACCCGAAGGCCGAGTTCGAGGAGGTCTCGTCCTCGGACGACCTGAAGATGATCATCGCCCGCAGCCAGAGCGGCGGCAAGCTCGACCCCGGCGAGGCGGGCATGCTCGACGGGCGTCTTTCACCTGCACGAGCAGCAGGCGCGCCAGGTGATGACGCCGATACCGGCCGTGGTGACCGTGGACGTCGTCGGAGACCGCCGAGGAGGCGCTGCGCCGGTGCGTCGACTCGGGGCACACCCGCCTGGTGGTCACCGAGGACGGCAACACCGACCGCATCCGCGGCATCGTGCACAACAACTCGCTGGCCCGGCGGCTGATGAGCGAGGGGCCCGACGCCTCGATCGAGGCCAGCGTGAAGGACGCTCTGATCGTGCCCGAGACCAAGCCGCTCGACGACCTCCTCGCCGACCTCCAGCGCGAGCGGGCGTCGGTCGCCGTGGTGGTCGACGAGTACGGGCGCACGGCCGGCATCGTGTCGATCGAGGACATCGTCGAGGAGGTCGTCGGCGAGATCGCCGACGAGACCGACCCCGCCGTGGCGGGCGTCCGGCGGCTGGCCAACGGGGACTGGTGGGTGCGCGGCCACGTGCCCATCACCGACCTCGACGACTACGAGATCGATCTCCCCGTCGACTCCGACGCCTACAACTCGGTCGGCGGCTTCGTGTTCGGCGAGCTCGGCCGGCTGCCCAAGCGCGGCGACATGGTCCGCTCCAACGGCTACTCGCTGCGGGTCGAGTCGGTGCGCGAGAACCGCATCGAGGCCGTGCGGATCCGCGATCACGGGCACGCGGAGGACCCGGCCGCCCCGCCGCCCGCCGAGTCGGAGCCGCGCGAGTCCTCCGAGGGCGCCTGAGCGCAGGTCCGTCCGCCCCCGGCCCTACCTTGATCGGGCAAGTGCCGTCTGGCTTCAGGAGGTCTTGCCGATGTGGTGCGTCAAGCTCAGTGACTCGCAGCGCGAAGCGGTCCGGGCCTGATCGCGGCGCAGGAGGAGCCGGACGCCGCGCTGACCGGCGTTCTCGACTCACTCGCACTCGCGCGCTGGGACGACCTGCCCGACGCCGAGCTGCCGTGGGACGAGCGTCGCCCGGCTCGCCGAGGCGCAGGGGATCGGCGAGGCCGACGTGGTCTGGGACCTGGCCTCGGGCATGGTGGCCCACCCGCCGGGCTAGCCGAGCTGCGCTAGGACGGCGCGAAAGGGGTAGTCGAAGAAGCCCGCGCCGGACTTGCGGCCCAGCCGGCCGGCCTCGATCAGCTCGCGCAGCCGCGCGGGCTCCTCGACGCCGATCGACTCCCCGATCGCCGCGGACACGTCCAGGCCGACCAGGTCCAGCAGCGCCAGGGGCCCGATCGGGTGGCCGGCCCCGAGCTTGAAGCAGGTGTCGATCGCGTCGGGCGCCAGGCCGGTCGTCTCCATCAGGCGCACCGCCTCGAAGGCGAAGGGAAAGAGCAGGCGGTTGACCACGAACCCGGGGATGTCGGGCACGTCGATCACCGTCTTGCCCAGGGCCTCGCACAGGGCGGTGATCTGCGCGCGGGTGTCGTCGCTGGCCGCGGTCGGGAAGGCCAGCTCCACCAGCTTCATCCGCGTCGACCGGGTGAAAGACGTGGACCGCCCCGAAGCGCTCCGGCCGGCCTGAGGCCTGCCCCAGCTGCTCGACCGACAGCGCGGAGGTGGTGGTCGCCACCAGCGATTCGTCGGGCAGCAGGACGCCGAGGCCGCCGAGCAGGTCGCTCTTCTGCTCCATGTCCTCGGCGATCGCCTCGACCACCACGGTGCGGTCCGCGAGGGCGTCGAGGTCGTCGACCACCGTCACGCGGCCCTCCAGCGTCTCGCGCGCGCGATCGGCGGACTCCTCCCGGCGGGCCCACACCACGGTGTCGACGCGCTCGCCGGCCAGGCGAGCCAGACCGAGCGCAACGGTGCCGCTTCCCGCTATTCCGAGGCGGATGTCCTGGGTTGGTTGACTCACCAGTCAATGAAGTACCCTATCCGGGACCGGCGTGCAGGCCAGTGCCGCGCGACCTCAAGCGAGCTTTCGGGAGAACGGAGACCCATGCGAGACGGACGTGAGGTAGTGATCGTCGATGCGGTGCGCACCCCAGTGGGTCGCGGCCACGCCGAGAAGGGCTACTACAAGGACATCCACCCGAGCAACCTCCTCTCGAAGGACGTTCGGCGAGCTGATCGACCGCTCCGGGGTCGAGGCCTCCGAGGTGGAGGACGTGATCAACGGCTGCGTGCAGCAGTTCGGCGAGCAGGGCTTCAACATCGGGCGCAACGCCTGGCTCGAGGCCGGTCTGCCGATCGAGACGCCCGCCACCACGCTCGACCGCCAGTGCGGGTCCGGCCAGCAGGCCGTGAACTTCGCCGCCGCCCAGATCGGCTCCGGCGTGCTCGACTGCGCCATCGGCTCCGGCGTCGAGCACATGGGCCACATCTCGTTCGCGGACGGCATGAAGACCCAGGCCGAGCACGGCGCGGCCTTCTCGCCCCAGCTGCTCGAGAAGTACAACCTCGTGCCGCAGGGCCTCTCGGCCGAGATGATCGCCGACCAGTGGGAGATCCCCCGCTCGGAGCTGGACGAGCTGGCCGTGCGCTCGCACGCGCTGGCCCACCAGGCCACCGAGGAGGGGCGCTTCGAGCGCGAGATCGTGCCCTTCGCGGTCAACGGCGACACCTACGTGACCGACCAGGGCATCCGCCCCGGCACCGACATCGAGAAGCTCGCCGCCCTCAAGCCGGCCTTCAAGGAGGACGGCAAGATCACGGCGGGCAACTCCTCGCAGATCTCCGACGGCGCCGCGGCGGTGCTGCTCATGGAGCGCGGCAAGGCCGAGGCCATGGGCCTCAAGCCGCGCGCGCGCATCGTGGACCAGACCACGGTGGGCGTGGACCCGGTGATCATGCTCACCGGCCCGATCCCCGCCACGCGCAAGATCCTCGAGCGCAACGGGATGACGATGGACGACATCGACCTCGTGGAGATCAACGAGGCGTTCGCCCCGGTCGTGGCCGCGTGGCAGCGCGAGCTCGATCCCGACATGGACCGCGTGAACGTGAACGGCGGAGCGATGGCCCTCGGGCACCCGCTCGGCTCCACGGGCGCCCGGCTGCTCACCACCCTCCTGCACGAGCTCGAGCGCTCGGACAAGCAGGTGGGCCTGGTCACGATGTGCTGCGGCGGCGGCCTCGGCACGGGCACGCTGATCAGAGAGGGTCTAAGCGCCGCGATCCACGGGTAGGTACTTCGGGTGATGCGACTGACTCCGAAGAGCTGCTCGCCGGCCGCTACCGGCGGCTCGGCACCATCGGCACGGGCGGGATGGCCCGTGTCGTGCTGGCCGCACGACGAGCGGCTCGGCCGCCAGGTGGCGATCAAGCGCCTGCACGCCGACAGCCCGGCCGAGACCGCGCGCCGCTTCGACCGCGAGGCCCGCCTCGGCGCCTCGCTGAACCACCCCAACGTGGTCGCGATCTACGACGTCGACTGCGAGGCCGAGGACGTGCTCATCGTCATGGAGTACGTGGAGGGCGAGACGCTCAAGGAGGCGCTGGCCCGCGGGCCGCTCGATCCGCCGGCGGTGGTGTCGATGGTCAAGGACATCGGCGCGGCCCTCGACCACGCGCACGAGGGCGGGGTGGTGCACCGCGACGTCAAGCCGGGCAACATCCTGCTGCGCGGCGACGGCGTGGCCAAGCTGGCCGATCTCGGCATCGCCACCGCGGCCGAGACGCACCAGGATCACGCGCAGCGGCTTCGTGGTGGGCACCGCCGCGTACATGGCGCCCGAGCAGCTCGAGCGGCGGAGAGGCCGGGCCCGCCGCCGACATCTACGCCCTCGGCGGCGGTGGCCTACGAGGCGCTCTCGGGACAGCGCGCGCGCAGCGGCACCAACGCGATGGAGGTCGCCACCGAGGCGGTGAAGGGCCCGCCCCCGGACATCCGCTCGGCCTGGCCCGCGGCCCCGCCGGTCGCGGCCGAGGTGATCGAGCGCTGCCTGGCTCCGCTGCCGGAGGACCGCCCGGCGTCCGCCGGGGAGCTGGCCGCGGAGCTCGAGCGCGCTCTCGACCCGGCCAACGCGCCGCAGGACCCGACGGCCACCCTGGCGCTCCCGGTCACCCGCGACGAGTCGCCCCCGCCCCGCCGTCCGAGCCCGCCGCCGCCACCGCCGCCGCGATCGCCCTCCCCGGCCGATCGCCCCGTTTCGCGGCACCGCCGAGGCGCGCCGGCCTGGCTGCCCTTCGCCGCCCTCGCCGCGCTGGTGCTCGTGGCCGTGGTGGTCGTCGTCCTCCTCTCGGGCGGGGACTCCCCGAACACCGACCGCGCAGCCTCGAGCGATACCGACCAGGCGCAGACGACCCAGCAGAGAGAGCCGGCGCAGACCGAGGCAGAGCCCGCGCCGGCGCCCGCTCCCGCGCCCGAGGAGACGGCCCCGGCGGAGCCCGAGCCGGAGCCCGCCGACGACACGACGGCCGGAACCGATCCCGCCGAGGGCGCTCGCCTGGACCAGCAGGCCTTCGCGCTGATCCAGCAGGGGCGCTACTCGGAGGCGGTGCCGATCGCCCGGCAGGCGGTGGCCTCGTTCCCCGAGGACAGCACCGAGCAGAACTACGCGTACGCGCTGTACAACCTGGGCACGCGCGCTGAACCGGTCGGGCAGCCCCGACGAGGCCATCCCCTACCTGGAGAAGCGCCTCAGCATCTCGAGCTTCAAGCGCGGGGTGGTGGAGAAGGAGCTGAAGGCGGCGCAGGAGGCCGCGGGCTAGGCGCCCGGAGCGTCGCTCGGCGCGACCGCCCGCCTCGAGTCGCGCCACCAGCTCGTCGAGGCGAAGCTCCTCGAGCCCGCGTCCCACGGCCTCGAGCTCTGTCGCGCACAGCTCGACCAGCTCCCGGCCCTCGCGCACCAGGTCCAGCGTCTCGCGCAGGCCCGCCTCGCCGGAGTCCAGCCGCTTGATGATCTCCTCGATCCGCGCCGAGGCCGATTCGTAGCTGCGCTCGACGCTCACGGGTTCCCCTCGTCGACGCGCGCGGCCACCCGGTCGTCGTGGAAGCGCAGCGACACGCGCCCCGCGTCCCGCGCGGCCCGGGCGCTGGTCAGCACCTCGCCGGCCGACGTCCTCGACCAGCGCGTAGCCGCGCTCGAGGGTGCGCTCGGGGTCGTGTGCGGCGAGCGCCAGGCGCAGCCGCTCGAGGTCCCGGCGGCGCCGGGCCAGCGCCGTGGCGGCGCCGCGATCGAGGTCCGCCATCCGCGAGGGGAGCGCGCCGGTGGCTCGGCGGTGCTCGAGCCCGCCGCCGCGGACCGGCGCGCGAGGGCGGCCAGCTCGGAGCGGGCGGCTCCCCGGCGGACCTCGACCCCGCGACGGCCCGCCGCGCGCAGCTCGCGGAGCTTCTGATGCAGCCGGGCGCGCTGCCGCGCGACGTGCTCGGCCGGGGCGCGCGTCAGGTCCTCGAGGCGCCGGGCGCGTTCCACGACCGACCTGCGCCCGCAGGTGCGAAGGCGCCGGGCGTGGCCGGCCATGGCCACGCGGGCGTCGCCGCAGTGGATCCTCACCGCGGTCTCGGCGGCGTGGGTGGGGGTGGAGCACGAGGCGGCGGCCACGTCGTCGAGCAGGGTGCGGTCGGTGTGGTGCCCCACCGAGGCGATCACCGGCACACCGAGGAGCGCGACCGTGCGGCAGAGCGTCTCGTCGGAGAAGGCCATGAGGTCCATCACCGAGCCGCCGCCCCGGGCGACGACGATCGCCTCCACGCCCCCGGCCGACACCAGGTCCTGCAGGGCGCGCGAGATGAGCGGCGCCGCCCGGCGGTCCTGGACCGGCGCGAAGGCCCAGACCAGCCGGCCCTCCCAGCCGCGGCGCCTCAGCCCGGCCAGCACGTCGTCGCGCGCCTTGCCGCTCTCCCCGGTCACGACCCCGAGCGACCTCGGGAGCGCGGGGCGCGGCAGCGCCTTCTGGGGCTCGAACAGGCCCTCCGCGCCGAGCTTCCTCCGGAGCCGCTCGATCTGGGCCAGCAGCTCGCCCTCTCCCGCCACGCGCAGGCCCGTCGCGCGGAAGGTGAAGGAGGGAGAGGAGGTCGAGCTGCCCGGGTAGTAGTCGCAGCCGCCGGCGAGCACCACCTGCATGCCGTTCTGCAGATCGATGCGCGTGCGGTCGTAGTCGCTGCGCCACATCGAGCAGGGCAGGGCCCCGTTGATGTCGCGCAGCTCGAAGTAGACGGCCTTCGCGCGAACCCCGAGGTTCGAGACCTCGCCGAAGACCTGCACGCGCTGGAAGCCGCGCAGCCGCCCACGCAGCGCCGCCGCGTACTCGCCGACCGGGAACGGGCCCTTCAGCGCACTGCCGGTCAGGCCGGTGGGCCGCGTGTCGCGCGTGTCTGGCATCCGGACCATCCTAGGCCCGGCTGCGGTCTGGAGAGCCGACGCGTGCGCTACAGATACGCCATGCGGCGCTTCGCTGCGGCGTTCACCCTCGCGCTCGTCGCCGGCTTGTCCCTGGCCTCGATCGCGCACGCCAAGCCGTGGCGCCCGGATGTGCGCGCCGCCCGCAGCTACGCCCTCAAGCAGGGCGGCTCGGTCTCGTTCGCCGTGCGCACGAAGGGGAGCCTCTACGGCTTTCGCGCGCGCCGCACGACGCGCTCGGCCAGCGTCGTCAAGGCGATGCTGATGGTGGCCTATCTCAACCACCGGAGGATCCGCCGGAGGCCGCTCACCCGTTCGGACCTCGGGCTCATCGGCCCGATGATCCGCCGCTCGGACAACGCCAGGGCCAGCGCGGTGCGGAACTTCGTGGGCAACGCGGCGCTGCGGCGCCTCGCCCGGCGCGTCGGAATGCGGGACTTCGCGACGTCGCCGGTGTGGGGCACGACGCAGATCACCGCGGCCGACCAGGCCAAGCTGTTCTTCCGGATCGACCGCTACGTGGTCCGTCGCCACCGCAGGACGGCGATGCGCCTGCTCGGCTCCGTCGTGCCCTCGCAGCGGTGGGGCGTCGCGCGCGTGCGCCCACCCGGCTGGGCCCTCTACTTCAAGAGCGGCTGGGTTCCCGGCATCGAGAACCAGGTGA
The DNA here is from genome assembly GCA_963731645.1 of uncultured Thermoleophilaceae bacterium. Classification (GTDB taxonomy): domain Bacteria; phylum Actinomycetota; class Thermoleophilia; order Solirubrobacterales; family Thermoleophilaceae; genus JAAYBF01. The sequence goes on along the minus strand of CAVSWF010000011.1, from coordinate 296,678 downwards.
GCCTTCTCAGGCGGGGCGACCGGCGGGTGTCGGTGGCCGTCTTCACCTCGGGGCTGGGGCCGGCGGCGGGGCGGACGGCGGAGCGCGAGGTGGCCCGGCGGCTCCTGCGCGGCCTCGACCGCGACGCCGTGCCGCGCTAGGCGGAGGCTCGACCGGTAGAGTCTCGCGCCCCGTGGACCTGACGCTCTCGCCCAACGAGCAGGCCTTCCGCGACGAGCTGCGCGACTGGCTGGCGGAGAATCACCCGGGCGAGGAGCCCTCGGCCGACGACGCCGGCTTCGCCTTCCGAGTCGAGTGGCAGAAGCGCCTCCACGAGGCGGGCTACGCCGGCCTCTCCTGGCCCGAGGAGTACGGCGGCAAGGGCGCCACGCTGATCGAGCAGGCGATCTTCGGCGAGGAGATGGCCCGGGCCAAGGCGCCCTCCACCGCCAACGTGCTCGGGCTGGTGATGGGCGGCCCGGTGGTGATCGCACACGGCACCGACGAGCAGAAGCAGCGCTATCTCGAGCCGATCCTCTCGGCCGAGGAGATCTGGTGCCAGGGCTTCTCGGAGCCCGAGTCGGGCTCCGACCTCGCCTCGCTGAAGACCCGCGCCGTGAAGAGCGACGGGGGCTGGGCGGTCACCGGCCAGAAGGTGTGGACCACCCTCGCCCACGTCTCCAAGTGGTGCATGCTCGTGGCCCGGACCGATCAGGACGCGCCCAAGCACAAGGGCCTCACCTACTTCCTGCTCGACATGGACCAGGACGCGGTCCAGACGCGTCCGCTGCACCAGATCACCGGCGAGGCCGAGTTCAACGAGCTCTTCCTCGAGGAGGCCTTCATCCCCGACGAGAACGTGGTCGGCGGGGTGGGGAACGGCTGGACGGTCGCGATCACCACGCTCATGCACGAGCGCGCCGGGCTCGGCGCCGCCGCCGCGGCCTCGGTGCGCATTGCGCTCGGTCAGCTCATCGACCTCGCCAACGAGCGCGGCGTGGCCGACGACCCGATCGTGCGCCAGCGGATCGCCTCCCTCCTGATCGAGGTCGAGGCGCTGAGGCTGAACGCCTGGCGCGGTCTCACCCGATCATGAAGACCGGCATCCCGGGGCCCGAGGGATCGCTGCCCAAGCTCCAGTGGTCGGCGGTCAACCAGGGCCTCACCGAGCTGGCCGTCTCGATCCAGGGCGAGGACGGCGTGGCCAAGGACTCCGACTGGACCTACCGCTTCCTGCGCGCCCGCGCGAACTCGATCGAGGGCGGCACCACCGAGATCCTCAAGAACATCATCGCCGAGCGCGTCCTCGGGCTACCCGAAAGCTGACGATGAACTTCGACTTCACCGACGATCAGCAGGCGATCAAGCGCACGGCGAAGGACCTGCTGGCCGCAGCGCTTCAAGCCCGACGCCGTGCGCGAGCTGGCGGAGGCCGGGACCTACGACGACGGGAACTGGTCCGAGCTCTCCGAGCTGGGCTGGCCGGGCATCTTCATCGACGAGGAGCACGGCGGCCAGGGGCTCGGGACCGTGGAGCTGGCGATCCTCTGCGAGGAGCTGGGCTACGCCCTCGCTCCCTCCCCCTTCCTCTCGAACGCCGCCGCGGGCCTCGCCCTCACCCACGCGGGGAGCGACGAGCTGCGCGAGCGCTGGCTGCCCGGCATCGCGTCGGGCGAGGCGCGCGGCACGGTCGGGCGCCTGCGCGACGGCGCGGCGGCGCTGGTGCCCGACGCCGACTCCGCCGAGGTGATCGTGCTCTTCGACGCCGGCGAGGGCACGGTCCACGAGGCCTCGGCCTGCCAGATCGAGCCGCTGGAGACGATCGACGCGACGCGGCGCTACGCCCGGGTCAGCCCCGACGGGGCGGGCGAGCCGCTGGGCGACGTGTGCGCGGCGGGGGACCGCATCGCGGTGGCAATCGCCGCGGAGCTGGTGGGGGTCTGCCAGCGGGTGCTCGAGATGTCGGTCGACTACGCGCGCGACCGCAAGCAGTTCGAGCGCCCGATCGGGGCCTACCAGGCCGTGTCGCACCGCTGCGCCGACATGCTGCGCGACACCGAGAGCGCGCGCTCCACCACCCTGTGGGCGGCGTGGGCCGCGGAGGCCGAGCCCGAGACCCTTTCGCTGGCATCGGCGATGGCGAAGGCCCTGGCCTCGGACGCGGGCTGGAACGTGACGTCCTCGGCGCTGCAGCTGCACGGCGGCATCGGCTTCACCTGGGAGCACGACCTGCACTTCTTCCTCAAGCGCGCGAAGGTCGACGGCGCGCTGTTCGGCTCCGCACGCGAGCACCGCGAGCGGGTCGCCCAGCTGAGCGGCCTCGGCGACGCCGTGCCGGCCGTGACCTAGGCGGTGGCGTAGCGCCGGCGGTGCACGACCCAGGCGGCCGTGCCGACGGGCAGCGGCAGCCAGTACGAGACCAGCCTGTAGGCGAAGGTCGCGAGCACCGCGGACGCCGTCCCGACGCCCGCGAGGACGAGCATCGCGGTGAGCCCGGCCTCGACGAAGCCCAGCCCACCCGGCGTGACGGGGATCTGTGAGAGCAGCTGCGCGGCGCAGAACGCGAGCAGCACGAGTCCCGGCCGCGCCTGCACGCCGACGGCGGCGAGCGCCGCGAGCAGCGTGAGGTAGTCGAACGCCCAGCGGCCCACGGTCGCGAGCAGCGCGGACTTCCAGCGCGGGCCGATGGTCGCGAGGATGCGAGCGCGCTCGCGCATCAGGCGGTCCGGCAGATGGCGGAGCGGCTCGGTCCTCGGCCGCAGGCGGTTGCGAACCCGCTGGATCGCCCGGCCGACCGAGCCCAGCGGCCGGTCGGCGACCAGGAACACCATGCCGAGCGCGACCAGCACCACGAACAGCCCTACGCCGAGCACGCTGAACAGCAGCAGGTCGTGATCGACCGACCCCCGAAACAGCGCCGGAACCGCCAGCACGGGCATGGCGAGCACGACGGCGAAGGCGAGCAGGTTGGCGGCGGTCAGCCCGGAGACCGCGGAGGGGCCGCGAACGCCGGAGGCCACCAGCATCCGGTACTGCAGCGCAGCCCCGACAGCGCCGCCCCCCGGCGCGACCTTGGAGAGCGCGTTGCCGGCGAGCTGCGATGTGACGATCGGCTTCCATCCGTCGACGTGGATCGCGAGACGCTGCAGGGCCCACAGGCACGCGAGGGCGGCCGCCTGGGTCAGGACCATCACCACCAGCCAACCCGGGGCGAGCTGTTCGACGTCCTCCCACGAGCCGAGGACCTCGAGCACGCTGGGCGCGACGAGGTAGAGGGAGACGGCCGTGACGGCCAGCCACAGGGCGGTCCGCGTGACGCTCCTCCGGGGAGGCGGCTCGGCCCCGATCGCGCGTTCGACGTCCGCGCGCTCCTCGATCGCGTGCTCGAGCCGGTCGCCCAGCCGCTCACGCTCCCGCTCAGGCACTAGGGGCCTGGCCCGGTGCCAGGCCCCCGCTGACCCAACTCTCTAGGCGGTTCTCCCGGCGGGACCGGGCTCATCCACCGGATCGTAGACCGCGAGACCGTGGATGACCGCGATACAGATGGCGAAGACCCCCAGCGACCAGAACGGATACGCGCCGCCCACCTGCAGCAGCGCACCGACAGCGGAGATGCTCGCGACGATGATCCCGATCGTTCGCCCGAAGAGCCCGCCGCGCAGGACGGAGAAGCCGGCGATGATCGCGACGATCCCGAGTAGGAGCGTGATCCAACCCCAGGTGTTGAGGTTGGAGAACACGTACTTCGTCTCGCCTACGAAGAACTTCGAATCGCCGATCGCGGCGATCCCGTAGATGATGTTGACCGTGCCCGCCACCATCAGCATGATGGAGGCGAAGAACGCGCGTCCGGTGCCTCTTTCACTCATCGGGTCTCCTCGTGTCGGGTCCGGTGGACAGGGCTAGCCTCGCTCAACGCAGTTCGCCGCGCAAAGGCGTGCACCTGCCTGTTTTTGGTGGTGCGCGCCGCCCCGCCGACACCGGTACACCCCTGGGGCTCAGCCGGGCTGTGCCGCGGGCTTGCCCGGGCCCGGCGGCGGGCTGACCGGGTCCGGCCGTTCTCGGGCCCGTGCGAAGTCCGTCGCGACCTTGGTGGCGGCAGCCGTGAGCGGAGCCGCGAGGATCAGCCCGACCCCCCCGAACAGAGCGCCGCCCGCGATCGTGACCACGAGCACGGCGAGCGGGTGAATCCCGAGCGCCGCCCCGTAGGCGATCGGCTGTACGAGCTGCTGGAGAATGCCGTTGGCCAGCAGCTGGATCACGAGCATGCCGAGGGCTGCGCTCTCGCCGGCCCCTCCGAGCGCGATGAGCACCGAGAAGGCGCCGGCGCTCCAGGCGCCAAGGTAGGGGACGTAGGCGCCGAAGAAGGTGATCGCGGCGATCGTCCCGGCTAGCGGAACATCCAGCACGAACGCACCGATGCCCACCACGACCGCGTTGAAGATCGCCACGATGGTCACCCCGAAGAAGTAGCCCCGCAGCGACTGGAGAATCCGCTCGGTGAGCGTGTGGGCCACCGACCGGGGCAGGGCGAGGCGGCGCTCGACCCAGTCGCGGATCAGGGGCCCGTCCTTGAGCAGGAACACGAGGCTCAATGCGGTGAGGGCGAGGAAGAAGACCAGCGAGGAGAGCCCCTTGATCCCACCCGCCACCCCCTCGAGCAGGGTGCTGACGCTGCTGCTGGCCGTCGAGCCGGCGTCGTCGGTCGCGGCCTTCGCCTTGGCCGGATCCACCCCGAGGTCCTTCAGCCAGCCCTCCATGGTGTCCTGTGCGTCCGCGAGGTACGAGCCGAGGTCGCCGCTCTGGCTCGTGATCCCACCGACGATCACGACCACGATCCCCACCAGCAGAGCCACGATCGACACCAGCAGCGCCACCGCGCCGAGGCCGCGCGGCAAGCCGCGGCGCGCCAGCCACGCGATCAGCGGATCCGCCACCGCGGCGACGACCGTGGCTGTGATCACGGGGAGGACGATCGTGTGCGTCAGCGACAGGAGCCACACGGACCCCACCAGGAGCAGCGTGACGCCGACCAGCAGCCACGCCGTCAGGCCCACGTCTCGAAGCCAGCCGGGTGTCGAGAACACGCCCGACAGCTCCCGCGGGTCGATCTCCCCGGGCTCCTCCTCGGTCATGGCGCCAACGATCCCGGGCGGCGGGTCGTCACGCCTCGCCCGAACGGGGTGAACTTTCCGAAGTTCACCCGATCGGGATGACGAACCGGCCTGCAGCCGACCGTAGGCTGGCGCTCGTGCTACGGGTTGGCGACTCGGTGGACCTCCGCGCGGAACACCTGCAGGAATGGAGGGACGCGTCGAGGCGCGTGACGCGCACCTACAAGGCCTGGTGCGCCGGGGCTCCGGACGAGCGCCATCACCTGCACGTCGCGTTCCTGGACGCCCTCAGGCGCGAGGAGCGGGCCGCGCGGCTGGTCGAGCGTGATGCCGTGGTGTCCCACAGCGAGTGACCGCGGCGCTCACCTACGTGGGGCACTCCACCCTGCTCCTCGAGGTCGGCGGGGCGAGACTGCTCACCGACCCCGTGCTCGGCCCGGGCATCGGTCACATCCGGCGACAGGTTGGAGTCCCCCGGGTCGAGGGGCTCCTACCGCTCGACGCCGTGCTGGTGTCGCACGCCCACCACGACCACCTGGATCCCCGGTCGCTGCGGCGGGTCGCGCTCGACTGCCCGGTGCTGGCGCCGCGCGGATGCGGAGCGCTCCTACGCCGCAGCGGCGTGCGGGAGGTGGTCGAGGTCGAGGCCGGCGACCGCGTCACGCTGGGCGGCGTCTCGATCGAGGCGGTGCCGGCTCTGCACGACGGGCGCCGGTATCCCGTCGGTCCGCCCGCGGCTGCGCTCGGCTTCCTGGTGGACGGGCCGACGCGCATCTACTTCGCCGGGGACACGGATCTCCATCCCGGGATGGAGGCGCTCGCCGGCCGTGTCGACGTCGCGGCGCTGCCGGTCTGGGGCTGGGGGCCGCGGGTCCCGCCCGGTCACCTCGACCCCGAGCGCGCGGCGCAGGCGGCCGCCGTGATCCGCCCGCGCGTAGCCGTTCCGATCCACTGGGGAACGCTCGTCGCCATCGGCTCCCAGCGGGGCACAGGATCCGCTCGACCCACCGCGGGCGTTCGCCCGCGCCGTGGCGCGGCTCGCCCCTCAGATCGACGTGCGGATCCTCATGCCCGGGTGAGCGAAGCCTCCTCGTTCAGCTTCCGAGGATGCGGGCCTTCTCCGCCTCGAACTCCTGCTCGGTGAGGACGCCCTGCTGCTTCAGATCAGCCAGGTCCTTGAGCTGTTCGACCCGCCCCTCCGCGGGTGGAGGCGGTGCGTAGGCCTGCTGCGGCGGCGCCTGCGGCGGCGGCTGCGTAAGTCGGCGCTCCTGCGCGGCCCAGCGGTTGGCCTGGCGGCGGCTCACGCGATTCGAGACGGCGGTGGCGGTTCCGGCTATGACGGCGGTGCGTGCCATTCCGCGAAGCAATCCGGGCATGGTGGTCCTTTCGGTCAGGCTGCCGCTTCGGCAGCGTCGAGAGCGCGGATCAGGTCCTGGACCGGAATGCGCTGGTTGTCGATGAGCACGCCGCCGTTGCGGCGCACCGCGGCGGCGAACGGCGCGGCCCAGCGGTTCTCGTAGATGATCATCACCGCCGCGCTGCCGGGCTCGATCGCCTCGGCGGCGGCGGCGACGTCGTCCTCGCCGAGGAGGCCCGAAGAGGCCCCCTCGAAGAACTTCAGGTCGCCCACCTTCTCCTCGTCGAGGTCGGTGGCCTCGAGCCCGGAGAACGTTCCATCCTCATTCGCCACCACGATCAGCACGTCGAGCACGCGGATGATGCCGTTCTCGACCAGCTCCATGAGCAGCGGCACGGCCTCACCGGTCATCGGTGCGTCCGCGGGATAGCCGATCACCACGATGTCGATCGGCCCCAGTTCCTCTTCGTGCGCTTCCATGTGTGCCTCCGTTCGGTAGCTGCCTAGTCGTCCTGCGAGCTGTAGGTCCGCCAGAGGCGCCGGAGCATCGCCGGCCCGAACTCCTGCTTTCGGACCAGCACCGCCGCTCCCGACTTCTCCACCGCGTCCGCGATCGCCGCGCCCTCCTCCACCGAGATCAGCACGACCACGACGTCGGGGTACTCCTCCGAGATCAGATCGGCCGTCTCGAGTCCGTCGATCCCCGGCATCCGGACGTCGATCAGCACCAGCGCGGGCTTGTGCTCGGCGACCGCGGCGACGGCCTCCTCGCCGCGGGTGATTCCCGCGGCCCAGCGAAAGCCCGACGTCGACCGCCACCACCTCCTGGGCGACGTCGAGGAAGACCGGCTGATCGTCGACGACGAGAACGGCGACTTCGGATTGAGTGAGCGATGCCACTCGCTAGCTCACCAGATTTCGCATGACCCCATCGATCTTCAGGCTCGGCGGGGTGCGGAGGCAAGGATGCGCCCCTGCGGATCGCGGGGGTGACAGCCTCTCCCTCCACGGAGGCATACCCCACCGCCACACGCAGGCGCGCGCCGTTGCCCCTCGTCACGCACCGTGCGAGCGTCCGCATCGTGGCCCAGGCCGTGATGGCACCCGGTACCGCTCCGCGCGAAGCCGCTCCACTCGCCGTACCCGAACCCGCCGAGCGCTCCCATCCCGGCATCGAGGCCGGCCTGCTGCAGCTGAAGGGCCGGCCTGCTCACTCGCGTCCTCGCCTGGTGCCGCGCGAACGGCTGGTCCAGCCGCTCCTGGATGCGCGCAACGTCCCGGTGGCCCTCATCGTCGGTCCGGCCGGCTACGGGAAGTCCGCGCTGCTCTCGCAGTGGGCGGTGCGCGACAACCGTCCGTTCGCGTGGGTCACGCTGGACGCGGCGGACAACGATCCGACGACTCTGCTCTCCGCCATCGCGCTCGCGATCGACGCCGTCGAGCCGGTCGGCTGGGAGGTCTTCGAGGCGCTGTCCTCCAAGCGGCCCGACGCCGCCGAGGTCGCCCTTCAGCGGCTCGCCCGGGCCCTGAGTCGCCGAGAGGTGCCGTTCGTGCTCGTCCTCGACGACGTTCACGTCCTCGAGGCGGCCGCCTCGCGGCGGTCGGTCATCGCACTCGGGGAGCTGCTGCCCCCGGGCTCCCAGCTCGCGCTCGCGAGCCGCAGCGAATCCGCCCTTCCGGTGGGACGCCTGCGCGCGCAGGGCGGCTCGGTCGAGCTCGGTGCCGAGCAGCTGGCGATGACCAGGTCAGAGGCATCCTCGCTGTTGGGCCTGGCCGGTCTCGACCTGACGCCGGAGCAGACGCTCACGCTGGTGCGCCGGACCGAAGGCTGGCCCGCCGGGCTCTACCTGGCGGCGTTGTCCCTGCTCGAACGGGAATGGGACGACGATCGCTTCGTGTCCGAGTACGTGAGGGAGGAGTTCCTCGCCGAGCTTTCCGCGGAGGAGCTCGCGTTCCTGACGAGAACCTCGGTGCTCGGCCGCCTGTCGGCATCCCTGTGCGACGCCGTCCTCGAGTCGGATGGCTCCGGGGACATGCTCGCGCGCCTCGCCCGCTCCAACGTGATGCTCGCGCCGATCGACCGCAGCGACACGTCGTATCGCTACCACGGCCAGTTCGCTCACGTGCTGCGCTCGGAGCTGCGCCGCCGTGAGCCCGACCGCGAAGCCGAGCTTCACCTGCGCGCCAGCGATTGGTGCGAGGCGCACGCAGACCCCGTCGGCGCCATCGACCACGCCATCGAGGCACACGACGCCCAGCGAGCCGGGCGCCTCCTGTGGGGCAGCGTGTCAGTCATGGGGGATCGAAGAACGACGAGGTGGTCCGCGGACGGCTGAGTCGCTTCACCGACGCGGAGCTGTCCGGTACTCCGATGCTCGCGCTGGCGGCCGCCGGCTGCGCGGCTCGCGTCCGGCGACCTGTACGAAGCGGAGCGCTGGACGTCGCTCGCCGACGCCGCCCCCGACGACGGACGACGCCGTCAGGGCGGGGGTGGCGCTCATGCGGGCGGGGCTCGCGAAGCAGGGGGTGACCAGGATGCGCTCCGATGCCGCTCGCGCCCACGGTCTGCTCGCGCAGGACAGCCCCTGGCAGCCCTTGTGCCTGTTCCTCGAAGGGGTCGCGCTGCACCTCTCGGGTGACCGTGACGGTGCCTCGGAGCATCTGCAGCTGGGCGCCCACCGCGCCGCCGTGTCGGCGCCGATGTTCCAGGCGCTCTGCCTGGCTCAGCTGGCGCTCGTCGCGCGGGACGAGGGCGACCCCGAGAGAGCGGCGGTGCTGGTCGAGCGGGCGGTGGCGCAGGTCGAGCGCTGTGACCTGAACGGCTGTCCACCGATGGCTCTCGTGCTGGCGGTCTCGGCGGCGGTCCGGGCCGAGCGCGGCCGGGCCGAGCAGGCGGCCAGAGACCTGCGTCAGGCTCTCGAGCTCCTGGCCGCCATCACGGATCCGAGCCCGTGGTACGAGATCGAGTGCCGCGTCCTGCTGGCACGCGCCGCGCTCGTCCTGAACGGCCTGGCCGTCGCGCGAGAGCATCTCGCGCCGGCCGCCACGGCGCTGCGCAGATCACCGGACGTGGGCGTGCTCGCGGCCTGGCTCGATCGAGCCCAAGCCGACGTCGACCTCGCCCTCGACTCCACGGCAGCGACCGACTGGTCACTCACGGCGGCCGAGCTTCGCGTCCTCTGCTTCCTGCCGAGCCACCTGTCGCTCCGCGAGATCGCCGATCGTCTGTACGTGTCGCCGAACACCGTCAAGAGCCATGCCCGAGGCATCTACCGCAAGCTGGGAGTGTCGTCTCGGGGCAAGGCCGTGGATCGCGCGCGCGGTGCCGGCCTCGTGCCTGTTGCAGGAGGAGCTAGCCAGAGATGACAGACCCCGAAGACCGCGAGACGACGGAGCCGGCTCCACGCCCCGCCGAGCGCACCACAAGCTGGGGCTCGCGCTGATCGCCGTCGCCATCGTTGATGACCTTCCTCGCCATCTTCGCGGTCTGGGCCGATCGCCAGCTGCTGAACACCGACAACTGGACCGAGACCAGCAGCGAGCTGCTCGAGAACGACGCGATCCGCAAGCAGGTCAGCAACTTCCTCGTCGACGAGGTGTACGCGAACGTGGACGTCAAGGGCGAGCTGGAGCAGGTCTTCGGGCAGGTCCTCCGGCCGGCCGGGGCCAGCGCGCTGGCCGGTCCGGCCGCCAGCGGGCTGAGGACGGCCGCGGAGAAGGGGGTGGACACCCTCCTCGCCCGGCCGCGTCCCCAGCAGCTGTGGGAGGACGCCAACCGGCTCGCGCACGAACGCTTCCTGAAGATCATCGAGGGCGGTGGCGACGTCGTCTCGACCGAGGGCGGCGAGGTGACCCTCGACCTCTCGAACCTGCTCGAGGAGACCCAGGCGCGTCTCGGGGTGGGAGGCCGCCTGCAGGAGCGGCTTCCGGAGAGCGCCGGGCAGATCGAGCTCTTCCGCTCCGACAAGCTCGAGCTGGCACAGGACGCGGTCGATGCGCTCTGAAGGCGCTCGCGATCGTGCTCGTCGCGCTGGCCGTCGTGCTCTTCGCGCTCGGCGTCTTCCTGGCCAGGGGCTGGCGGCGCGAGGCGCTGCGGGCCTGCGGGTTCGGCTTCCTGTTCGCGGGCGCGGCCGTCCTCGTGGCTCGCTCCGTGGCCGGAGACGCGGTGGTGGATGCGCTCGCCACCACCGATGCGGTGCGTCCTGCGGCGGAGGCCGTGTGGACCATCGGCACCTCGTTGCTCGTGCAGGTCGCCACGGCAACCGTCATCTACGGCGTGGTGATCGTCTTCGCGGCGTGGCTCGCGGGGCCCACCGCCTGGGCGGTGGGGGCGCGGCGGGGCCTGGCTCCGGTCCTGCGTGAGCCTCGTTTCGCGTGGGGCGGCTACGGCGTGATCGTGCTGGTCCTGATCGCCTGGGCGCCGACCCCGGCCTTCCGCATCCTGATCCCGGCCCTGGTCCTGATCGGCCTGCTCGCGGCGGGAGTGCACACCCTGCGCCGGCAGACGATGAGAGAGTTCCCGGACGCCGACTACCACGAGTACCGGCGAGCGGCTGCGCAGCTGGGCTGCCGGCCTGACCCACCGCGGGGCCTCGCGGGCACCCGCCGACACGCGCCTGGACCAGCTCGAACGGCTCGGCCGGATGCGCGACAGCGGGCTGCTGGACACCTCCGAGTACGCGGCCGAGAAGGCCCGGATCCTGGCCGATCAGCCGCAACCGACCGGACCATGACGTCCACACAGCCGGTGGAGCGCCGCGGCCGCTGGACGCGAGCGAGCCGGCGTTACCTGCTGGTCCTGGCGCTTGTGCTTGCGGTCTTTCTGTTCACCGCGTTTGCGCCCGAGGAACGGTGGGCGAGCGGGGTACTGCTGGTGATCGTGTCGGCGACCCTCGCCGTGGCGCTGTGGACCTCGTTCGCCGAAACGCGTCGCGTCCGAGAGCTCGTCGTGCTGCTCGGCATCGTCGTGGCCGTCGTACAGCTCGTGACCGACGGCGGCGCCTCCACCGCCGTGGCCAACGCCCTCTCCGGCCTCTTCGTCGTGGCCATCGTCGTGGCGATCGTCCGCGGCCTTGCCAGCGCGGGGGAGATCAACCGGCAGTCGGTCCTCGGCGCGATATCCGTGTACCTGCTGGTGGGGATGCTGTTCACCTTCGCGTTCAGCGTCGTGGCGGTGGCGGGATCCGGCGAGTTCTTCGCCGAGGGCGGTGACGGAACGAGGTCGATCCGGCAGTACTTCAGCTTCGCGACGCTGACCACGGTCGGCTACGGCGACTACACCGCCGCCGGCGATCTGGGCCGTACCCTCGCCAACCTCGAGTCGCTGTTCGGTCAGCTGTACCTGGTCACCGTCGTGGGCATCCTCGTCAGCCGGATGTCGGTCCGACGCGAAGGGACAACCACCCGGAAGGGGTGATGTCCTCCGATCGGTCTCGCGCGACGATGGGGACGTCCATCCACCCCAGGGACAAGGAGAAGCAATGTCAAATCTCGTAGCCATCGCCTACGACGATCTCGGCCAGGCCAAGGAGGTCATGGGCACGATCGGGGGGCTCGTCAAGGAGCACTCACTGACGCTCGAGGACGCCGTGATCGTCGAGCACAAGGCCAACGGAAAGATGAAGCTCCACCAGCCGTCGCTGGCCGGGGTCGGAGCGGCGAGCGGCGCGCTCTGGGGCGGGCTGATCGGGATTGATCTTCCTCGATGCCCCTGTTCGGCATGGCGCTCGGCGCGGCGACCGGAGCCGCCTCCGGCGCGGCCAGCGACTACGGCGTGGACGACGACTTCATGAAGGAGCTGGGCGAGAAGCTGCCCGCGGGCGGCGCCGCGGTGCTCGTCCTGGTCGCCGAATCGACGCGCGACAAGGTGGTTCCGGAGATCGCCAAGCACGGCGGCCACGTGATCCAGAGCTCGCTCTCGAACGAGCAGCAGGAAGCACTGCAGGAGGCCCTCGACAACCGGGGCGCCACCGCCTAGGGCGATCGTCTGTGACCGAGGCGGGGGCGGCCGGTGGCCGGCTCCGCCTCGGGCACGGACACCACCACCGTGCGCGCCAGCCTGTCGTGCAGGCCGCGGCGGCGATCGTCCACGAGGATCGGCACGAGGCCTGCGAACAGCGGGATCACGGCCAGCACCAGGGCCGCGAGCCGCCCGAGTGCCCGCAACGGGCGCGGCGGCTCGCCGCTGTCGGCCAGACAGACGCGGATCCGCATGACCCGGTCGCCAGGGGTCTCGCCGGTCGAGGACCAGAAGACCACGAAGTAGCCGACGGACCAGAGGAGGTAGGCGGCTCCCCCGAGCGCGACCATCACGGGATCGAGTGAGTTCGGGAGATGCAGCACCGAGAGTGAGAGCGCCACCCCGGCGGCCACGACGATCGCCACGAGGTTGATGATCGCCCCGTCGACCGCGAAGGCGATCGCGCGAGTGACGAGCCCCTGGTAGGACGGCTCCACGAGCCGGGTCTGCTCGGTAGCCGCCGCCCGGGCAGCCGACAGCGGTCTGCACCGCCGGGCGGACGGCGTGGCTCATGCGGGAGCCCGCCGCCGGAGCACCCGCCGCGCCTTGGCCTCGATCCACGCATCCGCGTTTCTCGAGCGGGCCCGCATGCCTCCCGCGACCTGGTCCGCGAAGCTCGCGCTCTGCTGGGTGATCGCGTCCGTGACCGCCGGGCTGTGGGCGACCTCGTCCACGAGCAGCCACAGCTCATCGCTCTCCAACAGCTGGTCGACCGCCTCGTCGAGGAGCTTGCTCTGGATCACGCGCGCGACCAGCCGCTCGGTCGCCGGGCTGTCGAGCGCCGCACCGACGGCCCGCTCGAACTCGGGTCCCTCGAGCACTCGCGCCGCGGCCTGTGCATCACGCCGCTGGCGAGCACCTGCTCGACCATCGCATCGACGGCGCCGCTGGCGAGCACCCTGTCCGTGACCGTGTCGATGGCGTGGCCGGCCAGAACGGCGTCGGTGAGGTTCCCGACCGCGTCGCTGGCCACCACGGTCTCGGTCACCTCCTCCAGGGTGCCGCTGGACACCAGCTCACCCGCCACACGCTCGAGCACCGAGTGGCGGATCAGGTCACGCGTAATCGCCTCCACGATCGGTCCCTGCAGCGCGGCGCTCATCGCGCGCCCGGCGAGCGTCGCGGCGAGCCGCCCGCCCAGCGAGGCGGCACCGACGAACGGGCGCAGCGTCACGCCCCCGACCTTGCCGGCCAACCAGGCAGCTTGCGTGAGGCGTGAGTCCGCCATTCAGATCAAAGTCCCACGTCGGAGCCTAGAGCGCAAGGCCGGGGCGGCATCGCCCGAAACGGGTGAGCCGAGGGACGCTGCGGTTATCGTCCGCCGGGTGGCGTTCCGGGTCGTGGTTGCCGAGGACAGCTTTCTCGTCCGTGAGGGACTTCAGCAGCTGCTTGGAGTCCTCGACCACCGTGGAGGTCGTGGCGTCGTGCGGCGACGTGGATTCGCTGCTCGAGGCCATCGAGGTCGAGCGTCCGGACGTGGTCCTCACCGACATCCGGATGCCCCCCACGAGGACCGACGAGGGCATACGGGTCGCCTCTCGCCTTCGCGAGACCTCCCCGAAGACCGGTGTGATCATTCTCAGCCAGTACTCCGAGCCTGCCTATGTCCTCGAACTGCTCGAGCTTGGATCGGATGGGCGTGGCTACCTGCTGAAGGAGGGAGTCCGCGACCGGGGCCAGCTCATCTCGGCCATCGACACGGTGGCCCGGGGCGGCTCGGTGATCGACCCGAAGATCGTCGAGGTCCTGGTCGGTGCCAAGACCCGCGCCACGGATTCGCCCCTGCTGGGACTCACCGCGCGTGAGCACGAGGTGCTGGCGGAGATGGCTTCGGGCAAGAGCAACAGCGCGATCGCGGAGTCGCTCGTTCTCACCAAGCGGGCTGTCGAGAAGCACATCAACTCGATCTTCATCAAGCTCGGGCTCGCCACCGCCGACGACGTGAGCAAGCGAGTGAAGGCCACGCTGGTGTTCCTGGCCGAGGCCGACGGCGGTCCCGCGGAGCACCTCGTAGCCCTACGCCGCGCAGACTTCAGTTCGCCGGAGAAGAAGTCCAGGGCCTTGCGCGTCTTGGTCTGCTGCTCGCCGGAGAGGCTCACGCCCCTCTCCACGAGCAGGGCGCGCGTCTCGGCGGCGACCTCGAAGGCGTCCTTCGGCGTGCACTTCGTGGAGAGCTCGAGGACGCGCGTCGAGTCGGGGTAGAGCCACATCTCCGCGACCATGCGGCGCCCGAGCTTCTTGGGTGAGAACTTGAGCTTCAGCACGAAGATCGGGCCGAGCAGTACGAGGTCCTCGAGCCCGAGGCCGTCGGGGGCGTAGTCGGCGTAGAACGCCCGCTGCTCCTTCGAGAACAGCTTGCGGAGCGGTCGCTTGCCCGCGACGAACTCCTGTACCGACCCGGCGGGCCGTGATCCCTTCATCGAGCGCGGAGCAGACGAAGCCGCCGGGCATGGCGTCGACCTCCACACCGAAGCTCGGCGAGCGGCGCAGCTTGCGGGGAAGCTCGTCCGGCACCACCGGGCGCAGCTTCACCACCGAGTCATCGCCCTTGTTCTGTACGCGGCGAGCGCGAACGACGACACCGGAGCGGTTGAGCGCCAGGTCCGGGGTGTCGAAGAAGAACACCTGGCGGATCTGGGCGTCGAGCGGGTCCAGGCCGAGCGAAGCCACCGCCGAGCGCTGCTGGGACTCGGGCACGGTCAGCTTCAGCTCGACGCTGTCGGAGCCCTTCAGCAGCGACAGGAGCTCGGGCATCTCCTCGTCTGGGATTGCCGTTCGTGTGGCGGAACCGGACGCCATGTGACCCAGCGTTACACGGCCGCGGACGAGGACAACCGTGCGCACATGCATCCGCCGTGGGGGCCGGCATCATCGCGCTCAGTCCCGTTGAGGGGGATCCTGCCCACGACGAGGGTGCCCCTGCCCGGGGCGGATCGGATGTCCACCGCTCCGCCGACAGCGGCCAGGCGGTCCTGCATGTTCGTGAGGCCGGCTCCGGGTGCCACGAGGGCGAGGTCGAACCCCGCGCCGTCGTCGCGGACCTCGAAGACGAGCCCGTCGTCCTCGCCCGAGCACGATCGATGATCGCGCCGGCGTCGGGGGCGTGCTTCGAGGCGTTCTGCATGGCCTCCAGGCAGCAGAAGTAGACCGCGTTCTCCACCTCGGCCGGATAGCGGCCCACCCCGTCCGGATTCACCGTCGCCGTGACCGGCAGCCTGAGCGCGGCGGCGCGCAGCGCCTCGGGCAGGCCGCGATCGGCCAGCAGCGCGGGGTACACCCCGCGCGCCAGCGCCTGGATCTCCTCCAGCGTCTTTCCCACCTCGTCGCCGAGGGCGTGCAGCTTCTCGAGGCCGCGCTCGCGGTCCTGTTTGATCAGCTCTTCCGTCAGCTCGAGCTGGATGCCCAGGGCCACCAGCCGCTGCTGCGCTCCGTCGTGAAGGTCGCGTTCGACTCTCCGCCGCTCCCGGTCGCCGCTCGCCAGGATGCGGGTCCGCGAACGGCGCACCTCGACCAGCGAGGCCTCGACCCTGTCGGCCAGCCGCCGGTTCTCGAGCGAGATGAGCGCGTAGGAGGCCACCGCCTGCACGAAGTCCACCTGGTCGCGCAGGGCCTCGTCGTGCACGATGCCGGCCACCAGGCGCCGGCCCTCGCGAACCTCGGTGAGGCACAGGTCCGAGCCCGGCTCCGGCGGATCCACGGGCCTTCCTTCCTCGTCGATCCACCGGCCGCCGCCGGGGCCCTCCGCGGGGTAGACGACCTTCAGCGCCGGGTCGCCGACCGCGTCGGCCACGAAGGCCCGGAGGTCGTCCCGGATGGAGCTTCCGCGCGAGCTCACGCTCAGCCGCTGTAGCGCGTCGGCGACGTAGAGGCGGCGCTGGAACAGGCCGATGAGGAATGCGGCCGCCCAGCGCCGGGACCGCGAGCGCGAGCGCCCAGACCAGACCGTCCACCACGGGCGACTCGGGATCGACACGCCGCACGAGCAGTGCCAGGGCGAAGAGGGCCAGCCGCGCTCCCGCCATCGCGAGCACCGGAAGCAGGGTCAGGCGCATGAGAGGTGTCGCGGCGGCCGTGCGCTGGGCCACGCGCGCGGTGGCGGCGACGAACAGCAGGATGGTCAGCAGCTTCGCGAAGCGGCACGACCGCGGCGTCGAGGAACGCCGGCTCGGATCCGATCTGGAAGGCGTTGGGGGGACAGGCCGAGTCACACGACGTGAACTGGCTGGGCACCGGGAAGCCGTCCGCGATGAGCGCGGTGGGGAGGTAGAGGACCGCCACGAGCGCCGCCGCGAAATAGACGAGCAGGTGATCGGCCCTCGTTCTCAGCCGCCCGGACGGGAACGCCAGGATCAGCCAGATCAGGCCCAGCTCGACCACCCAGCCGGCGACGCGCCCGATGCTGTACAGCAGCTCGTCGTCCGACTCCGAGAGGGTGGTCAAGAACCAGCCGAACCCCGCGGCGACCAGGACGCGGCCAAAGCGATCGGCCGGGCGGCGATGCCACGCGTACAGGCCCACGGCGATCGGCACCGCGACCATCGTCGCCCGGGCCAGACCGGCCAGTGCGGCGCCCTCTCCCGTGACGCTCCCCGCGGTGATGGCCGCGGCGGTGATGGTCGCCGCCAGGCCGGCGACGGCGGCCAGGACGAGCTCGATATTTAGGCGCCGGGCGCTCGGAACGGGCGTACCCGGCAGGGGTTCGTGCTTCACGCCACGCTCCTCTGGCGTTCCCGTCGCTGCCGCGGCTGCGACATCTCACGGGCTCGCTGTCGCTGATTCTCACCGCTCGGGTGGGGAAACGCAAGTGCGCGGGGGGCGGCTTGCACGCCTGCGAAAGGTGGTGGGCACACGCTTGTCCTCGCGCGGCCGCCGCTGGGAGAATGCCTGCATGGAACAGAAAACGCAGGCAGGGCCTTCGGCGAGCGAGGAGCAGGCACTACGGGAGGCGGGCTCTGATGCTCGCCCGCTTCTGGTGGGTGTGGCTGGTGGCGGGCGTCGCCTGGGTGCTGATCGCCCTCTTGGTTCTCCAGTTCGACGAGGCCTCGATCAGTACCGTCGGGATCCTGATCGGGATCATGTTCCTGCTCTCCGGCATGCAGCAGCTCGGCCTCGCGGCGCTGGTGGACAGGTACAAGTGGATCCCGGGCCTCTTCGGGGTCCTCCTGGTGGTGGCCGGCATCGTCTGCATCATCAACCCGGAAGAGACCTTCGCGGGCTTCGCCGACATCCTCGGCTTCATGTTCCTGATCGTCGGTACGTTCTGGACGATTGGCGCATTCGCCGAGCGTCGGGCCAACGACATCTGGTGGCTCGGGCTCGTCAGCGGGATCCTGATGATCATCCTCGCGTTCTGGACCAGCGGCCAGTTCTTCATCGAGAAGTCCTACCTGCTGCTCGTGTTCGCCGGGATCTGGGCCCTCATGCACGGCGTGACCGACATCGTGCGAGCCTTCCAGGCCAGGCGCCTCCCCGAGGACCTCGTGAGAGCGGACGCCGCCCTGCGCGGGAGCTAGGTCGAAGGCCCGTCAGCCGGCGAGCGCGCCGCCCACGAACTGGGTGACGCCCGCTATCCGCCTGCGGACGTCGGTGAACCCGCGCCGCTCGAGCGCCTGCACGACCTCGTCGCGCTCGAACAGGTGCGCGCCGCTGCGGGCCGTGGCGACGGCCTCCAAGGTGCGGACGGGGGCCGAGCGCCCGCGGACGCTGGTCAGGATGGCGATCCGCCCGCCGGGAGCCAGCACCTCGGTCATGCGGTCGAGCGCACGCGAGGGGTCCGCGAAGAGGTGCAGCGCGGCGAAGCAGCACACGCCGTTGAAGACCCCGTCCACCAGCGGGAGCTCCTGGGCGTCGCCGCGCACGTAGGCGGTCTGCGCCGTGAGGCCCGCCGCGTCGGTGTCCGCCACCGCCCGGGACAGCATGGTCTCCGACACGTCGATGCCGACCGCCATCCCCGAGGGCCCGACCCGCTGCCCGAAGCCGCGCGTGAAGTTCCCGGGGCCGCAGGCCACGTCGAGCACGGCGTCGCCCTCGTCCAGCCCGAGCAGACGCTGGGCGATCCGGTGCTCCTCCTGCATGCCCGGTCCGAACACGCCCTTCATCGCCCGCCCGAGAGCGGGGCGCCACCAGCGCTCGTAGATCCTGGGCACGAAGCCCGAGAGCATGAAGTCCTGGATCGCCCCGGTGGACTCCGGGCCCGGGCCTCCGATCAGGTCCAGGTATCCCGCGGGATGCGCGCGGGCGCCGGCGAGCGCGCCCGGATCGACGAGCGCCTTTACGCGTTCGAGACCGTCTCGCTGGTGTCAAGCGGCGCCGGAGTGGCCGCTCGACTCCGGCACCTCGCCGACGCGCAGGCTCGGCATGCCCGGCTCGCCGCGCCCGGACTCGCCCCGGCGCTCGGAGCCCAGGGCCACCTCGTCCAGTCGGGCGATCTCGCGCTCGCCGAGCCTGCGGGCGGGATGGTCCTCCGGCAGGCCGGTGATGAGCGTGCGGATGCGGTTGCGCAGCTGCATCGCGAAGTGCGGGGTCGAGGCGCCCATCAGCTGGCGCACGTCCTCGACCGTGGGCTCGCGCTCGAAGCGGCCTGGCTGCTCGTACTCGCTCACGGGCCGAAGGCTACCCGAGAGCCCGTAGGCTAGGGCGCGCCGGCCTGGACCGGGATCAGCTGGGTCACCTGGTCGAGGCGCGCCTGGGCCTTCACCGACACCTGTGATGTGTCGCCGAGTATCCACACCCGGTTGTAGACCGCCTGCCCGGGGTCGTCGTTCTCGTAGCCGGGCTGGACGCTGAGGAAGTAGCTCTCCAGCGCCTCGGGGAGTGGATCGGGGCGGTCGGTGACCAGCAGGGGGGCGAAGGTGCCGTTGGTGGCCAGCGCCGCCGCGGCCGCGGCGTCCAGCGGGCGCTCGGTGCCGGCGAGGGTGAAGTTGAAGCCGGGCGCCTTGATGTTCCACCCGAAGCCGCCCTTGCCGTAGCGCGCGAACTCGATCGCGTTCTCCACCGGGTTCGGGCCCTCGATGCGGCTCACCTTGCCGAGCTTCTTCAGGGCGTCGGCCACCTTCGGCGAGATCACCGACTCGGGGCCCAGCACGAAGATGTTCGGCTTCTCGTGCTCGGCGAGCGCCTTGCGGGTCGCCTCCGGCAGCTTGTCCTTCTCGGTGAGCAGCACCGTGTCCCCCGAGCGCGCCGCCCAGGCGGCGGCGGGCATGGCGTACTCGGCCTGCTCGCCCGAGGCCACCACCACGTCCTTGGACGGCCGGCCCTTCGCCGCCGAGAAGAAGCGGTCGATGGCGGCGGCGCGGTCGTAGGGGTCCTTGCCGGCGATCACCGCCGTCTTGAAGCCCTCGGGACGCGGGGGCTCCTCCCCGATCCGGATGACCTGAGCGTCCTTGGAGAGATCGGAGCCCCGCGGGTCGAGCCGCGCCAGTGCGTCGGCGGTGACGGCGGAGAGCTCGTCGCCGTCGGAGACCAGCAGCGGGGCGCCGATCGGGCTCGCGGCCAGCGCCGAGGCGGTCACGCCGGCCTGCCAGTCGTCCTTGTCCACGAGCACGACGGCGGTGGGCCGCGTGCTCTGGCTCGTTCCGGGAAAGACGACCGTGGCCACACCGGCGGCGTCGGCCGTCGCGTCGCCGCCGCCTACGCGGACGGTGTTCTTGGTGGCGGTGGATGGAAAGCCGAGCTTCTCCGCGGCCTCCTCGTCGTCGGACTGCGGGCCGGGCGCCACCTCCGGCGCGGGGGTGGGATCGTCGCCGACGTTGCAACCCGTGAAGGCGCAGAGTCCCCCGACGAGCAGCAGTGCCAGATAGGTCCGCGCGCGCACGACGCCTGACTGTAGCCAGACCTCCGGGCAGATCGCGCCGTTGCGCCGGTGATCCGAACGGGGCCCGTGGGGAGTAAGATTGACTGGTCAGTCAATAACTGGTTGACTGGTCAGTCAGTCGACTTCATCGCCGGGAGACAGGGACTTGCCCGGCTTCACATGGAGGCACACCACCCGTGGATTTCAGGCTCAACGACGATCAACTTGAGTTCCAGAGGCACTGCCGCAAGTTCGCCGACGAGGTGATCCGCCCGATCGCCGACAAGTACGACCGCGAGCAGGCGGTCCCCTGGGAGGCCGTCAAGGCGGCCCGCGAGTGGGGCCTGCACGGGATCGAGCACCTCTACCGCATGGGGGGCGACCCCGACGGCCTGCTGGGCGTGATCTATGCCGAGGAGCTGCACCGCGGCTGTGCCGGCATCGCGCTCGCCATCTCCGCCTCCTCGCTGGCCGCCGCGGGCATCGCGGCCTCGGGCACGCCCGAGCAGATCGGCAAGTGGGTGCCCGAGTGCTTCGGCGAGGGCGACGAGATCAAGATGGGCGCCTACGCGGTCACCGAGGCCGGCGCGGGCTCCGACGTGAAGTCGCTGCGCACCACGGCCAAGCTCGACGGGGACGAGTGGGTCCTCAACGGCACGAAGGTCTTCATCTCCAACGGCGGCATCGCGGACGTGAACGTGGTCGTGGCCACCGTCGACCCCGAGCTCGGCCACCGCGGCCAGGCGTCCTTCATCGTCCCCAAGGACACCCCGGGGCTGTCCCAGGGCAAGAAGGAGGACAAGATCGGCATCCGGGCGTCGCAGACGGCCGAGGTCGTGCTGGAGGACGTCCGCATCCCCAAGGACTACCTGCTCGGCGGCATCGAGAAGCTCGAGAAGAAGCTCGAGCGCGCCCGCTCGGGACAGAAGTCCGGTCCCTCCAACGCTCTGGCCACCTTCGAGATCACCCGCCCGATGGTGGGCGCCTCCGCTCTCGGCATCGCCCAGGCGGCCTACGAGTGGACGCTCGAGTACCTCGAGGACAAGTCGGACGAGCACGGCCCGCTGCTCGACCAGCAGCGCGTGCAGCAGGTCCTGGCCGACGTGGCCACCGAGATCGAGGCGTCGCGCCTGCTCGTGTGGCGAGCGGCGTGGATGGGCCGCAACGGCGTGCCGATGACCGGCGGCCAGGGCTCGATGTCCAAGCTCAAGGCGGGCGACGTGACCATGTGGGTCACCACCGTGCTGATG
Source organism: uncultured Thermoleophilaceae bacterium (assembly GCA_963731645.1). Classification (GTDB taxonomy): domain Bacteria; phylum Actinomycetota; class Thermoleophilia; order Solirubrobacterales; family Thermoleophilaceae; genus JAAYBF01. The sequence goes on along the minus strand of CAVSWF010000011.1, from coordinate 275,167 downwards.
GACCTGGTGGGCGAGTACGCGCAGACCACGGAGTGCCCGCTGGAGAAGTACTTCCGCGACGCGAAGATCTACCAGCTGTTCGAGGGCACGGCGCAGGTGCAGCGCCTGGTGATCTCGCGCATGCAGCGCACGGAGTACCGCCACCGCCAGCAGGAGGAGTCCGAGGTCGTGTCCCAGGCCCCGGGCACCTCGATGGGAGACACCGCCGAGGAGAAGCCCGACAGGGAGCCGGCCGCCGCGTAGGGCCCATCCGGTCGCCGGCCGGCGACCGTCACAATCTGCGGCGTGGGCTTCTCGCTCGATCCCGCCGTGATCGCGCTGATCGTGGGCGCCACCGCGCTGTACGTGCGGGCCGTGAGCGTTCTGGGCCGCGCGGGGCTATCGAGGTGCCGGTGGGCCAGCAGGTGGCGTGGCACGCGGGGATGCTGCTCATCGCGATCGGGCTCCTCTCGCCGATCGACGGTCTCGGCGAGGAGCTGCTCTCGGCGCACATGGCCCAGCACCTGCTGATCGCCGACCTGGCGGCGCCGCTCCTGCTGGTCGGCATGCGCTCGCCGGTCTACGCGTTCCTCCTTCCCCGCCCGGTGCTCGTGCCGCTGGCCCGCCGCGCGGGGCTGCGGCGCTTCTTTCGCCTGGCTGCGCCGCCCGCTCGTGGCGATCCCGGTCTGGATCGTCGTGCTCTACGGCTGGCACTTCGCGTTCACCTTCGAGGCGGCCCTGGACAACGACTTCGTGCACGCGCTCCAGCACCAGTCCTTCGTGGTCGGCGCGCTGCTGGTGTGGTGGTCGGTGATCGAGCCCAAGCGCCGGCGCCTGCCCGGCGAGCTGTGGAAGGTTCCCTACGTGATCGGAGCCCGGGTGGCCGGCATGTTCCTCGGCATGGCCTTCATCATCCTGCGCTCGCCCGCGTACCCCGACCCCTACGGGCGCACGGCCCCCGAGCACGGCCTGTCGCCGCTCACCGACCAGCAGATCGCCGGCGGGATGATGCTCGGGCTCGACCTGCTCGTGATGCTCTTCTGCCTGGGGTTCTTCTTCTACCGCTCGGCGCAGGACCACGACCGCGACCAGCGCCCGGCGGCGGTGGCGGGATGAGCGCCCGCGCCGCCCTCCTCGGCTTCGCCCTGCTCCTCGCCCTGTCCGCCGGCGGGTGCAGCCTCGAGGCCGACGAGCCCCGTCCCGGGGCGCCGGAGACCGAGGCCGAGCGCCCGCGCGCGCGTCCCGAGGCCGCGGCGATCCGGGCCTGGATCACGGCGCTGAACGAGGGGGACTTCGAGCGGGCCGCCGCGTTCTTCGCGGACGACGCGGTGGTCGAGCAGGGAGAGGAGCGGCGGCTGCCCGACCGCGACGCGGCGGTGGCCTTCAACCGCAGCCTCCCCTGCAAGGCCGACCTGACCGACGTCAAGGACGAGGGCGAGACCGTGCTGGCGGCCTTCCGGCTGCGCGACGGTCCCGGAGGCCCCTGCGACGGCTCCGCGCGCGTGCGCTTTCGCTTCCGCGACGGCAAGTTCGCCGAGTGGCGCCAGCTGCCCGAGCCGCCCGCCCCGAAAGGCGACATCGCGTGACGGCGCTGACATCGCGAGGGCTGCGACGCCCGCCGCGGCGAGCGCTCCAGGAGCCCTCGCGATGCGCACCGTCACATAGAAGACGGTTGAGCGAGCCCGAAGTTTCGGTGCCCGGCTAGGCGCTCGCGCGCCGCGCCGTGATCTGGTCGCGCTCGGCGAGGCGGTTGTCGCGGCGCAGCTGAGCCTCGCGGGCGCGGCGCTCCTCGTCCTCGGACTCCGGGCGCACGGCCGGTATTCCGCGCGGGCTTTCCCTCCTCGTCCAGCGCCACCAGCGTCAGGTAGGCGGTGGAGGTGTGAACCGCCTCGCGCGTCCACACGTTCTCCTTCTCCACCCGGACGCCCACCTCCATCGAGGTCCGCCAGGCGGCGTTCACGCTCGCCCGCACCGTGACCAGCTCGCCCACGAAGACGGGGTGGAGGAACGTCATGCGGTCCATCGCGGCCGTCACCACCCGCCGGCCGGAGTGGCGGATGGCCGCGATGCCGGCCACCTCGTCGCACAGCTTCATGATCGTCCCGCCGTGCACGTTGCCGGCCGTGTTGGCCTCGGGAATGCCCATCCACCTCGTGAGCGTCGAGTGCGACTCGGAGGGCGGGCGCGGGTCCAAGCTGCACTAGTCTAGGTCGCTGCTTGCAGCAGCTCACGTGAAAGACGATCAGGAGGCACGGTCATGGCAGGCCTAGGCGGACGGATGTCCACGGTGTTCAAGGCGAAGATCTCGAAGCTGCTCGACCGGGCCGAGGACCCGGCGGAGACCCTCGACTACGGCTATCAGAAGCAGGTCGAGCTGCTGCAGAACGTGAAGAAGGGGATCGCCGATGTCGTGACCTCCAAGAAGCGCCTGCAGATGCAGTCCTCGAAGCTCGAGCAGCAGGTGGTCAAGCTCGACACGCAGGCGCGCCAGGCCGTCTCCCAGGGCCGCGAGGACCTGGCGCGGGCGGCGCTCGAGCGCAAGACCATCGCGCAGACCGAGCTGCAGTCGCTCGACACCCAGATCGCCGAGCTCGAGACCCAGCAGGAGCAGCTCACCGCGAACGAGAAGAAGCTGCGCACGAAGATCGAGACCTTCCGCACCAAGAAGGAGGTCATCAAGGCGCAGTACTCCGCCGCCGAGGCCCAGGTCAAGATCTCGGAGGCCGCCAACGGCGTGGGCGAGGAGATGGCCGACCTCGGCCTGGCCATCCAGCGCGCCGAGGACAAGACCGAGCAGATGAAGGCGCGCGCGGGCGCGGTCGAGGAGCTCGAGGCGGCCGGCACGTTCGACGACCTCACCCAGCTCGGGGGCGGTCAGGACGACATCGACCGCGAGCTGGCCCAGATCGGTGGCGGCGCCAGTGGTGGACGACGAGCTGGCCAAGATGAAGGCCGAGCTGGGCGCGGGCGGTGGGGGCGACGCGCCCCAGATCGAGCAGGGCGAGCCGAAGGCGGGCGCATGATCGTCCGCATCGCCGGCGAGGGGCAGTTCCGCCTGCCCGACGAGGACGCCGACCGGCTCAACGAGCTGGACAACCGCGCCGTGAGCGCCGTCGAGCAGGGCGACGAGGCCGGCTTCCGCGAGCTGTGGAGTCAGATGCTCGAGCTGGTGGCCGCCGACGGCAACGCGCTGGAGGAGGACGTGCTGGAGGAGTCCGACGTGATCCTGCCCCCGCGCGACGTGACCTTCGCCGAGGCCGCGGCCGAGTTCACCGGCGAGGGCCTGATCCCCGACTGAGGGTCCCGGCGCGGCCCCCTGCCCGTTGTGAGCGAGGGCGGTAGAGGACACGTCGCGCTCGCCGAGCACGACGGCGTGACCGTTCTCACGGTCGACCGTCCCCCGGCGAACGCGATGGATGTGGGGTTGCTCGGCGAGCTGGTGGCCACGGTCGAGGCGCTGACCGCCTCGCCGCCGGGCGCGCTCGTGCTCGCGGGGCGCCCCGGCTTCTTCTCGGGCGGCGCGGACCTCAAGGCCGTCCCCGGGTACGGGCCCGCCGAGCAGCGCACCGCCGTGGCCGGCATCAACGACATGGCCCTGGGCGTGTACTCGCTGCCCTGCCCGGTGGTCGGGGCGATCACCGGGCACGCGATCGCGGGGGGCCTGGTGCTGGCGCTGTGCACGGACCTGCGGGTCGCGTCCTCGGCCGGCCGCTACGGCCTCACCGAGGTGAAGGTCGGTGTGTCCTACCCGCAGGCGGCGATCGGGGTGGTGCAGGCCGAGCTCGCGCCCAACGTGGCCAGGCAGCTTGCGCTGGGAAACGAGCTCATCGACGCCGAGGCGTGCCTGCGGCTCGGCGTCTTCGACGAGCTGAGCGAGCCCGAGGGGGTCCTGCCGCGGGCGCGCGAGCTGGCCGCGGGGCTGGCGAGCATGCCGGCCGGCGTCTACGCCCGCACGAAGGAGGCCCTGCGAGGCCCGACGGTGGAGCGCCTGCGCGCCGCCGCCGCCGTCGACCCGCTCCTCGACGGCTGGGTGGGCTGACCCCGCCTCAGCGCGCGCGCGCGCGCCAGGTAGCTCTTCCCGGCCCGCAGCACGATCGTGCGCCGGCGCCGGAAGTCGCGCACCGCCACCCGGCCGCGCTTGACGCTGGTCAGCGTCCCGTCGCAGCGGTCGGTGGTCGTCCAGACCGTGCCGCGCACGGTCGCCGAGGAGTTGCGGCCGCGCGTGCGGAAGCGCCCGCGCGCATTGGAGCGCAGGCGGCGCACGACGCGCCGTTGCGAGGTGGTCGCGCCGCCCGAGGCGCGGGCCCGGCAGCCCTTGAAGCTCCCGCCCTTGAGCCGGATGTCCGTGAGCCCCCTGGCGCTTCGCTTCCGCGATTGCAGCACCTGGAACAGGCCGCTCGTGAAGCTGCCGGTCTGCGTGCGGCCCCGCAGGTCGCGGGCGGAGGTCAGGCTCAACGTGCCCCGGCGGGTGTCGAGGAACGAGCCCACGGGGATCTCCCTGGTCTGCTCGAGCGGAACGAAGCGCACCCCCTTCTGCGAGCCGCGCGCCGCGGCGCCGGCGGCCGGGATGCCCACGAGGACCGTGCCGCGCGTGACCGAGGCGTCAACCGTCCTGCCGAGCTCGGGCGGCGGCCCCGCGATCGGCCCGTCGTAGAGCTTGATCCCCGCGACGGCCCCCGCGGACTCCTCTCCCGAGACGCTGTCGTCGTCCTTGAAGAACGTGAGGCTCTGCCCGGCGTGGATCACGGCGAGGCCCCTGGAGTCGTCGAAGCGGAACTGCTCGACCCCGTCCACGTACCCCACGACCTCTCCCGCGGCGTCGCGGGTCACGACTGCCTCGTGGTAGGGGTCGCCGCCCGAGCTGGGCGTGATCGGCGTGTCCGAGCCGCTGTCGGCGCCGAAGAAGGAGAGGGCGCCGTTGAAGTTGTAGACGCCGGTGTCTGCGGTGCTGGCCTGGAAGTCGATGATGCGCCGGAAGCCGCTGACCGAGTCGAACCGGAAGTTCACGACGATCGTGTAGGTCGAGGTCGGGATCACCCCGCCGGTGGACACCAGCAGGCCGTTGCCCTGGGGGAAGCGCAGCACCCGGCGCGGGGAGCCCCCGACGGTCTCCGTGGTGAACACGTTGCCGTTTGCCGGGTCGGGGGCGATGTCGTTCATGGGAGGGGGCGAGCCCACCGAGCTCGTCCGGGTGTCGTTGAAGCGGTAGTCCGCCACCAGCGTCGCCGCCGAGGCGGCCTGGGCGCCGAGCCCGAGGAGCGCTCCGGCGGTGACCAGCGCGGCCAGGCCGCGGCGGACGTTCCTTCTCTCCATGGGGACATTCTGCATCACCACGCGGACCGCTACCAGGCCGTACGCGTCGGCTCGCTCAGAGCGGGATCTCCCAGAGGGGAAACCAGCGGGTGGTGTCCTCCTCGAAGGGGATCTCGTTGGCGAGCTGGGCCTTCAGGCGCAGCTCGCGCGGCGTGTCGCGCTTCTTCTCGCCGCCCGAGGGGACGAACGGGTAGAACGCCCCGCGCTTGAAGTTGTAGATGAAGTAGACCGGCTTGCCCTTCTCCTCGAAGGCGAACACCGCCGCCAGCAGGCGGTCGCCGTAGCCGCCGCCCTGAAGCTCGGTGGACAGCGTGTTCAGCGAGACGACGATGTCCTCGAAGTCGGGGTCGCGCAGGATGATCCAGCGGTAGCCGAACTCGTCGACCGACGACTCGAGCTGTGAGCCCGTCTCCTGCGCCGTGCCCGCCAGCAGCTCCTGCGCGTCGCTGAGGATTCCCTCGAAGTCCGAGGTCTCGAGCGCCTGGAAGGCGATGCCCGCCGCGCCGGTGCTCTTCATGCCCAGCTCGGTCTCCATCGCCACGTAGGCCGTGGTCATGGCGAACAGCCGGTCGGGCGCCACCCCCTGCAGCTTCTTGCGCCCTCCGAGGAGGGCGTCGAAGAGACCCACCGAGCTAGGCGGTCGTTCCCTGGAGCTGGCCCTCGAGCTTCTGGAGGCGCTCGATGCGCTTCTCCATCGGCGGGTGCGTCGAGATGAGGGTCTTGAAGGAGTTCTTCACGCCGGTCGGCACGATGAAGAAGGCGTTCATCCCCTCCGCCTCGCGCAGGTCCTGGGTGGGCACCCGCTGCATCGCGCCGGAGATGTTCATGAGCGCCGAGGAGAGCGCGCTCGGGCGCCCGGTGACGAGCGCGGCGCCGCGGTCGGCCGCGAACTCGCGGTAGCGCGAGAGGGCGAGCATGAGGAAGAAGGAGATGATGTAGACGAGGAAGGAGGCGATCAGGATCACGATGAAGGCCGGGGCGCCGTCGTCGTCGTCGCCCCCGCCGCCGAAGAAGAAGCCGAACTGCAGGATCATCGCCGCGACGCTGGCGAAGAAGGACGCCACGGTCATGATCAGCACGTCGCGGTTCTTGACGTGAGACAGCTCGTGGGCCATGACACCCTCGAGCTCCGCCGGGGAGAGGGTCTGCATGATTCCCGTGGTGCAGCACACGGTCGCGTTCTTCTGCGACCGGCCCATCGCGAATGCGTTGGGCACGTCGGAGTCCGCCACGGCGATCCGGGGCTTCGGCAGATCGGCCTGGATGCAGAGCCGCTCGATCATCGCGTGGAGCCCGGGCGCCTCCTCGGGGGAGACCTCCTTGGCGCCCATGGCGGCGAGCCCGAGCTTGTCCGAGAGGAAGAGCTGACCGAAGGTCAACAGCGCGATCACCGCCACCATCACACCCACGCCGGCGCCGGCCTGGAGGAGCACCACCACGAAGCCCACGTAGAGCAGGCCGAGCAGGAGCATCGTGAGGAGCATGCGCACCTGAAGGCCGGCGTCGCGGGGGAAAACGGCTTTCTGCGTGGCCATATCCCTGAGTGTAGTGAGGGGTTGCACGATCGCTTGCACGTGCAGGAAGCGGGGATGCGCCGTGATAGCTTCGCTCGTTCCGAAGTGCTGGAAATCCCTGCATAACGCCGGTAACCGGGCGTTCGCGGCAACCCTCCTTTGAACTCTTGAAGAAGACCTTCCTGGTCCCCATCGCGCTGGCCCTGGCCGCCTACCTCCTGCTGCCCCTCCCGGGGCACTCGGCGCCCCTGTCCCAGCGCATCGAGCAGAAGCGCGAGCAGGTGGAGGTCAAGAAGCAGCGCGAGGGGGTCCTGACGACGACGATCCAGCGCTACGACAACCAGATCAACACGCTCCAGGGCGAGATCGACAACACCGAGCAGCGCCTCGGGGTCGTGCAGCGCGATCTCGACGCCGAGCGTGCCGAGCTCGAGCGCGTACGTGACGAGCTCGAAGCGGCGCGCGACCGCCTCGAGCGCGCGCGGGCCAAGCTCGAGCTGGCCAAGGAGGCGCTCGCCGACCGCCTGGTGGAGCTCTACAAGGCCGACCAGCCCGATGCGCTGACCGTGGTGCTCGAGGCCGACGGCTTCTCCGATCTGCTCGAGCGCACCGAGTTCCTCGAGCGCATCTCCGACCAGGACAAGGAGATCGTGGGGCGCGTCCGCATCCTCAAGGCGCGCTTCGAGAAGGAGGAGCACGAGCTGGGGGTGCTCGAGGAGCAGAAGGAGAGCTCGGCGGCCGAGATCCTGCGCCAGCGTGACGAGATCGCCGCCAGCCGCGACCGCCTGGCCTCGGCCCGGGGCGAGCTGACCGTTGTGCGCGACGATCGGCGCGGGGCGCTCTCCACGGTTCGCGAGGGGCGGATGGCGCTCGAGAACGACCTCGACGAGCTCGAGGCCGAGCAGGCCCGCGTCACACAGCAGCTTGCAGGGCGGGGTGGCCGCCGGCCCGATCAGACAGGGCACCGGGTCGCTCATCTACCCGGTGAACGGGACCTTCACCTCCCCCTTCGGCTTCCGGTGGGGACGCCTGCACGCCGGCATCGACATCGCGGCGCCCGTCGGGACTCCCATTCGCGCGGCCGACTCGGGCACCGTGGCGCTGGCCGGCTACACCGGCGGCTACGGCAACTACACCTGCATCCAGCACGGCGGAAGCCTGTCCACCTGCTACGGACACCAGTCGAGCATCTCGACCTCGGTCGGCGCCTCCGTGAGCCAGGGACAGGTGATCGGCGCGGTGGGCAACACGGGGAACTCCACCGGCCCCCATCTCCATTTCGAGACACGGGTCAACGGCTCGCCGGTGGATCCCATGGGCTACCTGTAGCCGCCGAGTCCGCCGGCTCGGCTAAGTTGACGCCATGATCCAGAACAGACTCCGCACGCCCGCCGTCACCGCCCTGCTCGCCGCGTCGCTCTTTGCCGCCGGGTGCGGCGGCAGCGACGAGGACGACGTGAAGGACGCGGTCAAGGACGTCGCATCCGCGGCAAAGGACAAGGACGCGGAGAAGTTCTGCAGTCTCGTGAGCGAGGAGGCGCTGAAGCAGGTCAAGGACAGCTCCGGCAAGGAGTGCGAGGACGCCTTCGACAAGCAGACCCTCGACGCGCTTGCCAAGGACGCGCCCAACCCGGACGACATCGAGTTCGACAAGGTCACCGTGGACGGCGACAAGGCCACGGTGGAGGTCAAGGGCGAATCGGGCGAGACCAAGCTCGTCAAGGAAGACGGCGACTGGAAGTTCACGCCGTAGGCGCGCCCTCCGGCGCGCTCGACCCGAGGTTGCGGCGTGCTGCCTGAGGTGCACGTCGGTCCGCTGACCCTGCAGACGTTCGGGATCTGCTTCGCGCTCGGCTTCCTCGGCGCGGGGGCGCTCCTGGCGCGCCGGCTGAAGGAGATCGGAAAGCCCGTCGACTGGGCCTACGAGATCATCTTCGCCGGGCTCGTCGGGGGCATCGTCGGGTCCCGGATCGACTACCTGATCCAGAACTACGACGACGTCTCAGGCGATCTGGCGGGCTCGGTCTTCTCCGGCACGGGGTTCGTCTGGCTGGGCGGGGCGGTGGGCGGCGCCCTCGGCGTGATGGCCTGGGCGCGCTGGCGCGGATTTCTCGGCGCGGGCCTGTTCGACCTGTGCGCGCCCTCGCTGGCCCTCGGCTACGCCATCGGCCGCGTCGGCTGCCAGCTGTCGGGCGACGGCGACTACGGAGAGCCCACCGACCTGCCGTGGGGGATGGCCTACCCCGAGGGCACCGTGCCCACCACCGCGGACGTGCATCCGGCCCCGGTGTACGAGACGGTGGCCGTCGGGTTGATCGCGCTCGCGCTCTGGCACCTGCGCGACAGGGTCCGGCCAGGCGTTCTCTTCGGCCTCTACCTGGTCCTGACCGGCATCGAGCGCCTTCTGATCGAGCTCATTCGCCGCAACGAGGCGGTGCTGGCCGGGCTGACGACGGCACAGCTCTTCAGCCTGGTGATGGTCGCGGGAGGGGCGGCGATACTCATCCGCGCCCGGCAGCGCCCGCCGGCGCCGCGCCCCGCCTGAGGGCCGGCGCCAGCGCGCCCACCGCCGCGGCCGCGCACAGCGCCAGCGCCACCGAGGCGCCGGCGGCGCTGCCCAGGTGGTGCGACGCGTAGATGCCCACGACCCCCGCGACCGCGCCCACCGCGGCGCCGAGCACGAGCCCCCGGGCCGGGTCGCGCGCGTGGCGGCGCACGGCGACCGCGGGACCCACCAGCAGCGCGAGCACCAGAAGGCTCCCGAGTCCCTGGACGGCGATAGCGAGCGTCGCCGCGAGCAGCCCCAGCAGGCTCGCCCTCACCCACCCCGGCGCCACGCCGAGCGCGCTCGCTCCGCCCCCGTCGAACGCCACCGCGCACAGCGGCCGGTGCAGCGCGAGCAGCACGGGCCCGCCCAGGAGGGTGAGCGCCGCCGCCGCGATCAGGTCGGCGTCGCTCACGCCGAGCGGATCCCCGAACAGGAGCTCCTGGAGGCGCGCGGGGGCCTCGGGCGCCAGGGCGAGCAGCGTGCCGGCGCCGAACAGCCCGGTCACGACGACCGCGGTGGACGTGTCGGCTCCGATGCGCTCGTCACGCGCGGCCAGGGCCACCGCGCCGGCGGCCACGATCACCCCCGCGCCCGCGCCCAGGAGCAGCGGGGCTCCGGCGAGCGCCGCGAGCACGAGCCCGGGCAGCAGCCCGTGGCCGAGCGCCTCCGCCGGGTAGCTCAGCCGGTAGCTCACGACCCAGAAGCCGAGCGCCCCGCAGGCCACGCCGAGCAGGATCACCTCGAGGAGGGCGCGCCGCTCGAGCCCGGACTGCCACGGATCGGTCAGGAGGTCGAGCACTTCCATGGGTCAGTGGTGGTGGTGGCCCACGGCGATCGCCCGCACGGGCGCTCCGCTGGCGTCGACCAGGACGATCTCGCTTCCGTACGTGGCCTCGAGCGTCGCGGGGGAGAGCACGTCGCCGGGAGCGCCGAAGGCCACCTGGCGCCGGTTCAGGCACAGCACGAGGTCGTGCCGGTGGGCGGCCTCGATGTCGTGGGTGGAGACGAGCAGCGTGCGGCCCTCCTCCCTCAGCCCGGCGAACAGGGACTCGATGCGCTCGGCGCTGGCGGGATCCACGCCGGCGAAGGGCTCGTCGAGGAGGAGGACCGACGCGTCCTGAACCAGCGCGCGGGCGATCAGGACGCGCTGGCGCTGGCCGCCGGACAGCTCCCCGAAGCGCGTGCGCTCCTCGGCGGCGAGCCCCACCCGCTCGAGCGCCGCGGAGGCGGCGCGGCGGTCGGACCGGCGGGCCGGCAGCCACCACCGCCCGCCGGCCAGCGATCCCATCAGCGCCACGTCGAACGCGCTCACCGGGAAGTCCAGGCGTGTGCGCTCGGTCTGCGCGACGTAGGCCGGGCGGCCGGCGGTCTCGAAGCTTCCGGCGATGGGCGGGATCTCCCCGGCGAGCGCCCTGAACAGCGTGGTCTTTCCGCCGCCGTTGGGACCGAGGACGCTGACCGCCGCCCCCCGGCCGGCCTCGAAGTCCACGCCCTCCAGCACGGGCTCGCCGCCGTAGCCGAGGGACAGGCCACGGGCGGCTATCGCCGCCGGGCTCGCCGGGGTCACGCCGCCACCCGCGCGGCAGCTCGGGCGTCGGGCCCCGACCGCGCCGCGGCCGCCAGCGCGCAGGCGGCGTAGACGCTCGCGCCCAGCACGGAGACCGCCGGGCCGGGGGGGACGTCGAGCCAGAGCGCCAGGTACAGGCCCAGCACCCCCTGGGCCGCGGCCAGCACGACCGCCGTCCGCAGCAGGCTGCCGACCGTCGGGCAGAACAGGCGGGCGGTGGCCGCGGGCACCACGAAGATCGAGGACACGAGCAGGGCGCCGACGGCCGGTAGCGCGGCCACGACGGCGAAGGCGATCGTGAGGAGCAGCAGGAGGTCGGCGCGAGCCGTGGGCAGCGCCGAGCGAGGAGGCGCTCTCGGGGTCGAACCCCGCGGCCGTCCATGCCCGGCCGAGCAGCACGGTGGCGGTCACGGCCAGCAGGCAGGCGGCGCCCGAGAGCAGGAGGTCGGCGCCGTCGAGGCCGATGGCGCTGCCGAAGAGCAGGCGGTCGACCACCGCGCCCGACTCGAACACGTCGCTGGCCAGCACCACCCCGCCGGCCAGCGCGGCCACGAGCAGGAGCCCGGTGGCCACGTCGCCGGGGTCGCGGCCGCGCCGGCCGGCCCGTTCCACGCCGCCGGCGAACCCCAGCGCGACCGCGAGCGCGGCCAGCCGGGGACTGAAGGCGCTCGGCCTCGGCCACCACCAGCCCCGGGAAGGTGGCCGTGCCGGCGGCATGGGTGAAGAAGGCAAGGCGCCGCAGCACCACCCACGTGCCCAGCAGGCCGCCGGCCACGGCGAGCAGGCCGAGCTCGATCAGAGCGAGGACGACGGGGCGCAGCTCGAGCAGCTCGGCGGGAGAGGGAGGTGCGCTCACCCCGCGTAAGCCTAAATGAGATCGATTCTCACCTAGTCGGCGGCCATCGCCTGCTCGAGGAAGTGCGCCGAGAGGTTCTGCACCTCGAGGTCGTGCTGGAGCGAGCGGTGGTGGCCGCCGGGGAACAGCACGAGGCGCTTGGGCTCGTGGGCCGCCGCGTGCAGCTCCTCGCTCACCGTGTAGGGCACCAGCTCGTCACCGCGGGCGTGAAGCAGGAGCAGCGCCGTCTCGGGCCCCAGCCGCTCCACCACCTGGTCGAGCGGATCGAGGCCGCCGAGCCACGGCTCGAGCGTCTCGCGCTCCCACCCCAGGTGGTCGAAGCGCCCGGCGCGCAGCCCCCGCAGCATCAGCTCTCCCGGGGCCGGGCAGATGGCGACCACCGCCGCGAGGCCGTGGTCGAACGCCGCGGCGTGCAGCGCGCAGAACCCGCCCATGCTCGACCCGCGCAGGGCGACCCGCGGAGCCTGCTCGCGCAGCAGGTCGCACATGGCCAGCGCGTCGCCGAACGCGCTGGGGCCGAAGGTCCCGGTCGAGGTCCCGTAGCCACGCGCGTCGTAGGCCAGCGCGGCGAGGCCGTAGGAGCGGCAGACGCGCCCGAAGTCGTAGTGGCTCTCCTTGCCCGATTCGGCGCCGTGGAGCAGCACGGCGCCGCCCTTGGGCTCGCCCTCGGGCATGAACAGGGCGTACGACAGCCCGTTGTGGACCCCCAGGGTGGGTGGCGCCGGAGGGTCGTGCTTCATAATCGCGCAGCCTATGGCCCCCGCCGACAGTCGAGCAGTGGTCGAGGGCAGCCAGGGCGGCCTCCCCGCCGGCCTGGCGGGTGTCTATCCGCTCGGCTCGCGCCTCAACGCGGCGGGGCGGCTGGAGATCGGCGGGTGCGACACCACCGAGCTGGCGCGCGAGTTCGGCACCCCGGCCTACGTGTACGCGGAGGACGACCTCCGCACGCGGGCGCGTGCCACGCGGGACGCCTTCGCGGCCCGCACCGAGCGCTACGAGGTGCTCTACGCGAGCAAGGCCTTCCCGTGCACGGCCGTGCTGAGGATCTTCGCCGCGGAGGGCCTCTCGTGCGACGTGGCCTCCGGCGGCGAGCTCCACCTCGCGCTCGGCGCGGGATTCGACCCCGACCGGCTGTACATGCACGGCAACAACAAGACCGAGGAGGAGCTGGAGCTGGCGCTCGAGGCCGGCGTGGGGCACGTGATCGTGGACTCGTTCGACGAGATCGAGCGCCTGTCGCGCCTCGCCTCCGGCCACCGGCAGCGAGTGATGCTGCGCGTGACCCCGGGGATCACCCCCGACACCCACCGCGCGATCCAGACCGGGCAGGTCGACTCCAAGTTCGGCGTCCCTCTCGCGCACGTGGCCGAGGCCGTCGAGAGGTGTGCGGACGCCGGCCTCGAGCTGCGCGGGCTGCACGCCCACATCGGCTCGCAGGTCTCCGAGCTGGGCGTGTACGGCGCCCTGGCCGACGTGCTGCGCGACATCGGCGACTACCCCCTGCTCAACGTGGGTGGCGGCTTCGGCATCGCCTACACCCGGCACGACCGGCCCCACACCGCCGACGAGTACGCGGAGGCGATGGTCAGCCGGGTGCCCGATCAGGTGAAGGTGCTGTGCGAGCCGGGACGCTCGCTCGTGGGCAACGCCGGTGTGTCGCTCTACACGGTCGGCACCGTCAAGGAGGTGCCCGGCGTGCGCACCTATGTGGCGGTCGACGGGGGGATGTCGGACAACATCAGGCCCATGCTCTACGGCGCCTCCTACGAGGCCGACCTGGCGGAGAGGATGGGCGACTCCCATCCCTGCCGCATCGTCGGCATGCACTGCGAGACCGGCGACGTGCTGGTGCCCGAGGCCGCGCTGCAGGACCCGAGGCCGGGGGACGTGCTGGTGATTCCCGCCACCGGCGCCTACGGTCACGCGATGGCGAGCAACTACAACGCCGTGCGCCGCCCGCCGGTGGTCTTCTGCCGCGACGGCGACGCCCGCGTAGTGGTGCGCCGGGAGACGTACGACGATCTGACCGCGCGTGACGTCTGAGCGACAGCCTTTCGGATCGGGCTGCTCGGGCACGGCACCGTCGGCGCCGCCTTCCACGAGCTGCTCGAGGACCGGGCGGACGCCATCGCCGCCGAGGTCGGCGTGCGTCCCGAGATCTCCGGCGTGCTGACCCGCAGCCGGGGCGACTTCGCGGACATCCTCGAGCGCAGCGACCTGGTCGTGGAGCTGATGGGGGGCATCGAGCCGGCCCGCGAGTACGCGCTCGCGGCCCTGGACGCCGGTCGCCACCTCGTGACCGCGAACAAGCAGCTCGTCTCGAGCCACGGCGAGGAGCTGTTCGCCGCCGCCGCGCGCGCGGGCTCTCAGCTGCGCTTCGAGGCGGCGGTGGCCGGCGTGGTGCCGGCGATCCGGGTGATCGGCGAGACGCTGGCGGCGGCCCACATCGAGCGCGTGCACGGCATCGTCAACGGCACCACGAACTACATCCTCACGGCGATGCAACGCACGGGGGCCTCGTACGAGGACGCGCTGCGCGAGGCGCAGGAGCTGGGCTACGCCGAGGCCGACCCCACCGAGGACGTGACCGGCAAGGACGCCGCCGCCAAGATGGCGATCCTCGCGCGCCTGGCCTTCGGTGCGCCCGTGAGGGTGGACGAGGTCCCCCACGAGGGCATCGAGCAGGTGACCGCCGAGGACATCTCCTACGCCCGCGAGCTCGGTCTGTCGCTCAAGCTCATCGGCAGCGCCGAGCGGATCGACGGCGGCCTGTCCGTGCAGGTGTATCCCGCCTTTCTCTACGCCGGCCACCCCCTGGCCGCGGTCAACGGCTCCTTCAACGCGGTCACGATCGAGTCGCCGGCGATCACCGAGATCACCCTCTCGGGGCCCGGGGCGGGGGGCACCCAGACCGCCTCCGCGGTCCTGGGCGACGTGATCTCGACGATGATCCCGCCACCCTTCACCCCGTCCCCGGCGCAGCGCCTGCCGCTCGTGACCGACCGCGAGTCGGCCTTCTACCTGCACGTGGAGGTGGCCGACCACCCCGGCGTGCTCGCCCAGGTGGCGGAGATCCTCGGCCTCCAGGGGGTCTCGATCGAGTCGGTGGTGCAGAAGGGCATCGGCCACGACGCCCGGCTGGCGATGGTCATGCACCCCGTCCTCGAGTCGAAGTTCCGGGCCGCGGTCGAGCTGATCGGACGGCTCGACTTCGTGCGCTCGCCGCCGCGGGTGATCCGGGTGATCGCCGAGACGTTCGAGTGATGATCCACCTGCGGTGCTCACCCGATCAACGATCGGGCTGCGCTCCTCGGCTGAGGAGCCCTGCGGCTTGAGCCTTGGCGCTACGCGGACCGGCTGCCGGTGGAGCCGCTCGTGACCCTGGACGAGGGCGACACCCCGCTCGTGCGCGCGCCGTGGCTGTCCGAGCGCACCGGCTGCGACGTCTGGCTGAAGGTCGAGGGAGCCAACCCCACCGGGTCGTTCAAGGACCGGGGCATGACGGTCGCGGTCTCCGCCGCGGTGGGTGAGGGCGCCGAGGCCGTGGTCTGCGCCTCCACCGGCAACACCGCCGCCAGCGCGGCGGCGTACGCGGCCCGGGCCGGGCTGCGGGGAGCGGTGATCGTGCCCGAGGGCAAGATCGCGACCGGCAAGCTCGCCCAGGCCCTGATGCACGGCGCCAGGGTGATCGCCCTGCGCGGGAACTTCGACCAGGCCCTCGCCCTCGTCCGCGAGCTGGCCGGGCGTCACCCGATCGCGCTGGTCAACTCGGTGAACGAGTTCCGCATCGAGGGACAGAAGACGGCTGCCTTCGAGGTCTGCGATCAGCTCGGCGAGGCCCCCGACGCCCTGTGCATCCCGGTGGGCAACGCCGGCAACGTGACCGCCTGGTGGCGCGGCTTCACCGAGTACGGCGTGGCCCCCCGGCTCTACGGCTTCCAGGCCGCCGGCGCGGCGCCGCTGGTGCACGGCGCGCCGGTGGAGCAGCCCGAGACGGTGGCCTCGGCCATCCGCATCGGCAACCCCGCGCGCTGGGAGGACGCGATGGGCGCATTCACCGCCTCGCGCGGGCAGGTGCGGGCCGTGACCGACGAGCAGATACTCGAGGCCTACGAGCTGCTCGCCGCCCGGGAGGGCGTGTTCTGCGAGCCCGCCTCCGCGGCCTCGGTGGCGGGGCTGCTGGCCAACGGCGCCGAGGGGCGCGTGGTGTGCGTGCTCACGGGCAACGGGCTGAAGGACCCCCAGACCGCGATGAACCGGGCGGCGCCGGTGATCCCCTGCGAGCCCGACATCGAGGGCGTGCAGGCGGCGGTGATGGGCGAGCGGTGAACCGGCGTCGACTGCTGCGCGTGCCCGCGTCCTCGGCCAACCTGGGCCCGGGCTTCGACGCGCTCGCCGCCGCCCTGTCCCTGGAGCTCGAGCTGGAGGTCGAGGAGACCGGGGAGTTCGCGGTGGAGTGCGACGTGCCGGGCGTTCCGCTCGACCGCACCAACCTCTGCGTCCGCGCCTTCGAGACGCTGCGCTCGGCCGACGGCCTGCACTTTCGGATCTCCTCGGAGATCCCTCCCTCGGCCGGCCTGGGCTCGAGCGCGGCGGCGATCGTGGCGGGCCTCAGCGCGGCCGACCACATGTACGAGCTCGACGCTCCCCTGTTCGAGCTCGCCGCCGAGCTCGAGGGCCACCCCGACAACGTGGCGGCCGCCCTGCTCGGGGGCTTCGTGGTCTGCGCCGGCGGCGAGCCCGCGCGCTTCGATCCGCCGCCCGGGCTCGAGGGGATCCTCGCCATCCCGCCCAACGCCGTGGCCACCGAGGACGCCCGCGCGGCCCTGCCCGCCGAGGTCCCGATGAGCGACGCCGTGCACAACGTGGCCCACGCCTCGCTCCTGGTGCTCGGGCTGGCGCGCGACGACTTCTCGCTGGTCGGCCGTGGCCTCTCCGACGCCCTGCACCAGGCCCGCCGCGCCCACCTCTATCCGCGCTCGATGGAGCTGCTCGAGCTGTCGCGCGAGCTCGGCGCGGTGGGCGCGACGATCTCGGGCGCGGGCCCGACCGTCCTGTTCTGGTGCCACTGGCAGCAGACCGGAGGCCTGCTGCGCTCCCTGCGCGCCCAGGCGCCGGACTGCATCGTGCAGCGCGTGATGTTCGCGCCCGGCGGGGTCGACGTGAGCGAGGTCGGGTGAGCCGCCGGGTGGAGGCGGCGGGCGGCGTGGTGGTCGTGGACGGCCGGGTGCTGCTCGTGCACCGGCCCCGCTACGACGACTGGACGCTGCCCAAGGGCAAGCTCGACCCCGGCGAGAGCTTCGAGGAGGCGGCGCTGCGCGAGGTGGAGGAGGAGACGGGGCTGGTCTGCCGGCTGGGCCGCGAGCTGCCGTCGACCGAATACCACGACAACAAGGGCCGCCCGAAGGTCGTGCGCTACTGGCTCATGGAGGTCGAGCGGGGCGAGTTCGAGCCCAACGACGAGGTGGACGAGGTGCGCTGGGCGGAGCTGGGCGAGGCGCCCGCGCTGCTCACCTACGACCGCGACCGCGAGCTGGTAGAAGAGCTCTCGGCCTAGAGGGCGGTCGGCTCAGGCGGGGTCCGGCGGGACCCGGTCCGCCCACGGACGCGCCGCTTCGAGCTGCGCCGCGAGCTGCAGGAGCAGCCCCTCGCCCGCCGGCGGCCCCACGAGCTGAACCCCGATCGGGAGGTTGTCGTCGCCGTGGAAGAGCGGCAGCGATATCGCCGGCTGTCCGGTCACGTTGAAGATGGCGGTGTAGGGCGTGAACTCACCGGACTTCTTGAACTCGTAGGCCGGGTTGTCGCCCATCGCGTCGATCTCGCCGTGCAGCACCGGTCGCTGGGCCAGGGACGGGGTGAGGATCACGTCGTAGGTCGGCCCACAGCCCGACGACCACGCGGGAGAAGGCCTCGAGGGTGGCCTGGGCGCCCACCAGCTCGATGGAGTTGCGCTCGAGCCCCATGCTGGTAGAGCCACCACGACAGCGGCTCGACCAGCTCCTCCGTGACCTCGGTGCCCGTGACCAGCCCGCCGTGCATCACCGACGCCCCCACGTTCGCCGCCCACAGCACCGAGAAGATCGGGAGCAGGTCGGCGCCCTTCCACGGCGCGTCCACCTCGGTCACCTCGTGCCCGAGGGAGGCGAGCAGCTCCGCGGCGTCGCGTGCCCCGGCCTCGCAGACCGGGTCGAGCTCGGCCTCGATCGGCATGTCGAAGGTCAGGCCGATCCGAAGCTGCCCGGGCTCGCGCGCAGCGATGTCGGCGAAGGGCTCGAGCGGGGGCGGCGCCCAGGCGGCGTCGCCGGGCTCGTAGCCCGCCATCACGTCGAACAGCTCCGCGGTCTCGGCCACCGTCCTGGTGAGCACGCCGTCCGTGGAGAGGAAGTGCTGCCCCAGCTCGGGCGCCCGCGAGATGCGGTTGCGCGTCGCCTTGAGGCCGACCAGCCCGCAGCAGGCGGCCGGGATCCGGATGGAGCCGCCGCCGTCGCTGGCGTGGGCCACCGGCACCGTGCCCGATGCCACGGCGGCGGCCGACCCTCCGCTCGAGCCGCCCGTGGTGCGCTCCGTGTCCCACGGGTTGCGGGTCGGGCCGAAGCGGCGCGGCTCGGTCACGGGCAGGATCCCGAACTCCGGCGTGGCGGTCTTGCCCACGATCACGAAGCCCGCCTCGCGGAAGCGCCGGACCAGCGCGTAGTCGTAGTCGGGGGTGTACTCGCCGAGCAGGTCGGAGCCGTGCGCGCTGCGCAGGCCGGCCACTGGGGCGAAGAGGTCCTTGATCGCGATCGGCACGCCGGCGAAGGGCCGCTCGTCGCCCGCGTGGATCTCGTCGGCCACGGCGAGCGCGTTGTCGCCGTCCACCAATGTGTAGGCGTTCAACGCCGGGTTCACGGCCTCGATGCGCTCGAGCGAGGCCTCGACGAGCTCGCGTGAGGTCACCTCACCCTCGCGGACCATCCGGGCCAGCGTCGAGGCGGGCTTGCGCAGGAGATCGGTCACGGCGGAGGGCGAGCCTAGCTCCTGTTGCCATGGTGTTGCCAGCAGGCGGTTGGTCGTGGCGCTCGGCGCCGGCGTCGGTAGGATGGTCCGTGCGCAGGGCCTGGGCCATCGGACTGGCGGTGCTCGTCGCCGCGACGATCGCCGGGGTGGTGCTCGCCCAGGGCTCGAAGGAGACCGGGCGGATCGGCCCGCAGAACAAGATCCAGCCCAGCGGGCGCCAGCTCGTGCCGGCCGGCAAGCGCACCGTGGTCGGCAACCATCCCGGCGGCGGCGCGCTGACCACCAACGGGCGCTTCTACTGGACCCTCTCGGCCGGCCGCGGTCGCAACGACATCCGCATCGTCAGGACGGGCTCGCCGCTGCGCTGCAAGAGGCCGAAGAAGCCGCGCCGTCCGCGCGGCGGCTCCTCCCGCGCGCGCCGGCGCTACGCCGCGCAGCTGCGCCGCTATCGGGCCCGAGTTCGGCGCAGCCGGCGCTGCGCCAGGCGGCGCAAGCGCCAGATCGGGAAGGTCGTGCAGACGATCCCGATGCCCGGCGTCACCGGCGGCATGGTGATGGCGCCCGACGGCCGCACCGCCTACGTGTCGGGCATCCCCGACTCGCACGCACGACGACCAGAGCGCTCCGGCCGACGTGCCCGGCAAGGAGGGCGACGTGATCCACGTCTTCAACCTCGACCCGCAGCACGGGCAGGGCCACGCGCGACGGCGTGATCGGGGTGCCGGCGCCGAGCGGCACCGCCGCGCCGCAGACCTTCCCGCCCGCCCCGACGGCCAAGACGCTGGCCTGGCCGCGCGACCTCGCGATCTCGCGCGACGGCAAGACGATCCTCGCCGCGCTCAACCTGGCCGACCGCGCGGCGATCGTGGACGTCGCCGTCGAAGCAGGTCCGCTACGTCGAGGTCGGCTCGCTATCCCTACGGCGCGGCCATCACCAGCGACGGCAAGCGCGGGCTGGTCTCCAACGAGGCCGACGGCACCGTCTCGGTGATCGACCTCGAGACGGCCAGACAGATCAAGGAGATCACCGTCGGGCCGCACCTGTCGCACCCCGAGGGGATCGCGATCGACCCCAAGGCCGATCGCGCCTACGTGACCGTGACCCACCAGGACCTGATCGCCGTGATCGACACGCGCAAGCTCGAGGTGGAGCGCACGCTGTCGGTGGGGCGCCCCGAGGGCATCGGCACCGCGCCCGTCGACGTGAGCGTGACCCGCGACGGCTGCTTCCTGCTCTCCGCCAACTCCGGCGAGGACGCGCTCGCGGTGTTCGCCCTGCCCAACTCGGCCGGGCGCACCTGCGCGAACCCCGCCGCCAAGAGGCGCAGGAAGGGGAGGCCGCGCGCGGCGCTCGCCGACTCGATCCTCCAGCACGAGGGTCGCCGCGGGGTGGAGAGCTCGGAGTCGGCCGAGGAGGAGGCGGCCGAGATCTACGGCGAGGAGCCCGAGGAGCGCGCCGAGGCGGCGAAGCAGAAGCGCCCCGCGCGGCGCCGGTCGAGCGCCTTCGAGCTGGTGGGCCGGATCCCGGTCGGCTCCTATCCGGTCGACGTGCAGGCCACCCCGCCCGCCGCCAGATCGTCTGGATCGCGGCCAAGGGCGTCGGGGTGGGCGCCAACCCCAACGGGCCAACCCCTACTCGAAGAACAACTCCGACGACCGGATCAACACCTTCCAGTACCTCCCCTCGATCGTGACCGGCCAGTCGGGGCTGCTCAAGTTCCCGACCGACGCCGGCCTGCGCAAGCTCACCCCGCGCGTCTCGAAGCAGATCCGGCCCGTCAACGGCCAGAAGCCGCCGCCCGGCACGCCGATCACCGCGCCCGGCCCGGGCCAGAAGATCAAGCACGTCTTCTACATCGTGCGCGAGAACCGCACCTACGACCAGGTGCTCGGCGACGACCCGCGCGGCGACGGCGACCCCTCGCTCACCCTCTTCGGCGGAGCGCATCACGCCCAACGCCCACGCGCTGGCCCGGCGCTTCCCGCTGCTCGACCACGTCTACGCGAACTCCGAGGCGTCGATCGACGGCCACTTCTGGACCTCGGCCGCCGCGGTGTCCGACTACGTGACCAAGAACTGGCACCAGAACTACGGCGGGCGCGGGCGGCCCGTACGACTTCGGCGTCTACTCGATCACCTGGCCCTCCCAGCGGTTCCTGTTCGACCGCGCCGAGAAGCAGGGCATCTCCTGGTTCAACTACGGCGAGGCGATCGCCGGCACGGTGCCGCTGCACCGACAAGGACCGCAACGAGCAGGAGACCGCCGAGGTCGCGGCCAAGCTCGCCAAGTCCGACCTCGGGCCGCCGAACGGGCTGCTTCCCCAACGACGCGTCCTCCGGCGGGATCGACGTCGTGGCCTCCGCGGGCCCCGGGCCCGACGTCGAGGTCTACGACTCCTCGACGCCCGCGGGCGCCCCGCCGGGCTCCCAGTCGCGCTTCGACTGCTTCCGCGCGCGCTTCAACACGCAGGTCGCTGACGAACTCGGTGCCGGCCTTCAACTACATCACGCTCGCCAACGACCACACCGCCGGCACCACGCCCGGGCGGCGCACGCCGAACGCGATGATGGCCGAGAACGACTACGCGCTCGGCCAGGTGGTCGACCTGATCTCGCACTCGCCGATCTGGAAGAGCTCGCTGATCCTCGTGATCGAGGACGACTCCCAGGACGGCGCCGACCACGTGGACGCCCACCGCATCCCGGCCTTCGCGATCAGCCCGTACGCCAAGCGCGGCGCGGTGGTGCACACGCGCTACGACTTCCTCTCCTTCATCAAGACGCTCGAGGTGGTCGATCGGCATGAAGCCGCTGAACCTCTTCGACTCGCTCGCCGTGCCGCATGTACGACGCCTTCACGCCCAACCCCGACAACGCCGAGCCCTACGACGCGATCCCGCCGAACGTGAACCTCACCGAGCGCAACACGGCGGCGTCGCCGAACGCGGCGTTCTCGCGCGGCCTGCCGCTCGACTACACCGACCGCACGCCCCAGCGCTACCTCGACCGCATCCTCTGGCAGTACGTGCACGGCGCCGACTCCGAGCCCCCGCCGCCCGGGCCGAACGCCTCGGGCCTCGACGAGGAGGCCTGGGAGCGCGCCGGCAAGGCGGGGCCGGAGGAGGCCGAAGCGGAGGAGGCCGGAGGAGGCCGAGGAGGCCGAGTAGGTCAGGCGAGCTCGGCCAGGCGCTTGCGCTCGGCCTTCCATCCCAGGCGGTCGAGCACCTCGCCGGCCAGCGCGAGGTAGTCCGCGCCCAGGTCGGGGCGGTGGTCGAGGATCGAGACGCCTCGCTCGGCCGACTCCGCATAGGCCACCGAGCGCCGGATCGCGGCGTCGAAGACCCGGTCGCCGAAGCGCTCCTTGAGCGAGACCAGCGCCTCGCGTCCGTGGATCGTCCGCAGATCGGCGATGTTCAGCACCACCCCCAGCCACTCGAGGTCCGGGTTCAGGGAGTCCTTGGCCAGCTCCACCACCTCGAGCGCCTGCTCGACCCCCTGGAGCGAGAAGTACTCCGCCTCGCTCGAGATGAGCGCGTAGTCGGCGGCCACGAGGGCGTTCACCGTCAGGAGGCCCAGGGAGGGCGGGCAGTCGATCAGGATCAGCTCGTAGCGCTTGCCCGCCTCGCGCAGCGCGCGCCGCAGCGTCATCTCGCGGCCCATCTTCCCGCTGAGGATCAGCTCCGACTCGGCCAGGCCGAGGTTGGCGGGGAGCACGTCCTCGTGGATGGCGTCGAGGGCCTTGGCCTGCCCGGCGAGCACGTCGGCCAGCGTCGGGTCGGCGTCGGCCGGCACGTCGAAGTAGTCGGACAGGTTGCCCTGCGGGTCGAGGTCGACGGCGAGCACGGAGATGTCCAGCCGGCGCATCACATCCGTGAGCGTGCGCACGGTGGTCGTCTTCCCCGTGCCCCCCTTTTGGGACATCACTGCGACGGTGGCGGCCATCGGGCGACGATATATTTCCTCGTTCAATCCCGTCGCGCGCCCTCTCGGAGAAGGCGCGGAACCCGAGGAGAGATCGATGCAGGACCCCGCGCGCCAGCGCTTCTCGTCGACCCAGGCGTACCGGCCCCTGCGCCCGCCGGAGACGGTCGAGGACAAGGACGCGTGCGGCATCTACGCGTCGGTGGACAAGGCCGCGCGCCCCACCCACGACGCGGTGGCCACGGCTCTCGTCGCGCTCGAGAAGATGCTGCACCGAGCGGGCAACGTGGACGGCGAGGGCGACGGCTGCGGCGTCCTCATCGACATCCCCCGCGGGCTCTGGGCGGAGGAGGTGGGCCCCGGACCTGGCCACGACGAGCGCTTCGCGGTGGCGCACGTCCTGATCCCGCGCGGCGGCGACCCGGTCGACGAGGTCCAGGACCGGGCGCGGGCGCTGATGGCCGATCTGGGCCTCGACGTGCGGGCCGAGCGGCAGGAGGTGGTCGACTCGACCGCTCTCGGCCCCACGGCCCGCGAGGAGGAGCCCGTCTTCTGGCAGGTGGCGGGCCTGGTCGACGATCCCGGGCGCTGCTTCGAGCTGACCCTGGCCCTCGAGGAGCGCTTCGACGTTCACGTGGCCTCGTGCTCCACGTCGATGGCCGTCTACAAGGTGCTCGGGGCGCCCGCCGTCCTGGGGCGCTACTACCCCGACCTGCGCGATCCCCGGACCGAGACGGTGTCGTGCTCGGGCACAACCGCTACTCCACCAACACCTGGCCCTCGTTCAGGCGCGTTCAGCCCTTCGGGGTTCTCGGCCACAACGGGGAGATCAACACGATCGCCCGCCTGCGCCAGGAGGCGCGGATGCTCGGGGCTCCGCTCGAGGCCGACGGCTCGGACTCGCAGGACCTCTCGCGCGTGGTCGAGACGCTCATCTACCGCCACGGCCTCACCCTCACCGAGGCGCTCGAGCTGACGCTGCCGCCGATCGTCGACGAGATCGAGCGGATGCCGGCCGAGCTGGGCGCCTTCTACATGCACATGCGCAGGGTGTTCGGGCCCTTCGCGCAGGGCCCGGTGGCGCTCATCTCGCGCTTCGCGGGCGAGCACGTCTTCTCGGTCGACGCGCTGGGCCTGCGTCCGCTGTGGCAGATCGAGACGAGCGAGAAGCACGTCTTCTCGTCCGAGCCGGGCGTGGTCGCGGTGGCCGACCTGGTCGGTGAGCCCAAGCCCCTCGCCCCCGGCGAGAAGGTGCTCGTGGAGGTCGACCGGGCGAAGGGGGAGGCCCGTCGCTCCGACCACGCGCAGCTCCAGGAGCTCTGTCGCGCGCGCTGGCTGGAGCGCACCGGGGCGACGGCGCTCGTCGGAGACCGCGCCGGCGTCGCTGGGTGGCCCGCTCCAGGGCACCGAGATCCCCGGCTACACGAGCGCCGGCCCCTCGGAGCCCGTGAAGGTGGAGGACCGGGTGCTGGGCGGCTTCGGCTGGCAGCGCGAGGACATGAAGCTCGTGCAGCAGATGGCGGCCACCGGAGCCGAGCCGGTGGGCTCCCTCGGCTACGACGGCCCGCTCGCGTGCCTGTCTCCCGAGCGGCAGAACCTCGCCGACTTCTTCAAGGAGTCGGTGGCGGTGGTCACCAACCCGGCGATCGACCGCGAGCGCGAGATGGAGCACTTCTCGTGCCGCACCGTTCTCGGCGTCCGGCCGGAGATCGGGGCCTCGCGCGGCTCCCCCGGAGTGGTGGAGCTGGCGATTCCCGTGATCCTCGGCGGGCACGACGGCCTGGCCCCGCTGGGCGACGAGACCTACCGGGCGATCGCGCACGCGCACGGCACCTACCTGCTGGAGGACCTGTGGGAGGCGTTCCCCGGGCGTGCTCGGGTGCTCGACCTGTCGTGCCTGGAGTCCGAGGACACGAGCGCCGCGATCGACCGGCTCAAGGAGGAGGCGGTGGCCGCCGTGGCCGGGGGTCGCGAGCTGCTGGTCCTCTCCGACCGCATCGCCTACGAGGGCGATCGCCGCTATCTCGACCCCCACCTGGCTCTCGCGGCCGTGGACCTGGCCCTGCGCGAGCACAGGCCCGCGGCCGGGAGAGGTGAACCTGCGCCGGGCGTGTGGAGTCGTGCTGCGCTCGGCGGCGCTGCGAAACGTGCACGACACGATGCTCGCCCTCGGGCTCGGCGCCGACGCCGTCTGCCCGTACGTGATGGTCGAGGTCTCGCTGCTGGACGACTACCGCACCGACGTCCACAACCTGGCGGCCGCCCTGCGCAAGGGGATCGAGAAGGTGATCTCCACCATCGGGATCCACGAGGTCCGTGGCTACGCGCGCCTGTTCGCCTCGATCGGGCTCAAGCCCGAGCTCACGGAGATCTTCGACACGCCCGCCTACATGGGCTCGCCGGACGGCGGCACGGGGTTCGCCGAGCTCGACTGCCGACGCCGAGGAGCGCATGCGGGTGCTGGCCGGCGAGACGGAGTCCAAGCCCGCCAAGACCTTCCGCTTCTACCCCAAGGTGTACAAGGCGGCCGTCGCGGCGGCGGCGGGCAAGGCCGGGTTCGACGAGTACTCGGCGAAGGTGCGCGCGCTCGAGCACGAGCAGCCGATCTCGCTGCGCCACATCCTCGACGTCCGGTCCGACCGCGAGCCGATCGCGGCCGACCGCGTGGACCCCGGCGTCGGCCTGCACTCCTACCCGATCGTGATCTCCTCGATGAGCTTCGGCTCCCAGGGGGAGATCGCCTACCGCGCCTACGCCGAGGCGGCGAAGCGGGCCAACATCATCGCGATGAACGGCGAGGGCGGCGAGATCCAGGACATGTACGGCAAGTACCCGCTCTGGCGCGGCCAGCAGGTGGCCTCCGGGCGCTTCGGGGTCACCAGCGAGATGATCAACTCGTCCTACCTCGTGGAGATCAAGATCGGCCAGGGGGCGAAGCCCGGGGAGGGCGGCCACCTGCCGGCCAAGAAGGTCACCGAGAAGGTGGCCCAGGCGCGCAACGCCACCACGGGCACGGATCTCATCTCACCGTCGAACAACCACGACCTCTACTCGATCGAGGACCTGGCCGAGCTCATCGACGAGCTGAAGACCGCGAACCCGGACGTGCGCGTGTCGGTGAAGGTCCCGGTGGTGCCCAACATCGGCACGATCGGCGTGGGCATCGCCAAGGCCGGCGCGGACATGATCACGCTGAGCGGCTTCGAGGGCGGCACGGGCGCGGCGCGCTCGCACGCCCTGCGCCACGTCGGGCTGCCGAGCGACATCGGCACGCGGGCGGTCCACCTCGCGCTGATGGAGGCCGGGCATACGCAACCGGGTCGAGATCTGGGCCGACGGCGGCTACCGCCACGCCTGGGACATCGTGAAGCTGCATTGCCTCGGGGCCAACCGGGTCGGCTTCGGCACCCTCGCGATGGTGTCGCTCGGCTGCACGATCTGCCGCGGGTGCCAGCTCGACACCTGCCACGTGGGCATCGCCACGCAGATCGAGGACAAGGCGGAGGCCGACCTGAAGGGGCTGAAGAAGTTCACGCCGCAGGAGTACGAGCTGGCGGCCGAGAACTGCGCGCGCTTCTTCACCGCGATGGGCGAGGAGCTGACGGAGGTCGTGGCCGGGCTCGGCTACGAGCGCGCACAGGACCTCGTGGGACGCTCGGATCTCCTCGTCCAGGCGCGGGCGGCCGAGCGCGTCGACGTCCGCGGCCTCATCCAGCCCCTCGAGGAGATGCTCGACCTCGAGCCCGTCGACCTGCCCGCCCCGGCCGACGAGCGCCAGGCCGCCGGGCTGATCTGCGCGCGCCCGATCCGGATGAAGGCCAAGGAGGTCTCACCGGCGCTGGCGGCGATCTCGGGGTCGATCGCCGCGGGGACGGTGCTGCGCAGCGACTCCGAGCGGTCGATGGACGCCGACGACCGCGTGCTGGGCACACAGCTCGCGGGGGAGCTCGCGCGGCGGCGGATCTTCGACGGCGGGCCGGCGGCCACCGCGGACACCCTCGCCGACCTTCACTTCAACGGCGGCTCGGTCGGGGGCCAGGGACTGGGCGCCTTCAACGTCTACGGGGTCGACATCACCGTGGAGGGCGGGGCGCAGGACGGCGTGGCCAAGACGATGCTCGGTGGCAAGGTCTCGGTGCTCAAGGGCGAGAACCGCCACGGGCGGCGCGTGAACGGCTCGGTCGGCAAGTCGTTCGCCTACGGCGCCCAGCGCGGGCGCCTGTTCGTGCAGGGCTCGGCCGACTCGCGCTTCTGCATCCGGCTCTCGGGCGCCGACGTGGTGATCGGCGGCGAGCCCGAGGCTCCGCTGGACGACTCGCGCGGACTGCTCGCCGACCGGGCGAACATCAAGGGGTTCGCGTTCGAGTACATGACCAACGGGCGAGCGGTCGTGCTCGGCGATCCAGGGCCGTGGATGTGCGCGGGGCAGACCGGTGGGCGCGTCTACCTGCGCGTGAACGACGAGTGGAACCTCGACCGCACCGCGCTGGAACGCCGCCTCGCGCTCGGGGCGAAGGTCACGATCTCGGAGCTCGACCCGCAGGGGGTGCTCGACGTCCAGGACCTGCTGGGCCGCTACTGCGCGGAGCTGCGCGAGAGCGGTCAGGGTCGCGAGGCGGACCGGGTGGCCTCGCTCGCGTTCGCGGCGGAGGAGCACTTCCTCATGTGCATCCCGGAGCGCGAGCAGGCGGATCCGTCGATTTCGACGGAGTAGGGCTCTTGCCGTTGTGGGGGCCGTGGGTCGGGCCTCGCCGTTCAGGGCGACAGGGAGCACCCTGCCCGGCGAGGCCCGACCCACGGCCTCGTGGGACGCGCGGCTAGTCGGCCACGAGCTCGAACGCGAGCGCCACCACTCCGACGACGAGCGCCAGCGCGGCTATGCGCCAGGCCCGGCCGTGGCCGCTCCACGCCCACGCCTCGTCGGCGACGAACACTCCGATCAGGGCCGCCAGCGCGACGAAGCGCAGGAACGGGGCGTCGAGCACGGCGGCCAGTGCCAGCAGGGCGGCCGCGGCGAGGACGCCGATCGCCAGCACGAGAAGGAAGCGGCGTAGCGTCATTCCGTCGGTCGCAAGAACGCACAGCCGCGGGTAAAGCTGATCACTAGCCGCCCCGCGGCCGGCCGGCTAGACCGCCGCGCCGCTCTCGGCCCGGTCGCCCGCGAGCTGCATGAAGTGCAGCGCGAAGCGGCCCACTGCGATCGTGTCGCCGTCGGCCAGCTCGGCCAGCTCGACGGACTCGCCGTTGCGGAAGACCCCGTTCAGGCTGCGGTCGTCGAGCACCTTGGCCTCCTCATCGTCCACGTAGACGAGCGCGTGCCGGCGCGAGACGGTGGGATCGTCCAGGCGCAGCTGCGCCGCGAGGCTCCGGCCGATCCGGGTCCAGCCGCGACCGAGGGGCATCACGCGCACGCGGTCGTCGTCCTCGAAGGCGAGGTAGGCGCCCTCGCGCGACGAGCGCGTCGCGCGCCTCGTCGAGCCACTCCGGCGGCTCCGACTCGGGATGTGGGACAGGAGACGAGGCCGGCGCGCTCTCGAAGAGCGGCGAGCGGCGGAAACGGTGGCTGCCGCAGCTCGGGCAGGCCGGCACCTCGTCGCCCTCATGCAGCGCGACGGCGAACTCGCATGACTGGCACCGGAACGATCCGGCGCCGGCGAGAGTTCCTGCTTCGAACGACTTGGGCACTGGCCTCTCTCCCTCTTTCCGGTGCAGATGCTAACGGACTTTCTGGCGCATTCGGCCAAAGTTCCGCTGCTTGCGGGAAAATGGAGGATTCGTCCGGAGAGGGGCGAAGAATCCGGGCATGCCCGACCTGGCGGCGATCCTCCTCCGCAAGAGCGCGCGTTCCCTCGACAGCGGCCGGCAGCGATGCACGGACTGTCACCGGACCCCGCTCGTGGGAGAGCGCCTGCACGAGATGGACACCGGCCGGGTGCTGTGCGACCTCTGTCTGACGGCCGTGCCCGCCGCCGACAGGCATGCCGTGCGCAGCGAGCGCGTGCACGCCACGGATCGCCATCTCACCGTCGCGCCCCGCGCCGCCTGACCGCCCTCTCGTAGTATCCGCCGTGATGCGACAGGTCACGGTCCAGACGGTGATATCGGCTCCCCGCGAGGCGCTCTTCGACTTCGTGGCGGACCTCTCGAAGCGCCCGTCCTACTCCGACCACTACCTCAAGGACTACCGCCTGGCCCGCGCCAACCCGGTGGGCCAGGGCGCGGCGGCCCGCTTCCTTCTCGACGCCCCCGTGTTCAGCGAGCGCGCCGAGCTGGCGATCGTCGAGGCGGACCGCCCGCGCCGGATCGTGGAGGAGGGCAGGGTCGGCCGGCGCGGCCGGTCGCGCCTGGTCGCGGTCTACTCCTTCATCCCCGAGTCATCGGGCACCACACGGGTCGAGCTCACCACCTACAGCGAGCCGAAGACGGTGATCGACCGCTTCCGGCAGGCGCGCGCCCACCGCTGGATGCGGCGGCAGACCAAGAAGGCCCTGGAGCGCCTGCGCAAGATCTTCGAGGAGCCGCGGGCGAAGGGAGCTCGCCCACGTGGGCGTGGCCGGCTACGAGGGCGCGAAGGCGCCCCGCTTCGGAGCGCACCTCCCGCCGCGCGAGGCGCCCGCGGGCGAGAGGTAGACTGCCCGCCCCGATGGACCTCCGCCGCCCGAAGAGCGCCCTTGCCATCGGTGCGATCTGTCTGACCTCCGGGTTCGCCGCGGTGGGCTGCGGGGAGGAGCCGGGCGTCGACGAGCCCGCCCGCGAGGGCCTGGCCATCGACATCGGCGGGCGTGGACTACAACGTGGGGATCACCCGCCAGCTCAACCTGGAGATCCCCCCGGACAAGGCGTTCTACGCGGGGCCGGCGGCCGAAGCCGGGCCACGCCCTCTACGGGGTGTTCATCCAAGCTTGCAACGCGACGCAAGGACACCCTGACCAGCGCCGACGACTTCGTGGTGGAGGACAACCAGGGCAACGAGTTCGAGCCGCTCGAGCTGCCCGAGGACAACCCCTTCGCCTACCAGTCCACGGATCTCGCCGAGGACGACTGCATTCCCGAGAAGGGCAGCATCGCCGAGCAGGGCCCCCTCGCCGCCTCGATGCTGGTGTTCGACTTCCCGATCGAGACCACCGAGAACCGCCCGCTCGAGCTGATCATCACGCCGCCCGAGGGCGAGTCGAAGAGCATCGAGCTCGACCTCTAGCGAACGAGCGTCTCCCTACTCGGCGACTGCGGCGGCCAGGACGGTCTGGGCCGCCGGAGCCGCCACCGCGCCGCCCGCTCCGCTTCGCACGAAGAGCGCCGCCACCACCACCTTCGGGTTGCCCGCCGGCGCGTAGGACGTGAACCAGGCGTCGGTGTTCGAGGGGTCGGAGCCCACGGCGTCCTCCCCGCGGGTGTCCGCCAGCTCGGCCGTGCCCGTCTTGCCGGCGACCTTCACGCCGGGCACCGCCGCCGACACGCCGGTGCCGTAGTCCACCACGTCGACCATCAGCCGCTCGATGGCGCGGGCGGTGCGCGGCGAGGTGACCCTGATCCGGCGTCCGCGCGCACCGGCCACCAGCGTCGGCTCCACCCGCACGCCGCCGTTGGCGATCGTCTGCGCCACCGACGCCATCTGGAGCGGGGTGGCCAGCACCTTGCCCTGACCGATCGCGGTGGAGCCCAGGTCGAGGGGCGAGACGATCTCGCCGGCGCCGGGCAGCGTGCTGGGCTCGGCCCCGGCGATCCCGGTCGGGCGGTTCCAGCCGTAGCGCTCGGACATCGCCACGAGGCTCTTCGCGCCCACCTTCACGCCGAGCGGGGCGAAGACCGAGTTGCACGAGTGCGCGAAGGAGTTGACGAAGGTGCCCCCGCAGAGCTCGCCGTTGGCGTTGGAGAGGGGGACCCCGTCGATGATCGCCGCGCTCTGCACCGGGAACTCGTCGGAGAGCTTGACCTTGCGGTCGTCCAGCGCGGCGGTGGTGGTCACGATCTTGAAGGTCGATCCGGGGGGCTGCGGCGCCGAGAACGCGACGCCGGACAGGGCACGGATCTCGGCGGTGCGGGGGTCGAGGACCGCGATGCCCCCGAAGCGTCCGGCCAGGGCGGCGTCCGCCACCCCCTGCAGGTCGACGTCGATCGTCGACCGGACGGCCGGGGCCTCCCGCGCCCGCGCGCTCGCCAGCACCCGGCGGCCCGCGAGCAGGGTCCCGCCCGGCGTGCCCTCGACCCGCTCCTGTAGAGCCTTCTCCAGTCCGTTGGTGCCCACCGGCATGTCCTTGGGAAAGCCGCGGGCGTAGACCGCCCTACGGTCCTTCTCCTCGTCGGCGGCGGCCAGGGTCCCGCCGATCGCCCCCGCGCCCTCGTCGAGGGTGCGCTCCTCCGCGGCTCCCTCGGCCAGGACCTTCCCCTCCCGGGAGAGGATCGACGCGCGCTTGGGCAGCTCCTCCCGCCGGCCGAGCTCCTCCCCGGGCCTGAGGTTCGGAAACACGAGGTGCGGCGCCCAGGCCACGCTTCCCGACTCGGTCACGGGCACGGCCACCGTCGCCCCGCACGGTTCCGTACACCCGCGTCCGCATGGTCACCGCCAACAGCGGATCCCCGTCGCGCGTGCCGTCGGGATCGCGCACGTTCACCGCGCCGGCGGTCGCCGTGTCCCGCGCGTCGTCGTAGGCGGCGCGGAAGGTCTTGAACGAGTATCGGGCCCTCACCTGGGCGTCGACGAGGCGGTACATCGCGGCGAGGTCGGCCCGGTCCCACGCGCGCGCGAACTCCTGGGCCACGCGCTCCTCGTCGGAGCGATGCGCGGCCCCGAACCCGATGCCGATCCCGAGCGCGACCAGCGCGATCGAGCCGAGCGGCAACGCCCGGTGAGTCAGGCGCCTGCGGCGCTCGGGCGCTCCCTCGTCTGCCAAGCGCCGCAGGCTACCGTCCACCGCTGGACGCCATGACCGGCCTCGATTGGATCATCCTCGCCTTCGCCCTGCTCATGGCCGTCTGGGGCTACCTGCAGGGCCTGATCGTCGGGGCGCTCTCGCTGGTCGGCTTCGCGGTGGGAGCGCTGCTGGGATCGAGGCTCGGGCCGCTGCTCCTCGACGAGGGGTCGCACTCGCCCTACGCCCCGCTGTTCGCCCTCGTGGGGGCGCTGCTGGTGGGAGGAATCCTGGCGTCCGGGCTGGAGATCCTCGGCTTTCACCTGCGCAGGCGCCTGGGCGACCGCCTGGGGGTGCTCGACGGCGTCGGCGGGGCGCTGCTCGTGGCCGCGCTGGGCCTGGGGATCGTCTGGATCGCGGGCAGCGTCGCGCTCCAGACTCCGGGCGCCATCGATCTGCGCGGGCCGATCCAGCGCTCGGTGATCCTGCGCGAGCTCAACGCCACGCTGCCGCCGTCGGGCCCGCTGCTGAAGGCGCTCGCGCGCTTCGATCCCTTCCCGCGCATCGACGGG
Organism: uncultured Thermoleophilaceae bacterium; assembly: GCA_963731645.1. Classification (GTDB taxonomy): domain Bacteria; phylum Actinomycetota; class Thermoleophilia; order Solirubrobacterales; family Thermoleophilaceae; genus JAAYBF01. The sequence goes on along the minus strand of CAVSWF010000011.1, from coordinate 243,051 downwards.
CCCCGCGCCCGGCGTGCGCCCGCCCGACTCGGCGATCGCCCGCGATCCCGACGTTCGTGCCGCGAGCCGCAGCGTGGTCAGGGTCCTCGGCACGGCCTGCGGGCTCGGCGTGCAGGGCTCGGGCTGGGTGGCGGGCGACGGGCTGGTGGTCACGAACGCCCACGTGGTGGCGGGCCAGGAGGACACGACGGTGCAGGTCGAGGGAGAGGGACCCCGCCACGACGCCGACGCCGTCTGGTTCGACCCGCGACAACGATCTCGCCATCCTGCGCTCGTCGGGGATCGCCGGCACCCCCTCCCTCGGGTTGGACGTCGGACGCCAAGGTGGGCACCTCGGCCGCCGTGCTGGGCTTTCCCGGCAACGGCCCCTACGACGTCCAGCCCGGCCGCCTCGGGCCGACGCGCGACGGTGCTCAGCCAGGACGCCTACGGCCGCGGACCGCTGCGCAGGCGCATCACCTCCCTGCGCGGCCTCGTGCGGTCCGGGCAACTCCGGGGGCCCGATGGTGGACGGCCGCGGCCGGGTCGTGACCACGATCTTCGCGGCCACCAGCGGTGACCGCAGCCGGGCGAGCGGCTTCGGCGTGCCGGACTCGGTCGTGCGAGCAGGCGCTGGCGCAGGCGGGCGGGACCGTGGGCACCGGTCCGTGCGGCGGCTGAGCGGTTCCGCGGGGACGCCCGCTACAACTTGCGGGATGCCTGAGCCCCGCCTTCGCTCGCTCGGCGTGGCCATTGGCCTCGCCGCCGCCCTCGCGGCCTTCGGCGCGCCCGGCGCGGCCACGGCGTTCGCGCCCAACCCGTGCCTGGACCCCGACAGGCGCCCGTATCTCCTCTGCCCCGACCTGGTGATGAAGAAGCCCTTCGGCCTGCAGCTCGACCGCGGCGTCAAGCCCGGCCGGATGGTGCTGCGGGCCGGGAACTCGATCGACAACATCGGGCTCGGGCCGGCCGAGCTGCACGGCACGCGGATATCGAGGTACTTCATGCGCGGCCGCCAGCGCATCTACCGCCGGCGCGGCGACCGGCTGGGGATCTTCACCGGCGCCCGGCTCTTCTTCAAGTTCGTCCCCGGCCAGCTGCGCTACTGGAAGTTCCACCGCGCGGCGGCCTTCGAGCTCTGGCGGCTGAACGCGAGGGGTGAGCGCACGCGGATCGCTCGGCGCGGCCCGAAGGTCTCGTACTGCCTGCGCGACCTCTTGCACACGCGCCCCGATGCGCCCGCGGTCGCCCGACCGCTTCGTCTACCCGTCGTGCAGCACCGTACCCCGGCGAAGCGCAAGGTCACGATCGGCACGTCGGTCGGCTGGTCGGACGTCTATCCGCCCGACCTACCCCGAGCAGTGGATCGACGTGACCGGGCTGCGGGGCTGCTTCGCCTACCGCCACATCGCCGATCCCGGGCAACGGCATCTACGAGTCCAACGAGCGCAACAACTCGGCCGCGGTGACCGTCCGCCTGCCCTTCCGGGCGGGAAGGCAGCGCTGCCCCGGCCGCCGCTCGGTGCTCCGCAGCCAGACCGGAGCCGGGGGCGGCGGGCTATGAGTACGGTTACTGACGCAATGCCCAGACACTCGTAGTAGCCGAGAAGCCGTCCGTCGCCGGGACCTGTCCGCGGCGCTCCCGGGATCCTTCAAGCAGTCGAAGGACAAGACGAGCCTCGAGGGCGACGACTACGTGATCACCTGGGCGGTGGGGCACCTGGTGGGGCTGGCCGATCCCGACGCGTACGACCCCAAGCTCAAGAAGTGGCGCTACGCCGACCTGCCGATCATCCCCGAGAAGTTCAAGCTCGTGCCCAACGACGACCGGGCCAAGAAGCAGCTCTCGGCGATCCACAAGCTCATGGCGCGCGAGGACGTCGAGGACGTGATCAACGCCTGCGACGCCGGCCGCGAGGGCGAGCTGATCTTCGCCTACGTCTACGAGACCGCCAAGAAGAAGAAGCCGGTGCGGCGGCTCTGGCTCTCGTCGATGACCCGCAAGGCGATCGAGCAGCGCCTTCGACGGCGCTGCGCCCCGGCGAGGAGATGGAGAGCCTCGAGGCCGCGGCCCGCTCGCGCTCCGAGGCCGACTGGGTGGTGGGCATGAACGCCACGCGCGCCGCGTCGATCCGCCTGCGGGCCTCCTTCGACGGCGCGGTGTCGCTCGGCCGCGTGCAGACGCCCACGCTCGCCCTCGTGGCCCGCCGCGAGGAGGAGATCCGCGCCTTCGTGCCCGAGCCCTACTGGCTCGTGGCCGCCGACTTCGCCGCCTCCGGGGAGCGCCTCTACTCGGGCCGCTACATGGGCGGCAAGCGCATCAAGGAGGACGAGGCGGCGAAGATCGTCGAGGAGGCCCGCGAGCGGCCGGGGGTCATCACCAAGCTCGAGAAGAAGGAGGAGACCGAGCAGCCCCAGATGCTCTACGACCTCACCTCGCTCCAGCGCCACGCCAACACGCGCCACGGCTTCTCCGCGCGCCGCACGCTCTCCGCCGCCCAGAAGCTCTACGAGGAGCACAAGGCGCTCACCTACCCGCGCACCAACTCGCGCTTCCTCACCGGCGACATGATCGCCGACATCAAGCCGATCGCCGAGCTGGTGGGCCACAACGCCGCAGTACCGCAAGGGCGCCGAGTACGTGCACGTCGCTCGACAAGCTGCCCCTCGGCACGCGTGGTCAACGACGCCAAGGTCGAGGACCACCACGCGATCATCCCCACCAAGTCCGAGCACGACCTCTCCCGCATGGGCGCCGACGAGCTGAAGATCTACGACCTGGTGGCCAAGCGCTTCCTGGCGGTCTTCCACCCCGACGCGGTGTTCGAGCGCACGCGTGTCGAGACCACGGTCGCCGAGCACGTGTTCCGCACCAGCGGCCGGGTGCTGGTCAAGGCCGGCTGGCGCTCCGTGTACGGCGAGGAGCCCGAGTCGCCGGACAAGCCCGAGGACGACTCCGGCGGCAATCAGCTGCTGCCGAAGCTCGAGCAGGGCGAGGACGTGGAGACCCGCTCGGTCGAGTCCCTGCGCAAGGAGACGCAGCCGCCGCGGCGCTTCACGGAGGCCTCGCTGCTCGCCGCCATGGAGACCGCCGGCAAGGAGATCGAGGACGCCGAGCTGCGCGAGGCGATGAAGGACTCGGGCATCGGGACGCCGGCCACGCGGGCGTCGACCATCGAGCTGCTGATCGGCCGCGAGTACATCGAGCGCGAGGGGCGCGCCCTGCACGCCACCGAGAAGGGGATCCAGGTGATCCGCCTGCTCGGCGCCCACCCGCTCACCTCGCCCGAGCTGACCGGCGACTGGGAGCGCCGCCTGGGCCTGATCGAGCGCGGCGAGGACTCGCGCCCGGCTTCATGCGCGACATCGCCAAGTTCACCACCGACACCGTCGCCGAGCTCGACAAGCTCAAGGGCGTGCGGATCGAGCGGGCCAAGCTCGGCCCCTGCCCCGTCTGCGGCCGCGAGGTCAACGAGAACCGCAAGGGCTACTCGTGCTGGTCGAAGGAGGACCCGGGCTGCGGCTTCGTGATCTGGAAGAAGAAGGCGGGCAAGAACCTCCCGGTGGCGGTGGCCAAGGAGCTGATGGCGTCGCTCAAGGCCTCGCTGGAGCGGGGCGACGAGCCTCCGATCGGCCGGACCGAGAAGGCCGTCACCGGCTTCCGGGGCCGCTCGGGCCGCAGCTTCCGGGCCAAGCTGAAGATCGAGCCGCGCGAGGACGAAGAGGGCAAGTGGAAGGTGGACTTCGACGAGGAGTGGGCCAACCGCCCGCGCGAGGAGCCCGACGGCGACCCCCTCGCGGGGCAGGCGGCGCGCCGGCCGCCGGCGAGACGCCCGCGGTCGAGGAGACCGACGCCGTCGCGACGGCCCGCGCGAGCTAGGACGCGCGCAGCGCGGCCACGTCGAGGTCGTCGAGCACCCCCGTCAGCCGGGGCGGCCCCTCGTCCTCGAGCCACGTCACCCGCCCCGGCCAGTAGGGGTTGGACGGCCCGCCGCCGGCCACGAAGGCCGTCCTCGTACAGCCAGGACCCCGTGTTCGTGAGCCGGGCCCCTCCGGGCAGCCGCCACCCCTCGGCGTCGCCCGGGAGCGGGCCGGCGCGGTGCGTGTGGCCGAAGATCACGTGCTCGGCCTCGATCCCCAGCGACTCCACCACCGTGGCCATCGCGCGCAGGCCCGCCCGGCGCAGCTCCTGCGCGGAGATGTCCGAGCGAAACGGCCCGAGGCCGAGCAGGTTGATCGCCCTCACCGCGACCGGGATCGCCGCTCTCAGCGCCAGGCCCTTGGCGCCCGGGCGTCCCCGGCTCGGGTTCGTGCGCTGCCAGACCGACCGCGAGAGGTTGCCGCCCCGCGTGACCGCCGCACCCTCGGACCACTGCACGACGCTGTAGGCGAACGCGTAGATCGGCGCCAGCGCGGCCTCGTAGACGTCGGGGGAGGGCGCCGACGCCCTCCTCGATCGCCGAGGCGAAGCGCGCCACGGCCGACGCGAGGATGCACTCGACCCTGCGGCACGGTGAGGTGGACGTCGAGGTAATGGCCGTGGGTCGCCCAGACGTCCTCGCGCAGCCTGATGCCGGGATAGGCCAGCAGGACCTCGGTCCGGGGCATGCAGCTCGGCCACCCGTCGCGACAGCTCCCCGTCGCCGGGCTCGAAGGTGGACTCGAGCGGCAGGGAGGTGCGCCCGTCGAGCCGCGCGCGGTCGAGGGCCGGAGCCACCAGCTCGTGATCGTGGTTGCCGGGGACCATCACCAGCTGCAGTCCCGCCGTGGCGTCGCCGAGGGCCGACAGCAGCGGCCGCGCGATCTCGAGCACCTCGCCGGAGCGCCGCTCGCGCATCTCGAGCAGATCGCCGAGCACCACCACCCGGTCGGCCTCCGAGACCGCCGCACACAGCCGCTCGAAGACCTCGGGATGGCGCGCGATGTCGGCACCCGAGACCGTGCCGAGGTGAAGGTCGGAGACGATCGCGGTTCGCATGGCGGCGCCTATATTGCTCCACCGTGTCTCTGTTCTGCCGGCACAACCGCTTCGTGGCCGACTGTCCGATCTGCGCGAAGGGCACGGTGCTGGACGCTGGGCAGCCCCGCCGCCGCTCCCCGGGGGAGGGCGGCACGGCGCGCCGCAGCCGAGCAGAGAAGCCCAGCTCGCCCGAGTTCAGCGGGCCGCACGCCGGCGCCGGGCCGCACGAGGACGAGGACGGGATGCGCTACGAGCTGCGCCTCGAGCGGGTTCCCGGGGGCGCTCGCCTGGCCGAGTGGTCGGGCTCGCGCCTGCGCCGCAAGGCGCCGGCCGTGAGCCCGGCGGACCTCCGGGCTCTCGTCGACGGCGCGGCCGGCGTCTTCGCGCCCCGCGACGCGGAGGCCCTGGCCGCCGCCCTCGACCGGGCCCGCGCCGGCTCGCCGGCCGAGGCCGCCGCGTTCGGCGTGTCGCGCGGGCGCAGCGGGGACTTCAAGGAGGAGCTCAGGGTCGAGCCGCTGGAGGACGGGCGGCTGCGGGTGGCGCGCTGGGTGCTGAGGCCCGGGGCGGGCTGGCAGCTCCAGGACGCTCCGCCCATGCTCCCCGCCGCGCGCTTCGCCGAGGCGATCGGGGACGCGGTCGCTAAGGGAGTGGTGAGGATTTGGCAGGGATGCCGAATGCTTCGGGCCGTTCTCAGGCGTCAGGCGCCGGCGCCGCCACGCGACCCTGAGGTCGTGCCGCTCACCCTCGTCACCGGGCCCGCCAACGCCGCGAAGGCGGGCGCCGTGCTCGGCTCGCTCAGGGAACGCCTGCGCGCGCCCGGCGCGGCACCCATCCTCGTCGTCCCGGCGTTCGAGGACGTGGAGCACAACCGGCGCGAGCTGGCCGACAGCGGGTCGGTGTTCGGTGCCCGGGTGCTCCGCTTCGGCGCGCTCTTCGACCTGATCGCCGACCGCACCGGGACCCGGGCCCCCCGGGTGGGCGACCTGGGGCGGGAGCTGATCGCCGAGCAGGCCGTGCGCGCCGCCGGGCTGCGGGTGCTCGCGGGGTCGGCGTCCCAGCCGGGGTTCACCAGGGCGACCGTGCGCTTCGTCGCCGGGCTCGAGCGCTCGATGGTGGACCCGCCGCGACTGACCCGGGCGCTGCGCGCCTGGGCCGGGGACGGTCCGCGCCGCGCCTACGCCGAGGAGGTGGCGGCGATCTACCGCGGCTACCGCGAACGGCTCGAGGCCGCCGGGCTGGTGGACTCGGAGACCCAGGCGTGGCTGGCGCTGGACGGGCTGCGCGAGCAGCCGCGAGCCTGGGCGGGCGAGCCCGTGTACGTCTACGGCTTCGACGACTTCACCGCACTGGAGATGGACGCCCTGGAGACCCTGGCCGCGAGGGTGGGCGTCGCGGTCACGGTCTCGCTGCCCTACGAGCCGGGCCGCGAGGCGTTCCGGGCCCTGGGCACCGCGCGCCAGCGCCTGGGCGAGCTCGCGACCGAGACCGTCGCCCTGGAGGCGGTGGCCGACCACTACGCGCCGGGCTCGCGGGACGCTCTGCACTCCCTCGAGCGCCGGCTCTTCGAGGCGCCCGAGCGCCCCGCGCGGTCCGGCGGCGTGGTGCGCCTTCACCGCGCCGGGGGAGAGCGCGCCGAGGTCGAGCTGTGCGGCGCCGAGGTCCTGCGCCTGCTCAGGGAGGGCACGTCGGCCGGCGACGTCGCCGTGGTCTTCCGGGATCCCGAGCGCTACGCGTCGATGGTCGAGCAGGTCTTCGGCTCGTACGGCATCCCGTACTCGATCGACCGCTCGGTGGCGTTCGCCCACACCGGGCTGGGCCACGGCCTGCTGGCCCTGATCCGCTGCGCGGTGCTCGAGGGCAGCGCCGACGACCTCCTCGCCTACCTGCGCACCCCGGGCCTCGTGCGCGAGCCCAGGCTCACCGACTCACTCGAGGCGGAGGTGCGCCGGCGGGGCGCCTCCACGGCCGCCGAGGCCCGCGAGATCTGGGAGGGCTCCGAGGGCCGCTGGCCGCTGGAGGAGATCGACCGGCTGGCCGGCGCCTCCGAGATGAGCGGCTTCCTCGCCGAGCTCGGCCGCCGGCTCGAGCGCCTCTTCGCCAACCCCTGGCGCCGCGCCGCCCCGGTGTTCGCGGGCTCGGAGCTGGACGATCCGCGGGCGTTCGCGGCGGCGCACGGGGCGATCGCGGAGCTGCGTGAGCTCGGCGGGGCGGGGGGCCTCGACGGGCGCCGGGTCCACGACGTGCTCGCCGAGCTGCCGGTCAGGGCGGGCGAGGAGCCCCAGCCCGGCCGCGTGCAGGTCGCGTCGCCGGAGGCGATCCGGGCGCGCCGCTTCCAGGCGGTCTTCGTCTGCGGCCTCCAGGAGCACGAGTTTCCCCGCCGGGGAGCGTCGGAGCCGTTCCTCTCGGACGCCGACCGCCGCGACATCGCCCGCGCCGGCGGGCTCGCTCCTGCCCCTGGGCGAGGACGCGCTGGAGCGCGAGCGCTACCTCTTCTACGTCTGCGCGTCGCGAGCCGAGCGCGAGCTGGTGCTCAGCACCCGCTACTGCGACGAGGAGGGCGATCCGCAGGCCTCCTCGTTCTTCCTCGACGACGCCCGGGAGGCGCTTCCCGACCTCGACGAGCACGTGCTCACCCGCTCGCTCTCGGACGTCACGTGGCCGCTGGACGCGGCTCCGACCGCGGCCGAGTGGGAGCGCACGCTGGCCCGCCAGGGCCCGCGCCGGGCCGCGGCGCCCCCCGGATCGCTCGAGACCGCGCCGGCCCTGGAGAGGGTCAGCCGGCGCGGCGCCGTGTCGGCGGGGGCCCTGGAGCGCTACGCGTCCTGCCCCGTGAAGTGGCTGATCGAGGACGTCCTGAAGCCCGAGAAGCTCGAGCCCGACCCGGAGCAGATGGTTCGCGGCTCCTACGCCCACCGCGTGCTCGAGCTCACCTTCCGGCGCCTGCGCGAGCACACCGGGTCGCGGCGGGTGACCACGGAGAACCTGCCGGAGGCCGAGCGGATCCTCGTGACGGCGCTGACCGAGCTTCAGGGCGAGTTTCGCCTCTCGCCCGACCAGACCCGGGTGCGCGCGGCGGTGCGCCGGCTGGAGTTCGACCTGCTGCGCTACCTGCGCCACGAGTCGAGTCGCGACGGGGTCTTCGAGCCCGAGCACCTGGAGCTTCGCTTCGGGTTCGAGGACTCGGAGCACCCGGCGGTCGAGCTGGAGGGCGGCCTGCGGGTGCGCGGGGTGATCGACCGGGTCGACACCTGGGGCGAGTGGGCGCTGGTCCGCGACTACAAGAGCGGGAAGGTGCTGTCGCACAAGGAGGCCGACTGGGAGCGCGAGAACCGCTTCCAGGCCGCTCTCTACATGCTCGTGGTGGAGCGCGCGCTCGGCCTGCGGGCGGCGGGCGGCGTCTACGTCCCGCTCGCCGGGACCGACCGCCGGCCCCGGGGCCTGGTGGCCCGCGAGGTGGCGGCCGAGCTGGGGAGCGACTTCCTCGACAACGACACGAAGCCCGAGGAGGAGTTCGCCGGGCGCAAGGCCTGGGCGCAGGAGGCCATCGCCGACGTGGCCGAGGGGATGGCCGCCGGGCGGCTCGCGCCCTGCCCGGACTCCTGCGCCTACCGGGGCGGCTGCTCCTATCCGCAGGTCTGCCGCGTGGAGGACTGACGTGAAGCTGACGGCGGAACAGCAGAGAGGCGGTCGACCTGCGCGACGGCCCGGCCCTGGTCAGCGCCGGCGCGGGCACGGGCAAGACGTCGGTCCTCGTGGAGCGCTTCGTGCAGGCCGTGCTCACCGACGGCGTCGCGGTGGACGCCGTGCTCGCCATCACCTTCACCGAGAAGGCGGCCGCCCAGCTCACCACCCGGGTGCGGCGGCGCTTCGCGGAGCTGGGAGCCCGCGACGAGGCCCGCCAGGCCGAGTCCGCGTGGATCTCGACCATCCACGGCTTCTGCTCGCGGGTGCTGCGCACGCACGCCCTGTCGGCCGGCGTCGACCCGGAGTTCCGTGTGCTCGACGCGGTCGAGGCCGAGCGCGTGGCCCTCGACGCGTTCGACCGCGCGCTGGCCGGCTTCCTCGCCGACGGCGCCGAGGAGGAGCGCCTGCGCCTGATCGCCGCCCATACCCCCGACCGGCTGGCCGACATGATGCGCACCGCCTACTCGCACCTGCGCAGCCAGGGCCACACCGAGCCGGCGCTGCCGGAGGCCGTGAGGCCTCCGATCGGAGCGGAGCGCGAGGCCCTGGCCGCCGCGCTCGGCGCGGCGGCGCGCGAGATAGGCGCGGCCGAGGGCCGGAACGTGGGCATCGCGCGCGACAAGCTCGAGCGCTGTGCGGCGCTCCTCGACGCCCTCCCCCCGGGCGAGATCGGGGAGCCGGCCGACTACGACAAGCTCTCCTTCGCCGGCAGCGCCAACGCGCTGAAGGGTCCGGCGTGCGACGAGTTCCGCGCCGCGCGCGAGGCGTGGCACGACCTCTGCGTGCGCCACCGCGCGTACTCCGACCACATCCTGCTGCGCGACCTGATGGCGCGCTTCGGGCGCCTCTACGCCGAGGGCAAGCGCAGCCGCTCGGGGCTCGACTTCGACGATCTCGAGCTGCTTGCTCGTGACCTCCTGGCCGGCAACGAGGCGATCCGCGACTCCTACGCCGAGCGCTTCGCCCACGTGATGGTGGACGAGTTCCAGGACACCAACCCGCTCCAGAACGAGCTTCTCGGCCTGCTCGAGCGAGACAACCTCTTCCGGGTGGGCGACGAGCGCCAGTCGATCTACCGCTTCCGCCACGCGGACGTGGGCCTGTTTCGCGAGCAGCGCGCCGCGGCGGCGGCCGCGGGGCGCGAGCGGGCCATCGGTCAGAGCTTTCGCAGCCGCGGGGAGGTGCTCGACGCGATCGACCTGCTCTTCGAGACGCTCTGGGGCGACGAGTTCCGGCCGCTCGACCCGGGGCCGGACGCCTGGGCGACCGAGCCCGGAGTCTCGCCGCCCGTCGAGCTGCTGGTGACCGACCGTCACAAGGGGCGCTGGGACGAGCGCTTCGAGGACGAGCTCGCCGACGGACGCGAGCCGTTCGGGCCGACCATGCGCGGCGTCACGCCGTGGCGAGCGGCGGAGGCGCGGCTGCTCGCGCGGCGCGTCGACGAGCTGACGACGCACGGCCCGTACGACTACGGCGACGTGGTGCTCCTGCTTCGCGCGACCACGAACATCGGGGTCTACGAGCGCGCGCTCGAGGAGCGGGGGATCCCCACCTACGTGCTCGGCGGGAGGGGCTACTTCAGCCAGCAGCAGGTGGGCGACCTGCGCGCGTACCTCGGCGCGCTGGCCAACCCCCTGGACGCCCTCGCCCTGCTGTCGGTGCTCGCCTCGCCGTTCGCCGGGCGTCTCGCTGGACGCCCTCGTGGTCATCGCCTCGGGCGCCCGCGCCTCGGGGCGCGACGTGTGGAGCCAGCTCGGGCGCGTGGCGGCGGGCGAAGCCGCCGACCTTCGCGAGGAGGACGCGGCGCGCGTGCGGACGTTCGTCGAGCGCTTCGCGCGCGAGCGCGCGGACGCTCCTCGCATCTCCATCGAGACCCTGATCGACCGCGTGGTCACGGGATCGGGGTACGACCGGGCGATCCTCGCCATGCCCTCGGGCGACCGGCGCATGGCCAACGTCCGCAAGCTGATGCGCATGGCCCGGGAGTTCGAGGCCGAGGAGGGGCGCGACCTGCGCGGCTTCATCGACTTCGTGGCCGAGCGCGACCTGATCTCAGAGCGCGAGGGTCACGCGCCGCTCGAGGCGGAGGACCTGGACGCGGTCAAGCTCATGACGATCCACCGCGCGAAGGGCCTGGAGTTTCCGGTGGTGTGCGTCGCCGACCTCGGCAAGGGAGGCAGGGAGGACGACGCGGCGCTGCGGATCACCGACGACGGGCGCCTCGGCATGCGTCTGGCCTCGCTGGGCGGAGAGGCCAGCGACAGCGCCGAGCTGAAGCAGATGAAGGAGCAGGGCAAGCTCGACGACGAGGAGGAGGAGCGCCGCATCTTCTACGTGGCCGCCACGAGGGCCCAGGAGCACCTCGTGCTCAGCGGCGCGACCGATCTCGACAAGCTCTCCGCGCCCGCGCCGCTCGAGGAGCCGATGCGCTGGGTGTGGCCGGCCCTCGCGCCGGGCCTCGCCGCGATGGACGGCACCGCGGAGGCCGGCGAGACCTACGGGGGGCGCACCGTCGCCGTGCGCTGCGAGGTCCTGCGGCCCGAGACCGGCGACGCGCTGCTCGGCCCCGGCGATCGCGAGCCCGCTCGACCCGAGCCCGCCCCTCCCGGGCTCGAGGCCCTCAACGCCCCGGCGCTGGCGGCGGTCGCCGTGCCCGATGCCCTCCCCGTCAGCCGCCTGAGCTACTCCGGCCTCGCGCGCTACGAGCGCTGCGGGTACCGCTTCTACCTCGAGCGGGCCCTCCGGCTCCCCGAGGGGGGCGCACCGGTCCCCGCCGCCGATCCGGCGCGCGAGGACACGGGCGAGGGGCTGCCCGGCATCGTGCGGGGATCCGTGGTGCACGGCCTGCTCGAGCGCCTGGACTTCGCACGCCCGGTCCTGCCCGGTCGCGACGAGGTGGCCGAGGCGATCCGCGCCACGGGCGAGCCGGTGACCGACGCGGACGTGGCGCAGCTCGCCGACATGGTCGCCGGCTTCGCCGGCTCCGCCCTGTTCGAGCGGGTGGCCCGCGCCCGGCGGGTGCGCGCCGAGCTGCCCTTCGCCTTCACGCTCGACACGGGGACGGCGAGCCTGCTGATCGACGGGGTGGTCGACGTCCACGCCGAGGAGCCCGACGGGGTGCTCGTGGTGGACTACAAGAGCGACAGGCTCGACGGGCGCGAGCCCCGGGAGCTGGTCGAGGCCGCCTACGCCACGCAGCGGCTCGTCTACGCGCTCGCCGCGCTGCGCGGCGGGGCCGCGCGGGTCGAGGTGGCCTACGTCTTCCTCGAGCGCCCGGACGAGCCGCTGTCCGCGGTCTTCGAGGCGGCCGACGACGCCGGAGCTTCAGGAGCGGCTGCTCGAGCTGGCGGCAGGGGTCGTGGAGGGTCGCTTCGTGCCCTCCAGCACTCCACACCGCGGGCTGTGCGCCGGCTGCCCGGGCCAGGCGTCGCTGTGCGTCTGGGGGCCGGAGCGAACCCACGCGGAGGACCCCGCGCCGGCGTCCGCTCCGGCCTGAGCCCGATCGTTCGGGGCAGCCCGTTCCGTCGGGTGGGCCACGTACCTTCCGAGCATGCCCCTCTGCTTCATTGAGCCACAGGAAGCCATCCGTGTCGTCGCCGAGGCGGTAGGTCGCGATGCCCGCCGTCAGCTGCTGGGCGAGGTCGTGCGCGCGTGGGTCGACGAGATTCCCGACGACGAGCTGCAGGTCCACTACGCCAAGGCGGTCGAGGTGCTCGACGACGACGACCTCTCGATGCTGGCCGCGTGGCACGCCTCGCTCGAGGTCGGCCAGCCCATCGCCAACAAGGAGTTCCTGCTGAAGGCATTCGCCCGGCTGGGCGAGCATCGTCGCGAGGCGCTGCGCATAGCCGCGGGCTTCCGCGGCGACGACGCGTTCGACGCCGGCGTGACCGAGGAGCAGGCGCTGGACACCGTGCTGCCCTGGCTCTCGGCCGAGCGCACGATGGAGCTCGCCGCCGAGGCCGTCGAGCTCTACTGCTGGGACAGGCTGGGCTCCGACAACTGACGGTCCGAGGTCGCCGCGGTCCGCCGCGGCCGCACTTGCCCTCGCGGGCTGCTCCGCCGACGACTTCGCCGAGGCTCCCGCCGACGTGGCTCCCGTCCGGGGGCCACGACTTCCCGACGCGGCCCGCACGGCCACCGTCGAGCGGGTGGTGGACGGGGACACGGTCGAGCTGGAGGGCCTCGGCAAGGCGCGGCTGATCGGGGTCGACACCCCCGAGGTCTACGGGGGCGTCGAGTGCTTCGGGCGCGAGGCCTCGGCCTACGCCAAGCGCCAGCTCGACGGGGAGCGGGTGCGGTTCACGATCGGCAGCGAGGAGCGCGACCGCTACGGCCGGGTGCTCGTGTACGTGTGGCTCGCGGACGGACGCTCGTTCAACGCGCTGCTGGTCGCGCGAGGCTTCGCCCAGCCCCTCACGATCCCGCCCAACGACGAGTACGCCGACGTCTTCGTCGCCCTGTCGCGCCGCGCGCGCCGGCGCTCGGCCGGCCTCTGGGGACACCGGGGCTGCGCAGGGGAGTAGACCGCCGGCTCGCGTTTCTTCCGAAAGAGCGGAATTCGCCGCGGAAGCGCCGACTTGACATGGGGGCATGAGTCGTGTTTGAGTAGCCCCGAGACGCGGAACCGACTGCAAAGAGCGAGGCCCTGAGGTGTGAGGCCCGCCGCGATGCCCCGGAGACCTCGGTCGAAGGCGGCGCGCTCCTCGAGCAGACGGCCCCGCGTCTCTCTATTTCCGATGCGGCGCGTCAACCTCGGCAGCCCGACCTTCGACTACGACCCGGAGGACCCCGAGGGCTTCCGGTCGGGCCGGCATCGCCTCGCCACCGACTTCGACCCCGAGCGAACCGGGGCGAGCCTGTACGAGCTGCCGCCGGGCCAGTCGGTCTGCCCCTACCACTACGAGTACGGCGAGGAGGAGTGGCTGCTCGTGGTGGAGGGACGGCCGTCCGTGCGCACGCCGAGGGCACGGAGCGCTGCGAGCCCCTCGACCTCGTGTTCTTTCCCACCGGTCCGGGCGGCGCCCACCAGATCCGCAACGACACCGAGGAGCCGGTGCGCGTGCTCATCTGGTCGAACGTGCTCTATCCGACCGCCACCGCCTATCCCGACAGCGACAAGGTGGGCGTCTACACCGGCGACCGGGCGGAGGACATCATGGTGCGGCGCTCGAGCGCGGTGGACTACTTCGACGGCGAGGCGTGACCCTCACCGTCGCGGTCATCTCCACCGGGTGCAGCGAGCAGAACAGCTTGTAGTCGCCCGCGGTCGGAAGCCTCTTGGCGAAGACCCGCCCGCCGTTGAGGTGCCGCGAGGAGAAGCCCCGCGGTCCGCTGGCCACCGTCACGTCGTGCAGCTCGCCCGTGTCGAACCGCCACCTGAGCGTCGAGCCCGCCGCGATCGACGAGTTGGGCGTACGGAAGAAGCGGTCGCCCACGCCGATCGACCGAGCCGCTCGCAAGGCGCCTGCGCGCGCCCGGGGGGCGGGCGATGTTGGTGCGCCCGTTGCCGCCGCGGATGCCCACGATGGGCACGGTGAAGCGCGGCGCCGTCGTGCGCCCGCGGCGTCTCGTGCGGTAGTCGGCCAGATCGGCCGGCCTGCGGCAGCCCGACGGCCCCGGGCCGTGCCGGTCGGCGCCACGAACACCACCATGATCCCCATCACCCGGGTGTGCAGCAGCTCGTTGTCGTAGTCGGCGTCCAGCCGCAGCCGCTCGCCCGCGCCGGACCGCGAAGCCGCTCTGCGACATGAACCCGCTCATGTTGATCGGGCCGGGCTCGTGCAGCACGGGCCTGACGTTGTAGAAGGGGTGGCGCGGCAGGCCCCAGGTGGGCTCGGAGGAGTAGAGCTCGCAGCCGCCTGCGGTTGAGCGTCAGGCGCTTCGCCCCGCCGTGCACGTGGCCGCCGCCGGCGACGATGCGCCCGTCCTCGGGCACGGTCCAGCTCGCGGACCTCGTGTGCGTGGAGCCCGCCGCCCCTCCGCCGGGCACGTCGAAGACCGGATCGGACAGGCAGTTGCGAACGTCGAGCCAGTAGGGCCGGACCGGCGTCTGCCTCGCCTTGTCGTAGGTGATCCGTGTACTGGATGTACGCCCGGTCGGCGCGGTTGCGGTGGTTCATCATCATGTAGGTCAGCGCCCAGCGGTCCCTGCCCTTGACCGGGTAGCCGTAGCCCTTCGGCAGGCGCATCTCGGCCCGCTCCTCCCCGACGGCGTAGAACCGCTCGGCCACCGCGGGGATCACCGTCTTCGAGTCCAGCGTGGTGAACGTGTTGCACGTGGCGTCGCGCTTGTCGCCGAACTCCTCGCCGAGGTTGGAGAAGACGATGTGGTGGAGCATCAGCCGGCTGATCGGGACCGGCTTGCCGCCGGCGTCGACCACGTCGACCTCCATGCCGGGTGATGTAGCCGTCCTCGACCGGCTTGGGCACGTCGATGCTGAAGTCGCTCTGCTTGACCTGGTACGGGCCCACGGACGACCGGGCCGTAGCGGAAGGTCTGCACCTCGGGCGCGGCCAGGGCCGGAGCGGCGAGCGCGAGCGTCGTCGCGAGAACGGCGAGGGCAACGACTGGGGTTCTGCGCACGGGTCCTCTCAGGCTGGTCGAGCGACCAAGCCTAGGCCACGGCGGCCTCGATCTCGGCGGTGGCCTGCTCGGTGGTCTGGAAATGCACCGCCTCCATGCCCAGGTCGCGCGCGGCGTCGCAGTTGATCGCGATGTCGTCGAGGAACACGCACTCCGACGCCTCGACGCCGCCGAGGCGCTCGACGGTGAGGGCGTAGATCTCGGGCTCGGGCTTTCGCATCCCCACGAAGGCCGAGTCCACCACCAGCTCGAAGATCTCGTCGATCTCCGGCAGCAGCGCCCGCCAGCGCGGCTCCCACTCGCGGACGTTGTTCGTGAGCAGCGCCATGCGCAGCCCGCGGCCGCGCAGGTCGCGCATCAGCCGGATCATCTCGGGGTTGCGCTCGAGGTGGTCGAAGTAGACGTCGAGCATCGTGTCCAGGCGCCTCTCCTCGCCGTCGGGGCCGGGCGTGAGCTCGCCCTCGAGGCGGTCGATGAACTCCGCCTGTGTGATCAGGCCCTTCTCGAGCATGAACAGAGGGTGCGAGCCGTGCCGCTCGCTCGCCGCGGCCATCGCGACACCCAGATCCTCGAGGGGTATCCCCGACTCGCGCGACCAGGCGGCGAAGGAGTTGCCGAGCGGGGTGGTCAGCACCCCGCCGAAGTCTGAGATCACGGCCCTGATCACGCAGCCAGGGACTCCGACCGCGTCCAGATCTCGTACGCGCCCGTGCCCTCGCGGTCCTCCAGGCGCCAGCGGAAGATCGCCGCGTGCACGTCGAGGCCCTCGAGGGCCAGCGACGACCCGGCCACCACCGTGCCCGACACGCGACGCGGGTACTCCTCGCCCGGCATCCACAGCTCGAGGCCGGCGGTGCGCTGGCGGCCCGGCGGCGTCGTAGACGGTGGAGAGGCGGGTGTCCTCCACCGCGAGCGGCTCGCCGTCGTCCAACAGCCACCCGATCACCTGCTCCTCGTCGTGGCCGGGCGCCCCCCGGGGCCGGCGGGCGAGAGCCACGAACGCGTGGGTGGAATCGAACACCGCCGAGACCGTGCGGAGCGCATCGAGGTCGTCCCACACGGGCGGCGTGCGCGTCTCGGCCATCGTCCCGAGGCAGCGGACCGCCTGGGTCCCGACCGTGCCCTCCACCGCGCAGACGTGGGCGGTCACCGGCCCGAGCGGCGCGGCCTCCGCGACCGGGGCGAACGAGAGCGAAAAGGCGCCGTCGAGCTCCGCGCGCCACCCCGCTCCGTCCCCCTCGATCACCGGGCCCTCGGGAACGACCTTGGTGCTCGAGCCCTCGAACAGGAGCGTCGTGCCCGTGCGCGCGTTGCCGTACAGCCCGTGCTCGGGATCGAAGAACGCGAGCGACAGCGCGGGGGAACTCACCGTTCGAGGCGCGGCGCGTCACCGGTGGGCTGCTCGGTCGCCGTGCCCTCGACGTCGTAGTCGCGACGACCCTGCCCGGTGCCGGTCACCGTCACGCGCGACGCCATGCGCCTGGCCACCCGCCGGCCCAGCAGCCGGACGATCACCGCACGCGTCGGAGGCAGGAGCAGGAGCAGGCCCACGATGTCGGTGAGGAAGCCGGGAGTGATCAGGAACGCCCCGCCGAAGATGACCGCCACGCCGTCGGTGACCTCCCGGTGGGGCATCCGGCCCGCTGGCGAGAGCCTCGTTGAAGCGCCGCCAGACCGCGCGGCCCTGCGAGCGCAGCAGCAGCGAGCCGATCACCGAGTCGGCGACCAGGATGAGCAGCGTCGGGCCGATTCCGAGCGCGTCGCCGACCTTGTAGATCAGGTACAGCTCCATGAGCGGCACCAGCACGAAGAGCACGATCAGGAGCGGCAGCGGCACCTCGGGCAACCCTAACCGAGCGACTAGAATGCCCCCCATGGCCGAGGTGACCGTCGACGACGTGCAGGAAGCGCTCGAGAACGTGATCGATCCCGAGCTCGGGCTCGATTTCGTGGAGCTCGGACTGGTCTACGACATCGCCGTGGAGGGCGAGGACGTGTTCATCACCTTCTCCCTCACATCGCCGGGCTGCCCGATCGGCCCCCAGGTGACCGAGCAGATGGAGGAGTTCGTGGGCGACCTCGAGGGGGTCTCCGAGGTCCACCCCAAGCTCGTGTTCACGCCGGCCTGGACCCCCGAGCGCATGTCCGAAGACGCGAAGTTCGCGCTCGGCTACTGACGCTGCGCCTCCTCACCGAGTCCTTCCCCGACGATCCCGCCCTGGACACCGCCGTCTCGCGCGCGGTGATGCTGCGGGTCGCGTCCGGCGCCCTCCCGGAGACGCTGCGGATCGCCCGGCCCGGCGCGATCGTCGCCTTCGGCAAGCGCGACGTGGTCAGCCCGGGCTACCGGCACGCGGTCCAGGCGGCGCGGGACGGGGGCTTCGAGGCGATCGAGCGCCTCGCCGGCGGCCGGGCGGCGGTGTTCCACGAGAGCACGATCGCCTTCGCCCACGCGATAGCCGACCCCGACCCGCGCTCGCGGGTGCACGAGCGCTTCGAGGCCACGGCCGGGGTGATGGCGCGCGCCTTCTCTCGCCTGGGGGTCGACGCGCGCGTGGGGGAGGTGCCGGGGGAGTACTGCCCGGGCTCACACAGCGTGAACGCGCGCGGCGCGCGCAAGCTCATGGGCGTCGGGCAGCGCCTGGTCAGCGGAGGCGTGCACGTGGGCGGTGTGGTGGTGGTGGACGGCGCCGAGCGGGTTCGCGAGGTCCTGACCGGCGTCTACGACGCCCTGGGCCTGGCCTGGGCGCCGGCCACCACGGGCAGCGTGGCGGCCGAGCGGCCGGGAACCTCGTGGGAGGCGGTCGTGGAGGCGATCCTGTCGGAGTACGGCGAGCTGTACGACCTCGAGCCGGCGCAGCTCGACGACGAGACCCTCGGTCTCGCGCGCCGCCTCGCTCCGGACCACCTCGCGCCGCGGTAGCGTTGCCCGGAGCGTCATGGGCTTCATCGCACCGACCCCACCCCCCGTCGACGTAGGGGAGTGGAAGAAGCTTCCCCACCTGGCCCGCATCAAGCCGCTCGCCCAGGACTGGGCGGTGAACGGGTTCGGGACGCCCTACGCGGTCTATCTCCTGTACATCGTCAAGCTCGTCGTCTTCTGCCTCGGCGCGGCCCTCGTGATCTCCGCGACCACGCCGGGCATCGGCGGGCTCGGCGACTTCGGCGACTGGTGGACCGAGCCGATCTTCTTCCAGAAGCTCGTCGTCTGGACGCTGCTCTGGGAGGTCATCGGGCTGGGATGCGGATCGATGCCGCTCACCTTCCGGTTCCAGCCGATGATCGGCGGCATCCTCTACTGGCTTCGCCCGGGCACGGTCAGGCTTCCCCCGTGGCCGGACAGGGTGCCCCTCACCCGCGGCACCCGCCGGACGGCGCTCGACGTGGCCCTGTACGTGGGCGTCCTGGCGTCGGCCCTCTACCTGCTCGTGTCCGACGGCGAGCCGGTCGCGGGCGTCGAGCCCGGCCGTCTCGATCCCGTGGCGATCGCGGTGGTGCTCGGACTGCTGGGCCTGCTCGGGCTGCGCGACAGGGTGTCCTTCCTCGCCGCGCGGCCCGAGGTCTACGGGTTCCTGCTGCTCGTCTTTCTCTTCCCGATCGAGAACTTCTTCGTCGGCTCGCAGATCGTCCTGTTCTGCATCTGGTGGGGCGCCGCGAGCTCCAAGCTCAACCGCCACTTCCCGTACGTCGTCTCGGTGATGATCTCCAACACCCCGTGGAACCGCTCGCGCAAGGCGAAGGCCAAGCTCTATCGCGACCACCCCGAGGATCTGCGCCCCTCGCGCTACGCCGCGCTGGCGGCGAACACCGGGACCGTGATCGAGTTCACGCTGCCGCTCGTGCTGCTGCTCTCGAGCGGCGGCACGATCGGGACCCTGGCGGTGATCGGGATGGTGATCTTCCACGTCCACATCACCTCCACCTTCCCGCTCGCGGTCCCGCTGGAGTGGAACCTCTTCATGATCTTCGGGCTCCTGTTCCTGCTTCGGGGAGTACGGCGACGTGCCGCTGTCGACGCTCGACGACCCGCTGCTGATCGCGATCCTCCTCGTGGTGGGCGTGCTGATCCCGATCGTCGGCAACCTGCGGCCCGACAAGGTCTCGTTCCTGCCGGCGATGCGCTACTACGCGGGCAACTGGGCCACCAGCCAGTGGCTGTTCGAGAAGGCGAGCGGCGCCGAGGAGAAGCTCGACCGCGACGTCTACAAGGTGGCTCCGATCGTGGTGGAGCAGCTGAGCAAGGTCTACGACCGCGAGACCGCGGAGGTGCTCCTGGCGAAGGGCCTCGCCTTCCGCTCGATGCACGCGCACGGCCGGGCGCTCAACGGCCTCGTCAGCCGGGCCGTGGACGACGTCGAGGCCTACCACGTACGCGAGGGCGAGCTGATCTCCGGGCGTGGTCAACGGCTGGAACTTCGGCGACGGCCACCTCCATCACCTCCAGCTCCTCGAGGCGGTGCAGGAGCAGTGCCGGTTCGAGGAGGGCCAGCTGCGGGTGGTGATGCTCGAGTCGCAGCCGGCCCAGGTGCAGCGCCAGCACTACCGGATCTATGACGCGGCCACGGGGCTCGTCGAGGAGGGCTACGTGGCGATCGCCGACATGCTCGAGCGGCTCCCGTGGCTGGGGGAGTCCGGGGACTACCCCGTCGAGGTGATCGGCGGGCGCGGGCGCCGAGCAGAGACCGCCCTCGGGTGAGCGACGCGATCGTCGTCGGCTCCGGGCCGAACGGCCTCGCGTGCGCGGTCGAGCTGGCCCGCGCGGGCGTGCGCGTCACGGTGCTGGAGGCCGAGGACACGATCGGCGGTGGCACGCGGACCAGCGAGCTGACCGTGCCCGGCGTCCTGCACGACCACTGCTCCGCGGTCCATCCGATGGCGGTCGGCTCGCCCTTCCTGAACTCGCTGGGGCTCGAGCGGCACGGGCTCGAGTGGCGCTGGCCCGAGATCGACCTGGCCCACCCGCTCGACGACGGACGCGCGGGCGTGCTCGAGCGATCGCTCGAGGCCACCTCGGCGGGCCTGGGCGCCGACGGGCGGGCCTGGCGGCGCCTGTTCGGCGCGCCGGCACGCTCGTTCGAGCTGCTCAACGAGGACCTCCTGCAACCGGTGCTCCACGTGCCCCGGCATCCCGTCCGGCTCGTGCGCTTCGGGCTCCCCGCGGCCATGCCGGCCACGCTGCTCACCCGCCTGTTCGACACTCCCGAGGCCCGCGCCCTGTTCGGCGGCGTGGCCGCGCACGCGTTCAGCCCGCTCAGCCGGCCGATGAGCTCGGCGGTGGGCATGGCGCTCACCGTCGCCTGCCACAGCTTCGGATGGGCGGTGGCCCGCGGAGGCTCGCGCTCGATCACCGACGCGCTGGCGGCCGCCCTGACCGAGCACGGGGGAACGATCGAGACGGGGGTCCGGGTGAGGGCGCTCTCCGACCTGCCCACGGCGCAGACCGTGGTGTTCGACGTGGCCCCCGGCGCGCTGGCGGAGATAGCCGGCGACCGCCTGCCCGCCCGGGTCGCGCGCGCGTATCGCCGCTACCGCCACGGACCGGGCGCCTTCAAGGTGGACCTGGCCGTGGAGGGCGGCGTGCCGTGGGCCAACGAGGCCTGCCGGAGGGCCGGCACCGTGCACGTCGGCGGGGTCGTTCGAGGAGGTCGTGCTGGCCGAGCGCGAGGTCAACCGCGGCAGGATGCCCGAGCGGCCGTTCGTGCTGGTCGCGCAGCAGTACCTCGCCGATCCCGGGCGCTCCGCCGGCGACGTGCACCCGGTCTGGGCCTACGCCCACGTCCCGAGCGGCTTCGACGGCGACGCCGAGAAGGCGCTGCTCGATCAGATGGAGCGCTTCGCGCCCGGGTTGCGCGAGCGGATCGTGGCGAGCGCGGTGCGCTCGCCCTCCGACCTGGCCGCCTACAACAGCAACTACGTGGGCGGCGACATCATCGCGGGGGCGAACACGCCCGTGCAGGTGCTGATCCGCCCCCGGCTCGCCCTCGACCCCTACGCGACGGGCATCCCGGGGGTGTTCATCTGCTCGGCCGCCACCCCGCCGGGAGCCGGCGTGCACGGGATGAACGGGTTCAACGCCGCGCGATCGGCGCTGAGGCGACTCGGCCGCCTAGGAGGAGGCCGCCCGCTTGGCTGGCGTGCGCCTGCCGTTCGTGCGCTTCGGAGCCCTCTTGCGCGTCGCCCCTTGCTCGCCTTCTTCGCGGCGGCCAGCAGCTCGGCGAGCGACTCGGCGAGGCTCTCGCCGAGGTCCTCCAGGTCGGGCATGGCGTCGTAGTCGCCCAGCAGCCCGAAGTCGAGCTTGCCGTTGTAGCTCATCGCCGCGATGGCGAGGGCGTGGTTCTCGGGCAGGAACGCCACCGGCACGATCTCGATCATCTCGCGCCCCATCATGTAGAGCGGGAACTGGGGCCCCGGCACGTTGGTCACGATGAGGTTGAAGAGGCGCGTCGAGAAGTTCAGGCGCGAGGCCATGGCCAGCAGCGTCGGCGGGGCGAAGTCGTTGAAGCCCGCGATCACCTCGGCGCCGAGGGCCTGCTTGGACTCCTTGATGCCCTGCATCGCCTCGCGCACGATCTTCAGGCGCTCCACCGGGTCCTCCGCGTACACGGGCAGCGGGCCCCGCATGGCGGCGATCCGGTTGCCGAGGGCGCCGTGCTCGTCGTCGCTTCGGATCGACACGGGCACGAGGCCGCGGAGCTCCAGCCCCTCGGTGCGGATGCCCCGGGAGCGCAGCCACTTGCCCAGGCCACCGGCCACCACCGCCAGGAACACGTCGTTGACCGTTCCGCCCAGGCCGTTCTTGACCGCCTTCAGGTCGGCCAGCTCGCTCTGGACCCAGACCACCCTGCGGTGGGGCCCGATCGGCACGTTGAGCGGCACGTCGGGCGCCGGGTTCAGTCCCGCCCAGGCGACCTCGCCGACGCCCTCGAGCGCCTCGCGGGCGCCCCCGAGCGTGCTCTGAGGCGAGGAGAGGGCGGACAGCGCTCCGCCGGCCAGCCTCGCCGGGGTGCGCACGATCCCCTTGATCCCCTCGGCCACCAGCTCGGCGTCCGAGGGCTCGGGCGCCGGCGCCCACGGCTCCTCCTCGGGCGGGATCTCCCCGGGGGTGGGCGCGAGGTCGAACAGCACGGTCGCGATGTCGACTCCCGACACCCCGTCGACCAGGGCGTGGTGGGTCTTGGAGATGAGCGCCACCCGGTCGCCCTCGAGCCCCTGCACGAGCCAGATCTCCCACAGCGGCTTCGAGCGGTCCAGTCGCTGCGAGAAGATCCGTCCCGCGAGCTGGCGCAGCTGGTCGAGCGACCCGGGCGCGGGCAGCGCGGTCTGGCGCACGTGGTAGTCGATGTTGAAGCGCGGATCGTCGATCCAGAACGGCCGGCCCATCTCGAAGCGGGGGAAGGAGAGCTTCTGGCGGTAGCGCGGCACGAGGTGCAGGCGCGACTGGAGGTGCTCGGTGAACTCCTCCCGCGCCGGGGCCGGACCTTCGAAGAGCGCGATGGCCCCGACGTGCATGTGCGAGGACTCGCGCTCCTCGTGCAGGAACGAGGCGTCGATCGGCGGAGAGCCTGTCCTTATGCCCCTTGGACGGCACGGTCACGCAAACCTACCGGGGCCGGGGAGAGGAATCCACATCGCCCGCCACAATGAGAGGCGTGCGCGCCCTCGTGACCCTGCTCGTCGTCCAGCTCGTGCTGGGGAGCGTCTTCATCGCCCTCTCCGCCACCGGCAACCTGCCCTTCGTGGACGACGGCGACGGCGCCGAGGCGGGCGCCGCGGGACCCGTGTCGCGTGCCGAGAGAGACCGCTTCGACTCCGCCGCCGCGCTTCGCCTCGGTCAGGCGCCAGGTCGCGCTGGGGCCGCGGCCGGCCGGCTCGCCCGCCTCGCGCGAGCTGGCGCGGCGCATGCGGCGCGCGCTTCCGAACGGGAGGTTCCAGGCGGTGCCCGGCGGCCTGCGAAACGTGGTCGGCCGCGTGCGGGGACGCGACCCGAAGCGGTTCGTGGTCGTGGGTGCGCACTACGACACGAAGGACCTCCCCGGGTTCGTGGGCGCCAACGACGGCGCCTCCGGCGTGGCGGTCATGACCGGCATCGCCCGGGCGCTGCGGCCGCGAGAGCTGCGCTCCACCGTGGTGTTCATCGCCTTCGACGGCGAGGAGAGCCCGCGCGGCACGCCCGACGAGCTGTTCGAGCAGCGGGGCCTGCGGGGGAGCAAGGTCGCGGCCCGCCGCTACCGCCGGCGCGAAGGCGATGATCCTCCTCGACTTCGTGGGCGAGAAGGGCCTGCGGGTGCCCTACGAGGACCTCTCCGACCCGGGGCTGTGGAAGCGCCTGCGGGCGGCGTCGCGGCGCGCGGGGGTGCCGGAGGTCTTCCCGCGGGGATCGCAGGGCGCGATCTCCGACGACCACCTGCCGTTCCTGCGCCGGGGCGTGCCCGTCGATCGACCTGATCGACTTCAGCTTCTCGTGCTTCCACCGGCGCTGCGACGACCTGTCGCAGTCGTCTCCGAGCGCAGCCTCGACGCCGTGGGCGAGACCGTGCTCGAGCTGCTGCCTACACTCTGAGGGGATGCTCTCGACGCCCGAAAAGCTCCTGCTGGCGGCCCCGCGCGGCTACTGCGCGGGGGTCGACCGGGCGGTTCAGACCGTGGAGCGCGCGCTCGAGCTGTACGGCCCGCCCGTGTACGTGCGCAAGGAGATCGTGCACAACAAGCACGTGGTCGCCGAGCTGCGCGAGCGCGGTGCGATCTTCGTGGACCAGGAGACCGAGGTGCCCGAGGGCGAGACCGTGGTGTTCTCGGCCCACGGCGTGGCGCCGAGCGTGCACGCGAACGCCGGGACGCGCGGCCTGCAGACGATCGACGCCACCTGCCCGCTGGTGACCAAGGTCCACGTGGAGGCCAAGAAGTTCGCCGCCGAGGGCTACACGATCGTGCTCATCGGCCACGCCGGGCACGAGGAGGTGGAGGGCACGATGGGCGAGGCGCCCGAGAACATCGTGCTGATCGAGACCGAGGAGGACGTCGACCGGCTCGAGGTCGCCGATCCCGACCGCGTGGCCTTCATCTCACAGACCACGCTGTCGGTGGACGAGACCAACACGATCATCCTCAAGCTGCGCGAGAAGTTCCCCAACATCACCGGTCCCCGTACCGACGACATCTGTTACGCCACGACCAACCGCCAGATGGCGGTGCGCCAGATGGCCGGCGAGTGCGACCTCGTGCTCGTGATCGGCTCGAAGAACTCGTCGAACTCCAACCGGCTCGTCGAGGTGGCGCGCGACCACGGCGCCGACTCCTACCTGATCGACAACGAGACCCAGGTGCAGGAGGAGTGGCTCGAGGACAAGCCCGTGGTCGGCATCTCCTCCGGGGCGAGCGCCCCCGAGGACCTGGTCCAGCGCCT
Organism: uncultured Thermoleophilaceae bacterium; assembly: GCA_963731645.1. Taxonomy (GTDB): domain Bacteria; phylum Actinomycetota; class Thermoleophilia; order Solirubrobacterales; family Thermoleophilaceae; genus JAAYBF01. The sequence continues at coordinate 218,439 of CAVSWF010000011.1, read as the reverse complement.
GGTCGAGTTCTTCCGCGAGCGCGGCACGAAGGACGTGTCGGAGTTCGAGGTCGTCCAGGAGGACGTGCGCTTCATGCTCGCCGAAGGAGATCCGGAAGGCGCTGGCGGCGCAGGCGTGAACTGGAAGCCGTGGAGGCGCAGGCCCGGGTCGTCCGCCACCACCGTCCCGCCCGTCTCGTAGAGCCCCGGCTCGATCCCGTCGCCGGACAGCACCGAGTAGGCCTCGCCCGCCTCGTATTCGATCGAGGCTGCCGCGCCGGCGTCCGCGGCCTCGATCCAGTCCTCGCCGTCGAGCCAGTCGCGCACCAGCTCGAGGCGCTCGCGGTCGGCGGGCAGCACCACGTCCGCCGTCTGCGGTGAGAGCAGCACGCCCTCCGCGTCCTCGGGACGCACGGGGTCGAGCGGCTCGGGCAGCGAGGCTCCGGCGTCGACCTCAGACAGCGCCTCGCCGATCGCGCGCTCGGCGTCGAGGTAGTCGCCCTCCCCGTAGTGCATGTAGCGCAGCAGGCCGTCGGCGCTCGAACAGGTAGCGCCCCGGCCAGCCCTCGTTGCCGTAGAGGCGCCACACCTCGAACTCCGGGTCGAGCAGCACCGCGTACTCGATCCCCAGCGCGGCGACGGCCCGCTCCACCACACCGCGATCGCGTCCGAACGAGTAGCCCGGAGAGTGGACCCCGATCACCCGCAGGCCCGTGCTCCGGAGTAGCGCTCGTGCCAGGCGCGCATGTAGGGGAGCGTGCGCTGGGAGTTGATCCGGGCGGTGTCGAAGAACTCGATCAGCACCGGTCCCTGGCTCAGCAGGGGGCCCATGCGCAGGAAGGCCACGTTCAGCCACTCCATCTTCGGGGGGAACTCGGGGGCGGGGATCTCGGCCTGGGCTGGCGGTCGCATCGCGAAGTAGGATGACCGACACCGCTGCCCGCCTTTCCGACCTGAGGAGACCGATGGACTTCTTCGACCGCCTGCAGCCGCTTGCGCGAGCGCTGGAACGTGCTCGAGCACCCCTTCTACCAGCGCTGGAGCGAGGGGACGCTCGAGCGAGACGAGCTCGCGTTCTACGCGGGCGAGTACCGCCACGCCGTGATCGCGCTGGCGGAGGCCGTGGACGCCGCCGCGCGCGCCTCGGCGCCCGAGGCGCAGGCGCAGCTCCTCGAGCACGCGGAGGAGGAGGCCGGCCACGTGGACGCTCTGGGACGACTTCGCCGGCGCGCTCGGCGCCGAGACCGACCGCGCGCCGCGCGCCGAGACGGCCGGCTGCCACGCCGCGTGGACGGCCGGTCGCGACGAGCTGGAGAACATGGTCGCCGCGTTCACCATCGAGTCGGGGCAGCCCGCGATCTCGGCCACGAAGCTCGACGGACTGCTCGAGCGCTACGGGTTCGAGGACGGCCCGGCCACCGCGTACTTCTCCCTGCACGCGGAGCGCGACCACGAGCACGCCGCACAGATGCGCGAGCTGATCGAGGAGCGCCTCGCCGACGCGGATCTCGACCGTCTGCTCGAGGTGGCCGAGGGTGTCCTGCGGGGCAACTGGGAGCTGCTCGACGGCGTCGAGCGCGCAGTTCGGTCGCAACTAACGTCTCGCGGCCGTGTTCAGGGGTGTAGCTTAGGCACGTACCCCAGCGCAGGTCCTATCACCATCGAAGGAGGAGCAAGTGCGTAGAAAGTACCTCGTAGGCGTCCTGGTGGGCGTCCTGGCTCTCGGCGGCGCGATCGCCGCCTGGGCCGTCTCCCCGTCGGAGACGACGCTCGACGTGAAGTTCAAGCCGAGCTCGAAGAACGGCGGCACGAACAAGAAGCCCCAGCGCCAGGCGGTCGACATCATCTACAAGTCGAGCACGACGACGGGCGTCGGGCCAGCCCGCGACGGCCACCTCGCTGAACTTCGCGCTGCCGAAGACCTGGAACTTCAACTCCGAGCGCTGGCCGAAGGGCAAGCGCTGCGACATCCAGAAGGCCAACCAGCAGAAGAGCGAGTCGGTCTGCCCGAAGGGCTCCCGGGTCGGCGGCGGCAAGTCGACGGCCAAGGGCGCGGACGGCGCCATCACCCAGAACCTCGAGGTCGACGCCTACGTGATCAAGAACGGCGACCTCGGCATCTTCCTCAAGGACCTGCCTCCGAAGACGACCGACGTCGATCAGATGATCCAGGGCGTCACTTCGAACGGCAACAAGCTGAGCGTCAAGATCCCGACGAACCTGCAGTCGGTGGCCGGCGTGGCCGTCGGCCTGGAGCTGCTCACGTTCAAGCTGTCCGGCACCGTCAAGGTCAAGGGCAAGACGTACGGCGTCGTCCAGTCGCGCGGATGCCCGAAGAGCCGCGTCTGGCGCTTCACCGAGAGGTCCGTCTACAAGGGTGGCGGCAGCAACAGCGACACCTACGCCACGCGGTGCAACAGGTAGCCAGCTCTCGCTGACAATCGGACGGTCGACGGCCCCGCCCGGCGGGGCCGTCGTCGTTCAGCGGCCCGGCCAGGGAGCGGATGAGCTCGGGCGAGACCCACAGCTCGACCGCGGCGCTGCAGAGGATCACGGGCACCGCCACGGCCACGGTCACCACGGTCGCGGCCAGCAGCTCCTCCCAGCGGTCACGGCGGCTGGCTATCAGCCAGGCGGCGAGGGGGAGGAAGAGGGCGGTGAGCTCGGGTATCGCGTGCGGCAGGAGGCCCAGCACGAGCGTGCCGGGTGAGATGCCGAGCTGCTGGGCGATCGTGGCGGCGTCGCTGCCGATGATGTAGGCCTGGGTCGCGAGCGAGAAGGTGGTGGCGCAGACCACGAAGGCGATCGCGAACTTCCCGGCCTGCTCGTGCACCCAGCGGTCGATCCCGCTGCGCTTCGTGGCCGAGAGCGGAATCGAGCTCCCGGCCATGAACCCCGCCACGCAGGCCATCGCGTGCAGCGCGAGCACGAGCGCGTTGCGAGTCAGCACGTAGAGGTAGTCCCCGCCGTCGGCCGGCACGTGCAGGCCGGGCATGGTGAGCACCGTCACGTCGGCCTGGCTCAGGGTGGCCACGAGCCAGACGGCGCCGAGCAGGGCGACCGACACGGCGAAGCTGATGATGGCCCAGGGCCCGATGGTGCCGCAGGCGCCGCGTGTTCCAGCGCCTCAGCGTCATCTTCGTGTCGTGCATCCCCTGCACGAGTACGAGGTCGTTCACGCTCACTGCACTGCCATCGGCAATCCGCCGCGACAGGTTGAGCGCCGGCGGGCGAGCGCTCAGTCCACGAGCTTGCGCCGCATGCCGACGATGGCCACGCGCCACAGCACCCCCGCGAAGACCAGCAGCGCGCCGAGGTGGCCCAGGTCGGTCAGCCCCTCCCAGCCGAAGACGGCGTGGCGGACCAGCTCGACGCAGTGGTAGAGCGGGTTGAGGTGGGCCAGGATCTGGGCCCACTCCGGGAGACCGTCGATCGGGAAGAACGCGCCGGCGACCAGGAACAGCGGCGTGATGACCGCGCTGGTCACGTAGTTGAAGTTCTCGATCGAGTTCAGGAACGCGGCGATCGAGATGCCGAAGCAGGCCCACCCGTAGCCGGCGATGAAGTTGATCAGGGGCACGGCGAGCATCCCCGCGGCGGGGTCGAGCCCGGCGACCATCGCCACGAGCAGCGGAGCGCAGCCGTACACGCCGGCTCGCGTGGCCACCCAGAGGGCCTCGCCCGTGACCAGCTCCTCGGTGTCCACCGGCGCCGCGAGGACGGCGTCGTAGGTGCGCTGGAACTCGTACTTCACGAACGTGCCGAACATCGCCGGGAACACCGACGAGAACAGCACCGCGGTGGCCACCGTCCCGGTGCCCACGAACTCCACGTAGTCGAAGCCGCCGACCTGCGAGACCAGCGTGCCGAAGCCGAAGCCGAAGGCCAGCAGGTAGATGGTGGGCTCGACCGTGGACGAGAAGGTGGTGGAGCGCCAGTAGGACGAGAAGTTGATGACCTCGCGCACGAGCACGCCCTGCAGGGCGGGGATCTCGATGCGGCGCAGGCGGCGCTCGGGCTCGCGGCGGGCCAGCGATGCCGCCACCCGGCTCTGGGAACGGCTCGGCGGATCGGCCGTCTCGGCTCACGCGATCTCCTCACCCGTGAGGAGCACGAAGACGTCCTCGAGGCTGGTCGGCCGCCGCTCGCCCTCCGGCGGCGTGGCCCCGTTGGCGCGGTCGAGCCCGAGCACGGCGACCGAGGTTCCCGTCCGGCGGGTGAGGAAGCCCGCCTCGCGCGCGCCCTCCTCGGCCTCGGCGAGCCTGGCCGGCGGCCCGTAGACCTCCACCGCGTCCCGTCCCGCGTGCTCGGCCACCAGCTCGCCGGGCGGCCCCGAGGCGACCGCGCTGCCGTGGGACATGATCGTGACCGTGCTCGCCAGCCGCTCGGCCTCCTCGATGTAGTGGGTGGACATCAGGATCGAGACCCCCTCCGACGCGCAGGCCGTCGATCAGCGCCCACAGCTCCTGACGCACCTGGGGGTCGAGGCCGACCGTGGGCTCGTCGAGCAGCAGCAGGCGGGGCCGGTGCACCAGCGCGCGTGCGATCAGCAGCCGCCGGCGCATGCCGCCCGAGAGCTCGTCCACCTTGGAGTTGCGACGGTGGCCCAGCCGGGCGATCTCGAGCGCGCGCTCCACCGCCGCCCGCCGCTCGCCCCGGGGCACGCGGTAGAGATGGGAGAACACGATCAGGTTCTGCTCGACGGTCAGCGTGGTGTCGAGGTTGTCGAGCTGGGGCACCACGCCGGACTCGGCGCGCGCCTCCTTCGAGCGCTCCGGCAGCTCGTACCCGAGGACCTGGATCTCGCCCTGGTCCGCGATGGCCTGGGCGGTGAGGATCCTCATCGTCGTGGACTTGCCGGCGCCGTTGGGGCCGAGCAGCCCGACGCAGGTGCCCTCGGGCACGTCGAGGTCGAGACCGTCGACCGCGGTGATGTCGCCGTAGCGCTTGACCACCCCGCGGAGGCGGATGGCGAGGGGGGTCGTGTCGGCCGCGGGGGTCACCGATTTGAGGGTGACACACCGCCTGAGCTAGAGCTCGCGCTCGTAGTAGAGCATCTGGGTGCCGGGGTCCCCGTCCTTCTCGAAGTTCGAGAACCCGAGGCTCTCGTAGAGGCCGCGCGCGGCGGTGTCGTCGAGCGCCGTGCCGAGCTCCATCGTGGTCGCCCCGCGCTCGCGGGCCTGCGCGAAGGCCGTCTCCATGAGCATCCGCCCGTGCCCCTCGCCGCGGCGGTCGGGCACCACGTAGAGCTCCTCGAGGTAGCACATGGGCTCCCCGGTGATCAGGTAGTCGCGGAAGCGCAGCTGGGCCACGCCGACATCCGGCGGGCCGGCGAGGAGGAAGACGCTGAGGTCGCGCTCGATGTGATCGCGCACCCGGGGCTCGAGCACGTCGGCGCCCGGCGAGGGCTCGTCGTACTCGATCTGGAAGCGGTGCAGCAGGGCGGCGACCTCCTCGGCCTCGCGCGCCCGTGGCGATACGGCTGGGCTCAGCCGATCGAGCCAACCATCTCGAGCTGGATGAGGCGGTTCAGCTCGACCGCGTACTCCATCGGCAGCTCCTTGGTGACCGGCTCGATGAACCCGTTGACGATCATTCCCGCGGCCTCCTCCTCGGTGAGCCCGCGCGAGCGCAGATAGAACAGCTGCTCGTCGGAGATCTTGCCGACCACGGCCTCGTGGGCGACGGTCACGTGCGGGTTCTGGATCTGGATGTCGGGCCAGGTGTCCGAGCGCGAGTAGGGGTCCATCATCAGACCGTCGCACTGCACGTGGGACTTCGAGCCCTGCGAGTTGTGGCCCATCCGGACCAGGCCGCGGTAGCCCATCACGCCGCCGTCCTTGGAGATCGACTTCGCGAGGATGTTCGAGGTGGTGTTCGGCGCGAGGTGGAGCACCTTGGCGCCGGTGTCCTTCCACACGTCGCCCGAGGCGACCCCCACGTTGAGGTGGTCGGCGCGCGCGCCCTCGCCCATGAGGAACGAGCCCGGGTAGAGCATCACCTTCTTCGCGCCCATCGAGCCGCCGACCCACTCCACGGTGCCCTCGGCCTGCACGATCGCGCGCTTGGTGTTGAGGTTGAAGACGTCCTTGGACCAGTTCTGGACCGTGGTGTAGCGCGCCTTGGCGCCCTCCTTCACGAAGATCTCGACCACGGCCGAGTGCATGGAGTTGACCGAGTAGGTCTGGGCCGTGCAGCCCTCGATGTAGTTCACCTCCGAGCCCTCGTCGGCGATGATCAGCGTGTGCTCGAAGGTGCCCTCGTTGGCGCCCTCCATGCGGAAGTAGGCCTGCAGCGGCAGGTCGACCTTCACGCCCTTGGGGACGTAGAGGAACGAGCCGCCCGACCACACCGCGCCGTGCAGCGCCGAGAACTTGTTGTCCTGCGGCGGCACGCACTTGTTCATGAAGTGCTCGCGCACGAGGTCCTCGTACTCGGTGACCGCCGTGTCCATCGAGGTGAAGAGGATCCCGAGGTCCGCGTACTCCTTCTTGAGGTTCTCGTACACGGGCTCCTGGCGCCACGTCCCGACCACGCCGGCGAGGTGCTCGCGCTCGGCCTCGGGGATCCCGAGGTCCTCGTAGGTCTTCTTGATGTCGGCCGGCACGTCGTCCCACGAGTCGAAGCGGCCGGCCTCGGGCGGCGAGTACAGCACGAGCTCGTCGAGGTCGAGGTCGGAGAGGTCGACGCCCCACGTCGGGATCGGCTTGCGCATGAAGATCTCGTAGGACTTGACGCGCATCTCGCGCATCCAGTCCGGCTCGCCCTTGATCTTGGAGAGCTCCTCGATCACCTCGCGCGAGATGCCCTTCTTCGCGATGAGCTGGCCCTGATCGTCCTCGACGATCGGGCTGGGCTTGGCGATTCTCGTCTTGTCCGTGGCGGCCATGGAGATCCTCTAAGTCGGGACTGAAATCCGGTCTGCGTGGTCGGATATGGATTGTACCGATCGCCGGGGTCGGCGCGGTAGCCTCACGCCCCATGAAGCTATACGTCTGTTACGGAACGTTCACCGCCGCACCGCGCCCGGGAGGCCACCCCTGCGGCAACGCCCACAAGGCCCTCGTGGAGGCCGGTTATCAACCGGAGGTCATCAAGTCCTACGGGTGGGCGGTGCTGCCCGGCGCCTTCAACAGCACCCGTGGGCGCAGGGAGGCGAAGGAGCTGACCGGCAGCGTCCAGGTGCCGGTGCTCGTGACCGACGACGGCGAGGTGGTCAACGAGTCGCAGAGGATCGTCGCCTGGGCGAAGGCGCACCCGGCGGGCGCCGCCGCGGCCTGAGAGCGCGGCCCCGGGGTCAGGCGGGCGAAGTGCCCGCCAGAGCGGCGTGCACGGTCCCGTGCAGCGTGAGGCCGCGGGGGGTCAGCGGCTCGAGTGCGGGGCGAAGCGACTCCCGGGTGCCGGCGGCGGCGAGCGTGCCGTCGCGGCGGTTCACGCGGCGAAGCGCGCCCCACAGGACGTCGAGCGCCCCGGAGTCGAGGCTCCGCAGCATGTGCAGGTCGAGCACGAGATGGCGGCGGCCCCGGTCCAGCGCCTCGGTCAGGCGATCGTCCAGCGCGGCGACCGTGGGGGGCCGTAGATCGCCGCTCAGGGCGATCACGGTCGCGTCCCCGGCCTCGTAGGTCAGGGCCACGAGATCACCCGAAGAGCGGGGGGTAACCCTGATGGGGGCAGCAATGGCCATGCTTACCCCTTCGGGTCACAGCCCGGAATCCTTTAACGAAATGCCTGCTCAGGCCAGTGCATTCGCCATCTCGAGCTCCCTTGCGGGGCGCTCCAGGGGCTGGATCTTCTCCATCAGCAGCCGGGCCGCCGAGACCGCCAGGTGACGATCGTGGGTGAGGGCGAAGTCGAACCGTCGCTCGGAGTCCGGCCCCGTGTCACCCAGGTCGCGAGCGGCGAACGACGCGGCGTAGTGGGGCCCGATCACGGCGATGTCCCATTCCTCGGCCAGCGGCTCGTCCGGGTCGAGGTCGGCGCCCCTGACCCCCGGCGCGGGCTCGGTGCCGAGCCCCTCGCCGATCGCGCCCACGAAGGCGGCGTGGTTCGCGAGCTCGCCGTAGCGCCTCCGCGTGGGCGGCGTGAAGTGCGTCGCGTCCTGGAAGGTGCTGATGATCACTCCGCTGGGGCCCAGCTTGCCGGCCTGGACCTCGAGCTCCCGGCTGATCGCCAGCAGGAGGCGCTTGCTGCCGCGACGCAGGCGCCGGCCCTCGGAGACCGTCTCGTAGGGGGTCTCGTGCGTACGCCATCCCACCGGCCCGCCGAACGAGACGGGCACGCTCGGCTTGGGGGGTGGCCGGGGCGCGGGCGCGGGGCGGCCGAGGAGGTACCCCTGGCCGAGCGTGGCGCCCATGGTCCTGGCGCGCTCGGCGTGCGCGGGCGTCTCGATGCCCTCGGCCAGCACGGTCGCGCCGGTGGCCTCGGCCTGGGCGCTGACCGCGTTGTGGGCCTCGGCGGTTGCGGCGGAGGGCCGGGCCTGGACGAGGCTCAGGTCGAGCTTGATCACGTCGGGGCGGAGGAAGGGCATGAGCGCGAGCGAGCGGGGGTCGGCCCCCACGTCGTCGAGGGCGATGCCCAGCCCGCGCGCGCGCAGCCGCTGCACCGCGGGAAGGAGGTCGGCCGGCCGGGCGGTGAGCGCCCGCTCGGTGATCTCCACGACGATCCGCAGCCCGGGATCGATGTCGGCGAGATCCTGGAGGGCCTGGCAGCCCCGCTGCTGGAGGGTCAGGGGATCGACGTTCACGAAGAGGGTGAGGGGGCTTCCCAGGCCACTCGCGATCGCTCCCCGCACGGCGGCGCGGCGGCAGTGGCGGTCGAACTCGCCCAGCCGGCCTGCCGCGGTGGCGGCCGCGAACAGCGCGGCGGGTGTCTCGAGGGTGCCCTCGGGTCCGCGGACGAGAGCCTCGTACCCCACCACCGAGCCGCTGTAGAGATCCACGATCGGCTGGAACACCGACCGCAGGTCGTGTCCCTTCAGAGCCCTCTCAAGCTCGGCGTCGATCACACCTTTCGCATCGGCCACCGCCCGGTGGCCCTTAGCGCCGAGCCCGCAGGTGGACGCTATTCAGGCCAGGAGGCGTCCCCGCCCGTGGCCCCGCGCATCACCTTCAGCGACAGCAGCGCGCATTTGCGCCGGGTGGGGGAGATGTCGATTCCGAGCAGATCCGTAACCCACTCCGCCGACAGGTCCGGCACGTCGGCGACCTTCATGCCGATCAGCTCCTCGCTGGCCATCGAGGCCGCCGCCTGGGAGATGGCGCAGCCCTGCCCGTGGAAGCGCAGGTCCGCGATCGTCCCGTCCTCGGAGACCCGCACGTGCACGCCCAGCTCGTCCCCGCAGAGCGGGTTGTGGTCGTGGGCCTCGAGGTCGTGGGGCTCCAGCTCCCCGAAGTTGCGCGGGTTCTTGTAGTGATCGAGGATGAAATCGCGGTAGAGCGCGTCCATCAGAGCCCGAACACCTCCCGGGCGCTGCCCAGCGCCGCCACCAGCCGGTCGATGTCCTCGCGCGAGTTGTAGACGTGCAGCGAGGCGCGGGCGGTGGCGCCCACGCCCAGGTCGCGCATCAGCGGCTGGGCGCAGTGGTGCCCCGCGCGGATGCAGACCCCCTCGCGCCCGCACAGCTCGCCGACGTCGTGGGGGTGCATGCCCTCGACCGCGAACGACATCACGCCGCCCCGGCGATCGGCGTCGGGGGGCCCGAAGACGGTGATGCCCTGCACCTCGGCCAGCCTGTCGAGGCTGTAGGCGGTGAGCTCGCGCTCGTGGGCGCGGACGTTCTCCATCCCGATCGCCGAGAGGTAGTCCACCGCGGCTCCGAGCCCCACGGCCTCGGCAACCTGCGACGTGCCCGCCTCGAACTTCGACGGCAGCTCCCCGAAGGTGGACATCTCGTCCTCCACGAGCGAGATCATGTGCCCGCCGGAGAGGAACGGGGGCATGGCGTCGAGAAGCTCGCGCCGGCCGTGCAGCACCCCGATGCCCGTTGGGCCGAGCGCCTTGTGGCCGGTCCACACGTAGAAGTCGGCGCCGATCGTCGACAGGTCGACCGGCATCTGCGGGACGGCCTGGGAGCCGTCCACGAGCGTGACCGCTCCCGCCGCCCGCGCCCTGGCGGCTATCTCGGCGACGGGGTTCAGCGTGCCGAGCACGTTGGAGATGTGGGCCACGCCCACGAGCTTCACGCGGCCGCCCGCGAGCGCCTCGTCGAGCTCGGCCAGGTCCAGCTCGCCCTCGGCGGACACGCTCAGGTAGCGCAGGCGCGCTCCGCGCTCGTGGCACAGCAGCTGCCACGGCACGATGTTGGAGTGGTGCTCCATGCGGGTGATCAGCACCTCGTCGCCCTCGCCCACGTTCGCGCGGCCCCACGAGTAGGCCACCAGGTTGATGGCCTCGGTGGCGTTGCTGGTGAAGACGGTGGTGGCCGGCTCGGTGCCCACGAAGGCGGCCACTCGCTCGCGCGCGGCCTCGAAGAGCGCGGTCGACTCGGCGGCCAGCGGGTAGACGCTGCGGTGGATCGGGGCGTTGGAGTGGCGGTAGAAGTGGTTCATCGCCTCGATCACGGCCACCGGCTTCTGCGCGGTGGCGGCCGAGTCGAGGTAGGCGATCCCGCCCTCGAGAACGGGGAAGTCGGCCCGCACGTCGATGCTCTGTGCGGTGGCCCCCGGGTTCACGATGCGCGGGCCCCGATGAACTCGTTCACCTGGTCCTCCGCGGCCACCAGCTTCTCGGCGATCCGGCGCCGCACGAGCCCCTCGAGGCCCGGGTCCTCCAGGCGCTGCACGACCTCCTCGAAGTAGCCCTCGACGAGCACGCGCACGGCCTCCGAGCGCGGGATCCCGCGGGAGGTCATGTAGAAGATCTGGTCCTCGTCGAGCTCGCCCACGGTGCCGCCGTGCGAGGCCGACACCGAGTCGGTCTCCACGATCAGCGAGGGGATGGCGTCGCCCTTCGCCTTCTGGGAGAGGAGCATCTGGTGGGTCTGGAGATAGGTGTGGCTCTCCTGGGCGTTCGGGACGATGTGGATCAAGCCCTCGTAGGACGCGCGCGAGTTGCCGGTGAGCGCGCCCTTCCACACCGTGTCGCCGGTGGTGTGCCCCGCCTCGTGCTTGTCGGTGGTGAACAGGTCGAGGTGCTCGTCGCCCTCGGTGAAGTAGAGGCCCGTGTGGCGCATGTCGGACCCCGGCTCGGCGGTGATGAGGTCCAGCGTCTGCTTGAGCAGGCGAGCGCCCAGGTGCACCGGGACCCAGCCGACGTGCGCGTCGCGGGCCACCTCCACCCGCTTGGTCGAGATGTCGTAGATCTCGCCCGGCCCCCAGTCGTGGAAGTGGGCGAGCTTGACGTTGGAGCCCGGCCGGGCGTAGAGCTCGAAGCCGCCCGCGTGCAGCGACTGTCCCTCGATGGGCGCCCCCAGGCAGTACTCGCGGATCGAGCACTCCGAATGCTCGCCCACGATGGCGAGGGTGTGCGCGTACTGGGCCACGCCGCCCTCGTCGATCACGTAGGCGACCTGGATCGGCTTCTCGACCTTCACGTCCCTCGGCACGTAGACGAAGGCGCCGCCCGACCAGAACGCCGCCGCGGCGGCCGCGAACTTGCCCTCGTCGTGCGAGAGGCGGCGCATGTAGTACTCCTCCACGAGGTCGGCGTGCTCCTCCAGAGCGCGTTCGAGGGACGTCACGACGACCCCCTGCGCGGCGAGCTCGGGGTCGATCTCCTCGTGGACGGTGCTGGCGCCGCGCTGGACCACGATGGCGCCCACCTCGTCCGCGCCGAGGGCCTCGGTCAGCGGGGCGGGCAGCTCGCCTGAGCGCTCGTAGCGGCGCGCCTCGAGCGAGTCGAGGTCGAGGTTGCGGAGCGAGGTCGTCCAGAAGCCGGAGCGCCGCCACGTGGGCACGGGCTCGGCCTCGTAGGCGGCGAGGGCGCTCGCCCGCCGCTCGTCGAGCCAGGGGCTGGCGGTGGCGCTAGGCATTGCCCGCCGCCACCTCCTCGCGGACGAACTCGTAGCCCTTGTCCTCGAGCTCGTCCGCCAGCTCCGGGCCGCCCTCCCGGACGATCCGGCCGTCGAGCATGATGTGCACGAAGTCGGGGCGGACGTAATTGAGGATCCGCGTGTAGTGGGTGATGATGAGCGTGCCCATCTCCGGCCCGCTGAGGGCGTTGACCCCGTCGGAGACGATGCGCAGGGCGTCGATGTCGAGGCCCGAGTCGGTCTCGTCGAGCACGGCGATCTCGGGACGCAGCATCGCGAGCTGGAGGATCTCGGCGCGCTTCTTCTCGCCCCCGGAGAAGCCCTCGTTCAGGTAGCGGCTCACGAACGACGGGTCGATCTTCAGCAGGTTCACCTGCTCGCGCAGGAACTTTCCGAAGTCCTTGACCTTCATGGGCTCCTCGCGGCGCGAGTTCACGGCCAGGCGCAGGAAGTTGGCCACCGACACGCCGGGCACCGTCGCCGGGTACTGGAAGGCCAGGAACAGGCCGGCGCGAGCGCGCTCGTCGGGGTCGGCCTCGGTCACGTCCTCGCCGTTGAAGAGGATCTTGCCCTCGGTGACCTCGTAGTTGGGGTTGCCCATGATCGTGTTGGCCAGCGTGGACTTGCCCGAGCCGTTGGGTCCCATGAGGGCGTGCGTCTGGCCCTTCTCCACCTTGAGGTCGACGCCGTGGAGGATCTCCCGCTCCTCGATGCGGACGTGCAGGTTCTGAATCTCCAGGCTCATGCGGTCAGGGCCTTCTTTCTCGTTCGAGTCGTGGGCCGAGCGAGGTCGGCCAAGGTCATTTCGGACAGCGTGCGGACGATCGAGCCCTGCACGCGGGTCCACAGCAGCTTGGTGGGGCACGGCTCGTGGCCGACCTCCCCCTCCCGTACGCACGTGAGGGCGCCGTCGGCGCTCGAGGTGATGCACTCGATGGGCGCGATCTCGCCCTCCAGGGCGCGCACCACCTCCGCCATCGTGATGTCCGCGGCCTCGCGCGCCAGCACGTAGCCACCGCGCGCCCCCCGCCGGCTCTCCACCAGGTCCGCGCGGCGCAGCCGGGCGGCCAGATGCTCGAGGTAGGCGAGGGGAAGACCCTCGGCCTCGGCAATCGCCGCGAGGGAGATGGGCCCGTCGCCCTCGTGGGCCGCCAGGTGCGCCATGACGCGCACGCCGTACTCGGCTTTGGTCGAGAACATCATCGGGCTAATCCTACTTCGAGGGGTAGGATAACTCCGCCTTCGGCCGTCCTTGGCTCAGGCGCCGTCCGCGAGCAGGCGCAGGTCGTGCGCCACGCGCTCGGCGGTCACCTCGCCGAGCGGGTAGCTCACCCGCTGCACGCCCTCGGGGTCCACGAGGACCAGCCGCGCCGTGTGCTCGAGGTCCTCGCGCTGGGGCTCGACCGCGAAGCCGCGCCACACCGGCGCCAGCTCCTCCCGCCTGCCCAGCACGAAGCGCATTCGCCCGGTGAGCCGCTGCTCGGCCAGGAACGAGCGGGCGCTGGCGGGGGTGTCGCGGGGTGGGTCCACCGCCACGGCGAGCGCGGGGACGTCCTCGCCCAGCTCGTCGAGCGCCGACCTCACCTGCTGCGCCTGGCTCGGGCAGGTGTCCTCGCACGTGGTGTAGAGGAAGGTCACGATCACCGGTCGCCCGCGCAGGCCGCGCATGGTCACCCGCTCTCCGTCCTGGTCGGTGAGCTCGAAGTCGGGCGCCGCGAGGTGGCGGGGGAGGGTCGCGCCCTCGAAGCGCCGCTCTCCCCCGGAGGGCCCGGCGGCCTCGTCGGTCGTGGCCGCCGCGAAGATGATCGCCGCGAACACCCCGGCCGAGACGAGCACGAGCGCCATGAGCACGCGCGGATTCACCCGGTCGAGGGTAGTCCGGGGCCTGGTGCCGGGCGAAGGAAAGCGCGGCGGGGCGGCGAAATCTGGGGCGTGTTCGTGACCGCCGCCTTTGTAGCTCTGCTCGGCGTCGGCCTGACCGTGGCCATCGTGGCGTGGGCCGCGGGCCGGCTGGGCCTCCCCATCACGGAGACACTCCTCTGGTTCGGTCTCCTGGAGCACTCCGACGAGGAGCCCTCGGGCCGGCCGCCCCGCGGCGACTCCCGGGTCGCCGCCTGGGCGATCGCGGCCCTGGCGCTGGCGGAGTCCGCGCTGGCGGCGCTGAGGACGCTCGAGCGGCGTCGCAGGGCCTAGGGCTCGACGAGCCCGCGGCGGATCGCGTAGCGCACCAGCTCGACGCGGTCGCGCATCCCCAGCTTCGCCAGCACGTTGGCCCGGTGTGACTCCACCGTCTTCTCGGACAGGTGCAGCGCCTCGGCGATGCCCTTGTTCGTGTGGGACTCGGCGATCAGCTTCACGACCTCCATCTCGCGCGGCGTGAGGTCGTCCGCCGGTCCCGTGCGGCCGTCGTCGAGCCACTGCTTCATGAGCGTCTGCTGGGTGCGCGAGTTGAGGAAGGTGCGGCCGTCGGCGACCGTGCGGATCGCCTCGATGAGGTCCCCGTCGGCCGCGCGCTTGGAGACGTATCCCGAGGCGCCGGCCTCGAGGGCCTCGAAGAAGTAGGCGTCCTCGTCGTGCATGGAGAGCATGAGCACCTGGATGTCGTCCGCGTGAGACCTGATCTGCCGCGCTGCGTGCAGGCCGGTGAGCCGGGGCATCGACACGTCCAGCACGGCGACGTCCGGGCGCTCGGCGAGGGCTCGCTCGACGGCCTCGATCCCGTCCTCGGCCTCGGCCGCCACCTCCATGTCGGACTGGCGGTCGATCAGCATGGTGAGACCGGACCGCACGATCCCGTGGTCGTCGGCGATCAGGACGCGAATCACGTTCCCGGCACCCGGAGGGTGAGTTCGGTGCCCGAGCCCGGCGAGGAGCGCAGGTCCAGCTCCCCGCCGACCAGCCGCGCGCGCTCGGCCATCCCCTCGAGACCGAGCCCGTTCCCGCGTGCCGAGACGGGGTCGAAGCCGGTTCCGTCGTCGCGCACCGTCAGCTCCACCGCGTCGGTCACGGAGAGGGACATGTCCACCCGGCTCGCGCCGGCGTGCCGGCCCACGTTGGCCAGCGCCTCCTGGGCCACGCGGTAGACCACGGTCTGGGTCTCCTCGTCCAGGTCGACGATGTCGCCCGAGGTCTCGATCGAGACGTCGATCCCGGTCCGTTCCCCGAAGCCCTGGATCTGGGCCTCCACGGCGGCGAGGAGCCCGTGGTCGTCCAGCGCCGTGGGGCGCAGCTGGCGCGCGAGGTTCAGGAGCTCGTCCATCGCCTGGCTCGCGAGGCGCTTGAGCTCGATCACCTCCGCGACCCGCTCGGGAGGCGTGTCCTGCGCGAGCGCCTCGAGGCGCAGGAGGATCGCGGTGAGGGCCTGGTTGACCTCGTCGTGCAGGTCGCGGGCCACCCGGCGGCGCTCCTCCTCCTGGGCCCGGAGCACGAGCTTGCCCGAACGGCGGCGCTCGTCGTCCACGCGCTGGAGGATGCGGTGGAAGGAGTGGGACAGGCGGTTGATCTCCTCGACCGGGTCGCCGGCTATCTCGAAGGTGGAGGGCTCGGAGGGGTCGATGCGCTCGACGCGCTCGATCAGGTGCTCGAGCGGCCCGAAGCGGCGCTGGAGCATCCAGATGTTCGTGCAGAAGGTCAGCACGAGCACCAGCCCGAGCACCAGGAGCTGCCACGGCGAGTCCTCGCTGAAAAGGCTCCCCACCAGCGCGGCGGCCACGAGGGTGAGCGTGACCAGCACGATGTTGGCCGCCACGACCTGGCTGATGAGCGAGTCGTCGCGGAGTCTCATGTGGGGCGCATTCATGGGATCCGTTCGGTTTTTTGGCGGAGGGCCAAGATGGGGTCTTCACCCCATATCGGCAGACGGGGCCGATGGCGATACTCCCGTCAGAAGCTTTCGCGAAAGGAGCTTTCGCAGGGGCTCGATTGGGATGTCGAGCCCTCAGCAGGTGAAATGGGTCTGGGTTTGGGGTCGGGGCGCTCGCAAGGGCGCCCCGACTGCATTTCGGGGCCGTGAGTCGCTATCCTTTCTGAAGTATTGACCAGCGACCAGGGAGCTCGCAGTCCAGTGCCATCCGGTGCAGAGCTGATCCGCAGGGCCAAGGAGCAGATCACGGAGGTGGACCCCAAGGAGGTCCACCAGATCGTGGAGGCCCGTAACGGCGAGGTGATCGTCGACGTCCGCGACCAGGGCGAGTTCGAGGAGTCCCACCTGCCCGGCGCCGTGCACGTGCCCCGGGGGTACCTGGAGTCGCGCATCGAGGGCGCCGCGCGCGACAAGTCCGAGCGCGTGATCCTCTACTGCGCGTCGGGCAGCCGCTCCGCGCTGGCCGCCAAGACCCTCGAGGACGAGCTGGGCTACGAGAACGTCGCGTCGATGACCGGCGGCATCACGCTCTGGAAGGACCGCGGCTACGAGGTCGAGGTTCCGCGCCGGCTCACCGCCGAGCAGCGGGAGCGCTACTCGCGCCACCTCCTCATCCCGGAGATCGGGCTCGAGGGACAGCTCAAGCTTCTCGACGCCAAGGTGCTCCTGCTGGGGGCCGGTGGCCTCGGCTCGCCCACCGCGCTGTACCTCGCCGCCGCCGGCGTCGGCACGCTGGGGATCGTGGACGACGACGTGGTCGACCTCTCCAACCTCCAGCGCCAGATCGCCCACGCCAACGACCGGATCGGCGTGCCCAAGGTCGACTCCGCGGAGGAGGCGATCCACGACATCAACCCCGACGTCGAGGTCGTGAAGTACCAGACCCGGCTGGACGCCTCGAACATCATGGAGATCATCGAGGGCTACGACGTGATCGTCGACGGCGTGGACAACTTCCCCACGCGCTACCTGCTCAACGACGCCACGGTGCGCCTGCAGATCCCCGTCGTCTCGGCGTCGATCCTGGGCTTCGACGGCCAGCTCTCGGTCTTCGCCCCCTACGAGGGACCCTGCTACCGCTGCCTCTATCCGACGCCGCCCCCCGCCGAGCTGGCTCCGTCCTGCGGCGCCAACGGCGTGCTCGGCGCGCTGCCCGGGATCATGGGCGTGCTCCAGGCGATCGAGGTCGTGAAGCTCGTGACCGGGTCCGGCGAGCCGCTCATCGGCCGCCTGCTCCTCTACGAGGCGCTCGGCACGACCTTCACCAACCTCAAGCTGCGCCGTGATCCGGACTGCCCGATCTGCTCGCGCGACCCCGGGGACATCTCCGACGACGAGATGGGCGTCTTCCCGGACTACGAAGCGTTCTGCGCGGCGGCCGGTTAGCCTGCCCGCCCGTATGAGCACCGTCAAGATCCCCCCGGTCCTCCGTCCCTCCACGGCGGGCGAGAAGGAAGTGAGCGCCGAGGGGGGCGACGTCGGCGAGGTGCTGCGCGCCCTCGCCGAGCAGCACCCCGACACGAAGGGCCAGCTCTTCGCGGAGGACGGGTCGCTGAACCGCTACGTGAACGTCTACCTCAACGACGAGGACGTGCGGGTGCTCGACGGGCTCGACACGGCCGTGGCGGGCGACGACACCCTGGTCATCCTTCCGGCGATGGCCGGCGGCTGATCCGCGCCTCAGCTCGCCCACCCGAACACGCGCGCGCCGTACCTCGTGGTGTCGTAGCCCGTGGCCACGGAGCGACGGGAGTAGCGCACGAGGCAGCGACTGCCCCGGGCCCGGGTGAAGCATCTGCGCCCGGGGCGCTGGCGCAGCCGGTAGGTGGCCCGGCCCCTGGCGTTCAGCAGCCAGGCGTCGATCTCGGTGACCGCCGGCGGCAGATCGACACGCCCGCCGTCGGCCGGCAGGTCGGCGATCCAGTCGGGCGGGGCGCTCCATCCGGGGGCGCCGGCGGAGGGCACAGAGGCACGGGCGGCCACGAGGGCGCGCGAGGTCATGCCCCCAGAAGGTCCGGGGGGCTTCGTTTTCGCCCCCCGCTTTCACTACACTTTCTGAAGCGATGCCCGGCCTCGGTCTCGACAACCGGCCCTGCGGGGGCAAGTACGGGGACATCGTCCAGGCGATCGGCAACACGCCGCTCGTCGAGCTCAAGCGCCTCTCGCCCAAGCCGGGCGTTCGCATCTACGCCAAGCTCGAGTCCTACAACCCCACGGGCTCGGTCAAGGACCGCGTGGCCCGGGCGCTCATCGAGGACGCCGAGGAGAAGGGGGCGATCCAGCCCGGGCAGACCATCCTCGAGCCCACCTCGGGCAACACCGGCATCTCGCTCGCGATGATCTGCTCGCGCAAGGGCTACGACCTGAAGGTGGTCATGCCCGACAACGTGACCGAGGAGCGCACGCAGCTCCTGCGCATGTACGGCGCCGAGATCGTCTACTCACCGGGCGAGCAGGGCTCCAACGGCGCGGTGGCGATGGCTCTCGAGATGGCCGAGGGCGACGCCTCGTACTACATGCCCTACCAGTACGGCAACCAGGCCAACCCCAACGCCCACTACAACGGGACGGCGGTGGAGATCCTCGAGGAGCTCGACGAGGTGGCCGCCTTCGTGGCCGGCCTCGGCACCGGCGGCACGCTGATGGGCAACGCCCGCCGCCTGAAGGAGCACGACGAGGACACCCTGATCGTGGCGGCCGAGCCGCTGCAGGGCGAGCTGGTCCAGGGCCTGCGCTCCCTCGACGACGGCTTCATCCCGCCGATCATCGACCTGTCCGTGCTCGACCGGAAGATCTTCGTGTCCAACCGCGACTCGGTCGTGTGGACCCAGAAGCTGCTGGCCGAGGAGGGCCTGTTCGCGGGCGTGTCGAGCGGGGCGATCGCCTCGATCGCGGTGCGGGTCGCCAACGACCTGGACGAGGGCAACGTGGTCTTCGTGGTCTGCGACGACGGCTGGAAGTACCTGAGCTCGGGCGTCTACACCAAGACGATCGAGCAGCTCGAGGCCGACGGGACCCTCGAGAGCGCCTCCTTCTGGTGAGAATCTGGCTCGCGGCGTTGGTCGCCGCCGCCGGCGGCGCGCTCGTGCTGGTCTCGACCGCCGCGGCTCCTCCGGTCGAGGTGGCGGAGTTCGTGGCCCGCTGCGGCTTCAGCCACCGGGCCAACGACGACCCGATCGTCCACCCGGGCAGGCGCGGCGCCTCCCACAGCCACGACTTCTTCGGCGCTCGCTCGACCGACCACAGGACCACCGCGAGATCGCTCAGGCGCTCCCGCACGACGTGCGTGCCGCGTTCCGACCGCTCCGCCTACTGGGTGCCCACGGTGACCAGCGGCGGCCTGCCGGTGAAGACCTTCGCCGCCCACTTCTACTACGTGAGCAACCACCGCGACCGGTCGAAGCTGCGCGTCTTCCCGCGGGGACTCCGGGTGGTGGCCGGCAACGCCAGGGCAAGGGGCCCGGAGCCCGACAAGGTCGCCGAGTGGAGCTGCCGGGGCGGCGCCTCCGAGAGCTTCCAGCGCATCCCCGAGTGTCCCGAGGGCACCCGGCTCGAGCTGCTCCTGCGCTTCCCCGACTGCTGGAACGGCCGTGACGCCGACAGCCGCGACCACAAGCGCCACATGGCCTACAGCTCCGCGGGAGCCTGCCCGGCGACGCATCCGGTCACGGTGCCCGAGCTGCGCTTCGTGGTCGTCGTACGCCACCCGGGGCGGGCCGGGGGTGAAGATCGCCTCGGGCGCCGGCCACACCGCGCACGGCGACTTCTTCGACGGGTGGAGCACCGCGGCCCTGCGCCGCCGGATCGAGAACTGCCTCAAGCCCAAGCTCAAGTGCGGCGCCGACGGGCGCGTGCTGCAGTAGCCGGGCGCTAGGAGCTGGATCGGAGCCGCTGGGGGCCGGCTCGCGCGCTCGTTCAGGGGCTCGAGGTCCCCCGATCGTCCTCGAGGTCCTCGTCGTCCTCGAGATCGGCGTCGAGCTCGGCGACGTCGTCGTCATCGTCCTCGTCGTCGTTGCCCTGGAAGGAGTCGCGCATCTCCCTGAGGCCCTTGCCGAGCGAGCGAGCGGCCTCGGGCAGACGGCTCGGCCCGAGCACGATCAGGGCGATCACGGCGATCACCATGATCTCCATCGGAGACGGGGACAGCCCGAAGGCGAGCATCGACATCCGAGGCTAGCGCGGCTAGCGCGTGACCTCCACCTTTCCCGTCATGAAGCGGTGGTAGATGCAGTAGTACGGGTAGGTGCCGGGCTCGTCGAAGGTGATCTTCTTCGCGCCGCCCTTCTTGAGGTCCTTCGTGTTGAAGGCGCCCTTGGCCCCATTGTCGGTCTGGGCGGTGTGCTCCGCCTTGTCCCGGTTGGTCCAGGTGATCGAGCCGCCGGCCTTGACCTTCACGGTCTTCGGCTTGAAGTCGAAGCTGGCGATCTCCACGTCCACCGCGCTCGGCGCGCCGCCTCCGGACGTGGTGCTCGCCTTCTCGTCGTCGGAGTCGCCGCATCCGGCGAGGAGGACGAGACAGGCGCCGAGGGCTGGCAGGAGGCGGGGCATCACAGGGGTTCTGCGCGGTCCCAGGCCGCGCGGATCACAGAGCCTAAGCTGCGACGCATGCGGATCACAAGGGCGCACTGGGACGAATTGGTCGCGCACGCGCGCGAGGAAGCGCCCCTGGAGTGCTGCGGCGTCGTGCGGCTCCGCGACGGCGTCGTGGAGGACGTGACCCGCGGGTACAACGAGCGCCAGTCTCCGACGGGCTACCAGCTCGACTCGAAGACCCAGCTCCTCGCCTATCAGGCGGAGGACGACGGCCTGGCCGCCGGCACCTACCACTCCCATCCCCGCAGCTCGGCGCAGCCGTCGCAGACGGACATCAACCTGGCCAGCTACTCGGACTACCTCTACCTGATCGTGTCCCTGCGAGGCCGAGCCCGAGGTCCGCGCGTGGTGGATCGCCGACGGCAAGGTCTCCGAGGAGGAGGTCGAGATCACATGAGCCGGCCCGGGCCGCTCTCCTGTCCGTCCTGCGCACTGCGCCACCCGTTGAACGAGCGTTTCTGCTCCGCCTGCGGGATGCCGCTGGTGTACGTCGGCTCCGAGCCGGTCGACGCCCCGCGCAGCGACGCGCACGGCCGAGCGCGCAAGATCGACCCCCGCTTCACCGAGGGGGAGCTCGTGCGGGTGGCCGGCGGCCGCCACCAGGCCGAGGCCGAGCTGATCCAGGGGATGCTGCTCGAGGAGGGTGTCCCGAGCATCCTCCGCCGGAGCCCGGGCTTCGACGTGCCGGACTTCCTCGCCGCCGGCCCGCGCGACGTGTTCGTGCCCCTCGCGGGCATGGAGGTGGCGAGGGAGGTGCTCCTCGAGGCCGAGCTGGCGCCGCAGGAGCGCAGCGCGGGCGAGACACCGCGCTCCGACGCCGGGCAGGCCGCGCGCCTCGCGGTCGCCGTCCTCGGCGGCGGCGCGCTCACCGCGCTGATCGCGTGGGCGCTCATCCAGGCGGCGGGCTGAGAGAGGTAACCTGCAGGGCCGTGGACTTCGCTCCGTCAGATCGCGTCGCCGAGCTGCGCGAGCGCATCCGGGCCTTCACCGCGGAGCACGTGATGCCGGTGGAGGCGGAGGCGATCCGGGCGCTCGACGAGGAGGTGAAGGCCGGCGTGGCCTACCCCGCGGTCATGGTGGAGCTGCGCGAGCGGGCGAAGGCCGAGGGGCTCTGGAACCTCTTCCTCCCGGGGGACGAGCACGGAGCCGGCCTGACCAACTGGGAGTACGGGATGCTCTGCGAGGACATGGGCCGCAGCCCGGTCGCGCCGATGGTCTTCAACTGCTCGGCTCCCGACACCGGCAACATGGAGATCCTCGCCGAGTACGGCACGGACGAGGTGAAGCAGCGCTGGCTCGAGCCGCTGCTCAACGACCACGTGCGCTCCTGCTTCTCGATGACCGAGCCGGCCACCGCGGGATCCGATCCCACCCAGCTCGCGGCCCGCGCCGAGCTCGACGGGGACGAGTGGGTCGTGAACGGGCACAAGTGGTTCACCTCGGGCTACCTGGGTGCGGACGTGGCCATCGTGATGGTCGTGACCGACCCCGACGCCGCCCCCCACAAGCGGGCCAGCATGATCCTCGTGCCGATCGACACGCCGGGCTTCACCGGGGTGCGGCCGGTCTCGGTGATGGGCCACGACGGCGGCCCCGGGCACTGGGAGGTGCTCTACGAGGACGTCCGCGTGCCGGAGGGCAACCTGCTGGGCCCGCGCGGCAACGGCTTCGCGATCGCCCAGGCCCGCCTGGGCCCCGGCCGCATCCACCACTGCATGCGCGCCATCGGCTCCGCGGAGCGGGCCTTCGAGCTGATGTGCGAGCGCGCGCACGTGCGCGAGGCCTTCGGCGGCAAGCTCGCCGAGAAGCAGTTCGTGCAGGACTTCGTGGCCAAGTCGCGGCTCGAGATCGACGCCGCCCGGCTCATGGTGCTGCACGCCGCGTGGAAGATGGACACCGAGGGCAAGCGCGCCGCCCGCCAGGAGATC
Source organism: uncultured Thermoleophilaceae bacterium (assembly GCA_963731645.1). Classification (GTDB taxonomy): domain Bacteria; phylum Actinomycetota; class Thermoleophilia; order Solirubrobacterales; family Thermoleophilaceae; genus JAAYBF01. The sequence continues at coordinate 196,109 of CAVSWF010000011.1, read as the reverse complement.
TCGATGATCAAGGTGGTGGCCGCACAGATGCACCAGGACGTATGCGACCGCGCCATGCAGGTGCACGGCGCGCTCGGGATGTCCGACGACACCCCGCTCTCGCTCATGTGGCGCCAGGGCCGCTGGCTGCGCATCGCCGACGGCCCGGACGAGGTGCACAAGATGGTGATCGCGCTGCGCGAGCTCAACCGCTTCAAGCCCCCCGAGGACGCCGGCAACGGCGGCGACCCGGCCCGCGAGGCCACGGCGCAGGGGGCAAGCGGCTGATGGCGGTCGCAGCACCTCGCGGACCGGTCGACGAGAGCCTGACCGACGAGCAGCGCGACTTCGTGGCCGCCATCCGCGACTTCTGCGAGCGCGAGCGCTGGGAGGTGCCGGAGGACGACCACCACTCCGACGACGTCGCGGCCAAGATGGCCGAGCTCGGGTGGTACGGGCTGCAGATCGACGAGGAGCACGGCGGCTCGGGCGGATCCTTCCTCGACGCCTGCCTCTTCCTCGAGGAGACGGCCCGCGGGCAGGTGCCGATCGGCGCCTACGGCGTGACGCTCATCTGCGTCGGGGCGCTCAACCGCTTCGGCACCGACGAGCAGAAGGCGGACCTGCTCGGCCGGGTGACCAAGGGCGGCACGCTGGCGATCGCCATGTCCGAGCCGGACTCGGGCTCGGACGTCGCGTCGCTCAAGTGCAAGGCCCGGCTCGAGGACGGCGAGTGGGTGATCTCGGGGGCGAAGATGTGGTGCTCCTACGCCCACAAGGCGAGCCACACGCTGATCGTCTGCCGCACCGGCGAGGGCTCGGAGCGCCACGAGGGCCTCTCGATGATCTTCGTGCCCCACGACGCCGAGGGCTTCACGATCACGCCGATCTCGACGATGGGCGGGCAGGAGACCAACGAGCTGCACCTCGACGACGTCCGCGTACCCGAGGACGCGCTGCTCGGCACCGAGGGCAACGGCTGGCTGCAGCTGATGACCGGCCTCAACTACGAGCGCACGATCCTGGCCGCCACCTCCCTCGGGCTGGCCCAGCGCGCCTTCGACGACACGCTGGCCTACGTGAAGGAGCGCAAGCAGTTCGGGCGCCCGGTGGGATCGTTCCAGGCCCTGCAGCACCGGCTGGCCGAGCTGGCCACCGAGCTCGTGCAGGTCCGGCTGCTGGTGCGCATGGTGGCCCGGATGACCGACGACGACCCGGCCCGGATGCTGCCCGCCGAGGCGTCGATGGCCAAGCTGGCCGCCACCGAGCTGGCCAAGCGCTGCGCGCTCGAGGCGGTGCAGATGGCCGGCGGCTACGGGTACGCCACCGAGTACCCGATGGAGCGCCACCTGCGCGCCGCGGTGGTCACCACGATCTACGGCGGCACGTCGGAGATCCAGAAGAACATCATCGCGAAGACGCTCGGCCTCTGAGCTCCCGCGTCGTGAGCCAGCCCCCGGTCACGGTCGGCGGCGCGCGCGAGGCGATGCACGCTGTCACCCGCCTCCTCAGCTCGGCTGCCGACCTCTCAGCCCCCGAGGCCGTGCGCACCCGCCTGGTGGACGAGGCGCGGGAGTTCTTCGGCGTCAGCCGGGCGGTGCTGCTGTCGGTGACCGGCCGCGAGGGGCAGGTGGACGCCGCTCGCGATGAGCCCGGCCGCCGAGCGCGCGGGTGAGCCCCTGGCCGTGGCCCGGTTCCCGGCGCTGCAGTCGCTGCTCTCCGACGACGCCGGAGTGCTCGTGGTCGTGGGTGGCGACGCCGAGCGCCTCGACCGCGCGGTCGGCTCCGGTGTGGGCGCCGGAACCATGCTGCTGGTGCCGATGCGCTCGAGCGACGCGGTGCGCCACGTGCTGGTGCTCGCCGGCGAGGCCGGCAGGCGCTTCGACGCCGAGGAGGTGGAGGTGGCCGGCGTCTTCGCCGCGGCGGCCTCGGCGAGCCTCGCCCAGACGCGCCTGGCCGAGGAGCACGCGGCGCAGATCGCCCAGCAGGCGGCGCTCGCCCGCGCCGCGAAGACGCTCAACGAGAGCCTCGACCTCAACCGCGTGCTCGTGCGGATCTGCCACGAGGCGGCCGGCATCCTCGACGGCGACAACGCCGTGGTCTACCGCGGCGACGGCGGCGACGGCGTGGTGGTCGAGGCCACCTACGGGATGCCCCCCGAGGCGATCGGCTACCGCATGGCAGCCGGGCTCGGGCTGGCCGGCAAGGTCGCCGAGCTCGACCGCCGCTGATCACCAACGACTACCAGGGCATGCCGAACGTGCCCGACGCGTCGCTGTTCGGCGAGGTCCGCAGCTGCATCGCCGTGCCGATGCACTGGGACGGCGAGCTGCGCGGCGTGCTGGCGGTGGGCTACACGCGCTCGCACCTCGTGACCCGCGAGCACCTGAGCCTGCTGGAGGCCTTCGGCGAGCTCGCGGCCGCGGCGTGCCGCAACGCGAGCGCCCACGCCGGCCTGGCGCAGGCCGCGCGCACCGACGGCCTCACCGGCTGCCTCAACCACGCGGCGATGCACGACGCGCTGCGGCGCGAGATCGAGCGCTGCGAGCGCACGGGCCACCGCCTGTCGCTCGTGCTGGTCGACATGGACGACTTCAAGCAGGTCAACGAGGAGCACGGCCACCTGGTGGGCGACGAGGTGCTGCGCCGCGTCGGTCACGCGCTGCGCCAGTGCGTCCGCCCCTACGACCTGGTCGCCCGCTACGGCGGCGACGAGTTCGCGATCGTCGCCGTGGAGTCCGACGAGGACGAGGCCGTCGAGCTCGCCACGCGCGCGCTCGAGGGGGTCACGCGCTCGCTCGAGGAGCTGAGCGAGGCCAGGCGCCGGCGGGGCCAGCGCCGGCGTCGCCGAGTGGGCGCCCGGGGAGTCGCCGACCGCCCTGATCGAGCGCGCCGACCGCGCGCTGCTCTACGGCAAGCAGGAGCGCGATCCCGGGAGCGTCGGTCGCCACCTCCGAGCTGCCGAGCGAGTTCCGTCCCGCCGTGGCTGCGCCAGCGCGACCCGGCGCCCGGTCGCCCCGCCGGCCACCGCGGCGGGCGCCTGGCCGGCCGGCGGTCGGGCGCGAGCAGACCGAGCGCCTGCGCAAGCGCACCCGCCAGCTCTCGCTGGCGAACGCGCTCGGCACGCGGCTGGCCGCGCATGACCGACCCGCAGGAGATCGTCGAGGCGGCGGTCGACGAGCTGCACCGCGCGTTCGGCTACTACCTGTGCGCGGTCATCCGGGTTCGCGACGACGGCTTCGTGGACTGCGCGGCCGGGCGGCGGGGACGCGTTCGTGCGGCTCGGGGACAGGCGCTGGTCCCAGCCGCGCAGCGCCGGCCTGATCGGCCGCTGCCTGCGCGAGCGCCGGCCGGTGATCGCCGTGGACGTCTCCGAGGTCACCGACTACCGGACGGCCACCGAGAGCGAGCAGGCGCGCTCGGAGCTCGTCGTGCCGCTGTGGGTGGGCGAGGAGCTGTGGGGCGCGATCGAACGTCGAGGAGCGCCGTCCCGAGCGCCTTCGACGAGGACGACGCGCGGCTGGTGCAGACGGTGGCCGACCAGATCGGCTCGGCGCTGCGCTCGGCCATGCTCTACGAGCGGCTCGAGGGCGCCTACCTCGGCACCGCCGAGGCGCTGGCCGCCGCGCTGGAGGCGAAGGACTCCTACACCGCCAGCCACTCCCGCGCCGTGGTCGGACGGACCCAGGCGGTGGGCGGCGGCTCGGCATGGACGACGCGCGAGCTGCAGACCCTGCGCTTCGCCGCGATCTTCCACGACATCGGCAAGATCGCCGTGCCCGAGGCGATCCTCAACAAGCGCGGGCCGCTCGACGCCGCGCGAGCGCCGCGAGATCGAGCGCCACACGATCGTCGGCGAGCAGATCCTCTCCACCGTCGACTTCCTCGAGGACGTGCTGCCGCTGGTGCGCCACGAGCACGAGCGCTGGGACGGCCGCGGCTACCCCGACGGCCTGGAGGGCGAGGAGATCCCGCTCGGCTCGCGCATCATCCTGGCCTGCGACGCCTACGACGCGATGACCAGCGACCGCCCCTACCGCGCGGCGATGACGGGCGACCAGGCCTGCGGCGAGCTGCTCGCCGGCGCGGGCACGCAGTTCGACGAGCGCGTCGTGGCCGCGCTGCTGCAGATGCTCGCGAGCCCCGGCCCTCAGCCCGCGGTGAAGCTCGGCCAGGTAGTCCGTCCAGTCGCGCTCGACGCTCGCCGCGCGGGCGCCCGAAGGACGTCCTCGAGCGCGCGTCCGCGCCGCCGTCGCGCACCGGCGCCGCGGCCAGCTCGGCGCACGCCGCGGCGCCGCGCTCGCGCGCCAGCAGCTCGAACACGGTGCCGCCGAGCACGAGCGGCGTCGCGCGCCGACGGGGGGAAACGCGGGCCGCCCGCCCTCGCGCAGCCGCCGGGCGACGGCGGCGCGCAGGTGCGGCACCTGGCCCGCGAAGTGCGCGGCCGCGCCCTCGCACAGCCACGCCGCCCGCACGTAGCGGCGGAAGGTCGGCCGGGGTGAAGGGCGGCGGCAGCGTCGGGTTGTTGGCGCCCACGCACCAGGTGGGCGTACTCGTGGCGCGGCGTGCGGCGTCAGCGCCTCCCGCGAGCCCGGCACGCCCGAGGCCCGCTTCTCGAGCGCCTCGGGCGCGAGCACGTGGATCTCGCCGCTCGGCGAACCAGCCCGCGAAGTAGCGCCGGCCGGCGGGGGCCGAGACCACGCGGGCGAGCGGCAGCCACGGCGCGGCGAGCGACAGCATCAGCGGGCGCGGGTGGATGACCACGGTGACGTCGCCGGGCACACGCTCGAACAGGCCCTCGAGCTCGGCCCGGAACTCCTCGAGGTCGTCGAGCACGCCGCCGGCCGTCGCGCGCCTGCGCGGAGTCGTGGCGGGCGACGAAGGAGAGGCTCTGCGGTCTCGACCCAGGCCACACGGCGGCGCTCTAGGGCCCCAGCCCACCGACTGCTCCCAGGTGCCGCGGTCGAAGAACGGCAGCTCCGGCGTGGCGGCCGCGCCCTGGGCGCTCACGTCGTACATCCGCCGCGGCTCGCGCCAGGTGTCGGGGTTGGGGGTGCGGAAGCGCGCCGGCGAGCCTCGTGTGGTGCGCTCGGCCGCCAGCCGCAGGCCCCGGCGCCCCAGGGTGCGCAGGGCGTAGGCCTCGCCGTTGGAGATGTCGAACTCGTGGGAGGTGCCCGGGTTGCCGGCCAGGCTCCGGGTGCCGGGGCCGGGCGCGCGCTTCGTGAGGCTGAACAGCGCGATCGCCTCGGCCTGGTCCTTGAACTCCTCCCAGATCGCCACGCCCGGGCTCGACGGTGCCCCGAGCCGTCGGTGCGGTCGTAGTTGCCGTCCCACTCGAGCAGCGCGTCGAGCACCTGCGCGCCGTTGCCGCGCGTGCCCCGCCGCGCGCGGCGCAGGTGGCGGCGCGAACAGGGGGCGCTGCTGGGCGGTGGTGCCGCTGCGGCGGTCGATGCCTTCGGACGCCTCGTAGCACGGCCGGCTCGCGACCCGTCGCCACCAGGAGCTTCAGCAGCCGCGCGCGGTGGAAGGGGCCGGCCAGGCGCTCGGTGGCCGGCGCGTCGCCCGTCGTCCAGCCCAGCGAGGGCACGTTGTTCCACTGGAACAGGTAGCCCTGGCGGGGGTTGATCGCGTACGGGCGTCCTGCGGCGCGGCAGCAGCCCGCGCCACTCGGCCTCGCCGGTGCCCGGGTAGGGCAGGCGCTCGTCGAAGCCCCTGGGCCGCAGCGGGTGCAGGCCCGGGTGCCAGTAGCCGATGTTGCCGCGGTCGTCGACGGCGATCACGTTCTCGTTCCAGGTCACCCCGAGCAGCGCGCGGTCCGGCCTCGCGCACGGTCGTGCGCGTCGTTGAGCGCCGACAGGCCCACGAGCGTCTCCAGCTCGCGGTCCCAGATCGCGTACCGGCGGGCGTAGGCCACGCCGTTCGGCGCGCACCTGCACCGGCCCGTGGACGGTGCGGCAGATGCGCTCGGTGCGCGAGCCCGAGATCTGCCTGGAGCCCGACAGCAGCTCGGGCAGCAGGTCCGGGAGGTCGGTGGGCGGGGCGCGGAAGTCGAAGCGCTCGTCGCGGCACTCCATCTGGCGCGTCTCGGCCCTTGAAGCGGTAGGTCTCCTGACCGGTGAGCGACTCGGCGTAGAGGTCGTCCTCGTCCGAGAGGCCGGAGGTGAAGCCCCACGCCAGCCGCCCGTTGTGGCCGATGCCCAGCACCGGGACGCCGGCCGCGCTCACGCCGCGGATGTTCTGCACGGGCGAGTGCAGCTCGAACTCCACGAACAGCTCGGGGATCGAGTAGCCGAGCTGGGGGCCGTTGAACAGGAAGGCGTTGCCGGCGCCGCGCAGCGGGCGTGCCCCTGGCGCCGCTTGCGCCCGATGCCCCACATGTACGAGCCGCCGCGGGCGCTCGGAGCGACTCGCGCCTCGGCGTCGGCGTGGGCGCGCCGGGCAGGCGGGAGGCCCGCCACGAACCGCTGCGAGCGCCCGAAGGCGGCGCGCTCCTGCCTGACGCGTGCGGCCCGGCTGCGACGGGAACAGGCCCTTCTCCTCGCGGCACCGTGGAGATCCGGCCCTTCGTGCGCAGCGGCAGCAGCTTGTAGAACCCTGTCGGCCCGAGCTCCTGCAGCGCGCGGGCGTTCTCGATCTCGCGCGCCGTCGCCCGAGGGCACCGTGCGGGCGAGGAAGATGCCGATCGCGCGCCGTGTCGCGCAGCGTCCAGGTGGGCAGCGCCACGCCCAGGGCGGCGAACTCGCCCGGCAGCTTCGACGGGTCGCTGCGCGCCTCGGCGATCCAGGCGTTGATGCCGTCGCGGTAGGCCTCGGCCCGGCTGCGCAGCGCGGCCGGGATGCGCGGCGATCATCGCGTCCAGCTCGGCGTCGGTGTAGTAGTCGCGGCGGGCGATCAGGTCGTCGTCGAGGTAGGCGTCGCCCAGGATCTCCGCCAGCCGGCCGCTGCGTGGCGCGGCGGAACAGCTCGAGCTGGAACAGCCGGTCCTGGGCCACCGCGTAGCCCACGCCCCACCAGGCGTCGAAGTCGGTCGCGCCGGTGATCGACGGGCACGCCGTAGGGGCCGCGCACGATCGTCACGCCCGGGCCGTGGGCTCTCGGTCTCGCCCGGCTGGTTGAACAGCGCCGACTTGTAGCCGAAACGACGTGAACAGCTCGGTCTGGTCGTTGAGGTGCGGCGAGCCGGTGCCCGATGGCGACGCCCGCGATCGACACGAAGCCGCTCTGGCCGGGCGGCAGCACCGTCTCGGCCTGGAGCACGCGGGCGTCGGCGGCCGCCGCCGCGCGGCCGAGCGAGCGGCGCCGGCGAGCGGCGAGCGCGGCGAGCGCCCGCCTAGCGCGGCGCACGGCTCTGGATCTCCACGACCTGCTGGAAGGTCGGCCGGTTGATCCAGTGGATGACCGGCTGCTCCGCGGCGCCGAGCGGGCGCATCCAGACGGTCGAAGCAGAACTGGTCGCACGCCTTGCGGCGCGGGTCCGTGGGGCCGAGGCCGGGCTGGGTCGTGCAGATGTCGTCGTCGTCGTAGAGCTGCCGGTCGTCCTCGCCGAGCGCGCTCTTCAGGGACGAGGCGAGCGCGCTGCGGCAGCGGCGCAGCGTCGCCGCGGCGGCGCTTGGTGCCGCCGCAGTAGATGCGCGAGTAGCGCGCCGCGGACCCGGGCGATGTCCCGCGAGAAGCCCGCGCGCCAGGCGCTTGCGGCCGAGCAGCGTGCGCAGGTCCTTCTGCACCAGCCCGTAGGTGCCGCCCTGGTAGGCGGAGCCCGAGGTGGTCGCCGTGGTTGTTGGGCGTCGTTGTCGAGGTTCTTGAAGTCGATGAAGCGATCGTAGAGCGTCCTTGCCGAGGGTCGGCTCGAACTGGGCCTGCACGAGCTGCGGCCACCAGGCGTCCATGATCCGGACGGCCTCGGTGTGCTCGTAGACGCCGTCGCGGTTGGCGTCCTTTCGCGGCGAGCCGTCGCGGCAGCCAGGCGCGCAGCTTGGCCACCGCGTCGCGCAGGGCCGGGTCCTTCGGCTTGCCCAGCGCCGGCAGCACGTAGGGCAGCACCGTGTCGCCGCGCAGGTCGGCGCACCCGGCGGTCTCCATCGCGTCGACCAGCTGGGGCAGGCGTCATCTTGCCCGCGCCCTCGGATCCTGCGCCCGGATCCGGTCGTCGAGCGGCTCGGAGCGGTAGATCGAGGTGTACTCCCAGTTGGAGTCGGCCGCGCGGTAGCCGGGCGCCGGCTTGTTGTTCCAGTTCGCGAGGTAGCGCTGGTTGATCACGTCTGCGGGTGCGTGGCGAAGGGCGTGTAGCGCGGCGCGAGTTCGGGTCGGGGTTGAAGCCCGCCACTCGAACCTCGCCTGCGTCGGCAGGTTCGGGTCCACGCCGCGTCGCCCGCACCGGGTTGTTGCCGGAGTTGATAGTAGGCGATGTCGCGGTCGTCGGCGTAGAACCAGTTGAACGTGTAGCCGATCTTGGCCGCGGCGCGCTTGAAGTCGGCGGCGTTTCGCATCTCGTCCGGGTCGTTGAAGTCCGCGAACCCGCGCGCGGAGTCCACCTCGTGCAGGTAGGTGGAGCGCAGCTTCGTGTAGACCACCGGCTTGCCCTTGATCGTCGCCGCGCGCGGTGACGATCCCGAGCTTCGTGCGCTCGGCGCGCAGGGTCTCGCTGCCCGCCGGCGTGGTGTCGCCGGCGCTCGGCTGCCAGGTGTTCGTGCGCTCGAGCACCTCGATCGGCTCGCACCTGCCGCGGAAGCGGTAGTGGGTCGACGAGATCGTCGGGCGTGCCGCCGCCGGCCTCGCACAGCGGCGACGGCGAAGGTGTCGACGATGTCCTGGCTCGCCGAGGTCGCGCGAGAAGGCGTAGTCGCGGCCGCGGCCGAGCTGCACGTAGAGGTTGACCCCGGGGAAGGCGGCGCCGCGGGCGTCGATGCCCGGGCCGTGGAGGTCGATCTCCATCAGGATCTGCGGGGTGAAGTAGCCGGTCTGGGGGCCGAAGACGGCGATCGGCCTGCCCGACTGCGACTCGCGCGCCGACACCAGCAGCGCGTTCGAGTTGGCGGTGGGGAACGCCAGCAGGCCGTCGAGCGGGCCGGCGCCCGCGCCCGCCGCCGAGCCGCCGGAGCCACCCGCTCCGGCCACGGCCACCGACTTCTTCACCGAGCCCCGGTCGGGCAGCGCGACGCTGCCCTCGCGCACCTTCTTCGGGCTGCGCCTGGTAGGGGAAGCGCTTGCGGTGGACGGTGGTGGGCGCCTCGGGGTCCTCGGCGGCGCGGAAGTCGCGCCAGACCCTCGCGCCCGCGCGCTTGCCGAAGCGCCGGCGCGCCTCCTGGAGGCCAGCGCGGACTCCAGCTCGCGCCCGCCGCCCTTGCCGAAGATGCCGCCGACCAGCGCGGCGGTGGCGATCACGTCGCGGGCGGTCCAGCGGCTCGGGCCCGGTCTTGCCGATCGCCGCGTACTCGCCGGGCAGCAGCAGCGGGTTGGACTTGCCTGGCGGCGATGTAGGCGTTGACGCCCTCGACGTAGGCGGCCACGTCCTCCTGGATCTGCCGCGCCCTCGGCGCCGTAGAGGTCGTCGAGCTGGTCGATCTGGCGCTGGAGGTCGGCCTCGGTGTAGGGCGTCTGCAGCCACTGGTCGCGGTCCATCGCGCGGTTGCCGCGCGCCGCCGGCGAACGAGGACAGCGTGCCGCGGCCGAGGTTGCGCAGCACGTCCATGAAGAAGAGCCGGTCCTCGGCGCCCGCGTAGCCCGCGCCGAACATCGTGCCGGCGCGGGTCGTCCCGTAGATGTGCGGGACGCCGAAGCCCTTGTCGCGCACGATCGTCACGTCCGACCGCGGCGAGTAGGAGCGCTCCACGTCGCCGGGCCTGACGCCGAAGCTGGCGTCCTTGAAGAAGTCGTCGAGCGCTCGCGGCCTGGATGCCCGGCGTGGCGTAGACGAGGTCGCCGTACATCTTCAGCTGGTCGTCGGAGTGCGGCGGGCGCGCTCCCGTGGCCGCGAAGGCGCCGAGCTCGGGAGCGTTGATCAGCCCGTTCTGGCCCGGGCGGCAGGATGTTGCGAAAGCCCCGCCCGTCGTCGGTCTGGTAGGCGGGCACCTGGCCGCCGCCCGGCAGCTGCAGGAGGCCGCCGAGCTGGGCCTCGGCCGCGGGGGCGAGGGCGCCCGCGGCGGCGGCGGCCGTGGCGAGGGCCACGGCACGAACCCCACGCGACCTTCCTCCCCGGACCGTTCTCAAGGCGCGCGGGGAACCTACCACCGGGCGCGCGCCGGCCGCGCCGGCCGCTGCGCGCTAGGCCAGCGCGGGAACCGCGCCCGCGGCGATCGCCTCGATCTCGCCGGCGGCCCGCTCGAACTCGTCGTCGGACAGCACCGGGGTGCCCTCGAAGGGCAGGTCGCGGTGCAGCTCGATCCACGAGCGGCAGCCGTGGTACTCGGGGCGCACCTTCACGGTCACCGGTCGCGGGATGCGGTAGGTGCGCAGCACGATCACGTGCATCGGATGGCGGCGCTTCCACTGCAGGCGCTTCTCCGCGTAGTCGGTGGTCCAGATGTAGTAGGGCGAGAGCGCGTCGACGCAGCGCGGGTCGGTGACCAGGTAGCAGGCGGCGACCTCGGCCCAGGCGCGGATGCGCACCCGGTCGGGCTGGCAGATGCCGCCGTCCTGGAGGAGCGCCCGGGCGGGCGGCTCGTCCTCGGGCCAGACGCCCTCCTCGAGGGCTCGGCCGAGCTCGGGCATGTGCGAGTCGCGCACCAGGTCGTTCTGCTGGTGGTCGAAGGTGGGATACAGGAAGAAGCGGTCGTGCTCGATCTCGAAGTGCTTGTTGTCCTCGCGGATCCCGCCCTTGCGCAGCGTGAGCAGCTGCTCACCCTCCGCGAGGGCGCGCACGGTCACGGCCCATTCCTTGAAAGCAGCTGGCATTGAAAAAGGAGACCTCCGCCGCGCCTGTGGACGCTTGCTAGGTGAGACTTGTTCAGCGCGGGACGAGCATTGTTACCGACCTGATGCCGCTATTTCAAGGCGAATTTTGTGGCCTTTGCCACGCAACCGCCTCTATCACGGCCGCGAAATCGCGGTCTCCGAGGCCCTTCTCGGCGGCCTCGGCGTAGAGGCTCCGAGCGCGTGTCGGCCACGCCGGGCTCCAGCCCCAGGCCCCGTGATTCCTCGATCATGTAGCGCACGTCCTTGAGCATGTGCTCGAGCTTGAACAGGGGGTCGAGGTCGCCGGAGAGCATGGGCCCGGCCTTCAGCTCGACCATCGCCGAGTCGCCGGAGCCCGAGCGGATCACCTCGAGCGCGCGGTCGATGTCGACCCCGCCGGCGCGGGCCAGCGACGAGACCCTCCGCCAGCGCCGCGGCGTTGACCGCGGCGAGGGTGTTGTTGATGAGCTTGACCATCGACCCGTGCCCCTGGGGCCCGGCGTGCACCACCAGCTCGCCCATCGCCTCGAACAGCGGCGCCGCGCGCTCGAAGGCCTCCTCCGGCCCGCCGGCCATGATCGTGAGCGTGCCGTCCTCGGCCTTGGGCCGCGACCCGGTCACGGGGGCGTCGAGGAAGGCGATGCCCCGCTCGCCGAGCCGCTCGGCGATCGAGCGGCTGGCGGTGGGGGAGATGGTCGACATGTCGATGGCGAGCCCGCCCTCGGGCAGTCCGTTCGCCGCGCCGTCGGATCCCAGCAGCACCTCCTCGACCTCGGGCACGTCGGGGACCATCGAGATCGCGGTGCCGGCCCGCTCGGCCGCCTCGGCTCGCCGTGGCGGCCACCGTCACGTTCTCGTGCTCGCCGGCCAGCGCCTCGGCCCGCTCGCGCGTGCGGTTGAAGGCGATCACCTCGATGCCGGCCCGCGCGAGGTTGGCCGCCATCGGGGCGCCCATGATGCCCAGCCCGAGGAAGGCCACCCGGCGGTCGCTCATGAGCGGGTTCTACCCGGTCGGGGGCCTTCCGTGCCCGCCGCCGCCCGGGGTCTCGAGGCGCAGGCGGTCTCCCGGGCGCAGCGTCCCCGAGGCCTTTCCCGGCAGCTCCTCGCCGTTGAGGAGGTTGCGCCCGCAGGCGGCCGGCTCGCCGCCGCCGGCGCCGGGCGGCGGGTGGCGCCGGCGCTCGGTGATGAGCGAGTAGCGCATCTCCTCGAGCGCCTCGATCTCGCGCACGACGCCGTCTCCTCCCCTGAAGGCGCCCGCGCCCCCGGACCCGCGGCGCACCGAGTACTCCACCGCCCGCAGCGGGAACTCGAGCTCGAGCGCCTCGATCGGGGTGTTGAGCGTGTTGCTCATCGCCACGTGCACCGCACTCGGGCCGTCGGCGTCGCTGCACGCGCCCTGGCCGCCGCCGAGCGTCTCGTAGTAGGTGAAGCCCTCGTTGCCGAGCGTGAGGTTGTTCATCGTCCCCTGGCCGAGGGCGTGCCCGAACGCGCCCAGCACGAGATCGGCGACGCGCGAGGAGGTCTCCACGTTGCCCGCGGCCACGGCGGCCGGACGCCTCGCGTTGAGCAGGCAGCCCTCGGGGGCGATCACCCTCAGCGGCCGGTAGGCGCCCGCGCACGGCGGGACGTCGGGGTCGGTCAGGACCCGGAGCGCGAAGTAGCAGGCCGAGAGGGTCACCGCGAAGGGGCAGTTGAGGTTGCCGTCGTGCTGGCCGGCGCTGCCCGTGAAGTCCAGCTCGATCTCCTCGCCGGCCACGCGGGCGAGCAGGCTCAGCTCGAGGTCCGAGTCGGCGGCCTCCAGCACGTCGCGCGCCCGGCGCTCGCCGTCCTCGAGCGCGGCGATTCGCGCGCGCGTGCGCCGGTCCGCGTAGTCGAGGGTCTCCGCCATCCCGGCGCGCAGGTCGGCGATCCCCATGCGCCCGGCGAGCGCGAGGAGGCGCTCGGCGCCGGTCCGGTTCGCGGCCAGCTGGGCGCGGAGGTCGGCCTCGCGCTGGCGCGGCGCGCGCATCCGGGCCACCAGGCCGCCGAGGAGCTCTCGGTCGAGCGCCCCCGCGCGCACCAGGCGCGAGGGCGCGATCACCACGCCCTCGTCGTCGAGCGTGCGGGAGTCGGCGGGCATGCTGCCGGGCTCGGCGGCGCCCACGTCGGCGTGGTGCGCGCGAGAGGCGGCGAAGCCCAGGAGCTCGCCGCTCGCGCAGCACCGGCGAGATCACCGTGATGTCCGGCAGGTGGGTGCCGCCGGCGAACGGGTCGTTGAGGATCCACGCGTCGCCCGGCGCGTGGTCTTCGTCGAGCACCGACGCCACGGCGCTCGGCATCGCGCCGAGGTGCACGGGGATGTGCTCGGCCTGCATCACCATCTGGCCCTCGTGATCGAACAGCGCGGTGGATGCGTCGCGGCGCTCCTTGATGTTCGCGGAGTGGGCCGAGCGCACGAGCACCGCCCCCATCTCGTCGCACGCCGCGCGCAGCGCGCCGAGCATGACCTGGAGGGCGATCGGGTCGAGCCCGCTCACCGGTCGACCACCACCGCCTCGGCGTTCGCGCGGCCCGACCAGCCCGGCGGCACGGCGAGCGTCGAGCCGGGCAGCTCCACGATGGCGGGTCCGCGGACGTCGGCCTCGCCCGGGCCGAGGATGTGCGCGTCGTGCCAGTCGGCGCCGAAGCGCACGCGCCGGGTGCCGCGCTCCTCGGCGCGACCCGCGCGGCTCGGCTGCGGCTCGGCGCCCGGCAGCGCGACGGCCACCCGCACCGTGACCAGCTCGAGCTCGGCGTCGGGATCGTCGTAGCCGTATCGCTCGGCGTGGGCGGCCTCGAAGGCGCGGCGCAGGTCGGCCGGGTCGGGCTCGGGGTCGCCCTCCACCGCCCAGCTCGAACGCCTGTCCCGCGTAGCGCAGGTCGTAGGTGGCGCGGACCTCGGCCTCGCGGCGATCCGATCTCCTCGCGCCCGCGCGCGGCCAGACGGGCGACGGCGGCGGCCACCGCGTCGCGGGTCAGCTCCTCGCCCGAGAGCAGCACGCTCTCCACCAGGTCGCGGCGGCGCTCGGACACCGCCAGGCCCAGCGCCGAGAGCACGCCCGACACCACGGGGGCGATCACGCGCCGGATCCCCAGCTCCTCCGCGATGGCGGCGGCGTGCAGCGGTCCGGCGCCGCCGAAGGCGACCAGGGCCATCTCCCGCGGGTCGATCCCCCGCTCGACGGTCACGACCCGCACCGCCTGGGCCATCTCCGCGCTCGCCACCCGCAGGATGCCGGCCGCCGTCTCCTCCGCGCTCGAGGCCGAGCGCATCCGCCAGCCCGTCGATCGCCTCCCGCGCCGCCGGCAGGTCGAGCGTCACGCCACCCGCGAGCGGCGAGCCGCCGCCCGACCAGTCCGAGCACGGCGTTGGCGTCGGTCACGGTGGGCTCGGTCCCGCCCCGGCCGTAGCACGCGGGCCCGGGATCGGCGCCGGCCGAGCGGGGACCCGACCCGCAGGGCGCCGCCCTCGTCGCGCCAGGCGACGCTGCCGCCGCCGGCGCCGACCGTGTGCACGTCGACCATCGGCAGCGCGAGCGCCCGGCCGCCCACCTCGCGCCCGCCGCTGACCGCGACGCGGCCCCCGGTGACCAGCGAGACGTCGCACGAGGTGCCGCCCATGTCGAAGCCCACCGCCTCCTCGATCCCCTCGAGCCGAGCGGCCCGGGCGGCCGCGACGGCCCCGCCGGCGGGGCCGGACAGCACGGTCCACGAGCCGTGGGCGGCGGCGGTCGCGGCGCCGGCCACGCCGCCGCTCGAGAGCATCACCTCGGGCTCGGGCAGCCCGGCCTCGCCGGTCCGCTCGGCCAGGCGCCCGAGGTAGCGCCGCAGGAGGGGGGAGAGGGCGGCGTCGAGGACGGTCGTCGCCAGGCGCTCGTACTCGCGGAACACGCCGGCGGTCTCGTGAGAGGTCGACACGTGCGCATCGGGCGCCCGCCGCCGCACCGCGTCGGCCACCGCTCGCTCGTGGTCGGGGTGGCGAAAGCCCCAGAGCAGGCAGACCGCGACCGCCTCGAGGTCCGCCGGGAGGGCGTCCAGCCTGCGCTCGAGCTCGGTCGCGTCGAGCTCGCGCGCGACCCCGTCGGGCCCCTGTCGCTCCGGCGCGCCCACGCGAAGCTCCACGGGCACGACCGGGTCGGGGTTGCCGGCACAGAGGCGGTAGAGCTCCGGGCGGGCCTGGCGGCCCAGCTCCTCGAGGTCGGTGAACCCCTCGGTGGCCACGAGCGCCGTGCGGGCGGTCTTGCCCTCGAGCAGCGCGTTGGTGCCCACCGTCATGCCGTGCACGAGGCGCTCGACGTCGCCGGCCTGCGCACCGGCGGACTCGAGCGCCTCGTCGACCGCCGCCATCACCCCCGCCGACTGGTCGTCGGGCGTGGTCGGGGCCTTGCCGGTGAACAGGCCCTCGGGGGTGAGAAGCGCGGCGTCGGTGAAGGTGCCGCCCACGTCCACGCCGAGGACCATCGGCGGGGACGCTACCGGCGCACGGCTACGCCGCGGTCGCCGCCAGGTCTTCGTCGAGGTGCTTGTGCGACGGGCAGTACTTGCTGCCCGGGAGAGGGACCCTCTGGCAGGAGGTTCCCTTGCGCGTGGTGGCGTGGCAGCAGAGGGGGCTGCCGTCGAAGGTGACGCCCTCGCGAGCCTGGGTGTCCACGTACTGCACGGCCAGCAGCACGTTGCGCTCGATCACGCCGTAGACCCGCAGCTGGCTGCTCATCGGGAAGAGGCTGCGGATGTCGTTGAAGAGGGTCTTGACCGGACGGGCGAAGTAGTGGCGGTCGGTGGCCAGGCGCTCCATCGTGGCCTCGCAGTCCCTGAGCAGGCGCTGGCGGCGCACGCAGACGACCGCGGCCGTTCCGGGCAGCACCTCGTGTGCAAGCTCTCTGTAGATCGCGCGGCTGAACTGGTACATGGGCCGGGCCTCCTAGCCCTTCCGGTGGCTTCGCTCCATGTAGTGACAACGAATACAAAGTTAAGTTCGGGTTAACCCCCGCACCGGTTGGGTTGTGCCTTCAGGCGGTGCGTTCGTAGAGCGAGCGCTGCCAGATGCGCGTGAGCGCCTCGGCGAGCCGCTCGGGATCGTCCGCCGCCCTGCTGGACGTGCTGGTAGCACGTGCGCTCGGTCATCCACACGAGTGCGGAAGCGGTCTCCTGCGGGAGCACGTCGGCGGCTCGGCCCGCGGCCTGCTCGCGCTCGATTCGCCGGCGGGTGGCCTCCTCGAAGCGCCGCGCCAGCGTCGCGCCAGAGGTCGCGCACCTCCGGGTCGACCGACGCGGTCTGGACGACGGCGGAGAGCACGGGACCGTGGCGCAGCCACAGCTCCACCACCGGCCCGACGATGCGCCCGAGCTCCTCGGCGCCGTCGCCCTGTCCGTCGAACCACGCCTCGGCCCGCGCGAACAGCTCGGCCGCGGCGTCCTCGGCCAGGCGCGTCAGCAGGGCTCGCTTGTCCTTGAAGCAGAAGTAGAAGTTGGTGCGGCCGAGCCCCGCGCGCTCGCTGATGGCCTGCACGCTGAGCGCCGCGAACGATGCACCCTCCTCCAGCAGCTCGGCGGTGGCCTCGAGGAGGGCTGCTTGATTGTCGACCGCGGTCGCCACCGAGCGCCAGCCTAACGGTGGTTGACGCTGTGTCAATCGGGCGCTAGGTTCGGCGCATGGCAACCCTTCTAGACCAGGCACAGCAGGGCGACGTCGCGACGGTGGGCGACGATTCGAAGATCACGAGCTCGGTGAAGCTCCTGGCGCCGCAGGCGCTCTACGAGCTCTGGGAGCGCCAACCCTGGTCGGCGCACGCGATCGACCTCGAGCAGGACCGGCGCGACTGGGATTCCTACGACGACGCCAAGCGCGACGAGCTGCTCTGGCTGCTGTCGTCGTTCTTCATCGGCGAGGAGCGGGTCACGACCCAGTTCTCGGGCCTCGTGATGGCCTACGACGACGAGTCCGAGGAGTCGTTCCTGACCACCCAGCAGGTCGACGAGGCGCGCCACATGCAGTTCTTCGACCGCTACTACCGGGAGGTCTTCGCCTTCGACGAGGACGACATCACGCGGCGCCTCGACCGCGTGCGCGAGCACGTGACCGGCGCGTTCATCCAGCTCTTCGACGAGTCGCTGGTCAAGGCCGGGGAGCGGCTGATCTCCGACCCCTCCGACACCTCCGCGAAGGTCGACTTCATCACGATGTACCACATGGTCATCGAGGGCACGCTGGCCCTCACCGGCCAGCACTACCTCCTCGACTACTTCGAGAAGAACGGGGAGCATGCCCGGGTTCGTCGAGGGGTTCACGAACATCTCGCGCGACGAGCACCGCCACGTGGCCTACGGCACCTGGTACCTGCAGAGCAAGGCCCGCGAGGAGCAGTACGCCAAGCGCATCCAGGACACGCTCGTCGAGCAGCTGCCCGTCGCCGCCGGCGTGCTCGTCCCCCCGGCTACGAGCTGGGCGACGACTACACGTTCATGGGCTACACCAGCCAGGAGCAGACCGAGTTCGCCTTCACCGCCCTGTCGCGCAGGCTGAAGGTCATCGGCGTGCCGATGCCGGGCGTGCCGGCCTAGGGCGGGCGCTAGACGATCCGCCAGTCCATGCGCCGCCGGGCGTAGAGCAGGGGCTCGCCCGCGGTCGTGGCGCCCGCCCTCCAGGTCGCCGATCAGGACGGTGTGGTCGTAGCGGTCGAAGTTCTCCGCCCGCCGGCAGCGCAGGTAGGTGAGCGCACCGCCGAGCTCGGGCACGTCTGCAGTCCCAGCGCCAGTCGAGGCCCGCGAACTTGTCGTCGCCCTTGCCGGCGAACACGCGGGCGAGTGCCTCCTCGCCCGGCGCCGAGGATGTGCACGCCGAAGCGCTCACAGCCCGCCAGGGCGCCGTGGCAGCGCGAGGCGTGGTCGACGCTGACGAGCAGGGAGGGGGGCACGGCGCTGAACGAGGTCACCGACGTGGCCGCGAGGCCGCAGGGGTGGCCGTCGCGACGGCGGGCGGTCACCACCGCCACGCCCGAGGCGAGCGAGGACATCGCTTCGTGAAACAGCTCGGGAACGCCGGTCGTCGGCCACGATCACTCCCACCGCTCGAGGCGGACGCTCTCGTCGGCGCCGACCACGGCGTGCCGGCCGTCGAGCGCCGGATCGGTGTCCGGGAAATCGCGCCGCTGGTGGGCCCCCCGGCTCTCCTCGCGCGCAAGCGCGGAGGCGGCGATCAGCCGCGCCAGCGGGTAGGGGTCGCCCGCGAGGCGCCCGCAGCGAGTCGGCGTCGCGGCGAAGCCCGGCGTGGAGCCACAGCGAGGAGCGGGTCCGCGCCGTGGGGGGTGCGGGGAGGGGCGCCGGATCGCCGACGGGGGGATCGCCCGGCAGCGGCTCGTCGGTGGCCGCGAGGGCGGCGCGCCGGCCGAGGACGAAGCACTCCGCCAGGGAGTTCGACGCCAGGCGGTTGGCCCCGTGCAGGCCGGTGCAGGCACACTCGCCCACCGCGAGCAGCCCGGCGACGGAGGCGCGCCCGTCGAGGTCGGTGGCCACACCCCCCATCGTGTAGTGCGCGGCGGGCGCCACGGGGACCGGGTCGCGGGCGGGGTCGATGCCCACCTCGCCCAGGACCTCGGCGATGTTCGGGAAGCGCGCCATGTCCACCCGGCGCATGTCGAGCGACGACCGAGGGCCGGCCGCTGCGGCGCAGCTCGGCCTCGATCGCCAGGGCCACCTCGTCGCGCGGGGCGAGCTCGTCCACGAAGCGCTCCCCCGCGGCGTCGTGGAGCGTCGCGCCCTCGCCGCGCACGGCCTCGGTCACGAGGAACCCGTCGCGCACGCCCTCCGCCACCAGGGCGGTGGGGTGGAACTGGACGAACTCGAGGTCGGCCAGGTCGGCTCCCGCGGCGTGCGCCAGGGCCAGGCCCACGCCCACCGATCCCTCCGGGTTGGTCGTCCGCGACCACAGCGCCGCGGCGCCGCCGGTGGCCAGCACCGTGCCCCGGGACACGATCTGCGCCGGCCCGCGCTCGGACGCGACCCCGACGCCCACGCAGCGCCCGTCGTGGCGCAGCGAGGGCGGTGGCCGTGGTCTCCTCGAGCACCTCGACACCGGTGTGGGCGGCGACCAGGGCGGAGAGATCGCGGGTGATCCGCCGGCCCGTCGCGGCGCCTCCCGCGTGCGCGATCCGCCGCGCGGAGTGCCCTCCCTCCAACCCGAGGGCGAGCGCGCCGTGGCGGTCGGCGTCGAAGTGCACGCCGAGCTCCTCGAGCTCCCTGACCCGGTCGGGCGAGTCCTCGCACAGCGCCTGGACCGCGCTCGGCCGGGCGGCGCCGCGGCCCGCGATCAGCGTGTCCTGGGCGTGACGTTCCACGGAGTCCCCGGCGGCGAGAGCCGCGGCGATCCCGCCCTGGGCCCAGTAGCTCGCCGAGCCCGGCAGCTCCGAGCGCGAGACGAGCGCGACACGTGCGCCCTCGCGCGCGGCCACCAGGGCGCAGAACAGGCCCGCCGCGCCCGCCCCGACCACGGTCACGTCGGTGCGCAGCGGTGTCGGTGCGGCGCGGTCCATGGTGGGAGCCGGGTACCGTAACGCGATCCCGGCGCCGCTCCTCTTTCGTCACCCCGCGTCACTCGGGCACGACACCGGCGCGCACCCCGAGCGCGCGGACCGCATCCGTGCGCTCGAGGCGGCGCTGGAGGAGCGCGACTGGCTCGGCTACGAGGTGCGCGAGGCGCCCGCCGCCGACGAGGAGCAGCTCCTTCGCGTGCACTCGCGCGAGCACCTCGAGAGCGTGCGCGAGCACTGCCGGGCCGGCCGGCCCTTCGACCTGGACACCCCGGTCGGGCCCGGCTCGTGGGAGGCCGCGCTGCGCTCCGCGGGCGCCGCGGTGGCGCTGGCCGAGGCGCTCCTGCGCGGCGAGGCCCCCACCGGGTTCTGCGCGACCCGGCCCCCCGGGCACCACGCCGAGCCCGACCGCGCCATGGGCTTCTGCCTCTTCTCGAACGTGGCGGTGGCGGCGCGCCATGCGCTGGCGGCGCTCGGGGCCGAGCGGGTGATGGTGCTCGACTGGGACGTGCACCACGGCAACGGCACCGACGCGGCGTTCGAGCGCGCGCCGGAGGTGCTGTTCGCGAGCATCCACCGCTGGCCCTTCTACCCGGGGACGGGCGCGCTCGGCGACGTGGGATCGGGGGCCGGCGAGGGCTACACGCTCAACCTCCCGGTGCCGGCGGGCGCCGGGGAGGACGAGTGGCTCGCCTACGTGGAGCACATCGTGGCGCCGGTGGCGCGCGACTACCGGCCCGACCTCCTGCTGATCTCCGCCGGGTTCGACGGTCACCGCGACGACCCGCTCGCCGACTGCCGGCTCGAGACGGCGAGCTTCGGCCACCTGGGGCGCCAGGCCCGGTCGCTGGCGGACGAGCTCGGCGTCCCGGTGGGAGCGGTGCTCGAGGGCGGCTACGACCTGGACGCGATGTGCGCCTCGGCCCTGGCGACGATGGAGGCCCTGTCCGCGGGCGGTGACGCCCGGCCGGCCGAGCCGGGAGCCTTGGTCAACGCGACGGCCGGCGTGCTCGGGCGGCACTGGCCCGTGCTGCGCTCGTCCGCGGGCTGAGCTACTTCCTCACGAGCTGGGCGAAGGCGCCCGGGAAGCGCGAGCCGAGGCGCGCCGCGGCGCGGTCGGCCTGCCCGCGGCCGGCGTACTCGGCCGGCGAAGACCACGAAGAAGCCGCTGGGCAGGCTGGAGAACTTGCTCGAGTCGATCACGCCGATCTTGTCCTTCCCCGACCCGCTCGCCGAGCGGGCGAAGGCGGTCGCGCTGCGGCGGTCCTCCGCGGAGAGCAGCACCACGGTGAAGGCCCGCAGGTCGCCCGGCCAGGCGTAGATGTCGCCGCGCTTGCGCAGCCCCTCCCCGGCGGCCGGGCTCCGGTCCTCGGCCGGTCTCCTCCTCGGCCTGCTCGGTCTCGGCTCTCGGTCTCGGCCTCGGTCTCGGCCTGCTCGGTCTCGGCCTTCGAGTCCTCCTCAGGCGCCGTCTCGTCGGTCGTCGCCTTGGTCTCCTTCGGGTTCGCGGGAGCGGCGCGGACCTCGCTCTCGGCCTCGTCGTCGAGGGCCCGGTAGGCCAGCACGCCGCCCGCGCCGGCCAGCAACAGGACCGCCGACCGTGATCGCCACGGGCACCTTCCAGCTCGGCGGGCGGCGGTAGGCCAGCGTGATGCGCGACCCGCACTCGAGGCAGACCAGCTGGCCGCGCTGGGCGGGCGCGCCGCAGACCCGGCAACCGTGCCCTCGTGGGTATCGTGCCCTCGTCGGGGGCCGGGGGCGCGCTCATCGGTCCGTCAGCCACGGCGCCCGCTCCTCGTCCTCCTGCGGCTCCTCCTGCGGCTCCTCCTCCGGCTCGTCCTCCTCGCCGGGCACCTCGGGCTCGGGAGCCGGCGTCGCCTCGGGCGCGGCGGGTGGGGCCAGCTCGGCCTCGGTCTCGCTCGCGCGCTCGGGCGCCAGGGCGGGGACCGCGGCGGCTCCGCACGCCGCGCAGTAGCGGGAGTCGGTGGAGAGCAGCGACCCGCAGTTCTCGCAGCTGCCCGCGATGCCCGCGGCCACCAGCGCGAGCATTCCCTGGTCGGCCTCGAGCGCCTCGGCCAGGCCGCGCACCTCCTGGTCGACGGCGGTCAGCTCGGCGGCCTTCGCCTGGAGCAGCTCCGGCTCCCGGCGACCCTGGCGGTGGAGCTCGTAGACGAGCGCGCCGAGGTCGAGCAGCAGCGCCTCGCGCATCCGCTTCTGCCGCCGCAGGCGGCGGCGCATCTTGCCCCGCTCGCGGGCGCGCGGGCGCCCTTGGGATGCAGGGGCGCCGGATTCGGCATCCGTGCCATCGCGGGATCGCGGCTGCCGGCAGGCTGAGGTCTCGGCGCGGTCAGGCATCAGGCGTCCCGTGAGGCGGGCGCGACTATATCGGCGGCCCCGGGGGCGGGATCGGTCTCCCCGAGCGCCTCGCCCACCACGGTGAGGATGCCGTCGCGCCGGATCTGCATGGGAAACGCGTCGAGTATCCGGTCGCGGGCGCGCCCGTGGGCCTCGGGCCCCAGCGCGAGCGCCTCACGCACCCCGGCGGCCACGGCCTCGGGCTCCTGGGAGGAGATGAGCACGCCCGCGCCGTCCACCACCTCGGGCATCGCGGTCACGTCCATCACGACCGGCACGCAGCCCGCCAGCATCGCCTCGGCCACCGCCAGCCCGAAGCCCTCGTGCCGCGAGGCCTGCACGTAGACCGACGCGCGCCGGTAGATGTCCTCGAGGTCCTCGTCGGACAGCCAGCCGGTGAACTCCACGTTCGGCGGGGCGAGGCCGCGAAGCTGCTCGATGGCGTCGTCGTGCGCCTTGCCGACGAACACGAAGCGCACATCGGGCAGGTGCCGTGCGGCCTCCACGAACGGCTGGTGGCCCTTCTGCATGAGCGTCGTGGTCACCAGGTGGCCGACCGTGATCGCCAGCGGCTCGCGCTCGCGCCTCGGGGTCGAGCGGCCCGAACGGATCGGGCACGCCGTGGTGCACCACCGTGACGCGCTCGGGCGGGATCGGCGTGTTCGCGGCGATCTCGCTGCGGCTGTAGTGCGAGTTGGTGATCAGCCGCGAAGCGCGGCGCATGATCCAGCGGCTGGCCCACCGCCGCAGGCCGCCCTGCTGGTAGCCGTAGCCGATGTCGGGCATGTTGGCGGTGTCGAAGCCGCCGATGATCTGCACCGAGGGCTTGCGCAGCAGCCAGGCGAGCGTGATCGGGAAGAACGTGTGCCACGAGGCGAACCAGCCGAAGACGAGGTCGGCAGCGCAGCACGGCGGGCACGATCTTGAGGAGGTTGGGCACCCGGCCGGGCTGGTAGAGGTCCTCGACCTCGTACTCGCTCGGCGAGGATCGCGCGGTCGATGGCCACGAAGCTCGCCTTGCGGCTGTGCACGTAGAGCACCCGCCTGCGCTTCACGCGATCGCCTCCGCCGGAACGGCCTGCTCGACGAAGGCGCGGTGCCACTCCGAGAGCTCGAGCAGGCAGTAGAGGACGCGCTTGTGGTCCGCCCGGCCGGTGCGGTGGGCGGCCACGAGCCCCGCGACGGTGCCGGGATCGACCAGCTCGGCGAGCGGCGAGCCCGCGCGCGTAGCGGCGCTCGACCTCCTCCCCCAGCGACTCGCGCAGCCAGTCGTCGTAGGGCGTGGAGAAGCCGTGCTTCGGGCGGTTGGCGATCTCCCGCGGGCACGAGCCGCGCCATCGCCCGGCGGTGCAGCGCGCTTGCCGTGCGCGGGGGCGCACGCGCTCGCGCACGGGGATCCGCTCCACGAAGCGCATCAGCTCGACGTCGAGGAACGGGCACCCGCTGCTCGAGGCTCGCCGACATCGACATCTTGTCGGCGCAGATCAGCAGGCCGTCGGGCAGGAAGAGGCGGGTGTCGAGGTAGAGCGCCTGCTCGACCAGGCCGCGGTCGCCGACGTCGGCGAGCACGTCCTCGGCGAGCGCGCGCCGCTCGGCCGCGGCCTCGCTCGCCCGCGGCTGCGCGACGAGCGCCGAGCGCAGCCGCTCGTCGGTGATCTCGACCAGCCGCACGAGCCGCTCGGCGTCGCGGCATGTCGCCGAGCAGCCGCGCGGCGCGGCGAGCGCGCTCGTTGCCCTGAGCCAGCCCGGCCGCCGCGCGCAGCGGCCGCGCCAGCGGCCCGCAGGCGCGCCGGCCGCCCCGAGCGCCAGCGGCGGCCTGGTGGCGGCCGTAGCCGCCGTGGGGCTCGTCGGCCCCCTGGCCCGAGAGCACCACCTTCACCGAGCGCGCCGGCGAAGCGCGAGAGCTGCATCAGCGCCGGCGCCGAGGGGATCCCGCAGGGCTCCTCGAGGTGGCGCACGCACCGCTCGAGCTCGGGGAGGAAGTCGGCCTGCTCCATCGCCGTGTCGTGAGTGGTCGGTGCCGATCGCGCGCGCCGACTCGCGCGGCGTACTCGCGCTCGTCGAGCACGGTCGCCGTGGCCGGGGAACCCGATCGTGAAGGTCGATGGGCGGCTCGCTCGCGCGCGCTGCGCCATCGCGGCCGCGATCGCCGCGGAGTCGACGCCGCCGCTGACAGGAACGCGCCGTAGGGCACGTCGGACATCATCTGGCGCTCGACCGCGTCGGTGAAGCGCTCGGCCAGCTCGCGCTCGAGCTCCTCGCCGCGCAGGCCGCGGTGGGGCGGCGCCGGGAGCCTCGCGGTAGCTCGCGACGCGCGGCGGCTCGCCCTCCTCGGCGCGTGAGCATCGTGGCCGGCGGGAGCTTCGAGACGCCCTCGAAGAGCGTGCGCGGCGCGGGCACGAACCGGCAGGCGAGGTAGTGGTCGAGGGCCACGCGGTCCACGCGCGGCTCGGCCAGCCCGGCGGCCAGCAGCGCGCCGACCTCGGAGGCCAGCGCGAGGCGCCGGCCGTCGCTGCACCAGTAGAGCGGCTTGACGCCGAACGGGTCGCGCGCGGCGCACGAGCCGGCCGCGGCGGTCGTCCCAGAGGGCGAAGGCGAAGATGCCGTTCAGCCGGCGCACGAAGTCGTCGCCGTGCTCCTCGTAGGCGTGCACCACGACCTCGGAGTCCGAGTGGGTGGCGAACACGTGGCCCTGCGCCTCGAGCTCGGCGCGCAGCGTCGAGGTGGTTGTAGATCTCGCCGTTGACGATCGGCGGTGACCGAGCCGTCCTCGGAGGAGAGCGGCTGGTCGCCGCCGGCCACGTCGATGATCGCCAGCCGGGTGTGCGCGAGCGTGACCGGGCCGATCCGGCGCACGCCGTCGCCGTCGGGCCCGCGGTGGCGCAGCGCGACGGTCATGCGCCGGCCCGGCGTCGGCGGCGGCCGTGCCGGCCGGGTCGAGGATGGCGCCGATGCCGCACATGGCCCGCATCTTGGCGCACCGCCTGTCACCACCGGGCGCCGAGCTTGTCACGCGCGCGGTCTGGAACCGTGCGCCGCGGCGGGCGCACGATCGACCTCCGATCAACTCGACCAGGGAGGTCGCAGATGTACCGCTACGATGGGACTCGTGCACGCCAAGGCGATCCGCGCCGGATCGGCGCTGAGGCGTGAGGCCGGCCAGGGCACGGTCGAGTACGTCGCCCTGATCCTGCTCGTCGCGCTCGTCATGGCCGGCGTGGTGGCCGCGATGAAGAACTTCAAGCACCGACGACGGCAAGGAGCTGGGCGACGTGATCCTCGGCAAGATCAAGGGGGCGGTGCGCAAGGTCACGTTCTGAGAACCTCGTTCGGGCTCGGCGGGGCGGGCGGGGGCCGACGACGGTCCTCGCCCCCGCCCGTGCGACCATGCGCGCCATGAGCGAGAGACAACACGGCCGCGGGCACGACGAGCTGCGCCCCGTGAACATCGAGCCCGGGTTCGTGCGCGCGGCGGACGGGTCCGTGCTCATCGAGATGGGCGGGACGCGGGTGATCTGCACGGCCTCCGTGGACGAGGAGGTGCCGCGCTGGATGCGCGGTCAGGGCCGCGGCTGGGTCACCGCCGAGTACGGGATGCTGCCCGCCTCCACCGGCGAGCGCAAGAAGCGCGACGTGTCCAAGGGCCGGCCCGACGGCCGGACCGTGGAGATCCAGCGCCTGATCGGCAGGGCGGTGCGCGGGGTGGTGGACTTCGAGGCCCTCGGGGAGCGCACGGTATGGCTCGACTGCGACGTGCTGGAGGCCGACGGGGGCACCCGCTGCGCCTCGATCACCGGGGCCTACGTGGCGCTCGAGCTGGCGCTTCGGAGGGCTGGTCGGCGAGGGGCTGCTGGAGCGGCTGCCGCTGACCGAGTCGGTGGCCGCGGTGTCCTGCGGCGTCGTCGACGGCACGGCCCTCCTCGATCTCGACTACCCCGAGGACTCCACGGCCGAGGTCGACATGAACGTGGTGATGACGGGCGACGGCGGGCTCGTCGAGGTCCAGGCGACCGGTGAGCGGACGCCGCTCTCGCGGGCCTCGCTCGACGATCTCCTCGGCCTGGCCGAGGGCGGCATCAGGCAGCTGCGCGAGGCCCAGAAGGCCGCCGCGGTCGCGCAGGCCGGCTGAGGCTGACTGGCGCCGCCGTGCGGCTCGTGCTCGCCTCTCGCAACCCCCACAAGCTTCGCGAGCTCTCGAAGCTGCTCGCGCCGCACGAGCTCGTCCCGCTTCCGGACGACGTGGCGCTGCCGCCCGAGGACGGCGCGACCTTCGCCGCCAACGCCCTGGTGAAGGCCCGCGACCGCGGCCGCGGGCACCGGGCTGCCCGCGGTGGCCGACGACTCGGGCATCGAGGCGGCCGCGCTCGGGGGTGCGCCGGGCATCCGCTCGGCCCGCTACGCCGGGGAGGACGCGACCGACGAGGAGAACCTCCAGAAGCTCCTGCGGGAGGTCCCCCCGGAGGCCGACACCCGGGTGGCCTACGTGTGCGCGCTCGCGTTCGTGGGGGCGGGCGGCGAGGAGGAGGTGGTCGAGGGCCGGTGCGAGGGGAGGCTCAGCCACGAGCCGCGCGGCGAGGGCGGCTTCGGCTACGACCCGGCCTTCGTGCCCGACGACGGCCGCGACGGACGAACGATGGCCGAGCTCTCGCCCGCGGAGAAGGACGCGATCAGCCACCGCGGCCGGGCGGCGCGCGCCCTGCTCGCCCGTCCTCGCGCGAGACCCGCGGTGATCGGTCCCGTGCGAGCGGTGGGCCCGGCGGCGCAGGCGGCGGCGCCGCGCAAGACCCGCGCGGCGGCGATCTCGATCCTCTCCAACTCGCTCCTCATCGCCCTCAAGCTGGCGGCCGGCGCGGTCACCGGCTCGATCGCGATCATCACCGAGGCGGTCCACTCGAGCATCGACCTGATCGCGGCGGTGATCGCCTACTTCTCGGTGCGCAAGGCCGACGAGCCGGCCGACGAGGACCACCCCTACGGCCACGCGAAGATCGAGAACCTCTCGGCCGCGATCGAGGGGATGCTCATCCTCGTCGGCGCGGGCATCATCGTCTACGAGGCGACGCGCCGGCTGGCGGACCCGCCCGCGGTCGAATCGCTCGGGGTGGGCATCGCCGTGATCGCCGTCTCGGTGCTGGTGAACCTGGCGGTGTCCACCTACCTGTACCGCCAGGCCGACGCGACCGAGTCGCCGGCGCTCGAGGGCGACGCCGCGCACCTGCGCACCGACGCGGTCACGTCGACCGGGGTGCTCGTGGCCCTCGTGCTGGTCGAGGTGACGGGGGTCGAGATCCTCGATCCGATCGTCGCGCTCCTGGTGGCGGTGGCGATCGTGGGCGCGGGGCTGCGCATCATCGCGCGCTCCTCGCGGGTCCTGGTCGACGAGGCGCTGCCCCCGGAGGAGCTGGAGGCGGTGCGCCTGGCGATCTCGGATCACGCGGCGCCCGAGGTCGCGGGGTTCCACAAGCTCCGCGCCCGGCGCGCCGGCAGCCGCCGCTACGTGGACCTCCACGTCCAGTTCACCGAGGGGACCACCCTCGAGCCGGGCGCACGACGATCACGCCACGAGCTCCAGGGCGCCATTCGCGACCGCCTGCGCGACGCCGACGTGCTCATCCACCTCGAGCCCGCCCGGCCCCGGGCCACCCGCGCCCCGGACGAGGGCTGACGCCGGCGCCGCTACCTGAGGTTCACCGCCGCCGCCCCGCCCACCGCCAGCAGCACGCCGAAGTAGCCGACGTAGCCGTTCACGAGCACCAGCACGGCCGCGATCAGGCAGACCGCGACGGTGAGGATCCACGAGATCCGCGAGAGGGGCACGCGGGCTATTCTGACCGCCATGCCCGGCGGCTCGCGCGCACCGTCCCCCGGAACGCCGTATCGCGGGCCCGGGTGAGCGTCGAGCCCCTGCGACCCGAGGACGCGGCCGGGCACCTCGTCGACATGTCCGCGGACGTCCGCGCCGCGGTGCTCATCGATCCCGCCGGCGGGCTGATCGGCGCCAGCGACACCGATCGGGGCCGGGCGCGGCAGCTGGCCGGGCTGGCCCACGAGCTGGTGTCCGCGGTGGACTCGGCCTCCGCCGCGGCCACCGCCGAGGTCGAGGCGCAGACGCTCGAGCGGGGCGGTGTTCGCGATCCGCGACGCCCACTACGCGCTCGTCTGCGTGGTCCGCCGCCTCGCGCTCCCGGCGCTGGTGCTCTACGACCTGCGGCAGACGATGCGGGCCATCGAGGCGCCGTGAAGGAGCAGCCGAAGGGGGCCTTCGGCCGCGCCACGGCCGTGGCCGAAGGGGTGGCCGCGGCGGTCCGGCGCCGTCAGCGCGAGCGCGAGCCCCGCGTGATCCTGCACACCGGACCGGGCGACCCGCGCGTGCTCGCGCCCGGGGCGAAGGGCCACGACGAGATCCTCGACCTCGCGGAGCGGATGGTCGCGCTGGTGGAGGAGGCGCAGAGCCCCGCCAGAGGGCGGCGAGCGGCGCGCGACGGGGCCGAGGACGACTGAGCCCAATCCCGCAATTTGCGACGAAGAGGGGCCTCCAGGCCGCTTCCGGAGCGGGGTCGGACGGCCATCGTCCGCATCCGTTGTTAGTTTCGCCGCAAGTTCGTTCCCCATTGTGAGGAGGAGAAGGTGACGAAGACTGAATTCGTCGATCAGGTCGCCGACAAGGCGGACCTGTCCAAGGGTGACGCCGGAGAGGCCGTGGATGCGGTCCTCGAGGTCATCGAGGAGACCCTCAAGCGAGGGGGAGAGGTCAACTTCACCGGCTTCGGGAAGTTCTCGGTCGCAGACCGCGGCGCCCGTCAGGGCGTGAACCCGCAGACCGGGGAGAAGATCCAGATCGCGGCCAGCAAGGTGCCGCGCTTCTCGGCCGGATCCGCGCTCAAGAAGTCGATCAAGGGCACGTAGCTCCAGCCCACCGAGTCACCGTGTGACTCATTTCGCGGACCGGCTTGCGGCGCGCGATAGGCGAGCGCCGCAGCCGGGTCGTGCTCGGGCTCGACCCGGATCCCGCCGCGCTCTGGCCGGTCGCCCTCGAGGGCCTGGACGGGGCGGCGGGGACCGCCGGCGAGCTCGCCGCGCGCGCGGTCGATCGCGTCATTGCCCGCCGCGATCGAGGCGGCCGGCCCGGTCCTGCGTGGCGGTCAAGCTGCAGCTCGCGTGCTTCGAGCGCCTCGGCGCGCCGGGCTGGGCGCGCTGGGCGAGGTGCGCGACGCGGCTCGCGCGGCCGGTCTGCTGGTCATCGCCGACGCCAAGCGCGGTGACGTGCCGGTCACCGCCGAGGCCTACGCGCAGGCCTTCCTCGGCTCGACGCCGTCCGCCTTCGGCCCGGTCGAGGGCCTCGGCGCGGACGCCCTCACGGTCAACCCGCTGCTCGGCCGCGACTCGATCGAGCCGCTCATCCGGGCCGCGGCCGCCGCCGGGGCCGGGGTCTTCCTCCTCGTGAGCACCTCCAACCCCGGCGCGTCCGACCTGCAGGACCTCGACGGCCGACGGGGCGCCGCTGCACGAGCACGTCGCCCGGATGGTGGACGAGCTCGGCGCGGGCGAGGTGGGCGAGTGCGGCCTCTCGCTCGTCGGCGCCGTGACCGGGGCCACCCGTCCCGACCGCCTCGCGCGCCTTCGCGAGCTCATGCCGCGCGCGATCTTCCTGCTCCCGGGCGTCGGGGCGCAGGGGGGCGACCCGGCGGCCCTCGGCGCGGCGTTCGCGCCCCATCCGGCCGCCGGGCTGGTGACCGCCTCGCGCTCGATCGTCGACGCCTACCGGGGCACGGGCGGCGATCCCGCGGCGGCGGCGAGCGCGGCGGCGCAGGAGCTTCGGGCGCTCACGTGGAAACAGTAGGGGGCCCCGGGTCGCGTCGGGTGCGCGATTTCCCTGCATCCGACTCTATCCTGGCAGCCGGACCCCCGCCGATGCCCGACCAAGGACGCCGAAGCCCAGCCCGCCTGATCGCTCCCGTGGCGCTGGTGGTGTGCGCGCTCGCGTTCTTCCTCGTGCTCAGCGACTCGAGCGTGGAGGACGGCGAAGGCAACGCAGGGGGCGCGGCAACGAGCGGCGAACGCTACGACGCCTGCGACGGACGCCGCGCCGAAGCGCCGCCGCACGCCCGCCACCTACACCGTGAAGGTCGGCGACTCGCTGGGCGCGATCGCGGTGAAGACCGGCGTGGACGTCGAGGCCCTCGAGGAGCTGAATCCGGAGGTGGACGCCCAGGCGCTGAGCCCGGGCCAGAAGCTCAAGCTGCGCGAGTGAGCCGCGCGCTCCGCGCGGCCGCGGCCGCTGCGCTTCTGCGCGCTGGTGGC
Organism: uncultured Thermoleophilaceae bacterium; assembly: GCA_963731645.1. Classification (GTDB taxonomy): domain Bacteria; phylum Actinomycetota; class Thermoleophilia; order Solirubrobacterales; family Thermoleophilaceae; genus JAAYBF01. Next base: position 166,044 of record CAVSWF010000011.1, on the reverse strand, counting down.
GCTGCAGGCCGTCCCGGCCCCCGCCGCGCGCGCCCAGGGCCGGCCGGAGAGGCCGGCCCTCTCGACCGCCGACGGCCGCCATCCTCGTCGACGCCCGCGACGGCGCGGTGCTCCTGGCCAAGCGTCCCGACGCGCGCCGCGCCGATCGCCAGCACCACGAAGCTGATGACCGCGCTGCTGGCGCTCGAGGGCGCGAAGCCGGGGGACGTCTTCCGAGCCGCCGACTATCAGCCCCTTGCCGTCGAGTCGAAGATCGACCTCCGCCCGGGAGAGCGGATGCGGGTGGACGACCTGCTCGAGGGCCTGCTGCTCGAGAGCGCCAACGACGCGGCGGTGACGCTGGCCGAGGGTCTGGCGGGCTCCCGCCCCGCCTTCGTGGCGAAGATGAACGCGCGGGCGCAGGAGCTCTCCCTGGACAACACGAGCTACGCCAATCCCATCGGGCTCGACGATCCGGCGAACTACTCCTCCGCGGCCGACCTCTCGGCCCTCACCCGCAGGCTCCTGCGCAACGAGCGCTTCGCCTCGGTGGTGGACATGCCCTCCGCCACGCTCGACTCCGGGGACCGCCCGCGCGTGGTCGAGAACCGCAACACGCTGGTGGCCACGAACCCCTTCGTCGACGGGGTGAAGACCGGTCACACGCTCGGGGCCGGCTACGTGCTGGTGGGCGCCGCGTCGGGGCGCCTCGGCACGAGGGTGATCAGCGTGGTGCTGGGCGAGCCGAGCGAGGCGGCGCGCAACGCCGACACGCTGTCGCTCCTGCGCTACGGGCTCGCTCAGTTCAAGCGCGTCCGGGCGCTCGACGCCGAGGAGAAGCTCGCGGAGTCCCGCGTGGCCCATCACGACGGCACCGTGGCGCTGCGCGCGGAGAAGGACCTCTTCGTGGTGGCGCGCCGCGGAGAGCGGGTCTCGACCGAGGTCGACGCCCCCGAGGAGCTCGAGGGCGAGCTGCCGGCCGGCGAGAAGGTGGGCACCGTGGCCGTGCTGCGCGGGAAGCGCGTGGTCCGCCGGGTGCCTCTGGTCACCGCGGCGAGCGTGCCGGGGGCGGGGCCGCTGAGAAAGCTCTCCGACGGGCTGGGCCCGGCGCTGCCGGTGCTCCTGCTCGTGCTGGCGTGCGGGCTGGGAGCGATTGCCGCCAGACGCACCCTCACTTGATCTAGCCTGTCCCGCGAGATGATCATCACCGTCACGCTCAACTCGGCGATCGACAAGACGCTGGCGGTGCCCAACTTCCGGCTGGGCCGCCGCCACCGCGCGGTCGAGCAGACCTCGATGGCGGGAGGCAAGGGCGTGAACGTCGCCCGTGCGCTCAAGGCGATCGGGCAGCCGGTGATCGCCACCGGGCTGGCGGGAGGGCCCACCGGGACGCGGATCATCGAGCAGCTCACCGAGGAGGCGATCCTCAACGACTTCGTGCGGATCCGCGAGGAGTCGCGGATGTCGACGGCGGTCGTCGACCCCACCTCGGGTGAGCAGACCGAGATCAACGAGCGCGGCCCGGCCGTGTCCGAGGCGGAGCTCGAGCTGTTCGTGGACAAGCTGCTGTACCTCGCCCAGGGAGCGGCGGTGTGTGTCTTCTCGGGAAGCCTGCCGCGCGGGGTCGACCCCGGCCTGTACGCGCGCCTGGTCACCGAGCTCCACCGCCTCGGCGTCACGAGCGTGCTGGACTCCGAAGGGGAGCCGCTGCGCCTGGCGGCGCGCGCCGGGCCGAGCATCCTCTCCCCGAACGAGCTCGAGGCCGAGGAGCTGGTGGGCCACGAGTTCGCCGACGAGGACGACAGGCGCACCGCCGTCCGGGAGATGATCGGGATGGGCGCCCGCGAGGCGCTGATGACGCTGCCCGACGGCTGCCTCGCGCTCGTGGGCGACGAGACCGACGCCACCCGCCCCCGCAGGCTCTGCCGCGCGACCCTCGACCCGCTCGAGCCCGTCTCGTCGGTCGGCTCCGGCGACGCCTTCCTGGCCGGCTACGTGGCGGCGCGCTACGACGGTCGCGAGGACCTCGAGTGCGTGCGCTACGGCGTGGCCTGCGGCGCGGAGTCCACCCAGCACTTCGGCGCCGGCGTGATCGACCGGCGCGAGGTCGCCCGCCTGCTGGACGAGGTCGAGCTCGACGTGGTAGACGCGCCGGCGGTCGAGCTTCCGGCTAGCTCGCAGGACCTCCCGCAAAGAGCGGCTTTCGGCTCGGCGATGCGCCCGAGACCCGGTGCTACGGTGAACGTTCGTCCGCTCGCGAACCTAGGATGCCGCCATGGAAGTAGAGATCGGTCGGGGCAAGAAGGGCCGTCGCGCCTACGGCTTCGACGACATCGCCATCGTGCCCTCGCGCCGCACGCGCGACCCCGATGAGGTGGACATCTCCTGGGAGCTCGGGCTCTACCAGTTCAAGCTCCCGCTGCTGGCCTCGGCGATGGACGGGGTGGTCTCGCCGCGCACGGCGGGCGCCATCGGCAAGCTCGGCGGCCTGGCCGTGCTCAACCTCGAGGGCGTGTACTCCCGCTACGAGGACGCCGAGGAGCAGCTCGAGCGCATCGCGGGCTTCGACTCCGACGCGGCCACCGCCGAGATGCAGAAGATCTACGCCGCCCCGGTGGACCAGGACCTGATGGTGCAGCGGATCCGCGAGATCAAGGACCAGGGCGTGGTGTGCGCCGCCTCCCTCACGCCGCAGCGCGTTCGCACCCACTACGAGGCGGCGCTCGAGGCGGGCCTCGACATCCTCGTGATCCAGGGCACCGTGATCTCCGCCGAGCACGTCTCCCAGGACGAGTCGCGGCCCCCGCTCAACCTCAAGGAGTTCATCCGCGAGGTGCCGGTTCCGGTCGTGGTGGGGGGCTGTGCCTCCTACGCCACCGGCCTGCACCTCATGCGCACGGGGGCGAAGGCCGTGCTCGTCGGGCGTCGGCCCCGGCGCCGCGTGCACCACCCGCGGCGTGCTCGGCATCGGCGTCCCGCAGGCCACGGCGATCGCCGATGTGGCCGCCGCGCGCTCCCAGAACATGCTGGAGACCGGCGAGTACGTGAACGTCATCGCCGACGGCGGCATGCGAAACGGCGGCGACATCTCCAAGGCCTTCGCCTGCGGAGCCGACGCCGTGATGATCGGCTCGCCGCTGGCGCGCGCCTACGAGGCGCCCGGCCACGGCTTCCACTGGGGCATGGCCACCTTCCATCCGGACCTCCCGCGCGGCGCCCGGGTCAAGACCACCCAGAACGGCTCGCTCGAGCAGATCCTCCTCGGGCCGGCCCACGAGAACGACGGCACGTTCAACCTCATGGGCAGCCTGCGCACGTCGATGGCCACCTGCGGCTACTCCGACATCCGCGACTTCCAGCGGGCCGAGGTCATGGTCGCGCCGTCGCTGCAGACCGAGGGCAAGCAGCTCCAGCGCGACCAGGCGATCGGCATGGGCGCCCAGTCGGCGGCCAAGGCCGCCCCCGCGTCCGACGGCGTCACCAACGGGTCCGGCCCCGCGCTGCGCCGACCCGGCTCTCGTCGAGTAGTGGAGGCCGCCAGGGCGGTCGCCGTTCCGGAGACGCCTCCGGAGGCGGCTGCGACCCACGAGGAGGTGCTGGTGCTCGACTTCGGGGGCCAGTACTCGCAGCTCATCGCCCGCCGGGTGCGCGAGTGCGGGGTCTTCTCCGAGCTCCTGCCCCACGACGTCGACCTCGACCGAGGTCGAGCGGCGCAAGCCGAAGGGCCTGATCCTCTCCGGGGGGCCCGCGTCGGTCTACGCCGACGACGCGCCGGCGCTGCGTCCCGAGCTTCTCGAGCTCGGGGTTCCGGTGCTCGGCATCTGCTACGGCATGCAGGCCATGGTCCTCGGCCTCGGCGGGCGGGTCGAGAAGGCCGAGGTGGGCGAGTTCGGCCGCTCGCAGCTCACCGTGCACGACCACGGCCGCCTGCTCGAGGACCTCCCGGCACAGCAGAGCTGCTGGATGAGCCACCGCGACACGGTCTACGAGGCGCCGGCGGGCGCCTCGGCGCTCGCGTCCTCGTCCGAGTCTCCGGTCGCGGCGTTCGAGGACGAGTCGACGGGGCCTGTACGGGATCCAGTTCCACCCCGAGGTGGTGCACACGCCGTACGGGACCCAGATCCTCACGCGCTTCCTCGGTGACATCTGCGGCTGCTCGATGGAGTGGAACGCCGCGTCGGTGGCGGAGGAGCAGATTCGCCGGATCCGCGAGCAGGTCGGCGAGGGGCAGGTGATCTGCGGGCTCTCGGGCGGTGTCGACTCCTCCGTGGCGGCCCTGCTCGTGCACCGGGCCATCGGCGATCAGCTCACGTGCGTCTTCGTGGACCACGGCCTCATGCGCAAGAACGAGGGCGAGCAGGTGGTGGCCGCCTTCCGCGACGTGTTCAAGGTGCCGCTCGTGGCCGTGGACGCCGAGGAGCGCTTCCTCGAGCGGCTCCGGGGGGCCACGGAGCCCGAGGCCAAGCGCAAGATCATCGGCGAGGAGTTCATCCGGGTGTTCGAGGAGGAGGCCGCCCGGCTCGACAATCCGCGCTACCTGGTCCAGGGCACCCTCTACTCGGACGTGATCGAGTCGGGCGGAGGCACCGGCGCGGCCACGATCAAGTCCCACCACAACGTGGGCGGTCTGCCGGACGACCTCGAGTTCGAGCTGGTGGAGCCGCTTCGCTCGCTCTTCAAGGACGAGGTGCGCCAGGTGGGCCTCGAGCTCGGCCTCCCGGAGAAGCTCGTCTGGCGCCAGCCCTTCCCCGGTCCCGGCCTCGGGATCCGGATCGTCGGCGGCGAGGTGACCAAGGAGCGCCTGGAGATCCTCCGCGACGCCGACTACGTGCTCCAGGACGAGATCCGCCAGGCGGGCCTCTACCGCGAGCTGTGGCAGAGCTTCTGCGTCCTGCCGGGCGACCTGCGCACCGTCGGCGTGCAGGGCGACGAGCGCACCTACGGCTACGTGGTGGTCATCCGCGCGGTCACCTCCGACGACGCGATGACCGCCGACTGGGCGCGGCTGCCCTACGACCTGCTCGAGCGCATCGCCTCGCGCATGATCAACGAGATCCCCCACGTGAACCGGGTGGTGCTGGACATCACGTCCAAGCCCCCCGGCACGATCGAGTGGGAGTAGCCGCTACGGCGCGTGCTAGGACCAGGCGTCCCAGCTCTTGAGCGCGGGCAGCGGGTCGAACGGGCGCCCGCCCTCGTACCAGCCCGGGGCGCTCCACATCTCGTAGTGCAGGTGGCAGCCGCTGGCGTTGCCCGAGTCGCCCACCTCTCCGATCCGCTGGCCGGTGTAGACGCGGTCGCCCTTCCTGAAGGCGCTGGGCGAGACGAGGTGCATGTAGGCGTAGTCGATGCCGGTGGCGCCCGCCGTCGATCACGACGTAGTTGCCCGCCGCGCCGTGGTAGCCGCTGAACTGCACGCGGCCGCCGCGGGCGGCGACCATCGGCGTGCCGCAGCGGGCGAACACGTCGTGGCCCTGGTGGCTGTGGCCCGCGCGGCCGGTGCCGAAGTGCGGCGCCCGCGCCGCCGTAGTCGTGGCGTCCGCGGACGGGGAAGACGTGGTCGTAGAGGTCGAAGGAGTCCCGGCTCACGTCGTCGCCCGCGGAGCTCGAGGCCCGCTCGCCCTCGGCGCCGGCCACCGTCAGCCGGAACGAGTAGCGCCCGGCCGCGGCGGGCCTGCGTGGCCACCACTCCGTTCCAGGTCACGTTCTCGACGGTGCCCTCGTCGACCTCGGGGCGTCCACTTGCGGACCACCGAGCCGTCGCGGGCGCGCACCAGCTCCACCTCGACGCTCGACGGCGAGCCGTCGGCTGATGCGGTAGGAGAAGGTCACGGTGCGGCGCGACGCCGAAGAAGGCCTTGGTGCGGCTGGTGCCGGTCTCGAGGCGTGGGGGCGCCCTTCTGGCGGGGGCCGGGGACGGGGGAGAGCTCGGCGTTGGGCTCGGGCGGCGGCGCGGGCAGGATGGACACCGGCTTGGTGCGGGCCGAGCGGCGTCCGCCCGGCGCCGTCGGCCGAGAGCGGGCCGGTCACGGCGCCGTAGGGGACCACGGCGTGCACCCGGCGGCGGCTGCCGGACCTGACCTTGGCGGGCAGTCGTCGCGCGAGCCCGACGCTGCCGTGGAAGGTGACCTCGGTCACGTCCTCGAGGTCCGAGCCGGTGATGCGCAGGGTGGCTGCCGCCCTGGGCGCGGCGGCGAGAGGCGCAGCCGCGCAGGCAGGTGACCTTCGCGATCTTCGGCTGGGCCACGAACACGGCGCCGCCGTTGCGGCTCGGCCTGTCGCTCGCGTCCGCGCCGGGGCGAGGCCACGGCGCCGGCGCAGGCGATCGCAAGGCACCGCGAGGCCGGCGATCCGCCGGGCGCCCGCGTTGCGGTACGGCTCGATCTGTGTCGAGGAAGGGATCCTCGGCGACACTCGCTGGCCTCTCTTTCTCCGGCCTACGGGGTTAGCTGACGGGCTCGCGCCGAAAGAGCGGCGCTACGGACGGCGCCTCGAGAGGCTCAGGCCAGATTCGCCCCCTCGGTCACCGCATGAGCGGCGACCGAATGGTTCCCCCGTTCCCCGGACGCGGCGGCCGCCCCGGGAATTCGGCAGGCTTTGAACGCGCGGCAGTATAACCGCGCGCGGTGGTCGGGTACGTCATGGCGTTTTCCTCCTGCTCCGAACTTCAACGCCGAGGACCCGTCCCCTGCCCGTCTGCCACACTGTGCGGCCGGCCGCGCCGGCTCGCGCCGCGGCCGCGTTCTACGTATGAAGACCTTCGTCGCCACTCCCGCCAACCGCGAGCGCAACTGGCTCGTGGTCGACGCGACCGGCAAGACGCTCGGCCGCCTCGCCACGCAGATCGCCGACACGCTCCGCGGGAAGCACAAGCCCGAGTTCACGCCGCACTGCGACGTGGGCGACTTCGTGATCGTGGTCAACGCCGAGAAGATCGCGGTGACCGGCAAGAAGCGCCAGGAGAAGCTCTACTACCGCCATTCGGGCTATCCCGGGGGCCTGCGCAGCCGCACCCTCGAGCGAGATGCTCGCGCGCCGGCCCGAGGAGGTCATCCGGCTGGCGGTGAAGGGGATGCTTCCCCGCAACCGGATCGCGCGTGCCCAGCTGCGCAAGCTCAAGGTGTACGCCGGACCCGATCACCCGCACGCCGCCCAACAGCCCGAGCCGATGGAGACCCACAGCTGATGTTCGAAGACGACCGCGAGAACGACGCCCCCGAGGAGCAGACCGATGCTCCCGCTGCCGAAGAGCAGGCCGAGGCCGAGGCCTCCGCGCCTGAAGAGGACGCTCGAGGCTCCTGCGGCTGAGGAGGAGGCTGCCCCCGCCGCTGAGGAAGAGGCTGGGGCCCCGGCCGCTGAGGAAGAGGCTGAGGCTCCGGCGGTAGAGGAGGCGGCCGAGGCTCCCGCCGCCGAGGAGGAGGCCGAGGCTCCCGCGGCCGAGGAGGAGCCGAGGCTCCCGCGGCCGAGGAGGCCGAGGAGGAGGCGCCCCGCGAGCGCCCCAAGCGCGGCCGCGCCCAGGAAGAGGCCGGTGGCGAGCCCGAGGTGATCCCGGGCGCCCACCTCGAGCCGGACCTGGTGCTCGACGAGGCGGCCGCCGACGACGTCGGAGGCCGCGCGGGAGCCGAGATCCGGGCCGCCGAGGAGGCCTTCGCCTCGGAGGCCGAGCGCCTCGGGGACACGCCGAGCGCCGACGGCGAGAGCGCCGAGGAGGCCCGGCCGGTGCCCACCACGATCCTCGACCTGGCCGCCGACGCCCGCTACCAGGCCACGGGCAAGCGCAAGAGCGCCGTGGCCCGGGTGATCATCCGGCCCGGGTCGGGCGCCTACACGGTCAACGGCCGCGAGCTGGACACCTTCTTCCCGCGCCCGACGCTGCAGCGGATGGCGCGTGGACCGCTCGAGACGGTCGGCCAGCAGGAGCGCATGGACGTGGTGGCCAAGATCCACGGCGGAGGCGTGTCCTCGCAGGCCGCGGCTCTGCGCCACGGGATCGCCCGGGCCCTGGTCGAGGCCGACCCCGCCCTGCGGGGCGAGCTCAAGCGCCGCGGCTTCCTCACGCGCGACCCGCGCGTGAAGGAGCGCAAGAAGGCCGGCCTCAAGAAGGCCCGCAAGCGCCCGCAGTTCTCCAAGCGCTAGCTGCCATCGGCGCGCTGTTCGGCACCGACGGCGTCCGCGGGGTCGCGGGCGAGTTCCTGACCGCCGACCTGGCGCTCTCGCTCGGCCGCGCGGCGGCGGCCATCGTGGCCGAGTCCGCGGCCGAGGCCCCGCAGATCCTGATCGTCCGCGACACGCGCGAGTCGGGCGAGATGCTCGAGGCCTCGCTGGCGGCCGGGGTGGCGGCGGGCGGCGGCCACGCGCTCCTGGGCGGCGTGCTCCCCACCCCGGGCGCGGCGCTGCTCGTGCGCCGGTACGGGTTCGACCTGGCCGCCGTGGTCTCCGCCTCGCACAACCCCTACCGGGACAACGGGATCAAGTTCTTCGGCCCCGAGGGCACGAAGATCTCCGACGCGCTGGAGGAGCGGATCGAGGCGATCGTCTCAGGACAGGAGGCGCTGCCGGTCGCCGCGGTGGGCCGCGTCCGCGAGCTGCACGGCGCCCCGGGCGACTACCTGCGCGAGCTCGAGCTGCGCTTCGGCGAGCTCGACCTCTCCCGCCGGAAGATCCTGCTCGACTGCGCCAACGGCGCCACCTACCGCGTGGCCCCCGAGATCTTCCGCGGCTGGGGGCGCGGGTGGAGACGGTGGCCGCCGAGCCGGACGGGCGCAACATCAACGACGGGTGCGGCTCGACGCACGTGGCGGGCCTGGCCGAGCGGATGGCCTCCGGCGGCTTCGACGCCGGCTTTGCCTTCGACGGCGACGGCGACCGCGTGCTGGCGGTCGATCGCGAGGGCGCGGTCGTGGACGGCGACGAGCTGCTGGCCATGGCCGCCCTGCACCTGCGCGGCCGCGGCCGCCTCCCCGGGGGAGGGGTGGCCGTGACCGTGATGACCAACTACGGCTTCCACACCGCGATGCGCGAGGCGGGGGTCGAGGTGGCCGTGACGCCCGTCGGCGACCGCCACGTGCTCGCCGAGCTGCTCCGGCGCGGCTGGTCGCTGGGCGGGGAGCAGTCCGGCCACATCATCGACACGGGCTTCGTGCCCTCGGGCGACGGCGTGGCCTCGGCCCTCCTCACGCTCGAGGCGCTCGGGGACGGGGACCTGGCCGATCGCGCGGCGATGAGGAAGCTGCCCCAGCGGCTGGTCAACGTGCGCGTGTCCGACCGGGACGCGCTCGAGGGTTCCACCGCGGTGTGGGACGCGGTGGCGTCGGAGTCCAGCTCGCTCGAGGGGCGGGGAAGGGTGCTGATCCGCCCCTCGGGCACCGAGCCGCTGGTGCGCGTGATGGTCGAGGCTCCGGGCGAGGACGAGTGTGAGGCGATCACGGCCAAGCTCGTGGGCGTCGTCGAGCGCGAGCTCGGCTCGGCCTGATCGCAGCCGGCCGGCGCTACCCTCACTCGTCTCTCATGTGCGGAATCGTCGGGTATACGGGCGCGCGTCCCTGTCAGGAGATCCTGCTCGCCGGGCTCGAGAAGCTCGAGTACCGGGGCTATGACTCCGCCGGCCTGTCCATGATCGAGAACGGCAGCGTCGACTCCGTGCGCGCCGTGGGCAACCTGGAGAAGCTCCGCGATCGCATGAACGGCGCGTCGAGCCGGGCCGTGAGCGGAATCGGGCACACCCGCTGGGCCACCCACGGCCGCGTGACCGAGGCCAACTGCCATCCCCACGACGACACCACGGGCCGCGTGCACGTGGTGATGAACGGCATCGTGGAGAACTGGGCCGACCTCAAGGAGAGCCTGCTCGAGGAAGGCGCCGTCTTCAGCTCCGACACCGACACCGAGGTCGTGGCGCACCTCATCGCGCGCCACTACCACGGCGACCTCACCGAGGCCGTGCGCCAGGCCTACGACGAGCTGCGCGGGCACTACGCCTTCGTCGCCATGAGCGCCGACGAGCCGGGCACGCTGGTCGGCGCGCGCAAGGAGTGCCCGCTGGTGGTCGGCGTCGGGGAGGACGAGAGCTTCATCGCCTCCGCGATCCCCGCCTTCCTGGCCAACACCCGCCGCGTGCAGATGATCGAGAACGACGAGATCGTGGTGGTGACCCCGGAGGGCAGCCGCTTCCTCGACGCCTCCGGCGAGCCCGTGGAGCGCTCGGTCGAGGAGGTCGACTGGGACGAGGACGCCGCCGAGAAGGGCGGCTACGAGACCTTCATGCTCAAGGAGATCCACGAGCAGCCCGACGCCGTGGCCGAGACCGTGGTGGACCGCCTCGCGCACGGCACGGTCGAGCTGGGCGACATCGGGGTGACCGACGCCGAGCTGCGCGACGTGCGGCGGGTGGTGATCGTGGCCTGCGGCACCTCCTACCACGCCGGCCTGATCGGCCGCTACGCGATCGAGGCGTGGTCGCGCGTGCCGGTGGAGATGGACGTGGCCTCGGAGTTCCGCTACCGCGACCCGGTCATCGACGAGCGCGACATCGTGATCGGCATCTCGCAGTCCGGGGAGACGGCCGACACGCTGGCGGCCATGCGCCTCGCCCGCGAGAAGGGGGCGCGGGTCCTGGCGGTGACGAACGTGATGGGCAGCCAGGCCACCCGCGACGCCCACGGCGTCCTGTTCACGCGCGCGGGCCTCGAGATCGGCGTCGCGGCCACCAAGACGTTCGTGTCCCAGGTGGCGGCCATGTACCTGTTCGCGCTGAAGCTCGCGGAGGTGCGCGACACGATCGAGCAGAGCCGCTTCGACGCGCTCGTCTCAGAGCTGCGCGACCTCTCCCACCGCGTCGAGGAGCTGCTCGGCACGGTGAAGGAGCCGGTGAAGGCCATGGCCGACCACTGGCGCGACGCCGGCTTCTTCCTCTATCTCGGCCGCCACTCGGGGCTGGCGGTGGCCCTGGAGGGCGCGCTCAAGCTCAAGGAGATCTCCTACGTGCCCACCGACGCCTACGCGGCGGGGGAGATGAAGCACGGGCCGATCGCCCTGCTCGACGAGGCCACGCCGGTGGTGTGCGTGGCCACCGACTCGCCCGTGCTGGACAAGGTCCTCTCCAACGTGTCCGAGGTGCGGGCGCGCGGTGCTCACGTGCTCGCCGTGGCCACCGAGGGATCGACCGAGGTGGCCAAGAACGCCGAGGAGGTCGTCTACGTGCCGCGCACGGACCCGATGCTCCAGCCGCTGCTGGCGGTGATCCCGCTCCAGCTTCTCGCGTACTACATCGCGCGGGGCCGCGGGCTCAACGTCGACCAGCCGCGCAACCTCGCGAAGACCGTCACCGTGGAGTGACCGGCTGGCTCGATCCCCTCTACGAGGCCGACGAGATGCGGGCCGTCGACACGTGGGCGATCGAAGACCAGGGTGTGCCGTCCCTCGACCTGATGGAGCGGGCCGGGACCGGCCTGGCCCGAAGCGTGGTCCGTACCGCCCACCGGGGCCCGGTGCGGGTGGTCATCGGCAAGGGCAACAACGGTGGCGACGGCCTGGTGGCCGCCCGGCTGCTGCGCGAGGAGGGCCGACCGGTCGACGTGCTCTCGCTGGCGCCGCTCGAGGACCTGCGGGGTGACGCCGCCGCCAACCTGGAGCGCCTTCCCGGCGCGCCTCCCGCGCCCTTCGAGGCGGGGTCCCTGGAGGGCTCGGCCGTGATCGTCGACGCCGTCCTCGGCACGGGCTTCTCCGGCGAGGTGCGCGAGCCCGCCGCGGGCGCCATCGCCGCGATGAACGGCCAGGACGCGCCGGTGGTGGCCTGCGACGTGCCCTCGGGGATCGACGCCACCACCGGTGAGGTGGCCGGCGAGGCCGTGCGGGCCGCGGTGACCGCCACCTTCCACGGCCCGAAGGTCGGCCTGTACGTGGCTCCGGGAGCGCACCACGCGGGAGAGGTCGAGGTCGTGGAGATCGGGGTTCCGCGCGGGGCGCCCGCGCCGTCGGCAACCGGGCTCATCTCGGAGCGGGTGCTCAAGCTCTACCCGCGGCGCAGGCGCGACGGCTCGAAGTTCAGCTCGGGCACGGTGGTGGTCGCCGGCGGCGCGCGCGGCCTCACCGGGGCCCCCACGATGGCTGCGCTCGCCGCCCAGCGCTCGGGCGCCGGCTACGTGCAGGTCGCGGTCCCGGCCTCGGCCGAGACGGTGCTGCAGCTGCGGCTGCTGGAGGCGATGACGCACGGGCTCGAGGAGGAGGGCGGTCACCACACACCCGCGGGGGTGGACGCCCTGCTCGCTCTCGCCGAGCGCGCGGGCGCGGTCGTGCTCGGACCCGGGCTCGGGCGCTCGGACGGAGCGGTGGCGTTCGCGCGCCGCGCTGCCCGCGAGATCGAGGCCCCGCTCCTGATCGACGCCGACGGACTCAACGCCCACGCGGGGGCGCTGGAGGACCTGCTGGAGCGCCCGGCGGCGACGGTGCTGACCCCGCACGAGGGAGAGATGGGCCGCCTGCTCGGGCGCGACACCGAGGAGGTGGCGAGGCGCCGGCTGGCGGCCGCGCGCGAGGCTGCGGAGCGCAGCGGCTGCGTGGTTCTGCTCAAGGGCGACGACACGATCGTGGCCGCCCCCGGCGGTCCGGTCGCCGTGAGCCGCGGGGCGACCCCCGCGCTGGCCACGGCGGGCACCGGCGACGTGCTCTCGGGGGCGATCGGCGCCCTGCTGGCCAAGGGCCTCGGCGCCTTCGAGGCGGCGGCGCTGGGCACGTTCGCCCACGCGCGCGCCGGGTTGGCCGCCGCGGCGTTCCACGGGGCCGACCACGTGATCGCGGGCGACGTGATCGAGTGCCTCCCCGCCGGCTTCGACAACCTGTAGATCTCCTTCAAGGTTCGCCCGAGCTAAGGTCAAGCCCATGGCCACGGTGGGCGACATCATGGAGCGCGACCCCGAGACGGTCTCGCCTCAGGACAGCGTGGAGGAGGTGATCCGCGTGCTGCGCGAGAACGAGCTGCCCGGCGTGCCGGTGGTCAACGACGGAGGCCGCTGTGTGGGGATCGTGACCGAGGCGGACCTCGTCCTGCCCGGCGACGACGGCGATCTGCACCTGCCCCACTACGTGAACATCTTCGGCGGCACGGTGTTCCTCGAGCCGCTCAAGCGCTTCGAGAACAGCCTGCGCAAGGCGTTCGCATCGACGGCCGCGGACATGATGACCGAGGACCCGGCCACGGTGGAGGTGGACAGCCCGGTGGAGGAGGCCGCGCGGCTCATTCACGAGACCGGCCACAACCGCCTCCCGGTCACCGAGCACGGCCGGCTGGTCGGCGTCGTCACGCGCGTGGACGTGCTCGGCGCGCTCGTCTCTTCGTCCTGACCATGCCCCCCGAGCGCGCACTCGCGCGCGTGAGGCTCGAGGCGGTGCGCTCCAACTGTGCCGCGCTGCGGTCGCGGCTGCGCGCGGGAGCCAAGCTGTGCGCCGTCGTCAAGGCCGACGGCTACGGCCACGGAGCGGCGGCGTGCGCCCGGGCGGCCCAGGAGGCCGGCGCCGCCTGGCTCGCGGTGGCCACGGCTGCGGAGGCCGCCGCGCCTCCGGGAGGACGGCCTCACCGGTCCGATACTCGTGATGGGGGCGCTCACCGCCGAGGAGGCCGCGGTGGCGGTGGAGGCCGACGCGGACGTCGTGGTGTGGGATGCCGGCTTCCTCGCCGCGCTCCCCCGCGGCGACAGGCCGCCGCGGGTCCACGTGAAGCTCGACACGGGCATGGGCCGCCTGGGGACGAGGGATCCGGAGCAGGCGGGCGCCGTGGCCGACCTCGCGGCGTCCGACCCGGGGCTCGAGCTGGCCGGGCTCATGACCCACTTCGCCACCGCCGACGAGCTGGGCGACGAGCACTTCGGCCTACAGCTCGAGCGCTTCCGGTCGTTCGTGTCCGGCGTGCGCGAGCGCCACCCTGACGTGATCGCCCACGCGGCCAACAGCGCCGCCACGCTGCGCGACACCGCCGCGCACTTCGACATGGTGCGGTGCGGGATCGCCGTCTACGGGCTGGATCCGTTCGGGCGAGATCCCGCGGACCAGGGCCTGACGCCGGCGCTGGCGCTCGAGTCGCGCGTCGCCCGTGTCGAGCGCTTCGAGGCGGGCGAGAGCGCGGGCTACGGCCGGCGCTGGACGGCCGACCGGCCCACCTGGGTGGCCACGCTGCCGATCGGGTACGGGGATGGCTGGCGGCGCGGGCTCAGCAACGACTGCGACGTGCTCGTCGGCGGCCGGCGCCGCCCGCTGGTGGGCACGGTGAGCATGGACAACATCACCGTCGACCTCGGCCCGGAGACCGACGTCCGCCCCGGGGACCCGGCGGTGCTCATCGGCGGCCAGGGCGACGAGCTCATCCTCGCCGAGGAGGTCGCCCGGCGGCTCCACACGATCAACTACGAGGTCACGTGTGGCCTGAGCGCGCGCGTGCCGCGCCGCTACGAGCCGTGAATGCCCTGCACGAGGCCCACTCGGTGCGCGCCGTGCGGGCGGCCATCGGGGACGGCGCGCAGGACGCCTGGCTCGTCGGCGGCGTGGTCCGCGACGCGCTGCTCGGCCGCGAGCTGAGGGACGTCGACATCGCGGTCGCGGCCGACGCGGCGGCGACCGCCCGGGCCGTCGGCGCCCGCCTGGGTGGCCCCGCCTTCTCGCTCTCCGAGGACTTCGGCGCCTGGCGCGCCCTCGACCGCGACCGGCGCTTCACCTGCGACATCACCCCGCTGCAGGGCGCGACGATCGAGGAGGACCTCGCCCACCGCGACTTCACGGTGAACGCGATGGCGGTGCCGCTCGCGCGGCGGGGACCCGATCGATCCCCACGGCGGGCGGGCCGACCTGGCCGAGCGGCGCCTGCGGGTCCTCGGGCCCGGCGCCTACGAGGCCGACCCCCTGCGGGTCTTGAGGGCGGTGCGGCTCGTGGCGGAGCTGGGCCTCGAGCCCGACCCCGAGACGGAGCGCCTGACGCGCGCCGCGGCCCCGCGCCTCTCCGAGCCGTCCCCGGAGCGGGTGTTCGCCGAGCTGCGGCGGCTCGTGACCGCGCCCGGCGCACTGGACGGCCTGAGGCTTGCGGCCCGGCTCGACGTGCTCGACGCGGTGCTCCCCGAGCTCAGCGCCCTGGCGGGAGTCGAGCAGAGCCACTTCCACCACCTCGACGTCTTCGACCACACCCTCGAGGTGCTGGCCCGGCTCATCGACCCCGAGCGGGACCTCCACGGCATCTTCGGGGAGCTCGCCCCCCGCGTGGCCGAGGAGCTCGAGGCCCCCCTGGCCGACGAGATGACCCGCGGCCAGGCGCTGCGGCTGGCCGCTCTCTTCCACGACGTCGCCAAGCCGGCGACCCGCGGCGTGAGGGCCGACGGGCGGGTCACCTTCATCGGCCACGACTCCGCGGGCGATGAGATGGTCGGGGAGATCTTTCGCCGGCTGCGGACCAGCGAGCGCCTTCGCTCCTACGTCGGGAAGCTCACGCGCGAGCACCTCCGGCTCGGCTTCCTCATGCACCGGCGGCCGCTCTCGCGGCGGGACGTGCACGCCTTCCTGCGCGCCTGCGAGCCGGTCGAGGTCGAGGTGATCGTGCTCTCGTGCGCCGATCGCCTGGCCACCCGCGGCGAGGGCCAGGACAGGTGGATCGCCGGGCACCTCGAGCTGGCGCGCGAGGTGATGGCCGCGGCGCTCGACTGGCGCGCGTCCGGGCCGCCGCGGCCCCTGCTGCGCGGCGACGATCTCGCGCGGGAGCTGGGCCTGGAGCCGGGCCCCGAGATCGGCGAGCTGCTCGACCGGCTCGAGGAGGCCGACCTACGCGGGCGAGGCGACGACGCGCGACGAGGCTCTGGCGCTCGCGCGCCGCCTGCGCCAGAATCCATCTCGATGATCGTCGACTGCGCGGTCTACGAGGAGGGCAAGCGACGCGAGGGCAACCTGGAGCTGGGGGAGGCCTTCCAGCGCTGTCACGGCGACGACGAGTTCGTCTGGATCGGCCTGCACGAGCCCACCGAGGACGAGTTCGACTCGGTCCGGCGCGAGTTCGAGCTGCACGAGCTCGCCGTCGAGGACGCGATCAACGCCCACCAGCGCCCGAAGCTCGAGGTCTACGGCGAGACGATCTTCGTGGTGCTGAAGACGGCCCGCTACGTCGACGACGAGGAGGTCGTCGAGTTCGGCGAGATCCTCATCTTCCTGGGCGACGGCTTCATCGTGACCGTGCGCCACGGCCCCGCCAGCGACCTGCACCCGGTGCGCCAGGCGGTGGAGGCCGACCCCGAGCGCCTGCAGGCGGGGGCCGGGCGCCGTGCTGCACGCGATCGTGGACCGGGTGGTCGACGACTACGTGCCCGCGCTGGAGGGCCTGCGCACGGACATCGAGGAGGTGGAGAACGACGTCTTCTCGCCGGATCGGCGCAGCTCGGCGCAGCGGATCTACCTGCTCAAGCGCGAGGTGCTCGAGTTCACCAGGGCCACGGCCCCGCTGGTGGAGCCGATCGACCGGCTGGCCGCGGGCCGCTACGACCTCGTGCACGAGGAGGTGCACGCCTACTTCCGCGACGTGCGCGACCACCTGCAGCGCGTCCACGACCAGCTCGAGGGCTTCCGCGACCTGCTGACCAGCGTGCTCACCGCCAACCTCAGCCAGGTCACCGTGCAGCAGAACGAGGACGTGCGCAAGATCTCCGCGGTGGTGGCGATCATCGCCGTGCCGACGATGATCGCCGGCATCTACGGCATGAACTTCGAGCACATGCCCGAGCTGGGCTGGGGGCTCGGCTACCCGCTGGTCCTCGGGGTGATGGCCGCGGTCTGCTCTGGGCTCTACGTCTACTTCAAGCGGGCCGGCTGGCTCTGAGCATGCGGTCCACGAGGCCGGGCGCAGTCGTGGACCGTCGAGAGGTCGACGTTCTCCGGCGTGTCGGTGGGCCAGTGGTAGTTCGTCGGGATCTTCAACTCGTCGACCGATCCGAGCACGAGCGTCGGGTAGCCGGCCCGGTGTGCGATCAGGCCATCGGTGGCGTTGCGCAGGCGCAGGTCGGGCACCAGCTCGATCCCCAGCTCGGCGGCCGCGGCCCATGCGCCCGCGATCAGGTCCTTCGGGTACTCGTTCATCCACACCATGCCCTCGCCCTCGAGCGCGACCAGGCGCGGGGAGCCCACGGTGTCGACGCAGATCACCTGCGTGCGCTCGGTCGGGAGCGAGGCGAAGTGGCGCCGCGCGTAGGCCTGCATCCCCTCCATGAACGACTCCTCGGAGCCGGTGGAGAGGAGGATGACCCGGGTGTCGGGGAGCGGCTCGTCGCGCAGCGAGCGGGCGAGCGACAGCAGGACCGCCACCCCGGTGAGGTTGTCGTTGGCGCCCGGCACCACCCGGCGCAGCCCGATGTCCGCCATCGCGACCGCATAGCCGGCGCAGACCACGGCCCCCGAGCGGCGTAGCCGCGCGCAGGCCGAGGACGGCCCCCGCTGCCACGAGCAGCGGCCCTGCGACCGCTCCCCACATCGTGCCCGGAGTGGTGTCCGCGCTCTCGGCCAGGCGCGGGAAGCGGCGCAGGATCGCCCGCGGGAGCTCGGGGTGGAACACGAGCCCGGAGTGGGCGGCATCGTGGTGGGCCGTCACGATCACGGTCCGCTCGGCGTCCGCCGGGCCCATCTCGGCCACCACGTTCGTGGTGGTTCGCGTGGGCAGGAGGCGGCGGCGAAACCACTGGGAGCCACCGGTGATGTCGTCGATCACGGCTCCGGCGGCGACGACGCCGCAGAGTGCGGCCAGGCCGCGGGGCGAGCGCATGCCGGCCGCGGCGGCCAGCCCGGTGAGCAGGCCGATCGGCCACCAGTAGGACCCGTGGGCGTCCTCCTCCTCGACCGCGACGCGGGCGCCCGCCTCGCGCAGCTCCTCGGCGATCAGCCGCGCCGCATGCGCCTCCCCGGGCGACGCCGACGGCCGCTCGATCGCGGCCAGGCGGGCGATGCGCTCGCCGAGCTCTGTCTGGTTCAGAAGTCCCAAGGCGGCGGATAAGCTACCCGCCGCATGGCCGACGACGACTGCATCTTCTGCAAGATCGTGGCCGGGCGACCTGCCCGCGGAGAAGGTGGCCGAGGACGAGCACACGGTGGCCTTCATGGACATCAACCCGTGGACGCGGGGTCACGCTCTCGTGATCCCGCGCGAGCACTCCCGGAACCTCTACGAGATCTCCGACGACGACCTCGCGCAGCACCCTGCAGCGCCGCCCAGCGCCTGGCCGTCCGCATGCGCGACCGGCTGGACGCCGACGGCGTGAACCTCCTCAACTCCTGCGAGCCGGCTGCCTGGCAGACCGTCTTCCACTTCCACGTGCACGTGATCCCGCGGTTCGACGACGATCCGCTGCGGCTCCCGGGCCAGCCGCGCGAGCCCGGCGAGGGCGAGCTGGCCGAGGTGGCCGCGGAGCTGCGCGAGTGAGCCGCTCGAGCGCGCGCGCTACGAGCGCGACGGCGACCTCGGCGTCGTCACCATCGACGACCCGCCGCTCAACCTCTTCGGCCGCGACCTGACCAGGGCGCTGAGCGGCGCCTTCGACGCGGCCGCCGGCGACTCTCCCCGGGCGCTCGTGGTTCGGGCGGAGGGCAACGTGTTCACCGGCGGAGCGGACGTCAACGTCTTCGAGGGCCTCTCGGAGGCCGAGGCCCGGGAGTTCGCGGTCGAGCTGTTCGGGCTCGCCCACAAGGTCGAGGACCTGCCCTTTCCCACCCTCGCCGTCGTGCACGGGCTCTGCCTCACGGCGGGCTTCGAGCTCTCGCTCGCCTGCGACATGATCTGGGCGGCCGAGTCGGCCTCCTTCGGGCTCGTGGAGATCGTGGTGGGCGTGACGCCGTTCATGGGCGGTACCCAGCGCGTGGCCGAGCGGGCGGGGCCGGCACGCGCCCGCGAGCTGGTGATGAGCGGAGGGCTCTATCCGGCGGCGACCCTCGAGCGCTGGAACGTGATCAACCGCGTGGTGGCCGACGCCGATCTGGAGGAGAAGGCGATGAGCTTCGGGCGGCGCCTGGCGGCGGGACCGACGCGCGCGCACGCCGCGACCAAGGGGATCGTGCGCGCCCAGACCGACGAGGGCACCCGCGGCGCCGACGCCCGGACGCCGGAGATCGCGGCGGGCCTGTTCGAGACCGAGGACCTCAAGGACGCCGTGAGGAGCTTCCTGGCGGAGGGACCCGGCAAGGCCACCTTCACCGGACGCTGAGTGCTAGCGTCAGGGCCTTGGCCAAGGAAGAGAAGATCGAGATGGAGGGCGAGATCCTCGAAGCCCTCCCCAACACGATGTTCAAGGTCAAGCTCGACAACGAGCACGAGGTGCTCGGCCACATCTCGGGCAAGATGCGCCGCCACTACATCCGCATCCTGCCCGGGGACCGCGTGAAGATCGAGCTGTCGCCCTACGACCTCGACCGCGGCCGCATCACCTACCGATATAAGTAGGCTCCCTCCGCAACTTCGCGCGTTGCGCGTGTTCTGAACACTCGATGAAACGCCTGCTCTTCACCCTTGCCGTCCTCGTCGCCCTCGCGGTGCCGGTGGTCGCCTCCGGCAAGGTGGTCCAGCTCGGCGAGGCCAAGCCGGCCCTGCCCAGCTCCAACTGCCCCGAGAACCCCTGCGAGGCGCTCTACCAGGTCACCGGCTACCAGGAGCGCGCCGAGGGCACCAAGGAGCGCCCGTACGTGATCCGGCGCGACGGCCAGATCCTGGCCTTCACGGTGAAGCTCGGCAGGCTGCGCGCGGATCAGATCGCCTCGTTCACGAGGAGCTTCGGCGGCGCTCCCTCGGTGCGGCTCTCGATCCTGCGCCGGGGCAAGAAGCGCGGGCGCCGCAACGAGCACCGTGTGCTCGCCAAGAGCGAGGTGTACGAGGTCGAGAACCGCCTGGGGTCGACGCCCACCTTCGTCCTCGACAAGCCGATGCGGGTCGAGCGGGGCAACATCGTCGCGCTCACGGTGCCGACCTGGCTGCCGGCTCTGGCCAGCGGCCAGGAGGAGTCGACGCTCTGGCGCAGCTCGCGTCGCAGGGGCCGCTGTGGCAGCGCGGGGCCGCCCGCCAAGCTCGCGCCCCCGGCGCCGCAGGGGGTCGGAAAGCTCGCCAAGTGGGCCTGCAACTACACCACGGCGCGCCTTCTCTACACGGCCACCTACGTGCCGGACAACGCCGAGACCGAGCCCGCGCCCGCCGAGGGCGAGCCCCAGCCAGCCGCTCGCTGACCGACCTTCGGCGGGGGCTTCCCGCCCTGGGTAGCATGGGCATGTGAGTACGGAAGCGTGGATCTTCATGGTCGGCTTTCGCGTCTTCGACGTGGGCCTCCTGGTGGTCTGGCTGATCTGGTTCTTCCGGCTGCGCGACGAGGGCTCCGACCCGCCGGAGGACGAGGGCGGCGGTGGCGGAGGCCCCGAGCCCGGGCCGCGCCCAACCCCCGGACCCGGGGGCACCGGCCTGCGCCCCGGACGCGTCAAGTCGGGCCGAGGCCGCCTCCGCGACGGTCACAGGGGCTCGCCGTCGCCGCTGCCGCGGCGAGCGACCGCCCCCGCCCGCAGCCCGCTCCCCGCCCGCGTGCGCTCCCCCGGAGCGCCCGCGAAGGTGACCCGCAGGGCCTAGAGCCCCGTTAGCCGCAAGCTCCGGGGTTGTCGTCGCAGAACTGCTCGAACTCCTCGGCCTCGGAGCCCGGGGGCGGCGGGACGTCGTTGGTGGGACTGTCGGGCTCGGGCTCGGGAGCCACCGCGCCGCCCGGGTCCGGGGCGGGCTCCGCCGGAGCGGGCTCGGGAGCGGGCTCGGCGGGGGCCGGCTCGGCGGTGGTGGTGGTGTCGGTCTCCGGCGCGGTGTCGGTCGACGGGCTGGTCTCGGGCAGGGTGGGCACCGGCGCCACCTCGGTGTCGTCCACGGGGTCGTCGTCGCCCCCGCAGCCGGGGGCGAGCGCCAAGGCGACGCACGCGAGTGCGACGGTGACCTTCCTCACGCCGCGCTAGCCCTCGAGGGCGGGGAGGCGTCGCCCGCAGTGCGGGCAGTCGTTGAGGTCCTTCTGGACGAGCTGCTCGAGCGAGCAGCCGCACAGCCGCAGGTTCTCCACCGCGTAGGGCAGGTCGCTCGGGGAGGGAGCGAGCGGCGTGAGCTTTCCGACGACCTCGAACGGCTCGCCGGTCTCCGAGTCCACGTAGGTCCTGCCGGGCTCGACCTCGCGGATCAGCTCGCGGTCCGAGCGCGCCCGCAGGCGGTATAGCTGCCGCAGTCCCATTCGGTGCGGCAATCTACCAACCGCGATGCGCGTACTGATCTTCCATGGCTACCTGCTGCGCGGCACGGGGAGCAACATCTACAACGTGAGCCTCGCGCGGGCCCTGGCTTCGCTCGGCCACGAGGTGCACCTGTTGTGCCAGGACCGGGCGGCGGCGCAGCTGGACCTGCCCGCGGGCGTGACCATCCACAACCCCGACATCGGCGAGGTGCTGCCGGTGTACGTGGCCGACGAGTACGAGGGGTTCCGGGCGGTGCCCTTTCCCGACCTCGAGGAGCGCGAGCTCGAGCACTACCTCGAGGCCAACGTGAGCGCCGTCCGCGCCGTGGCGGAGGAGGTGGGCCCCGACGTCGCCCTCGCGAACCATCTGGTGATGGGCCCCGTGATCCTCGCGCGGGGGCTCGAGGGACGGGTTCCGTACGCGGTCAAGGTGCACGGCAGCGCCCTGGAGTACACCGTCCGTCCCCACCCCGAGCGCTTCCTGCCCTACGCGATCGAGGGGCTCGAGGGCGCCTCGGCGGTCCTGGTCGGCTCCCGGCACACCGCGCAGAGCCTGTGGGAGGTGATCGGCGACGAGGCGCTGCCCGCGCGGACGCGACTCGGGCCCCCGGGCGTGGACATCCACGCCTTCCACCCGAGGACGCGCGAGGAGTCCGCCGCCGCGCTGGCGGGGCTGGCGGCACGCCTCGACGAGGGGGCGATGGCCGCGTGGGGGGGCGAGCCGGGCGCGGCGGCCGCCCTGAGGGAGCTCGACCCGGGCCGCGATCGGATCGTGAGCTTCGTGGGCAAGCTCATCGTCTCCAAGGGGATCGATCTCCTGCTTGCGGCGTGGCCGCTGGTGGTGTCCGCGGAGCCCTCCGCGCGGCTGTGCGTGGTGGGCTTCGGGACCTATCGCGACGCCGTCGCCCGCACGCTGTCGGGACTGGCGGCGGGCGATCTCGAGCCCCTGCGCCACCTCGCTGCCGCGGGGCGGGAGCTGGAGGGCGGGCCCCCCGGCGCGCTGCGCTACCTCACCGCCTTCCTCGACGGGCTGGAGGGCGAGCGGCTGGACTCCTACGTGGCGGCGGCGCCGGAGGCCGCGGCCCGGGTCGTGCTCACCGGGCGCCTGGAGCACTCCGACCTGCCCGCTCTGCTGACCGCGTCCGAGGCCCAGGTCGTGCCGAGCACCTTTCCGGAGGCCTTCGGGATGGTGGCCGCGGAGGGGGCGGCGTGTGGCGCGCTGCCGCTCTCGGCCGCCCACTCGGGCCTGGCCGAGGTCTCCGACGCCCTGCGCGAGGCCCTGGAGCCGGATCTTCGGCCCCTGCTCTCGTTCGAGCGGGGCCCCGGCGCGGTGGAGGAGATCGCGGCCAAGCTCACCGCGTGGCTGTCGACCCCGGTCGGCCGAGCGCGATCGGGCATCCGCCGCGCTCTCGGACCTGGCGCGGCGGCTGTACGGCTGGGAGGCGGTGGCCGAGGGGGTGATCGCCGCCGCGCAGGGGCGCCTCGGCGAGCTGCCCGAGCCCTGAGTGCTCCCCTGAGCCTGGCGCCGCCGGAGCGGCGTTCCGGGGCCCCGAGCGGATAGTGTTCCGCGCCGTGAGGAGCGGATCTCGCAGGCGTCTGGCCGTCGCCTTCGTATTCCTCGCGTCCGGCGTGGGCGCGGGCTGCGGCAACGACGAGCCCGACCTCGTGAACGGCAAGGAGAAGTTCATCTCCGGCTGCCAGCGCTGCCACTCGCTGGAGCGCGCGGGAGGGGGCGCCAACGTGGGTCCCGACCTCGATGCGGCGTTCCGCAGCGCCCGCGAGAGCGGCCTCGGCGAGTCGACCTTGGAGGGCGTCGTGCGACGTCAGATCGCCAACGTGCTCCGTAACAGCACCATGCCGGCCGACATCTACACGGGCGACGACGCCCGCGACGTCTCCGCCTACGTCGCCGCCGTGGCCGGCAAGGGGGGCGAGGACACCGGCGCCCTCGCCGCGGCCGGGCCGCAGACGTCCTCGAAGCCGATCGTCGAGAAGGGCGGCGGCCTGGAGATCCCCGCCGACCCCAGCGGGGCGCTGGCCTTCGCCAGCACGAAGGCCGAGGCCAAGCCCGGCACGGTCAAGTTCGACATGCCCAACGAGTCGAGCGTGCAGCACAACATCGCGCTCAAGGATGAGGGCGGCCAGGTCCTCGAGGAGGGCGATGTGGTGGGCCAGGGCGGCATCTCCAGCTTCACCGCGATGCTCAAGCCGGGGACCTTCTCCTTCGTCTGCACGGTGCCGGGCCACGAGGAGGGCGGCATGAAGGGCGAACTCACCGTCAAGTAGAGACCAGCGCCAGCAGCTCGTCCGCGATGGCGGGGGTGCTGGCGAGCAGGCCGGCCGGCTCGCCCTCCAGGCGCTCCAGGCGGCCGCCGGCCTCGCTCACGATCAGGCTTCCCGCCGCCCAGTCCCAGGCCTGGAGGCCGCGCTCGTAGTAGGCGTCCACTCGTCCGGCCGCCACGTGGCAGAGGTCCAGCGCGGCCGCCCCGGGACGCCGGATGTCGCGCACCCGCGGGAGCACCCGCGTCAGGAGCTCGGCCTGCTCGGAGCGGTACTCGCTGTCGTAGGCGAAGCCCGTGGCCACCAGGGCGCTCGAGAGGCGGTCCCCGCCGCTCACCTCGATCTCCTCGCCGTTGAGCCTCGCGCCGCCGTCGCGGACCGCCGTGAAGGTCTCGCCCGTCAGGGGCTGGTGGACGACGCCCACCGCGGCCCCGTCGGCGTCCTCCAGCGCGATGCTCACGGCCCACGCCGGCAGGCCGTAGAGGTAGTTCGTGGTGCCGTCGAGCGGGTCCACCACCCACCGGCGGCCGCTCCGCGCGCTGGCTGCTGGCGCCCTCCTCGGCGATCAGCCCGTCGTCGGGGCGCTCGCCGAGGAGAGCGCCCTCGATCAGCTCCTCGGCGTCGCGGTCGGCGTCGGAGACCATGTCGGTGCGGGTGGACTTGCGCTCCACGCCGCGCGCCGGGCCCCGGAAGCGCTCGAGCAGAAGCTCCCCCGCCGCCCGCGCCGCACGCTCGGCCAGCGCGAGGTCGTCCGCGAAGGCGCTCAGAGCGACCGCGCGACGACGACGATCACGACCACCACGACGAGCCACGGCGGCCACGTAGAGCAGGAACCGAAAGGCCTCCTGCTCGGAGCGAAGGGGGTTCAGCACGGCGCCTAGATGATGTAGACCGTCGTGAACACGACGATCCACATGACGTCGACGAAGTGCCAGTAGATGCCCGGCACCTCCACGCCCCGGTGCTCCTTGGGCGTGAAGTGCCCGCGGTAGGCGCGGATCGTCGCGAACGCCAGCAGGGTGAGGCCCACGAACACGTGGGCGCCGTGCAGGCCGGTGAGACCGTAGAAGATCGTGCCCTGGGCGTTGTCGGCGGGGGCGAAGCCGATGTGCACGTACTCGTTGATCTGGATGGTGAGGAAGGTCAGGCCGAGCAGCGCGGTGGTGAGCAGGCCGACCCGCAGCGCCGCGCGGTTCTCGTTCCTCGCGCCCTCCAGCGCCCAGTGCATCGTGAAGCTCGAGGAGATGAGGATCGCCGTGTTGATGCCGGCGATGACCTTCGGCAGCTCCTCGCCCTGGGCGGGCCAGTCCGCCTCCCCGACGACCCTGATGAAGAAGTAGGCCGTGAAGAACGCTCCGAAGAGCATGACCTCGGAGATGATGAAGAGCAGCATCCCGAGGAACTGGGCCTCGACCCGTGACGAGCGGTTGGCCTCGGGGGGTCCGTGGTGGTCGTCGTGGGGGAGGTGCTCCTCGCCGGCGTCGGCCCGGCCGAGCGCGATCGACCCGGACTCCATCAGGCCCCGTTCCCAACGGCGTCGGGCTCGGAGACCACGTGGTAGACCGGCTTGTCCGTGGACGACTGCACGCGGCCGATCGAGGTCCTCCCGCAGCCACCCGGACCGGGTCTCGGGGAACGTGGAGATCACGACCTGGTCGACGTTGTAGAAGTCGAGCGCCGTCTTGATCGCGGTGAACGGGTCGGGGTGGGTGACCTGGCCGATGGCCTCCAGGCCCTCCGCCTCCAGCCGCGCGAGGGTGTGGGCCAGGCGCTCGTGGGCCTCGCCGGCCGCGTCCTGCTCACCGCTCTGGGGGCAGATCACCACGAAGCGGTGCGGGCCCTCCTGCGAGAGGGCCTTGAGCTGGTCGATCAGGGCCTCGCCCTCGACGGTCTGGTTGGCCACCACCAGCGTGCGGACCACGTCGTCCCCGTCGCCGCCCAGGTCGACCACGATGTGCTCCACATCGGCGTCGACCTCCGCCTCGACCCGCGAGATCAGGTCCTGGCGCAGCCACCCCGAGCGGGTCTCCGGGTGGGTGGAGATGATGATCTCGTCGTAGTCGCGGTCGTGCAGAGCGTCCATGATCGCGGAGTAGGGATCCGGGTCCATGACCTCGCCGGAGGCCTCGACGCCGATCTCCCGGAGCTGGGCGATGGTCATCTGGAGGCGGTTCTCGGCGGCGTCGCGCACGGACTCGTCGTAGATCACGTAGCCGTGCTTGGGCGAGCTCTGCGGGCAGATCACGTGGACCGTCGGCCGGCCCCGCGTCGGTGTGGCGCTTGACGGCGTCGATCAGGTCCTGGCCGACGACGGTCTCGTTGGCCACCACGAGGATGTGCTTCGTGTCGGCCATCTACTCGGTGGACGTGGGGGGTGGGGCGCCGCCGCCGCCCGCCGGGGCCGCTCGCGCGGGGGCCTTCTTGTCCTTGAACACGGCGTGGACAGCGCCCGGCACCCCGTACTCGTAGGGCCCGCCCACCACGGTCGGGATCTCGTCGAAGTTGAAGATCGGCGGCGGGGAGGAGACCTGCCACTCGATCGAGTGGGCCCGCCACGGGTTTCCGGCGGCCTTGGGCCCGCGCCGCCAGCTCGTGACCATGTTGTAGAGGAACACGAGGAACGAGAGCCCGAACAGGAAGCTCGACACCGAGATGAGCGCGTTCAGCGAGGCGAAGCTCTCCGCGTAGTCGGCCACGCGGCGGGGCATGCCGTCGATCCCCACGAGGTGCATCGGCCCGAAGGTGAGGTTGAAGAACACGAACGAGAGCCAGAAGTGGATCTTGCCGAGCCGCTCGTCGTACATCCGGCCGGTCATCTTCGGGAACCAGTGGTAGATCCCGGCGAAGATCGTGAACACGCTGCCGCCGAAGAGCACGTAGTGGATGTGGGCCACCACGAAGTAGGTGTCCGACACGTGGATCACCACCGGGATGACCGCGAGCATGATCCCGCTGATCCCCCCGAGCGTGAACATCGTGATGAAGCCGAGCGCGAAGAGCATCGGCGTGGTGAGGTGGATCACGCCCCTCCACAGCGTGGCGAGCCAGGAGAAGATCTTGATGCCCGTGGGCACCGCGATCAGCATGGTGGTGATCATCATCGGCACGCGCAGCCAGTTGGCCATGCCCGACACGAACATGTGGTGCGCCCAGACCGTGAAGCCCAGGATCACGATCGCCACCAGCGAGAAGGCCATCATCCGGTAGCCGAACACCGGTTTTCGGGAGTGGGTCGAGATGACCTCGGAGATGATCCCGAAGCCCGGCAGCATCATGATGTAGACCGCCGGGTGCGAGTAGAACCAGAAGACGTGCTGGTACATCAGCACGTCGCCGCCCCCGCCGGGGTCGAAGAAGTGCGTGCCCAGCGAGCGGTCGAGCAGCACGAAGAACTGCGAGCCGGCGATGAACGGCGTGGCGATCACCACCAGCAGCGAGGTGGTGAAGTTGGCCCACACCAGCAGCGGCATGCGCCAGAAGGTCATCCCCGGCGCGCGCATCGTGATGATCGTGACCAGGAAGTTGAGCGCGGTGGCGATCGACGACGCGCCCGCGAACTGCACGCCGATGGTGAAGAACTGCTGCCCGATCGGCGTCTCCGTGGAGATCGGCGCGTAGGCGGTCCAGCCGGTGGCGAAGGCCCCGCCGTCCGCGAAGAACGAGGCCATCATCATGACCCCGGCCGTGGGCAGCATCCAGAAGGAGAGCGCGTTCAGCCGCGGGAACGCCATGTCGGGAGCGCCGATCATGAGCGGGATCACGTAGTTCGCGATCCCGGCGAACACGGGGATGATGAAGAGGAAGATCATCAGCGAGGCGTGCACGCTGAACAGCCCGTTGTAGGTGTTCGGATCCACGAACTGCGTGCCCGGCTGCGCGAGCTCGGCGCGGATGAGCATCGCCATCAGCCCGCCGACGATGAAGAAGAAGAAGGTGGTGACGATGTACTGGATGCCGATCACCTTGTGATCGGTGTTGACCTTGAAGTAGTCCCTCCAGGTCTTGGCGCCGTGGCCCGAGTGGTCCTCGGGGATGGTCGGGGCCCCCGAGGCCCAGCGGAACCAGTAGTCGAAGCAGCCGATCCCGACGATGAAGGCCGAGCGGCATGGCGATCAGCGCCACCGTGGTGATCGCCGTCCAGTCGAGCACCGGGTCGTAGCCGTAGAGCGCGCGCACGGCGGCCACCAGGCCGAGCGCGAAGAGGAATCCGATCGGCTGGCGAGATCGCGGCGCGGTACCAGCCGGGGCCGGCGAGCTTCGCTCTCAGTGCCATTACTTCTTGCCTCCGCCCACGGCGAGAAGGTACTTGACGAGCGTGTCGATCTCCTCCGAGGAGAGCGAGCTCCTTGTAGCCGCCGGGCATGATGTCCGCCTCGAAGTTGGGCACCAGGAAGTCGTTGGGGGTCTCGATCGAGGTCTTCACGTATTCCTCGGGCGACTGGCCCTTGCGCTTGCCGTACTTCGCGGCGTCGGCGGCCATGTTGTCGAGCGACGGGCCGAGCGAGCCCGAGGACTCCGCGTCGGAGAGCGTGTGACACGCCGTGCAGCCCGTGTCGCGGAAGAGCGTCCGGCCGGCCGCGGTCATGTCCCCGCCGGCCGCCCCCGCTCCGCCGTCGGCCTCCGAGCCCTTCTCCTTCTCGAGCCAGGCGTCGAACTCGCCCTCGGGCACCACGCTCACCTTCTGGCGCATGGTCGAGTGCCCGATGCCGCACAGCTCCGCGCACACCACCTCGTAGTCATCCACGCGCGTGGGCTTGAGCCGGACCTTGGTCGTCAGGCCCGGCACGGCGTCGGTCTTCAGGCGGAACTCGGGCACCCAGAAGTCGTGCAGCACGTCGTCGGTGCGCACCCGGAACTCGACGTCGCGGCCCTGGGGGAGCATGAGCGTGTTCGACTTCACCCCGCCCTCCTCGGGGTAGGTGAAGTCCCAGGTGAACTGCCGGCCGCGGACGTCCACGATCAGCGAATCGGCCTGCTTGGCCTCGATGTCCTCGAGCACGACCCACCCGTACACGGCGAGCGCCGTGACCATGATGAAGGGGATCGTGACCCAGATGATCTCGAGCTTGGTGTTCCCGTGGATCGGCGCGCCGTCGGAGAGGTCGCCGGGCTTGGCCCGGAAGGCGGTGACCGAGTAGATGGCGACCGCCATGACCAGCACGAAGACGGGCACCGAGGCGATCAGCAGGACGTCGTAGAGGAGATCGATGTCGTCCGCGGCCGATGAGGCCTGGACGGGGAACCAATCGATCCAGAGCGAGATGATCGTTCCCACGATCGCCGCCACGAGGCTGAAGACAGCCATCTTGACCAGCGGATGGCCCTGCCTCAGAAAGCGCATCAGCTGCGACCGGCCGCGTGCGTCATCGCCTTACTTTCCCTGTTCACGGCGCGCGAGTCTATGGGACCGAGCCGACGAAGGCGACGCGGGCGAGGCGCAGCCCGATCGTCGATCGGGCGAGCACCGCAGCGTTATCGGTCAGGCGGCGAGCGGCTCGCGGCCCGTGCCGCGAAAGCTCGACGGCGGCGCCCCGTGGTGGCGGCGGAAGGCCTTCGCGAACTGGGCCGGCTGGCGGTAGCCGACCGCGGTGGCCACCTGGTTCACCGGGACGGTGCCCTCGCGCAGCAGTTCGGCCGCCCGCGCCATGCGCACGCGCTGCAGGTATGAGCGGAAGCTGGTCTCGCCCGCCTCGGCGAAGGCCCGCTGGAGCTGGCGCCGCGAGGTGGCCACCCGGCGAGCCACATCGTCCAGCGCGAGCTTCTCGGCGAACTCGGTGTCGATGATCCGCACTGCATCGAGGAACAGCGCGCGACGGCGCTGGACCGTGGCGGGACGCTTGGCTTCTCCGCGCATCTCAGTGCCTACGCACGAGCGGCCGATTTGGATGCCCGGTGGTTTCTAAAGATCATTCCGGGATAGGATCGCAACGATCCGCACGAATACTTGGAGGTGAGATGCAGGTACGGGACGGCATGAGCGATTCGGTGCTGACCGTGGGGCCGAGCCACTCGCTGCGCGACGCTGCCAAGGCCATGTCCGAGCGGGGAGTGGGAGCCGCGGTGGTGATAGATCCCGACCAGCCCGGTCCGGGGATCGTCACCGAGCGCGACATCCTGCATTCGCTCGGAGCAGGCGAGGACCCCGAGAGCGAGCGCGTGGCCGACCACCTCTCGGCCAAGCTCACGTTCGCGGAGCCGGGCTGGTCGCTCGAGCGAGCCGCGGAGGCGATGGTGAGGGGCAAGTTCCGCCACCTGATCGTGGTGGACGGTGGGGACACCGTGGGCGTGCTCTCGATTCGCGACGTCGTGCGCTGCTGGGTGACCGACGGCGCCACGTCGGACATGCCGCGCCAGTCGGCCTAGCTGAGAGCCTCGTTCGGTGCTCGCCCGATCACCGATCGGGCTGCGCGCCTCTCGCTGAGAGAGCAAGCGCGAGCTGGCGCGACTGGGCGAGCAGCTCGCCGTCGCGCGACCAGAGTGTGGCGTCCTCGTCCAGCGTGCCGTCGCGCGCGGCGAGCGTGCGGTAGACGCCCAGGACCCACTCGTCGGGCCGGGGGAGCGGGGCGCGCAGATGCACCGTGAGGTCGAGCGTGGGAATGGCCAGCGGCGCCCGCGTCGTGGCGAACACCGCCGGGTACCAGCAGTCGCACAGGGTGGCCAGCAGCGCGGCGTCGAGCGGGTGGCCGCGCTTCGCGGAGGCGGATCCAGCCGCCGGTCAGCGCCTCGTCCGCACCGGCGAAGGGCGGCGCCCCGATCGCGGGCAGGTAGTCGAACTGGCGGGCGAAGGGGGGCGAGTCGGGGCGGTCGGGCAGCGGCTCCAGCTCGTCGGGCTCGGGTACCCGGGGCGCGGGCTGCGCCGGCAGCTCGAAGCCCTCGCGGTCGAGGGCGAGCACGGCCCGGGCGAGGACGCACAACCGGTCGGACTGCTCGAGGCGCGCGCTCACGAAGCTCACCGAGCGCCCCGCCCGCTCGACCTCGACGGAGATCGTCGCGGGGCCCTCCCGGGGGGCGCGGAGATAGTGGAGGGCGAGCGAGCGCAGCGGTCGCCGGGGCTCGGCGCCGAGCTCCGAGTCGAGCGCCCGGACGATCAGGGCGGCGATGTAGCCGCCGTTGGGGCCGGCCACCACCCACCAGTCGGGATGGATCGCGCACGAGTAGGCGCCCGAGCCCCCGGACACGACGGCGGTGTCCCGCGCGAAGTCGCCCATGCGGCGCCCGCTCGCTAGTGCTCGTGCTCTAGCGGAAGCTCCGCGATCTCGGTGCGGGTCTGCCCGATCCAGCGCGCGATGGCGATGACCGTGATCAGCACCCCGAGGCCGAAGACCACCCAGTTGACCACCACGCCCACCACCGCGATCGTGATTCCGGCGGCCACGAGGACCGGCAGATACGAGGGATCCGGCAGGTGGATGGCCTCGCCGGCGGCCGGAACGACCTCGCCCCCTTCCGCCGCGCGGCCCGCGTCGTCGGCCATCAGTAGACGAAGGCCACGAGGAAGGACGCTGCGAACACCAGGAAGCAGAGGACGCCCGCGATCAGAGCCGTGCGGATGTTGCGGCTGGCGAGGCGGCGGTCCACGGGCGGGCATTCTGCCAGATGCGCGTTTAGTGTCGCCCTGGCAGCCCACGCGCGACCGGAAGGAGGTCTCCATGGAGGCCGGCAACTTCGATGTGATCGTCCTCGGCGCCGGCCCCGCGGGCCAGCACTGCGCAGGCCGGCTCGCGGGCGGCGGGCTGAGGGTGGCCATCGCCGAGGGCGAGCTCGTGGGCGGTGAATGCGACTACTGGGCGTGCATGCCGTCGAAGACGCTGCTTCGCCCCGGCGAGGCCCTGGCCGCGGCGCGCGGGGCGCCCGGCGCCCGCGAGGCCGTGACCGGCGACCTGGACGTCGACGCTCTGCTCGAGTGGCGCGACTTCGAGGTCTCGGACTACGACGACACGGCCAAGGCCGGCTGGCTCGAGAAGTCGGGGATCTCGGTGCTGAGGGGCGCGGCGGCGATCGCCGGGCCGGGCCGCGTGACGGTGGGGACCCGCGAGCACGCCACCGAGCACATCGTCATCGCCACGGGCTCCGAGCCCGTGTTCCCGCCGATCGAGGGGCTGGCCGGCCTGGAGGGCGTCTGGACCAACCGCGAGGTGACCGGGCTGAAGGAGGTTCCTCGCCGCCTGCTGGTGCTGGGCGGCGGGCCCGTCGGGGTCGAGATGGCGCAGGCCGTGAGCCGCATGGGCGCCTCGGTGGCGCTGGTGGAGGGGGCCGACCGGGTCCTCGCGCGCGAGCCGGCGCCGCTCGGCCGGGCACTGGGTGAGGCGCTCGCGAAGGAGGGCATCGAGCTTCACTTCGGCGGGCACGCCTCCGGGGTCAGCTTTGGGGGCAGCGAGTACGTGCTCGTGCTCGAGGACGGAACCGAGCTGCGGGGCGACAAGCTGCTGGTGGCCACCGGGCGCAGGCCGCGGGTGGAGGGGATCGGGCTCGACACGATCGGGCTCGAGCCCGGTCCGAAGGGCGGCATCGAGGTCGACGCCCGGATGGGCGCCGGCGACAACGTGTGGGCGATCGGGGACGCGACCGGCGTGTGGCCGCTGACCTACGTCGGGAAGTACCAGGGCCGCGTCGCCGCGGACAACATCCTCGGAAGGCCGCGGGAGGCCGACTACACCGCCGTGCCGCGGGTGGTGTTCACCGACCCCCAGGCCGCGTCGGTCGGCGAGGCCGAGGGCGCCTTCAGCGCCACGGCGCCGATCTCCGGCGTGCCGCGCACCTCCACCTACACGCGCGACTACGCCGAGCAGAACGGCTTCCTCACGCTGGTCTCCGACGGCGAGCGGATCACCGGGGCGCACGCGCTCGGGCCCGACGCCGGCGAATGGCTCCAGCAGGCCACGCTGGCCGTGAGGGCGCGGGTGCCGCTCGACGTGGTGATCGACACCATCCAGCCCTTCCCGACCTTCTCGGAGATCTTCCTGAACTGCCTCACGGAGCTGGAGACCCAACTGCGCTAAGAATGCACCGTGGGCGCGATCATCGGCGTGGACGTGGGGGGAACGAAGGTCGCGGCTGCCGTCATCGAGGGCGCGGCGGCGCGCCACGCCGTCGAGCACCCCACCGACGTGACCAGCTCCGACGCGGTGATCGCCGGGGTCGTGGCCGCGGTGGAGGAGGTCGCGAAGGCGTCCGGCGCGCCTGACGCGGTCGGCGTCGGCATGCCCTCCCAGATCGAGTACGCCACCGGCACGATCCTCGCCAGCGTGAACATCCCGCTGGAGGGGGTTCCGCTCCGGGAGGAGCTGGGAAGCAGGTTGGGTGTGCCCGTGTACGTGGACAACGACGCCAACTGCGCCGCGCTCGCCGAGGCCCAGCTCGTGCCCGACCCGCCCGCCGAGCACCTGGTGATGCTCACCCTCGGCACCGGGGTGGGCGGGGGAATCGTCATCGACGGGATGATCGAGCGGGGCCACGACGGCCTGGGCGCCGAGCTCGGCCACGTGATCGTGGACGGCGAGACCGCGCTGGCGTCCGAGGACGAGGGCTTCCCCCGGCCCGGCTCGCTGGAGTGGATATGCAGCGGCACCGGCCTCGAGCGCGCCGCCACCGCGGCCGCGGAGCGCAACCCCGCCGGGGCGCTGGGGCGAAAGCTCGCCGAGGACGGCCGCGTGTCCGGCCGCGACGCCGTGGCCGCCGCGCAGGACGGCGACTCCGAGGCGCTGGGCGTGTTCGAGCGCCACGGCAGGTGGCTCGGGCTCGGCATCGCGTCCGTGGTGAACACCTTCCAGCCCGAGCACGTGGTCATCGGCGGCGGGCTCTCGCGCGCCGCGGACCTGTTCCTCGACGCCGCCCGCCGCGAGGCCGCCAGGAATACGCTGCCCGCCCTCTGGGAACGAACGTCTCTGGGCCTGGCCCGTGGCGGCGCGGACGCCGGCGTGATCGGCGCGGGCGTGCTCGCCGCGCAGGAGCTGGAGAGAAGCGATACTGCCGAAAGCCCGGGAGACCTGAACGAGGGAGCTGGATGACGACGGCGACGGACCAGAAGACGCTCGACGAGCTGTGCATCAACACCATCCGCACGCTGTCGATCGACGGCGTGGAGAAGGCCAACTCGGGACACCCGGGCGCGCCGATGGCCCTGGCGCCCGTGGCCTATCAGCTCTACACGCGCACGATGAAGCACAACCCGGCGAACCCGCACTGGTTCGACCGCGACCGCTTCGTGCTCTCCGCCGGGCACGCGTCGATGCTCCTCTACTCGATCCTGCACCTGAGCGGCTACGGGGTCTCGATGGACGACCTCATGAACTTCCGCCAGCTCCTGAGCCCGACGGCGGGCCACCCGGAGTACGAGGCCGAGGGCACGCCGGGCGTGGAGGTCACCACCGGGCCGCTCGGGCAGGGGATCTCCAACGCGGTGGGCTTCGCGCTGGCCGAGCGGATGCTGGCCGCGCGCTACAACCCGACGGCCACGAGATCATCGACCACCACACCTTCACGATCGCCTCCGACGGCGACATGCAGGAGGGCGTGGCCGTCCGAGGCGTGCTCGCTGGCCGGCCACCTGGGCCTCGGGCGGCTGGTGGCCTTCTACGACTCGAACCAGATCCAGCTGGCGGGGCCCACGAGCATGGGCTTCTCCGAGGACGTGGGCAAGCGCTTCGAGGCCTACGGCTGGCACGTGCAGGACCTCGGCGAGAAGATCGAGCTGGACCGGATCGAGGCGGCCATCGACAAGGCCAAGGCCGAGGAGGGCAAGCCCTCGCTCATCATCCTCCAGACCCACATCGGCTTCGGCTCGCCGAACAAGCAGGACTCCCAGAAGGCCCACGGCTCGCCGCTCGGCGAGGACGAGGTGCGCCTGACCAAG
This sequence comes from uncultured Thermoleophilaceae bacterium, assembly GCA_963731645.1. Lineage (GTDB taxonomy): Bacteria > Actinomycetota > Thermoleophilia > Solirubrobacterales > Thermoleophilaceae > JAAYBF01. Next base: position 131,694 of record CAVSWF010000011.1, on the reverse strand, counting down.
GAGGCCTACGGGTGGGATCCCGACGCCCACTTCCTCGTGCCCGACGAGGTCCGCGAGCACTTCGGGGAGACGATCGAGCGCGGGCGAGGAGGCCGAGGCCGAGTGGAACACCCGCGCCGAGGACTACCGGGCCGCCAACCCGGACCTCTGGGACGAGCTCTCGCTCGTGATGGAGGGCAGGCTGCCGCAGGGCTGGCGTGAGGACCTGCCCGCGCTTCGACCCCGCCGACAAGGACATCGCCACCCGCAAGGCCTCCGAGCAGGTGATCCAGTGGGCCGCGGAAAAGGTGCCGAACCTCGTGAGCGGCTCGGCCGACCTCGAGCCCTCCACCAACACCGAGATCGAGGACGGCGGGTCGGTGACCCGCGACGACTACTCGGGGCGAAACGTGCACTACGGCGTGCGCGAGCACGGCATGGCGGCGATCGTGAACGGGCTGAACCTGCACGGCGCTGCGCGCCTTCGGCTCCACCTTCTTCAACTTCGTGGACTACAACAAGCCCTCGGTGCGGCTGGCCGCGCTGATGGGCCTCGGCGTGATCCACGTCTACACCCACGACTCGATCGGCCTGGGCGAGGACGGCCCGACCCATCAGCCGGTCGAGCAGCTCGCGGCGCTGCGCGCCACGCCGAACGTGAACGTGGTGCGCCCCGGCGGACGCCAACGAGACCGCGCTGGCGTGGCAGTTCGCCCTCGAGCAGACCGACGGCCCGTGCGCGCTGGTGCTCAGCCGCCAGAACCTGCCGATCCTCGACCCCGACTCGATCCCCGAGGACGCGATCAGCCGCGGCGCCTACGTCCTGCGCGAGGCCGGCAAGACCACGGGCCCCGAGGTGATCCTGATCGGCACCGGCTCGGAGGTGGCCATCTGCGTCGAGGCGGCCGAGGCGCTGGAGGGCGAGGGCATCGCCACCCGGGTGGTGAGCATGCCCTGCTTCGACCGCTTCGCCGAGCAGGACGAGCGCTACCGCGACACCGTGCTGCCCCCGGCCTGCCGCGCGCGCGTCTCGGTGGAGGCCGCGGCCACCCTCGGCTGGGACCGCTGGGTCACGCGAGGACGGCTTCTCGATCGGCATGCACGGCTTCGGGGCCTCGGGCCCACAGCCCGCGCTGTATGAGCACTTCGGCTTCACCCCAGAGAACGTGGCCAAAGAGGGACGCAGGGTCCTCGACCGCCTGGCGTCCAAGGCCTAGAGAGGAGAGACACCCATGGCAACCACCGCACCGCAAGTGAACGAGCGCCTCGCCGCGCTGACCGAGGCGGGCGTCAGCGTCTGGCTCGACCAGATCCGCCGCTCCCTCATCGAGGGCGGCGAGCTTCAGCGCCTCGTGGACGAGAACTCGCTGCACGGCGTGACCTCCAACCCGGCGATCTTCGAGAAGGCCATCCTCGGCTCCGAGGACTACGACGACGACATCGAGAAGCTGGCCGGCGAGGGCCTGGACGCGGTCGAGATCTACCTCAACCTGGCCATCAAGGACGTGCAGATGGGCTGCGACGTGATGCGCCCCGTGTGGGAGGACAACGACCACGCCGACGGCTTCGTCTCGCTCGAGGTCGAGCCGTCGCTGGCGTTCGACACCGAGAAGACGCTCGAGCAGGCCCGCGACCTGTGGAAGCGCGTGGACCGCCCGAACGTGCTGATCAAGATCCCGGGCACCGAGGAGGGCGTGTCGGCGATCGAGGACGCCATCGCCGACGGCATCAACGTGAACGTGACGCTGCTCTTCTCGATCGAGTCCTACGAGGCCGTGGCCGAGGCCTACATCAGGGGGATGGAGCGCCGCCACGAGGCGGGCGAGTCGCTCGACGTGCACTCCGTCGCGAGCTTCTTCGTCTCGCGCGTGGACTCCGAGGTGGACAAGCGCCTGGACAAGCTCGGCCGGGAGGACCTCAAGGGCAAGGCCGCGATCGCCAACGCCCAGGCGGCCTACCAGAGCTTCAAGAACATCTTCCACGGCGAGCGCTTCGCCAAGCTGCGCGAGGCGGGGGCGTTCGTGCAGCGCCCGCTGTGGGCCTCGACCGGCGTCAAGGACCCCAAGTACTCCGAGACGAAGTACGTGGACGGCCTGGTCGCGCCCGAGACCGTGAACACGATGCCGATGGCCACCCTGCTCGCCGCGGCCGAGTCCGCCGACGTCAGCGGCGGTGCGACCGCCGATCAGGACCCCACCGAGACGCTGGAGGCGCTGGCCGAGGCGGGGATCGACATGGCCGACGTGACCAAGCAGCTGCTCACCGAGGCCGTCGACAAGTTCGTGGAGCCGTTCGACGCGCTGATCGCCGGCGTGGAGTCGAGCAAGGAGGCGGCGGTCACCGGCCGGCCGTCCACCATCGACTCCTCGATCCCCGACGAGTTGGAGCCGATCCTCGCCAAGCGGGTGGAGACCGCGGTGTCCGAGGGCGTCGCCCGGCGGATCTGGAGCAAGGACGAGACGCTGTGGGGCGGGCCCGGGGTCGACGAGATCTCCAACCGTCTCGGCTGGCTCACGATCACCGAGTCCATGCTCGAGGGCGCGGACGACCTCCAGGAGTTCGCGGCCCAGGCGCGCGAGGACGGCTTCACCCACGCCGCCCTGCTGGGGATGGGCGGCTCGAGCCTCGGGCCCGAGGTGATCCGCCAGAGCTACGGCGATTCCGCCGGCGGCCTCGAGCTGCACGTGCTCGACTCCACCGACCCCGGCGCGGTCGCGGCCCTGGAGAAGGCGCTGCCGCTCGACAAGACCATCTTCGTGGTCTCGTCGAAGTCGGGCGGCACCGTCGAGACGCTGTCGCACATGAAGCACTTCCTCGAGAAGACCGGCGGCAACGGCGACCAGTTCGTGGCCGTGACCGACCCCGGCTCGGGGCTGGCGGACATCGGCGAGGAGAAGGGGTTCCGCCGGGTGTTCGAGAACGACCCGAACATCGGAGGGCGCTACTCGGTCCTGTCCTACTTCGGGCTCGTGCCCGCGGCGCTGATGGGGGTGGACGTCAAGCACCTGCTCTCGTCGGCCCAGGAGGCCGAGGCCAACTGCAACCACTTCGACTCCAGCTCGGCCAACTCGGGGCTGTGGATGGGGCTGACCATGGGGGAGGCCGCGCTGCAGGGGCGCGACAAGCTCACCTTCGTGGTGGACGAGCCCGTCGCGAGCTTCGGGCTCTGGGTCGAGCAGCTGATCGCGGAGTCCACGGGCAAGGAGGGCAAGGGCATCCTCCCCGTGGCCGACGAGCCGGTGGGCCCTCCCGGCTCCTACGGCGACGACCGCGTCTTCGCCTACCTCAAGAACGCCGACGAGCCCGACGAGGACACCGAGGCCAAGATGGAGGAGCTGCGCAAGGCCGGCCAGCCCGTGATCACCCTGTCGGTCCGCGGGGCGGACGACCTCGGTCGCGTGTTCTTCTTCGCGGAGTTCGCGACCGCGGTGGCGGGTTGGGTCCTCGGCATCAACCCGTTCGACCAGCCCAACGTGCAGGAGGCCAAGGACAACACGGCCAAGGTGCTCGAAGCCTCCGAGCCGCCCTCGGTGGAGGAGGCCGACGACTCCGCGCTGGCCGCGCTGCTGGGCCAGGCCTCGCCGCCGCACTACGTGGCGATCATGGGCTACGTGCAGCCCTCCGCCGAGTTCGACGAGGCCGTGGCGGAGCTGCGCGCGGCGATCCGCGACGCCACGAAGGCCACCACGACGTTCGGGTACGGCCCGCGCTTCCTGCACTCCACGGGCCAGCTCCACAAGGGCGGGCCGGACACGGGGCTCTTCCTGCAGCTGGTGCACGACGGCGCGGACGACGTGACGGTCCCCGACGCCGACTACACCTTCGGCGAGCTGAAGAACGCTCAGGCCACCGGCGACATCCTCACGCTGCGAGACCACGGCCTGCCGGCCGAGCGGGTCCGCCTCGAGGGCGACGACCCGGCGGCGGCGCTGCGCGAGCTCACGGAGCGGGTGCGCGGGATGGTCTGAGGCCCTCGCGCCGTGGTCTCGATCGGGTACGGTCGATCGCACACCCGCGGAAGGAGTTGCCATGTATGCGCGCGTAGCCAGGTTCGAAGGCGGCGAGGCCGACGCCATCCGCGAGAACGTCCGGGAGATAACCGCCCGAGCGGAGTCCGGGCCGCCCGAGGGGGTCCCGTCCACGGGCTACATGCTGCTGATCGATCCCGACAACGGGCGCGGCATGGGAATCGGCTTCTTCGAGACCGAGGAGGACATGCGCAAGGGCGACGAGGTCCTGAACGAGATGAGCCCTCCGGCCGGGAGCATGGGCAAGCGCACCTCGGTCGAGATGTACGAGGTTGGAGCTGACGTCAGGGTGTCGTAGCCGGAGAGGGGCTCGCATGGCAGATCGTGCGCCTAACGCATCGCCTCGACGGCACCTGTCGCGTGCCCTGTGCGCGGCGGTCATCGTGATCGCCTTGACTCCGGCCTCCCCGGCCCACTCGGCGTCCTTCGCGAGCCCGGCCGCGATCCCGATCGCCGATGGAACGGGTGCGCCGCCTCACACGCGCGGCCTGGCCAGCCCCTACCCCTCGTCGATCACGGTGTCGGAGTTCAGCGCCACGGTGTCGCGCGTCACCGTCACGTTGAGGGACATCACCCATCCCAATCCCGACGACCTGGACATGATGCTCGTCGGCCCGCGCGGCCAGAACGTCGTCCTGCTCTCCGACGCCGGCGCGGAGCTCCGCCGGTCAACGACCTCACGCTCACGTTCGACGATGCCGCGCCGGGCAGGGCCCCGGACACGGCGACCCTGGGCGCGACGTCCTACAAGCCAACCGACCATTTTGGCGGGCTCGGCGAAGAGACGATCGACGAGTTCCCGCCGCCGGCGCCGCCGAAGCCGGGCGGCGCTGACGGTGGCCTCGCGCTGTCGACGATTCCGCGGCACCAACCCCAACGGACGCTGGACCCTCTACGTCACCGACGACAGACCCGGCGGGACCGGCAGCGTCGCGAGCGGATGGGCGCTCGACATCACCACGCCGACGTCCTCGCCGCTGACGCCTCCTCGGACCCTCCCGCCGCCCGTGCTCGGCAGGAACGTGAACGTAGAGCGCGTCTCCGGCAGAGTGTTGCTGTCGCTGCCTTCCGCCGCGCCGCGCGTGGCGCCTCGGTGCCGGGGCTCAAGGGCAGGCGCTTCGTCCCGCTCAACGCTGCGCGTCAGATCCCGGTCCGCTCGTTCCTCGACACCCGTCGCGGGACGGTCCGCCTGACGAGCGCCCGCGGCTCACCGGGCGAGGTCCAGTCGGGCAGGTTCGCCGCACGGCGTCTTCCAGGTGCTGCAGTCGCGCAATCCGCGTTCCAAGGGACTCACCGAGCTGCGCCTCACGCGAGGCGACCGTGCTGCATGTCGCGGGGCCGGGCGCGGCAAGCGCTCGCTCGCCACGGCATCCCGCCGCAGGATCGTCAACCGCTGGAGGGCGCACGCGGGGGCGCTTCAAGACGCAGCGCCAAACACGGCTCCGCAACCGCCCGTGGCACCATCTGGAGCACCGCCGATCGCTGCGACACCTCGATCGTCAACGTCAAGCGGCGGAGCGGTCATGGTGCGCGACTTCCGCCTCAAGGAGACCGTTCGGGTGGTTGACGGGACAGCGCTATGTGGCGTGCGCCCCGGGGTTTGAGCCGGCGGGCTCCGCGCTCGAAGGCTCGCTAGTCGCTGCTGCTCGCCGGAGACGGATCCGCCGCTCCTGGATTCGCCGACCGATTTCGGACTGCGGCCGCGTTCCGCAGCCACCATACGCGGCGGGTAGCCGCTGGCCTCGGGCTGGCGCCGGGAAGCGCTCCAGGATCCACTCGGGCCCCACCGGCTCGCGCCGGTAGGGCCGGCCGGTGACCGTCACGTAGTCGCCGGTGCGCGGGTCGACCGGCAGGTCGCGCTCGATCGGGTAGTACTCGTTGTGCTGGTGGATCAGCTCGTTCACGCGATCGAAGCTCCACGAGTGGGCGAGCCGGCGCCAGCGCTCGCCGAAGGCGGCCGGGTCGTCGCCGTCGCCGCGGCGCATCTCCGAGTAGGCGAACGCCCAGGCGCGAGCGGTGGATCGTGAGCTCGTCGTCGATCTCGCGCAGCCGCTGCATGAAGCGGGGCATGACCCCGCCGCGGATGTATTGCTCGACCACCGCCGGGTCGGCCAGCGTTCGCCGCTTCATCGCGCTCGAGGGTAGACAACGCGTTTGGCAAGTGAGCTTGCACCTCCGGGCGAGCCCGGAGAGAATGGGCCGCACACGTCGGGGCGGAGCCCCAGAGGAGGAGAGCTGATGCAGCTGGGCTTCGTAGGCCTCGGGAAGATGGGCGGGAACATGGTCCATCGCATCCACCGCGACTCGGACCACGAGGTGGTCGCCTTCGACTTCTCCGAGGACGCGGTCAAACAGGCCGAGGGGCACGGCGCCACGGGCTCGAGCGGGCTGGAGGACCTCGTGGGCAAGCTCGAGGCGCCCCGCACGGTGTGGATCATGGTGCCCGCGGGCGATGCGACCCAGGAGACCGTCGACACGCTGGCCGGCCTGCTCGACGAGGGCGACACGATCGTCGACGGCGGCAACTCGAAGTGGGTCGACGACAAGACGCGCGCCGGAGGCCCTGTCCGGAAAGGGGATCAACTACGTCGACGTGGGCACCAGCGGCGGCGTCTGGGGGATCGACGTGGGCTACTGCATGATGGTCGGCGGGCCCGACGAGGCGGTGGAGCGGCTCGCTCCGATCCTCGACGTGCTCGCCCCGCCGGAGACCGAGGAGCACGGCCCCGGGCTGGGCGCACTTCGGCGACTCGGGCGCCGGCCACTACGTGAAGATGGTCCACAACGGCGTGGAGTACGGGCTGATGCAGGCCTACGCCGAGGGCTTCGACCTCTTCGACAAGTCGGAGTTCGAGATCGACAACGCCAAGGTCGCGCACCTCTGGATGCAGGGGTCGGTGGTGCGCTCGTGGCTCTGCGAGCTGGCCGCGATCGCCTTCGAGAAGGAGGGCAACGACCTCGGCAACCTCACCGCGCACACCGCGGACTCGGGTGAGGGCCGCTGGACGATCGAGGACGCGATGGACCGCGACGTGCCGACGCCCGTGATCACCGCCGCCCTGTACGCCCGCTTCTACACACGCGGCAACGGCGACTACACGGGACGCGTGCTGTCCGCGCTGCGCAACCAGTTCGGCGGGCACTCGATGCAGACCCGCGCCGAGGAAGCGGAGTCCGCCTGATGGCCACGGCGCCCTCCAAGGTGGAGGAGTCCGACCAGGAGAACCCGCTGGCGGAGGGTCTCGAGCGGCTGCCGGTCCATCCGACGATCCTCACGATCTTCGGCGCCACCGGGGACCTCTCGAAGCGCAAGCTGCTCCCCGCGCTCTACAACCTCGCGCACGAGGGCGCGCTGCCCGAGCGCTTCAACCTGATCGGATCCTCGCGCGGCGAGATGTCCGACGACGAGTTCCGCGACGTCGCGAAGGAGTCGATCGAGGAGTTCTCGCGGCGCAAGGTGGACGACAAGGTGCTGTCGGCCCTGCTCGAGGGCGCGCGCTACGTGACCGGGTCGTTCGACGACCCCGAGGTCTACGAGCAGCTCGACAAGATCACGAAGGAGCTCGACGAGGAGGCGGGGATCGACTTCAACCGCGCCTACTACCTGTCGACCGCGCCGTCGTTCTTCCCCGTGATCGTGGAGCAGCTCGGCGAGCACGGGCTCGACCACCACGAGGGCTCGGACGTGCGGGTGGTGATCGAGAAGCCGATCGGCACCAACCTGAAGCGAGGCGAAGGAGCTCAACGCCGCGGTGCTGGACGTGCTCGACGAGGACCAGGTGTTCCGGATCGACCACTACCTCGGCAAGGAGACGGTCCAGAACGTGCTGGCGTTCCGGTTCGCGAACGGCCTGTTCGAGCCGATCTGGAACCGCAACTACATCGACTACGTGCAGATCACCGCGGCCGAGGACATCGGCATCGGCACGCGCGCCGGCTACTACGACAAGTCGGGGGCGCTGCGGGACCTGGTCCAGAACCACATGCTCCAGCTGCTCACCCTGCTGTGCATGGAGCCCCCGGTGTCCTTCTCGGCCGACGCGGTGCGCGACGAGAAGGTCAAGGTGCTGCACGCCATCGACCCGCCGACGCCCGAGCAGGTCGAGAAGATGGCGGTCCGCGCCCAGTACGAGGCCGGGGTCGCCGCGGGGGAGGAGGTCAAGGGCTACCTCGAGGAGGAGGACGTGCCCGAGGACTCCAGCACGGAGACCTACGCCGCGCTGCGCCTCGACGTGGACAACTGGCGCTGGGCGGGGGTCCCGATCTACCTCCGGGCCGGCAAGCGCCTGGCCCGCAAGGTCACGGAGATCGCCGTCTCGCTCAAGCCGGTGCCCCACCTGGCCTTCGGGCAGGAGGGGTCGGTGGGCGTGCAGCCCAACCAGATCGTGCTCACGATGCAGCCGAACGAGGGCGTCTCGATCTCCATCGGGGCGAAGATCCCGGGCACGCGGATGCGCATCCGGCCGGTGAACATGCAGTTCCTGTACGGCACCGCGTTCATGTCGGAGTCCCCCGAGGCCTACGAGCGGCTGATCATGGACGCCATGCGCGGCGACGCCACGCTGTTCACCCGCGACGACGAGGTGGAGGCGCAGTGGACGATCGTGGACCCGATCCTCGAGGCGTGGGCGGACCAGCCGGGCCCGATCCCCAAGTACGCCGCCGGGTCCGCCGGGCCCGACGAGGCCGACTCGATCCTCGAGGACGGCCACAGCTGGAGAGCGATCTGACCGGGCGCGGGGAATCCGGGGAGGGCTCGCCATGCAGATGAGCGGCAGCGTCTGGGCGGGGCAGGACACCACCCCGGCGGAGATCGAGGCCGCCCTGCGCGACCTGCTCAAGGAGCGCCACGCCCGCAGCGAGGCCTACGTTCCGGCGCGCGTGCTCAACCTGGTGGTGGTGGCCGACCGCGAGTGGCGCGGCGAGATCCAGAACCGCCTCGACCAGGTGGGGCGCTACCACGCGTCGCGCACGATCCTCTGCTGCGTCGAGGAGGGCCGCGAGACGATCGACGCCTGGTGCACCACCGAGGGCCAGCGCGCCACGGGCCCGGACGACGTCAGCGTGCTGCACGAGCAGGTGCAGCTCGACGTCGGCCCGCACCACCTCGAGCACCTCGAGACCATCGTGGACCCGCTCGTGGTCACCGACCTGCCGACGCTCGTGTGGTCGCCCCACGGCCACCCGGAGGCCGTCGACGCCGTGCTCGACCTGGCTCAGATCGTGCTCATCGACTCCGTCAACGAGCCCGACCCGGCGGGCGCCGTCCAGCGCGCGCTGCATCTGGCCGAGAAGACCTACGTGGTGGACCTCGCCTGGCTGCGCTCGACGCCGTGGCGCGAGCGGGTGGCCTTCGCCTTCGACCCGATGCAGTGGCGCGGCGAGCTCGCGCAAGATCAGCTCGGTCACGGTCAAGCACCGGCCGGACTCGCTGGCCGCGGGCCTGCTCTTCCTCGGCTGGCTCGGCACGCGCCTGGGCTGGGAGCCGGGTTCGATGGTGAGCCAGGGCGGCGCCATGCACGGCACGGCGCACGCCCGCCGCCAGGACGTGAAGATGCGCCTCGAGCCCGACGAGTCGATGAGCGCGCCGGGCCTGGCCGGGGTGGCGATCGAGACGGCGTCGGACGTGTCCGTCTCGCTCGACCGCGGCGCCGGCGGCCTGCACGGCGCGGCGGCGCCTGCGCGACGGGCGCGAGCTCGAGTGGACGGTGATGGGCGCCTCGCGGGGCGAGGCGGGCATCCTCGGCGAGGGCATCCGCCAGGCCCTCCTGCGCGACAAGGCCTACGGCCCCGCCCTGTCCGCGGCGCAGGCGATGCTCGAATGACCGAGCGGCTGGTGGTCGAGGATCCGGCCGCCGTGGCCGCGGAGCGTCTGGTCGAGGCCGCCGAGCGCGGGGGCCACGTGGCGCTCGCGGGCGGGTCGACCCCGCAAGGCCGCCTACGAGTCGGCGGCCGGCTCGGACGTCGACTGGTCGCGGCGTCACCTTCTGGTTCGGCGACGAGCGCTGCGTGGGGCCCGACCACGAGCACTCGAACTACGCGATGGCCAGGGCGGCGCTGCTCGATCGCATCGCCAGCCCCGGGCCGGTGCGGCGCATCGAGGGCGAGCGCGGCCCCGAGGCGGCGGCCGCGGCGTACGAGGCCGCGCTGCGCGAGGACTTCGGCGACGGCGTGCCCGAGCTCGACCTGGTCCTGCTCGGGCTCGGTCCCGACGCCCACACCGCCTCGCTGTTCCCGGGCGACGCCGCGCTGGGCGAGCGCGAGCGGCTCGCGGTCGGGGTCGAGACGCCGGGCATGGCGCCGCTGGTGTCCCGGGTAACCCTTACGCTGCCCGTCGTGAACAACGCGCGCGAGGTGATGTTCCTGGTGTCCGGCGAGGACAAGGCCGAGGCCGTCGCGCGCGCGTTCTCCGGCACGCCCGACCCGGCGGCGCCGGCCAGCCTGGTCCAGCCGAGCCACGGCAAGCTCACGCTCGCCCTCGATCCCGCGGCGGCGAGCCGGCTGGAGGGCGGCGCGTGACCAACATCCCGACCCCCGCCCACTCGGGCGCCTGGAGGATCCGGCAGATGGCCGGGAACGCCGTCGGGTCCGAGCCCGTTCCCGCCGATCGCCCAGTACGCCTTCCTGTCGGACTGCGAGACCTGCGCCCTGGTGGCGCCGAGCGGGGCGGTCGAGTGGCTGTGCCTGCCGCGCTTCGACTCGCCGAGCGTGTTCGGCTCGATCCTCGACCGCGACGCCGGGCATGTTCCGCGTCGGGCCCGCGGACGTGGACGTGCCCGCGGACCGCCGCTACCTGCCCGGCACGATGGTGCTCGAGACGAGCTGGGGCTGCCGCGGCGGCTGGATCGTCGTGCGCGACGTGCTGCTGATCGGCCCCTGGCACCACGAGGACGACCGCTCGGAGACCCACCGCCGCTCGCCCACCGACTACGACGCCGACCACGTGCTCCTGCGCTGCGTGCGCTGCGTCAACGGCGAGGTGCAGGTGCTGCTGGACTGCGAGCCGGTGTTCGACTACGGCCGCCAGGCCGCCACCTGGGAGTACACCGGGCCGGGCTACCACGAGGCCCGGGCCACCGCCGAGGGCGTCCGACGTCGAGCTTGGCCTGACCACCGACATGAACGTGGGCTTCGAGGGCTCGCGCGCCACGGCGCGCACGCTGATGAAGGACGGCGACACGGCCTTCGTGGCGCTCTCGTTCTCGGACCATCCCGCGCCCAAGAGCTACGACGAGGCCTACGAGCGGCTCGTCTGGACCGCCCACCACTGGCAGCACTGGCTCGACCACGGCGAGTTCCCCGACCACCCCTGGCGCACCTACCTCCAGCGCAGCGCGCTCACGCTCAAGGGCCTCTCCTACGCGCCGACGGGCGCGATGCTGGCCGCCGCCACCACCTCGCTGCCCGAGACGCCGGGCGGCACGCGCAACTGGGACTACCGCTACAGCTGGATCCGCGACGCGACCTTCATGCTCTGGGGCCTCTACACCCTCGGCTACGACTGGGAGGCCAACGACTTCTTCTACTTCATCGCCGACGTCGCCGAGGCCGAGGAGAACCAGCTCCAGATCATGTACGGCATCGACGGCCGGGCGAAGCTCGAGGAGGAGGAGCTCGCCCACCTGTCCGGCTACGAGGGCGCGCAGCCGGTCCGGGTCGGCAACGGCGCCTACGACCAGGACCAGCACGACGTGTGGGGCGCGATCCTCGACTCCTTCTACCTCCACACCAAGTCGCGCGACCACCTGCCCGGAGCGGATCTGGCCGATCCTCGTCAAGCAGGTGGAGTCGGCGCTCGAGAACTGGCGCGACCCCGACCGCGGCATCTGGGAGGTGCGCGGCGATCCCAAGCACTTCACCTCCTCGAAGCTGATGTGCTGGGTGGCGGCCGACCGCGGCGCCCGGCTGGCCGAGATCCGCGAGGACATCGAGTGCGCCTCGCGCTGGCAGTCCGCGGCCGACGAGATCGAGGACGACATCTGCGAGAACGCGCTCGACGACCGCGGCGTGTTCTGCCAGCACTACGACACCGACGCGCTCGACGCCTCGGTGCTGCTGATGCCGCTGGTGCGCTTCCTCACCGCCCGACGACGAGCGCATCAAGAAGACCGTGCTGGCCATCGCCGACGAGCTGACCGTCGACGGCCTGGTGCTGCGCTACAAGGTCGACGAGACCGACGACGGGCTCCCCGGCGAGGAGGGCACGTTCACGATCTGCTCGTTCTGGATGGTCTCGGCGCTGGTCGAGATCGGCGAGGTCAAGCGCGCCCGCTCGCTGTGCGAGAAGCTGCTCTCCTACGCCAGCCCGCTCGGCCTCTACGCGGAGGAGATCGACCCGCGCTCGGGCCGGCACCTGGGCAACTTCCCCCAGGCCTTCACGCACCTGGCGCTGATCAACGCGGTGATGCACGTGATCCGGGCGGACCAGGGCCTCGAGGCCGGCCAGGCGGGCCCGCTCTCCTGGGACCGCGAGCCTGGCCCGCCAGCGCGGCCGGACCTGAGCGGCAACCGGCGTCCGCCCCGGCGGGTTGCATTGGCGAAGGGGCGCGGCTAGGTTCCGCCCTGCAACCGCGGATCCAGCGAATAACCGGAGGCCCGTCAGTGGAAGCTCGCCAAGCGGCACAGTCCAGCACCTCGCTCGAGGACCTGGCGCGGTATCGCCGTGCCTCCAACTACATCGCCGCGGCGATGATCTACCTGCAGGGCAACCACATGCTCGAGGAGCCGCTGCAAGCCCGAGCACATCAAGCACCGGCTGCTCGGCCACTGGGGCACGGTCCCCGGCCTCAACCTGATGTACGCGGGGCTCAACCGGCTGATCCTCGACACCCAGGCGAGCATGCTGCTGCTCACCGGGCCCGGGCCACGGCGCGCCCGCCAACCTCGCGAACCTCTGGATCGACGGCTGCCTCGAGGACGTCTACCCGCGACCTGACCCGCGACCGCGAGGGCCTGGCGCAAGCTGGTCAAGGACTTCTCCTGGCCCGGCGGCTTCCCGAGCCACGTGGCCCCGATCGTGCCCGGCACGATCCACGAGGGCGGCGAGCTGGGCTACGCGCTGGCCACCGCCTTCGGCGCGGTGCTCGACAACCCGGACCTGATCGCGGCGGCCATCATCGGCGACGGCGAGGCCGAGACCGGCCCGACCGCCGGCGCCTGGCACTCGAACAAGTTCCTCGACCCCGCGACCTCCGGCGCGGTGCTGCCGATGCTGCACCTCAACGGCTACAAGATCGCCAACCCGACGATCTACAAGTCGATGAGCGACGAGGAGCTGACGAAGCTGTTCGAGGGCTACGGCTGGCACCCGATGATCGTGCAGGGCGACGGACCTCGACGGCGAGCTGGCCGGGGCGCTCGACACCGCCTACGGCGAGATCCGCGACCTCCAGGGCGAGGCGCGCAACGGCAAGCGCCCCGAGCGCCCGCGCTGGCCGATGCTGATCGTGCAAGTCGCCCAAGGGCTGGACCGGGCCCGAAGGAGGTCGACGGCATCCAGATCGAGGGCACGTCGAAGGCCCACCAGGTGCCCGCGATGAAGGCCAAGTCCGACCCCGAGCACCTCAAGATCCTCGAGGAGTGGCTGCGCTCCTACAAGCCGGAGGAGCTGTTCGACGACAAGGGCGGGCCGAAGGAGGAGATCCTGGCCTGCTGCCCGACCGGGCGACCTGCGGATGGGCGCCAACCCGCACGTCAACGGCGGCAAGATGCGCAAGGACCTCAAGCTGCCCGAGCTCGACAAGCACGCGCTCGACGGTCTCCGAGCCCGGGCGCGGAGACCGGAAGCGCGCTCGGCCAGCTGGGCGAGTACTTCGCGGACATCTTCCGGCTGAACGCCGACGAGGCCAACTTCCGCATCGTGTGCCCCGACGAGGTGGCGTCCAACCGCCTCGGCGCGGTGTTCGAGGCCACCGACCACGCCTGGGAGTGGCCGCTTCGACCCGAAGATCGACACGGGGCACGCCCCCGACGGCCGCGTCATGGAGGTGCTCTCCGAGCACAACTGCCAGGGCTGGCTGCAGGGCTACGTGCTCACCGGCCGCCACGGCGTCTTCCCCTGCTACGAGGCGTTCATCCCGATCATCGACGGGATGGTCAACCAGTACTCGAAGTTCCTGAAGATGTCGAAGGAGGAGGCTCCCTGGCGCGAGCCGGTGGGCGGCCTCAACTACCTGCTCACCTCGGTGGGCTGGAGGCAGGACCACAACGGCTACTCGCACCAGATGCCGGGCTTCATCAACTCCATGCTCAACCGCAAGGAGGACACGGCGCGGGTGTACCTGCCGCCGGACGCCAACACGCTGCTCGCGACGTTCGAGCAGGTGCTGCAAGTCCACGCGCACGATCAACCTGGTGATCGCCTCCAAGCACCCGCTGCCGCAGTGGCTGACGATCGACGAGGCGCGCGAGCACGTCGGCGAGGGGCGCGAGCACGCTGGGAGTGGGCCAGCAACGAGCCCGACGACCCGGACATCGTGCTGGCCGGCTGCGGCACGATCCCGACGATCGAGCTGCTGGCCGCCACGGCGCTGCTGCGCGAGCACGCGCCGGAGCTGAAGGTGCGCTTCGTGTGCGTCACCGACCTGTTCACGCTGGCGCGGCCCGAGGCGCACCCGCACGGGATGTCCGAGGGCGACTTCAACGCGCTGTTCACCGTCGACAAGCCGGTGATCTTCAACTTCCACGGCTACGCGTCGGCGGTTCACCAGCTGATCCACCGCCGCCCGGCCCAGGAGCGCTTCAGCGTCCGCGGCTACGCGGAGGAGGGCACCACCACGACCCCGTTCGAGCTGCTGGCGATGAACGGCGTCGACCGCTTCCAGCTCGCGATCGACGCCATCAGCCGCGCGGACGTCGTGGCGCGCCGAGGCGCTCGGCGCCATGTCCGGGCAGTTCGCGGTGCGCGAGATCGGGCAGGCCAACGAGGCGATCGAGAAGCTCAAGTCCCAGCGCGAGGAGCTGCGCGCGTACGTCAAGGCCGAGGGCAACGACCCGCCCGAGATCCTCGACTGGAAGTGGGAGCGGCCGACCGCCGCCCCCGCCTCGTAGACCCTGACAAAGCACGTCTACATCACCGCGATGGGCCCCCAGAGCGGGAAGTCCGTCGTGGCCCTGGGCCTCATGGAGCTGCTGTCGGCGCGCACCGACAGGGTGGGCTTCTTCCGTCCGGTGGTGGCCTCCGGTCCCGAGGACGACCCGCAGATCGAGCTGATGCGCGCCCGCTACGCGCTCGACGCGGCGCCCGAGGCGATGTCGGCGCTCACCGACGACGAGGCCCAGGCGGCGGTCGCGCGGGGTGACGCCGACGAGGTCAAGAAGCGGGTGGTGGCCGCCTACCGGCAGCTCGAGGCGGGCTGTGACGTGGTGGTCTGCGAAGGGCACCGACTTCGCCGGGCAGTCGCCCGCGCTGGACTTCGAGCTGAACGCCGATCTGGCCAACGAGCTGGGCTGCCCGGTGCTGGTCGTGGTCGAGCGGACGCTCGCACGGCGAGGCGGTGGAGGCGCGCCCGGGTCGCGCGCGAGTCACTGCGCCAGAAGGGCTGCGAGCTGTTCGGCGTGGTGGTCAACCGCGTGCCCGGTCGAGCACGTGGCCGAGGTCACCGCCAGCCTCGCCGACGACGATGGAGAGCGGCCGGTCTACGTGCTGCCCGAGCACCCCGAGCTGGCCTACGCGACGGTCGCGGAGGTGGCCGATGCGCTCGGCGCGCGCCCGATCTTCGAGCTGGGCGAGATGCGCAACGCGTCATGGGCGGGAGCGGCGCCGCCCCTGCCGGGAGCGGGCCAGGAGCTGCTCCAGCGCGACGTGCGGGGGGTGCGCATCGCCGCCATGAGCGTCGACCACTTCATCGAGGACCTCGTGGAGGGCACGCTCGTGATCGTGCCGGGCGACCGTCCCGACGTGCTCGTGGCGAGCATCACCTGCACGCTCTCCTCCGCGCTTCCCGAGCGTCTCCGCGATCGTGGTCACCGGCGGGTATCCGCTCAACCCGTCCGTGCGGCGGCTGCTCGAGGTGGCGCCCTTCCCGGTGCTCGAGGTCGACCTGCCCACCTTCGAGGCCGCGGCGCTCGTGGAGTCCGTCCGCCCCGCCGTCAGGGCGGACAACGAGCGCAAGATCGCCTCCGCGCTCGGGGTCTTCGAGACCGGCGTCGACACCCACGAGCTCGAGGAGCAGCTGGCCGTCGAGCGGCCCGCGCGCATGACGCCCACCATGTTCGAGTACGACCTGGTCGAGCGCGCCAAGGCGGATCGCCGGCACATCGTGCTCCCCGAGGGCAACGACGAGCGCGTCCTGCTCGCGGCGGACATCCTGCTGCGGCGCGGGGTCGTGGACCTGACGATCCTCGGGGAACGAGAGCGAGATCGCCGCGCGCAAGGCCACGCTGGGACTGGACCTCGAGGGCGCGAGCATCGTGGACCCGGAGACGTCCTCCCTTCGCGCCGTCTATTCCCAGACCTACCACGAGCTGCGCAAGAGCAAGGGCCTGACCGAGGACCAGGCCTGGGAGACCACGGGCGACGTGAGCTACTTCGCCACCCTGATGGTCGCGGCCGGAGACGTGGACGGCATGGTCTCCGGCGCCGCGCACACCACCGGCGACACCATCCGGCCCGCCTTTCAGATCATCAAGGCCCAGCCCGGTGTGTCCGTGGTGTCGAGCGTGTTCCTGATGCTGCCTGCCCGACCGGGTCCTCGTCTACGGCGACTGCGCGGTCAACCCGAAGCCCGACGCCACGGAGCTCGCGGACATCGCGATCAGCTCGGCCGAGACCGCCGCGACGTTCGGCGTCGAGCCGCGCATCGCGATGCTGTCGTACTCCACCGGGGAGTCCGCCCGCGGGCCCGACGTGGACGCCGTGCGGTCCGCGGCCGGGGTGGTGCGCCGAGCGCAGGCCCGACCTGAAGGTGGAGGGCCCGATCCAGTACGACGCCGCCGTGGACGCGACCGTGGCCGAGAAGAAGCTTCCGGGCAGCGAGGTGGCCGGCCAGGCCACGGTGTTCATCTTCCCCGACCTCGACACGGGCAACATCGCCTACAAGGCGGTGCAGCGCTCCTCCGGCGCGACCGCCGTGGGACCGGTGCTCCAGGGGCTGCGCAAGCCGGTCAACGACCTCAGCCGGGGCTGCACGGTCACCGACATCGTGAGCACCGTGGTGATCACGGCCATCCAGGCGCAGGAGATCGCGGGCCGCAGCACGTCCCGGCTGAGGGAGCCGCAGCCGGCGGCCTGAAAAAGCGAAACGGCGGCGTTGACAGCGCGAGCATGGCGAAGGTAGGTTCGGCCTCGTATCCCGCGTCCCAAGGAGACGAGCGTGGCAGTGAACTGGCAGAAGGAGCCTCCGGTCGAGAAGATCGGAGAGGCGCAGGTCGTCACCGCGGACGACATGCACGCCGACACCCGGCGCGGGGGCGACGTCCGCACCCTGCTCAGTCCGAAGACGGTCGAGTCGAAGTCGGGCTTCATGGGGGTCGCGACCCTCGCTCCCGGCGACAGCATCTCCGAGCACTGGCACCCGTTCTCCGAGGAGTTCATCTACTGCGTGCGCGGCACGCTGACGGCGGATCTCGACGACGAGCCCACCGAGGTGAGCGCGGGCCAGGCGCTCTACGTGCCGTTCATGATGCGGCACCGGCTGCGCAACGAGGGCGAGGAGGACGCGTTCATCGTCTTTCACCTCGGGCCGCTGGCTCCGCGCGCGGACATCGGACACGTGGACATCGAGTAGTGGCGGCCGTCGACCAGGCACGCTCGCTGCTCGAGGCCGGCGACTACGCAGGCGCGCGCGACGCGGCGACGGACGGACTGTCCTCGTCGCCGGACGATCGCCGAGCTGCTGCGGGTGGCCGGCCTCGCGGGACTCGAGCTGGGGACCGCCGACGCGGAGGAGAAGCTGCGCCGGGTCACCGAGCTGCGGCCCGACGATCCCGAGGCGTGGCACGACCTGGGCGACGCGCTGGCCACCGAGGGCCGGTCGGACGAGGCCAAGGCGGCCTTCGAGCAAGGTGCTCGAGCTCAAGCCCGACGACGAGGTGGCCCTGACCCACCTCGGTCACACCGCCTTCCAGACCGGCCAGGGGGACGAGGGGGTCAAGCTCCTCGAGCAGGTGGCGGAGCGGATGAGCGGGAACTCGACCGCCGCGATCAGCCTGGTGGACATGTACCGCACGCTCGGCCAGCACGACGAGGCCCTCGCGGCGGCGGTCAAGGTGGCCGAGGCCGACCCCGGCGACCCGCTCTACACCCTCGACGTGGCCGAGCTCAGCCTGGAGACCGGTGACCTCGACGAGGCGGCGGCGGCGTTCGACCGGCTGCGCGAGATCGTGGACAATCCCGAGCAGGAGGTGTGGGCGCTGCACGGGACGATCCTCGTCGAGCTCGAGTCGCGGCGACTCCGCGCGCGCCCTCGACCTGGCCCGTCGAGGCCCTGGCCCTCGACACCATGGGGCGCACGGCGGGCGTCGTGGCCCACCTCGAGGTGGAGACCGGCGCCGACCCGGCGGCCGAAGCGCCGCGCGACGCCTCGGCCGCCAGCATCGCCGCCCAGGGCGTGCCTCCCACTCGCGAGGAGCTGGACGGCGCGCTCCGCGAGTCGCTCAAGGAGCTGCGCTTCTTCTCCGCCGAGGACCGCGGGTCCGTGGTCGATGGAGCTCCTTGGCTGAGGTGGCCGCACCCAGCCGGGCGGCCTCCGCCGAGTGGCGGCGCTGCCCCTCGTGCGAGGCCTTCGTCTACTACAAGCGCCTCAAGCGCAACCTGCACGTCTGCCCGGAGTGCAACCACCACTTCCGGCTGCGGCTGCGCGACCGCCTCGACCAGCTCACCGACCCCGGGCAGCTTCGAGGAGCTGGGCGAGCGATCTCGAGCCGATCGACGCGCTCTCCTTCTCGGACTCCAAGCCCTACACGGAGCGCATCGCCGCGGCCGCAGAAGAAGGGCGAGCGTCAAGGCGGGGGCGTTCTACGGCAAGGCCACGGTGGACGAGCACCCGATCATCGTCGCCGGCATCGACTTCGGCTACATCGGCGGCAGCATGGGCAGCGTCGTGGGGGAGGCGATCACCCGCGCGGCCGAGCTGGCGCTCGAGACCCGCACGCCGCTGCTCGTGATCTCCGCCTCGGGCGGAGCGCGGATGCAGGAGGGCTGCGTCTCGCTGATGCAGATGGTCAAGACCAGCCAGGCGGTCGGCAGGCTCTACGAGGAGGGGATCCTCTACATCTCGCTGCTCACCGACCCCACCTACGGCGGCGTGAGCGCCTCCTACGCCACGCTCGGCGACGTGCTGATCGCCGAGCCCGAGGCCCACATCGGCTTCGCGGGGCCGACCGTGATCGAGCAGACGATCCGCCAGACCCTTCCGACCGGCTTCCAGACCGCGGGCTTCCTCATGGAGCACGGGATGCTCGACCTGGTCGAGAAGCGGGAGAACGTGCGCCGCACCCTGCGCAACCTGCTCGAGTTCCACGAGCGCGCCGAGGCCGCGCGCGGCGAGGCCGACCGCGCCGCGCGGCTGCCGGAGACCGAGGGCGCCGAGCCGATCTCCGACCCGGCGGCCATCGCCAAGCGCCCCGCGTGGGACATCGTGAAGCTCGTCACGGGAGCTCGAGCGGCCGCACACGCTCGAGTACGTCGGGCTGGTGTTCGACGACTTCCTCGAGCTGCACGGGGACCGGGCCTTCGAGGAGGACTCCGCGATCGTCGGCGGCCCGGCGCGCCTGGGCGAGCTCGCGGTGATGCTCATCGGCCACCAGAAGGGCAGCAACACCAGCGAGATGATGGAGCGCAACTTCGGCATGCCCGAGCCCGAGGGCTACCGCAAGGGCATGCGCCTGATGCGCTACGCGGCCAAGTTCGGGATGCCGGTCGTGACCCTGGTGGACACCGCCGGGGCCTACCCGGGCCTGGGCGCGGAGGAGCGCGGGCAGTCCAACGCCA
Organism: uncultured Thermoleophilaceae bacterium; assembly: GCA_963731645.1. Lineage (GTDB taxonomy): Bacteria > Actinomycetota > Thermoleophilia > Solirubrobacterales > Thermoleophilaceae > JAAYBF01. Next base: position 111,756 of record CAVSWF010000011.1, on the reverse strand, counting down.
TCGCCGAGTCGATCATGCTCATGTCCCGGCTGCCGGTGCCCACCGTCACGGTGGTCACCGGCGAGGGCGGCTCGGGCGGCGCGCTGGCGCTGGCGGCCACCGACCGCGTGCTCATGCTGGAGAACTCCTACTACTCGGTCATCAGCCCCGAGGGCTGCGCGACCATCCTGTTCAAGGACGCCGCCTCGGCGCCGCGCGCCGCCGCCGCGCTGCGGATCACCGCACCCGACCTGCTGGGCCTCGGCGTGATGGACGCCGTGGTGCCCGAGCCCCCGACGGCGCGCACACCGACGCCGCCGCCGCGGGGGCCAACCTGAAGACCGCGCTGGTCAGCGACCCTGCGGGAGCTGCTCGGCAAGTCCCCCGAGGAGCTGCTCGAGCAGCGCTACGAGCGCTTCCGCAAGTTCGGAGCGCCAGGCCGCCAACCGGTGCTTGCGCCGATCGAGGATTGAATCCGCCCGAGGAGGCAAATTGAGCGACGACACTCCCGCCACCCCGAGCCAGGAGCTCCTCGAGGCCGTATGGGCAGAGGCCCGCGACCTCGTGAAGAAGCTCGAGGGCAGCACCGTGCAGCGGTTCGCCGTGGCCGCGGGCGACTGCAAGATCGAGATCGAGCGCGGCGCGCCCGCGCCGGTCATGAGCCCGGCCGACGGCGGGGCCGAAGCGCCGCCGGCCGCCGGGGCCGCTGGCCGCCGGCGCCGGTCCCGGCCTGGGCGTGGCCCCCGGCGCCCGCGCGGCCAGCGGCGTCTTCACGCTCGGGGACGCCCCGAGCGACGACCGCATCCCCGTGCTCGCGCCGCTCGTGGGCGCCTTCTACCAGTCGGCCCAGCCCGGGGAGAAGCCGTTCGTGGCGGTCGGCGACACGGTCGAGGCCGGGCAGACCGTGTGCATCGTCGAGGCGATGAAGCTCATGAACGAGGTGGCGACCCCCGAGGCCGGCCGCGTGGCCGAGATCGCGGTGGAGAACGGCGAGCCGGTCGAGTTCGAGCAGGTGCTCATGTACCTCGAGCCCGTCGAGGACTGAGCGGCGCCGTGTTCGACAAGGTCCTGATCGCCAACCGCGGCGAGATCGCGCTGAGGGTCGCGCGCGCCTGCCGCGAGCTCGGGCGTGAAGTCGGTGGCCGTGTACTCGACCGCCGACGCCGAGTCCGCCGCGGTCAAGTTCGCCGACGAGGCCGTGTGCATCGGCCCGCCGCCTCCCGGCAAGAGCTACCTGAACATCCCGAACATCATCGAGGCCGCGCGCAAGACCGGCGCGCAGGCCCTCCACCCCGGCTACGGCTTCCTCTCCGAGGACCCGTTCTTCGCCGAGATCTGCGCCAACAACGACATCAAGTTCATCGGCCCCGACCCCGAGGTGATGGAGAGCGTGGGCGACAAGGCGATCGCCCGCACGAAGATGCAGCAGGCCGGCCTGCCTCTGCTGCCGGGCACCCTCGACCCGGTCCAGACGGCCGACGAGGCGCAGGAGTTGGGCGACTCGATCGGCTATCCGGTGATCATCAAGGCGGTCGCCGGCGGCGGCGGGCGCGGCATGAACGTGGTGCACAAGGCCGAGGACATGCAGCGTCTGTACAACACCACGCGGGCGACGGCACAGGCGATCTTCAAGGACAGCGCGGTCTACATCGAGCGCTATCTCGCGGTCTCGCGCCACACCGAGGTACAGATCGTGTGCGACAGCCACGGCAACGGCGTGTACTTCTACGAGCGCGACTGCTCGGTGCAGCGCCGGCACCAGAAGCTCATCGAGGAGGCGCCCTCGATCCACCTCAGCCCCGAGGCCAAGCGCGACATCGGCGAGCGCGCCGTGGCCGGCGCCCTCGCCGTGGGCTACACCGGGGCGGGCACGATGGAGTTCCTGCTCGACCCCGACGGCAACCTCGCGTTCATGGAGATGAACGCGCGCATCCAGGTCGAGCACCCGGTGAGCGAGCTGGTCACCAGTGCCGACCTGATTCAGGAGCAGCTTCGGGTGGCGGCGGGAGAGAAGCTGTCCGTCACCCAGGACGAGGTCAAGCTCTCCGGGCACGCGATCGAGTGCCGCATCAACGCGGAGGACCCCGACAAGGACTTCGCTCCCGCTGCGGGCCGCCTCGACACATACGTGCCTCCGGGCGGCCCCGGCACGCGCGTGGACTCGCACTGCTACCCGGGCTGGACGATCGCCCCCTACTACGACTCGCTGATCGCCAAGTTGCTCGTGTGGGCGCCGACGCGCGACGCCGCGATCGACCGGATGCAGCGCGCGCTGTCGGAGTTCCAGATCGGCGGAAAGGGAGTCAAGACGACGATCCCGTTCCAGCAGAGCGTGCTGGACGACGAGACCTTCCGCTCCGGGGACGTCTACACCAACTTCCTCGAGCACTTCCTGGCCGACGAGGCCCAGACGGCCGCGGCGGCGGGCTAGCCGTCAGCCGCCGAACAGGATGAGAATCACCACGACGGCCACGGTCGCGGCGGTGAAGATCGCCCGCGCTCGCCGGAATCGGCAGATGCGGAGACTCGTAGACGCTCTCCTCCCCGACCTGAGCTCGCCGGAGCGGCTGCCGGGGCCGCCGCCGGGGCGGGAGGCGCCGCGGGCACCACCTGGCGCGGGGCGGTCACGTCGGCCGGCGGGGGTTGCTGGGGCACCTGGCGGGGGGCGGTCACGTCGGTCGGCGGGGGTTGCTGGGGCACATCGCGCGGGGCCGTCACGTCGGCGCCCGGCGCGGTCACATCGCTCACGTGCGTGGCCTGCCCGACCCCTCCGAGCCGCGTCTCCTGGGGCAGCGAGACATTGACCCTGATCTCGCTCAGGCCGACCTTGACCGCGCCCCGTATCGAGATCGTCACGGGCTCATAGATCCGCCGCCCGTCGACGTAGGTGCCGTTGGTCGAGCCGAGGTCCTCGACCTCCACTCCGCCGTCGACCGGCCGCAGAGCCACGTGGCGGCGGGACATCTCCTCGTCGCCGATCACCAGGTCCGCGCCGTCGCGTCCCACCACGAGCTCGGACTCCAGCTCCAGCTCCTGGCCCTCGGCCGGGCCGGCGGTGATACGCAGCGTGCGCATGCTCGCCGCCACCCTAATCGCGCCCGGCGGCCGCAGTCAACTGCGCGCGCGCGTTCATGTGAAGGAGATGAGCGCGGCGGCGGTGAAGCCGGCCAGCGCGAAGAAGGCGCAGACCGTGCGCAGGGTGTGGGCGTTGCCCCAGATGCGGCGCAGATCCTCCCAGTTGGTCGCGATGTCGTTCATGTTCCACTTCTCGATCCGGCGCCAGATCGGCCGGTTGGTGCCCTCCGACACCAGCGCCACGCCGACCATGCCCACGGTCGCGATCGCGGCCGCGATCGAGGCGGCGGCCTCCTCGAGCTCGATGGTCAGGTAGACGCCCATCCCCAGGACCACGATGCCGCCGGAGAGGGCGATCTTGTGGAACAGGTGCATGTCGATGCCCTGGCAGCTGGCGAGGTAGTCCCGGTCGCCGCGGGAGTTCAGCAGCGGCAGGATCGAGGTCTGCATGATCCAGAGGGTCCCGAACTGCTGGCCGGCCCAGGCCAGCGCGATGAACAGGATGACTGTCGTCAGCTCCTCCATGACCATCCCCTTTCCCCGCCGAACCGAGGGCGAGAACGTTTGCACCGCCTTCTCTACCGCCGGGGGCAGCGCTAGTCAAGTCCCAGATCGCGAGGCCGGTTCGTTGCCCGCGCCCGAGAGTCTGGGTTAGGATCGGCCGAGAGCGTGAACGACCCCCGACAACCCGCTCCGAGCGCAGCCGGCGGAGCTCTCCATGGGAGCCGGGTCGAGCAGATCCTCGGCCGCACGAGGCTCTTTCGCGGCGTCTCGCCCAGTGTGATCGAGCGCGTGGCGGCGGCGCTGCGCCCGCTCGACGTGGCCGCCGGCGACACGATCGTGAGCGAGGGTGACCCGGCCGATCGCTTCTACATCGTGGGCGCGGGCACCGTGGTGGGCACGGGCGTCTTCTCCGGGCAGGAGCGGGAGCTGGGCCGTCTCGGCCCCGGCGGATTCTTCGGGGAGATCGCGCTCATGCAGGGGGGGAGCAGCGCGGCGACGATGCGCGCCGAGACTCCCGTCCAGCTGCTGACGCTGACCAAGGATGAGTTCAGCGCGCTGATGGAGCAGGTACCCGCCCTTGCATCGGCGGTTCGCGAGGCCGCGCAGGCCCGCAAGGCCGAGCGCGTGGCCGGCCAGCTCGAGGTCGAGCACCACAACATCGCCAAGCTGCTCGAGCAGAGCGGGCAGATCAAGATCGGCCGCTCCGAGGACAACGACCTCGTCTTCCCGGCGCCGTCGGTCTCTCGTCAGCACGCCGTGATCCGCCTCGACAACGGGCGCTGCAAGCTCACCGACCTCAACAGCACCGCCGGCACCTTCGTGAACGGCGCCGAGGTCCGAGGCACGGTTTCAGTGAACGACGGCGACGAGATCGCGGTGGGCGACCATCGCTTCGTCTTCGACCGCCAGCGCGTCGCCCAGGTGGTGGAGGCCGAGGGCGTGCAGGTGGACGTGGTGCGCGCCCGCAGGGAGGTGGGCGGCGGAAAGGTGCTGCTCCACGACGTCTCGCTGTCGGTGCTCCCGGGAGAGCTGGTGGCGATCGTGGGAGGAAGCGGCGCGGGCAAGACCACGCTGATGGACGCGATGTCGGGCGTGCATCCCGCCACCTCGGGCGAGATCCGCTACGACGGGCGCGACTACTACGCCGAGATAGCCCAGTACCGGCACACGCTCGGCTACGTGCCCCAGGACGACATCATCCACCGGGAGATGCCCCTCCGGCTGACGCTGGAGTACGCGGCACGGCTGCGCCTTCCGCGCGACACCCCCCGCGACGCGATCGAGAGGGCGGTGGACGAGGCCCTGGAGGAGCTCGGCCTGGCCGCGCGGGCCGACGTCCAGGTCGGGACGCTGAGCGGCGGTCAGCGCAAGCGGGCGAGCATCGGCATCGAGCTGCTCACCCAGCCACGGATCTTCTACCTGGACGAGCCCACGTCGGGCCTCGACCCGGGCACCGACCGCCAGATGATGGAGCTCCTGCGCAAGATCGCCGACGACGGGCGGACGGTGGTCCTGACCACCCACGCCACCGCCAACGTGAAGCTGTGCGACAAGATCGTGGTGCTGGCCAGGGACGGCCACCTCGCGTTCTACGGCACGCCCGACGAGACCCTGCGCTACTTCGGGGCCACGAGCTTCGACCAGATCTACGACAGCCTCGCCAACGAGATGACCCCGGAGGAGTGGGGGGAGCGCTTCCGGGCCACCCCGGCCTACGCCGGGATCGAAGCGGGCCAGACGGCCCCGCGCGCGGCCGCCGGCGACGCCGGAGGCGGCCGGCGCCGCTCGCGCGGGCTGGGGCATTCGCTGCACCAGTTCAGCGTGCTCAGCCGCCGCAACTTCGACCTCTACGCCCGCCATCCGAGCAGCTTCGTCCCGCTCGTGATGCAGCCGGTCGTCTTCACGCTGCTCCTGCTGGCCCTGTTCAAGACCGACCTGTTCACCGTCGCCACGGCGAACCCGAACGCCGCGCTGCAGCTCGTCTACATCTTCGCCTTCATGGTCTTCCTGTTCGGCCTGCTCTTCGGGGTGCAGGAGATCGTCAAGGAGCGCGCGATCTTCTTCCGAGAACGCATGGTCAACGTGGGGGTCGTCCCCTACCTGCTGTCCAAGACGAGCTTCCTCGCGCCGCTGCTGGTCGTCTGCGTCATCGGCATGACCGTGCTGCTGCGGATCACCGACCGCCTGCCCGACCGCAGCCTCACCGACGTCTACATCCCCCTGATCATCACCCTCTCGCTGACCGCCCTCGCGGGCCTGGCGCTGTCCCTGCTCATCTCCGCGGCCGTGAACTCCTCCCAGCTCGCCACCGATCTCCTCACGCCCTGGATCGCGCCCCAGGTGCTGTTCGCCGGGGCGCTGTTCGCGGTCCCGTCGATGAACCTCATCGGCAAGGTGATCGCCGCCATCACCGCGGTCCGGTGGTCGTTCGAAGGGGCCGTGTCCATCACCGACCTCAAGGACCTCTTCGAACGCAGCCCGTCCCCGATCGGCGAGTCGCTGGCGATCCAGTATCAGGACAGCTTCAACTGGGCGACCGGGAGTTACTGGATCGTGCTCGCCGCGTTCGTGCTGATCCCGCTCGTCGCCGCCGTGCGTGATCCTGGCCAAGAAGACCCAGACGCGATGAGGAGGTAGCGATGTCGCAGTGGTTCGCGCTGCTCTACAAGCTGAAGCCCGGAACCGAGGAGGCGGTGACCGAGCTGTTCCAGCAGAGCGGCCGGCCCGACCACGAGGTCAAGGACGACGACGGCAACGTCGTCGGCACGCTCCTGCGCACGATGATCTTCATGGGCACCGAGGCCTGCACCCGGGTGATCGAGGTGGACGGAGACCTGCCCGTCGTGGCCCGCCACATGGGCCGCCAGGAGGCCGTCCGCAAGTTCGAGGAGGGCATCGAGCCGCACCTGGCCGAGGCGCGCGACATGCGCTCGCCCGAGGGGGCGCAGGCGTTCTTCCGGCGCTCCGGCATGCGGATGGTGCTCGACCGCAAGCTCGATGACTGAGGCGGGCGGCCGTGGCCCGGTCCTCGTGACCGGCGCGACGGGCAACCAGGGCGGCGCCGTGGCGCGCGAGCTGCTCGAGCGGGGCTGGACCGTCAAGGCCATGTGCCGCGACCCCGGCAAGGACTCCGCCAAGGCGCTCGAGGCCGAGGGGGCGCAGCTCGTGCGGGGCGACCTGGACGACAGGGCATCGCTCGACAGCGCGCTCGAGGGCGCGGCGGCGGCCTTCGCCGTGCAGAACTTCTGGGAGGCGGGAGCCGAGGGCGAGGTGCGGCAGGGCAAGGCGCACGGCGGACGCCGCGAAGGAGGCGGGGGTGGGGCACCTCGTCTACTCCTCGGTGGGCGGCGCCGACCGCTCGAGCGGCGTGTCGCACTTCGACACCAAGTGGCAGATCGAGGAGCACATCCGCTCGCTCGGCCTGCGGGCCACGGTGCTGCGGCCCGTGTTCCTGATGGAGAACTTCAACGGCGCCCTGTACCGCGGGGCCCTCGGCAACGGCGTGCTGCCGCTCGCGCTGAGCTCCGACCGGGAGTTCCAGCTCATCGCCTGCGCCGACGTGGGCGTGTTCGCCGCGGAGGCGCTGGAGCGGCCGGACGAGTTCGCGGGCGAGGGCCTGGAGATCGCGGGGGACGAGCTGACGCCCAGCGATGCGGCGGCCGCGTTCGCAGCGCACCTGGGCCGCGACATCGGGCACGTGAAGCCCCCGATGGAGAAGCTGAGGGAGATGAACCCCGAGGTGGCGGAGATGTTCCAGTGGTACGAGGACCGCGGCTACGAGGCCGACCTTCCGGCGTTGGCCGAGATCCACCCGAAGCCCATCGGGCTCTCGGAGTGGATCGGCTCGAGCTGGGCCGGGCCCGCGTCCTAGCCGAGCTGGCGCGAGTCCATCATCTTCACCAGGTTGGCGTAGCTCGCCTTGAGGTCCTTCTCGATCATGCGCTTGATCATCGGCGCGCCCGCCTTCGCTCCGCCCTCGGGCTCCCAGGTCATGTGCATGTGGACCTGGCACGAGTCGGGGGAGAGCGACTTGAACTCGATCACCGCGTCGGGGCGCACGCTCCCGGCGATCGTCTCGAACGCCACGCGCTCGTTCGGCCGGAACTCCGTGTAGCGAAGGTCCGCGTCGAGGCCCTTGCCCATCGGCCCCTTCACGACCTGGCGGTACTCGGTGCCGACTCCGTTCTGGCCTTCCTTCGTCTTCCTGATCTCCTTGACGTTCGTGCGCCACTTCGCGTCGTTCTCCGCGTTCGACATGAACGCGAAGACCTCCTCGACCGGCCGCTGGATCGTCACCGTCTCCTGGAACTCCATCTCGTACCTCGGCTGTTCGGGCCCGCGGGCCGATTGTCAGGAACTTGCCATCACCCCGCCGTCTACGAAGATCACCTCTCCGCTCACGAAGCTCGCCGCGGGGCCGGCGAGGAAGAGGACGACCCCGGCGACCTCCATCGGGCTGGAGAACCTGCCGAGCGGGATCCGGTTTCGCATCATCTGCATGAACGGGGCGTCCGCCGCGGCCTGCTCCATCATCGGCGTGGGCACGAAGCCGGGCGCGATCCCGTTCACCGTGATGCCGTGCTGGCCCCACTCGGTGGCCAGCTGCTTCACGAGCAGGTTCACACCGGCCTTCGACGCCCCGTAGGGAGTGAAGCCCCGGCGGCCGCCCACCATGCCCCGCGTGGACGAGAAGTGGATGATCCGGCCCCCCTCGCCGCCGTCGATCATCGCCCTGCCGGCCGCCTGCGACAGCCAGAAAGCGCCGCTGAGGTTGATGTCGATGACCTCATCCCAGGTCTCGGGCGTGACCTCCTCGGCCGGTCCGTGACGCTCGATCCCGGCCGCGTTCACGAGCACGTCGAGGCCGCCGAGGCGCTCGGCCGCGGCCTGGACGCCCTCCTGCGCGGCGTCGCGATCGGCCACGTCGATGCCCAGGCCGCTGGCGCCCGTCCCGATCTCCTTCGCCGCGCCGTCGGCCTTGTCCGGCGAGCGTCCGGCGATGACCACGGTGGCCCCCGCCGACGCCAGCAGCTCCGAGGTGAGCCTCCCGATCCCGCCGTAGCCACCCACGACGAGCACCCGCTTCCCGTCGAGGCGAAACAGGGCGTCGGTGTCTGGTGACTGCGCTCCGGCCAAGCCCGAGCGACGCTAACACTTCGGCTCCGGCCGGCGCAACGAACGGCCGATTGACAGTGGCAACGGCGGTTGAGTAGGTTCACGCCGGTGAGGAGAACCGCGGTCACCGGTGTGGGCGTCGTTGCCCCGGGCGGCGCTACGCGCGACGCCTTCTGGGAGAACATCACGGCGGGCCGCACCGCCACGCGCAAGATCACCTTCTTCGACCCCGAGGGCTTTCGCTCCCAGATCGCCGCGGAGTGCGACTTCGACCCCCTGGCGGCCGGCCTCACCGAGCACGACCGCCGGCGCATGGATCGCTACATCCAGTTCGCGGCCGCGTCCGCGATCGAGGCGATCGAGGACAGCGGGCTCCAGCTCGACGAGCTCGACGCCGAGCGCAGCCAGAGCGGGGTGCAGCTCGAGGCCGTCGACCGTGAGCGGATGGCGGTCACCCTGGGCTCGGCGGTGGGCGGCACGATGGCGCTGGAGGACGGGTACGTGGCGGTCTCGAACCGCGGCAAGGACTGGCTGGTCAATCCCGACTACGCGCCCCCGTTCCTCTACAACGGCCTCGTCCCGAGCAGCCTGGCCAGCGAGGTCTCGCTGATGTTCGGGGCCCACGGCCCCTCGGTGGTGATCTCGACCGGGTGCACGTCCGGGATCGACGCGATCGGCTACGGCCACCAGCTGATCCAGGACGGCGAGGCCGACGTGGTCATCTCCGGCGCCGCCGAGTCGGGCATCTCCCCGATCTCCATGGCCTGCTTCGACCCGATCAAGGCCACCTCGCGCCGCAACGACGACCCCGAGCACGCGTCGCGCCCCTTCGACCGCGACCGCGACGGGTTCGTGATGGGCGAGGGCGGAGCCGTGCTGATCCTCGAGGAGATGGAGTCGGCCAAGGACCGCGGCGCCCACATCTACTGCGAGGTGGCGGGCTTCGCCAGCCGCGGCAACGCCTACCACATGACCGGCCTGCGGCCGGACGCGCTCGAGATGAGCGAGGCGATCCTCGACGCCATGCGCCAGGGCGACATCAACCCCGAGGACGTGGACTACATCAACGCCCACGGGTCGGGCACGAAGCAGAACGACCGCCACGAGACGGGCGCCTACAAGAACACCCTGGGCGAGCACGCCTACAAGGTTCCGATCAGCTCGATCAAGTCGATGGTGGGCCACTCCCTCGGCGGGATCGGGGCGATCGAGATGGCCGCGTGCGCGCTGGCCATCGACAAGGGCGTGGTTCCCCCCACCGCCAACTACGAGAACCCCGATCCCGAGTGCGACCTCGACTACACGCCGGTCAAGGCGCGCCGGAAGCAGATCCAGTGCGCGCTGTCCACGGCCAGCGGGTTCGGCGGCTTCCAGTCGGCGATGATCTTCGCCGTCCCGCCCGAGCTGAAGGAGGTGTCGGCGTGACCACCTCGCTGCCGGATCCCCAGCGGCGCTCGGTGATCACGGGGATCGGCGCCGTGGCCCCGAACGGCGTCGGCACCGACGCGTTCTGGAAGGCCACGAAGGCCGGGAAGAGCGGCATCGACCGCATCAAGCGCTTCGATCCCTCGACCTACGCCACCCAGCTCGCCGGCGAGGTCGACGGCTTCGAGGCGGGGGACTACATCGACAAGCGCCTGATGGTGCAGACCGACCACTGGACCCACATGGCCCTGGCCGGCGCCCAGATGGCCCTCGAGGACGCCAAGTTCGACCCCGAGGAGCAGGACGACTACTCGATGAGCGTCATCACCGCCAGCTCGTCGGGGGGCAACGAGTTCGGCCAGAACGAGATCCAGAACCTGTGGGGCAAGGGCCCCGTGTTCGTGGGCGCCTATCAGTCGATCGCCTGGTTCTACGCCGCCACCACCGGCCAGATCTCGATCAAGCACCAGATGAAGGGCCCCTGCGGCGTGGTGGTGGCCGAGGGAGCCGGCGGGCTCGAGTCGCTGCAGCACGCGCGGCGCTCGATCCGGCGCGGCGTCGAGACCGTGGTCGGGGGCGGCTTCGAGGCCCCGATCGGTCCGTATGCGATCACCTGCCAGCAGGGCACCGGGCTGATGAGCACCGCCGCATCCCCGGAGGAGGCATACCGGCCCTTCGACGCGAAGGCCAACGGCCACGTGCCGGGGGAGGGCGGCGCGATCCTGCTCGTGGAGAGCCTCTCGCAGGCCGAGGAGCGTGGCGCCCAGATCTACGGCGAGATCGCCGGCTACGGGGCCACCAACGACGCCTACCACTGGGGCCAGCCGGCGCCGGACGGGGTGCAGCTCGCGCGCGCCATCCGGCTCGCCATCGACGACGCGGGCGTCAAGCCGGAGGAGATCGACGTGATCTTCGCCGACGCCGCGGGCACTCCCGAGGCCGACGCGATCGAGGCGAAGGCCATCAAGCAGGGGCTGGGCCGGCACGCCACCGAGATCCCGGTGACGGCTCCCAAGTCGATGATCGGCCGGCTCTACGCGGGCGGCGCCCCGCTCGACGTGGCCAGCGCGCTGCTCGCGATGCGCGACGGCTCGATACCGCCCACGGTCAACCTCGACAAGCCCGCCGAGGGCTGCGACCTCAACTTCGTGACGGGCAAGGCCAAAGAGGGGAAGCTCGGGACGGCCCTGGTGGTCGCCCGCGGCTACGGAGGCTTCAACGCCGCTCTGGTCCTGCGTCGCGAGGTCTGATCGCGGCGGCCTGACCGTGGCGCGCGAGGCCGACAGGGATGGGCCCGGCGAGATCGCCGTCACGCTGCGCGAGATGTCGTCGATGTCGATCGGCGCGGGGGTCGCGCCGTTCGCGGCTCTCCAGCGCGCTCCCCTGTTCGAGGGGCTCGGTCACGAGGAGCTCACCGGCGTTGCGATGCTGATGAGGCCGCGCAGCTTCGAACCCGGCGAGGAGCTGTGCCGGGCCGGGGAGCCGGCCGGCGGGCTCGCTCGTGATCGTGAACGGCCTCGCGCACGTGGTGCAGGACTCGGGGCCGCGGGGTGACCGCCAAGCTGCGCCGCGGGGACGCGGTCGGGATGGCCTCCCTGGTGGGAGGCGACCCCCATCCCGCCACGATCGTCGCCGGGATGCCCACGGATGTGCTCGAGCTCGACGCGGCCTCGTTCGAGAGCGTCGCCGAGCGCCATCCGGTCGTGCTTCGCAACGTCACGCGAATCGTGAGCCGGCGGCTGGCCTCCAACGTCCGCCGGGCGGCGTCGCAGGAGCGCGGAGAGGCGGTGGCGCTGATCGTCGCCAAGTCGCTGATCGAAGTGCTGCCGGACCTGGCCTCCGCGGCCCAGGCGGCGTCCGCGCGGGGCGTCTCCCTGCTCGACACGCGGACGGGCTTCGACTCCACGATGGCGCGCCTCGACGACGAGCTCGCGGACAAGTCCACGGTGCTCGTGGCCGCCCGGGCCGAGGGACGCTCGGCCCCGCTGCTGCTCGAGCACGTCGATCGCGCGCTGATCCTGGTGGAGGACGAGCGCGACGCCGCCCACTTCCCGGCCCGGCCGGGGCTCGAGGTGCGGCGCGTCGTCCGCCAGGCAGGCAAGATCCCGCCCGCGGAGCTGGCCTGGCTCGGGAGGCACCTGTCGGGCACGAAGCTCGGGCTCGCGCTGGGCGCCGGCGGCGCGAAGGGCTTCGCCCACGTGGGCGCGCTCCAGGTGCTCGAGGAGGCGGGGTACGTCGTCGACTACGTGTCGGGGTCGAGCATCGGCGCGATCGTGGGCGCCTACCTCGCGCTCGGCATGGACGCCGCGCAGATCGACCGCACGCTGCGCGAGAGCTACACCCCCGAGACCGTGGCCGAGATGTTCAAGCTCTCCCTGGGCGGGCGGCTCCACCGGGCTCGAGCTGAAGGAGCGCCTGCTGCGCGAGACGACCGGCGAGCGCGGCTTCGAGGACACGATCATTCCGCTGGCGATCATGAGCGTCGACCTCACCTCGCGCGAGCCGGCGCCGATCCGCGAGGGCACCCTGTGGGAGGCGCTGATGGCGGCCACCGCGCTGGCGGGGATGTTCCCCCCCTACGAGCGCGACGGCCACCGCCTGGTGGACGGGCTCGCGCTCGTCCCGGTGCCCACGGGCGCCGTGATCGAGGACGGCGCGGACGTGACGGTCGCGGTCAACGTGATGGGCCGGGAGACGCTGCCCGCCTGGCCGGGCCAGGACGCGCTGCCCGAGGCCCCCAAGAAGACCCGCGGCACGCGGACGCTGGAGACGCTGCTGGAGGTCATGGACCTCATGCAGCTGGACACCGGCATCCGCCACACCGAGCTCGCCGACGTGCCGATCACGCCGCGCTTCGGTCCCGGGAGCTGGCGCGACTTCCACCTTGCCGACCTCTTCCTCGCCGCGGGCCGCGCGGCAACCGAAGAGCGGTTGCCCGAGCTGCGGGCGATCGCCAGACCACAACTCACGGAAGCTCTCACCTAAAGGAGGTGTCCATGCCGCAGACATTCACGTTCGACGACCTGAAGACGATCCTGGTGGACCGCATCGGGGTGCCCGAGGACAACATCAAGGAGGACCCGGAGACGACCTTCGAGGACATGGGCCTCGACTCGCTGGCGCTGGTCGACGTCCAGCTGGCGGTCCAGCAGGAGTACGACTTCGCGATCCCCGACGAGGACGCGGAGAAGATCGGGACGGTGGGCGACGCGATCGACTACGTGAACGGTCGCCTGGCAGAGAAGGAGGCCTAGCGTGGCGGCCCATACCGACAACGAGGTGGTGATCGACGCACCTCTGCAGTACGTCTGGGACCGGATGATGGACATCGAGGACTGGCCGGACCTCTTCAGCGAGTACGCGAAGGCCGAGGTGGTGGAGGAGGAGGGCAACACCGTCCGCTTCCGCCTGACGACCCACCCCGACCCCGACTACGACGGTCAGGTCTGGAGCTGGATGTCCGAGCGCGTGGCGGACCCCGAGAACCACACCTCCAAGTCCAAGCGCATCGAGACCGGGCCGTTCGAGTACATGAACATCGAGTGGTACTTCGAGGAGGCCGACGGCGGCACGAAGATGCGCTGGGTCCAGGACTTCTCGATGAAGCCCGAGGCGCCGGCCGACGACGCCGGCGCCGAGGAGTACATGAACAAGAACACCAAGGTCCAGATGGGCGTCATCAAGGAGCGCCTCGAGAAGGCGGCGGCGGAGCAATGAGCCAGAAAGGCCGGGTCGTCTTCCTGATCAAGGTCAAGCCGGGAACCGAGGAGCAGTTCCTCGAGGCCTACGAGGGGGTGCGGCACCTCGTCGCCCAGGGGGTTCCCGGCCACCTCGTGGACCAGGTGTGCCAGGACCCCAACGACTCCGAGAGCTTCTGCATCACCAGCGAATGGGAGTCACTCGACAACTTCGTCGAGTGGGAGAGCAAGCAGGAGCACCGGGACCTGGTGAAGCCCATGAGCGACTGCTTCGCCGAGGCGCGCTCACTCAAGTTCGAGGTCGTGCGCGAGACGGGGCACTAGGGCCGGAGACCGAACAGCTCTTCCGCTGTGCCTCCGAGCACGGCCTCCCGCTCCGCCTCGGAGATCGGGAGCCCGCGCACGTCCTGGAGCGAGACCTCGAGCGGCTTGCTGGCCGGGGGCGAGTCGGTGCCGAACATCATGCGCCCGGCCCCGAGCACGTCGAGGTCGGCCTCCAGCGCGTGCCGGCTCGAGGTGGCGGTGTCGACGTAGATCCGGCGCAGCTGCTCGGAGGGAGGGGGTGACGCCGTCGCCTGCTGCGGGCGGCGGGCCGCTCCGCCCGGAGGCCCGCCGCGCATCCGCATCCCGTGGGCCGTGTCGAGCCGCTCGGCGAGCAGCCCGATCGCCCCGCCCGCCATCGCCGCGACCAGCCGCAGGCGCGGGTGGCGCTCGAGCCGCCCGGAGAACACCAGCGTGGCCAGGCAGGCGGTCACGTCGCTGAAGCGCGCGACCTGCTCGACGAGGGGAAACGCCGAGTAGCTCGCGCTGCCCACCGGCTCGGCCGGCGGGTGGAGGAAGACCGGCACGTCGAGCTCCTCGGCCATCGCGAAGAACGCGTCGGCGCGCGGCGAGTCGAGGTACTCGCCGCGGACGCTCGTGTTCACGATCAGGCCCACGAAGCGGACCGTCGCGCACCGTCTGCGCCGTCTGGGCCGAGCATCGCCTCGTCGCCGAGCGGGTTCGTGTAGGCGTAGGCGCGCCAGGTGCGGCGCGTGCTCGGCCACCGTCTCGGCCAGCCAGTCGTGAAACGACTTCAGACGATCGAGCGGCTGGTCGAAGTTGTCCATGCCCTCGACGGGCACCATCGTCCCGAAGCCCACCGGGCTGCCGACGATCGTCGTGTCGATGCCCGCCTCGGCCTTCTGCTCGAGCATCCCCCCGATGTCGGCCAGCGCCGGCGGCATCGGGAGCAGCTTGAAGAGCTCGGGGTGGGTGATGTGGCCGTGGACGTCGACGATCACGTCAGGTGCTCACTAACCGGCGTCCTCCACCGGCCACGGGTAGTCGTCCATTCCGGACAGCCGCTCCTGGAAGGCCACGATCGCGGCCACGTCGAGGTCGCCGAGGCCCTGCTGCTTCGCGGCCGTGAGCATCGCGTAGGCGCTCTCGGCCACCGGCATCGGCACCCCGAGCTCGTGGCTCTCCTCGAGCACGAGCATCATGTCCTTGCGCATCAGCGACGAGCTTGAACATCGCGTTCTCGAACTTGCGCTCCTGCATCATCGGGCAGCGGAAGTTCATCACCGGCGAGCTGTAGCCGCTGCCGTCGATCATCTGCGAGGATCGTCTCGCGCGGCAGCCCGGCGCGCTCGCCGAAGCACCACCGCCTCGGCCAGCGCGGGCATCTGCACGCCCATCAGCATGTTGAGGATCAGCTTCATCGTCGCGCCCATCCCGTTCGGGCCGAGGTAGGCGACCTCCTTGCCGAGCGTCGTCGATCATGTCCTCGATCGCGTCGTAGTCCTCCTTCGTCGCCGCCGACCATCACGCGCAGCTCGCCGCTGCGCGCGTGCATCGGCGCGCCGTACACGCACGCGTCGAGCGCGCGGTAGCCGGCGTCCTTCGCGCGCTCCGCGAGCTCGCGCGCGAAGTCGGGCGGGACCGTGCTCATGTCGACGATGTAGCCGCCGTCGCGCAGGCTGCCGAACACGCCGTCGTCGCCGGAGAGCATCGCTCTCCACCACGTTCTGGTCGGCCAGGCTGAGCATCACGACGTCGGCCTCGCGACGCGGCGTCGGCGGGCGAGTCGGCGATCCGGGCGCCGAGCTTCTCCGCCTCCTCGGCCTTCGCGCGGGTGCGGTTGTAGACGGCCAGCTCGAAGCCCGACTCCGCCAGGCGGCAGGCCATGCCCAGGCCCATGTTGCCGAGCCCGATGTAGGCGATGCGCTGTTTGTCGCTCACGGCCCTGTCTACTCGCCCTCGTCGTCGTGCCGGCGAGCGAGAATGGGGCGCATCGCGGTCTTCATGAAGAAGTCGCGGGCACCCTCCGGGGTCGACATGTCACGCGGCTCGAGCAGATGCTCGTCGAGCTGCGCCTCGAGGTCGACGACCTCCTGCTGCTTGCGCATGTGCACCGCGACGTCCATGAACTCGCCCTCGAACTCGATGACCCTCACCACGGTGGTGTCCTTCATGAGCACGTAGGTGCCGAGCAGCATGCCCTTCTGATTGCCGTCCTCGTCGCGGATCACATGCTCGGGTCGGCCGGAGTTCTTGAAGATGGCCTCCACGGCCTCCTCGCTACCCGGCTTGATGTCCCACATCAACGCCCAGACTTGTGCCACGGTTTCTCGCTCCTCGGTCTCGTTGTGGGGCGGCGCGACCGTAACACGTTCACAGCGGCCCCGCGAGGTCTTCGAGGACGCCGGGTTGCATCCGTAGTTCACGCGGTTTAGGCTCGCCCCGCATGCCAGAGGGGAGCCTGCGCGTCACCAGCGGCCCGGCGTCGGGCACCACGATCGACCTGCACGGGGACTTCACGTTCGGGCGCGACGTGAGCGGGGCCGGAGCGCTCGGCGGCGATCCGGAGATGTCCCGCCAGCACGCGCGGATCACCACGGGGCCGAGCGGCGAGGTGCTGATCGAGGATCTCGGGTCCACGAACGGCACCTTCGTCAACGGCCACAGGATCGCCGATCCCACGCCGATCCGCCCGGGCGACAAGATCGAGCTCGGGAACAGCGGCTTCGAGCTGACCGGGCTGGCCGCCGGGGCGCAGGTCACCAAGGCCGGCGCCGCGGCCGTGCCCCCGCCGCCCCCGCAGAGGCCGCCGCGACCGGCCGCCCCCGCCGCTGCGGCGGGAGCGACGCCGCTGCCGACCGGAATGGGCTCGGAACATCCCGCGACGGCGCGCAAGAAGGGCGGATCGAAGGTGCTGCCCGTCCTGCTGGGCTTGATCCTGGGTCTTCTCGTGGGCGGAGGAATAGCCGCGGCGGCCCTCGAAGGGGACGACGACGAGTCCGCCGGCACCGGCGGGGCCGGCGCGGCGGAGTTCGACGGCACCCTGTACACGCTCTCCAACGGCTTCGCACCGAAGTACAAGAACAGCGTGCTCGCGTACCGCACGAACAAGGGCAGCCTGCTGCCGCAAGACCTGCGCGAGTATTCGACCGGCGGCACCGGGGCGCAGAACCGCAACCTCAACCTCGCGATCGACGGCGAGCAGGAGATCAACTACGACGACGAGCGCGAGCTCATGTTCGCCGTCAACCCGGGATCGGACACGATCGCGTGTCTACGACGTCGCGTCCGACGGCTCGCTGAGCGCTGTCGAAGGGTCGCCATTCGCCTCCAAGGGCATCGCCCCGATCTCGACCGGTGTGGCCGGCGACACGCTGCTCGTGGTGAACAAGGGCCAGGACGGGGTCCGCGAGTTCGAGGAGGAGGTGGCCACCGTCACGCAGTTCAAGATCGGCGACGACGGGAAACTGAGCTCGATCGGGCAGCCGATCCCGCTGCCGAGCAACACCAACCCGACGCAGGCGCTGGTCACGCGGGGCGGCGATCTCGCCGTGGTCTCGCTCGAGCGCGGTGACCAGTACGTGACGCTGATCCGCCAGGACGACGGGACGTTCAGAGGCAGGCGAGCCCACCCCGATCACCGACGAGCAACGCCGCCGGTCGGGTCTTCCGCCGCCGGCGGGTGCCGCCCCGCCGGCGCCCCCCCCGGGCGCTCCCCCGCTCGGCTCGATCCCCCAGGGCGCTATCGGCATGGCCGAGCATCCCGAGGAGCCGGTGATCTACTCGGGGCTGCCGAGCTTCAGCGCGCTCATGGTCCACGAGTACGACGACGCCGGAGCGCTGAAGTTCGTCCGGGGAGTGCCGATCCCGAAGGGCTTCCTCGTGTGCTGGGCGAAGGTGACCGCCGACGGGCGCTTCCTCTACGTCTCGAACACCGGGAACCACACGATCGCGGTGTTCGACGTCGCCGATCCGCGCAACCCGAAGCACCTGCAGTCACACCCGCTGCCCGGTCCCGGCGGGGTGGGGAACATCTATCTGGACGAGGAGAACAAGACGATCTTCGCGCTCGACCACTTCGACCCGCTCGGCATGCAGCCCGGTGACAGCAACCGCCTGCACGCGTTCAAGATCGGCGACGACGGCAGGCTCAGTGGGGGAGCGGAGGGCGAGCCTCAGATATCCCGTGGGCGCCGACGTCACTCCGATAGGTATGGTGTGGCTCCCTCGGTGATGGCGCATAGACGGACCCGCAGACGACTCGGCGCCGCGATCGCGTGCAGATGCGTGGCGGCGGCGCTCGCATCGCCGGATGTAGCGATGACGACGACGTCCGAGCCAGCGCACCCGGCCCGCCCCCGCTCGCCACGGAGAGCATCGGCTCGTACAAGTTCGATGACGCTCAGACGGCTCGCGACGCGGACGCCGCGCGGCGTGCCACCGGGCGCTACCTCGACGAGAGCGAACGCGCTGCGACGACGGATACGAGCCCCAGCCGAGCGCGGACGCCCCGGTGTGCAACGACCCGCCCGGAAAGGGCGACGGCGGCATCGAGTACGTGAACGAGGGGCTGGTCGGTGACGAGCTCGACGTCCGCAGGCCGCCCGTCCTCTACTACGAGCCGGACGAGTTCGGCGGGCGGCGGCTGACGGCGCTCCAGTACCGGGCGCCCGAGGGCGAGAGCGACGCGACGCTGTTCAACCAGACCCTTGACGGGGTCCCTCACGGTCTGGCTGTACCTGTTCAACCCCGACGGCGTGTTCGCCGACGGGAACGTGACCTCGAAGTGCCCGCCCGGGCCCGCCGTCGACGCCGCCCGAGCCGGGTCCGCGGCGCGGCGGCGGAGCTCCGGGTGGACCGCCTCCGGGCGCGAGGGCGGCGGCGGCCCGCCGGCGGGCGCTCAGGGCGGCGGTGGCGCTCAGGGCGGCGGCGGGCCTCCCTAGAGCGCCGGTCGGGTTACCCTCGCCAGGGGTCGGTTAGTGGCAGACCAGAGCCCGCGAGTCACCGAGCATCCGGCGATTTCGGCGAAGACCGGATCCAAGGTGCGGCCCGCACTGCTGGGAGTCCTCCTCGGACTGCTGGTGGGCGGAGCCATCGCCGCGGTGGCCCTCGGAGGAGACGAGGAGTCCGCGAGCGAGTCGGCCGGTGGGGCGGCCTTCGACGGCACGGTCTACACGCTCTCGAACGGCTTCGCGCCCGAGTACAAGAACAGCGTGCTCGCGTACCGCACGAACAAGGGCAGCCTGCAGCCGATGCGCCTCCGCGAGTACTCGACCGGCGGCACCGGGGTTCGCGACATCAACCTCAACCTCGCGATCGACGGCGAGCAGGAGATCAACTACGACGAAAAGCGCAAGCTCATGTACGCGGTGAACACGGGGTCCGACACCATCGCGGTCTTCAAGGTCGCGTCCGACGGCACGCTGAGCGCGGTCGAGGGATCGCCATTCCCATCGAAGGGCATCGCCCCGATCTCGACCGGCGTGGCCGGCGACACGCTGCTCGTGGTGAACAAGGGCCAGGACGGGGTTCGCAAGTTCGACGAGGAGGTCGCGACCGTCACGCAGTTCAAGATCGGCGACGGCGGGGAGCTGACCCCAGTCGGGCAGCCGATCTCGCTGCCGAGCAACACCAACCCGACTCAGGCGCTCGTCACGCGCGGCGGCGAGCTCGCCGTGGTTTCGTTGGTGCGCGGAAACGAGTACGTGACGCTCGTCCGTCAGGCCGACGGGACCTTCAAGAAAGGCGCCAGCACTCCGATCACCGACCAGCAACGGACGGATCGGCGGGCCGGGTGGACCTCCTGGAGCGGCGGCGCGCCTCCTCCACCCCGCCGGCGGTCCGCAGCTCGGCTCGATCCCCGAGGGCGCGCTGGGCATGACCGAGCATCCCCAAGTCCCGGTCGTCTACTCCGCAGTTGCCGAACTACAGCCTGCTGATGGTGCACGAGTACGACGACGCCGGGGCGCTGAAGTTCCTTCGTGGCGTTCGCATCCCGAGGGGCTTCCTTGCGTGCTGGGCCAAGGTGTCCGCCGACGGGCGCTTTCTCTACGTGTCGAACACCGGGCAGCACACGCTCGCGGTGTTCGACGTCTCCGATCCTCGCAACCCGAGGGTCCTGCAGTCGTTTTCCGTGCCGGGCCCCGGCGCAGTGGCGAACATTCAAATAGACGAAGAAGCCAAGGTGCTCTACGCGGTCGATCACTTCGACCCGCTCCATCATCAGCGCGGCGACAGCAACCGGCTCCACGCGTTCAAGATCGGCGCGGACGGCAAGCTGAGCGGAGGGGACGACGGAAGCCTCAGACTGCCGGTCGGCGCGGAGGTATCGCCGATCGGCATGGTGTGGCTCCCGCGGTAGGACAGCGCCGCAAGAACCCCGGCCCTACTCCTTCAGCTCGCAGCGTGCCCTCGATGTGCTTGACGACGTTGCTGCCGGTGGGCGCCTCGGCCGGCCCTCGGCCGGCGACGTCGACGGCGGTGGTGATCGTGCCCTCGCCCCTCGCACCCTCGAAGACTCCCGTTCCCTCGACCACTCGCCATTGCTCGAAGGTCTGGCCGAAGAACCGGTCGGGGCCCTCCGGCTCGGTCACGTCGCCCGCGGCGCTGAACACGAGCGTGTCGCCGTTCTGTGCCGAGAAGGTGTAGATCGCGTCGTAGGTGCGCTGCGGCGGCGGCGTGCTCTCGTCCAGGTACTTGTGCACCCGCAGCTCCTCGATGCCGTGCGGTGACTCGAACGTCTTCATCGTGATCACGATCTCCCGCTGACGAGACTCGGGGTCGATCGTCTCGCCTGACCAGCCCTCGGCCATGAGGGAGAACTCGTCGGTGGAGGCCGCGCTGCTCTCGTCACCGCCCCAGATGACCGCGGCGATCGCGCCGCCCACGAGCAGGCCGACGAGGGCTGCGAGCACACCGACACGCGCGGCCGATCCGCGCTTCGCGGCCGAGGGGTGGGAGGGCGCCTTCGGCAGGCCTGTGGGGCCTCGCCGCGGCGGGGCGTGGCGGGGCGGCTGGAGGCGTCGCCGCCCCCGCGCCGCCCCGGTCAGCTCACCTTGCTGCCGCCGAGCTCGATCACGTCGCCGGGGCGGATTCGCGTCGGCGCCGCGATGCGGTGGCCGTTCACGAACGTCCCGTTCGTGGAACCGAGGTCCTGGACGAGCACCTCGCCGTCCGCGCCTCGCGTCAGGCGCGCGTGCTCGCGTGAGATCTCGGGGTCGCCGCCGAGCGAGCCCCCGTCGCCGGAGTCACGGCCGAACGTGAAATCGCCGTTCAGCTCGATCGTCGTGCCGGCCGCAGGGCCGCTGCTAACGCGGAGTGTTCCTGACATCCGTGCGTTGATTTACCACTTCACGCCAGGACGTGCAAGTGGGAGACTGGCGGCGGCGCGCGCAATCGGGTAGTTGTAGGCAGTCCGGCAAAGAGGAGGAGCATGGCTGAGTTGGTCCTAGAGGTCATCGAGGGTGGGCAGTCGGGCGTTCAGGTCCCGCTGAACGGCGAGGTCGCGATCGGTCGCGATCAATCGATGCAGCTTTCCCTCGAGGACGATCAGGCCTCGCGGCATCACGCACGCGTATACCTCCAGGGGGCGAAGGCCGTGGTGGAGGATCTCGGCTCCGCGAACGGCACCTATGTCAATGACCAGCCGGCCGCCGCCCCCCGCCTTCTCTCACCGGGCGACCGCATCCGGGTGGGGATGACCGTGATCGAGCTCCGCACCGGCCAGGACGTGGCCCGGCGGCCGTCGGCGGTCCTGCCCGTGCCGCAGGTCACGGCTGTCAGGCCCGCCGTCCTTCAGCCTGCGGCGCCGGAGGAGCTCGCACCGGCGCAGGTGGTCGCGACGCCCAACGCGCCGCAGTTTGCCGCTGAGGAGAGCGCGCCGGCGTTCGTGCCCGCCGAGGTGGGCGACGACGTGGAAGCCCAGTCGGACTACAAGGCGCTCGCCCGTCTCCTCGACAGAAACGTGAAGAGCCAGACCAACACCGCGGTCTTCGCGCTGCTCGGGGCCGCCGGCCTGGCCGTGCTGCTGGTGTTCGGTCTCAAGTAGCCCCGCACCACGCTGGGGCCCCGGAGCAAGAGACGATCGTTGCGGCGGCGGGCCGCCACGCTGCTGGCGGCGGCCGTGGTGGCCCTCGTCGGGGTCGTCGCCGGATTGCAGCTGGCGGGCCCGAACGAGGTCGAGACTGCGCTCGGCCGGGCGACGTTCGCCGTCTCCCCCGACGCCGGCGGCGGCGTCGACGCCTATGTACCGATCGCCGACTGGGGTCTGCGCGCGGACGCCTTCACCGCGCCGTTTCGGCTCGACGTCGAGATTCGCTCAATTGACCGTCGCAGCGCTCTGGAGGCGGCGGGCGGCGAGGGCGACGCGCTGGCGCGCACTCGCGACGAGCTCGAAGCGGCGGCGTTGGAGTCCGTGCTGCGCGCCTTTCTCTGGGGGATCGCGGTTGTGCTCGCGCTCGCGCTGGCGCTGCGGGCCGTCGACAGGCGCTGGCCCCGGGTCAGGGCGCTGGCTCTACCGGCGGCCGCCCTGGCCGTGGCCGGAGTCGTGGTCTCCCTCGCGTTGGCCTGGCTCACGTTCGACGGCGACGCGTTCGCGAATCCCTCCTACTTCGGGCGCGGGCAGGAGCTGGCGCAGCTGCTCGCCTTCCTCGAGCGCCAGGCGGACAACGAGCGCTACAGCACGAACTTCGAGGGAGCGCTGCGCAACTTCACCGCGTACCTGTCCCAGGCGCCCCGTGCGGGCGACGAACCAGGAGGGACCGTCCTCTTCGGCTCAGACGTGCACAACAACGCCCTCGTGCTCCCCGCGATGAGGCGTTTCGCCGACGACGAGCCGGTGCTGCTGGCCGGCGACTTCGGCCACCAGGGCAACGAGGCCGAGGCGCGGCTGATCGCACCGCGGATCGCCGACCTCAGCGACGAGGTCGTCGCCGTCTCGGGCAACCACGACTCGCGCGGGCTCATGCGGGCTCTCGCGAGGGAGGGCGTCACCGTCCTCGACCGTCAATCGCCGACCGTCGAGGTGGGTGACCTCACAGTCGCCGGCTTCCCCGACCCGCTCGAGTGGGACGGCGACGACCCCGACTCCCCCGAGCGCACCTTCTCCTTCCCCGAGCTCGAGGACGGGGAGGAGCGCGCGCAGCGCGCCAAGGACGATCTCGTCAACTGGTTCGACTCGCTCGCCCGCGCGCCGGACATCGTGCTCGTGCACCAGAACGCCCTCGCCCAGCACCTCGCTTCCACGCTGCAGGACCGTGGCTATGACCAACCGCTGACGATCGTCACCGGGCACAACCACCGCCAGCACGTCGACCGCCATGGCGAATCGATCGCGGTCGTGAACGCAGGGACGCTTGGGGCCGGCGGTGTGCTGCGCGCCGGGCAGGAGTCCGCCGGGCTCGGGCAGCTCCACCTCCGGGGTGCCGCGCTCGAGTCGATCGATTTGATCCGGATCGAGCCGCTGTCCGGGCAGGCGCAGGCCGACCGCGTCGTGCTCGACGTGGCCTGTCCGCCCGAGGAGGCCACCGAGGAGCCTTGCCACTACGAGCCCGGCTAAGGACGCGAGCGGGCTACTTGAACGGCTCGGTCATGTAATACAGCACGACGCCGGCGGTCGTCAGCGCCACCGTGATCGTCACGAAGAGCGTCGCTCCCTGGCGCCTGGCGGCCGATCCCCGGCCCGCGGCGGCGGGATTCGGAGCGTTGAACGGCGTGGGACCCCCCGGTGGCGGCACCACGCGCCGGATCACCGAGGGAGCGAAGCTCGGCGCCGGAACGTCGCCGCGGCCGCCCGATGCCTGCTCTCCCGCCGGGGGAGCGGCGCGCCGGCGGCTGCGGCTGGCACCGGCCTGGCGACGGTCACCTGTGGCTCGGCGACGACCTGCGCGCCGGGGACCGTTACCCCGGGTCGGGTCTGAAGCCGCCAGACGGTGTCGCCGAAGCGGACCTCGTCGCCCTCGCTCAGCGGGCGTGCGCCGCTGATGCGCTCGCCGTTGACGAACGTCCCGTTCGTCGAACCGAGGTCCTCGACCACGACCGCGTCGCCCTCGTGGCGGATCTCGGCGTGTCGCCGCGAAACGTCGGTGTCCTCGAGGGTGACGTCGCACCCCTCGCGCCCGACCGTCCCGATGGCGTCCGCGGGATACTCCCTGCCCTGCGAGGGCGCCTGCTCGAGGAAGATGAGGTCGCTCACCGGCGACTACTTCCGGAGCTCGGTGGGGAGGGCGCGGACGCCGGACGGGGCCGGGAGCGGCTCCAGCGGCCTGGCGCGGACGCCCGACGCCTCGCGCAGGAGCTGGCCCGGGCCCTGGCGGGCCTCGGCGGCCGATGCCAGCACCGGCAGCGCCACCTGCTGGGCCGGCACGGACCACTCGATGCGCCGGAACTCGCCGGCCGACTCGAGGTAGGTCAGCGAGAGGATCGGCAGGACCACGATCTTGATCGCGAACGCCAGGAACCAGCAGACCCAGTAGAAGATCGTCGCCTCGAGGACCGAGATGTTGGGGAAGCCCTCGAGCAGCTGTGTGACCGCCAGCAGAAGCCCGTACTCGGCCAGCCCGAGGACGAACGTCATCCAGGGCGGCTGATACTTCAGCATCCAGGAGTAGATGGTCGTGTCGAGGAAGACGCCGAGCAGGAGGTAGACCCCGATGAGCACGATCCAGTCGAGGTGTCCCGTCACGAGCGTGATGATCAGGGCGAGCACGGCGGGGCCCATCACGAATGGTCGAGACACGGGTGTGGACGCGGCCAACGGGCGTGGGACACATGTCGAACTCCTCCTCCCGGGTCTAGGCGAGCTGCTCGGTCGTTTCGATGCGTCTGAGGGCGCTGACGGTCTGGCGAGCGAGCCGGACCTGCATCGCGAGGCGGGTGGGGAACGGCCGGACCTTCAGCGACTCGGCGCGCGCGACATCGCCCACGAACCGTCGTGCGATGTACTTGAGGCCCGCGATCGTGTCCCCGTTCGGCACGACGGTGTTGGCCGTGATGCCCATCATGGCCAGACGCGAGTCCTCGCGATCCAGCGGGGGCACGCCGCAGTTCGTCTTGAGCACCACCCGCTCGCGCTCCACCGGCACCTGATAGGTCTCCGCCAGCCGCCGCAGAAGCGGCAGCGAGAGCGCCGACTTCACGAAGCCCGTTCCGCACACCACGCCCGTGGCGTCGAACGTGAGGATCTCCTCGGAGTCGTAGGGCTTGAGATCGACGACCAGTCCGGCCGGGCCCGGAGCGGATGTCGGTGACGCTCCCGATCGCCTCCTCGAACAGACCCTGGTCCCGCCCGTAGCGAATCCTCTCCGCCCAGTTCCGCCGCCCGGGCGCCGTGCCCTTCAGGACCTGGCCGATGAAGTCCACCCGCTGCTCGAACGAAAGCCCCTGGAAGGCGTCGATGCCCGAGCCGTCGAACAGGCAGCGCGGCACGTTGAGGTCCTGCTCGTCGGGGTGCGGGTTGCGCCGCAGCGCGACGCACTGGGCCCCCGCGTCGATGCAGTTGACCCATTCGTTGACCGACGCGATCCCGGCGCCGACCACGATGTAGCGGCCGCCGGGGTGGTACTGCTTGGCCTCGTAGGCCTGAACGACCCGCTCCCGTATGGCCGGATCCTCGCGGGCCTTGCCGTAGACGCCGGGGTAGGAGAGCGGCCCGTGGCCGATGGCGATCATCACGTGCTTGGCCCGCCCGAGCAGCTTCGCCTCCTCGTCGTAGATCGAGAAGTGGGGCGGCGGCCCCTCCTCGCGGGTGATCCAGCCGACCTTGACGCCGCCGAGCACGCGCTCCTCGTAGCCGAGCGCCTTCGTCACCAGCCCCGCCTCGGCCAGGATCTCCGGCACGCCGGGGTTGAACTTGCGTCCGGCCGAGCGCAGCAGCGGGGACGGATCACGGCTGGCGAGAGCCTGCATCTGGGCGAACGTGGGCCAGTCGGCGGGCAGGAAGTGCGACTCGGACTCCGACCTCAGGACCGTCTGCCCGAGGTTCCAGGCGAACTGCTGGTAGGTCTGGACCGGGTTGGTGTTCTCGCCGAAGATGCCGATCTGCTCGGGGCGAAACCCGAGGTAGACCGCGGTCGTGTAGACCAGCAGGGCGCCGAAGCCGTCGCCGACGATCCCTATGTCGACGTCTTGCGGATGTCCGTTCTCGTTCACGGAAGCGGGGCTACCCTAACCGAGCGCGTCGCCGGATACCAAGCGCCAATGTCCTTCCTCGCGCACGAGCCGCCGTTGGCCGGACCCGTCGCCCAGCTCGATGCGGGCCTCGCCGGCCTCCGGGTCGACGTGGACGATCAGCGAGATCAGCCCCGGCGGTGGGACTCGCACCGGTGGTGAGGTGCGCCACCAGCGTCGTGGAGCCGACCTCTATCTCGTCCCCGGCGCCGAGGGCCTCGGCGCCGGCGATCCGGCGGCCGTTGAGGATGGTCCCGTTGGTCGAGCCGAGGTCCTCGATCACGTAACCGCCGCCGGCCCGTGAGATCCGGGCATGCTGCCGGGAGATCTCGATGTCGTCGCTCAGCCGTCCCTCGCCGGGAGGCTTCGCGGCCGATGAGGAGCTCGTCGTCGACCGTGATCGTGGTGCCCTGGGCGTTCCCGCGCGTGACCTCGAGCTGGAGCCCGCCCCGGCCCTGGGCGTCCGCCGCCACAGCCACGGGCGCCGGGGTCGCCGGGGCGATCGCCGCTCGGACGTCGTCCAGCATCTCGGCGCAGGTCGCGTAGCGCTCCTCGGGGGCCTTCGCCATCGCCTTGGCGACGACATCGTCGATCCGGGGGCTGAGGTCGGGCCGGAGGTCGGTCACCTTGGGCGGCGGATCCTGAAGGTGCGCGTAGAGCACCTCCTCCTCTCGCTCCCTCCGGAACGGAGGCTGACCGGTGAGGCATTCGTGGAGCAGGCAGCCGAGTGAGTAGACGTCGACTCGGCGAGTCGACGTCACTGCCCTGGATCTGCTCGGGGGCGGTGTAGTCGAGCGTGCCCACGAAGAAGCCGAATGCGGTGAGCGGCTTGCTGTCCTGGGAGGGCCGCTTGCTCAGGCCGAAGTCGGTCAGGTAACACCGAAGCCCCCCGGACACGTCGTAGGTGTCGATGACGACGTTGGCCGGCTTGACGTCACGGTGGCAGAGCCCCGTCTCGTGCACGGCGTCGAGTGCGCCGGCCAGCTGCTCCAGGATCTCGATGGTCGGGGCCGCCTCCAGCCGCCCCTCCTTGGCGAGCTTCCTCGCGAGATCCGACCCGTCGACGAAGTCCATGACCATGTAGGACAGGTCCTCGGTCCCGCCGACCTCGTGCACCCGGACGATGTTCGGATGGTTGAGCGCCGCCGCGTAGCGAGATTCGCGGTCGAAGCGGCTCCGGAACTCCTCGTTCAGCGCATGCTCGGAGAGCAGGACCTTGAACGCGACCCTCTCGCCGTCCGCGATCCGCTCCGCCAGATAGACGGCGCCCATCCCGCCCTGGCCCAGCTGCCGGATGATCCTGTAGCCCGCGAGCTCGCTGCCGGCGCCGATCTCTGGGGCCACGGTGGGTTTTTACCACCTCCCCGGCTTATGCTTGCGCCGTCCCAGTCCGTTTCGGCGAAGAGGAGAGACGATGATCAAGCGCGGAGCGATCGTGGCCAGGATCAAGCCGGGGGCGGAGGAGGAGGTGGCGAAGCTGTTCGCCGAATCCGACGAGTCGGAGCTGCCGAGGCTCGCCGGCGTGCGCCATCGCAGCCTCTTCGTGCTCGACGACATCTACATCCACTACGTCGAGACCGACGACGACTTCGCCGAGGCCGTGGACGCGGTCCGCGACCATCCCCTGTTCAGGGAGATCAGCAAGCGGCTCGACGACTTCATCACCCCGTACGACCCCGAGACCTGGAAGTCGCCGAAGGACGCCCAGGCGCGGGAGTTCTACAGCTGGGACCCGCCCGACGCCTAGAGCGCGTCGGCGCGCTTCCAAGCGCTCGGGCCGCGAGTCGGCGGTGAGGGTCTCGAGCTCGGGGTCGATCTTGCGGATGAGCCCGCTCAGGACCCTGCCGGGGCCGAGCTCGAGCGACCGGTCGCAGCCCTCGCCGACCAGCGTCTGCACGCAGTCGACCCAGCGCACCGGGCTCGCGATCTGCGCGACGAGCGCCTGGCGAACGTCGTCGCCGGTCGTGACCGCCTGGCCGGAGTGGTTCGCCACGAGCGGCACCTGCGGGATCCTTCCAGGTGAGCCCCTCCATCGTCTCGGCCAGGGCCGTCTGCACGGGCTTCATGAGCTGGCTGTGAAACGCGCCGGTCACCTGCAGGCGGATCGTCTTGCCGGCCCCCGCCTCGCTCCGCGAGCTCCATCATCCGGAGCACGCCCGCCTCCTCGCCCGAGACCACGGTCTGGGTCGGGGTGTTGAGGTTGGCCAGTGACACCACGCCGGCCTCCGAGGCTCGGTCGCAGAGTCCGCTCGAGCGTCTCGGCCGGCAGGCCGAGGATCGCCGCCATGGCCCCGGGCCGCTCCGCCTGGATCTCGGACATCCTGCGCCCGCGCTCGCTGACCAGGCGCATCCCGTCCTCGAGGTCCAGGGCGCCGCAGGCGGCGGCGGCGGTGTACTCGCCGAGGCTGTGCCCGGCCACGAAGTCGGGCGTGAGGCCCAGCGTCGCGCGCAACCTGCGTGAGCGCCATGCCGACCGCGAACAGGGCGGGCTGGACGACCTGGGTCTGTCGTGAGCTCCTCCATCGGCCCCTCGAGGCAGAGCCTGCGCACCTCGAGCCCTGAGGCCTCGTCGGCCATCTGGAAGCAGCGATCCATGACCTCCGGATCGCTCTCGAGGAGGTCCGATCCCATGCCGACCTTCTGCGAGCCCTGGCCGGGGAAGACGAAGACGAGCTTGCCCACGCGCGCACTCTAACCGCTCGGACTACTCCTCCGGAAGGGTGCTCACGAGCGCCACGACGTAGGCCACCGCCAGCTCGTCGGTGTGGCTCAGCGACACGTCCAGCTCGCGGAGGCCGTGGCGCTCGGCCCAGCGCTCGCGCCTCGCCGTGGAGGCGGATCCGGGGGCGTCCCTGGGGCGAGACCACCACCTCGACGTCGGTCCAGGCGACCGTCCCCCCGATCCCGGTCCCGAGCGCCTTGCCGACGGCCTCCTTCGCCGCGAAGCGCGCCGCGAGGCGCTCCCCGCGCTGAGGACCGTCGCCGCAGTAGGCCCGCTCCCCCTCGGTGAACAGCCGTTCCTCGGCGGTGTCGTGGTTCGCCAACAGGCGGGAGACGCGGTCGATCCGCACCAAGTCCACCCCGACGCGCACGTGGGGGCTCGGCCCGGTCAGCTCCACGCAGCCGAGTGTACGGCCGCCGCGCCACCCGCCTTGCGGACCCGTTCCCGTACGGGGTAGGGTCGGCGCCGAGTCCGAGGAGCCGAATGGACATCGCCGGGTTCTTCCCATACCCCACTCTGGAGGCGGCCGGGACGGCGGCCGAGCTCCAGTTCTTCGAGCACGGCACCGAGGAGGAGTGGTCCACCCTCCTCTCCTACACGGAGACCCAGCTCTTCGATCGAGGCGCCACGGTGATGAAGCGCGGGGACGCCGGACGGTCGCTGTACCTGCTCACCGACGGCACGCTCGAGCTCGAGACGCACAAGCGCCGCGCCCCGCCCCAGCTCCTCACGGCCACGACGATCTTCGGTGAGCTGGCGTTCTTCGACGGCCTACCCCGCTCGCCCTCGCTGATCGCGAAGACCGACGGTGAGATGCTGCGGCTGAGCCGCGACTCCTTCGACTCCCTCTGCGTCCGCGAGCCGAGGCTCGGGCACGCGATCCTCCTCGAGCTCGGGCGGATCCTGTCGCTGCGCGTGCGCCGGATCGAGGAGCAGCTCGCGGACTCGACGAGGTAGCCATGAGCGCCACCTCCTTTCCCAACTACACCCAGATCCCGACGCGGCTGTCGCTCGGCCAGTGGCATGCGATACGCGTCGTGAGCCTGGCCGCCGCGTTCACCGTGGCCGCGTTGCTGGTGATCGTGCCGGACACGGGGCTGAAGGTGTTCTGGAAGGTGGTCATCCCGCTGCTGCCAATCCTCTTCCTCGTGGCCCCCGGGCTGTGGCGGAACATCTGCCCGCTCGCGGCCTCCAACCAGCTGCCACGCGTGCTCGGCTTCACCCGCGGCCTCACGGCGCCCGATTGGTTCAAGGAGTACGGCTTCGTGATCGCGATGACCCTGCTGGCCATCTTCATCTCGCTGCGCCAGGTCATCTTCGAGGAGAGCGGCCCGGCCACGGCGGCGCTGTTGGTCGGCGCGATGGCGGCGGCGTTCGTGGGCGGGCTCGCGCTCAAGGGCAAGAGCGGCTGGTGCAGCAGCATGTGTCCCCTGCTCCCGGTGCAGCGGCTGTACAACCAGACGCCGCTGGCGCTGGTGCCCAACACCCACTGCCAGCCCTGCGTGGGGTGCACGAAGAACTGTTACGACTTCAACCCGCGCGTCGCCTACCTGGCCGATCTGAGGGACGAGGACCGCTACTACGTCCGCTACCGCAAGTTCTTCGCCGGCGCCTTCCCGGGCCTCGTGCTGGCGTACTTCACGATCCCGAGCCCGGACGACATCGGCATCGGGGCGATGTACGCGCGCTACGCGCTGTACATCGCGGCCAGCGTCGGGTCCTTCTACGTGCTCGACTCCTTCGCCAAGGTCACGACCCACAAGATCACGACGCTGTATGCGGCCGCCGCCTTCGGGATCTTCTACGGCTTCGCGGCGCCCGCCCTGGCCGAGACCCTGTCCGGGGAGGAGGTGCCCGACTGGCTCGCCTGGGCGATGCGGGCGGCGGTGGCCGGGCTGCTCCTGTACTGGATCATCCGTACCTACCGCAAGGAACAGGCCTTCGAGGCCGAGGTGGCCACCCCGCCGCCGGCGATGGAGGCACGCAACATGTCGATGGCCAACTCGATCGCGAGCATGCGGGCGATTCAGGCCGACTCCCACGAGGTCTCGTTCGTGCAGCGGGACAAGCATGTGGTGGCCAAGCCCGGTACCACGCTGCTCGAGGTTGCCGAGTCCAACGGCCTGCCGATCGAGGCGGGCTGCCGGATGGGGGTGTGCGGCGCCGATCCCGTGGCGATCAAGGAGGGCCTCGAGAACCTCGCGCCCATCTCCGGTGACGAGCGCACCACGCTCGAGCGCCTGGGCTACGCGGAGAACACGCGAATGGCCTGCTGCGCACGCGTGAAGGGCAGGGTCACGGTGAGCCTCGAGCCGGAGCGCCCCGAGCGGCCGACCTCGAGCCAGATCCTCGGCTACGAGTTCGACCGCGACGTCGAGCACGTGGTGGTTCTGGGCAACGGCATCGCGGGCGTCACCGCCGCCGACCACATCCGCCGGCGCCACCCCCTGTGCCACATCGACGTGGTGGCCGACGAGTCCCACCACCTCTACAACCGCATGGGCATCTCGCGTCTGATCTACGGGCGCTCGGCGATGCAGGGCCTCCAGCTGTTGCCGGACTCCTGGTACGAGGAGAACGTGATCACCACGTGGCTCAACACGCGCGCGCGCGCGATCGACCGCGAGGCCAAGCAGGTGCAGCTCGCCACCGGCGACACGCTGCCCTACGACCGGCTGATCATCGCCACCGGCAGCGCGAGCAGCGTGCCCCCGATCGAGGGGTTCGGCGAGCGGGGCACCTTCGTGCTCCGCACCGCGGACGACGCCCTGGCGGTGCGCTCGTTCGCCCAGCGTTACGGATGCCAGCGCGCAACCGTGGTCGGGGGAGGGCTGCTCGGGCTCGAGGGCGCGTACGCCCTTCACAAGCTGGGGCTGCGCGTGGCGGTCGTCGAGGCGGGCAGCCGCCTGATGCTCCACCAGCTGGACGAGCGCGCCGGAGGGATCCTGCAGGACTACGTGGAAGGTCTCGGGCTCCAGGTCTTCGTCGAACAACCAGGTGAGCGAGGTCCAGGCCAACGGCAGGGCGCGAGGTGTGCGCCTGGCCGACGGGACCTCGCTGCCGGCCGACCTGTTCCTCCTCTGTGCCGGCATCACCCCGAACGTGGACCTGGCGCGTGACGCCGGGCTGGAGGTCCAGCGGGGGATCGTGGTCGACGACCACCTGCGCACGAGCGACGATGCGATCTTCGCCGCGGGTGACATCGCCGAGCACCGCGGGCGCATCAACGGCCTCTGGCCCACCGCCGTCGAGCAGGCGGAGGTGGCCGCCGACAACGCCGTCGGCGGAGACAGGGAGTACGTCGGCACGAGCCCGGTGACGGTGCTCAAGGTGGTGGGGGTCGAGCTCACCTCGATCGGGCGCTTCGAGCCCGAGGACGGAGACGAGGTGATCGCCCTCGAGGAGGCGGGCGGCCAGCGCTACCGGAAGCTCGTGATCGCGGACGGCAAGGTGGCCGGGGCGATACTGCTCGGCTTCTCCCAGGATGTCTCGCCGATCAGGACCGCGATCAGCCGGGGGCTCGACGTCACCTCGCGCCTGGAGGAGCTCCGGGAAGGCAGATGGGAGGTGATGGCGGAGCTGACCGAGGACGAGCCTCTGCTCCCCGCGGCGGCCGCGCACCCCGGCTCCGGCTGACGCGCGACCGGTAGGTTTCCGGATCACATGGACGAGCCCGACACCATGGAGGCATCGGACAAGCTGCGCCTCAAGGTGGTGGCCGGAAACGCGACCGGCACCGTGATCGAGGTGGACGAGGAGCTGACCATCGGCCGCCTCGTCGAGGGCGACGGCTCGCTCGGGAAGGACATCGAGATCTCCCGCGAGCACGCCCGCATCTCCCACGAGAGCGAGGGCCGGTTCGTGATCGAGGATCTGGGCTCCACCAACGGCACCTTCGTCAACGGGCGGCGCCTGGACGGGCTCGCGACGCTCGAGATCGGGGACCGGATCGAGCTCGGGGCCAGCGCGCTGGTGGTGCAGATCAGCTCGGTGCAGCCCACCCCGCCCTCGTCGGACACCGTCGCGCCTCTGCCGGGCGAGGAGCAGCCCCCGACCGAGTCGGCGCCTGCCCCGGAGCCGGAGCCCGAGCCCGAGCCCGAGCCCGAGCCCGAGCCCGAGCCCGAGGCCCCCGTCCCGGCGACCGGGCCGTCCCCCTTCGTGCTGCGGATCGAGGTGGATCCCGCCACCGGGAGGGCGTCGGTGTCGCTGGGCGAGTCCTCGGACGAGGTCGAGCTCGTGCAGGAAGACGGGCGCTGGCGCCTGGCCTAGTGGGCCGTCAGGCCGCCGAGCGCATCTGCCCGGCGAGCTCGCCCGCGGTCTGCTGGCGGTCCCCCGGATCCTTCTCGAGCGCCTTGAGGATCACCGAGCTGATCCCGGCGGGCACCTCGGGACGGCGATCCGACGGGCTCGTGGGCGCGTCCTGGAGGTGGGCCCAGAGGACGCGCATCCCCTGACGGTCCGAGAAGGGCGGCGCCCCGCACAGGCTCTCGTACATCACGCATCCCAGGGCGTAGACGTCGGCCGGCGCGCCGATCTCCTCGCTGCGGATCTGCTCCGGAGCCATGTAGTCGAGCGACCCGAGCGCCTGCCCGGGTCTCGTCAGCAGGCTCCCCTGGCTGTCCTTGGCCAGGCCGAAGTCGGTGATGTAGGCGACCCCCGCCTCGTCGAGCAGGATGTTGGCCGGCTTGACGTCGCGATGGAAGAGGCCCTCGGCGTGCAGCGCGTCGAGGCCCGACGCCACCTGGCCGCAGACCTCGATGGCCGTCGCCAGGTCGAGGCGCTCCTGCTTCTCGATGACGCCGGCGAGGGTTCCGCCGGGGATGTAGCGCTGAACGAGGTAGGGGATCCCGTCGTCGTCGTTCTTGTCGAGCACCGGCACCACGTGCGGGTGGCGCACCTGCTGCGCGATCCGGGCCTCGCGGTCGAAGCGGCGCCTGAAGGTGTCGTCCCGGGCGAGATCGGCCTTGACCACCTTGAGGGCGACCGTCTGCCCGTCGGGCCCGGTGGCGCGAAAGACGTGCCCCATCCCCCCGACGCCGAGCACGGACTCGATCAGGTACGGGCCCACCTTCTGCCCGACTCGGCTCTCGCCGCTGGATGCTCCTTGCTCGTTCAAGACCGAAGGCGCTTGCGCCCAACCCCCATCCGTGTTCAACTATCGCCCAGACCCGCAACTCCGAGTGCGTTTGGGAGTTTCGGGTGAAGCGTAAGGTTATCCGGCCCTGAAAGGAACGCGAGTGGGGACTCTGCGCGCAGCCGTGGTCGTGGCAGCTCTGCTGGCGATCCCCGTATCCGTCTCCGCAGCGCCGCCCGGGGCGCCGATCAACGACGACTATCTCGAGTCGCTGCAGCTCAACCCGCGGGGGACCAAGCTCGACCGCACGAACACCCTCCGCGACGCCCGGGACACCACCAACGCCTCGGTCCAGGGCGACGTCTTCGCGCCGCCCAGCAACGGCGGCCCCGCCGAGCCCACGACCTGCGGGGACGACAGGTACGGAAAGACCGTCTGGTACGACTTCCACCCCGACGTCAGCGGGATCGCCCGGATCCGCGCCAACGGCTTCGACACCGCGATCTCGGTCACGCCGTTCAACACGAGGAACGCGGTGCCGTCGTTCGGCAGGCGGCAGTGCATCAACGAGTCCCCGAGCACCCAGGAGGAGCTCCTCGCGAGGGTGTCCAAGGGGCAGGCCTACACGATCCAGATCGGCGGCGTGAACGACGCGTTCGGCAACCTCGAGTTTCTCTTCGACTTCCTGGCCGACACCGACGGTGACGCGGTGCTGGACGACGTCGACAAGTGCGATCGGCTCCGCGGACCGAGCAACGAGGCCGGCTGTCCCCGGCGCCTGAGGGCCAGCGTGACGCTGAGGGCCGTGCCGCTCGCCACCGGGATCCGGCTGGTCGCCCTGCGCGTGAACGCCACCCGGGGGTCGCGGGTGTCGGTTCGCTGTGGCGGCTGCCGGCCCCAGGTCAAGCGCGCACGCAACGTCGCCTTCGGGCGCCTGCGGGGCAAGCGCCTGCGGGCCGGGACCAACCTGGTCATCCGCGTCACGCGGCGCAACTCGATCGGGTCGTACTTCAAGTACCGGATCACGCGGGGCAACTTCGTGAAGACCGAGCGCTGCCTCAACCCCGGCTCGCGGAAGCCGAGGCGCACGGTGCGGCTAGCGGGCATGAGCCCGGGGCGCCTCGCCCTGGCGGTCCTCCTCGTGGCCGGCGTCTTCGCCGCCGCGTTCGCCGTGGGCAAGGCGGGCGCGGATGACGGAGGCGGCGACGGTCCGGCCGCGGCGCCGAAGATCTCGGGTTCGGAGGCCTCGCCCTCGCTTCCGGCGGTGGCGCCGCCCGCGGCCCTACCCGCCCTCGAGGAAGCTCCAGCGCCGGCCCCGGCGCCGGCGCCGGCGGGCGGCGGCTCGGGCGGGACGACGCCCGCCCCCACCCCGGCACCGGTAACGCCCACCCCGGCTCCGGCACCCGCTCCGGCTCCGGCACCGGCTCCGGCCCCCGCGCCTGCGCCCCCGTCCGGGGGCGGCGGTGGCGGCATCATCGAGGGCTGATGGACGCGGCGTCCGAGTGATGACGCGCACGGCGCGTCCGGCATAGACTCGGGGCGGTCTTGCTCGACAAGGGAACGACTGTCGCCGGCTATCGAATCGACGGAGCCCTCGGAGAGGGAGGGATGGGCACCGTCTATCGCGCGACGCAGCTCTCCCTCAACCGCAGTGTCGCGCTGAAGGTCCTGTCGTCCGACTTCGGCGACGATGCCAGCTTCCGCGAGCGCTTCCGCCGGGAGGGCCTGCTCCAGGCGGCGATCGACCACCCGCACATCGTGACCGTCTACGACACGGGCGAGAGCGAGCACGGGCTCTACCTCGTCATGCGCATGGTGCGCGGCCCCACGCTCAAGGACATGATCCTCTCCCGCGAGCTCGACCCCGGCCGGACACTGCGTCTCCTGGCCCAGGTGGCCGATGCCCTCGACACCGCGCACGAGGTCGGGCTCACGCACCGCGACATCAAGCCCCAGAACATCCTGATCGGCTCCCGCGACCACGCCTACCTCGCCGACTTCGGCCTGACGAAGGCTCCCGACGAGGCAGGGCGCCTGACCGCGACGGGCCAGTTCGTGGGCACCATCGACTACGTCTCACCCGAGCAGATCCAGGGCGAGTCGGCCTCCGAGCGCAGTGACATCTATGCGCTCACGGGGGTGCTGTACGAGTGCCTGGTCGGCACGGTGCCCTACCCCAGGCCGGCCGAGGCGGCCGTGGTCTACGCCCACATCTCGGAGCCGCCGCCCGTCCCGACCAAGGACCGGCCGGAGCTGCCGCCGGAGATCGACGAGGTGATCGCCAAGGGCATGGCGAAGGCCCCCGAGGACCGTTACGCGTCGGCGGGTGAGCTGCTGCGCGAGGCAGGCCGGGTCTTCGGGGAGGCGGTGGGGGAGGTCCCGGGACCGATCGTGGTGCCCGAGGAGGCGGGGGTGCGCGGCAACGGCGCAGAGACCAAGCCCGCGGGAACGGCGCTCTCCGGGTCGCCGGAGGATCAGCTCGGTGGGGTCACGGCGGCCTCGCCGGTACATGCACCGGCGCCCACCCGCCCCGCACGGCCGGCGGCGGGCGCGACCGTGCCGAGCGCCGGCACGGCCCCTCGCCGGGGTGTTCCGATCCTTGCCGTGGCCGCGGTGCTCGCGGTGTTGGCGGCGGTGGCCGGATTTCTGATCGGCGGCTCCGGCTCGAGCTCGGAGCCGAGCACCCCCGACCTGGCCAACTCCGCGTCGGCCGGCGACCTCAGCTTGTCCTTTCCCGCCGGCTGGCGGCGCGTCACCGAGGCTCCGAACGTGCCGGGCATGCGCTTCTCGCAGCCGATCGTCCTGTCCCCTTCGGGCCCCCGCGGCGCTCGGCTGAACGCGGGAATGGTCGACGCCGCGGGGCCCACCCTCCTTCCGCCCGGCTTCCGGTCGCGCCTTTCGCGCCAGCCCTCCCGGCGACGACAGGGTGAAGCTCGGGCGCCTGCAGGCCTTCCGCTACGCGGACCTGGAGGCGCGTGGCCTCGAGGGCCGCGTCACGGTGTACTCGGCGCCACGCCTCGTCGGGCGTGGCCACCGTTGCCTGCTCGACCCCGTCCTCGGGTGCCAACTCGTCCTTCCTGGCCGAATGCGAGCAGGTCGCGGGAACGCTGGCGCTCACCGATGGGGATCCGCTTGCGCTCGGTCCGCGCGAGGACTACGCGAAAGCGGCCGGCGCGGCGATCAGGACGCTCGACAGATCGGTCGCGTCGGGGACTCGGAGGCTCCGAGACGCCTCCGAACCGGACGGCCAGGCCGCCGCCGCGACCGACCTCGCCAAGGCCTATCGCACGGCCGCGCGCGCCCTGTCCAAGGCGCCGGTCGGCCCCTGGGAGAGCAGGGCCAACTCGCGGATGGTGACCTCGCTGCGCGAGATCTGGGCGGTGCGTACGAACGGGTCGCCCGCGCCGCGAGGAGCGACGATGGAGAGCGCCTACTCGGCCGCCGGCCGAGCCGTTGAGCGCGGCGGTGGGAAGCTCAGGCGGGCCCAGCGAGAGCTGCGCCGCCTCGGCTACTCGTCGGGGTAGTGCGCTACGCCCCAGAGGGCGGTCCGAACCAGGTGGTCAGCGCGTCGGCGAGCCCCGCCTGGGTCCGGTCTCCCACCCAGGCCACATATCCGTCGGGCCGAACCAGCACGGCGGTGGGAGCGGTGACCTCCCCGAGTACCGGAAGCTCCCACGGACCGTCGTAGCTCGGCGTCGATCAGCTGGACCCGATCGGCCCATGGAGCGATGTCGAAGCCGCCGGGCTCGCCGAGGTTGAGGAGCACCGGCCGGGCGTCGTGCAGCAGGGTGTAGACCCGCAGCGGGCCGTCCGTGCGGTGACCAGGTCGAGATCGGGCATGCGGCGTCCGAGCAGCGGGTGTCCCTCGCCGAGGTCGTAGTGGATGTCCAGACCGAACATCATCGCGGCGAAGCGTCTGCGCGACTCGTCCGTCATGAGGAGCTCGGCGATCGTGTCGCGCAAGGCCTTCGTGCGTTCGTCCGGGCGGCGGAGCGCGACGTGCGCCATCGTGGTCCGCAGCACGCGGGCGGCGACCGGGTGACGCTCGGCGTGGTAGGTGTCCAGGAGGCCTTCCGGGGATGTCCGGTTGACCACCTGGGCCAGCTTCCAGCCCAGATTCACCGCGTCCTGCACGCCGGTCTGGAGGCCCTGTGCACCGTCCGGGGAATGCACGTGTGCGGCGTCGCCGGCGAGCAGGACCCGTCGGTCGCGGTAGGCCGCGGCCTGCCGGGTCATGTCGTTGAACCTCGAGATCCACGTGGGACTGTGGGCCCCGTAGTCGGTCCCGTAGACGGTGATCAGCGCCTCGCTGACATCAGCCAGGGTGGGTTCGCTCGCGGGTCCGGCGTGGTCTTCGGTCACCATGATCCGTACCGGCCCGCTGTCCGCGTAGACCACCTCGCCGTCGCGGATCTCGTACTCCGCCCTGCCGAGGGCATGCATGCCGCGGGCGTCGTGGCGGATGCCGAATTCCGGCTCCTCCGTCATCTCGACCTCGGCGATGAGGGCGCTGGTGGTCGGATCCCACCCGGGGAACTCGATGCCGGCTGCCTTGCGGACCAGGCTCCGTCCGCCGTCGCACCCGGCGAGATATTGCGCCCGCAGCGACCTGGGTCGCCTGGACAGCTCGACGTCGACGCCGGTTTCGTCCTGCGCGAAACCCGTCACCTCGCGTCCGCGATAGAAGGTGACCGGCAGCTCGCCGACCCAGCCGGCCAGGATGCGCTCGATGTGGTTCTGCCAGAGCCCGAGCGAGTAGGGATGCCGGGTGGGGAAGTCGCTGATGTCCAACGGGACCCCGGCGAACTGCCCGACCTGAACCACCTGTCCCTCCGAGAGGAACCGATCGGCGATTCCGCGCTGATCGAAGATCTCGATGGCGCGTGAGTGCAGACCGCCCGCGCGCGAGCCGGGAAGGTCCTGGCTGGCGCGCCGCTCGACGATGGCGACGTCCACCCCCGCCAGCGCCAGCTCGCCCGCCAGCATCAGCCCGGTCGGACCGCCTCCGGCGATCACCACCGCATGCTCGGTCATAGCCCGCCTTTCACGACTCCGCTTTCCCAAGGCTAGCCACGGGCGCGCGCTTCGATTACGTTCCGCACATGGCGTCCGAGCCCGCGACCCCGTCGCCGCCGCCTCGCTCGCGGCTGCTCGCCTTCTACGGGTTCCTGGCGGTCATGGTCGTGGTCGTGGTCACCGTCGTGATCGCCGCCGGCGAGGATCGCGAGGCCCAGGTGCCGATCGCCGGCGGATACGACATCGTCGGAGAGAACGCGTGCCTGGGACTCAAGTTCGACGTGAAGCAGTCGGGCCAGTACGCGAACCTCGACAACGCCGACGGGTCGCTGGGCGGCCAGCTCGAGGTCGACGACGGCCGGCTCACCGGCGACGTGGACTGCATCGAGGGAGGCCAGGCTCCGCTCGACGCAGAGGTCTCCGAGGGTGAGCTCACCGGCACGCTGGGCGATCAAGACGTCACGGCGCAGCTGAAGCGCGACCCGCCCGTCCCCGGGGCCCAGAAGCCGCGCGCTCCCGGATCGATCGCCGGGGACTACAAGCTCTCGCCCCGCTCGCCGTGCCTCGGGGCCAAGCTGGTGGTGGAGGGACGCTCGGACGTCGAGCTGCTCGTGAAGGACGAGGTGATCGGCGAGGGCACCTACGCCGACGGCAAGCTCAAGGGCGAGCTGGAGTGCACGACCGGCGAGGCCAAGGGTGTGGCCGGCGACGCCGTCGATCGAACGGTCAGCCTGACGCTGCTCCCACCCGGCACGGAGCTGCCGCCCACCGGGCAGGCTCCGGAGGGCAGCGAGCGCCTCACCGCCGAGAAGCAGCGCGAGGCGGGCAGCCGCTTTGCGGCCTTCTTCATCGCGATAGCGGTGGTGATGCTGGTCGCGCGCCTGTTCGGCATGGCCTCCGTGGCAATCGGCCAGCCGCGCGTGATGGGTGAGGTGGTGGCCGGCATCACGCTGGGGCCGACGATCCTCGGCGCCTTCCTCCCCGGGATCCAGGCCGCGCTGTTCCCCGTGGACATCATCCCCTTCCTCGGGGTGGTGGCCCAGCTCGGGCTGATCTTCTACATGTTCCTGGTCGGCCTCGAGATCGACCCCAGCCAGCTGAGAGGGCGCTTCGGCCAGGTGGCGGCCATCTCCAACGCGAGCGTGGCCCTGCCGATGGCGCTCGGGGTGGCCGTCGCCCTCCCGATCTACGAGCTGGTCGGCCCCGACACCAAGTTCGTGGCCTTCGCGCTCTTCATGGGGGTCTCGATGTCGGTCACCGCCTTCCCGGTTCTGGCCCGCATCCTGGTGGAGCGCCGGATGCTCAAGCGCCCGGTGGGTGCTCTCGCGCTCGCGTGTGCCGCGATCGACGACATCACCGCCTGGTTCCTGATCGCCCTGGCGACCGCGGTGGCGGTGGCCGGCACGGGAGCCGACGTGATCGAGACCATCGTCCTGGCGGGTGTCTTCTGCGTCGTGATGGGCCTCGCCGTGCGACCGCTGCTGGGGCGGGCCTCGACCGCCTACGACGAGGCCGGCCGGTTGCCTGGAGGGTGGATCGCGCTGATCTTCGCCGGGGTGCTGCTTGCGGCCTACACCACCGAGCAGATCGGCATCGCGCTGATCTTCGGCGCGTTCGTGATGGGTCTCGTGATGCCTCGTCACGCGGAGATGAGCGAGGACGTGACTCGCCGCGTCGAGGACTTCGTGGTCACGCTTCTGCTGCCGCTCTTCTTTGCCTACACGGGCCTCAGGACCAACGTCGGGCTCCTCGACCGGCCCGAGCTGTGGCTGCTCACCGGGGTGCTGATCCTGATCGCGGTGGTGGGCAAGCTGGTGGGCGCCATGCTCGCGGCCCGCTTCACGGGTTTCGGCTGGCGCTCGTCGACCGTGATCGGCACGCTCATGAACACCCGTGGGCTGACCGAGCTGATCGTGTTGAACCTCGCCCTCGAGCTGGGCGCGATCTCCGAGGCGCTGTTCGCGGCGCTGGTGATCATGGCGCTCGTCACCACCTTCATGGCGGGCCCGATGCTCAAGCTCCTCGACCCCAAGAACGAGCTTGGCGCGCCGGTGGAGGAGGAGCTCGAAGAGGCCCGCGACGTGTCGAGAGCCGACTTCCCGGCGATCGCCGTGCCCGAGCAGGCCATCCTGATGGCCCCTCAGGGCGAGGCTGCGATGGCCCAGCTGCTGTTCGCTGGCCGAGCCCATGGCGCGCTCGGAGCCGCCCCGGGAGCTGATCGTCGCGCGTCTCGTCGCGCCGCCAGGTTCCGCAGCCGTGCGAGGGGGCCTGCAGACCGAGAACAAGCTGCTCCAGGATGCTTCGGGCGAGGTGGATGAGGTGCGGCGCCGGCTCATGGACCATGGCGTGGCAGCACGAGGCGTGGCCTTCACGTCCGCCGACGTCGGCTCGGACCTCTCGCGGCTGGCGCAGGCCGACGAGGTGGCGCTGCTTCTGATGGACGGTCGTCGTCCGCTGCTGGGAGGGGGAGTGCCGCGAGGGGAGGTGGGCGAGGCGCTGGCCAAGGCGCCGTGCGACGTGGGCGTGCTGGTGGCCAAGGAGGAGGAGCAGGTCGTGCCTGGCCCCGACTCCGCGGTCGTGGTGCCCTTCGGCGGTGCCGAGCACGACTGGGCGGCGCTGGAGCTCGGCGCCTGGATCGCGTCGGCCAACGGCGCCCCGCTGAAGCTGCTCGGCGCCGCCGGCCAATCCGAGGAGCGCACGAAGGTCACGCGCCTGCTGGGCGACGCCGGGCTCCTGGTCCAGCAGTACGCCGGCATCTCGGCTACTGCCGATGGTGGCCGAGCTCGGGCGCGAGGGGATCATCGAGGCCGCCGCCGGGGCGGGGCTGCTGGTGATCGGGCTGTCCGAGCGCTGGCGCGACGAGGGTCTTGGCCCCACGCGCTCGGAGATCGCGAAGGCGGCGCCCGCGCCGGTGCTCTTCGTGCGGCGAGGGGGGCGTCCAGGCGCCCTGGCCCCGCGCGAGGACGTCACGCGGTTCGGGTGGTCGGTGGCCGGCACCGGGACGGGACCCGTGATCAGGCCGGGACAGCCGATCGAGTAGGGACGGGCCGTGCGCGGAGGACGACAGCGGCTGCGCGTCCTGCTCTTCGCGGTGGTGGCCGTGGTGGGCGTGGGGCTGGCGATCCTCGGCTACGGGACCAACGCCCTGCGCTCGCTCGAGCTCAACACGGTCGACACCCGCTTCTCGATCCGGGGCGACCGAGGAGCCGCGCAAGGACCTGGTGGTGGTCGGCGTCGACGCCGAGACCTTCCAGGCGCTCGGGGACGAGCGCTGGCCCTTCACGCACGACGAGCACGCCAAGGTGATCGACCGCCTGCGCGAGGACGGGGCCAAGGTGATCGCCGTCGACATCCAGTTCTCCGAGCCGAGCAACACCGACGAGGAGACCTTTGCGCTGCTCGACGCGATCAAGAAGGCCGGCAACGTGGTGGTCTCCACGACCGAGGTCGACGACCGGGCCAACGGCAACGCGTTCACCTTCATCGTTCCCCAGAAGGTCCTCGACAGCCGCGAGCGGGGCGCCGTCAACCGCTACCTGAGGCGCACCGAGCGGGTCGAGATCGCCTACGGCAACTTCCCGACCGATCCCGGGGGCACCCTGCGGCGCGTCACCTACGACGGCGACGGGCTCAAGACGTTCTCGGTGGCGGTCGCCGAGAGGGTCACGGGCAAGCGGATCAAGCGCGAGGACCTGGGCGGCGACTCCGCGTGGATCGACTACTACGGCCCGCCCCGGACGATCAGGCACGTCCCGTACTCGGACGTCCGCCTCGGCCGGACGAAGCCCGGCGAGTTCCGCGACAAGATCGTGGTCGTGGGCGCCACCGCGCCCGTGCTCCAGGACGTGCACGGCACGTCGACCTCGGGCGACAGCGAGATGGCCGGGCCCGAGATCCAGGCCCACGCGATCGCCACGGCGCTGGCCGGGCTTCCCCCTGGAGGACTCCTCGACCGCGCTCGACGTCTTCCTGATCGTCCTGCTCGGCCTGGTCGCGCCGGCGGCCAGCCTGCGCTTCTCCGGCCTTCGTGCCCTCGCGCTCGCGATCGCCGCGGGGGCGCTCTACGCCGTCGCGACCCAGCTGGCCTTCAACGCCGGCACCGTGCTCTCGCTCGTCTATCCCCTCGGCGCCCTGGCGCTGACGGCGGTGGGCGCCCTGGCCGTCCACTACGTGACCGAGGCGTTCGAGCGCGAGCGAACGCGCGACATGTTCGCGCGCTTCGTGCCCGAGTCGGTGGTGGGGGAGGCCCTCGAGCAGGCGGAGGGGCTGCGGCTCGGCGGCGTCGGCCGCGACGCGACCGTGATGTTCAGCGACCTCCGGGGCTTCACGAGCTTCGCCGAGTCGCTCGAGCCCGACCAGGTGATCACGATCCTGAACCGCTACCTGACCGCCATGGTCGACGACGCCATCCTGCCCCACGGAGGCACGCTGGTGGACTACATGGGCGACGGCATCATGGCCGTGTTCGGCGCGCCGATCGAGATGGACGACCACGCCGACCGCGCGCTGGCCGCCGCGCGGGGCAAGCTCGCCGAGCTCGAGCAGGTTCAACGACTGGCTGCGCACCGAGATGGGCTTCGAGAAGTCCTTCCGCATGGGCATCGGGCTGAACTCCGGACGCGTGATGTCCGGCAACGTGGGCTCGGAGCGCCGGCTGGCCTACACCGCGATCGGCGACACCACGAACACCGCCGCCCGGCTCGAGGCGATGACGAAGGGAACCCCGCACATGATCTTCATGTCCGACTCGACCCGGGCCGCGCTCTCCGAGGAGCCCGAGGATCTCGTCTACGTGGACGAGTTCGAGGTTCGCGGGCGCCAGCAGACGGTGAAGCTCTGGTCGGTGGGCGAGGCCACCGACGAGGGCGAGGCGGGCGACACGTACGAGTCGGTCAGCAAGAGCTGAGCCGGCGACGGGTCCACCTTGACGGTCCCACCGGCATGGGCGAAGGTTGGAGCATGCGACCGAGCCGTCGCGCGCTGGGCGCCGTGGCGCTCGTCGTGCTCATCTGCCTCGCCGTCCCGGCCGGCGCCTCCGGCGCCGTCCTCACCCGCCTGAACAACTCGCTCTTCTTCCAGGACTTCGCCGGCGAGGTCAACCAGGTCACCTACGGGCTCTCGGGCGGCAACCACACGTTCACCGACACCGGCGCGCCGATCGACACGGACTTCGGCGCCAACGGCGGCGACGGCAACCTCCAGAACGACGAGTGCGCCCCCGTGCCGGCGGACTCGCGCGGTCGCCACCAACTCCGCGACCTGTCCCGCGCAGCCCGGCGACCTCCTCACGCTCGTGCTCGACGCGGGGAACGACACCGCGGCGCCGGACGGGCACCGTTCCCACGACGGCGGCCATGTGCGGCGGGGACGGATCCGACAACCTGACCGGCGGCGCGGGCGCCGACTTCATCCTCGGCGAGGACGGCGCGGACACCGCGGTCGGCGGCGAGGGTGACGACTCCCTGCTGAGCGAGACCCACTGCGACGGCAGCGCTCCCGGGCGCGCCCGCCGGCGACAACCTCGACGGTGGCCCCGGAGCCGATGGCTTCTTCGGGGGACAGGGATCGGACACCTTCAACGGCGGGCCCGGCGGCGACACCTTCTTCGGCGAGGCGGGCGACGACCAGATCTTCGGGGGCCCCGACGCCGACTCGCTGGTGGGCCACGCCGGCCGGGACCTGCTCGACGCCGGGCACCGGCGACGACACGCTCACCGGCGGCGCCGGCGACGACACCCTGCTGGGGGGCGACGGCAACGACACGCTCGGCCTGATCGTCAACCAGGGCGGCCGCCCGGAGGGCCAGCGAATCACCCGCGAGGACGGCAACGACCTGTTCGACGCGGGCCCGGGCGACGACACCCTGAACGCCGGGCCCGGCGCCACCGTGCTCAACTTCGGGCCGCAGAACCAGATCGGCCCCGTCGCC
Source organism: uncultured Thermoleophilaceae bacterium (assembly GCA_963731645.1). GTDB lineage: Bacteria > Actinomycetota > Thermoleophilia > Solirubrobacterales > Thermoleophilaceae > JAAYBF01. The sequence goes on along the minus strand of CAVSWF010000011.1, from coordinate 66,772 downwards.
GAGCGACGTGCCCAACGGAGGGGACGACCTCCGCGGCGGTCCCGGCCGCGACACCCTCACCTACGTGAACTTCACCCAGGCGGTCCGCGTGACGGCGAACGACGCCGCCGACGACGGCTTCGCGGGCGAGGGGGACAACGTCCGGCGCCGACAACGAGTTCATCCAGGGCGGATCGGGCGCCGACTCCCTCGTCGGCGGGCCGGGCCCCGAGGCCATCGACGGCGGACCCGGCGGCGACGAGGTCAACGGAGGCGGGGGCGACGACTTCCTCACCGGCGGAGCCGACGACGAGGGGGGCGACCGCGTGAGCGGGGCCGACGGCAACGACTCCGTGCGCGGCGGCCCGGGGAACGACGTGCTCGCCGGAGACGCGGGGCGCGACGGGATCGACGGCGGCGCCGGCAACGACAACGTCGACGGTGGCGCCAGCGCCGACGACCTTGCCGGGGGCAGCGGCGGGGACACGGTCCGCGGCGCGGCGGGGCAACGATCGCCTGCGCGGAGCGGGGGACGCGCTCGCCGGAGCCGACGGCCCGGACTCGCTCAACGGCGGCGACGGCGCGGACAACCTCGACGGGGGGCCGGAGAACGACCTGCTGCTGGGCGGTCGCGGCACCGACAGGGTCGCGGGCGGCGCCGGGCGCCGACATCGCGGCCTACTCGAACACGGGGCGTAGCGTCAGGGCCTCCCTCGACGGGAGGGCCAACGACGGCGTCCGGAGGGAGCGGGACGCTCTGAGGGCCGACATCGAGGGCCTGCGCGGCGGCGGGGAGCGAGACACCTTCATCGGCAACGGCGCGGCGAACATCCTCGACGGCAGGGGCGGGCGGGACCTGCTCGTGGGCCGAGGAGGGTCCGACGACCTCCGCGGCGGGACCGGCGCCGACCTGCTTCGCGCGCGCGACGGCAGCGCCGACACCGTCTCCTGCGGGTCCGCGGTCGACCGCGCCTTCACCGACGCCATCGATCGGGTGCTGGGCAACTGCGAGCGCGTCAACCCGCGCTCCCGGACGCGGCGCCGCAGGGGCCGTTGACCGCGCGCGCCGCCGCGATCCTGGTCGTGGGCTGCGCGCTGCTGGCCCTTCCGGGCCCGGCGGGCGCCGCCACCATCTCGGTCGGGTCGACCGCCGGAGGCACCAACAACTCCCTGCTCTACTTCTCGGGCAACAACGAGGCCAACGCCCTCACGGTCTCCCTCGACGCGGGCACCTACACGTTCACCGACGCTCCCGGCGTGACCATCACCCCGCTCGGGCCGCCGTGCACGCAGGGGGCGACCCCCAACGTCGTGACCTGCCCCGCCGCCGGGATCGTCGAGCTGGCCGTGAACCTGGGCAACCTGGACGACTCGGTCGTGATCGCCGCGCCGACCGCCACGCAGCTGCGGGGTGACGCCGGCGCGGACTCGCTGACGGGCGGGACCGGCAACGATCTCGTGATCGGCGACTCGAGCTTCGGCGATCCGAGCACCTTCGGCAACGACGCGCTCGAGGGCGGGCCGGGCAACGACGAGCTGTTCGGGGACAGCGGCCTCGTGACGGCGGCCACCGGCGCGACCAACGTGGTGAGCGGTGGGCCGGGTGGCGACTCCCTCACGGGAGGCGGCGGCCCCGACGCGCTCCGCGGAGGCGACGACGGCGACCGGCTCCTCGGCTACGCGGGCGTCGACGACGTCGACGGGGGCGAGGGCGCCGACTTCCTCGCGGGGGGTGACGCCAACGACCTGCTGAGGGGAGGCGGCGGGAACGACGAGCTCGGAGACTCCTCCAACAGCGGGCCCAACGGGTTCCCGCCCGACCGCGGCAACGACGTGCTCGAGGGCGGGCCCGGGCGATGACCTGCTGCGAACCGGGCTCGGGCCCACCCAGGGCATCGCCGACGACGACGCCCTCAGCGGCGGCGGACGGCAGCGACACCGTGACCTACGAGAGCGCGGGTGCTCGCGCGTGACCGCCTCGATCGACGGCGCCGGGGGAGACGGCACGGCGGGTGAGAGCGACAACGTGGGCCTCGACGTCGAGCGGCTCCTCGGCGGCCGGGCCGGGGACCGGCTGTCGGGCGGGCCGAACAACGACGCCATCGACGGGCTCGCGGGCGCCGACACGATCACCGGAGGCGACGGCAACGACTCCCTGGACGGGGGACGGCCGACGCCGAGAGCGACAGCGTGAGCGGAGGCCGGGGAGACGACGGCGTGCGCGGCAACGCGGGCGACGACTCGCTGAACGGCGACGACGGGGTCGACAACGTCCAGGGCGGGGGCGGGGACGATCAGCTCTCCGGCGGCGACGGAGCCGACGCCCTCACCGGCGGGGCGGGCGCCGACCGCGCCGCGGGCGGGGCGGGCAACGACACGGTCGACGGCAGCACGCCCGGGCTGGTGGGCGTCGACGGCAAGGACACCCTGCGGGGCAACGCCGGCGACGACGCGCTCTCCGGGGGAGCACGCCGACGACACCCTCATCGGCGGCGACGGGGCCGACGCGATGGGCGGCGGCGCCGGACGGGACACCGTCGACTACTCCGACGCGAGGAGGGCGGTCACGGTGACGCTCGACGGCCGGGCCAACGACGGCCAGCGCCGCGAGCGCGACAACGTCCGCGACGACGTGGAGAACGTCCGCGGCGGCGGCGTCAGGGACACCTTCACGGGCGACAGGGCGCGAAACGTGCTCGACGGCGGCGCCGGCGAGGACTTCGTGGACGGGCGCCGGGGACGCGACCGCCTCCGTGGCGGCGTCTCGCGCGACGTGGTCCGCGCGCGCGACGGCGCCCGCGACGTGATCGACTGCGGGCGCAGCACGCGACTTCGCGATCGTGGACCGCAAGGACGTGGTGCGCAACTGCGAGCGAAGCGACGCCGGCGGGCAGCAGGCCACGGTGGGACGCGACGTGGTGGTGCGCCCCAAGGGCCGGGGCCTGCAGTTCGGCCTTCCGCGCACCCGGCGGACGGTGCCGCTGCTGGACAGGATCGCCGTGCCCGTGGCCTCCGACCTCGACACGCGCCGGGGCACCGTACGGCTCACGAGCGCCCGCGGCCGCCGCGGCCGCCAGACCGCCTCCTTCTCCGCGGGGCTGTTCACGGTGCTCCAGTCGCGCAGCGGCAGTCCGATCACCGAGCTGCGCCTCAAGGGCGGCAACTTCGGCGCCTGTGGTGCCGCCGCCCGCGCAGCCGGCGCCGGCGCTCGGGCGAGCCAGCGGCGCACGATCCGCAGGCTGCGGGGCAACGGGCGAGGCCGGTTCCGCACGCGCGGGCGCCACAGCGCGGCCACCGTCCGGGGCACCGACTACACGGTGGCCGACCGCTGCGACGGCACGCTCACCACCGTCCGCCGCGGGGTCGTGCTGGTGCGCGACTTCCGCCTGCGGCGCACGATCAGGGTGCGGGCCGGGCAGAGCTACCTGGCGCGGGCCCGGGGCTAGCGCGCTAGCTCCCGGCCAGGAACGACACCAGCAGCAGCGCCACGACGTGGAAGGCCTGGTCCACGCTCGTGAACACCCCGGCGACGTCCACGGCGCCGGGGCCCTTGACCTTCGCGATGTAGGCCCGCAGCAGCCGGCCGTCGTCCTGGATCCAGTGCGGGACGCTCGACGAGCGCCGTCACGGCCACGAGCTCGGCGCCGAGGTCCTCCGCGAGCCAGACGTAGGCGGGCACGAAGGCGAGCGTGTAGGTGAGGATGTGCCTGGCCAGCGCCCGGCGGGCCTGCGGGTTCGGGCCGAGCCCGCCGTGCTTGTTGGTGGCCTGCCAGTCCGTCTGCAACAGGTAGTCGCCCGCAAGGTGACAGGCGACGAAGACGGCGAATACCTCCACCCATGGCACTCGCGCGAGCCTACATCTCCCGCTACTCTCGATGCGTGGAAGTCAGCGATGCCGTGGCCGACACTCCCGTCGGGCGGACCCTCAACGGCCGGTACGACGTAGCCGCGCCGATCTCCAGCGGGGCGATGGGAGCGGTCTACCGCGCCACCGACAGGCAGGACGGGGTCGACGTGGCGGTCAAGCAGCTCATGGACGTCCGCCACGCCGCGCGCTTCGAGATCGAGGCGCGGCTTCTCGCGCAGCTGCGCCATCCGCGCGTGGTGCGGGTCATCGACTACTTCCAGGTCGAGGACGGCCAGTACCTGGTGATGAACCTCGTGGAGGGGGAGGACCTGGGCGGGCTGCTCAAGGCGCCGGCGCCGGCGGGATACCGGTCGAGCAGTCGATCGAGTGGGTCCGCCAGGCCTGCGAGGCGCTCCAGTACGTGCACGACCAGCAGATCGTGCACCGCGACGTGAAGCCCCAGAACCTCATCCGCGGCGAGGACGGCATCGTGCTGGTGGACTTCGGCATCGCCACCGAGATCGCCGAGGAGGACCAGGGCACGGTGGGCATCGGGACGCCCAAGTTCATGGCCCCCGAGGTCTTCGCGGGCGGAGTGGTCTCACCCCGCAGCGACGTCTTCGGCCTGGCGGCGACGCTCTGGACCCTGCTCGTGGGCAAGCCCCCGGTGTACGGGGAGCGCAGGAAGCTGACCGACCTCGTGCCCGGGGTCTCGCCCGAGCTGGAGGAGACGATCGGGGCCGGCCTGGAGATGATCCCCGAGCGCCGGGTGGCGTCGGTGGCGGCGTTCGCCAAGGCCCTCGGTCAGCCGCTGCTGCGCTCGAGGGGCGAGTCCCTGGCCCTCAGCGTCGAGCGCCCCGACGGCCCGCGCGCCCTGATGGAGGGCATCGTGCGCACGGTGGCCGGGGTCTTCGAGGCCGCCGCCTGCTCGATCTCGCTCTTGGACCGCACCACCGGCGAGCTGGTCTACCAGTGCGCCTGGGGTGCCGGCGCGCACGAGATCGTGGGGGTGAGGCTGCCGCCCGGCAAGGGCTTCGCACGGGCCGTGATCGACAGCGGCAAGGCCGAGGCCTGCGACACCCGCAACGACCCGCGCTTCGCCAGCCAGATAGCGGCGGGCACGGGCTACGTGCCCTACACGATGCTGGTGGCGCCGCTCAAGCGCGGCGAGGAGGCGATCGGCGCGCTCTCGATCCTCGACCGGCGCGACGGCGGCTACTACGGCCCCGACGACATCGACCGGGCCGAAGCTCTTCGCCGAGCTCGCGGTCACCGCGCTCGACGTGGAGCCCGGCGCCTTCACGAGCCTCGGCGAGACGCGCGCGCCCACCCGCCTGCGTCCCTAGACCCGCCGCGCCTAGGGCGTGATCCGCGTGACGGTGTCGTCCTTGTTGTTGGACACCCACACGGAGCCCGCGCCGACGGCTACACCGACCGGCGTGGAGCCGACGGGGATGGGCTTCCCGAGCACCTTCCCCGAGGCGTCGATCCGGCTGACCGTGTTGCCGCCCTCGTTCGCGACCCACGCCGAGCCCAGCCCGACGGCCACCTCCTTGGGCGTCTCTCCGACGCGGATCGGGTTGCCCTCCGGCCTGCCGGTTTCCGGGTCGAGGCGGGTCACGGAGTCGTCGCTCTTGTTGACCACCCACACGAAGCCGAGTCCCGAGGCGATGCCGCGCGGCTCGTCGCCCACCTTGATCTGATCGCCGAGGATCTCGGAGCTGGACGCGTCGATGCGCGTCACGGTGTCGCTGAACGAGTTGGTCACCCACACCACCTGGTCGCTCACCACCACGCCGATGGGGAAGTCGCCGACCTTGATCGGCGAGCCGACGGTCTGGGGCGAGGCGCGGTCGATCCGGCTCACCGTGTCGCTCTCCGAGTTGGCCACCCACACGAGCTGCTCGCCGAGCGCGATGCCCTCGGGCTCTCTACCGACCTCGATGCCCTGGCCTCCGTCGGCTCCGTCGAGCGGGATGCGGCTCACCGACCCGTCGTCGGTGTTGGTGACCCAGGCCACGTCGTCGCCTATCGCGACCCCGTCGGGGTTGGTTCCCACCCGCAGCGGGGCTCCCGCGCTCCGGCCGCTGGCGGCGTCCAGGCGGCTCACCGTGCCGTCCAGTGAGTTGGCCACGAAGACCGTGTCCCCGGAGACGGTGATCCCGTCGGGTCCGTCGCCTGCCGGAAAGGTCTTCACGCCGGGCGGACCGCTGCTGCTGCCGCTGCCACTGCCGGCGCCGGTGTCACTGATCCTGGTGCCGCCGCCACCGGTTGGCTCGTCCCCGCCGTCGCCGCCGGCGAACAGGACCACCAGCACGCCCGCGAGGGCCGCGATCGCCAGCAGGCCGGCCACCGCCCAGACGGGCCCGGATCGCCGCGGCTTCGCGCGGGTCGGCGTGAGAGGCACGGTGGCCGGCGCGGACGGCGGGTCCGCGGCCTCGCTTCCGAGCTGGGTGGTCGCGGCGGGCGACGCGACCGCCGTGGACCGCTCCTCCGCGGGCGCGGCGAGCCCGGTGGCCAGGCTGCGCTCGGGGTCCGCGGCCGGGATGTTGGTGAGCGCCGCCCGGGCCGCGCGCCCCAGGTCTCCCGCGGAGGGGTAGCGGTCGTCGGGCTCCTTGGCGAGCGCGCGCTCGACCACGGCGTCGAACTCGGGAGGCACGCCCGGAGACGCGTTGGTGACCCGGGGCGGCGGGTCGTTGAGGTGGGCGTAGATCTTCGCCACCTCGCTGTCGCGGTCGAAGGGCACGCGCCCCGTGACCGCCTGGTAGAGCAGGCACCCGAGGGCGTACACGTCCGCCCGGGCGTCCGCGGGCTCGCCCCGGATCTGCTCGGGCGCGGCGTAGTCGGCCGTGCCCACGAAATGTCCCGTGCGCGTCATGCCGCCCGCCGAGGTGGTTCGCTTCGTCAAGCCGAAGTCGGTGAGGTAGACGTGCTCCTCCGGACCCGAGGAGATGAGCACGTTGGCCGGCTTCACGTCTCGGTGCACGAGCCCGGCGCTGTGGGCGGCGTCGAGAGCGGCGCCCACCCGCTCGACTATCACGACGGCGCGCTCCGGGGGCGAGGGATCCCTCGGAGGCGATCAGCGAGCGCCCGTCGCGTGCCCTCCACCCAGCGCATGGCGATGAACAGCCGCCCGTCGGACTCCCCGGCCTCGTACACCGGGATCACGTTGGGGTGGTCGATCGACGCCGCCAGCAGGGACTCGCGCTTGAAGCGCGCGCGGAAGTCGACGTCGTCGGCCAGGTCCGGGATGATCACCTTGAGCGCCACCGGGCGCTCGAGCGCGATCTGGGTCGCGCGCAGCACCACGCCCATCCCGCCCTGGCCCGCGACCGCGTCGATGCGGTACCCGGCGAAGACCGAGCCCGGGGAGAGATCAGCCATCGGGTCGTTATACCGCCCGGGGCGGGCCCGCTGGAGCCGGCGGGCTAGCGCGCTGCTCGGGCGAGGTAGCTCTTGCCGGCCTTCACGACGATCGTCTTCTTGCGGCGGAAGTCGCGCACGGCGACCTTGCCGCGCGTGACCTGTGGTCAGGGTGCCGTCGCAGCGGTCGATGACGTCCCAGATCGTGCCGCGCACGGTGGCCGGCGGAGTTGCGCCCGCGGGTGCGGAAGCGTCCCGCTGCGCTGCCGCGCGTCCGGCGGATCGCGCGCGGCCGACGCGCGATGCGCCCGGCCGCGGCGCTTGCCGCGGGCGCGGCTCCTGCAGCGAGCTGAAGCTCGCGCCCTTCAGCCGCAGCTCGGTCAGGCCCTTGTCGCTGCGGCCGGCGGGACTGGAGCACCTGGAAGACCCCGGCGAAGAAGTGGCCCGACTGGGTCTTGCCGGCGGCGTTCGCGGGCGCTGGCGATCTCCACCGTGCCCTTGCGCGTGTCCAGCAGCGAGCCGATCGGAACCTGGCGCGCCTCGCTCAGCGGGACGAACCGCCGGCCCTTGAGCCCCGGGACCGCGCGCTGGCCAGCGGGCCCCGCATCAGCACCGGCTCGCCGTGGAGGGTGGCACGCTCACGAAGACCTCGCCCTTGACCGGCTGCGACGTTGAAGGTCCTGCCGAGGACCGGAGGCGGGCAGGTCGTCGACGAGGGACGCCCGGTGGAAGTGCAGGCCCCGTGGCATCGGCGGCCGGATGGCTGGGTGTCGACGGTGAAGCTCCGGTGGCCGGGCTTGCCGGTGCCCGAGCCGTCGGTCGCGCGGACTTCGAAGTTGTGTGGCCCGTCGCCGAGCGCCGCGGTTGTGTACTCGGAGGTGCAGGCGGCGAATGGCGCGCTGTCGACACTGCACTCGAAGCCGCCTCCCTGCTCGCTCGAGACGAAGCCGAACGTGGGGCTGGAGTCCCCGGTCGTGCCGGACGGACCCGCGGTGATGGTGGTCTCGGGGGCGATGTTGTCGAAGGCCTGACCCCTGGGAGACAAGGTGGTGAGGAAGGATCGGCTGGTCGACCCTGAAGCCGGGACCGTGATGTTCCAACTGAGGGCCATTCCGTTGTCGAGCAGTTGATCGCACTCGCACGTGTTCGGGAACCCGTTTGGCCCGGGATCGGAGAGGGCCGCGCCGAACGACCCCTCGTAGTAGCGCGAGTCCGCGCTCAACGGAACGAATCCCTCGAGCCGGCCCGCCGGCGAGTTGTTCGGGTTCTGTGTGCAGTAGATCCCGTTCGTCGCGGTGTCGAAGAAGCCGTAGCCAGTATCGGTCTCTTGGAGGTAGCAGTCCGCGCCGTGCCACAGAACGGCACTCACCTCTGTGTCGTTCGAGTTGGCGACGGTGACGTCTGAGCGGTAGAAGTCCTGGCGCAATCGACGTAGGAATCTGTGCGGGTCAGCTGCGATGCCGAGCGATCCCCCCTCGCCGGGGTCCTCTGCCGCCACCTGGGTCACCACCGTCGTAGGCGTCAGCCGAGGATCCCGTAGCCCGTAACCGCGGAGCTGGCTGACCGGCGCCAGCGACACCGGCCCGGCGTCGGTTCACGTCGGAAGCGTGCCACGCTCCCCGGGCGCCGCCGAAGAACTCGTGCTCGAGCGTCCCCTGCGTAATCGAGCCTGGCACTCCAGCTGACCGCTCAGATCGACGTGCGTCAGGGCGGCCGGAGGCGGCTGATGTCCTGCGTCTGCGCCCATGGGCGGCCACGGCAGCCAGCGCGGAGGCCGAGCGCCGACGGCGCTCGACTGCAGCGAGACGCCCGGATCCGCGTACGGCGCAAGACCTCGGCAAGCCCATGACCTCGTCGAGGGCGCCCGTGTTCACGTCGTAGACGAAGCCGCGCACGCTGCGGGCGGGCTTGAGGAAGGGGCTCGTCCCTGATCTGGGCGACCCCGTCGGCCACGCTCCTGGCGCACGTCGTCGAACGCTCCGATCGTCCAGTTGCGCGGCGCCTGGGCCTCCGCGTCGAGCTGCTCGGCGAGCGCGTCGCCGTCGAGTCCCTCGAGGCCGCATCGCGTGTGGCCGATCAGCGATCACCTCGGTGGTCCCGAGCTTGTGCTGGGAGATCGCCAGCGAGCGGATGACCTCGTCGGTGACCACTCCGCCGGCGTTGCGGATCACGTGGGCCTCGCCCTCGCGGAGCCCGAGGATCCGGTGCACGTCGATGCGCGCGTCCATGCACGCCACCACGGCCACGCCGGTGCTCGGCGGGGCCTCGAGGTCGCCGCGATCGAAGCTCTCCACGTAGCTGCCGGTTGGCCTCGAGGAGGCGATCGGTGGCGCTCGGTGTCGTGGAGTCGCTCACGCGGCGCCCCTTGGCGAGGATAGCGCTTGATCCCGCGTCGGCTTGCCGGCCCCACGAGGATCGTCCTCTTGCGGCGGAAGTCGCGAACGGCGACCGTGCCGCGCTGGACGGTGGTGAGGGTGCCGTCGCAGCGGTCCGCGACGGTCCACTTGGTGCCGCGCACGGTGGCGGCGGAGTGGCGCCCGCGGGTGCGGAAGCGCCCTCTGGCGTTCGAGCGCAACCGGCGGACGGTGCGCGAGGCCGCCCCCTGGGCGCCGGCGCGCCGGCCGCGGGGCGCGGGCAGCGCTTGAAGCTCGAGCCCTTGAGGCGCAGCTCCGTCAGGCCCTTGCGCCGCGCGCCGGCGCGACTGCAGCACCTGGAAGACCCCGGCGGTGAACCGGCCCGACTGGGTCTTGGCGGCGCCCGTTGCGCGCGCTCTGCAGGCGCACGGTGCCCCTGCGGGTGTCGAGCAGCGACCGTACCGGGATCTGCCTGGCCTCGGTCAGCGGCACGAAGCGCACGCCCTTCTGGCTCGCCCGCGCCGCGCCCGAGGCCGGTACCGCGATCAGGACCCTGCCCGCCACGACCGAGACGTTAACCGCCTTTCCGAGGACGGGGTCGGGAAGGGCGGCGGGGCCGGGCGGGGCCGGCGGCGGCTGGCCGTCGAGGAAGCGCTGGATGCGGTGCAGCGAGGTGTCGCTCGTGTAGATCGCGCCCCCGGGCCCGGCGACCACGTCGTAGGGCGCGGTGAACTGGCCGTCGCCCGTCCCGAGGCTGCCCCACGTGTCGATGAAGCCGCCGACGGACGTGAAGCGCTGGATCCGGCGGTTGCTCTGGTCGGCGACCATCACGACTCCCGACGGGGTCACCCCGGCGCCCCGCGCCTGGTTGAACTGGCCGTCGGCGCTCCCCGCCGGGCCGCCGGCCCAGCGGCCGAGGAAGTTGCCGTTGAGGTCGAAGCGCTGGATCGGGCCGCCCGCCACCCCTCCCTCGACCACGTAAAGGCCGTGTCGTGCCGTTCGTGGCCACGTCCTCTGCCTGGATGAACTGCCCGTCCTGGGTGCCGGAGATACCCGCCTTGCAGCCGCCGGCGACCGTGCAGATCTCGAAGCCGGTCCCGGCCCTCCGGCCGTCCACGTCCCAGCCCCACATCCTGAGGAAGCCGCCGCTGGCGTTGAACTTCTGGACCCGGCGGTTGAACTCGTCGGCCACGTACACGTTGCCGACGTCGTCCACGGCGACGCCGGGGGCGCCGTTGAACTGGCCCGCCCCGGGGCCGACGCCGCCCCACGCGCGGGGGTTGGTGCCGTCGAGGTTGAATCGCTGGATGCGGCTGTTGCCGTCGTCGGCCACGTAGACGCTGTCCTGGCTCACCGCGATGCCGTAACGGACTCGAGAAGCCACCCACCACGCTCGAGCCGTTCGTGGGGGCCTGGCAGTTCGCGGTGCAGATCTCGGGCCCGTTTCCGCCCGCGACGCCGAAGCCCCACATGCGCTCGAACACGCCGGTGGGAGAGAACTTCTGCACGCGGTGGTTGCCGCTGTCCACCACGTAGACGTTGCCCGCCGAGTCCACGGCCAGCCCCCTCGGGTTCCGGAACTGGCTCTCGGGCCCGCCGCTGCCGCCGCCCCACTGCGACGCGTACGTGGGCGCGGCCCCCGCCGTGGAGGCCGGCGCCAGCGTCGCGATCAGGGTCGCGGCGATCACGGCCGGCCAGGGAGGCGTGTCCGCGAGTCACCGAAGCGACGGTACCAACGCCGTGAGAGTCAGCAGAGTCAGTCGCGGCCGGCCGCGTCGATGGCCAGCTGCTCGTCGAAGAAGGCGCGCAGCCGGGCGACCTTCCCGTCGCGGATGTCGAACACGGCGCCGAAGGGGGTGCCGAACACGGTTGGGCTGTGGAGCGGCTTGGCGTGCCAGGTGCCGAGCATCACGAAGCGACCGTCGCCGAAGTCCCGGATCTCCTTGGACTCGACGCTCAACTCGTCGTACTCGCCCGCGGTCCGCTCGATGTAGTCGCGGACCTCGTCGTGGCCGCAGAGCTTCATCACGGTGTGCTGCATCACCGACGGCGACCTCGAAGTCGACCCCGGTGTCGAGAGCACTCGAGAAACGCGTCGATCTCGGCGTTGGTGAAGGCCCGCCCGAAGCCGACGGCGGCAGCTTCGGCCACCTGACAGTCGCGTTCGGTGCTCTGTGCCTGCTCGGGCGCCATCGGCCGCGCCAAGTCTCCTATCCGGCGGCGGCTAGGGGTGGCGCCGAAAATCGCTCACTCGGACGCCGCCCGAAACGGGACATGGCCGCCGTAACGCCGCTCGACCGCAGCCCGCTGCCGATGGATGTCCCATGCGCCTGCGCCGGTGGCCTCCCGAGCGCGTGGCGCTCGCTCTCCACGTGGGCTGGGCGCTGCCGCCGGTGGCGCTTCTGCTCTGGTTCGGGCTGATCGACTCGCCGGAGCTCGGCGAGGGGCGCTGCGCAAGCTGCGGACTCGAGGGCTACGTGATCGCCGCCCACGTCGCAGCGCGGCGTCTGGCTGGCGGGTGTGGTCGGCAACGGCCGCGGCGGCCCGCCGGCTCCTGGCGCACGGGGTCGCCGCCCCGGGGCCCGCGACGGTCGCGGGGCTGATCGCCGTCGGCGCGTTCGCCGTCGCCGGCCTCGTCTGGCATGCGCTCTTCTCGATCCCGGCTACTGGCCGCGATGATCGCCTCGTTCGTGGTCTTCCCCGCCGCTGTGATCTGGTGGGTGGCGGAGCTGGTCGCGCTGCTGCGCGCCTCACCGGCGGCGGGCTTCGAGGTCCGGCGGTTCTCAGCGGCGCTGGTGGCGGCCTGGGTCAGCCTCACCCTCATGCTGCCGGCCGTGCTGGGCTGGGTGTGGACCGATCGCGTCGAGTGGCTGGTGTTCTGAGCGCTACAGCTTGGCGTCGGCCACCATCGCCGCGAAGAGCAGGGCGAGGTAGGCGAGCGAGTACAGGTAGAGCCACAGCGCCGCGCGGCGGTCCGCCCGGCGGTAGAGCCGCACGGCGCCGCCCACGAAGACCGCTCCGAGGGCGACCGACCCCACGAGGTAGATCCCGCCGAAGCCCCCGGCGCAGAACGGCAGCTGGGTCACGGCGTAGAGCAGCAGCGAGTAGAGGAGGATCTGCTTGCGCGTCTCGCGCTCGCCGCGCACCACCGGCATCATCGGGACGCCGGCCTTCGCGTACTCGTCCTTCATCAGCAGCGAGAGCGCCCAGAAGTGGGGCGGGGTCCAGTAGAAGACGATCGCGAACAGGTACAGCGCGGTCCACGACAGGCCGCCCGTGGTGGCGGCCCAGCCCACGAGCGGGGGCACCGCGCCGGCCGCTCCGCCGATCACGATGTTCTGCGGCGTCGAGCGCTTGAGCCAGACGGTGTAGATCAGCGTGTAGCCGAGAAAGCCGGAGAACGAGAGCGCCGCGGCCAGCGGGTTGACCCCGACCGCCAGCACCACGCACGGCCAGCGCCGCCAGGACCAGCCCGAAGATCAGGGCCACGTTGGGAGAGATCCGCCCCGCGGGCACCGGACGGTTGGCGGTGCGCTTCATGCCCGCGTCGATGTCGCGGTCGTACCAGTGGTTGACCGCGCCCGCGCCGCCGGCGGAGAGGTAGCCGCCCAGGCAGGTGAGCGCCACCAGCTCCAGCGACGGGCTCCCGGCCACGTACATCGTGGTGACCGTGGTGAAGATCAGCAGCGACTGGACCTTGGGCTTGGTGAGCTGGAACAGGTCCGCGGCGACCTGGCGCACGCCGGTGACCGGGGCGACGACGGCTGCGGCCTGAGGGGCGGGCGCCGGCCACTAGGCCGTCACCGCCTCGCGACTGCGCGCGGCGTCCGCCGCGCGAGCCCTCGGGAGCCGGCACGCGGTAGAGCTGGAAGGTGAGGCCCACGAGCGAGGCCCACAGGAGCGTCCCGAGCGCCAGGTGGAGGAGGATCAGCGCCTCGTACTCGTCGAGCCACACGTTCAGCGCGCCCACGATGACCTGGCACAGCACGAGGCCCCCGGCCAGGTGTGCGCTGCGGGCCACGCCCGGTGAGGGCCTGCGGCGCAGGGCCACGATCACCAGCGCGAGCACGGCCAGCACCGCCAGGTACATGAACACGCGGTGGGTGAGGTGGATGTCCACCAGCCGCGACACGCCGAAGGGAAGGACGTCGCCGTTGCAGGTGGGGAACTCCTTGCCGCAGGCGTGGTGCGCGCCGTCGCCGAGCTGGTAGCCCGCCCGGCCGTAGTTCTGGGTGCCGGCCATGTACCCGCCCGCCACGATGGTGAGGAACACCAGCCCGCTGGACACGAGCGCGAGCCCGCGGAAGCGCGGCCCGCCGTCCACCGCCGGCGCGCCCACGTTCTCGGGCTTCGAGGCCCGCCACACGTACAGCACGAGCGCGAGCAGCGCCATCGCCAGGCCGAGGTGCGCGGCCACGAGGCCCTCATCGAGGTCCTTCTCCACGGTGGCGGCGCCGAGGAGGCCCTGTGCGATCACCAGCACGGCGGCGCCGATGCTGGCCCGCACGAGCCCGCGATGCTCGCGGTAGCGCCGATAGGCCACCACCGCGAGGACGATCATCATCACGCCGACGACCCCGGCCAGCACCCGGTGCGTGTACTCGATCACCGCATTGAGATCGAGCCCCGGCACGACATCCCCATTGCAGAACGGCCACCCCGAGAAGCCCGACCCCGCCGGCCCGCACCCCAGCCCCGAATCCGAGACCCGCACCACTCCACCAACCAAAATCAGCGCGAACGTCAGCACAGACGGTGGAGAACGCCAAACGCCGATAGCCGGGGGTCGGGAAGTCCCGTGAGAGGTGCTCCTTGGCCCCCGGGGTGACTGTCGCCTCGAAGGGGACTTCCCAACCCCCGGCCCCCACGCGGCACGTCAGGCCACCGGCTGGGCGACGGTTCCCTCGGGCTCCCCAGCCTTCATCACCTCGCGCCTGATGTCCTTCATCGGCTCAACCGACCGCACCCGCGGGACCGTGTCGAAGTTGTTCTCCGGCGGGGGCGACTGCACGAACCACTCGAGCGTGTTGCCCTTCCACGGGTCGTTGCCCGCCTTCTGGCCCTTCTTGATCGAGCGCAGCACGTTGTACGCCGTGATCATCACGCCGATCCCGAGGATGAAGGACCCGATGGTGGAGACCAGGTTGAATCCCCACCAGCCGGCGCTCTCGGGGTAGTCGTAGATGCGGCGCGGCATCCCCGACAGCCCGGCGGAGTGCTGGATCAGGAAGGTGAGGTTGAAGCCCACGAACATGGTCCAGAAGGAGAGCTTCCCGAGCCCCTCCGACATGAGCCGGCCGGACATCTTCGGGAACCAGTAGTAGAGCGCGGCGAACATGCCGAACACCGCTCCGCCGAAGAGCACGTAGTGGATGTGCGCGACCACGTAGTAGGAGTCGTGCAGCTGCCAGTCGACCGGGAACACGGCGAGCATCACGCCCGAGATGCCGCCGATCACGAACAGCGCGGGCAGGGCGGCCGCGAAGTACAGCGGCGTCTTCATCATGATCGACCCGCGCCACAGCGTCGCGATCCAGTTGAAGATCTTGATCCCGGTCGGCACCGCGATCAGGAACGAGGAGAGCATGAAGAACACCAGCACCACGGTGGACGTGGGGGTGGTGAACATGTGGTGCGCCCACACGAGCAGGCCGAGGAACGCGATGGCCACGGTGGCCGCGGCGATCGCCTTGTAGCCGAAGATCGGCTTGCGGGCGAACACCGGCAGCACCTCCGAGATGATCCCGAACGCGGGCAGGATCATGATGTAGACCTCGGGGTGGCCGAAGAACCAGAACATGTGCTGCCACAGCACGGGGTCGCCGCCGCCCGTGGGGTCGAAGAAGTCGGTGCCGAAGTGGCGGTCGGTGAGCAGCATCGTGACCGCTGCGGCCACCGCGGGCAGCGCGGCCACCAGCAGGTACGAGTAGGTGAGGATCGACCACACGAACAGCGGCATGCGCCCCCAGCCCATGCCCTTCGCGCGCATGTTGTGGATCGTCGCGATGAAGTTGATCGCGCCCACCAGGGACGACAGGCCCGTGAGGTGGATGAGGAAGATCCACGCGTCGACGCCGCCGCTCGGCAGGAAGGCGTCGTCCGACAGCGGCGCGTAGGACGTCCAGCCCGCCTGAGGCGGCTCGAAGAAGAGGCTGGCGTAGAAGGCGACGCCACCGAACAGCAGCAGCCAGAACGAGAGCGCGTTCAGGCGCGGGAAGGCCATGTCCCGCGCGCCGATCATCAGCGGGACCATGTAGTTGGCGAACCCCGCCCAGACGGGGACCACGAACAGGAAGATCATCGTGGTGCCGTGCATGGACACCAGCCCGTTGTAGGTCTCGGGCGTGACCAGCGTGCCGTCCGGCACGGCGAGCTGCGCGCGGATGATCAGGGCCTCGACGCCACCGAGGATGAAGAACAGGAAGGTGGCGAACAGGTACATGATCCCGATCTTCTTGTGGTCGGTGGTGGTGAGCCACTCGAGCCACCCGCGCGGGCGGTCGCGCAGCCCGCGCATCACCACTTCGGGCGTAGCCGCCGTCACTCCTGGGTCCCCTCGCGTTGGGTGCGCTGCTCGGCAAGGCCCTCCTGGGCCTGCTTGATCTCGGCCTTGCGGTCCTCCACGTAGCTCTGGTACTCCTCGGGGCTCACCGCGCGCACGCGCGCGCGCATGTCGGCGTGGTTCGAGCCGCACAGCTCGGCGCACTGGCCCTTGTACACGCCGGGCTTCGAGATCTTGAACCACGTCTCGTTGGTGTGGCCGGGCACGGCGTCGGTCTTGCCGCCCAGCTCGGGGATCCACCACGAGTGGATCACGTCGGAGGCGCGGAGCTGCAGCACGACCGTCGTGTCGGTGGGCACCACCAGCTCGAAGTAGTCGTAGATCTGGTCGCCGGGGTGGTCGTAGCGCCAGAGGTACTGCTGGCCGTTCACGTCGATGCTCAGGCTCTTGCCCGAGCCCTTGGGGGGATCGGGCTGGTCGATCGACGCCACCTGGGCGGTGGCCGCGGCGAGGCCGTTCGGCCCCGACGCGGGCGGGTTCTTGATGTCGCCCAGGTAGAGGAAGGTGACCACCGCCAGCACCACGAGGATGAGCGCGGCGCCGACCGTCCATCCCAGCTCGAGGGGGGTGTTGCCGCGGATCTGGGCGGGCTGGGGGCCGCCCCGGCGCTGGCGGTAGCGCACCAGCGACCAGATCAGCGTGCCCTCCACGACCAGGAAGATCGGGATCGCCACGTAGAGCACGATCCGGTACAGGGTGTCGATGTCGTCCGCGTTCGGAGAGCCGCCGGCCTCCGGGGTGAACACCCCGGCGCCGGCCGCGGCGGGCGCCGCGAGGGAGGCGAGCAGGGCCGCCGCGAGGACGAGCAGGGGAAAACGGCAGGGCTGACCGGTCGGGCGCTTCAAGGCGGCGCGATCATATCCCCCGGCTCCGCCGAGCCACCACTTCGTGGCGGTTGCCTCCAGGTCCTCAGGTCGTCCCTGTGAACACCGGGTCGCGCTTCTCCACGAAGGCGCCCACGCCCTCCACGAAGTCCTTGCTGCGCGCGAGCTGGTGCTGGAGCTCGGCCTCGAGATCGAGCTGGGAGTCCATCTCCGGGTACAGCATGCGGTTGAGGGCCCGCTTGCTGCTCGCGTACGAGCGGGTCGGACCGGCCGCGAAGTGCTCTGTCAGCTCGTTGGCCCTGTCCATGAGCTCGCCGTCGGGATGCAGCTCGTTCACGAGGCCCCATTCGAGCGCGGTCGGCGCGGCGACGCGTTCGCCGAGCAGTGCCATCTGAAACGCGCGGGCCTTGCCCACGGCGGCCGGGACGAAGAGGGTGGAGCCCCCGTCGGGCATCAGGCCGATGTTCACGAAGGCCAGGCCGAAGTACGCGGACTCGGCGGCGAGCACGATGTCGCAGGCGAGGGCGAGCGAGCAGCCGATGCCCACCGCCGGCCCGTTCACGGCGGCCACCACGGGCTTCTCCAGCCGCCGGATGCCGGTGATGATCGGGTGGTAGACCTCGTGCAGACGGCGGGCCACGTCGGGCATGCCGTCCTCGGGGTGGGGCGTGAAGCCGGCCTTGAGGTCGGCCCCCGACGAGAAGCCGCGCCCGGCGCCGGTGATGAGCACCGCGCGCACGGAGTCCTCGGCCGCTCGCTCGTTGATCAGCTCGCCGAGCTCGTGGCCGAACTCCTCCGTCCACGCGTTCAGCGACTCGGGACGGTCGAGGGTGATGCGCCCCACGGCGCCCTCCTGCTCCCACTTCACGTTGTCGTAGCTCACGGGCGGCAGCCTATCCTCAGCCGGCGATGCTCCTCGACTCTCTCGAATGGCTGGGCCATTCGGGCTTTCGCATCAGGGCCCGGGGCGCGACCGTCTACATCGACCCGTACCGCGTCCACGGCGGGCCGAAGGCCGACCTCATCCTCGTGACCCACGGGCACTACGACCACTTCTCGCCCGCAGGACGTCGAGCGCCTCTCGCACGAGGGCACCTGCCTGGTCGCGCCGCCGGCGGTGGCCGAGCGCGCGAAGGGAAGGGTCGTGTCGATCGCGCCGGGGCAGGGCCTCGACCTCGACGACGTGGCCGGCGTGGAGGTGGCGGCCGTGGCCGCCTACAACACCTCCAAGCGAGACCGCGAGGGCCGCCTGTTCCACCCGCGGGAGGCCGGCTGCGTGGGCTTCGAGCTCAACGTGCGCGGTGAGCGCCTCTACCACTCGGGAGACACCGACGTGATCCCCGAGATGGACAGCGTGGTGGGGGTCGACGTGGCGCTCCTGCCGGTGAGCGGCACCTACGTGATGACCGCCGCGGAGGCCGCCGAGGCCGCCCGGCGCATCCAGCCCCGGGTCGCCGTGCCCGATGCACTGGGGCGAGCACATCGGCACGCGCGAGGACGCCGAGGCCTTCGCGGCGAAGGCGCCGGTGGAGGTCCGGATCCTCGACCGGGCGGACTGAGGCTCAACGCCCGGCGATCGCGTCCTCGTAGACCTCCGCGGTGCGTTCGGCCAGCGTCGTCCAGGAGAAGTCGCGCCGGGTGACCTCGTAGCCGTTCGCGGCCCGCCGCTCCCGCTCGCCGGGATCGTTGACCGCCTCGACCATGGCGTCCGCGAGCGAGTCGAGCGAGTCGGGCTCCACGAGCCACCCGTTGGGCCGGCCGGCGTCGACGTTGATGAACGAGGGAGGTCCCCCCGCGTTGGCGGCGATCACCGGCACCGCGCAGGCCATGGCCTCCACGAAGACCTGCCCGAAGGACTCGGCGATGGAGGGCATGACCATCACGTCCGAGCAGGCCAGGCCCTCGCCGAGCTGGGAGTGTCCGCGCCAGCCGACGAAGAAGACGTCCTCGATGCCCTCGCGCTCGACGACGGTGTGGGGGTGCTCGCCCTCCCACTCGCCCGGGAAGCCGCCCCAGATGACGAGCGGGGCGGCGCGCTCGAAGCGAGCCCTCGCGCGCGCGTACGCGCGCACAAGCAGTGGTATCCGCTTGACCTCGGTGAAGCGGCCCACGAAGAGCAGGACGGGCGCCGCCTCGCCCGTGTCGCGGATCGCGGAAGCGCTCGAGGTCGGCGTCCGTGTAGGACACCGAGCCGGCCTCGCCGCCCTCACGCCACCCCTGGGGCTCCTCCACGAGCCACTCGCGCCAGCGGGCGAGACGCTCGTCGGACGTCAGCTCGACGCGGTCGAAGCGCTCGAGGTCCACCCCGTTGGGGATCCACGTGGCGGTGGCGGGATCGAGGCCCAGCAGCCTCCCGACCTCCTGCTGGTCGTGCGGCGAGATCACGATCAGGCGCTCGCTGCGCGCCGCCCACTTGCGCATCTCGGCCAGCCAGTGGTCGGCGAAGCGCCAGTTCTCGTCGCCGGAGTCCCGCATTCGCTCGGCGCGGTCGATCATCTTCAGCTCGGTGCCGTGCAGGTGGGTGACCACGGGCACGTCACCGAGGACGTTGTGGGCCGCCTCGTGGACCGGTGTGAGGTGGTGAAGGTGCAGCACCTCGGCCTTCGGCCCTGATCCGGCGGCGCGGAGCAGCGGCTCCCAGGCGCTCGACGAGATGAGCGCCCAGCTCGGGGGTGACGGCGGTGAAGATCCGGTCCACGGCGTCGGAGCGGTCCTCGTAGGAGGGATGCATCGGCACCGGCTCGGCGATCGGGTCGCGTCCGGCCGCGGCGGCCGCCACCGCGGGCCGGTAGTCGGCGGCCGTGACCTCCAGGCCCGAGAAGAAGCTGCGCGCGTGCGTGCGCTCGCCCGGCTCCCCGAGCGAGCCGCAGGCCAGCCGCGTGGTCCAGCCCGCCGCCCGGAGCCCGACCGCCAGGTAGCGCACCACCTGCGCCGAGCCCCCGCGCGGGTAGAAGAGGAGGCCCATCGTCACGTGGCGGCTCATCCGGCCGCCGACCCTACCCGCGGCGCTCCAGGAACGTCCCTGACCGGACCTATACTCCCGGCCCTCTTGCGTAGCTCGCGCGCCCTACGGACCGTCGCATGGGGCGCGGTGGCGGTGGGCGTCCTCACTCCCCTCCTGCGCCGGCGCCTGCGCCTGCCGGTACCGGTCGTCACGGCGCTCACCTACCAGGCCCCCGCCGCCCTGGCGCTGGCCGTGCCCCGTTCGCGGCTGCGCGACGCCGGGATCTACGGGCTGCAGATGTGGGCCTACTTCGCGCACTACGACATGCCCGACGACGACCCGGTCTCGCTGCTGCGCCGCACGCGGGTGAACTACCCGATCGCCATCGATCGCGTCCTGGGCGCCGGAGAGGTCCCCACCCTGCGCCTGCAGCGGGCGCTCGGCCGGCCCGGCCGCGTACGACCGCACGACCTCGCCCTCTCGCTGGTGCACTGGACCTGGTTCTTCTTCCCGCACGCCACGGTGGCCTATCTGCTCGTGAGGCACCCGGAGCGCTTCCCGCGCGGGGCCTGCCTCACCGCCGGGACGTTCGACGCCGGGCTGGTGGTCTACTGGGCCCTGCCGACCGCTCCGCCCTGGTACGCCGGCGAGATCGGGCGCATGGCCCCGGTCGGCGGATCATGGTCGAGACCGGCGAGCGCTTCTGGGGACCTCTCTGGCACTCGCTCTACGATGGGCTGGAAGGGAACCCCTTCGCCGCCATGCCCTCGCTCCACTTCGGATCATCGGTGACGGCCGCACGGCTCCTCTCGGAGGTCGGTCGCGTCCCCGGGGCGCTCGGCTGGACCTACACCCTCACGCTGGGCTTCGGCCTCGTGTACCTGGGGGAGCACTACGTGATCGACCTGCTGGCGGGCCTCGCCCTCGCGGAGGGCGTGCGCCGGTCGGCGCCGGGGCTTCGCCCCGCGGTGGAGGCCGTCGCCGGCACGGTCCAGCGGCTCGAGCCGGGCGCGAGCTGATGGCGGTGGACGAGGAGCGCCGCCGCCTCGAAGACGAGGAGGACGCCGCCGAGGACCTGCGCGTCTCGCGGCTGCTCTCGGACCGGCGCCAGCTGGTCTCCGTGCTGCTGGTGTTCGTGCTCGCCATCGCCGCGATCTACTTCTTCGTGCCCAAGCTGGCGGGGCTGGGCGACAACGTGAAGCGCATCGGGGACGCCACCTGGTACTGGGTCGTGGTCGCGGTGGGCTTCAACATCCTCGCCTTCGCGGCATACGTCGCCCTCTTTCGCGGGGTCCTCGTCGGACCGGACACCGACGAGGTCCGCCGGCGCCTCGACGTGAGGGTCTCCTACCAGATCACGATGGCCGGCCTGGCGGCCACGCGCATCTTCTCGGCGGCCGGGGCGGGCGGGATCATCCTCACCTACTGGGCGCTGCGCAAGGCGGGGATGCCCCGCCGCCACTCGGCGGCGCGGATGGTGGCCTTCCTGGTCCTCACCTACTCCGTCTACCTGAGCGCGCTGATCGTCTTCGGCGTGCTGCTGCGCACCGGCGTGCTCCCCGGCGACAACCCGGTCGGCGGCACGATCATCCCGGCGGGCGATCGCGGCCGCGGTGATGCTGCTGTTCGGCCTCGTGGCGCTCATCCCCGGCAACATCGAGCGCAGGATCCGGGGGACCTCGGGACACGGCCGGGCCCGGCGCGTGGCCGAGCGGATCGCCACCGTGCCGGCCACGGTGTCGACCGGGGTGCGCCTGGCGCTCGACTTCCTGAGCCACCCCCGCCGCGGCGCGCTCGCGGTCGCGGGCGCGATCGGCTTCTGGGCGGCCCAGATCGGCATCCTCTGGGCGGGCTTCGAGGCCTTCGGCGGCTCGATTCCGTTCGCCGTGCTGGTGCAGGGCTTCTTCGTGGGCATGGCGGCCAACCTCATCCCCTCGCCGGCCGGGGGCGTGGGCTCGGTCGACGCGGGCATGATCGGCGCGTTCCTGCTCTTCGGGGTCGACGGCGAGATCGTGTTCCCCGCCGTGCTCACCTACCGCGTGATCGCCTTCTGGCTGCCGATCCCGCCCGGGGTGATCGCCTACTTCCAGCTCGTGCGTACGGTCCACGGCTGGGACAGGGAGCGCGGCTATACTTCACAAAGTAAAGTGACAGCGGAGGCAACGTGAGCGAAGCGAGACAAGATCGAGGACGTGATCATCATCGGCAGTGGCCCCGCCGGGTACACCGCCGCCCTGTACACCTCGCGGGCGGACCTCGAGCCGCTCGTCTTCGAGGGCTTCGCCTGGGGCGGTCTGCTCCAGCAGACCACGGACGTCGAGAACTACCCCGGCTACCCCGAGGGCGTCATGGGGCCGGAGATGATGCAGCAGTTCCGCGACCAGGCCGAGCGGTTCGGCACCCGCTTCGTGACCGACGACGTGACCCGCCTCGAGCTCTCCGACGACGGCGGCCTGCACCGGGTGTTCGTCGGCGACGACGAGTACCTCGCCCGTGCGGTGATCCTCGCCATGGGGGCCGAGCCCACCAAGCTCGGCGTGCCCGGCGAGGACGAGCTGGCCTCGCGCGGCGTCTCCTACTGCGCCACCTGCGACGCCGCCTTCTTCCGCGACAAGCCCACGATCGTCGTGGGCGGCGGCGACACCGCGATGGAGGACGCCACCTTCCTCGCCAAGTTCGCGAAGGACGTGAAGGTCGTGCACCGTCGCGACGAGTTCCGCGCCTCGGCGGTGATGCTCAACCGCGCCAAGGACACCGAGAACATCGAGCTGCTCACGCCGTACCGGGTCGAGCGCTTCGAGGCGGGCGAAAACGGCTCGCTCGGACGCGTGGTGCTGGACGACACCCAGGGTGGCGAGGACCGCGACCTCGAGATCGCCGGCGCCTTCATCGCCATCGGGCACCGTCCCAACTCGGAGCTGGTGATCGGCCAGGTCGAGACCGACGAGAACGGATACGTGGAGGTCGAGGGCCGCTCCACCCGCACCAACCGCGCCGGCGTCTTCGCGGCGGGTGACCTCGTGGACCACACCTACCGCCAGGCGGTGACCGCCGCCGGGTCCGGATGCGCCGCCGCACTCGACGCCGAGGCCTATCTGCGCGACACGCCGACCGACGCGGAGGCGCACTGGGCCTCGGACCCCGCCAAGATCGAGGCCGCGGGAGAGGCCGTCGCGGAGGCCACCGCGCCGCAGTAGGCTGGGCCGCCTTGGCCCGCCGCCTGGTCTTTTTCCTGTTCGTAGCACTCGTCGTCGCCGCCACCGCCGTGGGCGTGTACCTGCTCGTGCCGATGGTCGGGGACCTCACCGAGGAGTCGCTGGCGCATTCGGTGGCCCGGGAGGTCGAGCCCGAGGGCGACCACGACCGGGCCTCGTGTCGAGAAGCGGGGGCGGCAGCGCTACGTCTGCCGCGTGCCCGCGCGGGTCGGAGAAGCGCGCCGCGACCTACCGGGTGCGGATGACCGACCGGCGCTGCTGGACGGCGCGCCGCGCGCCGGGCGGCTCGGGCAGGCGCGCCCGGGAGGGCTGCGTGGGGCTGCGGGACCAGCTCAGGCTCGAGCAGCTCGAGGAGATTCTCTGATCAGCATCCGCTCCGCCGCGGCGATGGCCGCCGCGGCGAGCAGCAGCGTCACGGCGATGGCGCCCCACGCCGCCGGGTAGCCCACATGTGACGAGAGCAGCCCGAAGGCGGCGGGGCCGGCGGCGGCCCCGACGTAGATGCCGCTCTGGGTGACCCCCGTGGCGGCGGCCGGGGTGCTTCGGTTGCGCTCCACGACCGCGAGGTTGTACAGCCCCGGCCACGCCCATCCCACGGTGAAGGCGAACAGCGCACCCACGATCAGCGGCTCGGCGCTGCCGAAGGCCATCAGCGCGAACCCCGCGGCACCGGCCGCCAGCAGCGCCGTGACGGTGGCGAAGCCGTACTCCGAGCGGCGGTCGGCCCGCGCGCCGACCGCCACGCGGGCGGCGAAGCACAGCCCGCTGCCCACCGCGATCAGCACGCCCGCCGCGCCCTCCGCCACCCCGGCGTCCACCGCGGAGGCCACCAGATAGGCGCCCAGCGCGTTCGGCCCGAACGACGCGAGCGCCCCTCCGATCGCGAGCACCACGAGCGCTGCCGAGGGCCGTGGGCCCGCCTCTCGGATCGAGGCCGCCACCGGCTCGGAAGTCCTGCCCCGGCCCGCCGTCGCCCCGATCGCGAGTGCCAGCAGCCCGCACACGGCCACGGTGGGACGCCAGCCGAACGGGAGCGCGAGCGCGGGCAGCGCCAGCCCGCTGAGCAGGATCGCCGCCGGGATGGCCGACTGCTTGAGCCCGAAGCCGAGCCCCTGCCGTTCCCTCGGCACCTCCTCGGCCATGAAGAGGTTGATCGCCGGCTGGGCCGCCGCGTTGGCCAGGCCGGCCACGGTCAGGAGCGCGAACAGCACCGGAAGCGAGGAGGCGAACGCGGCGATGGCGAGCAGGCAGGCGCCGCTGCCCAGCGTGGCCCGGCGCATGGCCGTGAGGGCCCCGCTGCGCTGGGACAGGCGGCCGAGCGGGCCCGCGCCCAGCGCGCCGGCGGCGAAGAACGCCGTGACGCCCGACGCGGCGGCCGCGACGCTCACGTCGAGGTCCCGGCTGATCTGCAGGGCGAGCACGCCCACCAGGAAGCCGGGGAGCACGCAGAAGCCACCCACGACGATGGCCAGCGCGGATGCCCGGGTGAGTCCCAAGCATCCGACGCTAGCGGTGCTCAGGGCGGGCGGGTCAGAGGTCCGAGCAGGTCTGCACCGCGCGGTCGCGGGTGATGACGCGGCCGTCGATCGTGCTCACCCGCGCGCGGATCACGGTGGCCCCGCTGCCGAGCCGTGCGCGCTTCACGTCCAGGCGGAACGGCGCCCTGGTCCGGGTGCCGAGCACGCCCGAGCTGCTGAAGTAGCGCACGCGCTCCACCAGCTTTCGCTCGTTTCCGTAGAGCGCCACCCGCAGGCCGCCCCGGAGGCAGCTGCGCACGGGACGCACCTGCGGCGACTTCGAGCGACGCCGGCTCGACCGCACGAGCTCACGCAGCCGCAGCTTGACCGCGGGCCTGGTGGCCAGACAGACCTCGCCCGCGCATTTCTCGAGCGTGCGGAGCCGCCGCAGCAGCAGCTTGCGGGCCGGGTCGTAGCGCTCGTTCTCGTCGAGGTTCTGCAGCTCGAACGGGTCCTTGCGCAGGTCGTAGAGCTCCTGCTCGCCCGTGGCCTTGTGCCTCACGAAGAGGAAGCGGTCGTTGCGGATGCCCGTGTAGGGAGGGATCTGGTTGGCGCCGTGTCCGTTCTCGAGCACGATCTCCCGGCCCAGCTCGCTGCCGGGGTCGCGCAGCAGGGGAAACATCGAGCGGCCATCGAGGATCCGGCCGGGCCTGCCGCCCGCGGCCTCGAGGATCGTGGGGGCGAGGTCGACGTTGCCCACGAGCTGGCGCATCCGCAGGCCGCGGGGCACGCCCGGGCCGCGCATCAGCAGCGGCACCCGGATGCCCGGCTCGTAGGGCAGCACCTTCTCCGAGCGGACGCGGTGCTCGCCGTGGAAGAAGCCGTTGTCGGCGGTGTAGATCACGAGCGTGTTCTCGAGCTCCCCGCTGTCGCGCAGCGCCGACAGCATCGTCCCCATCGCGTCGTCCACGGAGAGCAGCGCCTCCAGCTCCTGCTGGTAGTTCTCCTGGATCGACCCGACGCCCTTGGGGGTGACCGGCGTGCGATCGCGCACCACCTGAGGCTTGTCGCGCATGTCCGTCTCGTTGAAGTTCGGCGGCTGGGGAAGGGGGACGTTCGCGAAGGCGTTGCTGGTGGCGGGGCGCCGGGTGCGGCGTCTTCAGGATCTCGGGGTCATCGAAGTCCCGGGGGCGGCTCGAGTGCGGCGAGGCGAACGAGAGGTGCAGGTAGAAGGGCTGGTCGGACTTCGCGTTCTCGGCTGATCAGCTCGGCCGCGCGCCGCCCGAGGTAGTCGGTCTGGAACTCGCCCGGGTGCTCGGAGTCGGGACGCTTTCCGATCACGCCGTTGTCGTTCATCTCCCAGGCGCTGAGGTCGAACGTGGAGGGATCGACCATCGCGTGCCAGTCGTTCCAGCCGGCCGGCACCTCGGTCACGTCGGAGTTCTGGGTCCCGTAGCCGTTGAGGAAGCGGCCGAGGAAAACGGTCCGGTAGCCCGCGTTCTGGAGCCAGCGCGGCAGCGTGTTCTCGTAGTTGAGCCCGATGTAGCCCCCGAACGGCTCCACGTTGTGGGTCACGCCGTTGTTGTGCGAGTACTGGCCCGTGAGCTGGGTGGCTCGTGACGGGCAGCACAGCGGGAAGCTCGACACCGCCGTGTTGAAGGTGGCCCCCTCGGCCTGGACCCCGAGCCGGAGCTTGCTCATGACCCGCAGCGACTCCACCGTCTGGTCGTCGGTCATCACGAAGACGATGTTCGGGCGCGGCTGGCCCTGCGCGCCGGCGGCGGGCGCGAGCGCGCTCAGCGCCAGCAATAGGGCGGCGACTGCGGCTGTGGTTGCGGCAATGGGTCGGAACATGGTGCGAAGGACGATGTTTGCAGGCAACACTGGGTGCTGCACACAGTTGCGCTCACGTGTGCATCACAGGAAACAGAGCCCCTCCCCACGGTAGCTTGGAACCTCGTCGACGATGCGATCCCCCTGCAGGAGGTGCACCGTGTCGAAGCGCTCGAGCAGCTCGCCCGCCTTGGCGTGGCGCATGTAGACGTTGTCCCCCACGCGCAGGCCGGCCGCCGCGTCGCCCGTGACCGGGGTCTGGACCTCGCCGGCGCCCTCGAGCGGGAGCGAGGGAGAGGCCCGCGGGCAGGTAGGGCTCGGGCAGGCGGTCTCGCCCGGCGGCGCCCGAGGCGTGGTAGCCGCCGCCGAGAAGGGTGGCCACCGCGGGCCCGGGGCGGCGGACCACGGGGAGGGCGAACATCGCGGCCGGGCGCAGCTCGAAGGCCGAGTAGCGGTCGAACAGGGTCGGGGCGTAGAAGCCCGAGCCCGCCGTGAGCTCGGTCACCGCGGCCTCCGAGCGAGGTCGTGTGCAGGCTTCCGGTGCCGCCGCCGTTCACCAGGCCGAGCGGGGTGACGGCCGACACCGCCTCCACCACGGCCGCGCGCCGCTCGGCGATCTCGGCGGCCGACGCGCGCTGCATCCGGCGTATCAGCGCGCCGTGGAGGGGCTTGCCCAGCGGGCGGTCGCCGACTCCGGCGATGTGGCCCTCGTAGGCCATGAGCCCGGCCAGCTCGACCTGCGGCCGGCGCTCGATGTCGCGCGCCAGCGCGACCGCCGCGGCGGGCGTGCGGACCGGCGAGCGCTTGGGGCCCGATCATCAGGCGGCCGCGGAGCAGCGCGAAGCCCACGTCGAGCTCGAGGCACACGCGCACGGGCGCGGCGGGCGACGGGCGCGGCGCTCGCGATCAGGTCGAGGCCCTCCGGCGAGTCCACCATCACGATCGGCCGGTCGCCCGCGTCGAGACGCGCGAGCTCCGCCAGGGCGCCGCGATCGGCGGTGGGGTAGGCCAGCAGCAGGTCGCGGTGGCCGTGGCCGTGCAGCCACAGGGTCTCGCCCAGCGTGAACGTCATGAGCCCGCGAAAGCGCTCGTCGTGGGCGAGGATGCGGCTCGAGCAGCGCCCGGCAGCGCACCGACTTCGACGCCACCCGGATCGGCTTGCCGGCCGAGCGGGCCAGCATCTCGGCGGCGTTGGACCACATCGCGTCGAGGTCCACGAGCGCGAATGGGCGCTTGGAGATCCGAGCAGGCGCGCTCCAGCCGGGTCAGGTCGTCGGTCACCGGAGCAGTATCGCCCCGGCGGCTAGCGTGAGGCGATGAAGCGCTCGCCCGCCGACGCCGTTCCGCCCACCGTGCTGGTGCTCGGGGCGGTTACGTCGGTGCAGATCGGGGCGTCGCTGGCCAAGTCGCTCTTCGACGAGGTCGGTCCGGGCGGCACCGTCCTGCTCCGCGTGCTGCTGGCGGCGATCGTCCTCGGCGCGATCTGGCGGCCGTCGCTGAAGGGGCACACGCGCGCCGATGTGACGCTGCTGCTGGCCTACGGGGTGTCGCTGGCCGGGATGAACTTCGCCTTCTACGCAGCGCTCGACCGCATCCCGCTCGGGGTGGCGGTCACGCTCGAGTTCGTCGGCCCGCTCGGGGTGGCCGTGGCCGGGTCCCGCCGGGCGCTCGATCTGGTGTGGGTGGGCCTCGCCGCCGCGGGGATCCTGCTGCTCGCGGATCTCGGGAGGCGGCGGGACCGACGCCGCGGGCGTGGTCCTCGCCCTCCTGGCGGGCGCCTTCTGGGCCGCCTACATCCTCATCGCCGTGCGCGCGGGCGAGGCCTTCCCGGGCGGCACCGGGCTCGCGCTCGCGATGGCGGCGGCCGGGGCGGTCCTCCTGCCCTTCGGCATCGCCGAGGGTGGTGCCGAGCTGCTGTCGCCGGAGATCCTGGCGGTGGGGCTGGGGGTGGCGATCCTCTCGTCGGCCATTCCCTACTCGCTCGAGCTGGAGGCCCTGCGCCGGCTGCCCGCCTCGGTCTTCGGCGTGCTGATGAGCCTCGAGCCGGCCATGGCGGCCCTGGCCGGATTCGTGGTCCTCGGGGAGGTGCTGGGAGCGCGCGAGATCACCGCGATCGCGCTGGTGGTGGTGGCCAGCGCGGGCGCCGCCCGGGCGGCCACGGGAGGGCCGCCGGTGCGCGACTAGCTCCGACGGCCTGCGCAGGTAGATCGGGTTGGACAGGATCCACGTGCGCTGCGCGCCCGGTCGGCCTCGAGCGTGGCCTCGACCCGGTAGACGCCCGGGCTCTGCGGGCGCGTGCGCCAGCGTCGTGCGCGTGCTCCGAGGCGGCGACCTCGCGCGCCGTCGCGCAGCAGGCGCAGCTGCGCGGGACGCGGGAGCTCGGCGTGCAGCGTCCAGCCCGCCGCGCCCGTCCTCCCCGCCCATCTCGAGCGCTCGCCGCCCGCGCGGTCGGCGAAGAAGCGAAAGCCGCGGCTCGGCGCCAGGTGGTGGCACCGCGATGTAGCACCGGCCCGCCCGCAGCGCGTCGAGCACCTGCTCGCGGTCGTGCTCGAGATCGCCGTCGAGGGCCTCGTCGCACAGCACCTGCGTCCGCAGCTGCCGGAAGGATCGCTCGTAGCCCATCAGGCGCACGACGCGGCCGCCGACGCGAAAGCCGAACTGGTGGGCGTCCAGGCCGCCGATCCCCACCACGCGCTTCGCGGCCCCGAGGCGATCCCACTCGCTCAGGTTGCGCGCGCGGCGGATGGGTCACGTGGCGCTCGGGGCGCGCGACGAAGCGGATCGCCTCGCGGATGCTCGGCCAGCTCCTGGCCGTTGTCGGCCACGAAGCTCCACACCTCGAGGCCGTCGAGCGACTCGAGGTCCTGCCACTCCATGCTCTCGCCCAGCGACCGCAGGCGGGCGAAGCGCTCGGACCCGGTCGAGAAGGGATGGGCGGCGAAGCCCACGCCGCCGCGGGCGCGCACGGCCTCGGCGATCTCGCCGGGCGACAGCCCGCGGTGGTCGAGCACGGAGTCGAGCCCGAAGGCGAGCATGTGGTTGCGCCCGACGGGTGAGATCTCCGTGCCCGGCCAGGAGCAGGCACGACCCGTACCACCCCTCCTCGCCGCGCCGCGCCGCCGTGAGGTCGTCGTGGTCGGTGAGCAGGACCACGTCCACGCCCGCGCGCTGGCCCGCCCGGGCGATCTGCCCGACCGTGCCGGTGCCGTCCGAGTGCGTCGAATGCAGGTGGACGACGCACGAGAAGTCGTGGTACTCGCCCATTGACGCGAGCGTAGTGTCCCGGCGGTAGCCTCACCGCCATGGCGACCGCCGAGAGCCTCGGGCAGGGGACGATGCGGGCCATCCCGGAGTTCGGCGAGGTCGCGGAGATCCGCTCCCGCAACGAGCGCCTCGAGGCCATCCGGACCGGAGCCGACCGCTTTCGCCGGCGCTTCGGGGCCGAGGGCACGGTGCACGGCCTGCGCATGGTGGACCTCTCGCGGACCGCCTATCCCGCGCGGCAGGCCTTCGGTGGCGCGGCGAGGGCCGGCCTCACCCCGTGGGTGACCGTGGCGCACCGCCTCGTGGTCGTTCAGTTCCAGGACTTCGACGGTGTCTCGCGGGTGCTGTGCTGGCGCCCCTTGACCTCGCAGGCCGCGAGCGGCGCTCCGTTCGAGGCGGGACTGGCCCGGCGCCACGGCGCCGCGTTGTCCCGGAGGCTGCTCGACGCCAACCTGCGTTCGATCCGCGAGGCCCTCGCCCTGTGCGGGCTCGCGGCCTCCGACGTGGACCTCGTGGCCTTCGACCACCTCCGCGGTCAGGACATGCGGACGCTCATGGGCACCACGCGACCCGTGGACGGCGAGCCGGAGCCGCGGGGCGCCCTGTTCGGCCGTGCCCGGTTCCTGCTTCGCGAGAGCGAGGTCAAGACGCTGCGCACGCCGCACCCGTCCCAGGCGGCGTGGTACGTGCCGAGGGGGATGGACGACGTGCTCGAGGAACGCGCGGCGATGGTGGACGGTGACGTCGAGCTGGGCGTGGGGGTCGCGCTCGTGACCGCGCCCGGGCTCAGCGAGGGCAGTCAGTCGCTCGTGGTGAACACCGCGGACGGCGTGACCGTCTTCTCCGGCAACGGGTTCGCGGCCGACAACTGGCATCCGCACCTGTCGAAGATCCCCGGCGTGGCGAAGGAGGCGCAGCTGATGCGGCGCGAGGTGATCCTCGAGGGCGGCGCGCTCGACGACGCCGTCGACCAGTACGACTCGATGGTCAAGGAGAAGTGTGTCTCGGACCCGAGTCGCACCGACCCCCGCTGGATGAACGTGATCCCTTCGTCCGAGATCCCGAATCTGCGCCGCCTGTGGCCGATGGTGCCGAGCTTCAGCCACGGACGGATCAGCCACGGGACGATCCAGGCCTTCTCGAGAAACGGAAACTGAATGCGCCGATACGTGCTCGCCTTCTGTCTCGCCGGCCTCGCGTCGGCCGCCGTCGCCCTCGCGGCGCCGCCCGCGAACGACGACCGCGCCGACCCCGTTGCGCTCGACCTTCCCGCGACAGTCACGGCACCACGTTCGAGGCGACCGTTGACGACTCCGAGCCCTTCGGCTGCGAGAGCATCCGCGGATCGGTCTGGTACTCGATTCCGCCCGGCGACGAGCGCAGGATCGCGGTGCGCGTCCGTGCCGGGGGAGACCTCGACGCGGTGGTCGAGGTCTTCGCCGCGACGCGCTCCCAGCTCAGCTCGGTGGCCTGCGAGCGGACCGACGAGGACGGCCGGGGCGCCCTCAGCTTCGCCGCCGCCGAGGATCAGCGCTACCTCATCCGGGTCTCGCGACGCTCCGAACTCCGTGCCCGGCAACTTCCAGCTCGAGGTCTTCTCTCCCCAGGCGCCCGCGGTCCCGCCCGGCGCGCCGTTGCCGCGCGCGGGGGTCACCCTGGCGCTCGATCGCCTCGAGAACACCGACGACGCCTTCTCCGCCCGCCTCCGTGAGGGGCGTCTCCTACCGAGTGAACCTCGGTCCGCGCGCCGAGCGCTGCATCGGCCTTGCCCTCTTCCCGCCGGGCACGACCACCTTCGGGGAGGCGGCGGACCCCGTGCGGCGCCAGGCGCTGCGGCGGGTACTTCCTCTTCACACCCGGACCCGGGGAGGGCGGGCGCTACACGCTCCTGGTGGAGTCGAACGACAACCGTCCGGGTCGCCCAGCGCTACCACCTACAGGTCGCGCCCGCGGGTCCCGACGACAGCCTTCCCGGGAGGCGCCTCCGCCGTTTCACCCGGGGCGCGCTGCGCGGTGGGCAGATCGATGCCGTCGACCTCTACCGCTTCGACGTCGTCCGGCGCAGCACCGTCAACCTCAGCCTCGCCAGCTCGGACGACACCGACGACTTCGACCTGCAGCTCCAGCGCCAGGGTGGGCGCCTGCTCGAGTGCGGCTGCGGCGAGAGCGGTGACGAGGAGATCGAGCGCCGCCTTCGCCCCGGGCGCTACTACGTCGCGGTGCAGGACCGGGCCGCAGCACGCCGGCCGCTACCAGCTCACGCGTTCGGTCCGCACGATCACCTCGACCCGGGTCCGCTTCAACGGGCGGCGCAAGCTCAGCACGCGGCCGGGCCGCGAGGTGTCGATCGGCACCCGGGTGCGCCCGGGCGTCGAGCGGGCCCGTGACGGTCGATCGTGGAGCGCTTCGATCCGCTGTTCGGGTTCCAGTTCGACCGCCTCTACCGCACCCGCGCCGCGAACGGCCGGGCGGCCGTGCGCTTCCGTCCCTCGGGCGGTCGGCCGCTACCGCGCGTGCGCCGCGTTCACGGGCACCGCGCTCGGCGGCGCCCAGCGACAGTCGCCGGCCGCGCCGGGCTGCTGGTGGCCGGTCCCCTGCGGCCCTGAGCGCGGGCTGCCGGCGCGTCCCGGAAGGGTAGATTCGAGTCATGAGCCACCCCGACTGCTTCGGCGCGCGCGACACCCTCGAGGTGGGCGGCGAGACCCACGAGATCTTTCGTCTCGACGCGCTCCAGGAGAAGTTCGACGTGGCGCGGCTGCCCTACTCGCCTGAAGGTGCTGCTGGAGAACCTGCTGCGCAACGAGGACGGCGAGTCGGTCGACACCGAGGCGATCGAGGCGGTGGCCACCTGGGCCGCCGCGGACGAGCCCTCGAAGGAGATCGCCTACACGCCGAGCCGCGTGCTGATGCAGGACTTCACGGGTGTGCCGGCGATCGTGGACCTCGCGGCGATGCGCGACGCGATGGAGGATCTCGGCGGCGACGCCGACCGGATCAACCCGCTCGTGCCGGTCGAGCTGGTGATCGACCACTCGATCCAGGTCGACTCCTTCGCCGAGCGCCTCGCCTTCCAGAAGAACGCCGAGCGCGAGTTCGAGCGCAACCACGAGCGCTACGCCTTCCTGCGCTGGGGCCAGACGGCCTTCGACGACTTCTCGGTGGTGCCGCCCAACACCGGCATCTGCCACCAGGTCAACCTCGAGTACCTCGCGCGCGTGGTCGACTCCCGCGACGGCCAGGCCTTCCCCGACACGCTGGTGGGCACCGACTCCCACACCACGATGGTCAACGGCCTGGGCGTGCTCGGCTGGGGCGTGGGCGGGCATCGAGGCCGAGGCCGCCATGCTCGGCCAGCCGGTCTCCATGCTGCTGCCCCAGGTCGTGGGCTTCCGGCTCGAGGGCGAGCTGCCCGAGGGCTCCACCGCCACCGACCTCGTCCTCACCGTGACCGCAGATGCTGCGCGAGCGCGGGGTGGTGGGCAAGCTTCGTGGAGTTCTACGGCCCCGGCCTGGCCGACCTGCCGCTGGCCGACCGCGCCACGATCGGCAACATGTCGCCGGAGTTCGGCGTCCACCTGCGCGATCTTCCCCGTCGACGCCGAGACGCTGCGCTACCTCGAGTTCTCGGGCCGCCCGGCCGAGCGGATCGAGCTGGTGGAGGCCTACACCACGGAGCAGGGGCTCTTCCACGACGAGTCCAGCGAGGACGCCACCTACTCCGACACGCTCGAGCTCGACCTGTCGTCGGTCGAGCCGAGCCTCGCCGGGCCCAAGCGCCCGCAGGACCGGGTGGCGCTCTCGGACGCGGCCTCGGACTTCCTCGGCGAGCTGCGCGACCAGGCCAACGGCAAGGACGGCGACCACGGCGGCAACGGCTCGCGCCAGACCTTCCCCGCCAGCGACCCGCCCTCCTCGATGGCGGGCCAGGAACGCGAGGACGACGGCGAGCGCGCCCACGACCACGGCGGGCGGCGCGGTGGCGACCGAGGAGGTCGAGCGCGCGAGCGCGCGCGTCGAGCTCGACGGCGCAGAGCTTCGACCTCGAGGACGGCGCCGTGGTGATCGCCGCCATCACGAGCTGCACCAACACCTCGAACCCGTCGGTCATGCTCGGCGCCGGGCTGCTCGCGCAGAAGCGCGGTGGAGCGCGGGCCTGACGCGCAAGCCGTGGGTCAAGACCAGCCTCGCGCCCGGCTCGAAGGTGGTCACCGACTACCTCGACCGCGCCGAGCTGACCGAGCCGCTGTCGCAGCTCGGCTTCGACCTCGTGGGCTACGGCTGCACCACCTGCATCGGCAACTCGGGCCCGCTGCAGGACGAGATCTCGGCGGCGATCCGAGGAGGACCTCACCGTGTGCTCGGTGCTCTCGGGCAACCGCAACTTCGAGGGGCGCATCCACCCCGAGGTGAAGATGAACTACCTGGCCTCGCCGCCGCTGTGCGTGGCCTACGCGCTCGCCGGGCGGATGGACCTCGACCTGCTCAACGACCCGCTCGGCGAGGACGCCGACGGCGAGGAGGTCTACCTGCGCGACCTCTGGCCCACGCAGGAGCAGGTGAACGCCGAGATCGAGTCGGCGGTGGAGTCCGACATGTTCCGCAAGAGCTACGGCGAGGTGTTCGAGGGCGACGAGAACTGGAACGGCGCTCGAGATCCCCGAGGGCGACCGCTACGCCTGGAGCGACGAGTCGACCTACGTCAAGCAGCCGCCCTACTTCGAGGGCATGGAGGCCGAGGCGCCCGAGGGCTTCGAGCAGATCGAGGGCGCCCGCGCGATCGCGATGCTGGGCGACAGCGTGACCACCGACCACATCTCACCGGCCGGGCGCGATCAAGGAGGACACGCCCGGCGGGCAAGTACCTGATCGAGAACGGCGTCGAGCAGCGCGACTTCAACTCCTACGGGTCGCGGCGCGGCAACCACGAGGTGATGATGCGCGGCACCTTCGCCAACGTGCGGCTGCGCAACCAGCTCGCGCCGGGCACCGAGGGCGGCTACACGAAGAAGGACGGCGAGGAGGTCTTCATCTTCGACGCCGCGATGGAGTACGCCGAGGAGGGCGTGCCGCTGTGCGTGCTCGCCGGCAAGGAGTACGGCTCGGGCTCGTCACGCGACTGGGCCGCCAAGGGCCCGCGGCTGCTCGGGCGTCCGCTTCGTGATCGCCGAGAGCTACGAGCGCATCCACCGCTCCAACCTCGTGGGCATGGGCGTCCTGCCGCTGCAGTTCCCCGACGGGGAGTCCGCCGAGTCGCTGGGGCTGAGCGGCACGGAGACCTTCGACCTCGAGCCGCTCGAGGACGGCGCCGACGACGCTGGGCGTGACCGCGAAGCCCGAGGACGGCGACGACGATCGACCTTCGAGGCCCGCGTGCGAATCGACACCCCCAACGAGTGGCTCTACTACCGCCACGGGGGCATCCTGCAGTTCGTGCTCAGGTCGCTGCGCGACCGCGGCTGACTTCGCCCAACGACATGCCGAGCCAGCCGGCGTGGCGCAGCAGGGGCGCGGCGCGGTAGCGCTCCTCCCGGCGCTCCTCCCACAGCCCGTCGATCGTCTCCAGCACCTTGTCGGCGCCGATCACGTCCGCCCACTCGAAGGGGCCGCGTGGGTGGTTGAGCCCGAGGGTCATGCCGGCGTCCACGTCGTCCGGCGAGCCGACGCCCTCCCCGACGGCGAAGGCCGCCTCGTTGACGAGCTGGCACACGATCCGGCGCAGCACGAGCCCGCATCCGTCCCCGACCCACTCGGCGTGGAGGCCGAGCGCGGCGCAGAAGGCCTCCGCGGCCGCGCCGTGTCCTCGGTGGTCGCGGGGGTGCGGGTCAGCTCCGCCAGCCGGGCGGAGGTCAGGGGCGGGCCGATCAGGATGCCGACGGCGTCGGAGCTGCCGCCTGGGCCGCGAGGCTCGCGGTGCGGCAGGAGTAGATGGCCGGAGCCCCGTCCGCATCGATCTCCAGTCCGAGCTCGACCGCGCGCTCGCGCAGCTCCGCCGGCGCGCCGGCCATCCGCACCGGCGCGCGCGTCGCCGGACGGCTCGAGCGGCTCCGGATCCTCCGGGCGATACCCACCGTCGCCGCCGTACTCGTACCACCCGCGCCCCGTCTTGCGCCCCAGCCGCCCCGCGGCCACCATGCGCGCCTGGAGCGGGCTCGGCTTCCAGCGCGGCTCCCCGAAGGAGAGCGCGGTGAAGGACTGGGCGACCTCGTAGCCCACGTCGATCCCCACGAGGTCCATCAGCTCGAACGGGCCCATGCGAAAGCCGCCGCCCAGGCGGCAGATGCGGTCCACCTGCTCGGGCGTGGCGATCCCCTCCTGCACGATCCGCAGCGCCTCGGCCCCGAACGGCCGCCCGCAGCGGTTCACGAGGAAGCCGGGCCCGTCGGCGGCCAGGATCACGTGCCTGCCCATCGCCTCGCCGGTGGCGCGGGCCAGCTCCACGGCGCGCTCGCCCGTCTGCTCGGCGGGGATCACCTCCAGCAGCTTCATCAGCGGGGGCGGGTTGAAGAAGTGCATCCCCACCACGTTCTCCGGCCGCTCGGCGGCGCCGGCCAGGGAGGTGACGGGAATCGACGAGGTGTTCGTGGCGAGCACCGTGCCGGGCCCGCAGAGCGCCGACAGCCCGGCGAACAGCTCGCGCTTGAGCTCGGGGCGCTCCGGCGCGGCCTCGATCACGAGCTCGCAGTCGGCCAGGTCCTCGAAGCGCGGCGTGGGGGTCACGAGCGCGGCGGCGGCGGTCGCGTCGCCGCCCGGCAGGCGGCCCTTCTCGGCGAGCTTCTCGAGTCCCTTCCGCAGGGAGGCAACCCCCTTGTCCAGCGCGGCCTCCACCGGGTCGTGGAGCCGCGTGGGGATTCCCGCCGCCGCCCCGAGCTGGGCGATGCCCGCGCCCATCGTGCCCGCGCCGACGACCCCGAGCACCTCCGGAGGGCTCACCTGCCCGTGAACCTCGGCGGGCGCTTCTCGGCCAGCGCGGCCAGCGCCTCCCGGCGGTCGTCGGACTCGCGTGCCAGCCGGCCGAGCCGGCTCTCCTCCCCGATCCCCTCCCGCAGACTCAGCTCGGCCGCCGCCAGCACGGCGCTCTTGGCCAGCTGCACCGCCGCCGGCGGCCGGGCGGCCACGAAGGTGGCCAGATCCGTGGCGCGGCGCAGCCAGTCCTTCTTGCCGGCCACCTGGTTCACGATCCCCATCCGGTAGGCCTCCTGGGCGTCGACCCTCCTGCCGGTCAGCACCAGCTCCATCGCGCGGTGCTTGCCCACCGCCCGGACCAGCCGCTGGGTGGCGCCCCCGCCGGGCACCAGGCCGAGCATGATCTGCGGCAGCCCGAGCTCGGCGGTCTCCGAGGCCACCACCAGATCGCACAGCAGCGCCAGCTCGAACCCCGCCTCGATGGCGTAGCCCGAGATGGCGGCCACGAGCGGCGTCGCACAGCCCGAGATCCTCAGCCAGGCGGCGTCGGCCTGCGAGCCCTGTCCCTGCTGATCGCCCCCCGAGGCGAAGACCTCCTGCATCCCGGCGATCACCACGCAGCGAACGTCGGGATCGGAGTCGAACGCCTCCAGCTCGATCGACAGCGCCTCCACGACGTCGGGGGTCAGCGCGTTGCGGTTCTCGGGGTCCTCCAGCTTGAGGAGGCCGACGAACCCCTCGCGCTTGGCCTCGAGCGACATCCGATCAGGTCATCGCGTTCACGCCGGTCACGGCGCGACCGATGATGAGCTTCTGGATCTGCGACGTGCCCTCGTAGAGCGTGGTCACGCGCGCGTCGCGCAGGTAGCGCTCCACGGGGTAGTCGTCCACGTACCCGGACCCGCCGTGCACCTGGATCGCCGTGTTGGCGCAGCGGATCGAGGCCTCGGTGGCGAAGAGCTTGGCCACGGAGGTCTCGAGGGTGTTGGGCTGGTCGGTGTCCTTCAGCCAGCCGGCCTTCCACACCAGCGAGCGGGCGGCCTCGGCGTCCACCACCATGTCGGCGATCATCGCCTGCACGAGCTGGAAGGCGGCTATCGGGCGGCCGAACTGCTCGCGCTCCTTCGCGTAGGCCACCGAGGCGTTCACGCACCCCTGGCAGATGCCCACCGCGCCCGCCGCCACGCTGAAGCGACCGGAGTCGAGCGCGGTCATCGCCACCTTGAAGCCGTCACCCACCTCGCCCAGCATCGCGTCGTCGCCCACCTCGACCCCGTCGAGGGAGAGCTCGGCCGTGTCGGACGCGTGGAGACCGAGCTTGCCGTGGATCTCGGCCGACGAGAACCCGTCGGAGTCGGTCGGGACGAGGAAGGCGGCGAGCCCTCGGTGGGCCTTCTCGGGATCGGTCTGGGCGAAGATCAGGGCGAAGGCCGCGTGGTTGCCCAGGGAGATCCACTGCTTCTGGCCGGTGAGGCGCCAGCCGCCGTCGGTCTTCTCCGCCCGGGTCTTGAGGTTGGCGGCGTCGGATCCGGTGTCGGGCTCGGTGAGGCCGAAGCAGCCCAGCGCCTCACCGGAGCACAGCCCCGGGATGAAGGCCTGCTTCTGCTCCTCGGTCCCCCACTGGGCGATCGCCGAGCCCACGAGCGACGTGGTGACCGACACCACGGTCCGCGCCGAGGAGTCCGCCCTGCCCACCTCCTCCACGATCAGCCCGTAGGTGCGGTAGTCGATGCCGCGCCCCCCGTACTCCTCGGGGAGGATCGGGCCGAGGAAGCCGATGTCCGCGAGCTTCTTGACCAGCTCCGTGTCGAAATGCGAGTTGCGGTCGTTCTCCCGCGCCCGAGGGACGATCTCGCCGTCGGCGAAGTCGCGGGCCGTGTCGCGAACCAGGCGCTGCTCGTCGGTGAGCTCGAAGTCGATCACGGGAGGCGGGGATTCTCCACGATCAGGCCGGCGGCGGCCTGCGGACGCGAAGGGGCGCGGTGACGGCGGAGGAGCGGTTGCCCGCGTCGTCGACCGCCACGAGTCGCACGCGGTAGCGCCCCGGCGCGAGCCGGCCGGTGGGAACGAGCAGCCGGCGTGCCCCCGCGCGCCGCCTGGCCTCGAACGACCGCGCCCTTCCCGCGCCGCGCGGGATGATCCTTCCCCGGAGCGTCGCATCCTCCGAGAGCGTGAAGCGCAGCACGGCCTGGGTGCGCCGGCAGCGTCGCGTGCGCCGCGTGCACACCGATCCCGGACGCAGGCTCAGCGACCCGATCGACGGGCGCCTTGCGGTCGCCGCCGGGGGACGGGGACGGGGACGGGCGACGGTGACGGCGCCGGGCCCGAGCCGACCGTGACCGTGCCCTCCATCGACGGGTGGACCTTGCAGAAGTAGCGAAAGGTCCCGGAGCGCGTGAAGGTGTGCGACGAAGGTGTCCCCCGTCGGGTGGTCGCCCGAGTCCGGGAAGCGCCCCGGATCCGAGTCGAACGTCTCCGCCTGGCCGGAGTTCGCGGTCACGGAATGGTTGGTGTCGGGTCCGCGCCCAGCGCCAGGTCACCTTCTCGCCGGGGTTGACGCTCACGCGTCTCGGGAGCGAAGGCGAACCCGCTGATCCGCACCTCCTGGTCGGCGGCGAGGGCCGTGGCGGTCCCCGCCAGGGCTGCGCCGGCGCCCAGCAGGGCGACCAGTCCGCGTCGCGTGAGTCCGAGGCCGGTCATGTCAGGCCGCCGGGTTCTCGATCACGGCCGCGAGCCCCTGCCCGACGCCGATGCACATCGTGGCCACGCCGTAGCGAAGGCCGCGCCTGCGCAGCTCGTGCGCCAGGGTTCCGATCAACCTGGCGCCCGAGCAGCCCAGGGGGTGGCCGATGGCGATGGCTCCGCCGTTCACGTTGAGCTTCTCGTGGGGGATCTCGAGCTGCCGGGCGGAGGCGAGCACCTGTGCGGCGAACGCCTCGTTGAGCTCGACCAGGTCGATGTCGCCGATCTCGAGGCCGGCGCGCTCGAGGGCCTTGCGCACCGCCGGCACGGGGGCGACGCCCATGTAGGCGGGATCGACCCCCGCCGGGGCGCTCGAGACGATCCGGGCCAGCGGCTCGGCTCCCAGCTCGTCGGCCGCCTCCTGGGTGCCGAGCACCAGGCACGCGGCGCCGTCGTTGATCTGCGACGAGTTGCCGGCCGTGATCGTGCCGCCCTCGCGAAACACCGGGCGCAGGCCCGCCAGGCGCTCGAGCGTCGTGTCGGGGCGGGGGCCCTCGTCGGCGTGCACGGTCACCGGGGCGCCCTTGACCTGGGGAGCGTCGACGGTCACCAGCTCGGCGTCGAAGTGCCCGGCCTCGGCGGCGGCCACCGCGCGGTTGTGGGACTCGAGCGCGAAGGCGTCCTGGTCCTGAGCGCGACACGCCGTAGCGCTCCGCCACGTTCTCGGCCGTCTCGCCCATCGACTCGGTTGAGTAGCGCTCGGCCAGGCGGGGGTTGATGAAGCGCCAGCCGATGGTCGTGTCCACCAGCTCCATCGTCCCCCGGGGGAAGGCCCGCTCGGGCTTCAGGGCCACCAGCGGCGAGCGGCTCATCGACTCCACTCCACCGGCCAGCATCAGCGAGCCCTCGCCCAGCCGCAGGGCGCGGCCGGCCTGCACCACGGCCTCGAGCCCGGAGGCGCACAGCCGGTTCACGGTCACGCCGGGCACCTCCACGGGCAGCCCGGCGATGAGCGAGGCCATCCGTGCCACGTTGCGGTTGTCCTCGCCGGCGGCGTTGGTGCAGCCCATCACCACCTCGTCGACCGCGCCCGGCTCGAGCCCGGTGCGGGCCACCGCGGCCTCGATCACGCGCGCGGCGAGGTCGTCGGGGCGCACGGTGGACAGCGCGCCCCCGTACCGGCCGATGGGAGTGCGAACGGCGTCGATGATGAGCGCCTCGCCCATTGCGGGCGATGCTATCCGGCGCCGCTCGGCAGACCCACCGCCGCCCTAGACTCGTGCGATGGACGAGTTCGGGGTCTTCGTGTTCGCGGCGCTGATCGTGGTGGTTCTGATCTTCCTCGCGATCGGCAAGTACTACCCGGGCTCGGGCGCAGAGCAGGTCGACTGGAAGCCGACCCGCTCGATCGAGGACGAGGTCCAGCTCGAGCTCGACGACGTCGACCAGATGATCGAGGCCCAGAACGAGCGGCGGCGGGCGACGGGCCGCGAGGAGATCTCCGAGGAGGGGGTCCGCGCGGAGGTGCAGGCCGAGGAGCGCTGGCGCAAGGAGCAGTCCGAGCGCTACGGCCGGGAGCTGGGCCCCGACGAGGACATCGGGGCCTGACCCTTGGCGCAGGGCGCTGGTCGTGGGCTGCGGCTGCCGCGGCCGCGCGCTGGGCGCGGCGCTGGCTCGCGACGGCCACGCCGTCCGGGGCACGAGCCGCACCGCGGCGGGGGCCGCGGCGATCGAGCGGGCGGGCTTCGAGGGGGTGGTCGCCGATCCCGACCGCATGGGCACCCTCATGGCCCAGCTGGAGGGCGTGAGCGTGGTGGCCTGGCTGCTCGGGCTCGGCCGCCGGCACCCGCGACGAGGTTGCCGCTCTACACGGGCCTCGCCTGGAGACCATGGTCGAGCGCCTGGTGGACACGCCGGTTCGCGGCCTCGTCTACGAGGCGCGCGGCACGGTGGACCGCGACCTGCTCGACGCCGGCGTGGCGACCGTGGAGAGGGCGGCCAGGACCTGGTCGATGCCGGTCGGGCCCTGGTCTGCGAGCCCCACGACCTCTCGGCCTGGGTCGAGGAGGCCCGCGGGGCGGTGGCGCACGTGCTGAGCGCCTGACCTCGTCCGGGTCAGGGCCGGTTGCCGCGGCCCGGACCGGCCGAGGCCAGAGGGCCGCCGGGCAGCACGTCGTCCAGCGTGTAGCCCTCGCGGACGAAGGCCCCGGCGAGGTCGCCCACGAGGCTCCCCAGCCCGCCGCCGGCGCGCGCGATGTCGAGCTGGCGCTGCGCCCCGGTTCGGCCCGCCATGGAGGAGACGGTCCGCAGCTCGGCGGTGCAGCCGAGGTCCGAGGCGTGGGGCTCGCAGGCCTCGAGCAGCCCGCCGAGCAGCTCGAGCGCCGGTACCCGGCACTCCTTGCCCGGGTCGATCAGCTCGGCGTGCATCCCGTCGCGCGCGGCGAGGAAGCGGTTCTCGTCGAGCGCCTCGTGGGTGTGGACCAGCGGCTCGGAGACGTAGCCCTCCTCGATCTCCAGCCGGGCGATGCACTGCACGAGCGCCGCCAGCGCCGCGGTCTCGGCCACCGTGGTCTGCGCGTCGAGGATGCGCACCTCGACCGTGCCGAAGCGCGGCTGCGGGC
This sequence comes from uncultured Thermoleophilaceae bacterium, assembly GCA_963731645.1. GTDB lineage: Bacteria > Actinomycetota > Thermoleophilia > Solirubrobacterales > Thermoleophilaceae > JAAYBF01. The sequence continues at coordinate 24,924 of CAVSWF010000011.1, read as the reverse complement.
GCACGTCCCACCAGAGGAACGTGGGCTCGGGGAAGGCGTCGCAGCGGATCAGCAGGTCCACCGCCTCGACCCAGTCGGCGTAGTCGCGTGAACTCGCGCGGGATGCCCACGCGCGGGAAGGCCTGGAACAGCGGCGTGCGCGCCGAGCCGAGGCCGGTGTCGCGGCCCTGCCAGAACGGCGAGTTCACCGACAGCGCCAGCAGCAGCGGCAGGTGCGCGCGCATCCGGTTGACGAGCCGGATCGCGTCCTCGGGATCGGGCACGCCCACGTGCACGTGCAGCGCGAACGTGGGCTCGCGGCGGGCCAGCTCGCGCATCGAGCCGTAGACGAGCTCGTAGCGCGGGCCGGTGGAGACCACGGTCTCGTGCCAGACCGTGGACGGGTGGGTGCCGGCGCTCGCGACGCTCGAGGCCGAGCGGCATCGAGCTCGGACTTCAGCGTCGCGGCGCAGGCCGAGCAGCTCGCTCGTAGATCCCCGGCCGCCTCGTCGTGCACGCCCGTGGTCAGCTCGAGCGCGGAGCGGTGGGTCTCGGGCGTCACGTGCTCCGAGCAGCTCGTCCGAGAGCTGCGGCAGCACGCGGTCGACCTGCTGCGCCAGCGACCAGTCGTGCGGGTTGAGGAGCATCACCTCCTCCTCGGCGCCGAGCGTGTACTCCGAGCCCGCCCTTCCACTCCGCCCAGTCGGGCAGCGGTGCTCACGCCGCGCGCACCAGAGCCGGACGTGCGCTGCGCTCGCGGCGGACGCGCCTCCACGAGGCCCGGAGAAGAGCGCGGCGTTGTCGCGCCGGTGCCACGAGCGTCTCGGCGTGCCACTGCACGCCGACCACGAAGTCGCGCGCCGGGCGCCTCGACGCCCTCGATCACCCCGTCGGGCGACCACGCCACCGCGCGCAGGCCCGTGCCCGAGCCGGTCGACCGCCTGGTGGTGGAAGGAGTTGACCCGCGGCCTTGCGGCGCCCCAGCAGGCGGGCCAGGCGGCTGCCGCGCCGCATCACGTCGACCGCGTGGGTCGTCTGGTCGCCGGGCGCGCGCTGGCGGTGGTCGATCGTCGTGCCCGGCCGGTCGGGCAGGTGCTGGTGCAGCGTGCCGCCGCGGGCGACGTTGAGCGCCTGCAGCGCCGCGGCAGATGGCGAGGATCGGCAGGCCGCGCGCGTCGGCGCGGCGCGCCAGCTCCAGCTCGAAGAGGTCGAGCTCGGGCTCGATCGGTCCGAGCTCGGGATGGCGAGCGCGCGTGGTAGGAGGCGGGGTCGAGGTCGGGACCGCCGGACAGGCAGAGCCCGCCGAGCCGGTCGAGCAGCGGCTCGACGGCGTCGAGGTCGAGCGGCGGGATCACGACCGGCAGGCCGCCGGCCGCCTCGATCGCCCGCAGGTAGGTCAGGCCGAGCGCCATCTCGCGCCGGGGCGGCTCGCCCTGCGGGGTCTGGCTCGACCTGCTCGCCGATCCGCACCTCCGAGGTCGTGACCCCGATCAGCGGCTGGTCATGCGGACAGCACCCACGTGTCCTTTCCGCCGCCGTTCTGGGAGCGGTTGACGACCAGGCTGCCCGCGTCGAAGGCCACCCGCGTCAGCGCCGCCGGCACGGTCGTGGCGCCGTCCCCGCCGCCGATCACGAACGGCCGCAGGTCCACGTGGCGGGGCTGCGAGCCGGCCGTCGATCACCGTCGGATGGGTCGAGAGGGCCACCATCTCCTGGGCGACCCAAGCCTCGCGGCTGTCTCGATCACGCGCCGCTCGATCGCTCGCCGGTCCTCGGCCGGGCATGCGGGCCGATCACGATGCCCTCGCCGCCCAGCCCGCTGCGCGGCTTGACCACGAGCTCGTCGAGTCGCGGCAGCACCTCCTCGCGCACGTCGGGCTCGCCGAGGTCGTAGGTGGCGCACCGACCGCAGCAGCGGCTCCTCGCCGAGGTAGAAGCGGACCATCTCCTCGACGTAGGCGTGCACGAGCTTGTCGTCGGCCACTCCGGAGCCGAACGGGTTGACCACGCGAGGCGTGCCGCGGCGCACCGGCTCGAGCAGGCAGTCGGCGAGCCAGGTCGGCCCGGCCGGCGTCGTCGCGCAGGCGGTCCTCGTCGGTGCGCCGGTAGACCACGTCGACCGGCTCGCGCGCGCGCCGCCCGAGCTCGGCGTACAGCCGCCCGGTCGCGCGCGGCAGGTCCGCCGGGGTGACGAGCGGGATGTCGAGGCGCGCGCGGCCAGCGACCGGTGCTCGCACCAGGCGCTGTTCTCGCGGGCCGTCGGAGAGCAGCACGACGGTCGGGTCGTCCGACGCCGTCCGGCGCCGCCGCGCGCAGCGCGGCGCCGAGCGCGTCGCAGCGCCGGGGACGGGTCGAGCCGTTCCGGCGGGACGGGCACGGGCAGGTGGCGCGTCGAGGCACTCGCGGGCGGCGAGCGCGTAGGCGAGGCCCGAGGGCGTGCGGATGTTGTCCTCGAGCACCCGCAGCACGCCGTCGGCGCCGCGCACGAGGTCGAGCCCGGCGACGTAGCCGCGCCGGCGGGCACGTCGACGCCCATCATCCAGGGCTCGAAGTGGTCGGCGGACTCGATCACCCGGGCGGGCAGCCGCCCGCCTCGACGATCTGCCGGTCGCCGTAGACGTCGGCGACGAACGCGGCGAGCGCCCGGGTCCGCTGCGCCAGGCCGCGGTCGAGGCTGCTCCCACTCCTCGGCGGTCGATGACGCGGGGGATCGGGTCGACGCTGAACGCGCCGTCCTCGCCCGCGCCGAAGGTCACGTCCTGGTCGCGAAGGTGGGCGGCGACACGCCGGCCCAGCGCGCGCAGGTCGGTGCCCTCGAGCGCCTCGATCAGCTCGGCGTACGGCGCTCGCGGAGTGCCGTCGGCCTCGAAGGCCTCGTCGTAGGCAGCCGGGAGATAGCCGTGCTGCGGTGCGCTCGCGGGCTCCTCGGCGATACGAGTCACCCGATGGAGAGTAGGCGCCGCGAATCGGGGCTGGCTATGGCCAACTGTCCACCCCGGGGCGCCAGATTGTCGACTGCTATCAATAGTCGTAATCCCCATCCGATTTCCAGGACTTCGAAGGAGGCTGCCGTGGCCGAGTACGCGAAGGACGTGCTGGTCGACACCCAGTGGGTCGAGGACCACCTCGACGACAGCTCGATCCGGATCGTGGAGGTGGACGAGAACCCCGCCCTCTACGCCGAGGCGCACATTCCCGGGGCGATCGGGTTCGACTGGAAGAAGGACCTCCAGGACCAGGTCAAGCGCGACTTCCTCGGCCCGGAGGCGTTCGGCGAGCTGTTCGGCGAGCCGCGGCGTCTCCAACGACCACACCGTGGTCCTCTACGGCGACCGCAACAACTGGTTCGCCGCGTACACCTACTGGTACCTGAAGTACTACGGCCACGACAACGTGAAGCTCATGAACGGGCCGCGCGAGAAGTGGATCTCCGAGGGGCGTCCCACCTCGACCGACCTTCCGAGCCACCCGGCGGCCGAGCTTCTCGGCCCAGCCGGGCGACGACTCGATCCGCGCCCTGCGCGACGAGGTGCTCGGCGCGCTCGACTCGGACACCAAGCTCGTGGACGTGCGCTCGCCCCAGGAGTTCTCCGGCGAGCTGATCGCCATGGCGGGCTACGAGCAGGAGGGCGCCCAGCGCGCCGGCCACATCCCGGGCGCCGCCTCGGTGCCGTGGGCGCAGGCGGTGCAGGAGGACGGCACCTTCAAGACGGCCGACGACCTGCGCGAGCTCTACGGCGGCAAGGGCGCTGGCCGACGGCTCGGACGTGATCGCCTACTGCCGCATCGGCGAGCGCTCGGCCCACACGTGGTTCGTGCTGCACGAGCTGCTGGGCCAGGACGCCGTGAAGAACTACGACGGCTCGTGGACCGAGTGGGGCAACATGGTCGACGTCCCGATCGAGAAGGACGTCTAGAGGCGCCGCTAGAGAAGGGGCGCCAGGCGCTCGAGCAGGTGCTCGACGATCCGCGCCGTCGCCCCCCAGACGAAGTGGCCGTCGACCGTGTAGGTCGGCGTCTTGATCGGCACGCCCCTGCGCAGCAGCCGCTGGTGCTCGTACCCGCGCACGAGGTCGGCCAGCGACAGCTCGAGCACGCGGGCGACCTCGGTCTCCTGGGGGACCCAGCGCCGGCCGGCCTCGATCAGCCCCACGAAGGGGAACACCCGGTAGCTCGTCACGAACGTGCCGACCGGCGGGAGCGCGCCCACCACGTCGACCGCGGCCGGCGTCGAGGCCGATCTCCTCGTGCGCCTCGCGCAGGGCGGTGAAGCGCAGATCCTCGTCGGTCTCGTCCTGGCGCCCGCCGGGAAAGGAGATCTCCCCGGCGTGGCGGCGAAGGTCGTGGCGGCGCTCGGTGAAGACGGCGGCCAGGCCGTCGTCGCGCTCGGAACAGCGGGATGAGCACCGCGGCGTCGGTCTTGCCCGGCGCGTCCATCCGGGCCGCCTCCTCGGGGGCGAGCAGCCGCGCGCGCAGGTCCGCCGGGCCGGGGTGCGTCAGGTGAGCTCCTCTGCGGCCTCGTCGAACATGACCTCGCCCTCGAGGGTGCGGTGCACGGGGCACTTGGCCACGATCTGCATGAGCTTCTCCCGTTGCTCGGCGGGCAGCTCCTTGGGGAAGCCCACCCGCATGGAGAACTTGGTCGGCGAGCCCCTCTGGGCGGGCTCGTAGTCCACGACCACCGAGACCTCACCCACGTCCCAGCCCTTGCGATCGGCGTACATCTCCATGGTGATCGCGCTGCACGAGGCCAGGCTCGCGGCCAGCATCTCCTGCGGGTTCGGCCCGCGGTCGGAGCCGCCATGGGCCTCGGGCTCGTCCACGGTCACGCGGTGGTCGCCCACCTCGACGGTGTGCTCAAAGCCTTCTCGGCGGCGAGCGATGGCTCTCATGTGCGGCTCCTTCCCTGGAAGAGCTCGGGGTTGTCCTCGTCGGCGAAGCGCGCCATGGCGTACACGGCGTCGGAGGCTCGGTTGAGGTAGGTGAGCACGGTGTCGTCGGCCAGCTCGCCGGCGTCGCTGCAGCGCGCTGACGCGGCGCTCGGCCCGGCGCACGGCGGTGCGCGCCACGTCGAGCCGGGCCGACAGCTCGGTGCCGCCCGGGATCACGAACTTCGGGGGCAGGTCGACCCGCTCCATGTAGCGGTCGATGTCGGACTCGAGGCGCTGCACCATCTCGGGGGTGACCTTCGACACGCCCGCCTCCAGCCGGTCGGCGGCCTCCGGCGCGGTCGCCAGCTGTGCTCCCGCCACGAACATCTCGTCCTGGATGCGCAGGATGTCGGCGTACAGCTCACTCCCGCGCTCGGCCGCCGCACGGCAGAGCCCCAGCTCGGACGCGGCCTCGTCGACCGACCCGTAGGCCTCCGGGCGGCCGGAGGCCTTTCCGACCCTGCCGCCGTACCACAGGCCGGTGGTGCCGTCGTCGCCCTTTCGCGTGTAGATCTTCATTCGAGGCACGTTGAAGACCAGGCCGGTGGGGACCTTGGGGAAGAAGTAGGTGGACTTCGGCGGCATCGACTCGCCCGCCTCGGCCACCTCGCGAACCTGCTCGACCGGGGTGGCGCGCATGAAGAAGCCGGCGTCGGCGCGACCGGACTCCACGGCGTCGCGGGCGTCGTCGAAGTCCTTCGAGTAGCCCAGGCCGCGCAGGTGGGAGATGTCGTCCTCGCTCATCTCGAGCGCCCCCTTGAGCACGATCGCCTCCAGCACCGCCGTGTCGAGCCGCCGATAGGGCTCGGGCTTGCCGGCCAGCGCCTCGTCGGCGATGGCCGGATCCTTCAGCGTCAGCCGGTAGGGCTGCTTGTGGAAGGAGTCCATGTACCCGAGCTGCACGGTCTCGTTCTCTCCCGCCGGCGGCTCCAGCTCCGGGCCGTCGACCTGCTCGATCTCGAAGTCGCGCATGAGCGCCGTGCGGATGGCCTGCTGCTTCGGCGGTGTCGTCCTTCAGCTCGGTGAGCAGCCGGTGGGTGGGGAACACGAGCAGGCCGGGGTCCGACAGCGAGCACAGGAACATCAGCACGTAGGAGTGCTCGCCCTCGCCGCCCACCTCCTCGGCGTAGACACGCGCGGTCTCGTAGCGGTGATGGCCGTCGGCGATCAGCAGCTCCGCCTCGCCGAGGGCGGACTGCAGGCCCGCCACCTCGTCGGGCTCGGCGATGCGCCAGAGCTTGTGCTCGGTGCCCTCGGCGTCGTTCGCGGTGGCGAACGGCTCGCCGGCGGCCGCGCGCTCGAGCGCCTCCGCCGCGGCGTCGTCGGGGTCGGGGAAGAGGCTGAAGATGGGGGACAGGTTCGCGCGCGTGGCCCGCGTCAGGGCGAGGCGGTCCTCCTTGGGCCCGGGATGGGTGCGTTCGTGGGGCCTGATCCGCCCGGCGCCGTAGTCCTCCACGCGCACGCGCGCGAAGAAGCCGCGGCGCCGGCGCCGGCTCCCGTCCGGGGCGGTGTAGTTCTGCTCCAGGGCCCAGAAGGCGGGCTCGGACTCCCGGACGAGCACCCCCTGCTGGCGCCACTCCTCGAAGGTCTCCTCGGCGTGCTGGTAGCGGTCGCCGCCGCCGGGCGACTCCGGCAGGTCGATCTCCACCACGTTGAACGGGCTCCTGGCCAGCAGCTCGGCGCGCATCGGGGCGTCGATCACGTCGTAGGGCGGGGCGATCACCGCCTCGAGCGAGCCGATTGACCGGGGGTCGTAGCGCAGGGTGCGCAGGGGCTGGACGTCGGCCATGGCGAGGCGGCAGACTACTCGCCAATGGGCGCGACCCGCACCGTGCACGGCGCATGCCCCCACGACTGCCCCGACACCTGCTCGATGCTGGTCACGGTCGACGGGGAGGGGAGGGCCGTGCGAGGTGGCCGGAAACCCCGACCAGCCGGTGACCGCGGGCTTTCTCTGCGGCAAGGTCTCCAACTACCTCGATCGCGTGTACGCGCCCGACCGGTTGCTCCATCCCCTGATCCGGGACGGGGCCAAGGGCTCGCGGCGCTTTCGCCGCGCGTCGTGGGAGGAGGCCCTCGATCGGGCCGCCTCCGGCCTCCGTGACGCCATCGAGGCGCACGGCGCCGAGTCGGTGCTGCCCTACAGCTACATGGGGACCATGGGCCTCCTGCAGTCCGACCTCATGGGCGACCGTGTGATGAACGCCCTGGGCGCCACCGAGCTCGAGCGCACCATCTGCGCGACCGCGGGCATCACCGGGGTCGCGGCGACGCACGGGATCTCGCCCGAGGTCGATCCCGAGCTCTGGCCCCGCGCCCGGTACCTGCTGCTGTGGGGGTGGAACCCCATGTCCACCGCGCCGCACCTGTGGCGGCTCCTCCTCGAGGCGCGCCGCGCGGGCGCCCGGCTCGTGGTGATCGACCCGTTTCGCAGCCGCACCGCCCGGGTGGCCGACGAGCACCTGGCGCCCCTGCCGGGCACCGACGCGGCGCTGGCGCTCGGGATGATGCGAGCGGTCGTCGACGCCGGCCTGCACGACGACGAGTGGTGCCGGGCATACACCAGCGGCTACGAGGCGCTGCTCGAGCGGCTGGAGTCCTGGCCGGTCGCGCGCGCGGCCGAGATCTGCGGGCTGGACGAGGAGACCATCGCGCGAGTCGGGCGGGAGTTCGCCTCCGCCTCGCCCGCCCTGCTTCGCCTCGGCGTCGGGGCCCAGCGCCATCGCGGCGCCCCGATGGCCTACCGCACCATCGCCTGCCTCCCGGGGCTGACGGGCGCCTGGCGCGACGTCGGCGGCGGCTGCTCGTACATCCCGACCGCGACGGCGAACGCCGTCTCCTCCGGTGCCGCGAAGCGCGCCGACCTCCGAAAGGAGCCCGCTCGCCGCATCAACATGTCCCAGCTCGGCGACGCGCTGTGCGACCCCGGCCTGGACCCTCCCGTCGCGGCGTTCGTCTGCTGGGGATCGAACCCGGCTCAGATCGCGCCCGAGCAGGGCAAGGTCCTCGCGGGTCTGCGCCGCGACGACCTCTTCACCGTCGTGCTCGAGCAGTTCATGACCGACACCGCCGCGCTCGCCGACGTCGTGCTGCCGGCCACCACGACGCTGGAGCATCTCGACGCGGTGTTCTCCTGGGGGCACCAGTACGTGACGTTCAACGAGCCGGCCATCGAGCCGGTGGGGGAGGCAAAGCCCAACACGGAGATCTTCCGGCTGCTTGCGGCGCGTCTCGGCCTCGACGACCCCTGCTTCCGGGAGACCGACGAGGAGCTGGCCGCGGGCCTGTTCGCCGATGCGCCCGGTGGCATCGAGCTGGACGCGCTGAGGACGCGAGGCTTCGCGAAGGTCGACGTCGGACAGACCGCGGCTCCGCACGCCTCGGGCGGATTCGGGACCGAGGACGGCAGGCTCTCCTTCGACACCGGCTGGCTGGCCGAGAGGGGCGCGGACCCGCTGCCCCACTACGACCCGCCCGCCGAGGCCGCCGACCGAGGCGCCGGCGCGCGCTTCGGCCTCGCCCTGCTCACGCCGAAGACGCACCTCTTCCTGAACTCGACGTTCGCCAACCAGGAGCGCCAGCACGGGGCGCAGCCCGAGCCCTACGTCGTGCTGAACCCGGCGGACGCCGGCGAGCGCGGGCTGGAGGACGGCGCCCGCGCGCGCGTGTGGAACGACCGGGGATCGTTCGTCTGCCCGGTCCGCGTGTCGGACGACGCGCGGCCCGGGGTGCTGGTGGCCCCGACCGGCTGGTGGAGCACCGACTACGAGGACGGTGTGGGGCCACAGGCCACGACGTCGCAGGAGCTGACCGCGTTGGGCAACGCCCCGATCTTCAACGACAACCGGGTGGAGGCCGAGCCGGCCTGATCGAGGCTTTCCGGCCGCGACGTAGAATCCGGTCGCATCGGGGCGTGGCGCAGCCTGGTAGCGCACCTGCTTTGGGAGCAGGGGGTCGTGGGTTCAAATCCCGCCGCCCCGATTGAAGATGTCGGACGAGGAATACCTGCTTGCCGACCAGCCCTCGGAGCTGGAGCGCCTGCAGTTGCAGTCGCGCGTGTGGGAACCCAGCGGGCGGCAGCTCCTTTCGAAGGTCGGCGACGGATCCGGTCTACGCGCCCTGGACGTCGGCTGCGGCGCCCTTGGCTGGCTTCGGATCCTCAGCGAGTGGGTCGGCCCCTCAGGCCAGGTGGTCGGCACCGACGTAGACGAGCGCCTGCTCGATGCCGCCGGTTCTTTTCTGAAGGCAGAAGGGATCGTCAACGCGGAGCTCGCCGTCGACGATCTCTTCGACAGCAAGTTGGAGCCCGAGTCCTTCGATCTCGTGCACGCCCGCTACGTGATCGCTCCGCTTGGACGAGGCCGTGAGCAGGTGGCGTCGCATCGGCGGTTGGTCAGGCCCGGTGGCTCACTTGTCCTGGAGGAGTGGGACCTGGGCTCGTGGCACTTCAACCCGCCCGCCCCGGCGGCCGAGCGACTGATCCGATTGCTGTCGGAGATCTTTGCTGCCTTGGGAGGCGAGGCGGGCCGCGGGCTTCCGGAGCTGCTCCGCGAGATCAGCATTGAGCACCCTGAGATAGACGCGCACGTCGTCGCGCTCAAACCAGGCCACCCCTACTTGCGGCTACCGCTTCAGTTCAGCGTCGCGCTCGAGTCGCGACTGCTCGAGACGCTCAGCGAGGTCGAGCTGGCCTCGCTACGCCGTGAGGCCGAGGGCGAGTTGGCCGAACCGGGCAGGTGGGGCACTACGTTCACGGTCATCCAGTGCTGGGGCCGACTGCCCTGACAGGACGACTGGACGACGAGTGGCTGCACTCGCCCATCCGGCAGCCGGTGCCTGGTCCAGCGGAGCCATCGCACGCTGAAGGGTCCCCTAGCACGAGCGCCACCACGCTTGACATATTCTTATATGGGCATATAATGCCCGCCATGGCACGAGCGGCGACCACGGCGGATGCGTTCAACGCGGTGGCCGAGCCCCGGCGGCGGCAGATCCTCGACGTCCTCGCCGGCGGGGAGCGACCCGTGAATGACCTGGTCGGGGCGCTCGGGCTGGCCCAGCCGCAGGTGTCCAAGCACCTGCGGGTGTTGCGAGAGGTGGGGGCGGTCGAGGTGCGCGGCGAGGGGCGCCGGCGGCTGTACCGCCTCAACGGCCACGCGCTCAAGCCCATCCACGACTGGGTCAAGGCCTACGAGGACTCGTGGTCGGAGCGGTTCGACGAGCTGGACGTCGTGTTGGAGGAACTCAAACAGAAGGAGGAAGAAGGAGATGACGGGAATGACGAGTAGCCGAACGGCGACGGTGTCGCTGCCCACGGATGAGCAGATCCTCATCACGCGGGAGTTCGACGCGCCCAAGCACCTGGTCTACGAGGCGTGGACCACGCCCGAGCTGGTGGGGCGCTGGTGGAACGCCAAGCGCGGCGAGGTGACGGTCGTCGAGATCGACCTGCGCGTGGGCGGCGCGTGGCGGTACGTGATGGTGGCCGACGGTGGGTTCGAAGTGGGCTTCCACGGCGAGTACCGCGAGATCGTCCCCAACGAGCGGATCGTCTCGACCGAGATCTACGAGGGCATGCCCGACGCGGAGTCGCTGAACACCCTCACGCTCACCGAGGCCGACGGGCGCACGACCATCGAGGTGCTCGTGCAGCACGCGAGCAAGGCGGACCGCGACGGCCACATCAACTCCGGGATGGAGGACGGCCTGCAGGACGCGCTGGACCTCCTGGAGGAGGTCGCGATCTCGCTGCGCTGAGCACCCCTGCAGAGCGCGGACCACCGGGACAAACCTCCCGGTGGTCCGCCTATGCTGGCCGCGGGCCCCCGTAGCTCAGCGGATGAGAGCATCGGACTTCTAATCCGAGGGTCGCAGGTTCGAATCCTGCCGGGGGCGCTTCCTCTTCTCAGGCCGTCACGAGGCCTGCGAGCACTGTCCGGGCCGACACCGACCCGTTCCCCAGCCGATTCAACGCGGCGAGTGCCACCCCGATCTCCTCGAGGGTCACCTCCCGCTCGAGCGCGAGCCGGCCGAGCCACCGGCACGCGGCGCGGTCGAAGAGCTCGGGGTCCTTCTCGACGAGCACGGGGAGGATGGCGAGGGCGTCCTGGAGGTTGATCCAGCGCAGCTCGGAGGCCGCGGCCCGGATGCCGGGCAGGTCACGTTTCTCGATCGAGGCGAGGAGCCAGGTGTGGGGCCGCCCCTTGGTCGACACGAACAGATGTTCGCATTAGGGTCAAGGCCCTTGGCCCCAGGCCCATCCAGCGGGACGCGTGGCTGGTGCGACGATCCGCACGACCTGGCGCTTGCCGGCGCATCGCTTGCATGGGGGCATCGTCGTCCCTCGTGGGGAAGGCACGCGGCCGGTGCTCGTATCGCCGCACGACTGGCAGATCAGCTCGGCGACCCTCCTCAGCATGGGCGACGATCCCTCTCGCCGCGAGACCGGTAGAAGGCGCAGTCGCGGTGGAAAAACTCTCCGTAGAGGCAGACGAACTCATCGTGTCTACCGAACGACTTCGCGCACGCGGCGCAGCCCCTGAAGGTCGCCCCTTCGCGGGTGTGTACGCAAGAGGGGTGAGTCGAAACACCGCCATTTGACCCTGCTCTCGGTCCCTCTGGAGGTATCGACCGCGCCACAAGAAGAGGGATCGTGAGAGCCACGGCGAGGCGGCTCAGCTCGCACCGACGATAGCGCCTTGGGCTCGACCGGAACGACGGCGCGGCGAACCAGCGACGAGGGGGACACGCTCAGCGAAGGAAGCGCCGCCTCTTCGTACGGCCGATCCGGCCGACCTCGCCACGGAGGCCCACGCAGCCGATGCATCCGACGCAGTCCTCGCAGTCCGCGCATGCGATGCACCCGATGCAGCGGACGCAGCCCGAGCAGGCGATGCTCGCGACGCAACCCGCGAGCTGGGTGCTGAACAGGGTCAGGGCACACCCCGCGACCACGGCGCTGCCCACGGTTGCCACGCTTCCCGCCACCACGGCGCTTCCCGCCGTTGCCGCGCTCCCCGCGACCAGCGCGCTGCCGGCGGTGGCGACGCTTCCCGCGACCCCGGCGCTGGCCACGGTCGCCGCGCTCCCCGCAACCCCCACACTCGCGCTCGTCCCCGACGACGCTGCGACCGCCGCGCTCCTCCTGGTGCGGGTGCTCTCCGTCACCGCCACGTTGCGCTCATCCACCTGCTGGGCCATCGCCGGTCCTCCTCGTCCTGATCGTGCACGCGGGTAGGGTCGTCGACAGCATGTCGCCTGACGCCCGCGCGCGCTTGGAGGAATGGGTGGCCGGCTACGAGCGCGCGTGGCGCACGGCCGGAACCTCAACCCTCGCCGGGCTCTTCCACCCGGAGGCCACCTACCGGACAGCGCCCTTCGAGGACCCGTACCGCGGCCTGGAGGCCATCGCCGCCCTCTGGGAGGAGGAGCGCGAGAGCCACGACGAGTCGTTCTCGATGGACTCCGAGATCGTGGCCGTCGAGGGCGACACGGGCGTGGTGCGGGCCGAGGTGCGCTACGACGGCCCGCCGGAGCGCACCTATCGCGACCTGTGGATCGTCACGTTCGATCCCAAGGGGCTCTGCACACGCTTCGAGGAGTGGCCCTTCTGGCCCACGGGGACCGAGGGCACCTTCGCCCCCGGACCGGGGCGGTAGCCTCCGCCTGATGCCCACCTCCCTCGTCACCGGCGGCGCCGGCTTCCTCGGCTCGCACCTGTGCGACTACCTGCTGGCGCGCGGCCACCGGGTGATCTGCGTGGACAACCTCGAGACGGGGTCGCTCGGCAACATCGAGCACATCCGCGACGGCGCGGACTTCGAGTTCCGGATGATCGACATCACGTCGCACTACGAGATCGACGAGCCGATCGACTTCGTCTACCACATGGCCTCGCCGGCCAGCCCGATCGACTACGCGCGGCTGCCGCTGCACACGCTGAAGGTGGGCGCCTACGGCACCCACAACACGCTCGGCCTGGCGAAGGCCAAGCGCGCCCGCTTCCTGCTCGCCTCGACCTCCGAGGTCTACGGCGACCCGCTGGTGCACCCGCAGCCCGAGACCTACTGGGGCAACGTCAACCCGATCGGCCCGCGCGGCGTCTACGACGAGGCCAAGCGCTACGCCGAGGCGCTGACGATGGCCTACCTGCGCCAGCAGGGCGTGGACACGTGCATCGTCGCGGATCTTCAACTCGATCCTCGCCGACGAGCAGGTGCTCTACGACGACGGCCGAGAGCTGCGGCGCGAGACGGTCGCGGAGCTCGCGGCGCGGCTGGCTCGCGCTGCTCGATCGCCGCCGGGTACGTGCCCGCGCGACGCGGCGGCGCTGGCGCTGCTCGACGCCGGTTCACGCCGGCGCGTCGAGTATCCGCTCGACGGCTTCACCGTGCCCGCCGTTCGCGGGCGGACGGACGGTCGTCGCGGCTGCGACCGCGCTCTGATCGCCCACCCGACCGACCAGCGCTGCTACGAGGTCACGCACCCGGTACGGGCGGTCGATCAAGGTCACCGGGCGACCACTCGGTCTTCGTCGAGGGCGACGGACGGCGAGCCCGAGCCGAGGCCCGTCGAGGACCTGGAGGTCGGGCGACCGGATCGCCGATCGCGCGGCGGATCGACGTGCCCGAGCGCGACCGCACCGAGGTCAGCATGCTCGACGTCTGGCGCCACGCGGAGGGCGATCCGTGGGATCTGCTGCGTCGAGGCGCCCGGGCTCGGGCGCGCGCGCGTGGGAGCAGCGCCACGACCTGTTCGGCGCTGCTCGTCTCGCGAGCGCCGCAACGCACGGCCCGAACTGGCGCAACGGCGCCTGGACGAAGCTCATCCGGATGCGCGACAGCGACCGCGTGCCGCTGCCGGTGCTGCGGCGCCTCGGCGGCGACGGTGCCCGACGGGCGCCCGCGTGCGTCTGCGCACGCCGGGCGCAGCGTCCCGATGCCCGGCCCGGATCGCGATCACCGACGACCTGCTGTGGCTGCTCGGCCTCTGGGTTGCCGAGGGCTGCACGCACGAGAGCGGCGAAGAACGCCTTCCTGACGATCAGCTGCGACGACGGCGCTGCTGGACCGCGCCGCAGGCGATCATCGAGCGCGACCTCGGCCTGCACGTCGTCCGCGCGCCCGCGAGCGCCGGCGCGCGGCGGCGCTCTTCGTCCACTCGAAGCTGCTGCTGCGGCTGCTGGACTACCTCGGCTTCGACGACAACCGCAAGCGCATTCCCGGCTGGATCCTCGGGCTGCCGCTGAGCCGGCTGAAGTGGTTCATCGAGGGCTACCGCGAGGGCGACGGCGTGCACTCGGGGCTGAAGCTCGCGGAGGGCGTGCGCCACGAGTTCTCCACCGTCTACGACGAGCTCAAGGACGACCTCGATCGTCGCGTTCGCGCGCTTCGGCCTCGTCCCGTCCGTCGGCGCGTACGAGTCGACGTTCGAGCACAGGACCGGCGACCGGCGCTACCCGTTCTGGCGCCTGACGCTGTGCAACGTCTCCCCGTGGAGCCCGCTCGAGTGGGACGCGGGCGTCGAGCAGAAGCTCAACGCGCGCGTGCACCGGCGACCTCGTCTGGGCGCCGGTCACAGCGATCGACGAGATCGAGGCCACGCCGCTCGTCTACGACTTCTCCGTCCCCGGGCTCGAGAACTTCTGGGCCGGCACCGGCGTGATGGCGCAAAACACGTATCGGCCCGCGGATGAGACCGCACGACGGGCGCGCGATCCCGACGTTCCTGCGCCAGGCGCTCGCCGGACAGGCCGCTCACGGTCTTCGGCGACGGTCGCCAGACGCGCAGCTTCTGCTACGTCGACGACCTGATCCGCGGCCTGGTCGCTGCTCGCCGAGTCGGACGTGCACGAGCCGGTCAACATCGGCAACCCGAACGAGATGACGCTGCTCGACATGGCCGAACGCGATCATCGAGCTGACCGGAGTCGACGCTCCGAGATCGTCTTCGAGGCGCTGCCGATCGACGATCCGCAGGTGCGCCAGCCCGACATCACGCGCGCCAGGGAGCTGCTCGGCTGGGAGCCGGAGGTCGACGTCCGCGAGGGCCTGCGGAGGACCATCGAGCACTACAGCCGGATCGGCTGGGCAGCCCCGCGCAGCGATGAGCTGCTCCGAGGCCAAGAACCTCGAAGCGATCTCCAAGGCGATCGACCAGCACAACCGCAGCTGCGAGTACCCGGCGGTGGCCGTCGCGGATGAACCCGTTCGAGGTCGAGCGCCTCGGCTGGGACTCGATCCGCGGCCTGCCGATCCACTCCGACGACCGGATCGGCACCGGGCGGTTCGAGATCGTCTGCGGCGGTGACGAGTACGCCCGGCCTCGAGGAGGAGGAGACGGTCGAGGCCGTCTCCGAGCAGGAGATGGTCATCCCCCTGGAGCCGGGGCCCCGGGGCGCAGCTCGATCGTCGCCGCGCCCCGCGCTCCTTTCTATCTCCTTCGCGGAATCAGCTGGAACTTGCCGACCCAGCCGCCGTGGTCTGACGGCCAGAGGCCGGAGGCCGTCCGGTTCTTGGGATCGATGCCCACCTTGCGCGCCTTGAGGCCCTTGATCCTCGCCACACCCTTCGAGTGAAGATGTGGTCGATCCGATGGTCCGCCGGGAACGGAGGCGGATCGTTTGCCGTCTCCCGCTTCAGGCAGCACACGTAGCCCTTGTCCTGGCCCTTGATCTCGGTCCAGGCGTCCTTGAACCCGCTCGCGCGATCGCCTTGTAGGGCTCGGGGTCGCCCGCTGCCGTCCGGATCCCCCTTGGCGTCCGAGTTCATGTCGCCCACGAGGATCGTCGGCAGCTTCGTGTCCGTCGGCCCTTCGTTCCCACCAGCTCCTTCGCCTGGGCAAGGCGCGTGGAGGCGATGAAGGCCTCGAGGTGCGTGTTGATGAAGCGGAACTTGATGCCGTCCAGCCTGGCGTTCACGAAGGTCCAGCCGCGCTTGACGGTGACCGGGCCGGCCGCCGTGGACACGGTGATCCCGGCCTTGAAGTTCGCGCCCCTCTTGCCGGTCACGGTCAGGCCCTTGCGCTTCTTGACCAGGATCACGTCGCGCATCGTGAGCCGCACGTCGCCGTCGCTGGTGGTCGGGCCTTCCACGTCGGCCTCCGGCTGCACGGAGCCCACGCGGTACGTGAGCCCGCGCGCCTTGATCTCCTTCCGGAGCAGCTTGAGGAAGTCGAAGGCCACACCGGTCGCGGGGGCCGGGTTGCCCTTGGGGCCCTTGCGCCACAGTGCGACCTCCTGCAGGCCGATGAGGTCGGGCCTGGTGTTCTTGATCTCCTTCGCGAGGAGCTTCGCGCGGGCCGGGAAGTTGGTCTGCTCGACGGTGTCCCACACGATCTGGTTCTTCTGCTCGAACTCCTCGATGGTCTTCGAGCCGATGGGCCGGGCGATGTCCGCGCCCAGGTAGATGTTGCGGGTCATCACGGAGAGCTTGGGTGCTCGCTCTTCTCGGTGTAGCGGCCTCGGTGGCGGTCGGTACGGCGAACATGAGCAGCGCGAAGAAGGCGATCAGCTTGCGGTGCAAGAGGGTCCTTTCTCCGGGGAAGGGGGCGGCGAGCGTCTTTCGATGTCGTGGTTGAGGACGTACACTTCCCACTCCACGCCGTCGGGATCCTGCACCCAGAACTTGTCCTGGTTGGCGTGGCAGCAGTCCACGCTGAATTCTTCGCGCACGGGCAGACCAGCGGCCTTCACGCGCTCCATCTCGCGCACGACGATCTCCTGCGAGGCGACCTGGATGCCCATGTGGTCGACGTGGCCGCGTGTCGCCGACACGGTGGTCGTTCGCCCCGACCCGGAACCGGAGAGCTGAGCGAGGCCGGCGCGCTGCTACGCTCGATTCGGGACGCCCGGTCGCGCTAGGCGGGGAGCTAGCGGTTCCCTGAACCCGCAATCCGCTCCAGCGGGGCTGAACTCCCTCCCGAGGGGTGAGCAATCGGGGCACGGGCTCGCGCACGCGAGTGTTGACGGCCAGGTTCCGCGCATCGGGATCCTGCGAACCGCGTCAGGTCCGGAAGCAGCGCCAGCAGTTTCTCCTGGGTGCCGCGGGTCGACCTGGCAAGAGCGAGCGTCGTGGGCACCGATCCGAGAGCGTCTTCGACGGGGGGTGCGCGCCGGGCATTTCCCCCGGGGCGCTTGCCCGTACAATGGCGGGGTGAGCGGGGCGCTCTACCGGAAGTACCGGCCGCAGACGTTCGACGAGGTGGTCGGCCAGGAGGCGGTGGTCCGGACGCTCCGCAACGCGATCGAGCGCGACCAGGTGCGCCAGGCCTACCTCTTCGCCGGGCCGCGCGGGACCGGGAAGACGTCGATGGCGCGCATCCTCGCGAAGGCGCTCAACTGCGCGTACGGGCCCGACGGTGACGCCGTGCGGCACGTGCAACTCGTGCGTCTCGATCGCCGCCGGGACGTCGCTCGACGTCGTCGAGATGGACGCCGCGAGCCAGCGCGGGATCGACGACATCCGCGAGATCCGCGAGCGCGTCGTGCTCCAGCCGGTCGAGGGGCGCCAGAAGGTCTACATCCTCGACGAGGCGCACCAGCTCACGGACGCCGCGTTCAACGCGCTCCTCAAGCTGATCGAGGAGCCGCCGCCGCACCTCGTCTTCATCTTCTGCACGACCGACCTCTCGAAGATGATCCCGACCGTCCGCTCGCGCTGCCAGACCTTCATGTTCTCGCGGCCGCGGCTGCCCGAGCTGACGCGCTTGCTCCGGCGAATCGCCGACGGCGAGGAGATCGACGCGCCCGACGCGGCGCTCGCCCTGGTCGCCCGGAGCGCCCGCGGCAGCTTCCGCGACGCCGTCTCGACGCTCGACCAGCTCGCCGCGGCGACGTCCGGGGCGGTGACCGTGCAGGCCGTGCTCCAGCTGCTCGGCGCCGTCGAGGAGGAGGCGCTCTTCCGGATCGGCGACCTGATCGTCGACGGCGACACGGCGGGGCTCCTGCTCTTCGTCGAGGAGCTCGCCGACCAGGGCCAGGACCTCAACCGGCTCGTCCACGACCTGCTCGAGCACCTGCGCCACCTGCTCCTCGTCCAGCACATGGGCGAGGTGCCGGACTCGCTGCCCGTCACCGACGAGACGCGCGAGCGGCTCGCGCTCGCAGGCGAACCAGCTCGGCGAGCCGGTCGTCCTGCGGCTGATCGACCTGCTGGCCGTCGCGGTCGAGGACGCGCGCCAGGGCGGCGACCCGCGCCTGCCGCTCGAGCTCGCGCTCGTGAAGGTGACGCGGCCGGCGGCCGACCTGTCGCGCGAGTCGCTCGCCTACCGGCTCGAGCAGGTCGAGTCGCGCGTGCGAGACGGACGCCGCGCTCCCGCGCGGGCGCCCGCGCCCCGCCGGCGAAGAAGCCCGCGGCCGAGCCGATCCGCCCGGCGACCGAGCCCGACGCCGAGGCGCCGGCGCCTCCGCGCCCGAGGGCGAGCTCCGCCTCGACCAGATGCAGCAGCTCTGGACGAGCGCCGTCCTCTCGGCGATCGGCGAGCGGTCGATCCCGCTCTCGGCCGTCCTGAACGAGGCGCGGCCGGTCGCCCTCGAGGGCGAGCGGCTGACGCGTCGAGTTCACGCCCGCCGCGTCGTTCCACCGCGGCCTGGCCGAGGAGCCGAAGAACGCGGCACTCCTCCGCGAGGTCCTCCACGAGGTCACCGGCCGACGGCTCGAGCCCGCGTTCGTCGTCGGCGAGGGCCCAGCCGAGGAGGCCGCCGAGGAAGGGCCGACCACCGAGGAGGAGTTCGTCTCGCTCTTCAAGAGCACGTTCGACGCGCGCAGTCGAGGAGGGTAGCGTGGCCGCGGGATGGACATGAACAAGATGCTCCAGCAGGTCCAGCAGATGCAGGCCGACATGGCCAAGGCGCAGGAAGAGCTCGCCAACGAGACCGTCGAGGCCTCGGTCGGCGGCGGGATGGTGACGGTGACGGCGACCGGCGCCGGCGAGATCGTGGCCGTGAAGATCCGCCCGAGGCGATCGACCCGGACGACCCGGAGACGCTCGAGGACCTCGTCCTCGCCGGCGTCAACGAGGCGCTCCGGAACGCTCAGGACCTGATGCAGTCCCACCTCGGCGGCTCGGTCGGCGACCTCGGCGGGCTCGGTCTGCCCGGCCTGTAGGCGCACGGCGACCCGGGTCCCACGGCACAATGGGTGCGTGTTCAGCCCCGTCGTCGAGAACCTGATCGCGCAGCTCTCGCGCCTGCCCGGGAGTCGGCACCCGGACGGCCCAGCGGCTTGCCTTCCACCTGCTGCGGGTCCCCGAGGAGGAGGCGCTGGCGCTCGCCGAGGCGATCCGCGAGGCGAAGGAGCGCATCGGCTTCTGCCGCGAGTGCGGCAACCTGACCGAGGAGGAGCGCTGCGTCATCTGCCTCGACACGCGGCGCGACCGGACGCTCGTCTGCGTCGTCGAGCAGCCGGCCGACGTCGTCTCCATGGAGCGCACGCACGAGTACCGCGGCGTCTACCACGTGCTCGGCGGCGCGCTCTCCCCGCTCGACGGCGTCGAGCCGCCGAGCTCCGCGATCGACGAGCTCCTGCGCCGCGTCGAGCGAAACGGCGTGCAGCGAGGTCGTCCTCGCGACGAACCCGACCATGACCGGCGAGGCGACCGCGTCGTTCATCGCCGACCGCCTCCGCGGGAGACGCGAGGTGACGCGGCTCGCGAGCGGCCTCCCGGTCGGCGGCGACCTCGAGTACGCGGACGAGGTCACACTCGGCCGGGCTCTCTCCGGCCGCCGCGAGATGTGACGTCGTCTCACAAAGGCTCCGCTCACCTCCCACTTGCATTTCGAAGTGCCGTCTGTATAGAGTGCTCGCGTTGAACCGGGCGGCCTTCGGGTCGGCCGGTTCAACATTAAACGGGGCATTTTCGGGGCGTAGCATGTGGCCCATGGCGAGCTCGCAGACCGTCGCCGCGGCCGACCCCGAAGACCTCTTCGCCCCCGAGGTCATCGCCGATCCCTACGCCTACTTCGGCCGCCTCCGCGAGACCGATCCGGTGCACTGGAACCCTCGCGCGGAGATGTGGATCGTCACGCGCTACGACGACCTCGTCTGGCTCGTGCGACACCACGAGCTCTTCTCCTCGGCGGTGATCGAGACCGACCGGCGGCCGCCGCGGCCCCCGATCGACCCCGCCGACGAGCCGCTCTTCGCGGAGGTCAAGCGGTTCCGCGCCGACCAGCTGGTGGAGAAGGACCGGCCGGCGCACCAGTCGATGCGGGCCGCGGTGCACGAGTACTTCACGCCGCAGGCGATGGAGGCCTGGCGGCCGTTCGTCCGCCGTGCGGTCGCCGAGCTCCTGGACGAGGCCGAGCCGCAGGGGCGCATGGACGTGCTCGAAGCTCTCGCCGCGCCGCTGCCGGTGCGGGTGATCACGCAGATGATGGGCGTGCCCGAGGAGGACCGCGAACACCTGCGCCACCTCGCCGACCGCCTGCTCTACATCAACCGCGGCGAGCCCGACCGGATGCGTCTGCTGATGGAGGGGATCGAGGGGATGATCGAGTACGTCTCCCCCAAGGTCGACGAACGCGCGGCGACCCCCAGCGACGACTTCATCTCGGTGCTGGCCGAGGCCGAGAAGGAGGGCGTCTTCACCCGCCACCAGGTGCTCGTCAACACGGCGCTACTCCTGTTTGCGGGCCACGAGACGACCATGAACCTGATCTGCAACGGCACCCTCGCGCTCATCCGGCATCCCGACCAGTGGGAGCTGCTCCGCGCAGATCCCGCGGGCGCGGCGCGATCGGCCACCGAGGAGTGCCTCCGCTATGACCCGCCCGTGAAGTCGACCCAGCGCATCGCCGCGCAGGACGTCGAGCGCCACGGGAAGACGATCCGCCAGGGCGACCGGATCCGCTGGATCATGGCCGCGGCCAACCGCGATCCGCGCGCCTTCGCGGAGCCCGACCGCTTCGACGTCGGGCGCAAGCCGAACCCGCACGTGTCCTTCGGCGCCGGCATCCACTATTGCCTCGGCGCATCCCTCGCCCGCATCGAGGGCCAGGAGGTTTTCCGGGCCCTGGCCGAGCGCTTCGGGACGCTCCGGCTCGAGACCGAGGAGCTCGAGTACGCACCGAGCATCCAGTTCCGCTCCCTGACCTCTCTGCCGGTGGCCTGGGACTAGTGCCCCGGGAGCTGCGCATCACCGTCGACCACGACCTCTGCATGGGCAACGGCCAGTGCGTGTTCCTCGCGCCCGAGGTCTTCCGGCACAACGAGAACCGACAGTCCGAGGTTGTCGACCCGGATGGGGCCCCGCGGGAGCGCGTCCTCCAGGCGGCGTCCTTCTGCCCCACCGGCGCCATCGCGGTGGTGGACGCCGCCACGGACGAGACTCTCTTCCCCGAGGACGCCGGCAGGGCGCCGGACAGCCCGGCGCCCTGCGCGGCGGGTCGTGCTACTGCGGGCAGCCCGGCCCCGGAGAGGGCTGGTCGATCCGAAGCGGGAGCGCCGGCGTCTGCTTCGGGACGAGGTAGGTCGCATAGATGATCAGCGTGTCCGTCCCCTCGTTGCGGGCGAGGTGCACCTCGTCGGGAGACGTGCTGAAGCCACTCCCGGCGGCGTAGTTGACCTCGTGCGTGCACTTCTTGGCGTGGTAGAGGCTGAGCGTCCCCGGGCGACGACGTTCACGTTCTCGCCTGGGTGGTATGCCAGCCGAAGGTGGAGCCCGGCGCCGCCACGATCTTCTGCATGACGATCTCGAACGCGCCCTTCGTCTTGATCCTCGCGGTGACACCGGGGCTGAACTTCGTGAACAGGTTCAGCTGCCCCTGGACGTTACCGCGGTAGGTCTCGGCCGTGACTCCCGACGACGGCGTCGCTACGGCCACGCCGACCGCGACGACCGCGGCCAGAAGCACCACGCCGAGAACGGGCACGAGTCGGGTATGCCGCAGCATCCTTCTCATCTCTACTACCTCCGTCTAGTTGTCTCGCCCAGCTCCCTGTGATGAACTGGACGTCCGGAGGCTTGCAATGGGGCGTGTGACGGAACGTGTGAGGAATCCGGCCGTGGAAGTTGGCGTGGACCTCAGAATTCACCTACTAGGCACGCCGACCGTCCAGCGAGGCGGAGTCCAGGTCGAGGCGCCGGCGGGGCGCAAGCACTGGGGCCTGCTCACGTACCTCGTGCGTACCGAGGTCCCCTCGTCCCGCGAACGCCTCTCAGGCTTGCTCTTCCCGGAGGCCGACGACCCGCTCGGCGCCCTCCGCTCGGCGCTCTCGGCGCTCCGTCGCCAACTCGGCCCTCACGCCGAGGTCGGCGGCAATCCTGTGCGGCTCGCGCTCGGGCCGACGACGTCCGTCGACGTCGAGATCCTGCGCACGGGCTCCTGGGTGGAAGCGGCCGCGCTGCCCGGCCTCGGGCACGAGCTTCTCGACGGCATGGCGTTCCGGTCGAGCCCGAGCTTCGAGAACTGGCTCGAGAACGAGCGCCGTCACGTCGCCGGGACGACGGCCGCCGTGCTCCACGAGGCGGCGCTCGCCCTGCTGGCGCGCGGCGACGCCGACACCGCGCAGCCACGCCGCCCATCTCGTGCGCCTGAATGCGTACGACGAGAACGCGCACGTGCTCCTCGTGCGCTGCCTGCGTGCGGTGGGCGACGCCGACGCTGCGGAGCGCCAGGTGACTACCTGCACTGAGCTCTTTCGTCGGGAGCTGGGGATCGAGCCGAGTTCGGCGCTCGCCTCGGCGGCGGCGGAGCCCCTCGCCTCAGTGGGCACGCGCGTCTCCGGGCCTTCGGCGATCAACGTCCTCATCGAGACGGGCATGGCCGCGGTGGAGGCCGGCGCTCCCGAGGCGGGCGTCGCCCGCCTGCGCGGAGCGGTTGCCTCGGCCCGCCGGGAGGACGATCCCGTGCTCCTCGCCAGGGGGCTCGTCGGGCTCGGCCGGGCGCTCGTCCACTCGGCCCGCGGCACCGACGAGGAGGGCGCGGAGGCGCTTCACGAGGGCAGCCTCCTCGCCGAGCGCATCGGTGAGCGCCTGCTGGCCGCCACGGGCTGGCGGGAGGCCGCGTGGATCCAATTCCTCCGCGGCCACTACGACCGCGCGGAGGCAACACTCGCCCGCGCGGCGGAGCTCGCAAACGGCGACCAGGAGGAGCTCGCCTGGATCGAGGTCATCCTCGGAACCTGTCGGAGCGACGTGGGTGACTACGCCAATGCCACCCAGCTCCTGCTCTCGGCGACGACCCGGGGTGAGGGCCTCCAGAGCCCGGAGGCGCACTGCTTCGCCTTGACGATGCACGCCAAGCTCCACATGCTCCGAGAAGAACTCGACGAGGCGGCGATCCTCCTCGATCGGGCGCTGGAGCTAGTCGACGCCAGGGGCCTGCACTCGTTCCGCTCCTTGCCGGAGTCGCTCCGTGCAGAGATCGAACTCAGGCATGGCCACGTGGACGCGGCGGCGGAAGCGTTCGAGCATGCGTACGCGCTCGGCTGCGAGATCGGTGATCCCTGCTGGGAGAGCATCGCCACGCGCGGGCGAGGGCTGGTCGCCGTCGAGCGAGGGGACGTCGAGCGAGGGTTGGAGCTCCTGGTCGAGGCGCCCCGGCTCTGCAGGCGCCTGCCCGACACCTACCTCTGGATCGAGGCCTACGGGCTGGACGCGCTCTGCGAGACGGCCGTCGAGCACGGCGACGCATCGGCGAAGCGCTGGGTCGGAGAGCTCGAGGCGATCGCAGCGAGCCGCGGCCTGCACGACCTCCTCGTGCGTGCGACCGTCCACCGGGCGCGGCTGGGCGAGCCCGGGGCCCTCGAGGCCGCACGCTCGCTGGCGGCACAGGTCGACAACCCGGCTCTCGACGAGCTGATCGCTGCGGCCGCCTGAGCTCCGGGGTTCCCGTCCGTACAATCGAATGATGGCCGAGACCGCGTACGAGACCCTGCCCGAGCTCGAGTCGTCCGAGACCCGGATCGGGGCGAGCACCGTGGTGATGAAGTTCGGGGGGACCTCCGTCGGCGACCCGGAGAACATCCGCGGGTCGCCGAGCGCGCGTCGCCACCAAACGCGAGGGCACGAGGGTCGTCGCCGTGAGCCGGCGATGGGCTAACCACACCGACGAGCTGCTCGAGCTCGCGCACGAGATCTCGAAGTGGCCGACGCCCGCGAGATGGACATGCCCATCGCCGTCGGGGAGCGTATCCGCGTGCCCTCGATGGCCATGGACGATCCGACCGTCGGCGCGGAGGCGATCTCGCTACGGGCTCGCAGGTCGAGATCGTCACCGACACCGTCCACGGGAAGGCGAAGAGCATCGAGGTGAAGGCGCACCGCATCCTCCGAGAGCTCGACGACGAGCAGATCGTCGCGTTGCGGGTTTCAGGGCGTTCGACCGCGGCGACATCACCACGCTCGGCCGCGGAGGATCGGACACCACCGCGGTCGCCATCGCGGCCGCGCTCGGCGCCGACGCGTGCGAGATCTACACGGACGTCGACGGGGTCTACACGGCCGACCCGCGCCTCGTGCCACCGCGAAGAAGCTCGACGCGGTCAGCTACGAAGAAATGCTCGAGATGGCGGCCTCGGGCGCGAAGGTCCTTCAGCTACGCTCGGTCGAGTTCGCCCGGAACCACGGCGTCATGGTGCACGTCCGCTCGACGTTCACCGAGGAGCCGGGAACCTGGATCAGGGAGGAG
Source organism: uncultured Thermoleophilaceae bacterium (assembly GCA_963731645.1). GTDB lineage: Bacteria > Actinomycetota > Thermoleophilia > Solirubrobacterales > Thermoleophilaceae > JAAYBF01. Next base: position 384 of record CAVSWF010000011.1, on the reverse strand, counting down.
GACGCGCGGATGCTGGAGAAGGCGTTGATCTCGGGCGTGACGCACCCGGTCGAGGAGGCGGTGTACGAGGTGGAAGGCGTCCGCCCCGCCGACCTCTTCGAGGCGCTCGCGGCCGCCGAGGTGAACGTGGACACGATCATCCAGATGGACTCGCGCATCGTCTTCTCCGCGCCGGTCGAGGACCGGCCGCACGCCGAGCAGGCGCTGGGTGCGCTGGGCGCCGGCTTCTCCGAGCAGGAAGGCCTCGGCAAGGTCAGCGTGGTCGGGGCCGGGATGAGTAACACCGGCGTCGCCGCGCGCACGTTCGCCACGCTGCGCGAGCTCGGCGTCGAGCCGCGCTTCATCGCCACCTCGCCGATCAAGATCGCCTTCTACGTGCCGCAC
>CAVSWF010000010.1:0-20020 GCA_963731645.1 uncultured Thermoleophilaceae bacterium | reverse complement strand
CGCGGGCCAGGCCTTCAACCTCGGCGCTCCCGGCGCCCTGGCGCGCTCGGGCCCCAATGACGAGTTCAGGGAGGTCCCACAGCCCGGCACGAGCGCGGCAGGCCGCCGCAAGCCGCGATTGGCGCTCAAGCTGCGCTACCGCGCCGGTCGCACCCACCCCCGGCGCAAGCGAGTCCGCCCGCGGAGGTGCGCCCGATCGGGCGTCCGCGTCACGGTTGTGGGGGCGCGACCGCCGGCTGGGAAGGCGGGCCACGTTCCGCGTCGTCCGCCGCGTGCTGCGCGATCGCCGTCGCCCGCTGAGCCGGGTCTTCCGCGACCGCCACCTGGGCGCGAGCCACGTACACCGCGTGAAGGTGGGGGTGAGGCTTCGCGACGGGCGCCTCGTCCGTCGCTCGAAGCGTTACCGGGTGTGCGCGCAGACCCGCCGGCTGGGGGCGCGGCGGCGTCAGTAACGCGGGAACGCCTCGCCGACGCGGGCCGGGCGCTCGAGGATCCCAAACCGCGCGTCGAAGCGCGCCCAGCGCTCCAGCGCCCGGCGATCCAGCGTCAGGGGCGGCTCCAGCGCAGGCGCCACCGCCTCGAGCTGAGCCCGCACCAGCGGGCGATCGCCGCCGGAGGCCGCGACCACCCGGTCGGTCGCCGCCGGGAGGTCGACACGGCCTCGCGGGTCCCGTCCGCGAGGGCCGCCACGGTGTCGCGGACCAGTTCGGGGTCGTCTCGCAGCGTCTCCGCCGTGGTGGCCAGCACCAACTCCGGGTAGCGGGGCGCGCCGAAGTCGTCTACCCGGAACTCCCGGGTCCGCACGCCCCGACGGCGCAGTGCGACCCCCTCGGCGTTCCAGAACGTGACCACCGCGTCCACCCGGCCGGCCACCAGGCTGGGCACCGCCGCGAACCCGATCGTCGTTCGGCGCACGGCGCGGGGGTTGCCGGCGTCGGCCCGGACCACGGCGGTGAGCACCGCGTCGTCCGAAGGCAGGCCGGTCACGCCGACCCGCCGGCCCTCGAGCTCGCCGGGTCGCCGCACGCCCGGCGCCGCGATCACCGCGGCCAGCGGACGCTGCACGATGGCGCCGACCCCGACCACGTCGGCACCGCGTTCGCGCGCGAGCCCCAGGTCGTGGATGTCCACCACGGCCAGGTCGGCGCGTCCGGCGGCCAGGAGCTTTAGCGAGTCCGTGGAGCTGGCCGGGGTGCGCACCCGCAGATCCAGGCCGCGCCGCTCGGCCGGACCCTCGTCCCGCGCGGTGAAGATCCCCGCATGCACGGCGTTCGGCTGGAAGTCCAGCGCGAGCGACACCGGCCGCAACGTGCCGGCGTCCCGTTCGTCCTTCTCTCCGCAGCCGCCCAGCATCAGAACCAGCGCCAGCGCGCACATGAGGAGGCGGGCCATCAGCGGATCATGCCGCCCCGGCGCCCCAAGCGACCGCCGCCGTTCGTAGACTCCCCGCCCATGAACGCACACAGAGGACTCGAGCCCCCCGTCGACCGCGGTCCCGCCGCCTACATCGCGGAGTTCTTCGGCACGCTCACGCTGGTGTTCTTCATCACCGCGGCCGTCTCCCTGTACGCGAACCCGGACCCCACGCAGTTCACGGACTTCGGCGTGATCGGCCTCGTCCACGTGTTCGTCCTCTTCTTCCTGATCCAGGCCCTGGCCCTGGCCTCCGGCGTCGCACTTCAACCCGGCCGTGACCGCGGCGATGCTCACCCTCCGCCAGATCACGCCCATCGACTCCGCGATCTATGTGGTCACGCAGCTCGCGGGGGGAGTGGCCGGCGCGTTGCTCACCAAGCTGCTGCTCGAGGAGGAGGGAGGCCGCGAGGGCGTGGGCTTCGGCGCCGTGGCCGTCAGCGACAGGCTCGACGGCGAGATCCTCCCCGGCATGCTGGTCGAGGGCCTCGGCGCGTTCTTCCTGATGTTCGCCATCGTCGCCGTCGCGGTGAACCCGCGCGCCGCCAAGGAATGGGCCGCACTCACCATCGGGGCGACCCTCGGCCTGCTCGTGATGGTCTTCGCCCCGCTCACGGGCGCCGGGTTCAACCCGGCCCGCTGCCTTCGGCCCCGCGCTGTGCGACGCCAACTTCGGCGGCGCGGACGTCTTCCTGCTCGTCTACGTGCTGGCCCCGGTGATCGGCGCGATCCTCGGGGCCCTCTCGTACGCGACGCTCTATCTGACCCCCGGCAAGAAGGGCCCGGCGGGCGTCGGCCCCGTCGGCTGACCGGGCTCAGCAGCCTCGTAGACTCCCGCGGGTGCGGCGGGTCACCTTCTCCCGGAACTTCACGCTCTCGCTCTCGCGCACGTGCCGGTGCTACTGCAAGTACTGCGCCTTCGCCACCCATAGGGCTCACCTCCACGGTCCCGACGAGGTAGAGCGCCTCCTCGACGAGGCCGTCAAGCGCCGCTCGAAGGAGCTGCTGGTACTCACCGGCGAGCGTCCCGAGGTGAACGCCGAGGTGTCCGAGCGCCTCCGCTCCTACGGGCACGACGACTTCACGTCGTACGTCGGTCTGGGCGTGCGAGCGCGCGCTGGAGCGCGGCCTGCTGCCCCACACCAACCTCGGCGTCCTCGAGCGCGACGACCTCGCCCGCCTGCGGGAGGTCACCGCGTCCCAGGGGCTCATGCTCGAGTCGATCAATCCGGATCTCGAGGCCCACAGGGGCTCTCCGACCAAGCACCCGCTCCGCCGTCTCGACACGATCCGGGCCGCCGGCGAGCTGCGCGTCCCCTTCACCAGCGGCATTCTCGTGGGCATCGGCGAGACGCCGGAGGAACGGACACAGGCGCTGGAAGCTCTCGCCGGCGTGCACGCCGAGTTCGGGCATCTCCAGGAGGTGATCCTCCAGAACTTCGTGCCCCACCCGCGCTACTACGGCGCCGAGCCCGCGGCGATAGCGGACGCCACTCAGACCGCAGGGGGCGAGGCGGGCTCGGCCGAAGCCATGCCTCCATGGGCGAGCCCGATCGACCTCGACGAGATGCGTCGCCTGGTGCGCGAGTGCCGGCGCCTGATGCCCGACGTGGGCGTGCAGATCCCGCCCAACCTCTCGGACTGGTGGCTGCACCTGGTGGAGGAGGGGGCCACCGACCTCGGCGGGCTCTCGGCCAACGGCGACCACATCTCCCCCGAGCACCCGTTCCCGTCGCCCCACTCGATGCGCAGGGAGCTGGAGGCGCGCGGCTACGCGCTGGCCGAGCGCCTCTGCGTCTACCCGCAGTACTTGAACCCCGAGTGGCTGGACCAGGGCGTGCTTGACGCCGTCAAGACGAGCTTCTGGAGCTTCATCCCCCGCCACGGATCCGGACGCCGCAGCGAGCGGGCGATCCGCTCCGACCTGGTGCCCGGCGCGATCGAGCGCGGCCGCGACGGCGTGAACCTGAACGAGGAGGAGCTCACGGCCCTGTTCGCCGAGCGCCGCCCGGAGGCGATCGAGGACATGCGCCAGGCGGCGGACGAGCTGCGCGCCGAGCTGATGGGGGAGACGGTGACCTTCGTGGTCAATCGCAACATCAACGTCTCGAACGTGTGCGTGGTGGGCTGCGCGTTCTGCGGCTTCGGTCAGGGCAAGCGCTCCCCGGGCGCGTACGAGCACGATCGCGCGGAGTTCGTGCGCCGGGTCGAGGAGGCTGTCGAGTTCGGCGCCACGGAGCTGTGCCTGCAGTCGGGCATCCACCCCGACTGGGCCCTGGAGGACTACGAGGGGTGGCTGCGACTGGCCCGGCAGGTGGCTCCCCACCTCCACCTGCACGCCTACTCGGCCATGGAGGTCGACCACATGTGCGAGACCTCGGGGCTCACGCCGGCGGGCGTCTTCTCGCGGCTGCGCGAGGCCGGGCTGGGCTCCACGCCGGGCACGGCGGCCGAGGTGCTCGACGACGGCGTCCGCGAGCGCATCTCGCCCAACAAGCTGCCCGTGGCCCGCTGGGTCGAGATCATCGAGGCCAGCCACCGGGCCGGCCTGCGCTCCACGGTGACCGTGATGTTCGGGCACATCGAGGAGCCTTGGGAGCTGGCCGAGCACATGCGGGTGGTGCGGGCGCTGCAGGAGCGCACCGGCGGGTTCACCGAGTTCGTGCCGCTCTCGTTCGTGCCCTACCACACCCTCCTCGGGCGCACCCACGGGATAGAGGAGATCTCGCGGGAGGAGAACCTCAAGCACACCGCCGCCTTCCGGCTCGCGCTCGGGCGCAGCGTGCCCAGCCTCCAGGCGAGCTGGGTCAAGATGGGCCTCGACGCCGCCACGGAGGCGCTGCGGTGGGGGGTCAACGACCTGGGCGGCACGCTCATGGAGGAGTCGATCTCGCGCCTGGCGGGCTCGCAGCACGGCGTCCGCCTCGAGCCTCGTGATCTGATCGGCGCGGCGCACGCGGCCGGGCGGCCGGCGGCCGAGCGGAGCACGCTCTACGAGATGCACGCCCGTCACGAGCTGCCTGCCGCCGCCGTCTGAGTACCCCTCCGGGGCGTCGACGTCATCTTCACAAGCCGCCTCGGCAGGTGCCTACCATGAGGCCGCGTGAGTGACCGTCTCTACCAGCGCCGTGAGGTCGTGGGCGCTGGCGTCGGCGCCGTGGCCGCGCTCGGCCTCGGCGCCGCCTTCTGGCAGGGCGCCTTCGGAAACGGGGACGGCGACGCCAAGGCTCCGCGCGGCCCGTTGGACCCCTATGGCCCGCCCGGCCCGGCCGACGCCAACGGCATCCGCCTGCCCGAGGGCTTCGAGGTGAGGCGCGTGGCCCGGGGAGGGGAACGGGTCGAGGGAAGCGACTACAGGTGGCACCTCGCCTCCGACGGCGCCGCCACCTTCGAGACCAGGGACGGCGGCTGGATCCTCGTGTCGAACTCCGAGGAGCTGCAGGGCGGGGCGGGGGCGCTCTACTTCGACAGGGACGGCAAGGTCAGCGACGCCTACCGCGTCCTGGACGGCACCACCATGAACTGTGCCGGCGGTCCGACCCCGTGGGGCACCTGGCTCTCCTGCGAGGAGGTCGAGGACGGCCGCGTGTGGGAATGCGACCCCGCCGGGGAGCGCGAGGCCGTCGCGCGGGACGCGATGGGCGTGTTCAAGCACGAGGCCGCCGCTGTGGACCCGCGCGGCAAGCACGTCTACCTTACGGAGGACCTGCCCGACGGCGCCTTCTACCGCTTCACCCCGAGCCGCTGGCCGGCGCTCAACGAGGGCCTGCTCGAGGTCGCGAAGGTCCAGAAGGGCGGCCGGGTCACCTGGATAGAGGTGCCCGACCCGCTCGCCTCGGCCGAGCCGACCCGGCGCCAGGTTCCGGGCGCTACCGAGTTCAAGCGCGCCGAGGGGATCTGGTTCGACAGCGACGTGGTGTACGTAGCCACGACCTACGACTCCAGGATCCACGCCTACGACACCCTCAAGGAGCGCGTCGAGGTCATCTACGACGGGCTCTCCAAGGGCGCCCCGCTGGTCCGCGTCGACAACATCACCGCCTCGCGCGCGGGCGAGCTCTTCATCTGCGAGGACATCGGGACCAACAAGATCAACCTCGGGGTGATGACCCGGGACCGCAAGGTGGGCCGGTTCCTGACGGTGTCGGGCCCCAACCACGTGGACTCGGAGCTGACCGGGGTCGCCTTCGACCCGTCGGGGTCGCGGCTCTACTTCTCCTCCCAGCGCGCGCATGGGGGCAAGGGCGAGGTGTACGAGATCTCAGGCCCGTTCTTCGGCCGCCAGGCCTGAGGCCGAGGTCTCAACGGGAGGCGCGCAGGCCGATCGCCGATCAGCCGAGCACCGGACGAGGGCTCTCAGCGGAAGAGGTCGTCCGCGGGGGGGCGGCGCAGTGCGGCCGCGCCGGGCCCGTCGTCCTCGGTCACGAAGCGCTCGAGGCCGCGCACCAGCACCGCCGGCTCGCGCGAGTCCTTCGCCCGCGCCAGGTCCGCGGCCGCTGCCACCGCGTCGGCCACCGCGATCTCGGTGGCACGCGAGCTCGCGGCCGCGGCCGTCGGGGCGTCCGCGCCAGTCGTCGAGCGCCACGACGCCCGCGGCGCCGAGCGCGACGTCGGTCTGCCCCAGGCGCCACGGGCGGCCGAACGAGTCGGACACGATCACGCCGGGCCGCACGCCGCGAGCGGCCGCGATGCCGGCGCGAAGCGCCGCGCGCCGAGCGGTCCGGATCCTCGGGCAGCAGCACGCACGCTCGTCCGTCTCGGAGGTGTTCGACTGGTCCACGCCGGCGTTGGCGCACACCAGGCCGTGACGCGTCTCGCAGACCAGCACCCCGTGGCCCGACGCGCACCACCCGCACGCTCTCGTCGAGCACGGCCTGGACCAGGCGCGGATCCTTGCCGTGCGCCTCGGCGAGTCGCGGGCCTCGTCGCCCGGCTCGATCGACGCCAGCGCGCGCACGCGGCCCTCGGCCTTGGACACGACCTTGTGCGCCACCACCAGCAGGTCGTCGTCGGCGAGGCCCTCGGGCGCCGCCTGGGCGAGGAGCGTCGCGAGGTCGTCGCCGGGCCGCACCTCGCGCAGGTCCGGCGAGCGCCGCGAGGGAGAGAGCGGCGCTCAGGCCTGAGCTCGCACCGGCGAGCCGACGGGCTGGCTGCGCCGGGATGCCACCGGACCCTGCCCCCGCGCGCGATCGAGCTGCCGGAGAGCGCCGCGGGTCATCGAGGCCTGCCCGCGGCGGTCCTCGAGCGCCTCGGAGAGCTCGGCGAGGTCCTCGGGGGTGTCGACGTCGAGCATGAGCGAGAAGATCGACTCGACCCGGTGCGAGACACCCGCCGCCCGCGCCAGCTGCCAGGTGGCGCTCGAGGCTGCCCGGGGCCGAAGCTGGGCGCGATCGCCGTCGGGGGGCGAGAGCAGCAGGGCGTTGGTGCCCGGTGCCGTGGCGGTCGGGCACGATCGTCGACCGCGGTGCCGTCCGCTGCCGCGCGGGACAGCATCCCGTCCACCTCGGCCGGGTCGAGCAGCGGGGTGTCGCCGGGCACGAGCAGCACGCGGTCGAATCCCGTCCGCCACCGCGTGGCGGATGCCGACGCCGGCGGCGGCGATTGTGCCGGACTCCCCGGTGTCGTGCAGGAGGCGGACGCCGGTGCGGCGAGCGCCGACTCGGCCACGCGGGTTGGCGGTGACCACCGCGATCGCCTCGATGCCCTCGCACGTGGCGCAGCGAGGCGAGCACGTCGGAGAACATCGCCTGCGCGAGCGCCTGCCGCGCCCCGCCCGCGAGCAGACTCGGACAGCCGCTGCTTGGCGGCGCCGAAGCTCTTGATGGGCAGGATCGCGATGGTGCGCATCGGCGGCGCACCGACGGTAGCGGTTCACGTGGCGCGGCGCGAGAAATCACTCGGACGAGCGAGGCCGCAAACTCCAGGGTCGTCGTGGCCACCCGCCGCCGGGCCTCGGGCGTGTCCATCAGCGTGTCGGTCACGAGCGACGGCACGCCCTCGACCGGCTCGTCGGCCACGATCCCGTCGAGCAGGTCCCCGTAGGCGCCCGCCAGGCCCGCCGCATCGGGCTCGATCCCGGCGTGCTCGCAGAACAGGCGCGTCGGGCCCTTGAGCACCTCGCCGCCCACGAACGGGCTCACCGCCACCACCGGCGCGCGCGCCGCCGCGCAGCGCCTCGCGCATACCCGGCACGGCCAGGATCGGCCCGATCGAGGCCACCGGGTTCGAGGGGCCGATCACGATCGCGTCCGCCTGCGCGAGCGCGGCGAGCACCTCCGGCGTCGGGCGGCCGCGCCGGCCGCACCCGCGAACTCGACGCGCGTCGATCGGGCCCTCGGCGCGCGCGACGATCATGAACTCCTGGAAGGCGCACGGTCCGGCCCCGGCCGTGATCTGCGTGCGCACCGGCTCGTCGGCCATCGGGAGCACGTCGCGCGTCCACCCCCATCGCCCGCACCACCGCGGCGTGGGCCTCGGTCAGCCGCGGCGCCGCCCGCCATCAGCTCGGTGCGCAGCAGGCACATCGCCAGGTCGCGGTCGCCGAGCCGGAACCACGTGGCCCGCCCCGCCGCCTCGAGCGCGTCCATCACCTCCCACGTGTCGCCGCGGATGCCGTAGCCGCGCTCGTCGATCGCGTCGGCGAGCCAGTAGGTCACGAGGTCGGGGTCGGGGGAGACGTGCACGCCGTAGACCTCCACGTCGTCGCCGGTGTTGGCGATCACGGTCAGGCCGTCGGACCGACCACGTCGAGCAGCCCGCGGGCCAGCTTCGCCCCGCCGGTGCCGCCGGAGAGGAGCGCTACTTCCAGAGCTCGTCCGGCAGGCCGGTGAGCTTCACGCCCGCGTGGGTCTTGTGGCGGATGTTCACCGAGATCAGCAGGGGGGTGAGCCCCTCCACCAGCCGCGCGACCTCGAGCCTGCCCGCGTCCACCGGGCGCAGCCCGTCGATCAGCGCGATCAGCTCGGCCACGCGGCGCTTGGCCTCCTTGCGAGTCGCCGGTCACGAGCACGTCCTCGTCGAGCTCCTCGTCGAGCTTCGGCAGCGAGGCGGCGCTCACGGTGTGCAGCGCGCTGACCACGGTCACGCCGTCGGGCGACCATCTCCTGGGCCTGCTGCGCGGCCGAGCCCTGGGGCACGCCCGAGCAGCCGCGTGGCCTTGCCCGACACCGCGGCGGCGAGCGGCACGGTGGCGTCCACCAGGATCTGGCCGGGCTGAGCGCGCTCCTTCAGGTTGGTCAGGTTCTCCGACTGCGCGCGGAACGGCACGGTGAGGAACACGATCGGACCGCGCCGCGCGGCCTCGGCGTTCTCGAGGCCCTCGACCTCGGCCTCCGGCACCTGGTCGCGCACGCTCCCGGCGGCCTCCTCGGCCCGGCCGGCGTCGCGCGAGCCGATCGCCACGGGCCGGCCGGCCGCGGCGAAGCGCACCGCGAGGCCGAAGCCGAGCGCGCCGGTGCCGCCGACGATCGGGATGGTCTCGTGCCCGGCCAAGGGTGGCGAGGTTAGGGGCTCGGGTCCGCGGGCGGCTCGACGCCGGACAGGGCGACCACCTCGGGGTCGGGAGCCGTGCGCCCGTCGGGCCCGAGGTACTCGGGGTAGATGCCCCGGTAGCCGCGCAGACGCCCGAGCGCCCCGAGCAGTCCGAACATCGCCTTCTGAACCGCCGCGGGGGGCTTGGTGAACCGGATCACGTCGGCGAACTCGCTGCCGATCAGGGCGAGCTGGAGGGGGCCAGGCATGCCCTTCTCGTCGGTCCTTCCGGCGTTCGCCAGTCCCCAGAGGGTGGCGATCATCATCTCGAAGCGCCGATCCGGCGATGTGATCTCGACGATCACCCCGGCGGCGCCCTCGCCCGCGTTCCACCAGTCGTGAGGCACTCCGGCCGGCACCGTGGCCTCCTCGCCGGGCCCCGAGCGTGCGCTCCACGCCGTCCACGCGGTCCCGAGCTCCCCGTGCACCACCCGGAAGCGCTCCTCGAGAGCGGGATGAACGTGCTCGCCGGCCACGCGCCGCCGGGCTTCACCGTGAGGTGGTCAGGACCGACTTGCCGTGCCGTCTCGTCGCCCGCAGGACCACCCCGCGCTCCGGGCGACCGCGTTCTCGTAGAAGTCGCCGTAGCGCGACACGGTAGGGATCCTCCCATAGGGTCCCGCCCCAATGAGGCTCGAGGGCAGGATCGCGCTGGTCACCGGCGGCACCGGCGGCATCGGCGCCGCGACCTGCGCGCGGCTCGCCGCCGAGGGCGCGCGGGTGGCGGTCGCCGACCTCGACCTCGACCGCGCCCGCGAGCTGGCGGGCGAGCTCGACGGCCTCGGCGTGGAGCTCGACGTGCGCTCGACCGAGTCGGCGGGCGCCGCCGTCGCGGCGATCGAGGACGAGCTCGGGCCGATCGACGTGCTCGTGAACAACGCCGGCATACGCCGAGGACGACTTCTTCGTCCGCACCGACGAGGCCATGTGGGACCGCCTGATCGCGGTGAACCTGCGCGGCGTGCTCGCCGTGACCCACGCCGTGCTGCCCGGCATGCAGGAGCGCAGCGCGGGAGCGATCGTGAACGTCGCCTCGGAGGCCGGCCGGGTCGGCTCGCAGCTCTCGACCGTCTACTCCGCCACCAAGGCCGGGGTGATCGGCTTCACCAAGGCGCTCGCCAAGGAGTCCGCGCGCTTCGGGGTGCGGGTGAACGCCGTCGCCCCCGGGCCGATCGAGACGCCGATGATGCGCGCGGCGCCCGACGCGCTCGGCGAGATCGGCGAGCGCTTCGTGCAGGGCATGGTCGCCTCGACGGCGATGCGCCGGCCGGGCGGCCCGACGAGGTGGCGGCCACGATCGCCTACCTCGCCAGCGACGACGCGTCGTTCGTGACCGGCGAGACGATCGGGGTGAGCGGCGGCCTCGGCATGATGTAGGCGTGCCCAGGGAGCGCGAGTCTCCATCCGCGAGGTCGGTCCGCGCGACGGGTTCCAGAACGAGCCCGAGGTGATCGCGACCGCCGACAAGATCGCCTGGTCGAGGCGCTCGCGCGCACCGGGCTGAGGCGGCTCGAGGTCACGAGCTTCGTGCGCGCCGACGTGATCCCGCAGCTCGCCGACGCGCCGCGAGGTGCTGCGCGGGGCGGACATCCCCGACGACGTGGCGGTGTCGGTGCTGATCCCCAACGAGAAGGGGCTGGACAACGCGCTCGAGCTGCGCGACCACTTCGACGAGGTGAACCTCTTCCTCTCGGCGAGCGAGACCCACAACCGCAAGAACGTGAACCGCTCGATCGAGGAGTCGCTGACCGGGCTCGAGCGGGTGATCGAGCGCGCCCGCGAGGAGGGGCTGCGCTGCGAGGGCGTGATCTCGGTGGCGTTCGGCTGCCCCTACGAGGGCGAGGTGCCGCGCGAGCGCGTGTTCGGCATCGCCGAGCGGCTGCGCGCGGCGGGCTGCGAGGAGATCGCCTTCGGCGACACCACCGGCATGGCCAACCCGGCGCAGGTGCGGGAGATGTTCGCCGCCGCGCTTCGAGCGCCTGACGGGCGTCGAGCTGACCGCCCACTTCCACAACACCCGCGGGCAGGGGCTGGCGAACGCGCTCGCCGCGCTGGACGCCGGCGTGCGCTCGTTCGAGTCGTCGTTCGGCGAGCTGGGCGGCTGCCCGGTGCCCCCGGGCGCGACCGGCAACGTGGCGAGCGAGGACCTCGTGTCGATGCTCCACGAGATGGGCCACGACACCGGCATCGACCTGCCGGCGCTGGTGGACTGCGCCCGCGCGCGCGCAGGAGGTGCTCGGCCGCCCGCTCGGGCAGCCACGTGCTCACCGCGGGGCCCGTGGATTGGCATCGCTGAAGGAGCACGTCGAGGCGCTCGCGGCGATGGACCGGCGCTCGGCGAGCGCGGGGGAGAGGGAGTCGGCGCGGTGGTGCGCGGAGCGCCTGCGCGAGGCGGGCGCGCAGGACGGTGCGGATCGAGCCGTTTCGCTACCAGCACACCTTCGGCCACGTGCAGGCGCCGCACTTCGCCGGCGGCCGCGACCGGCCGGGTGGCGGCGGCGCTCGCGCTGCGCTCGTTCGAGCTCGACTACTCGGGGCGCGCCCAGCCCGCGCGGCGCCTCTTCCCGGCGGGCGAGGGCGCCAACGTGGTCGGCCGGCGTGCCGCGCGCGGCGACGCGCGGCGCGACGCTGGTCCTGGTCGCCCACCACGACGCCGCCCACACCGGGCTGATGTGGCACCCGCGGCTGGCCGGGCCGGCGGCTCGCGGAGCGGGCACCGCCCGTTCGCCCTGCTGCCCGAGCTGGCGATGGCCGCGATGGCGGCTCGGGCCGCGGCGGCTGCGGGCGCCGGCGCGCGGCCGTGCTGGCCGCGCTCGCGGCGCTCTGTCGCTCGAGGTCACCCGCGGCGCGACGGTGCCCGGCGCGAGCGACAACGCCACGGGCGTGGCCGCGGTGCATCGACCTCGTCGCGCCGCTTCGCCGCCGACCCGCTGCACCGCACCGACGTGATCGCCGTGCTGCCCGGTGCCGAGGAGTCCGGCATGGGCGGGATGGCCGCCTGGCTGCGGCCGGCGGCGCCGGCTCGACCCGGCGTCCACGCTGGTGCTCGGCCTCGACACCCTCGGCGCGGGCGAGCCGATGGTCTGCGTCCGCGGAGGGACCGCTGTGGCGAGTGCGCTACCGCGACCAGGACCTGGCGCTGGCCGACGCGGGCGCCCGGCGCGCCGGGCGCGAGCCGCCGCGGCGGTTCCGGATCGGCGGCTGGACCGACCCCGTGCTCGCCGCGCTCGCCGGGCTGCCGCGCGATCTCGATGCTCTCGCTGCGCGGCAACGCGCTTCAACGACTACCACCTGCCGAGCGACACGCCGGAGAACGTGGACTGGGACAGCGTCGAGGAGTGCCGGGCGATCGCCGAGGCGACGGCGCGCGAGCTGGGCCGAGCGGTAGGTTGCGCGCCATGGCGCCGACGACATCGCCGACGGCATCGCGGCCGCCGGACGGGTGCTGGTGGGTAGCGCGCTCACGCTCGCGCCCGCCCAGCGGCGCCGGCTGGATCGGCGAGGAGTCCGGCGAAGCGCCGGTCACCGTCTACTCCCGGGCGCTCGGGGTCCGCGACGCGCGATCGGCGTGGGCGTGCTCACAGCCGGCGACTCGGAGAAGCTGCGGCCGTGGATCATCGCCGGGCTCGCCTCCGACATCGTGGACCTCGCGGCGACGCTGGAGGCGCGCGACGAGCTGCCGCGCGCTGGGCCGCCGCTCGGCCCGTTCATCGCCGGCGGCTCGGCGCTGCTGGGCGCCTGGCTGCTCACGCAGCTCGATTAGCGCCGCGCCTCATCGCCCCGGCGAACTCCGGCTGGCGCTTCTCGAAGAACGCCTTCGCGCCCTCGGCGAAGTCCTCGGTGGCGGCCAGCGCCTCCTGGGCCTGGACCTCCTGCTCAAGCGTCGCGGCCAGCGCCGGCTTGGCCGCGGCGTCCATCACGCGCTTGGCCAGCCCACCGCCCGCGGGGCGCAGGCCAGCAGCTCGTCGGCGAAGGTCTCGGTGAGGGCGTCGAGCTCCTCGGCCGGCGCGATCCGGTTGGCGAAACCGATGCGGTGCGCCTCGTGCCCGTCGATCGACCTTGCCCGTCATGATCAGCTCCTTGGCGTTGCCGAGGCCCACGATGGCCGGCAGGCGCGAGCATCCGCCCACGTCGGGCAGGAGCCCCACCCGCACCTCCATGATCCCCGCCACCGCGTCCTCGGCCATCACGCGGAAGTCGGCCGCCAGCGCCAGCTCGAACGCGCCTCCCAGGCAGGCGCCGTGGATCTGGCAGATGGTGGGCTTGGGCATCTCCTCGAGGAGGTTCCACCAGGCGAGGATCGGGCGCCGGAAGCGCCGCAGCTCCGACGGATTCTCCGAGAGGTGGCGCAGATCGTTGAGATCCATGCCCGAGGAGAACATCGCGCCGTCGCCGCGCACGACGACGCACCGCACGTCGGTGTCGGCGGCCGCGTCCTCCATGGCCACGCCGAGGTCGCGGATCAGCTCCCCGTTGAAGGCGTTGCGCTTCTCGGACCGCTGTAGGACCAGGTGGCGCACCGCACCGCGATCCTCGACTCCGACGAGTGACATATAGGCTCCCCGCGCTCGAAACTAGGCAGAGGCTGGTTATGGAGATCAAGACGGTGGGAGTGCTCGGTGCCGGGCTGATGGGCCACGGCATCGCACAGGTGACCGCCCAGGCGGGCTACGACGTGGTGCTGCATGGACATAGCCCGGTCCCAGCTGGAGAAGGGCCTGGCGCGGATCGAGAAGCAGCTCGGCCGCGCGCGTGGAGAAGGGGCGCATGGAGCAGAGCGAGGCGGACGAGGTCCGCGGGCGGATCAAGACGGTCGCCGGACTACGCGGGCCTGGCGGACTGCGACCTGGTGATCGAGGCGATCACGGAGGACCTCGAGGCCAAGCTCGACATGTGGCAGGCACATGGACGGCATCGCGAAGGACGACGCGATCTTCGCCACCAACACGTCGTCGCTCCCGGTGATCGACCAGGCGGCCGTCACCGGGCGCCCCGAGCGCTTTCTCGGCCTGCACTACTTCAACCCGGCCCAGGTGATGAAGCTGGTCGAGGTGGTGCGGTGCGTGACCACCTCCGACGAGACCTTCGCGGACGGGGCTGAAGTTCGCGGAGAGCCAGAAGAAGCTCGGGGTCCAGACCAAGGACAAGGCCGGCTTCATCGTCAACCGGCTGCTCGTGCCCTACATGCTCGACGCGATCCGCGCCTACGAGGAGGGCGTCGGCACCATCGACGAGATCGACGCCGCCATGAAGGCCGGCGCCGGCCACCCGATGGGGCCGCTCACGCTCGCCGACTTCGTGGGCCTCGACACCATGGGCTCGATCTGCGACGTGATGTTCGACGAGTTCCGCGAGCGCCGCTTCGCCCAGCCTCCGACGCTGCAGCAAGATGCTGGCGGCGGGCTGGTACGGCAAGAAGTCGGGGAAGGGCTTCTACGACTACTCGGGCGACGAGCCCGTGGCCAACACGCAGCTCTAGACGACAGGGGAACCATGGAGGCTGGTGCCACGATGGGCAGCGACGAACGAGGGGCGCCCCCGCGCTCGCCGCTGACGGGCCTCGCCGCCCGCGAAGGGCCTGCCTCGCCGCTTCGCGCGGCCGCCGGCGTGTTGCGTGGCCGTAGCCGTGGGGGCGCTGCAGGTGAGGATGGCCGACGAATGGGCGGCGGGCGTGTTCTTCGTCATTGCCGCGGCGGCCGCGGCGCTCGTTCTCTCGTGGGGAGTCAGCGCCGCGCGGGCGGAGGGGCTTCCCGACGGCGCCGCGACCGCCCTCCTCGTGGCCGGGCTACTGCTCGCGGCGAGCGCGTTCGGCCAGCTCGCCGATGCGCTGGGCGGCCAGGGGGGGCCGGGCTCGACGACATGGACGTTCCTGCTGATCGCAGCGGTGGCCGCCTACCCGGGCTGGGTCCTCGACTCGCCGGTCAGCGCTCTGCTCTCCTCGGCGGCGCTCGGTGTGGCTTCGTCGCCGGGGTCGACTGGATCTTCGACATCTCGGACGTCGACACCTACCGTTGGCTGTTTCTGCTGCTGGTGATCGCCTATGGCGCCGTCGCGATGTCGCTCGAGGCCACGCGCAAACGCCACGCCGTCCAGCACGTCAGTGCCGCCGGGCTGGCCGCGCTCGCGCTGACCGGCACCCTGTTCGTCAGCATCGTCACGGACGCCATCACGAGCGCGTTCCTCGGCTCCGCTGGATCGGCGTCGTTCAACGGCCCGCTGGGCTGGGAGCTGGTGGCGCTGGTCGGCTGCCGCCGCGGTCGTCGCCTACGCCGTCGCCCGGCGCGAGCCCGGTCCAGGGTTCATGGGACGGGCGTGCTGGTGCTGTTCATCGCCGAGGCGGCGCTGCCGGCCGGGGAGACCTCGCTCGTGGGCTGGCCGCTCGTGCTCCTCCTCGGCGCTGTCGCCGCGGTCGCGGCGGTGGTGGTCACCGAGGGGAGCTGACGCGCCGGGGTGGCAGGCCTCAGCCGGCGGGGCGCTTGAAGAGCAGCACGTGGCCGTCCTTCTCGCGGTGGAGGTTCTGCTCGAGCAGCACCTTCACCAGCTCCCACCCCTCGGCGCCGTGCTCGGCCAGGAGCTTGTCCAGCTCCCGCCGGTCCAGCTCCTCCTCCTTGCGCCCCAGGAGGCCGTGGGTGATCACTGCCGTGCGGTACTCCCAGTTAGCCATGGGCGGCAGCCTACACCCGGATCGTAGACTGGCGCGCGCATGAACGATCTCTCCGAAGCGCTCGAGCGCGCCCGCGGCGGGCGGGCCGTCAGCGCCACCACGACGAAGTCCGAGCAGCAGGGCAAGCTGCCCGTGCGCGAGCGGGTGGCGCGGCTGGTGGACGAGGGCTCGCTTCATCGAGGACGCGCTGCTCGCCAACTGGGAGAACGAGGGCTTCGGCGCCGACGGCGTGGTGACCGGCATGGCCTCGATCGCCGGCCGCCCCGTCTGCCTGATGGCCAACGACCCCACCGTCAAGGCGGGCTCGTGGGGCCCGAAGACCGTCGAGAAGATCATCCGCATCCAGGAGCAGGCGCTCGAGCACCGGGTGCCGATGGTCTACCTCGTCGACTCCGCCGGGGCGCGGATCACCGAGCAGGTGCAGATGTTCCCCGGCCGCCGCCACGCCGGCCGCATCTTCCACACCGAGGTGAAGATGTCCGGCGTCGTGCCCCAGGTGTGCGTGCTGTTCGGCCCGAGCGCAGCGGGCGGCGCCTACATCCCCGCCTTCTGCGACGTGGTGATCATGCGCGACGGCAACGCCTCCATGTACCTCGGCTCGCCGCGGATGGCGGAGATGGTGATCGGGGAGAAGGTCTCGCTCGAGGAGATGGGCGGCGCGCGAGATGCACACCGGCGTCTCGGGCTGCGGGCACTTCCTCGTCAAGTCCGACGAGGAGGGCATCGACATCGCCAAGCGCTACCTGTCCTACTTCCCCGCGCACTGGCGCGAGGAGCCGCCGGCGGCGCCGCCCGCCGCACCCGGCTCGGACACCCCGGTGCGGGATCTCATCCCCGACGACGAGAACAAGCCCTTCGACATCCTCGGCCTGATCGACTCGCTGGTGGACGAGGGCTCGTTCCTCGAGGTGCACAAGCGCTGGGCGAAGGAGCTCGTGGTGGGGTACGCGCGCCTGGAGGGGCGGGTGGTGGGCATCGTCGCCAACCAGCCCAAGCAGAAGGGCGGGGTGCTGTTCGTCGACTCCTCCGACAAGGCGGCGCGCTTCATCTGGACCTGCAACGCGTTCAACGTGCCGCTGCTGTTCCTCGCCGACGTGCCCGGGTTCATGATCGGCACCGCGGTCGAGCGCCAGGGCATCATCCGCGCCGGGGCCAAGATGATCTCGGCCGTCTCCGAGGCGACCGTGCCCAAGATCTCGGTGATCGTGCGCAAGGCCTACGGCGCGGGGCTCTACGCGATGGCCGGGCCGGCGTACGACCCCGACGCCTGCATCGCGCTGCCGAGCGCGAAGATCGCGGTGATGGGCCCGCAGGCGGCGATCAACGCGGTCTTCTTCAACCAGGTGCAGGCCATCGAGGACGGGCCGAGCGCGAGGCCGTTCGTGGAGAAGCTGCGCGAGGAGTACAAGGACGAGATCGACGTCCTCCACCTGGCCTCCGAGCTGGTGGTGGACGCGGTGGTCCAGCCCGAGGACCTGCGCACCGAGCTGGTGCGCCGCTTCGCCCTGTACGCCGGGCGCGCCCGCGAGTGGCCGGCCAAGCACAACGCGGTGACGCCGGTCTGATGCGAGTGGTACGCCGCCTCACGCAGCTGAGCCCGCCGCGCTCCTGACCTCGGCCAGGTCGGGCCCGACCTCGTGGTCGAGGCGCAGGATCAGCTCCGCGGCAGAACGCGAGCGCGCCGTCCAGCTCGTCCGGACCGACGGTGTCGCCCTCGCGCGAGACGGTCAGCGCGGGGAGGCCGCGGGCGATCGCCGCCGCGGCGTCGGTGCGCGCGTGCACCACCCGCGGCCGGGCCCGTAGTCCCCCGCGGCGCCGTCGTCCTCGGCGATCTCGCGGCAGATGCGCACGAGCTGGCGATGGGAGCGCAGCGCGAGCAACGGCCCCTCGCGCCGGCCGAATGTGACCGGGCCGCGACCGACGCCGTGCACGTTGACCACCGCCGTGCGCTCGCGGTCGAGCTCCTTGCGCCGCTCTCGCAGCCAGCGCGACATGCCCAGGGCGAACGGCTGCTCGCGCGCCGGTGAGGACCACCCACAGGTCGAAGTGCTCGAGGCGTCCGCCCAGCTCGTCGGCGAGGGCGAGCACGACGGCGACGCCGGCGGCGTTGTCGGCCGCGCCGGGGGAGACCTCCGACAGCTCGATGTCGGCGAGCGCGGGCACGAGCAGGATCAGGAGGACGGTGGGCACGAACTGCGCGGCCGTGAGCGCCACGCCCTCGGCCCCGAGCGCGCAGCGACGCAGCACGCGATGAGCACGACCATCGCGATGAGCATCGCCCGCCACGGATCGCGCAGGACCCGGCGGCGCGAATGCGAACGCGCGCGCGTCCCGCGCCCGCGTCGTAGTGGGCCACCAGGACCAGGGTGCCGGGCTTGTCGGTGTCCTCGATCGACTCCACGTTCTGGGACGTCCGCCGGCCGGTCAGGCGGCGGGTCAGCTGCAGGACGTTCGTCACGTCGAGGAACGTCGCCGAGCGCGGCGGCCAGCACCAGCGCGCGCCCCGACCTCGGGGCTCGTCACGGCCACGACGCTGCCGACGACCGCCAGCAGGGCGTGGACCGTGTGCGGCGAGTCCGAAGCGCGGCCTGATGGGCACCGTCTGCAGATCGGCCTCGCGGCCCATCCCTCGCAGGCGGTCACGCAGCATGCACGGCGCTGCGCCTTTCGGCGTCGGAGCCCGGCGAGCGCGCGCGCTGTGCGCCGTCAGAGCGGCGATCTCCGGACCAGGTCCATCCGCTGCGGCAGGTTAGAGTGCCGCCGCAGCTTCGGATCGGGTCAACCGATCGAGAGGAGAAGCCCATGGACACGTCGCGGTCAGCTTTGGAGAGATGGTCGCCGGCGTGAGCGGGGTCGTCCTGTTCATCGTCATGTTCTTCCCGTGGTACCGGTGGAGGCTACGACGGCGGGTTCGGAGGGGCGCGAGCGAGAACGCGAACGCCTGGCAGGCCTTCGGCTTCATCGACATCCTGCTCCTGCTCGTGGTGCTGGTCGCCGTCGGGATCGCCGGCGGCCCGGGCAGCGGGTGCCATGCCGGCAGCTGCCGCAGCCCCCCGGCCGATCGTCGCGGGCGCCGGCGCGCTGGCGCTGGTGCTGATCATCTGTTCCGGATCCTCAGCATCCCGGGCGCCGGACCGTCGGACATCGACGGGAGTGGACTTCGATCGACCAAGATCGGCATCTTCCTCGGCTTCCTCGCCGCGGCGGAATCGCCTTCGGCGGCTACACGGCGATGAACGAGCGCGCGAGCGGGCAGGGCCCGGCCGTCTGAGCGGAGGCGCCGGAGTCAGTGCCCGGGGTGGGATTCGAACCCACATGCCCTTGCGGACAGAGGATTTTGAGTACCGCCGCGTATGCCGTTCCGCCACCCGGGCAGGTGCGCCGAGGACTCTAGCGACGCCGGCGGGCTGCCGGCTCGGTCCGGCGGCGGCTCGTAGCCGCCGTCGGTGAGTCGCTGCGGACCTCGACCTCCACGTTCCACTTCTGCGAGAAGCCGCGCATCGCGAAGGCGAGCAGCAGAAGCTGGACGGGCACGAGGATCACGGTCAGCAGACCGAGGATGCTCGGCTCGAGCGTGCGGGATCGGCGAAGCCGGCCTTGTCGCGATCGAACCACGCGGGCGCCGCGACGGCGGCGATGACGGCGAAGAGGACGGCGAGCGGCAGCGGCCACCGGCAGCACGCCGCGGTTCCAGCGAGAGACGTAGAAGGCCAGCAACAGGTAGACCAGCACGTACGCGAAGGCCACGGTCTGAGCGCCCTGCAGCTCCGCCCATCCGCCGATGGTCACGATCGCGATCAGCACCGCGCTCACGATCAGCAGGAGGGCGACGATGGCCTTCGTCGCCTTCGACTCCGCCTTGTCGCGATTGGGGTGCTCGATGCGCACTTCGGACATCAGGCGCGGAGTGTAATCCAGCGAGCGACGCCTTGCAGCACGTCGCCCGGGCGGGCGTTTCGTTCTAGAACATGGAACCGACCCCAACCGCCGCGAGCCGTCGCGACACAGAGGAGACCCATGATCACCAAGCTCGACTTCGTCGGCGTCCCCTCGCAGGACGCGGAGCGCTCGCGCACCTTCTACGTCGAGACGCTCGGCCTGCGGCCGGACGAGCGCGCCGAGTTCGAGGTCTGGGCCGGCGAGACGTGCTTCGGCATCTGGGAGCCGAAGCGCTTCGGCATGGAGTTCGCCCCGCAGAAGAACGGCCACCCCGCGCTGCACGTCGACGACGTGGCGGCCGCGCGAGCGGAGCTCGAGGCGAAGGGCGTCGAGTTCTTCGGCGACACCCTGGACACCGGCGTCTGCCACATGGCGTTCTTCACCGACCCGGACGGCAACGACCTCATGCTGCACCACCGCTACGCGCCTCATGGCGAGCGGGCCGGCGCCCCTGGCGGGCGCCATGCGGATGGA
>CAVSWF010000009.1:0-25995 GCA_963731645.1 uncultured Thermoleophilaceae bacterium | reverse complement strand
CCTCGGCGTGTCGGCGGCCTCGGCGTCGGCGATGGTCAAGCGCCTGGAGACGCTCGGCCTCGCGCGGCGCGAGCCCTACCACGGGGTCGAGCTCACCCCCGCCGGCGAGCGCGTGGCGCTCGAGGTCATCCGCCACCACCGGCTGCTCGAGCTCTACCTGGCCGAGGCGCTCGGCATGCCGTGGGACCGGGTCCACGAGGAGGCCGAGGTGCTCGAGCACGCGATCTCGCCCGAGCTGTCCGAGCTGATCGCCGAGAAGCTCGGCAATCCCACCCACGATCCGCACGGCGATCCGATCCCCACGGCGGACGGGCGAGATCGAGGAGGGCGGCTCGCGCCCGCTCGCCGACCTCGAGCCGGGCGAGCGCGGCGTCTTCACCCGCGTCTCGGACTCCGACCCCGAGATGCTGCGCTACCTCTCGGCGCGTGGGATCGCGCCGGGCGACCGGCTCGAGGTGCGTGGGCCGCAGCCCTTCGACGGCCCGCTCACCGTGCGCTTCGGTGTCCGGCGACCACGCGCTCGGCGGCGCAGCTCGCGCGGATGATGCGCGTCAGGCCGACCGCGCCGAGTAGACTTGCCCGCGTGGCGCTCGCCGAGGACTTCCAGCGCGTCGTCGACGCGCTGCCGCCCGACTGGACCCAGCTCGAGCTGGACCTGCGGATCCCGACGAGGACCGCTACATCGAGGCGGCGACGCTGCTCACGCAGATCAACGCGATGCCCTACTCCAAGCACGACTGGCACTGGCGCCTGCGCGTCGCGAACGACTTCGGTCACGCCGCTGCGGCCGAGACCGTGCGGGGCACGCTCGGCGCTGCTCGACGAGCAGGGCATCCACGGCGAGCTGGTCGCGCGCGAGGCGCGCTCCGGGCGTGTCGAGGTCGCGCAGATGTGGGGCCGGCCCGAGTCGGTGCGTCAGGAGTTCGTGCGCCGCCGCGCCCAGTAGCGCGATGGCCCGCATCGCCCTGCTCAGCCCCGACCTGCTCTTCGGGTCGAAGGTCGAGGGCGCCCTCGAGGTCGCCGGCCACACGGTCAACCGCTTCGACGACCGAGCAGGCGGTGCGCCCGGCGGCGTCCTTCCACGATCTGCTGATCGTCGACCTCACGGCCGAGGAGATCGACGGGCCCGGGCTCGTGCGATCGATGCGCGAGCAGGGCGAGCTGGACGCGGTGCCGACGCTGGGCTACTACTCGCACGTGGACCAGGAGACCCGCAAGCGGGCCGAGGAAGCCGGCATCAGCCGGGTGGTGCCGCGCTCGCGCATGGCGCGCGAGACCGCGGCGCTGGTCGAGGGTCTGCTGCCGCAAGGGCTGAGCGCGCCACCTTCGCGTGCTCGTGGCGGTTGGGCAAGCTTGCCGCGGATGGCGGGGAGAGCTGTACGCGCGGTCTTGGCCTGCGCTCTGGCGTCTGCTCGTGCCGCGCCCGCGGTCGCGCTCGCGGCCGGCTTCGACGATCCGGCCCCCGCCGATCCCGGGTAGCAGCTCGACACGGCGCCGGCGCGTGCCCTACGACAACGTCCAGCGCGACGACACGCCGGACGACCCCGACTACGACGGGGCCGAGCCGACGCCGGCGCGACCCGGACCAACATCTTCGACGAGCGCTTCGACCTGTTCGGCTTCCCCTCCGCGCTCACGCCGACCCGGCGCCGTACAACGACCCGGCGGACCCGAACGTTCGGCAAGGCGCAGGTCTCCGGCTTCAACGCCGCCGGCGCGTGGAAGATCACGCGCGGCGACCCGAGCGTCGCGGTCGCGATGCTCGACACGGGCATCAACTGGGACAACGCGGGCCTGCGCGACCAGGTCGCGCTGAACGGGCCGAGCTGCCCACCGCCGCGGCCGACGGCGCGAGCCGGCGCTACGACGTGCAACGGCAACGGCGTCCTCGACGTCGACGACTACAAGGACGACCCGCGCGTCGGCAAGCGCCGCGCCCGACCGGCCAGGACCTGATCAAGGCGTTCTCGGACGGCACCGACGCCGACGGCAACGGCTACGTCGACGACATCGCCGGCTGGGACTTCTTCGACGACGACAACGACCCGCAGGACACCTCGAGCTACTTCGCCGCCGAGAACCACGGCACGGGCCGCGCGAGCGAGGCGGTCGAGAAGGGCAACGACGGCGCCGGGCTCGATCGGCGTCTGCCCGAAGTGCCAGTTCGTGCCGCATGCGCGTCTGGGACACGTTCGTCGCCGACCAGAACAACTTCTTCATGGCCGTGACCTACGCCGCCGACAACGGCGTCGAGGTGATCGTGGGCGCCGACGGCGGCCTCTACCACTCGGCCTTCGCCGAGAGCGCCTCGCAGTACGCCTACGAGCAAGGGCGTCGTCGCAGATCTACTCGGGCGACGACCTGAACACCGGCAACCACAACTACCCGGCGACCTACGACCACACGATGCTGATCGAGGGCGTCGCGGCCGACGCGGAGGGCCTCGGGCACGGAGCTCCCTCGCAGCGACGAGCGATCCCGGCATTCGCGACGGCCTGATCGAGCTGCTGAAGACCGTTCCCGGCATCGGCACCAACGTCCCGGTCAAGACCTACTTCCGCGGCGCGAACACCACCCAGTTCGGCGGCAAGTCGTCGATCTCGATGCACGGGCCCGACCGGCTCGACCAACACCGGCAAGGCGGGCGGCGCGGCGGCGCTGGTGATCTCCGCGGCGCGCGAGCAAGGGGATCGACCTGAGCGCCGACGAGCTGCGCATCCTGCTCGAGCAGACGGCCGAGGACATCCTGCCCGGCGACACCGTCGGCGCCGGCACCCCCGACCCCGCGCAGCCGGGCTTCGACACGCACTTCGGCTACGGGCGCGCCAACGTCGGCGAGGCGGTCCGCCGGGCCGCGCAGGGCAAGATCCCGCCCGAGGCCTCGATCGACTCGCCCGACTGGTACGCGCCCGTGACCGGCGCGACGGCCACGATCACCGGCCGTGCCGACGCGCGGGAGTCGATCGGCGGGGGCGCCTTCAACTGGAAGCTCGAGTACGGCGTGGGCCTGGCCCCGACCCAGTGGAGCGAGGTCCGCAGCGGCAGCTCGACGGGCCGCCGGTCACCGACTTCGGCACGGTGCCGCTGGACCAGGTGCGCGCCGCGCTCGCCTGCGCGTGCCACCCGCCCCGATCGCGACGACCCCGCCGGGCCGACGCTCGACCCCTCGGCCACCGATCCCTTCGAGGGCCAGTTCACCGTCCGCCTGACGGTGACCTCACCCGACGGCACGGTCCTGCCCGGGCGTGGACCGCAAGGTGCTCACCGCGCTCGACGACCCCACGCTGCGCCCCGGCTTCCCCAAGCGCCTGGGCACCGGCGGCGAGGCGCCCGCTGCGCTACGCCGACCTCAACGGCGACAACGTCCAGGAGCTGGTGCTGCCCGACCGAGGACGGCCTGGTGCACGCCTACCGGCCCGACGGCTCGGAGCTGCCCGGCTGGCCCGTGAGCACCCAGACCCAGTTCTCCGCGACGCGGCATCTCGGATCCCCCGCGCTCAGGCGGCTCGCACCGCCGCTCGAGCCGCCGCGCGGGCCCACGATCGCCGACCTCACCGGCGACGGGCGGCCCGAGGTGATCACCGCCGCGGGCGAGCGGATCTACGTGTGGGACTTCGCCGGCAGAGCCGCTGCCCGGCTGGCCGGTGCGGCCCGACCCGGGCCGCGCCAACTGCGCGCTGTCCGAGCAGGAGAAGGAGCGCAGGCACCCCAAGTGCGGCTTCCTCGCGACCCCCGCCGTCGGGCGGCTCGAGGGCCCGGACCGGCCGCTCGACATCGTCGCGCCCGGCCTCGACGGACGGCTGCGGGCCTACCGGCCCGACGGCTCGCCGGTGCCGGGCTTCCCGGTCCGCCTGATCGATCCCGGCGTGGCGCCGGAGGAGCAGGTCACCGCCGAGTCGATCAACAACCCGGCGATCGGCGACCTCGACGGCGACGGGCGCGACGACGTGGTGGTGGCCAGCAACGAGGTCTACGGCGGAGGCGGAGGAGAGCGGGGCGACGTGAGCTTCGGCGGCTGCCCTGAGCGCCGCGGGCACCACGGCGCGCGTGTACGCCGTGCGATCCACCGGCACCGCCTCCCAGACGGATGCGAGCGACGGCGACGCGATCTTCCCCGGCTGGCCGGTCAAGCCGGGCGGGATCATCCAGAACGATCCTGCCGCTGATCGGCCCCGGCCACGACGCGGCGCTCGTGAACGTCGGGCGGACAGCAGCAGGTGGCGATCTCGGTCACGAGCGGTCCGCTCGCCCTGTACGACAAGGACGGCAACCTCACGCGCGAGATCCAGCAGAACGTCGGCGGCGCCAACCAGGGCGCGCTGAACCTCTTCGAGTCCGCGTCCGTCGGCGACCTCGACGGGGTCGGCGGGCCCGATCTCGTGAAGTACCAGATCGACCTCGGTCAGGCCGCCAACCTCCTGCTGGTCGGCCAGAACGTTCCCGTACAGCCACCGCATCGGGGCGTACAACGCGGCCACCGGGGCGAAGATCGGCCCGTACCCGGTGATCACCGACGACTACCAGTTCCTGTCGAGCTCCACGGTCGCGCGCGATCCGGCCCGGCGCGAGCAACCAGGTGCTGGCGGGCACCGGGCTCGGCCTGCTTCACGCCTACGACGGCGTGACCGGCCGCGACGCTCCGGGCTTCCCGAAGATCACCGGCGGCTGGCTCTTCGCTCCCGCCGCGCTGAGCGACGACGGCCGCCTGGCCGGCATCACCCGCGAGGGCTTCCTGTTCGAGTGGAGCGCTCCCGAAGCGCCGGCCTGCCAGGGCGAGTGGCCGTCCTTCCGCCACGATCCCCAGGGGTCGGGCAACTACGACCGCGACGGCACGGCCCCCGCCACGCCCGACCACCTCTCGCTTCCCCGGATTCGGGGCAACACGTTCCGTCTGCGCTTCCGCTCGCCGGGCGACGACGTCTTCTGCGGCACGGCCAACCGCTACGTCGCGGACATGAACGGGAGAACCCTGAACCTGGGAGCGCCCGCGCCGGGCTTCTCGACGTTCACGAAGGAGATCAACGTGCCCGACAGCGTCCGGCGCGTCACGATCCGCGCGGCGGACGGGCCCGCGGGCCAGGCCTTCAACCTCGGCGCCCCCGGAGCGCTGGCGCGCTCGGGGCCCAACGACGAGTTCAGGGAGGTCCCGCAGCCCGGCACGAGCGCGGCAGGCCGCCGCAGGCCGCGGCTGGCGCTCAAGCTGCGCTACCGCGCCGGTCGCACCCACCCCCGGCGCAAGCGCGTGCGCCCCCGGCGGTGCGCTCGCTCGGGTGTCCGCGTCACGGTCGTGGGACGCGACCGCCGGCTGGGGAGGCGGGCCACGTTCCGCGTCGCCCGCCGCGTGCTTCGCGATCGCCGTCGTCCGCTGAGCCGGGTCTTCCGCGACCGCCACCGGGGCAGGAGCCACGTGCACCGCGTGAGGGTGGGGGTGAGGCTTCGCGACGGGCGCCTCGTCCGTCTCTCGAAGCGCTACCGGGTGTGCGCGGAGACGCGCCGGCTGGGGGCGCGCCGGCGCCGCTAGGGCGGGAACGCCTCGCCGACGCGGGCCGGGCGCTCGAGAATCCCGAACCGCGCGTCGAAGCGCGCCCAGCGCTCCAGGGCGGCGCGATCGAGCGTCAGGGGCGGCTCCAGCGCGGGCGCCACCGCCTCGACCTGGGCACGGACCAGCGGGGCATCGCTCCCTGACGCCGCCGCCACCCGCTCCGCCGCCGCGGGGAGGTCGGACAGGGCCTCGCGGGTCCCGTCCGTGAGGGCCGCCACGGTGTCGTCGCACCAGCTCGGGGTCGTCTCGCAGCGTCTCCGACGTGGTCGCCAGCACCAGCTCCGGGTAGCGCGGCGCGCCGAAGTCGTCCACCCGGAACTCCCGGGTCCGCACGCCCCGACGGCGAAGCGCGACCCCCTCGGCGTTCCAGAACGTGACCACCGCGTCCACCCGGCCGGCCACCAGGCTGGGCACCGCCGCGAACCCGATCGTCGTACGGCGCACGGCGCGCGGGTCGCCGCCGTCGGCTCTCACCACGGCCGTCAGCACGGCGTCGTCCGAGGGCAGGCCGGTCACGCCGACCCGCCGTCCCTCGAGGTCGCGGGGCCGCCTCACGCCCGGCGCGGCGATCACCGCGGCCAGCGGGCGCTGCACGATCGCGCCGACCCCGACCACGTCGGCACCGCGTTCGCGGGCGAGCCCGAGGTCGTGGATGTCCACCACGGCCAGGTCGGCCCGTCCGGCGGCCAGGAGCTTGAGCGAGTCGGTGGAGCTGGCCGGGGTGCGCACCCGCAGATCCAGGCCGTGCCGCTCGGCCAGGCCCTCGTCCCGCGCGGTGAAGATTCCCGCGTGGACGGCGTTCGGCTGGAAGTCGAGCGCGAGGGACACCGAACGCAGCGCGCCGGCGCCGCTTTCGTCCTTCTCCCCGCAGGCGCCCAGCGTGAGAGCGAGCGCCAGCGCGCAGATGAGGAGGCGGACCATGAGCGGATGATGCCGCCCCCGGCGCCCCAACCGACCGCCGCCGCTCGTAGACTGCCCGCCCATGAACGCACACAGAGGACTGGAGCCCCCCGTCGACCGCGGCCCCTCCGCCTACATCGCGGAGTTCATCGGCACGTTCGCGCTGGTGTTCTTCATCACGGCGGCCGTCTCCCTGTACGCGAACCCGGACCCGGCGCTGTTCACGGACTTCGGCGTGATCGGGCTCGTCCACGTGTTCGTCCTCTTCTTCCTGATCCAGGCTCTGGCCGTGGCCTCGGGCGCCCACTTCAACCCGGCCGTGACGGCCGCGATGGTCACCCTCCGCCAGATCACCCCCATCGACGCCGCCATCTACATCGTCACGCAGCTGGCGGCCGCGGTGGCCGGCGCGCTGCTCACGAAGCTGCTGCTCGAGGAGGAGGGAGGCCGCGAGGGCGTGGACTACGGCGTCACGCAGGTCAGCGACCGGCTCGACGGCGAGATCCTCCCCGGCATGCTGGTCGAGGGCCTCGGCACCTTCTTCCTGGTGTTCGCCATCGTCGCCGTCGCGGTGAACCCGCGCGCCGCCAAGGAGTGGGCCGCCCTCACCATCGGGGCGACCCTGGGCTTCCTCGTGATGGTCTTCGCCCCGCTCACGGGCGCGGGGTTCAACCCGGCCCGCTCATTCGGCCCGGCGATGGCCGACACCAACTTCGGTGGCGCCGACGAGTTCCTGCTGGTCTACGTCCTGGCCCCGGTGATCGGCGCGGTGCTCGCGGCCCTCGCCTACGCGACGCTCTATCTGACCCCCGGCAAGAAGGGCGAGGCGGGCGTCGGCCCCGTGGGCTGACGGGGCTCTGGGGGCTCGTAGACTCCCGCGGGTGCGGCGGGTCACCTTCTCCCGGAACTTCACGCTCTCGCTCTCGCGCACGTGCCGGTGCTACTGCAAGTACTGCGCCTTCGCCACCCATAGGGCTCACCTCCACGGCCCCGACGAGGTCGAGCGCCTCCTCGACGAGGCTCTCAAGCGCCGCTCGAAGGAGCTGCTGATCCTCACCGGGGAGCGTCCCGAGGTCAACGCCGAGGTGTCCGAGCGCCTCCGCTCCTACGGGCACGACGACTTCACCTCGTACGTCGTCTGGGCGTGCGAGCGCGCGCTGGAGCGTGGCCTGCTGCCCCACACCAACCTCGGGGTCCTGGAGCGCGACGACCTCGCCCGCCTGCGCGAGGTCACCGCCTCCCAGGGGCTCATGCTCGAGTCGGTCAATCCGGATCTGGAGGCCCACAGGGGCTCCCCGACCAAGCACCCGCTGCGCCGTCTCGACACGATCCGGGCCGCGGGCGAGCTGCGCATCCCCTTCACCAGCGGCATTCTCGTGGGCATCGGCGAGACGCCGGACGAGCGGACGCAGGCGCTGGAGGCCCTCGCCGGCGTGCACGCCGAGTTCGGGCACCTCCAGGAGGTGATCCTCCAGAACTTCGTTCCCCACCCGCGCTACTACGGGGCCGAGCCGGCGGAGATCGCTGACGCCGCCCAGACCGGAGGCGGGCGAGGCGGGCGCCGCCCAGGCCATGCCGCCATGGGCGAGCCCGATCGACCTCGACGAGATGCGCCGCCTGGTGCGCGAGTGCCGGCGCCTCATGCCCGGCGTGGGCGTGCAGATCCCGCCCAACCTCTCCGACTGGTGGCTGCCCCTCGTGGAGGAGGGCGCCACCGACCTCGGCGGGCTCTCGGCCAACGGCGACCACATCTCCCCCGAGCACCCGTTCCCGTCGCCCCACTCGATGCGCAGGGAGCTGGAGGCCCGCGGCTACGCGCTGGCCGAGCGCCTCTGCGTCTACCCGCAGTACATGAACCCCGAGTGGCTGGACCAGGGGGTGCTCGACGCCGTCAAGACGAACTTCTGGAGCTTCATCCCGCGCCAGGGATCCGGACGCCGGACCGAGCGGGCCATCCGCTCGGACCTGGTGCCCGGCGCGATCGAGCGCGGCCGCGACGGCGTGGCCCTCAGCGAGGAGGAGCTGACGGCCCTGTTCGCCGAGCGCCGCCCCGAGGCGATCGAGGACATGCGCCAGGCGGCCGACGAGCTGCGCGCCGAGCTGATGGGGGAGACCGTGACCTTCGTGGTCAACCGCAACATCAACGTCTCGAACGTCTGCGTGGTGGGCTGCGCGTTCTGCGGCTTCGGTCAGGGCAAGCGCTCGCCGGGCGCGTACGAGCACGATCGCGCGGAGTTCGTGCGCCGGGTCGAGGAGGCGGTCGAGTTCGGCGCCACGGAGCTGTGTCTGCAGTCGGGCATCCACCCCGACTGGGCCCTGGAGGACTACGAGGGGTGGCTGCGACTGGCCCGGGAGGTGGCTCCCCACCTCCACCTGCACGCCTACTCGGCGATGGAGGTCGACCACATGTGCGAGACGTCGGGGCTCACGCCGGCGGGCGTCTTCGCGCGGCTGCGCGAGGCCGGGCTGGGCTCCACGCCGGGCACGGCGGCCGAGGTGCTCCACGACGGCGTCCGCGAGCGCATCTCACCCAACAAGCTGCCCGTCGCGCGGTGGGTCGAGATCATCGAGGCCAGTCACCGGGCCGGCCTGCGCTCCACGGTGACGGTGATGTTCGGTCACATCGAGGAGCCGTGGGAGCTGGCCGAGCACATGCGGGTGGTGCGGGCGCTGCAGGAGCGCACCGGCGGGTTCACCGAGTTCGTGCCGCTCTCGTTCGTGCCCTACCACACCCTGCTCGGGCGCACCCACGGGATAGAGGAGATCTCGCGGGAGGAGAACCTCAAGCACACCGCCGCCTTCCGGCTCGCGCTCGGGCGCAGCGTGCCCAGCCTCCAGGCGAGCTGGGTCAAGATGGGCCTGGACGCGGCCACGGAGGCGCTGCGGTGGGGCGTGAACGACCTGGGCGGCACGCTCATGGAGGAGTCGATCTCGCGCCTGGCGGGCTCGCAGCACGGCGTCCGCCTCGAGCCTCGTGACCTGATCGGCGCGGCGCACGCCGCCGGGCGGCCGGCGGCCGAGCGGAGCACGCTCTACGCGATTCGCGCGCGCCACGAGCTGCCCGCCGCCGCCGCTTGACCTCCGGCGGGCCTCGACTTCTTCTTCACAAGTCGGCCTCGGCCGGTGCCTACCATGGGGCCGCGTGAGCGACCGTCTCTACCAGCGCCGTGAGGTCGTGGGCGCCGGCGTCGGGGCAGTGGCCGCACTCGGCCTCGGCGCCGCCTTCTGGCAGGGCGCCTTCGACGGCGGCGACGGCGACAGCAAGGCGCCGAGTGGTCCCCTCGACCCCTACGGCCCGCCCGCGCCCGCCGACGCCAACGGCATCCGCCTGCCCGAGGGCTTCGAGGCGCGGCGCGTGGCCCGGGGAGGCGAGCGGATCGAGGGGAGCGACTACACGTGGCACCTCGCCTCCGACGGCGCGGCGACCTTCGAGACCAGGGACGGCGGCTGGATCCTCGTGTCGAACTCCGAGGCAGCTGCGAGGGCGGGGCGGGGGCGCTCTACTTCGACAAGGACGGCCAGGTCCGCGACGCCTACCGCGTCCTGGACGGCACCACCATGAACTGCGCCGGCGGTCCGACCCCGTGGGGCACCTGGCTCTCCTGCGAGGAGGTCGAGGACGGCCGCGTGTGGGAATGCGACCCCGCCGGAGAGCGCGAGGCCGTCGTGCACGACGCGATGGGCGTGTTCAAGCACGAGGCCGCCGCCGTCGACCCGCGCGGCAAGCACGTGTACCTCACCGAGGACCTGCCCGACGGCGCCTTCTACCGCTTCACCCCGAGCCGCTGGCCGGACCTGGGCGAGGGCCTGCTCGAGGTCGCGAAGGTGGGGAAGGGCGGCCGGGTCACGTGGGTGGAGGTGCCCGACCCACTCGGCCTCGTCCGGCCCGACGCGGCGCCAGGTGCCGGGTACGACGAAGTTCAAGCGCGCCGAGGGGATCTGGTTCGACAGCGACGTCGTGTACGTGGCCACCACCTACGACTCCAGGATCCACGCCTACGACACCCTCAAGGAGCGCGTCGACGTCATCTATGACGGGCTCGCCTCAAAGGACGCCCCGCTGGTCCGCGTCGACAACATCACCGCCTCGCGCGCGGGCGAGCTCTTCATCTGCGAGGACATCGGGACCAACAAGATCAACCTCGGGGTGATGACCCGCGACCGCAAGGTGGGCCGGTTCCTCACCGTCTCGGGACCCAACCACGTGGACTCGGAGCTGACCGGGGTCGCCTTCGACCCCTCGGGATCGCGGCTCTACTTCTCCTCCCAGCGCGCGCACGGGCGCAAGGGCGAGATCTACGAGATCTCCGGCCCGTTCTTCGGCCGCCAGGCCTGAGGCCGGGCCTCACCGGAAGAGATCGTCCTCGGGGGGCGGCGCAGTGCGGCCGCGCCGGGCCCGTCCTCGTCGGTCACGAAGCGCCCCAGGCCGCGCACCAGCACCGCCGGCTCGCGCGAGTCCTTCGCCCTCGCCAGGTCCGCCGCCGCGGCCACGGAGTCGATGACCGCGATCTCGGTGGCCGCGAGCTCACGGCCGCGGCCGTCGCGCCGCCCGCGCCAGTCGTCGAGCGCCACCACGCCCGCGGCGCCGAGCGCGACGTCGGTCTGCCCCAGGCGCCAGGGGCGGCCGAACGAGTCGGAGACGATCACCCCGGGCCGCACGCCGCGAGCGGCCGCGATGCCGGCGCGAAGCTCCCGCGCCGAGCGATCCGGATCCTCGGGCAGCAGCAGCACCGTGTCGGTCTCGGAGGTGTTCGACTGGTCGACGCCCGCGTTGGCGCACACCAGGCCGTGACGCGTCTCGCACACCAGCACCCCGTGGCCCGAGCGCACCACCCGCACGCTCTCGTCGAGCACGGCCTGGACCACGCGCGGATCCTTGCCGTGCGGCTCGGCGAACGCGCGGGCCTCCTCGCCGGGCTCGATCGACGCCAGCGCGCGGACGCGGCCCTCGGCCTTGGATACGACCTTGTGCGCCACCACCATCACGTCGTCGCCGGCGAGGCCCTTGGGCGCCGCCTGGGCGAGGAGCGCGGCGAGGTCGTCCCCGGGCAGCACCTCGCCCAGGTCCGCGAGCGCCGCGAGGGAGAGGGCGGCGCTCAGGCCTGAGCTCGCACCGGCGAGCCGACGGGCTGGCCGCGCCTGCGATGCCACCGGACCCTGCCCCCGCGCGCGATCGAGCTGCCGGAGGGCGCCGCGGGTCATCGAGGCCTGCCCGCGCCGTTCCCCGAGGGCCTCGGATAGCTCGGCGAGGTCCTCGGGGGTGTCGACGTCGAGCATGAGCGAGAAGATCGACTCCACCCGGTGTGAGACGCCCGCCGCCCGCGCCAGCTCCCGGTGGCGCTCGAGGCTCCCGGGGCCGAAGCTGGGCGAGATCGCCGCAGGGGGGGAGATGAGCAGGGAGTTCGTCCCGGTGCCGTGGCGGTCGGGGACGATCGTGACGGCGGTGCCGTCCGCTGCCGCCCGCGACAACATCCCGTCCACCTCCGCCGGGTCGAGCAGGGGGGTGTCGCCGGGCACGAGCAGCACGCGGTCGAATCCCTCCGCCACCGCGTGGCGGATGCCCACGCCGGCGGCGGGGTTGTGACCGGAGTCCCCGGTGTCGCGCAGGAGGCGGACCTCGGTGCGGCTGATCACCGACTCCGCCACCGGGTTGGTGGTGACCACGGCGATCGCCTCGATGCCCTCCACGTGGCGAAGCGACGCGAGCACGTCGGAGTACATCGCCTGCGCCAGCGCCTGCCGCGCTCCGCCCGCGAGCAGATCGGACAGCCGCTGCTTGGCCGCGCCGAAGCTCTTGATGGGCAGGATCGCGATGGTTCTCATCGGCGGAGGCACCGACGGTAACGGTTCACGTGCGTGGCGCGAGAAATCACCCGGAGAGTGAGGCCGCAAACTCCAGGGTGGTCGTGGCGACCCGCCTCCGTGCCTCGGGCGTGTCCATGAGCGTGTCGGCCACGAGCGACGGCATTCCCTCGACCGCCTCGTCGCCCACGATTCCGTCGATCAGGTCCCCGTAGGCGCCCGCCAGGCCCGCCGCATCGGGAGCGATCCCGGCGTGGTCGCAGAAGAGGCGCGTCGGGCCCTTGAGCACCTCGCCGCCCACGAACGGGCTGACCGCCACCACCGGGGCGCTCGCCGCCCGCAGCGCCTCGCGCAGACCGGGAACGGCGAGGATCGGCCCGACGGAGGCCACCGGGTTCGAGGGCCCGATGAGGATCACGTCGGCCTCCGCGATCGCGCCGAGCACCTCGGGAGTGGGGGTCGCGGCGGCCGCACCCGAGTACTCGACCGCGTCGATCGGGCCCTCGGCGCCCGCGACGATCATGAACTCCTGGAAGCCGAGGGTGCGGCCCTGCGCGGTGATCTTCGTGCGCACCGGCTCGTCGGCCATCGGGAGCACGTCCACGTCGACCCCCATCGCCCGCACCACCGCGGCGTGGGCCTCGGTGAGCCGCGCGCCGGCGGCCATCAGCTCGGTGCGCAGGAGGCACAGCGCGAGGTCTCGGTCACCGAGGCGAAACCACGTGGCCCGCCCCGCCCGCTCGAGCGCGGTGACCACCTCCCACGTGTCGCCGCGCAGGCCGTAGCCGCGCTCGTCGATCTCGTCCGCCAGCCAGTAGGTGATGAGGTCGGGATCGGGCGACACGTGGGCGGCGTAGACCACCGTGTCGTCGCCGGTGTTCGCGATCACCGCCAGTGCGCCGGGACCGGTCACGTCGAGCAGGCCACGGGCGAGCTTGGCCCCGCCGGTGCCCCCGCTGAGGAGCGCTACTGCCAGAGCTTCTCCGGCAGGCCGGTGATCTTCACGCCCGCGTGGGCCTTGTGGCGGATGTTCACGGAGATGAGCAGGGGGGTGAGCCCCTCCACCAGGCGCGCGACCTCGAGCCTGCCCGCGTCCACCGGGCGCAGCCCGTCGATGAGGGAGATCAGCTCCGCCACGCGGCTCTTGGCCTCCTTGGAGTCACCGGTCACGAGGATGTCCTCGTCGAGGGCCACGTCGAGCTTCGCCCAGCGAAGCGGCGCTCACGGTGTGCAGCGCGCTGACCACGGTCACACCGTCGTCGACCATCTCCTGGGCCTGCTGAGCCGCCGAGCCCTGGGGCACTCCGAGCAGCCGCGTGGCCTTGCCCGACACCGCGGCGGCGAGCGGCACGGTGGCGTCCACCAGGACCTGTCCGGGCGAGAGCACTCCCTTCAGGTTGGTGAGGTTCTCCGACTGCGCGCGGAACGGCACGGCGAGGAACACGATCGGGCCCCGCCGCGCCGCCGCGGCGTTCTCGAGGCCCTCGACCTCGGCCCCCGGCACCTGGTCGCGCACGCGCCCGGCGGCCTCCTCGGCCCGGGCGGCGTCGCGCGACCCGATCGCCACGGGCCGGCCGGCGGCGGCGAAGCGCACCGCGAGGCCGAAGCCGAGCGCGCCCGTGCCGCCGACGATCGGGATGGTCTCGTGTCCGGCCAAGAGCGGGCGAGGTTAGGGGCTCGGGACCTCGGGCGGCTCGACGCCGGACAGGGCGACCACCTCGGGGTCGGGAGTCGTGCGCCCGTCGGGCCCGAGATACTCGGGGTAGATGCCCCGGTAGCCGCGCAGGCGCCCGAGCGCCCCGAGCAGTCCGAACATCGCCTTCTGAACCGCCGCGGGGGGCTTGGTGAACCGGATCACGTCGGCGAACTCGCTGCCGATCAGGGCGAGCTGGAGGGGGCCAGGCATGCCCTTCTCGTTGGTCCTTCCGGCGTTCGCCAGTCCCCAGAGGGTGGCGATCATCATCTCGAAGCGCGGATCCGGCGGTGTGATCTCGACGATCACCCCGGCGTCGCCCTCGCCCGCGTTCCACCAGTCGTGCGGCACTCCGGCCCGCACCGTGGCCTCCTCGCCGGGCCCGAGCGTGCGCTCCACGCCGTCCACGCGGGTCCCGAGCTCCCCGTGGACCACCCGGAAGCGCTCCTCGAGAGCGGGATGAACGTGCTCGCCGGCCACCGCGCCACCGGGCTTCACCGTGAGGTGGGTCAGGACCGACTTGCCGTGCCCGTCATCGTCGCCCCGCAGGACCACCCCGCGCTCCCCGGTGACCACGTTCTCGTAGAAGTCGCCGTAGCGCGACACGGGTAGGGATCCTCCCATAGGGTCCCGCTCCCATGCGGCTCGAGGGCAAGACCGCGCTGGTCACCGGCGCCACCGGGGGCATCGGCAGCGCCACCTGCGAGCGCCTGGCGGGGGAGGGGGCCCGGGTGGCCGTGGCCGACCTCGACCTCGACCGCGCCCGCGAGCTGGCCTCCGGGCTCGACGGAGTCGGCCTGCAGCTCGACGTGCGCTCGACGAAATCGGCGGTCGCCGCGGTGGCCGCCGCCGAGGTCGAGCTTGGGCCGATCGGGGTGCTGGTGAACAACGCCGGGATCGCCGAGGACGACTTCTTCACCCGCACGGACGAGGCCATGTGGGACCGCGTGATCGCGGTGAACCTGCGTGGCGTGCTCGCGGTGACCCACGCCGTGCTGCCGGGCATGCACGAGCGCGGCGCGGGAGCGATCGTGAACATCGCATCGGAGGCCGGACGGGTCGGATCGCAGCTCTCGACCGTGTATTCCGCCACCAAGGCCGGGGTCATCGGCTTCACCAAGGCGCTGGCCAAGGAGTCCGCCCGCTTCGGGGTGCGGGTGAATGCCGTGGCTCCCGGGCCGATCCAGACACCCATGCTGCGCGCGGCGCCGGACGCCCTCGGCGAGCTGGGCGAGCGCTTCGTGCAGGGCATGGTGGCCTCCACGGCGATGCGCCGCCCCGGGCGCCCCGAGGAGGTCGCGGCCGCGATCGCCTACCTCGCGAGCGAGGACGCCTCGTTCGTGACCGGCGAGACGATCGGGGTCAGCGGCGGCCTCGGCATGATGTAGGCGTGCCCAGGGAGAGAGTCTCCATACGCGAGGTCGGTCCGCGCGACGGCTTCCAGAACGAGCCCGAGGTGATCGCCACCGCGGACAAGGTGCGCCTGATCGAGATGCTCGCCCGCACCGGCCTGCGCCGGCTCGAGGTCACGAGCTTCGTGCGCCCCGACGTGATCCCACAGCTCGCCGACGCGCCGGAGGTGCTGCGCGCGGCGAAGCTCCCGGCCGAGGTCTCCGCGAGCGTGCTCGTTCCGAACGAGAAGGGCCTGGAGAACGCGCTCGGCCTGCGCGAGCACTTTCAGGAGATCAACGTCTTCCTCTCGGCCTCGGAGACCCACAACCGCAAGAACGTGAACCGCTCGATCGAGGAGTCGCTGTCGGGCATCGAGGGGGTGCTCGCCCGCGCCCGCGAGCAGGGGCTGCGCTGCGAGGGCGTGATCTCGGTGGCCTTCGGCTGTCCGTACGAGGGCGAGGTGCCGGTGGAGCGGGTGCTCGGCATCGCCGAGCGCCTCGTCGCGGCGGGTTGCGA
Source organism: uncultured Thermoleophilaceae bacterium (assembly GCA_963731645.1). Classification (GTDB taxonomy): domain Bacteria; phylum Actinomycetota; class Thermoleophilia; order Solirubrobacterales; family Thermoleophilaceae; genus JAAYBF01. The sequence continues at coordinate 10,150 of CAVSWF010000009.1, read as the reverse complement.
GGAGGTGGCCTTCGGCGACACCACCGGAATGGCCAACCCGGCGCAGGTACGCGAGTTCTACGCGAGCGCCTTCGGGCGCCTCGATGACGACGTCGAGCTCACCGCCCACTTCCACAACACCCGCGGTCAGGGGCTCGCCAACGCGCTGGCCGCTCTGGAGGCGGGGGTCCGCTCGTTCGAGTCCTCCTTCGGCGAGCTCGGGGGCTGCCCCGTGCCCAAGGGCGCGACCGGCAACGTGGCGAGCGAGGACCTCGTCTCGATGCTCCACGAGATGGGGCACGACACCGGCATCGACCTCCGGGCGCTCGTGGACTGCGCCCGCGCGGCGCAGGAGGTGCTCGGCCGCCCCCTCGGGAGCCACCTGCTCAGCGCGGGGCCCGTGGACTGGCACCGCGCTTGAGCCTGCGCGCCGACGTCGAGGCGCTGGCGACGATGGAGCGGGGCTCCGCCGGCCCCGGCGAGCGCGCTTCGGCGCGGTGGTGCGCACAGCGCCTGGGCGCGGCGGGAGCGCAGTCGGTGCAGATCGAGCCGTTTCGCTACCAGCACACCTTCGGCCACGTGCACGCGCTGCACTTCGCCGTCGCCGCCCTCGGCCGGGTGCCGGCGGCTCTCGCGCTGGCGTCGTTCGAGCTCGACTTCTCCGGACGCGCCCAGCCCACTCGGCGCCTGATGCCCGCCGGCGAGGGCGCGAACGTGGCCGGCCGGCTGCCCGCCACCGGCGAGCGCCGGGCGACGGTCGTCCTGGTCGCGCACCACGACGCCGCCCACACCGGCCTGATGTGGCATCCGCGCCTGGCGAGCCCCGCCCGGCCGGAGCGGGGTCGTGCCCTTCTCCCTGTCCCCCGAGCTGGCGATGGGCCTGCTCGCGGCAGGGCCGAGGCGGCTGCGCGGAGTTGCCCGGTTGATCCTGGCCGCCCTCGTGGCGCTCTCGCTCGACGTGGCCCGCGGGAGCGTCGTGCCCGGCGCGAGCGACAACGCCTCGGGGGTGGCCGCCGTGCTCGCACTGGTCGAGCGGTTCGCCACGCAGCGCCCGGAGGGCCTCGAGGTGCTCGCGGTCCTTCCCGGTGCGGAGGAGTCGGGGATGGGCGGCATGGCCGAGTGGCTGCGGGACAACAGCCTCGATCCCGCCACCACCCTGGTCCTGGGGCTCGACACGCTCGGCGGGGGCGAGCCGATGGTCGCGACCGCGGAGGGGCCGACGTGGGCCGTCCGCTACCGCGAGGAGGACCTGGCCCTGGCGGACGCGGGCGCACGGCGCGCGGGCGTCGCGGCCCCGCGGCGGTTTCGAGTGGGCGGCTGGACCGACCCCGTGCTCGCCGCGCTGGCCGGGCTTCGCTCGCTCTCGATCCTCTCCCTCCGGGGCAACGCCTTCAACGACTACCACCTGCCGAGCGACATTCCCGAGAAGGTGGACTGGGCGTGCGTCGAAGCCTGCACGGACATGGCGGAGGGCATCGTCCGCGAGTTCGCCCAGGGTCACGAGCGGTAGCGTTAGGCCCATGGACGCCGTCGACGTCGCCAAGGCACACGCCGCCGGCCGGGTGCTGGTGGGTCTCGGCCTGACCGTTGCGCCCGGTCTGGCAGGCGCCGGCTGGATCGGGCCCCTGTCCGGGAAGCGGCCGGTCACCGTCTTCTCCCGGGCGCTCGGGGTTCGCGACGCGGTGATGGGCCTGGGCGCGCTGCGAAGCGCCGGTGAGGACGGCGCCATGCGCCCGTGGCTCCTCGCGGGTCTCGCGGCCGACGTCGTGGACACCGCCGCCTCGCTGGAGTCGCGCAACGAGATGCCGCGCGCGGGGCAGATCCTCGGCCCGGCGGTGGCCGGCGGCTCGGCGCTCCTCGGCGCCTGGCTCGTCGCGAAGCTCGGTTAGCGAGCCTCTAGCGCCCCGCGAAGTCCGGCTGGCGCTTCTCGAAGAACGCCCTCGCCCCCTCGGCGAAGTCCTCGGTCGCGGCCAGTGCCTCCTGGGCCTGGACCTCCTGCTCGAGTGTCGCGGCCAGGGCCGGCTTCGACGCGGCGTCCATCACGCGCTTGGCCAGGCCGACCGCCCGCGGGGCGCAGGCCAGCAGCTCGTCGGTGAACGTCGCGGTGAGGGCGTCGAGCTCCTCGGCGGGCGCGATCCGGTTGGCGAATCCGATGCGGTGCGCCTCGTGCCCGTCGATCACCTTGCCCGTCATGATCAGCTCCTTGGCGTTGCCGAGCCCCACGATGGCGGGCAGGCGCGAGCATCCGCCCACGTCGGGCAGGAGCCCCACCCGCACCTCCATGATCCCCGCCACCGCATCCTCGGCCATCACGCGGAAGTCGGCCGCCAGCGCCAGCTCGAACGCGCCCCCCAGGCAGGCGCCGTGGATCTGGCAGATGGTGGGCTTGGGCATCTCCTCGAGGAGGTTCCACCAGGTCGAGGATCGGGCGCCGGAAGCGCCGCAGCTCGGACGGGTTCTCCGAGAGGTGGCGCAGATCGTTGAGATCCATGCCCGAGGAGAACATCGCGCCGTCACCGCGCACGACCACGCAGCGCACCTCGGTGTCGGCGGCCGCGTCCTCCATGGCCACGCCGAGGTCGCGGATCAGCTCCCCGTTGAAGGCGTTGCGCTTCTCGGACCGCTGTAGGACCAGGTGGCGCACCGCACCGCGATCCTCGACTCCGACGAGTGACATATAGGCTCCCCGCGCTCGAAACTAGGAGAGGCTGATTATGGAGATCAAGACGGTGGGAGTGCTCGGTGCCGGGCTGATGGGCCACGGCATCGCACAGGTGACCGCCCAGGCGGGCTACGACGTGGTGCTCATGGACATAGCCCGGTCCCAGCTGGAGAAGGGCCTGGCGCGGATAGAGCAGCAGCTCGGCCGCGCCGTGGAGAAGGGGCGCATGGAGCAGAGCGAGGCGGACGAGGTCCGCGGGCGGATCAAGACGGTGCCCGACTACGCGGGCCTTGCGGACAGCGACCTGGTGATCGAGGCGATCACGGAGGACCTGGAGGCCAAGCTCGACATGTGGCGGCACATGGACGGCATCGCCAAGCCCGAGGCGATCTTCGCCACCAACACGTCCTCGCTCCCGGTGATCGACCAGGCGGCCGTCACGAACCGCCCCGAGCGCTTCCTCGGCCTGCACTACTTCAACCCGGCCCAGGTGATGAAGCTGGTCGAGGTGGTGCGGTGCGTGACCACCTCCGACGAGACCTTCGCGGAGGGGCTGAAGTTCGCCGAGAGCCAGAAGAAGCTCGGGGTCCAGACCAAGGACAAGGCCGGGTTCATCGTCAACCGGCTGCTGGTGCCCTACATGCTCGACGCGATCCGCGCGTACGAGGAGGGAGTCGGCACCATCGACGAGATCGACGCCGCCATGATGGCGGGGGCCGGACACCCGATGGGACCGCTCACGCTCGCCGACTTCGTGGGCCTCGACACCATGGGCTCGATCTGCAACGTGATGTTCGACGAGTTCCGCGAGCGCCGCTTCGCCCAGCCTCCGACGCTGAGGAAGATGCTGGCGGCGGGCTGGTACGGCAAGAAGTCGGGGAAGGGCTTCTACGACTACTCGGGCGACGAGCCGGTGGCCAACACCCAGCTGTAGCGGGGAGGATCGCGGCGCTTCTCCTCGAAGCAGGGGGGATGGCCGTCCAGCGCGCAGAGCTGCTGCGCCCCGACCCGTCCCGCGGCCACCTGGTGGCCGCGGGGGCCACCGCCCTGACGCTCGCGGTCCTGGTCGTCAACACACGCTTCGACACCGAGTGGGGCCAGGGGATCCACCTCGTCTACACGGCCGTGGCCGCGGCAGCGGTGATCGCGATTGCCGCTCTGTCGCCCCGGACGAGCGCCGGCTCCCGTCCCGCCGGCTGGCAGTCGGTCCTCTTCGTGGCCGCCTTCGTCCTGTTCCTCGGGGCGCTCGGCACGCTCGCCGACGTGCTCGGCACCGAGGACCTGTTCGACTCCTCCGGCACCCTCGTGTGGGTGGGCCTGCTCCTGGTCGCCCTGGCGGCCTGGTTCGCCCGGACCTTCGACTCGGGGATCTCCACCCTGCTGGCCACCGTGACCCTCGCCGCGGTCATCGTCGCCTTCGTGGACTGGGTCTTCTCCCCCGAAGAGGTGGACACCTTCCGTTGGGTCCTGCTGGCCATCGCCGTCGGTTTCGCGGCCGTAGGCGAGTCTCGCCGGGTCGCCGACCCCGACCACGCCGCCGGGTGGGTCAACGCCTCCGGCCTCGCGCTGCTGACCATCGCCCTCACCTTCGCTGCCGCGGCCGTGGTAGGCGCCGTGGGCTTCGGGACTGGGCCGAGCGGCTCGGAGGTCGGCGCGGGGTGGGAGCTGGTGATCCTGGCCGGGGGTGCGCTGCTGGTCGTCTGGTCGGTGCTCGCCGCGAAGGCGGGCCCGGGCTATCTCGGCGTCGCCAACCTGTTCGCCTTCGCCGTGCTCGCGGCGGTGCCTGGCGAGGATGGGCCATCGCTGATCGGCTGGCCCATCGTGCTCGTCATCGCCACAGCGGCGCTGCTGGTGGCGGCCTTCCGGGGAAGCGGTCCCCCCGGCGCGGGCGTACCCGCACGCCCGGGGCCCGCCCCCAGCGAAGCGCCCACCGCGGCTCAGCCGCCGGCGTGATCAGCTCGCCTGCCGCTTGAAGAGCAGCACGTGGCCGTCCTTCTCGCGGTGGAGGTTCTGCTCGAGCAGCACCTTCACCAGCTCCCACCCCTGGGCGCCGTACTCGGCCAGCAGCTTGTCGAGCTCCGCGCCGGTCCAGCTCGTCCTCCTTGCGGCCCATGAAGCCGTGGGTGATCACTGCGGTGTGGTACTCCCAGTTAGCCATGGGCGGCAGCCTACACCCGGCTCGTAGACTGGCGCGCGCATGAACGATCTCTCGGAAGCGCTCGAGCGCGCCCGCTCGGGCGGGCCGTCGCGCCACCACGACAAGGCCGAGCAGCAGGGCAAGCTGCCCGTGCGCGAACGGGTCAGCCGCCTCGTGGACGAGGGCTCCTTCGTGGAGGACGCGCTGCTCGCCAACTGGGAGAACGAGGGCTTCGGGGCCGACGGGGTCGTGACCGGCATGGCCTCGATCGCCGGCCGCCCCGTCTGCCTGATGGCCAACGACCCCACCGTCAAGGCGGGCTCGTGGGGCCCGAAGACGGTCGAGAAGATCATCCGCATACAGGAGCAGGCCCTCGAGCACCTCGTGCCGATGGTCTACCTCGTGGACTCCGCGGGGGCGCGGATCACCGAGCAGGTGCAGATGTTCCCCGGCCGCCGCCACGCCGGCCGCATCTTCCACACCGAGGTGAAGATGTCGGGCGTCGTGCCCCAGGTGTGCGTGCTGTTCGGGCCGAGTGCCGCGGGCGGGGCCTACATCCCCGCCTTCTGCGACGTGGTGATCATGCGCGAGGGCAACGCCTCCATGTACCTCGGCTCGCCCCGGATGGCGGAGATGGTGATCGGGGAGAAGGTCTCGCTCGAGGAGATGGGCGGCGCCAAGATGCACACGGGCGTCTCGGGCTGCGGGCACTTCCTCGTCGCCTCGGACGAGGAGGGCATCGACGTCGCCAAGCGCTACCTGTCCTACTTTCCCCGCCACTGGCGCGAGGACCCGCCGGCCGCGCCGCCCGCCGCACCCGGCTCGGACACCCCCGTGCGGGATCTCATCCCCGACGACGAGAACAAGCCCTTCGACATTCTCGACCTGATCGACTCGGTGGTGGACGAGGGCTCCTTCCTCGAGGTGCACAAGCGCTGGGCGAAGGAGCTCGTGGTGGGGTACGCGCGCCTCGAGGGGCGGGTGGTGGGCATCGTGGCCAACCAGCCCAAGCAGAAGGGCGGGGTCCTGTTCGTCGACTCCTCGGACAAGGCGGCGCGGTTCATCTGGACCTGCAACGCCTTCAACGTGCCGCTGCTGTTCCTCGCCGACGTGCCCGGGTTCATGATCGGCACCGCGGTCGAGCGCCAGGGCATCATCCGCGCCGGGGCCAAGATGATCTCGGCCGTCTCCGAGGCCACCGTGCCCAAGCTCTCGGTGATCGTGCGCAAGGCCTACGGGGCGGGCCTCTACGCGATGGCCGGGCCCGCCTACGACCCCGACGCCTGCATCGCGCTGCCGAGCGCGAAGATCGCGGTGATGGGCCCTCAGGCGGCGATCAACGCCGTCTTCTTCAACCAGGTGCAGGCCATCGAGGATCCGGCCGAGCGCGAGGCCTTCGTGGAGAAGCTGCGCGAGGAGTACAAGGCCGAGATCGACGTCCTGCACCTGGCCTCCGAGCTGGTGGTGGACGCGGTGGTGCAGCCCGAGGACCTGCGCACCGAGCTGGTGCGCCGGTTCTCCCTGTACGCCGGGCGCCCGCGCGAGTGGCCGGCCAAGCACAACGCCGTGACGCCCGTCTGATGCGGCTCATCGGGCCTCTCCGGCGACCCCTGTGGCTGGTCGCGGCCGTCGGGGAGGGGGTGCTCGAGGTCGCCCTCGGGATGGTTCGCGAGGTGCGATCGGCCCTCGAGGAGGTCACCGTCTCGGAGCCCGAGGCCGGCCTGTTCGACCGCACCCGCACGAGCGGGACGGCCGGCGGGCCGGCCGGCACCCGCGCGCAGGCCCGCCCCGTCCCGGCCGCCCGTGCCCGACGAGCTCAAGACGCTCGACGACGAGCCGGTGCTCGTGGCCGAGTTCGGCGAGCAGGGGGCGGAGGAGGACGCGGGCGCGCAGGTGAGCGTCGAGCCGCCCTGGGAGGGCTACGACCGCATGAACGTGCGCGAGGTCAAGGACCGCCTGGCCACGGCGGACAGCGAGGTGCTCGCCGCGGTGGTGCTCTACGAGGGCGTTCGCCAAGCGGCGCAGTTCGGTCACCGAGGCGGCCGAGCGCCGCCTCACGCAGCTGAGCCCGCCGCGCTCCTGACCTCGGCCAGGTCGGGCCCGACCTCGTGGTCGAGGCGCAGGATCAGCTCCCGGCAGAACGCGAGCGCGCCGTCCAGCTCGTCCGGACCGACGGTGTCGCCCCCGCGGGAGACGGTCAGCGCGGGGAGGCCGCGGGCGATCGCCGCCGCGGCGTCGGTGCGCGCGTGCAGCACCCGCGGCCGGGCCTGATAGTGCCCGGCGGGGCCGTCGTCCTCGGCGATCTCGCGGCAGATGCGCACGAGCTGGCTGTGGGAGCGCAGCGCGATCAACGGCCCCTCGCCGCCGGCCGAAGGTCACCGGGCCGCGACCGACGCCGTGCACGTTGACCACCGCCGTGCGCTCGCGGTCGAGCTCCTTGCGCCGCTTTCGCAGCCAGCCCGACATGCCCAGGGCGAAGGGCTGCTGCGCGCCGGTGAGGACCACCCACAGGTCGAAGTGCTCCAGGCGTCCGCCCAGCTCGTCGGCGAGGGCGAGCACGACGGCGACCCCGGCGGCGTTGTCGGCCGCGCCGGGAGAGACCTCCGACAGCTCGATGTCGGCGAGCGCGGGCACGAGCAGGATCAGAACGACGGTGGGCACGAACTGTGCGGCCGTGAGCCCCACGCCTTCGGCCCCGAGGGCCCGGGCCACGCAGCACCCGATCAGCACGACCATCGCGACGAGCATCGCCCGCCACGGATCGCGCAGGACCCGGGTGGCGAAGGCGAACGCCCGCGCGTCCCGCCCCGCGTCGTAGTGGGCCACCAGCACCAGGGTGCCGGGCTTGTCGGAGTCTCTCGATCGACTCCACGTTCTGGGACATCCGGCGGCCGGTCAGGCGGCGGGTCAGCTGCAGGACGTTCGTCACGTCGAGGAACGTCGCCAGCGCGGCGGCCAGCACCAGCGCGCCCCCCACCTCGGGGTTCGTCACGGCCACGACGCTCCCGACGACCGCCAGCAGGGCGTGGACGGTGTGGGCGAGTCCGAAGCGCGGCCTGATGGGCACCGTCTGCAGATCGGCCTCGCGGCCCATCCCTCGCAGGCGGTCACGCAGCATGCACGGCGCTGCGCCTTTCGGCGTCGGAGCCGGGCGAGCGCGCGCGCTGTCCCGTCAGAGCGGCGATCTCCCGGACCAGGTCCATCCGCTGCGGGAGGTTAGAGTCCCGCCGCAGCTTCGGATCCGGTCAACGATCGAAGGAGAAGACCCGTGGACACGTCCCGCATCAGCTTTGGGGAGATGGTCGCCGGCGTGAGCGGGGTGGTCCTGTTCATCGTGATGTTCTTCCCGTGGTACCAGGTGGAGGTCGACGCCGGGTTCGGAGGCAACGCGAGCCAGAACGCGAACGCGTGGCAGGCCTTCGACTTCATCGACATCCTGCTCCTGCTCGTGGTGCTGGTCACGGTGGGGATGGTGGCGGCCCGGGCAGCGGGCGCCATGCCGGCGCAGCTGCCGGCTCCCCCCGGCGCGATCGTCGCGGGCGCCGGAGCGCTGGCGCTGCGTGCTGATCATCTTCCGGATCATCAGCATCCCGGGGCCGGACGTGGACATCGAAGGGGTGGACTTCGATCGCCAGATCGGCATCTTCCTCGGCTTCCTCGCCGCGGCCGGGGTGACCTTCGGCGGCTACACGGCGATGAACGAGCGGGCGACGGGGCAGGGCCCGGCTATCTGAGCCAGGGGACAGGCCGGAGTCAGTGCCCGGGGTGGGAGTCGAACCCACATGCCCTCTCGGACAGATGATTTTGAGTCATCCGCGTATGCCATTCCGCCACCCGGGCAGGTAGCCGGAGGAGTCTAGGAGGGCGGTCAGGCGCCGGCGGGCTGCGTGCGGTCGTAGCCCTCGTCGGCGTCGGCGAGTGGGTCTCCACCTCGACGTTCCACTTCTGGGCGAAGCCGCGCATGGCGAAGGCCACCAGCAGGATCTGGACGGGCACGATGATCACGGTGAGCAGGCCCAGGATGCTCGGCTCCAGCGCGGGATCGGCGAAGCCCGCCTTGTCCCGATCGAACCAGGCGGGCGCGGCCACCGCGGCGATGACTCCGAAGAGGACCGCCGCAGCGGCGGCCACCGGAAGCACGCCCCGGTTCCAGCGAAAGACGTAGAAGGCGAGCAGCAGGTAGAGCAGCACGTACGCGATGGCCACGATCTGGGCGCCCTGCAGCTCCTCCCATCCGCCGATGGTCACGATCGCGATCAGCACCGCGCTGGCGATCAGAAGGAGGGTGACGATCGCCTTGGTCGCCTTGGACTCCGCCTTCTCCCGATTGGGGTGCTCGATGCGGGATTCCGCCATCAGGCGCGGAGTCTATTCCAGCGGGCGACGCCTTGCAGCACGTCGCCCGGGCGGGCGATTCGTTTTGAGAACATGGAACCGACCCCGACCGCCGCGAGCCGTCGCGACACAGAGGAGACCCATGATCACCAAGCTCGACTTCGTCGCCATCCCGTCTCAGGACGCCGAGCGCTCACGTGCCTTCTACGTGGACAAGGTCGGGCTGCGGCCGGACGACCGCTCGAAGTACGAGGTGTGGGCGGGGGAGACGTGCTTCGGCATCTGGGAGCCGAAGAGCTTCGGCATGGAGTTCGCGCCGCAGAAGAACGGCCATCCCGCGCTGCACGTGGACGACGTGGCGGCGACGCGCGCGGAGCTCGAGGCGAAGGGCGTCGAGTTCCACGGCGACGTCCTGGACACCGGCGTCTGCCACATGGCCTTCTTCAACGATCCGGACGGCAACGACCTGATGCTGCATCACCGCTACGCGCCTTCCTCTGAGGTGCCCGATCTGCGCGAGCGATGTCGCAGGAGAACGTGGAGACCTTGCGTCGGGCCTACGAAGCGTTCAGCCGAGGCGACCTCGATGCCAAGGAAGCCCTCAAGGCCGCCGGGCTGTCGGAAAATGCGGATGGAGGGACTCGAACCCCCACGGCCTAGGCCACCGGCACCTAAAGGCCGGCGCGTCTACCAATTCCGCCACATCCGCGCGACAGCGGGGCAGCCAGGACTCGAACCTGGAATCCCGGTTTTGGAGACCGGTGCCTTAGCCAGTTCGGCCACTGCCCCTCGCCGGGCGATTGTAGGTGAGGGCGCCTCCGTAGACTCGCCGAGTCACCACGAGGGGGAAAGACATGGCGAGCATCGAGAGCGTGACCGGGCCGCTGGACCTGGAGGACCTCGGCACCACCCTAATCCACGAACACCTGCGCGCGCGCGACGACGCAAACGCGATGCAGTGGCCGCACCTCTACGACGACGACGCCCTCTACGCGGCGGGAGTCGAGGCCGCGAAGGGAGCTCTCGACCGCGGCGTG
>CAVSWF010000008.1:0-34410 GCA_963731645.1 uncultured Thermoleophilaceae bacterium | reverse complement strand
ATCGCGCCCGCTCGGAGCGCAAGCTGGCCTACATGCTGTGCGCGCCGGCCGTCATCGCGATGCTGATCGTCACCGGCTATCCGATCGGCTACGCGTTCTACCTCTCGCTGCAGAAGTTCGACCTGCGCTTTCCCGACGAGAAGGAGTTCATCGGCTTCCAGAACTACGGCGACGTGCTCACATCGAGCACCTGGTGGGCGGACGTGGCCGTCACGTCGTTCATCACCGTGGTCTCGGTCTCGCTGGAGCTCGTGCTCGGCATGGCCATCGCGCTGGTGATGCACCGCGCGATCTTCGGGCGCGGACCCGTCCGCGCCGCGATCCTCGTTCCCTACGGCATCGTGACGGTGGTCGCCGCGTTTGCCTGGCGCTACGCGTTCGACCCCGCGAGCGGCTTCGTCCAGGGGCTGCCCCTGATCTCCGACTCCGCGGCGCCGCTCACCAACCAGAGCGGCTCGCTGATGGTGATCATCCTCGCGGAGGTCTGGAAGACCACTCCCTTCATGGCGCTCCTCCTGCTCGCCGGCCTGGCGCTCGTCCCGGACGAGATGCACGAGGCGGCGAAGGTGGACGGCGCGAGCGCCTGGCAGCGCTTCACCAAGATCACGCTCCCGCTCATGCGCCCGGCCATCCTGGTCGCCCTGCTGTTCCGCACCCTCGACGCGTTCCGCATCTTCGACAACGTGTTCATCATCCAGCCCGGCGGCGCCCTCGGCACCGAGACGGTCTCGATCCTCGGCTACAACGTGCTGATCAATCGCGTGAACCTGGGTCTCGGCTCGGCGATCTCGATTCTGATCTTCCTCGCGGTGATCCTGATCGCGGTGTTCTTCGTGAAGGTGCTCGGCACCAGCACGGCACAACAGACTGGGGAGGCGACCTAGATGGGAAGCCAGCACACCGCCCGCGAGAAGGTCATGTGGCTGATCGGGATCATGGTCGTGGTCTTCTACGCGCTGATCCCGGTCTTGTGGATCGCGTCGCTGTCGCTGAAGAAGCCCGATGAGGTGGGCGACAGGAAGTTCTTCTCCGGCTTCTCGTTCGAGAACTACGACGTGATCTTCTCGGACGACACCTTCATCGCCGCGTTGATCAACTCGCTGGGAATCGCCGCGATAGCCACGTTGATCTCGATCGTGCTGGCGGCCATGGCCGCGTACGCGCTCTCGCGGCTGGAGTTCGCCGGCAAGGCCGTGATCCTCTCGGGCGCGCTCGCCGTGGCGATGTTCCCGCCGATCTCGATCGTCGGCTCGCTGTTCGACATGTGGCGCTCGATCGGCCTGTACGACACCTGGCTCGGGCTGATCATCCCGTACATGACCTTCACGCTGCCGCTGGCGATCTACACCCTGTCGGCGTTCTTCAGGGAGATCCCCTGGGAGCTGGAGCAGGCCGCCCAGGTGGACGGCGCCACACCGTTCCAGGCGTTCCGCAAGGTGATCGTGCCGCTGGCCGCGCCCGGTGTGTTCACCGCGTCGATCCTCGTGTTCATCTTCGCCTGGAACGACTTCATCTTCGCCAACACCCTGACCTCCACCGATGCCGCTCGCACCGTCCCCGCGGCGCTGGCCTTCTTCACGGGCGCCTCGCAGTTCGAGCAGCCGATCGGCGCCGTCGCCGCCGCCGCCGTGGTGGTCACGGTGCCCATCATCATCATGGTCCTGATCTTCCAGCGCCGGATCGTGGCCGGGCTCACCGCCGGCGCAGTGAAAGGCTGACCCAAGGAGACCCAATGGCAGACATCGTTCTCGACAACATCACCAAGCGCTACCCGGACGGCTACGAGGCCGTGCGCGACATGAGCCTCACGATCGAGGACGGCGAGTTCGTGATCCTGGTCGGCCCGTCGGGCTGCGGCAAGTCCACCGCGCTGCGCATGATCGCGGGGCTCGAGGACATCTCCGACGGCGAGCTGCGGATCGGCGGCGACGTGGTGAACGACAAGGCGCCGAGGGACCGCGACATCGCGATGGTGTTCCAGAACTACGCCCTGTACCCGCACATGACGGTCGGCGAGAACATGGGCTTCGCCCTCAAGCTCGCCAAGACCGACAAGGCCGAGATCGACAAGAAGGTGTCCGAGGCCGCGAAGATCCTCGACCTCGAGCAGCATCTCGACCGCCGGCCCGCCAACCTCTCCGGGGGCCAGCGCCAGCGCGTGGCGATGGGCCGCGCGATCGTGCGCGATCCGCAGGCCTTCCTCATGGACGAGCCGCTCTCCAACCTCGACGCGAAGCTGCGCGTGCAGATGCGCACCGAGGTCTCGCGCATCCAGCAGCGCCTGGGCACCACGTGCGTGTACGTGACCCACGACCAGACCGAGGCCATGACCCTCGGCGACCGCGTGGCCGTCATGCGCAGCGGCGTGCTGCAGCAGGTCGGGACGCCGATGGAGCTCTACAACAACCCGAAGAACCTGTTCGTGGCCGGCTTCATCGGCTCACCGGCGATGAACTTCATGCCGGCCGAGGTGGACGGCGACACGCTCAAGCTGCCGATGGTCGACGTCCGGCTGCCCGAAAAGCTCCGCGCGGCGGCGGGCGGCGAGAAGCGGACGCTGCTGGCGGGCATCCGCCCGGAGGACTTCGAGGACGCCTCGATCATGGGCGACGGCCGCGACCGGGGCGCGTCGACGTTCAAGGTCACCATCGACCTGGTGGAGTCGATGGGCTCCGAGCTGTACGCCCACTTCTCCGCGACCTCCGATCACGCGATCGAGTCCGACGAGCTGCGCGAGCTGGCCGAGGACTCCGGTGCGGGCGAGGTGCCCGGCGGCGGCGAGGAGGGCGCGATCGTGGCCCGCCTCGACCCCGCGAGCAAGGTGGCCCGCGGCAAGGAGGCCGAGCTCTGGCTCGACGCCACGAAGATCAAGCTCTTCGACCCGGAGGACGGACGGTCGCTCACGACCTCGGAGGCGGCGGCCTCCGCGCGAAGGGCGGCCAGAGCCCGGAGGGGCGCGACCCGGAGGGCGACGAGCCCGCGGCGTAGCTGGTTGGCTCGGCTCGGGCGGGCTTGGCTCGTCGCGTTGGCCCACGGCGGGCATCTAGGGGGACGAATCCTGCGGGGTTGGACCCTTTGGTAGTCCATGGGCGACCAGAGCGTTCAGGATGTCGTGCGGGCCGCGTGGTCGCTCGCGCGATCGCAGCATTGGGTGGTCACGCGTGAGCAGTTGCTCCGATCTCGGGGTGCGCCCGCAGGCGATCAAGCACCGGGTGATCGTCGGGCGGCTGCATCGGATCCACGCCGGCGTCTACGCGGTGGGCCGGCGCGAGCTCTCCCGGCACGGACAGCTGATGGCCGCGGTGCTGGCGTGTGGTGAAGGCGCGGTGCTCAGCCACCGCTCGCGGCCGGAGCTGTGGCGCGTCGGACCGCGGGCCGCGTTCGAGGTGATCGTGCCCTCGGCGCGCAGGCCCCGGCGGCCGGGGATCAAGGTCCACCGCCGCGACCTCGACGCCAAGCACATCACGCGCGTGCAGAACATCCCGGTGACGAGCATCGCCTGCACGCTGGTAGATGTCTCTCCCTCGCTGCCCCGGGACCACCTGGAGAGGGCCGTCAACGAAGCAGACCGACTGGACCTCATCGACCCGGAGCGACTCAGAGAGGCGCTCGAAGACTTCGCCGGCCACACGGGCGTCACGAAGCTCCGCACGCTCCTCGACCGTCACACCTTCACCCTCACCGACTCCGAGCTCGAACGGCGCTTCAAGCAGATCGTCCGAGCCGCGGGCCTATCCGAGCCGCTGACCCAGCAATACCTCAACGGCTACCGCGTCGACTTCTACTGGCCCGACCTCGGCCTGGTCGTCGAGACCGACGGCCTCCGATACCACCGCACCCCCTCCCAGCAAACCGCAGCGCTACGCCGAGACCAGGCCCACTACGCCGCGGGCCTCCTACCCCTGCGCTTCTCCCACGCACAGATCCGCTGGGAGCCCGACTACGTCGCGGACATGCTGCGCCAGGCGCTCAGGAGAGGTCGCGCCTCAGGTTCCTGATCTCCGTGTCCTCCCACGAGGGACGGCGGATCTCCTCCTGGATCCGCTCGAGCACGTCCTCGTCCCACTCGTGCGTGCGCAGGAGCATGTAGCGCAGGCTCACGACCGTCGCGTAGGCGTCTGTCTCGGTGCCCGAGCCGGTCAGGCCGGCCTCGCGCAGCATCTCGACGATCGGCAGGTAGTCCTCCCGGAACCAGGTCCGGGCCACCTCCTCGCGGTCCATGAACTCGCGGCGCCCCTGCATCACGCGAAAGCCCCAGGCCTCGACCCCCTCGGCCAGCAGGGCGTACGCCGTCGACCGGGTGAGCTTGATCCGCTCGCGATCCTCGGGGGGCAGCGGCACGCGCTCGTAGAAGAGCCGCTCGTGGCCCTTGATGGGCAGGTCGCCGAGGGCCGTGTCCTCTCCCAGGTGGACCTCGGTGAGGATCTCGGTCACGTATGCGTCGATCTTGCCGTCGCCCATCGCGTGCGCCACCGACACCCGGTGGTGACCGTCCTCCACGAAGTGCATGTCGCCGACGCGGAAGACCTTGATCGGGGGCATGGACTCGCCGCGGCGCTGGGCGGCGGCGATGCCCTCCCAGCGCGCCCGCACGCGACCCGAGGTCGGGTTGAAGCGGCGGTCGAACTCCCGCGAGCGGTCGACGGTGCCCACGATCGAGTCGAGGTCGATCGTCTGGAGACCCAGCGAGCGCTGTCCGCGCCTGCCGAGCGCCTCCACCACCTCCTCGAACGGGAGGATCACGTCCACGTCGTCGGGCTCCCGGCGGAGCTTGTTGGCCAGGCGCGAGAGGGCGCGGCGCCGGCGGGCGCGGTTGAAGTCGAACTGGGCGTCGCTGCCCGGAAAGCCGGTGTCCTTGGCCATCGATCGAATGTACTCCCCGCGCGGGCGGGTTACGGGCCCTGCACCGCGGGTACAGTCCCCCTGTCCCTCTATCAAGGAGAGCGATACGAACATGAGCATCTTCGACAAGATCACCGGCAAGGCCAAGCAGGCCGCAGGCGACGTAGCCGACGACCCCTCGCTGCGCCGCCAGGGCCAGAAGGAGCAGAGCAAGGGCGAGGCCAAGGAGAGCCAGGCCAAGGCCGAGCAGCGCGCGGACGAGGAAGCCGACCGCGTCGCGGACCTCGAGCGCCGCACCTGAGCGAGCCGGCGGACCGGGCCTAACCACCCGGTCCGCCGTCCTCTGATGCCCGCCCCGCTCCAGGGCCGGCGGGCGCTCGTGACGGGCGCCGCCAGCGGCATCGGCAGGGCCACGGCCCTGCGGCTGGGCGCCGACGGCGCCAGCGTCTGCGTCAACGACGTCGGTGACCGCGCCGCGGCCGACGCGGTGGCCTCCGCCATCGCGGGCGACGCCGTGGCCGTCGAGGCCGACGTGTCGAGCGAGACGGCCGTGGCGTCACTGTTCGAGCAGGCCGAGCAGGCGCTCGGCGGGCCCATCGACCTGCTCGTGAACAACGCGGGCGTGGAGACCCCCTACCCGCTCGAGGACATGCCCCTCGAGGAGTGGCAGCGGGTGCTCGACGTGAACCTCACCGGTCCGTTCCTGTGCTCGCGCGAGCTGGTCAGGCGGCTGCCCGGCGGGCGCGGGCCCGCCGTGATCGTGAACGTCTCGAGCGTGCACGAGGTGATCCCGTGGCCGACCTTCTCGCACTACTGCGCGAGCAAGGGCGGGCTCAAGCTCTTCTCACAGACGATCGCCCGCGAGCTGGCGCCGCGCGACGTGCGGGTCGCGCTCGTGGCGCCCGGGGCCATCCTCACCCCCATCAACCGCCAGCTCGTCGAGGACCCCGAGCAGCGGCGCGAGCAGGAGGAGCAGATTCCCCTCGGCCGCCTCGGCGAGCCCGAGGAGATCGCCGGAGCGATCGCCTGGCTGGCCGGGCCCGAGGCCGAGTACGTGGTGGGGGCGACCCTCTTCGTGGACGGCGGGATGACGCTCTACCCGCGTTTCGTCTGAGTGGACGCGCGGTACACCCTCCGGATGGACTCTGAACGCGACGACAGCACCGAAGCCGGCGAGAAGCCCGACATCACCCGTTCGCCGAGCCCCACCCACGAGGCCACCACCCCGCCCGGTCAGGGCGACCGGGACGAGGAGGCCATCACGACAGCGAGGAAGGGCTCGACAAGGCCGGCGGCGGCCACTAGCGCCCCTAGGGCGCCAGTCGCTCGACCACCCATTCCCCGCCGCCGGTGCGGCGGTAGCGCAGCCGGTCGTGCAGACGGTCCTCCCGCCCCTGCCAGAACTCGACCGAGGAGGGCGCCACGCGGAGCCCGCCCCACCACTCGGGGCGAGGCGGCCCCTCTCCGGCGGCCATGAGGTCGGCGTGGCCGCGCTCCAGGCCGGCGCGGGAGTCGATGACCTCGGACTGGGGCGAGACCACCGCTGCCGCCCTCGAGCCGAGGGGGCGCGAGGCGAAGTAGGCGTCGGACTCCTCGGCGGCCACCTCCTCGACGGCGCCGTCGACCACGACCTGGCGGTGGAGTGCCAGCCAGGGAAGGACCAGTGAGGCGCGCGGGTTCTCGCCGAGCTCTCGCCCCTTGCGTGACCGCAGGTTGGTGTAGAAGACCAGCCCGCGCTCGTCCAGCGCCCTTGAGGAGGACGGTCCTGGCGCCCGGCGCCCCGTCGGCGGCCGCTGTGGCGAGCACCATGGCGTTGGGCTCGACCAGCTCGCTCCGCGTGGCATCGGCCAGCCAGCGGGCCAGCTGCTCGTGCCACGTGGCCGCCAGATCGGACTCGCTCAGGCCGGCCCGGCCGTAGGACTCGCGCATGCGGCCCAGATCGGGCACCGCTCAGGCCGTCGCGGCCCGCGGCGTGACCGAGAAGACCTGGAGGTCCTTCGGCGCTCCCTTGGCGCGGAAGCGCCGCTTCTTGCTGACCTCGAACGAGTCCTCGCTGAGGCGGGCGCACACTTGCTCGGACACGAGGATCTCGCCGGCCGATGCGGCTTCCACCAGCCGGGCCGCGATGTTCACGTCGACGCCGAGGTAGTCGCCGCCCATCTTGCGCGGGCGCCCGAGGTGGACGCCGGCGCGCAGCTCGGGCTTGTAGCCCTCGACCTTGACCCCGGAGAGATCGGACTGGGCCTCACAGGCGGCCTCCACGGCCTCGCCCGGCTTGGCGAACGCTGCCATCACGCCGTCGCCCAGGCGCTTGACCACCTTGCCGTCGTGTGAGCGAACCGCTCCCTCGACCGCCTCGCCGACCTGGCGCAGCAGCTCGAGCGCCGTCTCGTCGCCGGCCTCGAGCGCCCAGGGGGAGAACTCCACGAGATCGGTGAAGAGGATGGCCACGTCCTTCTCGCCACGACCGCGCCCGCGGGACTCCGAGAGGGCCTGGAGCACCTGCACCGCGCCGAGCCCGAGCTCACGGCTCGCGCTCGGCTTCTGGGAGACCTCGGAGAGATAGCGGGCGAAGAGCTCGCCCGGGCGCTGGCCGTCGCCGATGCGAGAGCGGGTCGCCGTAGGCGCTGTCCCCCGGCAGCAGCCGGCGGGCCGTCTGGGCTGCCTTCACCGCTCCCTGGCCCCCGTCGAGCGCGCGGGCGCGCTTGGCCAGGCGGCTCAGCCGCTTCTCCTCCTCTAGCCATCTCTCTGATCGTAGCCCGGAGGGGCCCGGCCGGCGGCCCTAGGCGGAGCCGGCCAGCACCCGGTCGCGCAGGCTGGCCGCGTCGAGGTCGGCGGGCTCGGTCGTGTCGATGAAGTCGGTGAGCAGCCGAGCGAAGCGGACCGGGTCGTCGAGCTGGGGGAAGTGGCCCGAGCCCTCGAAGATCTCGAGCCGCGAGCCGGGCATGCCGCGCTCGGCCACGCCGGCGTGGCTCACCGGGATGACCGGGTCGCGGCGTCCCCACACGATGAGCGCCGGCATGTCAGCCGCCAGGTAGAGCCTGTCGGTCGCGTTCACGCGCTGGCCCATCGGATCGATCACCGAGCGCAGCGTGTGCACGAAGGCCCGGCGCGTGTCTGCGTCGGCGAGCGACCCGTAGCCGCGCGCCATCTCGCTCAGGTCCGAGCTCGGCCGCAGGCCGACCTGGCCGAGCAGGCGCGAGACGAGGCCTCCCGCCGCTCGCACGCGGCGACCCGCGATCAGCGGCAGCACGAGCTCCGAGCCCGGCAGCGTGGCCGCCCGGAGCATCGGATGCACCTCCTCGCCCAGTCCCCCGCTCGACACCAGCACCAGGCGCTCGCAGCGCTCGGGGTACTGGTAGGCGTACTGCATGGCGATTCCGCCCCCGAGGGAATGTCCCACCACGGTGGCCTTGTCGTAGCCGAGCGTCACCACGAGGTCGCGGATGCCCGACGCGTAGGCGCCGAGCGAGTAGTCCCCGCGCGGCTTCGCCGACCTGCCGTGGCCGAGGAGGTCGGGCGCGATCACGCTGAAGCGGCTCGAGAGCAGCGGCGCGACGGGCGCCCACTGGTCGCAGGTGCCGGTGACGCCGTGGATCAGGACGATCAGCGGTCCCTCCCCCTCCGCCAGGTAGCTCACCCGGTGGCCGTGGATGTCGACGTGCTGGGTCTCGGGCATCTCGTGGGGGCTCCTGCGTTCGAAGGCGATCGTGGGATGAACTAAACGGGCGGGGCGATCAAGTTACATCAACCGATGTCTCACCGAATAGGGCATAATGCACGAGGAGATGTCAGATCAAGCCACCCTCACCATCGACGAGCTGGCCCGCGAGGCGGGCATGACCGTGCGCAACGTGCGCGCCCACCAGTCCCGCGGCCTGCTCCCCCCCGCCGAGATCCGCGTTCGCACCGGCTACTACAACGACGAGCACGTCTCGCGCCTGAAGACGATCCAGGAGCTGCAGGCCGAGGGGTTCAACCTCAAGGCGATCGAACGCCTCGTGGAGGCCTCGAACGGGTCCCACGACGCCCTGTTCGAGTTTCGCCGCGCGCTTCTCACGTCGTTCGCCGAGGAGGAGCCCGAGCTGACCACCACCGCCGAGCTGGAGCAGCGCCTCGGCGGCCCGTTCGAGCCCAAGACCCAGAAGAAGGCCGAGAAGCTGGGGCTGATCCGCCACATCGGCGACGACCGGTACGAGATCCCCAGCCCGACCCTGATCGCCGCCGGCGAGGAGCTGGTCTCGCTCGGCATCCCCGTGAACCACGCTCTGGCCGTGGCGGAGCAGATCAACCGCCACTCCCGAGCGATCGCGCAGGCCTTCGTGAAGCTCTTCACCGAGGACGTGGTCGATTCCGAGGCCGAGCGCACCTCGGAGGAGTGGACCCGGCTGGCGGACGCGCTCGAGCGCCTCAGGCCGCTGGCCACCGACGCCGTGCGGGCCGGCTTCCAGCTGACGATGTCCGCGGCGGTGGAGAGCCAGCTCGAGAAGATGATCGGCCGGTAGGGATAGAACCGCCGTTCCCGGGGAAACCAGGAGTGGCCTTGTCCTCGCTCCCCGCCCTCACCTTCGACGACGGTCCCGACCCCGTCTGGACCCCGCAGATGCTCGCCGCCCTGGAGGGCATCGGCGCGCGTGCCACCTTCTTCGTGATCGCCCCGTGCGCGACGCGCCACCCGCAGCTGGTCGCGCGGATGCTGGAGGAGGGCCACGCCGTGGAGCTGCACTGCACGCGTCACGTCCGCCACACCGACTGCACCGAGGCCCAGGTGGAGGCCGACACCCGCGAGGGCCTGGAGCTCCTCGGCTCGCTCGGCGTCACGCCCGCCCGTTGGCGCACGCCGTGGGGGATCGAGGCGCCCTTCACGGCCGCAGGTCGCCGAGCGTCATGGGCTCGAGCTGACCGGGTGGACGCACGACACGGAGGACTGGGCCGGACACGACTCCGACACGATGCTCGAGCGCATCGCCCCGGGCCTGACCGGCGGAACGATCCTCATGCACGACGGGTTGGGACCCGGCGCCCTGCGCGACGGATGCCGGGAGACGGTCCGGCTCGTGGAGGCGATCGGCGCGCTCACCGAGTGCCGCGAACCGGCCCTCGCATGACGGAGACCGGAGCGCCCGCCGGCCTCCCGAGAGGCCTCCTTCGAGCAGGCGCTGGCCGTGACGGGCGCGCGGGCGGGCGAGCGCGACGCGTTCCCGGCGTTTCCGACCGACGCCTTCGACGCCCTCGAGGACGCCGGGATCCTCCGGTTCACCGTCCCCCGCGCCGACGGCTCGCGGCCGGTGTCCCTGGCCGAGGAGTGGGAGACCGTGCGGCGGGTCGCCGGGGCCGACGCCAGCGTCGCGCGCGTGCTGGACGGGCACCTCAACGCCGTCGAGCGCCTGGCCGTCGCGCTGCCCGAGCCGCTGCGCAGCGAGGAGCTGCGGGCGGTGAGCGCGGGCCAACGGCGCCTCGGGGTGTGGGGCGCCGACCCCGGGCCCGGCGAGGGCGAGCCCGCGCGCCTGACCGCGGAGGGCACCGCCGAGGGCGTGAAGGTGTTCTGCTCGGGCGCCGGGGGGCTCGACCGCGCCCTGGTGCTGCTGCGCGGCGACGAGCCCGGGCCTCCGCTGCTGGCCTACATCGACCTCACGGAGGGCGTCGAGGTCGATCCCACCTGGTACCGCGGGGCCGGCATGCGCGCATCCGAGAGCCACCGCGTCGCCTTCTCGGGCGCCCGCGTGGTCGCTGTCCTCGGCGAGCCGGGCGAGCTCTCGCGCGAGCCCTGGTTCGGCCGCGACGCGATCCGCACCGCCGCCACCTGGGCAGGCGCGGCGGACTCGGCCCTCGCCGCGCTGCTGGAGGGTGCCGGGCGGCGTGCGGACGAGGACCTGGTCGCCCTGGCGGTGGGCCGGGCGCTGACCGCCCGGGGCACGATCGATGCCTGGTTCGCCACCGCCGCGGCCCGCGCCGACGGCGCTCCGGACGAGCCGCTCGCCGACCTCTCCGTGGCGCTGCGCGAAGCCGTGGCCGGGGCGTGCCGGACGATCCTGGCCGAGGCCGAGGGGGCGCTCGGCTCGCGCCCGTTCGCGGCAGCCGGGGACCTCGACCGGGCCCGCCGGGATCTCGGCATCTTCCTCCTCCAGCATCGCCTCGACCCGATGGTGGCCCGCATGGGCCGGCGCGCCCTCAAGTGACCGTGCGAATGGAGCGGGAGTACTTCGACGGGCTCTACGCCGCCGACCCCGACCCCTGGCGCTTCGCGACGAGCGACTACGAGCGCGAGAAGTACGCCGACACCGTGGCCGCTCTCGAGGGCCGCCGCTACTCGCGGGGCCTCGAGGTGGGCTGCTCGATCGGTGTGCTCACCCGCCGCCTCGCCGCGCAGTGCGACGACCTGCTGGCCGTGGACCTCTCGGAGCTGGCCGTGGCCAGCGCGCGGGAGCGGCTGACCGATCTGGCGGGCGTCCGGGTGCAGTGCCGCAGCCTCCCGGAGGAGATGCCCGGCGGCCCGTTCGACCTGATCGTCTGCTCCGAGGTCCTCTACTACTGGAGCCGGGACCTGTTGCTCGAGGCGCTGGATGAGCTGACCATGCGCCTCGAGCCCGGCGGGAGCCTTCTCGCCGTCCACTGGCGCCCCCGCACTCGGACCTATCCGCTCCAGGGCGAGGAGGTCCATGCCCTCCTGCGCGAGCACCCCGCGCTGCGCCTCGCCTTCTCGGAGGAGCACGAGCACTACCTGATCGACCGCTTCGACCGCCACGCGTGAGCTCCGAGGACCGGATCGTGATCGTGGGCGCGGGCCCCGCCGGGCTCTCGGCCGCCCGCTCCTACCGCCAGGCCGGGGGCACCGCCGAGGTGGTGATGCTCGCGGCCGAGGAGCACCACCCCTACCGGCGCCCGCCCCTGACCAAGGAGTACCTGCGCGGCGAGCACGGCCGGGCGATGCTGTTCATCGAGGCGCCCGGCTTCTACGCCCAGCACGGCATCGATCTGCGCACGAGGTGCGCCGCCGCGCGCCTCGACCCCGTAGGCAGGGTGGTGATCACCGACCGGGAAACGGAGATCGGCTTCGGCGCCTGCGTCCTGGCCACGGGCTCCGAGCCGATCCGCCTGCCGGTGCCGGGCGGCGAGCACGAGGACATCCTCACGGTGCGGGCGATGGAGGACTCCGAGCGCCTCCAGGCCCAGTCCGCGCCGGGAGTGGCGGTCACGGTGGTGGGATCGGGTTTCATCGGCTGCGAGGCGGCGGCGTCGCTGGCCATGCGCGGCGCGGACGTGACCATGGTGAGCGACGAGGCGGTGCCCCAGCAGCGGCGGCTGGGCGACGAGGTCGGCGGTCTGCTTGCCGGCTGGCTGGGGGAGTCGGGGGTGACGCATGCGCCTCGGAGCCGGGGTCGAGGGCTTCGGCGAGGGCGGCCGCGCGGTGATCGTCGACGGTGCCGAGATTCCCAGCGAGGTGACGGTCGTGGCCACCGGGGTTCGGCCTCGCATCGACCTGGCCGAGGACGCCGGCCTCGACATGGAGGCGGGCCGCGTGCGCACCGACGCCTCGATGCGCACCAGCGCCCGCGACGTGTTCGCGGTGGGCGACATCGCGCTGGCGGAGAATCCCCGCGCGGGCCGGCGGCTGGCGGTCGAGCACTGGGGCGAGGCGCTCGCCCACGGGGAGGTGGCGGGCCGGGTCCTCGCCGGCGCAGACGCGAGGTGGGACCAGGCGCCGGGCTTCTGGTCGACCATCGGGGAGCGCACGCTGAAGTACGTGGCCTGGGGCGACGGCCACGACGAGGTGCGCCTCGACCGCGGAGACGACGGGTCGTTCACCGCCTGGTACGGACGGGATGGGGCGGTGGTCGGCGTGCTGACCCACGGGCGCGACGGCGACTACGAGCGCGGCCGCGAGCTTGTCGAGAGCGGAGCGCCGCTCCCGTGAGGGCCGAGCCGGCGATCCCGCCACCCGATTCAGCGCTCGAGGCGTGCGTGGTCGTGCCCGCGCACGACGAGGAGGAGCGCATCGGCGCCTGTCTCGACGCTCTCGGCGCCCAGACCGGCCTCGTGCCGGAGACCTGGGAGGTGCTGCTGGTGCTGGACCGCTGCACCGACCGCACGCGGGAGAGAGCCGTGGAGGCCGCCGCCCGGCATCCCCAGCTCACGCTGCACCTGCTTGCCGGCCCCGGCCGCGGGTCGGGAGGCGCGCGCTCCACCGGAATGGACGCGGCGTGCGCCCGGCTGCTGGCCGTCGGCCGTCCCGGAGGACTCATCGCCTCGACCGACGCCGACACGAGGGTGGCCCGCGACTGGCTGGCACGCCAGCTCGCCCTCGCGCGGACGGGCGCCCGCGCGATCGGGGGGCGGATCGAGCTGTGCCCCGTCGAACGGGAGGGGCTGGCGCCCTCCGTCCTCTCCGGCCACGCCGAGCACTCGCAGAGGCGCTTCGAGCGCGTGCTCGAGCAGGCGGCCGGCCACGGCGGGGTGACCGACCACTGGCAGTTCAGCGGGGCCTCCCTGGCCGTGACCGCGGAGACCTACGTGGAGGTCGGGGGCCTGGGCGACGGGACACACTCGGAGGACGAGCACCTCGAGCGGCTGCTGCTCGAACGCGGCGTCGCCATCGACCGTCACCTGGACGTGAGGGTCACCACCTCGCCCCGCCTCGACGGCCGCGCCTCCCACGGCCTGGCCCGCGTCCTGCGCGAACTCGCTAGGTCGTAGCGAAGCGGCTCACGGTGCGCTCGGCCCGCACACCGGGCAGGTGCTCGCTGAAGATCCGGAAGTAGGCCAGCTCCTCGCGGCTGCGCAGGGGCGGGTCGGTCAGCTCGGCCTCGCGCTCGAAGTCCGCCGGGCTCACGCTCTCCTCGATGTGCTCCCTGAGCACGTCGGCCGCCCCGCTGCCGTCGCCGAACTGGGCCTTCTCGCGCCACAGCAGGCTCTCCGGCAGCCACCCCGCGAAGGCCTCGCGCAGGACGCGCTTCTCGGGCTCTCCCGGCGGCGCCAGCTTCCACGCCGCCGGCAGCCCGAGGGCGAAGGAGATCACCAGGCGGTCGAGGAACGGCACCCGGGCCTCGAGGCCGTGCGCCATCGTGACCCGGTCGCAGCGCTGCAGGTTGAGGTCGTGCAGCGCCTCCACGGTGCGCACCATCTCGCTCTGCAGCTCGCCGGCCGTGCCCAGGTCGCGGAGGTACTCGTAGCCGGCGAACAGCTCGTCCGCTCCCTCGCCCGTGAGCACCACCTTCACGTGCTCGGAGGCCATCTCGGCCAGCAGGTAGTTCGGCACGGCGCTGCGCACCAGGGAGGGGTCGAAGTGCTCGATCGCGCGCACCACCATCGGCACCGCCTCGATCGCCTCCGCGGCCGTGTAGATGCGCTCGTGGTGCTCGGTGCCGAGGTGCTCGGCCGCCGCCCGCGCGGCGACGAGGTCGGGGCTGCCCTCGGTGCCCACCGCGAAGGTCTTCAGCCGCTCGCCGCGCTCCTCGAGGTAGCGAGCGGCCACGGCGGCCACCAGCGTCGAGTCCAGGCCGCCCGAGAGGAAGACGCCCACGGGCACGTCGCCCATCATCTGACGGTGCACCGAGGCCACGAGGACCCGCTGGGTCTCCTCGAGCACCTCCGGCGGTGGACGCTCGGGGCTCGTGCGCCCGTCGGGCGCCTGCTCCTGCGCCTCGGGCACGGCCGAGGCGAAGCGCTCCACGCCCGCCTCGGGCGTCCAGTAGCAGCCCGGCGGGAAGCTCTCCACGTGGGGCAGCCACCCGCCGTCGAAGGCCGCCATCTCCGAGGCGAAGACCACACGCTCGCCCCGCCGCGCCCAGTAGAGCGGCTTGATGCCGACCGGGTCGCGGGCGGCCACGAAGGAGCCGTCCGCGCCGGCCACCAGGAACGCGTACATGCCCTCCAGGCGCCCCAGCGCCGCCGGTCCCTCGGTGGCGAGAAGGTGCAGCGCGACCTCGTTGTCGGACCCCGTGGCGAACGACGTCCCGGGGAGGTCGTCGCGGACCTCCTCGTGGTTGTACACCTCGCCGTTGCCCACCAGCCACAGGTCGCCGTCGGCGTTGACCAGGGGCTGCCTGCCGCCCTCCACGTCGACGATCGACAGGCGGCGGTGCCCGAGCCACGACCCGTTGGCGCGCACCTCGCCGGCGTCGTCGGGGCCGCGGTGGGTGAGGCGGTCGAGCATTCGCCGCGCCTCGTCCTCGGCCATGCGGCCGTGCTCTCCGGCAATGCCGCACACGCCGCTAGACGGTAGTGAGCCGGTAGGCGGCGGGGCGCCGGTCCCCGAGGTGGGACAGCTCATGGCGCGCGGCGCTCACGGCGCCGAGCGCGTCCACGCGCGCGACCGCGAGGCCGGCCCGCGTGCCGGTCGAGGCCAGGACGCGACCGTCCGGGTCCACCACCTTCGCCCGGCCGCGGGAAGCGCAGCCGGCCGAAGCGCCCACTCTGGTTCGAGGAGACCCACACCACCTGGTTCTCCACCGCGCGGGCGCGGTCGAGCAGGTCGAAGTGCCGCACCTGGCGGTCGCGGCTGGTCAGCGCCGCGGGGCGCTCGCGGCACACCGGCCACGCCGCCAGGCAGGCCACGATCGCGGCGCCGTCCAGGGAGAGGTCGCGCGCGGCCTCGGGAAAGACCTTGTCGTAACAGACGAGCATCCCCATCCTCCCCACCGGGGTGTCGAAGGCGGCGAACCCGTCGCCGGCGCGCAGGAGACCGCGCTCGGTCGGAGGGATGTGCACCTTGCGCTGGTGACCCAGCACGCCGTCGCCGCTCACGCACACGGCGCTCGAGTAGCGGCCCCCGGCGTCCTCCTCCGTGTAGCCGGCGCACACCACGGTCGGGCCGGCGATCCGGGCCAGGCGCGCGATCTCCTCACCGTCGCTGCGAAGCGGCGGCGGGGGAGCCACGGCGACCGGTCCGGCGGGGAGGTGGGCCTCCCACTGGTAGCCACCGAGGGCCGACTCGGGGAAGACCACGAGCTCGGCTCCCCTCGCGCGCGCGCGGGTGACTGTGCGCTCGATTCGCGCGAAGCATGTCTCGATGTCCCGGCCGAACTCGCCCGAGACGGCGGCGACCGCGGGGCCGCCGCGGCCTCTGTGCCTGAACCTGCCCATCAAGAGATGTTCCCGCAAATGCGCATGTCGGCCTTCCGCCCGGGGGCCGAAGATCGGGGGGTCCGCATGTACACATGGTCCAGGGGTAGGGTCACCCCATGGGAAAGATCGAGGGAGAGCGCAGTGTCGAGATCGACGCTCCGATCGAGCACTGCTACGAGATAGCCGCCGACATCGAACACGCGCCCGCATGGCAGGGGTCGCTGAAGGACGTGGAGGTGCTGGAGCGCGACGCCGAGGGCCGAGCCGAGCTGGTGGAGACCGAGTCAGACGCCAAGGTGAAGTCCGTCAAGGCGCTCCTGCGCTTCTCCTACGACGAGCCGACCGGTATCCGCTGGGTGCAGGAGAAGGGCGACACGAAGTCGCTCGAGGGCTGGTGGACCCTCGAGGACCTGGGCGGGGACCGCACCCGCGCCACCTACGGCCTGAGCGCCGACCCGGGCCGGATGCTCGGAATGCTGCTGCGGGGCCCGGCCGAGGGCAAGGTGCGCGACTTCCTGCTCGGCGGCGCGGCCGAGGGCCTGAAGTCCGAGGCGGAGTCGAGCTAGCCGCGTGCCTCCAGGTCGCGGCGCAGTGCCGCGACCTCTCGCTCGAGATCGGCCACGCGCTGCTCCAGCGGCGCCGGCCCGGCCGCCTCCGGGGCCTCGCTCCGCGGCCCGTCGGCCTCCCGCGCACCCAGGGTCTGCCGCCAGCGCTGCCCACGCTGCCCGGCCCGGCGCGGCATGAGCTCGGCCAGCCCACGCCCGGCCAGGCTCTCCAGCGCGGATTCCACATCCGCGGCCGAGTCGAAGGAGTGCAGCCGCTCGGCGCGCGCGTGCAGCTCGGCGGAGGTCTGGGGGCCGCGCAGCATCAGCACCGCCAGCAGCGACAGCTCCGGCGGCGCCAGCGAGAGCGCGTCGCCCATGAGGTGGCGGTACTTCATCGCGCGGCTGCCGGACGAGCTGGCCAGGCGGGTCCATCCCCTCCGGTGCAGCCGTTCCAGCGCCTGCCGCACGGTGCCCTCGTCGTAGTCCACCACGGGGTCGCGGTTGGTCGACTGGTTGCACGCCAGGCGCAGGGCGTTGAGGCTCAGGGGGTAGGCGTCCGGCGTGGTCCGCTGCTTCTCCACCAGGCAGCCGGCCACGCGTATCTCGCTGGGGCTCAGGTCGCGCCCCGTGACCTCCATGGACCGGATAATCCCACGATGAGCCCTCCCAAGTCACCCCTCACCCCCGTGGTCCACGCCCTCGAGTCGGCCTCGCCGCTCGACCCGATCGGCCGGCAGGTGGGCAAGCTCTTCCGCTCCGCGGTCGGGCCCGGCCCGCTGAAGGACGCCCTGAGCGGCGCCTGGCTCGGGCACGCGCTGCATCCGCTCCTGACCGACCTCGTCATCGGATCGTTCGTGAGCGCCACCGTGCTCGACGTGGTGGGGGGCGACGACCGGGGCCGCGCCCAGCAGCGCCTGATCGCGGTCGGCATCGCCGCGTACGGGCCGACCGCCCTGACGGGCGTGAGCGACTGGGCCGATCACGAGGCCGGTGAGGAGCGCGTGCGGCGGGTGGGCCTCGTGCACGCCGCGTCGAACTCGACGGCCCTCGGCCTCTACACCGCGTCGCTGCGCGCCCGGCGCAGGGGCGACACCGCGCGCGGGAAGCTCCTCGCGCTGGGCGGGGCGGCCGCGCTCGGCGCCGCCGGATACCTCGGCGGGCACCTCACCTACGCCCGCGGGGTCCGCACTCCCTAGCTCTCGGGAGACCCCCGCCGGGGTAGGATCTCGGTCTCGTGAGGAGGCTCCGCCCGCTCGCTCTCGTGCTCGTCGCCGCCGTCCTGGCGCCGGCCGCCGCACAGCCGGCCCCCGCGAGGGCCGCGGAGCCGCTGGCCACCTGCTTCTGGGAGGGCCCGATCTCCATGAAGCGGCCCACCTCCCGCGGCTTCGACGGGCACTTCTTCAACTTCCCGGAGGAGTCGGCCACCTACTGGCTCGCCCGCTTCACGCTCCCCGCGGGAACGAAGCTCAGGCTCTCGGGACGCTTCGCCCGGGCGCGCTACCAGTCGCTGAACGCCTACTCCGACGGGGCGCCCACGGACGCCCTCCCCGACCTGGCCACGGAGCCCGACGAGCGATCGGTGAATCCGTATCTGGCGGGGAGCCGGCGCGATCTCGACCTGCGCTTCTACACCGTCACGGTCGCTCGACGAAAGCGCTCCCGGGCCGGGGGCGCGACGCGCGACCAACACCCTCTACGCGAAGCCGGAGGGCAACGTGCCGATCGAGCTCTTCTACCGGGTGTACGAGCCCGATCGGGGCCTCGACCTGGACGGGGGCACCGGCCTGCCCACGCCCCAGCTGGTGCGGGCCGACGGAAGCACGATCTCCGAGAAGGAGACGTGCGCCCGGATCAACGCGCCCGACCGCTCCATCCCCACCCAGCCGATCGAGCCGCTGCTCTGGCGCACGGGACGCAACGCCCCGGGCTGCGACGGCGCCACGAACCCGGCGTACTCGCCGGTGCGGTGGGAGCGCTTCTTCAACATCGACTACGCCCAGCGCGCGGTGATCTCCGACTGCACGAGCGTGGGGCGCTCGCAACGCCTGTCGGAGAAGCCCGATCTGCGCGGGGGCTTCTACAGCAACCGCGACAACGCCTACATCTTCGCCCACCTCAGCCGGCGCTTCGGGAAGGTGTTGACCGTCGAGGCCAAGCTGCCAACGGTGCCCCGCACCTACGCGGGCCAGCCGGTGATGGGATCGGGACAGGTCCGCTTCTGGTCGCTGTGCACCGGTGAGTCGCGCGTGACCCTGCGCACGCCCGACTGCGTGTCGGACCGCGAGCTGCCGGTGAACCCCTCGCGGCGCTTCACCGTCGTGGTCAGCAAGGCCCAGGACCGCCCCGCCAACGCCAATACCCGGTGCGGCGTCGCCTGGGTCGACTGGGGCGAGAACGGCGACGGCGCGGGCGACCCCGACTACTCCGTGCTGATCCTGCGCAACATGCTGCCCGACGCGGGCTTCGCCCAGGCCGTGCAGCGGGTGGCCCAGCCCGGCACCGAGCCCGCGGTGATGGGCGACCTCTTCCCGGCCACGACCTACGGCTCGCGCGAGGCGTTCGAGTCACGCGGCTGCCGCGAGAGCAGCATCGCGCTCACCGGGCGGCGGCTGCGCCTGAACCGGCGGGGCCGGGTGCGGGTACGGGTCGGGTGCACGAGCTTCGAGGAGCGCTGCAGCGGACGGCTGGCGCTGCGGGCGCGGGGACGCCTGCTGGGCAGGGCCCGGTTCGTGGTGAGGGCCGGGCGCTCGAGGGTCTTCGGGGTCCGTGTCCGCCCTCGCCGGCGAGGGCTGCTCCGGGCCGCCCGCCGTGCGCGGGTCGTGGCGCGCGGAAGCACGCCCGTGGGCGTCGCGCTGGCCGCCGAGCGCAGGTTCGCGCTGCGGCGACGCTGAGCGCCGTTCTCGGACATCCGTCCAGTCGCTCAAGGAGGCCCCCTGGACGTCGATAGGGGCAGTAATCCCAGTCCATTAGCGGTTTCACGGACGAAACCAAACCCAAGGAGCAACCATGATCAGGAAGATCTTCAACAACAAGCGCTACGTCACCTCGCTGACGATCCTTTCGCTCTTCGCCGTCGGCCTCGTGTTCGCGGCGTGGACCACCAACGGCACCGGCTCGGCCTACGCCGAGGCCGGCAGCTCGAGCCCCCTGACCACCGATCGAGCGTCTCGGCCTTCACCACCGGCGAGAAGCTCTACCCGGGCACCTCGGGCGCCGTCAAGGTCAAGATCGTCAACCCGAACCCCTACGCCGTGACCGTCACGGCCGTGACCGGGCAACGGCGCCATCACCGCCGGACGCCGGACGCACGCCGGCTGCACGCACGACGGGCGTGACGTTCACGGACCAGACCGGCCAGTCGATCTCGGTCCCGGCCAACGGGTCCACCGAGCACACGTTCGCCACGGCGGCCGCCATGTCCAGCGCTTCGTCCAACGGATGCCAGGGAGCCACGTTCACGATCCCGGTGTCCCTGACAGGTGCGAGCAGCTAACCCTCCCGCACGCACGATCATCGGGGCGGGGGCTCACTAGAGCCCCCGCCCCTTTCGTGCATAACCGCCCCCATGCGCGTACCCAACACACGGAGGATCCTCCTGGTGGCCCTGGTCACCTTTCTCGTGTGCACGGGGGTGGCCGCCGCCGCGTGGGTGGCCTCGGGGACCGGCTTCGCCTACTCCGAGGCCAACACCGCTCCCGCCGGCAACGTGCCGACGGCGAGCGTCTCGGATCAGAACGTGACCGTCAGCTGGAGCGCCAGCAGCTTCCCGGGTGGTGGCGCGGTCAGCGGCTACGTCGTGACCCGCTACAACCCGAGCGACCAGGCCCAGACCGTGCTCTCGAGTTGCAGCGGCACGATCTCGGGCCTCTCCTGCACGGAGAACGCGGTGCCCGCGGGCACGTGGCGCTACACCGTCACCCCGAAGCACTCCAACTGGACGGGCCCAGAGAGCGCGAAGTCCACCGCCGTAACGGTAACCGTGCCCACCCTCCGAGTCGCCACCGGCACCTACACCGGCAACGGCGTTGACAACCGGGCCATTTCCAATCCCGGCTTTCAGCCGGACGTGATCGTGGTCAAGGCGGAGACCGCACAGATCGGCGTGATGCGCACCTCCACGATGACGGGGGACAACGCCAAGGCGCTGACCGGCGCGACGGCACTGGCGGCGAACCTCGTGCAGTCGCTCACCGCTACCGGCTTCACGATCGGCACAGACGCCAAGGTCAACACGAACGGCACCATCTACCACTGGACGGCCTACAAGGCCGGGACCGGAGCGTTGAAGGTCGGCAGCTACACGGGCAACGGAGGCGCAAGCCAAGCGGTGACGGGTGCGGGGTTCTCCCCGGAGTACGCCGCCGTTCTGGGCGCGAACGCCCAGAGGGCGACCCAGCGCTTCAGCGGCATGACGCGCGGGTTCCAGTTCGACGCCGACACGGGTACGACGACCCGCGTCACCTCGCTCGACGCCGACGGCTTCTCGGTCGGCAACAGCGCAGAGGTCAACACGAACGCCATCGTCTACCACTACATCGCCTTCAACGACGTGGACGGAGCGATCGACGTCGGCTCCTACTCGGGCACCGGCGCCGACAACCGCAACATCACGGGGGTGGGCTTCCAGCCGGACTACGTGATGCTGCGGTCGGGCGACACCACGACTGCGCGTCTCGGCAGGGCTCGGCCGGCGGCCCTCGCCGGCGACAACACGCTGAGCTTCAGCAACCTTGCCAACGTCGCGAACAACGTGCAGGCGCTTCAGTCCTCGGGGTTCCAGGTGGGCACCGACGGGGCGGTCAACGCCAGCGGCCCCACCTACCACTACATCGCGTTCAAGAACACCGCGGGAGGGTGCTCCCTGCCGAGCACCTCGACCCTCTCCGCCAGCGCCGACTCCTGGATCAACCAGGCGTCCCCCTCGGCCACCGCGGGCTCCGACAGCGTCCTCAAGGTGACCTCGAAGTCCGGAAATGCGAACACGCGCGCGCTCGTGCAGTTCACCATGCCCACCCAGCCGAGCCGGATGCACCGTCACCTCGGCCACGCTCCGGCTCAACAACAAGGGCCCGGTCGCGGGACGTACCCTTGAGGCGCTGCAGAACTCCGCCTCCTGGACGGAGGCCGGCGTCAACTGGACCAACCAGCCGGCCACCACCGGAGCGGCAGCCACCGCCGTCACACCCTCGGGCGCCGGCTACATGCAGTGGACGGTGACCACCCAGGTCCAAGGCATCTACGGCGGCACGAACTACGGCTTCAAGATCAAGGACGCGACCGAGAACGCAGCTGCCGGCCCCGAACAGCAGTTCGACAGCAGGGAGGCCGGCTCGAATCCCCCCGAGCTGATCGTGACCTTCGGCTGAGCACGGTTGCCTCGCATCCCCCGCAGGCGTAGGGTCCACCCCGGACTCGCAGGACGACAAGAGGGGAGGTGGCCCATGGGTCTCTTCAGCAAGGCGAAGGAAATGCAGGCCCAGGCCCAGGAGGCGATGGCCCCGAGCCAGGGAGCGCAGCAGGAACGGGCGGGGATGGGCGCGGACATGGAGGGCCAGGTGGCCTACGCGCAGCTCATGCAGAAGCTGGCCACATCAGGGGTAGAGGCGCCCGGGGTGATCCACACGATCCGCCCCACCGGCCAGACCGACATGGGTGGCGGTCAGATGACGGAGTTCGACGTGTCGATCAAGCCCGCGTCGGGTGAGCCCTACCCGGCGACGATCAGCCAGTCCATGCTCCCCGCCCAGATGGAGGGGCTCTCGGAGGGGCAGGCGATCACCGTCAAGTACGACCCCGACGCGCCGGTCATGGCGATCATCCACAGCTGGTAGCAGCCGCAAGGAGGGATCGATGGGACTGTTCAAGGGCATCCGCGACGTCAAGAGGATGAGCGACCACCACGGCGGCATGCCGTCGGTCCGCGGGGCGTTCAAGGACATCGGGGCGCTGGCCGACGACCGCGGCGAGCACGAGGTGCTCAAGAAGGGGACGCCGGCGAAGGCCGTCGCCAAGGGCTTCGCCGAGCCGGTCCCCGGTGACCGGTTCGCGATGCACATCCTGCTCACCGTCCATCCGCCGGCCGGGACGCCCTACGACGTGGACTACGTGTTCCCGACCACGCGGATGAAGGCGGCGATCACCGTCGGGATGGAGATCCCGGTCAAGATCCACCCCGACGACCCCCAGCGGATAGCCGTCCAGTGGGAGGCCCAGCAGGGCGCCATCGCCGCCGCGGGCGGGGACGTGGCAGCCGTGATGCAGGGCATGGGCAACACCTACGGCAAGGTGGCCGACGACGCGATGCGCCAGGCGATGGCGTCGGGCACGCCGCTGCCGGTGCCGGGAGCCGCCCCGCCGCCGCGCGGCCGACGACCCGGTCGCGAAGCTGGAGAAGCTCGGCCAGATGCGCGACGCCGGGTTGATCACCCCCGAGGAGTTCGACGCGAAGAAGGCCGAGCTGCTGCGGGAGCTCTGAGCCTCAGACACCCACGCGCAGGCCGACGGCCCCGCCGTACTCGGCGGCCAGCTCGGCGAGCTGGCTCCGGGTGCGCGGATGAGCCGTCCCGATGATCGTGACCTTCGTCGCGCGTCGTGCCCTCGGCGTCGAAGCGCACCGTCAGCCGGAAGGTGCTGCCCATGAAGCCCTTGAAGAGCAGGGCGAAGCCGAGGGTCGCGACGAAGAGGAGCTTCTGGGGCCAGTCGTAGTAGCGCGACCCGTAGACGAGCGTGTTGTAGGCCTCGTCGATCGAGCTCGAAGCCCTCGGTCGCGAACGCACGCGGCGGGTCGGCCTTCCACGCCGCCAACACCGACGTCGGCGGCCCCCGAATCACGAACTGGAGCTGTACCTCGTCCGCGATGGCTCATTCAACCACGTCCCAGCGGAAGCGAACGGACCGAATACCGTGCAGCCCCCGATGAGCGAGCACGACGTCGTAGTGATCGGAGCCGGCTGCTCCGGTATCGGCGCGGCGATCCGGCTGAGGGCGCTGGGAATCGAGAGCTTCGCGGTGCTCGAGAAGGACGGGGAGGTGGGTGGCACCTGGCGCGACAACAGCTACCCGGGCTGCGCATGCGACATTCCTTCCGCTCTCTACTCGTACTCCTTCGCGCCGAACCCCGGCTGGACCCGGGCGTTCGCCCGTCAGCCCGAGATCCAGGCCTATCTGCGAGCCACGGCCGAGCGCTTCGGGATCGTACCCTTCATCCGCTTCGGCACCCGCGCCCTCGAGTCACGCTGGGACCCCGACGCCGAGCGCTGGCGCAT
Source organism: uncultured Thermoleophilaceae bacterium (assembly GCA_963731645.1). Taxonomy (GTDB): domain Bacteria; phylum Actinomycetota; class Thermoleophilia; order Solirubrobacterales; family Thermoleophilaceae; genus JAAYBF01. The sequence goes on along the minus strand of CAVSWF010000008.1, from coordinate 10,694 downwards.
CACCACCGAAACAGAGGAGCTCACGGCACGCGTCCTCGTGGCCGCCACGGGTCCCTGGCACGAGCCGCTGATGCCCGACCTCCCCGGTCTCGAAGGATTTCGCGGCAGGGTCTTCCACTCGTCGCGCTGGGACCACGACTACGACCTCTCGGGCAAGCGCGTGGCCGTGATCGGCACGGGCGCCTCGGCGATCCAGTTCGTCCCCGAGATCCAACCCGACGTGGCCGAGCTACACGTCTTCCAGCGCACCGCCTCCTGGGTCCTGCCCAAGCTCGACGGGCCGATGCCCTCCGGCCTGATGAAGCGCCTGCCGTTCCTCGGGCGCGCGCTCCGGCGGCTGCAGTTCTCGGTGCTCGAGACGCTCGGCCTGGGGTTTCGCCACCCGGCGCTCCTGCGCGGGCTCCAGCGGGTGGGGCTGGCCCACCTGCGCCTGGCGGTCCGGGATCCCGTGCTGCGGACCGCGCTCACGCCCGACTTCACGCTCGGCTGCAAGCGGGTGCTCCTCTCGAACTCGTGGTACCGGGCGCTCACCAGGCGCAACGTCAGCGTCCACCCCACCGCGGTAGCGGCGGTCGAGAGCGATCGTGTGATCGGGGCCGACGGCACCGAGGCGGAGGTCGACGCGATCATCTTCGGCACGGGGTTCCACATCACCGACATGCCGATCGCGGAGCAGGTGCGAGACGGGGAGGGGCGGAGGCTCGACGACGCCTGGGGAGGCAGCCCGAAGGCCTTCCTCGGCACCGCCGTGAGCGGGTTCCCGAACCTCTTCCTGATGCTCGGGCCCAACCTGGGCACCGGGCACTCCTCGGCCTTCAGCGTCGTCGAGGCCCAGCTCGATCACATCGCCGACGCCATCGCGAGCCTGCGCGACACCGGTTGGGGAACCCTCGAGGTGCGCCCGGAGGTGCAGAGCGGCTACAACGACGAGCTACAACGCGCCCTCGCGGGCACCGTGTACATCACGGGCGGGTGCTCGAGCTACTTCTTCGACAAGAACGGCAACAACAGCTTCAACTGGCCGTGGTCGACGCCCGAGCTCAAGCGCCGGGTCGGGCGCTTCGATCCGGGGGCCTACACGGCGGCTGCGGTCAGTACTCGTCGTTGAGACGCCACCAGGAGTACGGGGGCGCCTGGGGATACCCCTCTGGCGAGTCCTCCCACTCCTCCTGGCGCCCGAGCGGCGTCAGGTCGAGGAAGGTCCACACGCTGCCGAGCGCCTCGACCCCGCGCCCGGTCGTGAAGTAGGTGCGAAACACGCGGTCGCCGTCCCGGAGGAACACGTTGAGGCCGAAGGTCTCGGGCACGTCGAAGTCCTCGGAGAAGCCGTCGGTCGTGGTGTACCAGGGGATCGCCCAGCCCATCCGCTGCCGATAGCGCTCGATCTCGGGCTGCGACGCGGCGGACACGAGCACCAGCGAGGTGTCGCGAGCGTGGAGGTGAGCGAGGTGGCCGATCTGATCGGCGACCATCGAGCAGCCCACGCAGCCCGCTTCGGGATGGCTCTCCATCCCGGGATCGAAGAAGAAGCGGTAGACGATCAGCTGCCGCCGTCCGTCGAACAGGTCGAGCAGGCCGACCTGGCCGGACGGTCCGTCGAATGCGTAGTCCTTCTCGATGCGGACCATCGGCAGCCGGCGGCGCTCGGCCGCCAGCGCGTCGCGCGCGCGGGTCGCCTCCTTCTCCTTGGCGAGCAACTCGGCGCTTGCGGCCCGCCACTCCTGCTCAGACACGACAGGTGGAGTGTTCATGCGCACATCATCGCGCGAATAGGCTCGGGTGCCGTGCGGGGCCAGGCGATCCGATGGTGCTGATCCACCACCTCCTGCTCGTGGCCTCCGCGGTCCTGCTGGTCGGCGCTGGAGCGCGTGCCGCTTCGCGGCTCACCGACGTGGCCCTCGAGCGGTTGGTGGCGGCGGCCCCGCTGGCCGCCTCGGCCGCGGCGATCGAGGCGCTGGCGCTCGGGCTTGTGGGGCTCGGGACGAACGCCGTCGCCCTGTTCGCCGGCGCCGCCGGGGCCTGGCTCGCCACATGGCGCCTCGTGCCTGCCGCGTCCCAGCCCCTCATCGACCAGGGGCGGCCCTGTCGCCGCGGGACCGGCTGGCGGCGGGCGCTCTCGCGGGCGCCACCCTCGCCTGGGGGGCTTGGTTGCTGAGGTATCCCGCGTTCGACCTCGACAGCCACTCGTACCACTTGCCCGAGGTGCTGGCGTGGGTCCGAAACGGGACCCCCGGCTCGGTGCTGCCGATCCTCCCCGGGTTTCCCTACGGGGCCTTTCCGGTGACCAACGAGGTGTTGCTGAGCTGGGGCTCGGGGATCGGCCGCAGCTTCGTGTGGATCACCATCTGGCCGGCGATCCTGTTCTGCTTGATGGCCCTGTCGGGCTGGCTCGGACTGCGGAGCCTGCGTGTCCCTCCGCTGCCGTCCGCGCTGGCGGTCGGCTCCCTCTGCGCCGCGCCGATGGCCACGAGCTTTCAGCTCAACGGCCCCAACACCGACTTCCCCGCGCTCGTCTGGCTGGTGGTGGCCGGAGGCCTGTGCGCCGCCTGCATCGGCGGCAAGCGCGACGGGCTGTTCCTGCCCGCGCTGCTGGCCGCCGCTCTCGCGGTCGGCACGAAGACCACCACTGCGCCGGCGACGGGCGGTGGTGATCGGCGGAGCGGTGACCGCGCTCTCGACCTTTCTGTGGACCTTCGCGCCCTGCACCGGCGCCCCGTCCTCGGCGGCGGACCCCGGCGCATGCTTTCACGGCTCGCCTCGCCTGCTGATGCCCGGTGTGGCGGCGGCGACGCTCGCTGTCGCGCTGGCGGCACGGGATGCCCGCCATCGCGGTGCGCAGGTATGGACGGCGGTCCTGGCGGTGAGCCTCGGCCTGAACGTCTGGCAGCTGTTCGACATGCCGTTCCCCGCCACGCCGGAGCCTGGGGACCGCTCGCCGGCGCCGTGGCGGGGGCGCTGCTCGCCTTGCTCGCCGCGCGCCTTCCGTGGCGCCGGGTGTCCCGTCCGGCGGCGCTGGCGGCGCTGGCGGTGGGCTCCGTCGCCGTCGCGGGGGCGCTCGCCCTTGCCTCCGAGAACCTGGTCCAGCGCCACGCGCGCGTGGGGCTGGACCCCCGCAGCCCCTATCTCGACGCGCCGCTCGTCGGGCTGTTCGTCGACGGCCCCGCGGCCGACGGGCGCCCGATCTACTCGGTCCCGCAGGCGATCCCGATGCTCGCCGGCAACGACCTGGCCCGGAAGGTCGAGGCGATCCGCGCAAGGAGCCCTGCGCGGGGATCGAGGCTCGGGCGCGCGCCGGGTGGGTGGTGCTCATCAGGGCGACCGGCGACGAGCTGCTCGGCCCCTCCACGATCCAGGGTGCGTGCGCGCGTGGCGCCCGTACTACGAGGACGCCAGCGTGCAGGTGTTCAATGGCGCCTCCGGACTAGCCGCCCGGCTTGCCAGGGGGGTGCCGACAGGACATACTCGCGCCGGTGAATCTCGAGCGGCCACGGCTCTGACCGAGTCGGCTTCCACCGGCGCTCCTGCGCCGCCAGCGCGTAGCAAACGGCTACCCCTGCTGCTGGCCATGGCGATGTTCGTGCTCGTCGTCGACACGTCGCTGATGAACGTCTCGATCTCGGCGGTCGTCGCGCGATCTCGACACGAACGTGAGCGGCGTGCAGTCGGCGATCGCGCTCGAGGCGCTCGTGTCGGCCGCGTTCATCCTGATCAGCAGCAAGATCGGCGATCTCTTCGGCCGCAAGCGGGCGTACGTGCTCGGGCTGCTCGGCTACGCCGTCGGCGCGGTGGCGATGACGCTGGCCCAGGGCCTGATCGCGATCGTGATCTTCTGGGCGCTCCTGGGCGGGATCGGCGCGTCGCTGCTGCTGCCGGCGATGCAGTCGCTGATCCACGGCAACTTCGAGGGTGCGGCTCAGACGAAGGTGTATGCCCTGGTCGGGGCCTCGGCCGCCATAGCCGCCGCGGTCGGGCCGCTGATCGGCGGCTTCATCACCACCTACCTGTCGTGGCGGGTGGCGTTCATGCTCGAGGCGGTCGTGATCGCGATCGTGCTGTCCGGCATCAATCTGGTCCGCGACGTGCCCTACACGGGAGACCGGAGCATCGACCCGGTCGGCGCCGTCCTGTCGGTCGTGGGGATGGGCGGCCTCGTGCTGGGCATCCTGGTGTGGCAGGAGGGCGGCGAGTCGGTCGGAGCGCTCCTGGCGGTCGGCCTCGTTGGCCTTGGAGGGCTCGTCCGCTGGCTCATGCGGCGCAAGCGCGAGAGCAAGCCGACCCTGATCGACCCGGGCCTGTTCGAGTCGAAGGGCTTCAGGTTCGGGATCTCGCAGCAGATGACCCAGCAGATCGCGCTGGGCGGCACGATGATCGCGCTGCCGATCTACCTGCAGATGGTGTTCGAGTACAACGCGATGGAAGCCGGCCTGACCATCGCTCCGCTCTCGCTCAGCATGTTCGCCGTGGCGCTGCTGGCGGGGAGGAGGGCGGGCAAGCGGCGCCCGAGCAGCGTGATCCGGGTCGGGTTCGGCCTCCTCACCGCGGGACTGGTGCTGCTGCTCCCGATCGTGCCGCGAGCGGACTCCGGCTGGGCCCTCGTCGTTCCACTGCTCATCGCGGGGTCGGGGCTGGGCCTGCTGGTCTCGCAGCTGAACAACTACACGCTCTCGCCGATCTCGGAGGAGCGCGTGAGCGAGGCCGCCGGAGTGAACTCCGCGGCGGGATCGTTCGGCCTGTCGTTCGGCCTGGCGTTCGCGGGCGCGATCATGCTGGCGACGCTCTCCTTCACCTTCACGAACAAGGCGGAGGCGAGCAAGGTGCTGTCGCCGGCGCAACAGCAGCAGGTCGCCGACGCGCTCGAGGACGACGCGCAGGTGATGAGCAACACCCGGCTCGAGGAGCTGCTCGCGGACGAACCCGAAGCGACTCAGGACGAGATCATCCGCATCAACGACGACGCGAGACCCATCGCCCTTCAGGTGGCGCTGCTCATCCCGATCCTCGCCGCCCTCCTCGGGCTGTTCAACTCGTTCCGCATGATTCGCCTGCCGGATCCGAAGCCTTCGAGCAGCGTCGAGGGGGTCGCCCTGGGCTGACCTCGCAGCTCCTAGTGGCTGTCGTCGCGGATCACGAGCACCGGCCGGTCGCAATGCTCGACCACCTTCCGCGAAACGCTCCCGAGCAGGCGCGAGCGCAGCCCTGAGATCCCATGCGAGCCCACCACGACCACGGCCGCGCCGCGCTCCCGCGCGATGGCGATCAGCGTGTCCGCCACGTCGACCTCGTCCGGCACGGCTTCCGGCTCTGCGGACCAGCCCGACCGAGCGCGCGAGCTCGGCTCCGTCGGCGGCCACGGTCGAGGCGCGCTCACGCTGGAGGCGGTCGACCGCTTCGACCGTCGCCAGATCCGGCGGCTGCGAGCCCACCCCGAAGGTGTCGGGTACGCCCACCTGTATCGCCGCCAGCCCCGGCTCCCAGACCGTCGCCAGCACCGCCGTACGCCCGGCGAAGAGCTCGCCGGCGTGGCGAACGGCGGCCTTCGAAACCTCCGAACCGTCGTAGGCGATCACGCACCGGTGCGGCCTCGGGCGCCATGCCGGCGAGCCTACCGTGATCCGGGACCCCGCGTGCGCGGGCTGTGAGAGGCTTCGCGCCACCGATGCTCCTCGAGGACTATGGCCTGATCGGCGATCTGCAGTCCGCCGCTCTCGTCGGGCGCACCGGCGCGGTGGACTGGCTGTGCCTCCCTCGCTTCGATTCCGCCTCGTGCTTCTCGGCCCTGCTGGGGGATGAGCGGCATGGGCGCTGGCTCGTCGCGCCGGCCGGTCAGGTCCAGGCGATCTCTCGGCGCTACCGGCCCGGCACGCTCGTGCTCGAGACCGACTTCGAAACCTCGGAGGGCGCGGTTCGAGTGATCGATTTCATGCCGCGCCGAGCTCAAGGGCCGCCGCGCGTGATGCGGATCGTCGAGGGGCTGCGAGGTCGTGTCCCGATGCGGATGGAGCTTGCGCTGCGCCCTGACTACGGGTCGATCAGACCGTGGACCGAGCTCGCCTCGGACGGCGCGATCGCCACCGCCGGTCCCGACGCGTTTCGGCTCAGCACGCCGTTGCCGCTGCAGGTGGAGGACGGAACGGTGATCGCGGAGTTCGTCGCGGTCGAGAGCGGGCGCGAGCGGCTGACGCTCACCTGGCACCTCTCGTACGAGGAGAGTCCGCCCGTCGAGGACGCCGACTCCGCGCTTGCGCGCACGGAGGCGTGGTGGCGGGAGTGGAGTGGCCGCTGCAACTATCAGGGCGCCTATCGCGACGAGGTCCTGACCTCGCTGATCGCGCTCAAGGCGATGACCTCGGAGACGACGGGCGCGGTGATCGCGGCACCGACGACGTCGCTGCCCGAGGACATCGGCGGCGAGCGCAACTGGGACTACCGCTACTGCTGGCTGCGCGACTCGGTGCTCGCGCTGGAAGCGCTGCTTGCCGCCGGATACACGGACGAGGCGCTGGCGTTCCGCGATTTCCTGCTGCGCGTCGGCACCGGCGACCCGACGACCATCCAGATCATGTACGGGGTCGGCGGCGAGCGGCGCCTGACCGAGTTCGAGCTGCCGGACCTTCCCGGTTACGAGGGCTCCCAACCCGTCCGGGTCGGCAACGCGGCCTCCGAGCAGTTCCAGCTCGATGTCTACGGCGAGGTCGCGGCGGTCGTGTTCCTCGGGACGGAGCACCTCGGCAGGGTCGAGAAGCGACTGTGGCCCCGCTGGAGGGCGATCATCGAGCACGTCGGGACGATCTGGCGCGACCCGGACGACGGGATCTGGGAGGCGCGCGGCCCACAGCGGCACTACACGTACTCGAAGGTCATGGCCTGGGTCGTGTTCGACCGCGGCGTGCGACTGGCCGAGCGGTTCGAGCTGGAGGCGCCCGTCGAGCGATGGAAGCAGGTCCGCGACGAGATCCACGCCGAGGTCTGCGAGCGCGGATACGACAGCGAGCGCCGCACCTTCACCCAGTACTACGGATCCAGCGAGCTCGACGCCAGCGTCCTGAACATCCCGCTGGTGGGCTTCCTGCCGGGCTCCGACGAGCGCGTCACCGGGACGATCGACGCGGTCTGGCGCGAGCTTGGCCGGGACGGGTTCGTGTCCCGCTACTCGACGGCGGAGACCGACGACGGATTGGCGGGCGACGAGGGCCAGTTCCTGGCCTGCTCGTTCTGGCTGGTCAGCGCGCTCGCACTGAACGGCCGCGTCGATGACGCGCGAACCCTGTTCGAGCGGCTCGTCGGGCTGTCCAACGATCTCGGCCTACTCGCCGAGGAGTACGACGTGGGCCGTCGGCGGCAGGTCGGCAACTTCCCACAGGCGTTCAGCCACCTCACTCTGATCCTGGCCGCGCGTGCGATCGCCGCGGCCGAGGCGGTCAGCCGCCGCCCATGACCTCCGCCATCCGCTTCTCCATCTCCTCGGGCGACACGTCCTCGACGTGGGTCGCGACGCTCCAGTGGTGTCCGAACGGATCCTCGAACTGCCCGCTGCGGTCGCCGTAGAACTGGTTCTCCGGCGCGCGGATGGAGGTGGCGCCCTCCGCGATGGCCGCGTCGAAGACGGCGTCCACATCCTCGACGTAGACGCTGATCAGCACCGGCGTTCCCCCGACCGTCTTCGGGCTCCGCGCGCCCATCTCGGGGGCCTCGTCGGAGAGCATGACGATCGAATCACCGAGCTCGATCTCGGCGTGCCCGATCGTCCCGTCGGGGCCCGGCATGTGCATCCGCTCCTTGGCTCCCAGGACCTTCTCGTAGAACTTGATCGCGTCCGCGGCCCCCTCCACGCATAGGTATGGGGTGACCTGCGGATAGCCGTCGGGGATGGGCTTGACGTCGGCCATGGGTACCTCCTGTAGCTGTTCGGGCGCGCTAACTCGACCCTAACTGGCGCAGCACGCAGTAGGTCGAGCCAAGGCTCGCCTCATCGCCGGGGTCGAGATGGACGTGAGACGCGTCCAGGCCGCAGGCGCGGGCGTCGGCGGTGAGGTCCTCGGGGCTCAAGCGGCGGTAGGTCAGCACGGCGGGCTCGACGGCGCGACCTGTCACGCCCCCTGCCGTGCGCCGATAGACGCTGCGTTCCCAGGTGACCTGCGCGCCGTCCTCGGTCTCGGTCGCGGCGAGCTGCTGGCAGACGAAGGTCCGTCCGCGAGCGCGCTTCGGCGCTCGGGGGCCGCAGGCGTCGCGCACTCGCGCAGCACTTCGTCGACGTCGACGGTCGCTACGACGGCCAAGCCGGTCGCCGCCAGATGGCGCGCGATCACGCGCAGGAGCGCTCGCCGCGTCGCCCTGGTCGCCGACGGTCTGCGCAAAGCCGATCGGCGCGAGGATGAGGTCGAAGCGCCGGCCGAGGTCGAGCTCGGTCGCATCGCCCGGGACGGGCGTGACCGACAGCCCACGAGCCTCGGCCCGGAGGGCGAGCTCCTCGATCAGTTGCCCGGTCGAGCTCGTTGGCCCAGAGGTCTGTCAGCGCGTGCCAGCTCGAGCGCGACCCGGCCGGTACCCGCTCCCAGCTCCAGGGTCGAGGAGGCCCTGCGCGCCAGCCCGCGGAGGTACGGCAGGTCGCTCGTGCGGCCGCCCTGCTGGAGGTCGTGGAAGACGATGCTCTCGATACTTCGGCGATCCTAGACCTGACCCCAGCGGTGCTTTGCTTCTCGATGCGATGGCAGCGACCCCGAAACGCGAAGGCTGGTCGGGCCTGTTCTCGTCGGCGTTTCGACAGTCGCGGAACCTCATGCTGCTGCTCGACGAGCGCCGGCACCTCCTCGACGTCAACGGCGCGTGCGTCCAGCTCCTGGGCCGTTCGCGCGACTCCCTGCTCGGGCGGCCCATCTACCAGTTCGTGGTTGGCGGGCCGATCGCCTCGCCCGAGGAGTGGGCCGCCGCGCTGGCGGCCAGGGAGTTCACCGGTGAGGCGAGCCTCGAGTGCGCCGACGGCAGCGCCGTATCGGTTCAGTGGGCGGCGACCGTCGAGGTCGTGACAGGTCACCGGCTCGTTCTGTTCGTGGCGCTGCACACCTCGCGCTGGGGGCGTCGCTTCCGGCGCGACGTCAGCTCGGAATCCGACTCTGGGGCACTGACCGAACGCGAGCTCGAGATCGCGCGGCTCGTGGCTCTCGGGCGGAGTGGACCGGAGATCGCCGACGAGCTGCAAATTGCCCACGACACCGTCCGCACGCACGTGCGCAACGCCATGACGAAGGTCGGGGCCCGGTCGCGAGCCCAGCTCGTCGCGAAGGCCATCGGCGACGGCCTCGTCCTGGCCTAGTCCCGGAGGATCGCGCAACTGCGGTATGGACTCTGTGGCCGCCGCACGCGAGCATGGTGAGTGTGTGGAATAGCCGCGACCCCGATAGACCCGAGCCCTGGCCGACCGACCCGGCGTGGGCGACCGCGCGCCTCACGCCGGTGATCCGCGACATCGACCAGCGCACCAGCGAGGAACAGGAGGTCCTGCTGGCGGACTTGCTCAGCGCGGCGTGGCCCACCGTCTGGACCCAGGACCAGTGACCTGGACCTTCAAGCGGCCCGCTGGCCCCAGGACCGGGAGGTGCGAGCGTTTGATGCTCCCGGTCGTGGTTGCTCCGCCGCGCCGGCGTCCTTCCTGATCCCGGCGATCAGCGCGCCCAGGTCCTCCTCCGCCGAGGCGGCGTACTTCAGGAGCCGGGCTCTTGCACGCTCGGCCGTTCGCTCCGCCTCCTGAATGCCGCGCCGGCGGCTGTGCGCGAGCTCGTCGTGGGCTCGCTTGCGGATCTGCGCCGCCTCGTTCTCCGCGGCGTCGATCATCGCGGCAACGCGGGTCTGGGCGGCATCCAGTGCCTGTCTGCGGGCTCTCTTGACGTCCTCGCGAACGGAGGACACGTACTCCTCCACGGCGCGTTCGGCCCGGACTCGAGCCGCCTCCTCGATCTCCCTGGCCCTCGGCTCGGCCTCCGCGGCGCGCTCGAGCTGAGCCGCCGCCTCCTCTGCCATCGCTTGCGCCTTGGACTCGGCTTCCTCTGCCCGCGCGATCCGTTCCGCCGCGGCCGCCTCCGCGGCCCGGGCCTTCGACTCGGCTTCGAGGGCGCGCTCGACCCGCTTGTGGGCGGCCCGTCCGAGGCGCCGCGCCTTCGACTTCGCCTCAGCGGCGAGCGCTGCGCGCTGCTCGGCCGCCTGCTCGATCGCCCGCGCCTTCGACTCCGCTTCGGAGAGCATGGAAAGGGTGGTCTTGCGGATCACCTCCCCGCACTCGGCGCCCAGATCTTCCAGTTCGTGCGTCACGCCGGGGGGGACCCTAGGACCCCTGCCGGACGCCCACCGAACGCGCCTATGCGCAGCTCGAGACCCGGACTAGACTCGACGAGGCATGGCGAACGTGAACGTCGCCCCCGAGAACCTCGAGGCCACGGAGGCCTGGAACGGCCCGCTGTTCGACGTCTGGCAGAGCTTCCAGGCGGTCGTGGTGTCCAATGCAAAGGCGCACGGCGACGCGGCGCTCGCCGATCACCAGCCCGAGCTCGGCGACCGCGCCCTCGACATCGGCTGTGGGCTCGGCGATTCGACCGTCCAGCTCGCTCGGCTGGTGGGGCCGGAGGGCCACGTCCACGGAGTCGACGTCGCTGACCGGATGGTCGCCGGTGCGCGTGAGGAGGCGGCCAGGGCCGGGGTGGAGA